>CAWAKF010000042.1:0-7420 GCA_963782435.1 uncultured delta proteobacterium
CCGAAGGCGGGACTCGAACCCGCACGGAGTTACCCGCCACCCCCTCAAGATGGTGTGTCTACCAGATTCCACCACTTCGGCACAGGAAAATCCCCTATTTGGTGATGGGTTTCGCCGGAGTCGCAGGAACAGTCGGAGCCGTCGGGGTCGGGGTTACAGGAGATCCCGTTGGAGCCTGAGCCGGAGTTGTCTGCTTTTGGGTAGAAGCAGAAGGGGCTCCTACCACCGAAGAGGAACTCGATCCGGGTCCGTACATAAAAGCCAGGAGCAGAGAAGTAACCATAAAAATCGCCGCGGCGACGGTGGTCATCTTGGTTAGGAACGTTGCCGCTCCACCGCTGCCGAAAACCGTCTGGCTTGAGCCGCCGAAGGCCGCACCCATACTGGCCCCTTTTCCGGTTTGCAGCAATACTATCAGAATCAGGGCAAAACAAACCACTATATGAATAATTGTTGTCAAAGTTGCCATAACGACTTATTGATGAACCTCCTTGATAAGGGGCAGAAATTTTTCAGCTTTTAGACTGGCACCCCCCACCAGCGCTCCGTCAATATCCGGTTGGGCATAAATTTCCCGAATGTTGTCCGGAGTGACGCTACCACCATACACAATCCTTTTCTCCTTTGCAAGGGTTTTATTAAACCGATCCGCCACCAATCCTCGAATAAAAGCATGGACTTCCTGGGCTTCAGCCGGTGTAGCCGATTTACCGGTTCCGATGGCCCAAACCGGTTCGTAAGCAATCACCCCTTGGGCCAGGTCTTCCGGGGAAAGCCCCTGAACCGCCTCTTTAAATTGACGGCCGATGACCTCCTGGATCCTCCCCTCTTCCCGTTCTTGAAGGGTCTCCCCCACACAGAGAATCAGCTTCAACCCAGCCTTCAAACAGGCAGCAACCTTCTTGTGGATCAGTTCATCGGTTTCTCCGAACACATGCCTGCGTTCGGAATGACCGATGATACAATAGGTACAACCCACATCGATCAGCATCCGTGTTGAAATTTCACCGGTATAGGCCCCTTCTTCCGCCCAATGAACATTCTGAGCCGCCAATTGAACAGGACTGCCTATGATCGCCTTTCCCAAATCAGACAAGACCGTAAAAGGAGGGGCAATGATCACCTCAGCCTGAAGCGGATCCGGCATCCCGGCTATCAATTCCTGAATAGTGTTCAATGCCTCCGGGATAGTTTTAAACATCTTCCAATTTCCCCCGATCCACGGTCGACGGTCATTTTTTCCCAATTTGGTTCCTCCTTTTTATGATGAACCTACCAGCGTTTTACAGTTTTCATCAAATAATTTTCGTCTAAGATAATTACTATTATTGTTGCGGGTTGCGGGTTAAAAGAACACCATCTTTTCAAAAGAACTCGTAACGTGTAACACGCAACTCACAACCAAGATTTTTAAAATAGCTTCTATCAGGCTTTGTTTTCAAAAACATTTTCCAAAGCCAATATGCCGGGCAACTGCTTTCCCTCCAATAGTTCCAAAAAAGCTCCTCCGCCTGTGGAAATATAAGAAATCTTGGAAGACTCGCCGGCTTTATGAACGGCCACATCGGTATCCCCACCGCCGACTATGGTCAGGGCTTTGGAATTGGCAACAGTGTGAACCATAGCCATGGTCCCTCGGGCAAAAGGATCCATCTCGAAGGCCCCCATGGGTCCGTTCCAGATAATGGTTTTGGCATTTTGCAGGACTTCGGAATAGAGTAAAGAGGTGGCCGGTCCGATATCCAGGATCATCCAGTCTTTAAGGACTTCCTGAACGGAGGTGATCTGGGTTTCGGCCTTGGCCTCAAAACTATTGCCGATCACACAATCGACGGGAAGATACAATTTTACCCCCAGGGCTTTGGCCTTTTCCATCAATCCCTGAGCCATATTAATCAGGTCTTCCTCCACCAGAGATTTGCCGACTTCACAATGAAGGCTTTTCAAGAATGTATTGGCCATGGCCCCACCGATAACCATTTTGTCGACATGGGTCAACAGATTTTCAAGAGCCCCCAGCTTACTGCTCACTTTGGATCCGCCGATCACAGCCGTCAGGGGACGAGCCGGATTCTCCATGGATTGGTGAAAAAATTTGAGTTCGTCTTTCATCAGAAATCCGGCTGCGGAGGCCTTGGCAAACTTGGCCACAGCCACAACCGAGGCATGGGCCCGATGGGCCACGGCAAAGGCATCATCAATATAAATATCGCACAATTCCGCCAGGGCCCGGCCGAAAGCTTCATCATTTTTTTCTTCTTCGGGATGGAAACGCAGATTCTCCAATAGGATTACCTCGCCCGGCTGCATGCCTTCAATCATGGTTTTGACTTGAAGTCCCACACAATCCGGGGCCAACTTAACCTCTTTCTGGATCAAACGGCTTAAACGCCTGGCCACCGGGGCCAAACTAAAGGCATCAACCACTTTCCCTTTTGGGCGCCCCAGATGGGAACAAAGGATCACCTTGGCGTTTTCATCCAGGGCATAATTGATGGTCGGCAAAACACCCCGGATTCGGTTATCGTCAGTGATATTCAGATTTTTATCCAGGGGCACATTAAAGTCCACCCGGATCAGCAGTTTTTTGTTTTTTATGTCAAGTTCGTTTAAGTAGCGCATGGGTCCCTCCTGCCTGAAAGAGGTTAACATTAAGATAACTTTGAATTTATATTAACAAAAGGGGGCGGCTAAAGTCAAATCCAAAAGAAAAAATTGTAACAGGTTTGATGAAACAGGAAGAGTTCTAAAAATTCGAATTGGTTTGGCCAATAGGAATAACTTGAATTACGGGGTGATCATAAACAAATGTTTGAAAAAAGGGAACGGGGTCTATCCCCCGTTCCCTATATCTGTAGAATCAATGGTAATTGTACTTGAAAATTAACCCCACAAGGAAATGACAATCGGGACAATCAACAGCGCCACGATGTTGATGACTTTGATCATGGGGTTGATGGCCGGGCCGGCGGTGTCCTTATATGGGTCGCCGACGGTATCGCCGGTAACCGAAGCCTTGTGACCATCACTTCCTTTTTTATGGACAACGCCTTTGTCGTCGGTGACGCCGTCCTCAAAGGATTTCTTGGCATTGTCCCAGGCGCCGCCGCCGGAGGTCATGGCGATGGCCTGGAAAAGGCCGGTTAGGATGCATCCGATCAGAAGACCACCGAGGGCCTTTGGCCCGAGGGCAAAACCGACAATGATAGGAGCTACGACCGGGATCAAGGCCGGAATCATCATTTCCTTGAGGGCCGACTTGGTAACGATATCCACACACTTACCGTACTCCGGTTTGCCGGTCCCTTCCATGATGCCTTTGATCTCGCGGAATTGCCTGCGAACCTCTTCAACGACGCCGCCGGCTGCTCTACCGACCGCCAGCATCAATCTGCCGCCGTAATAGTAGGGAATCAGCCCGCCGATAAACAGGCCGGCAATGATTAAAGGGTCAGAAAGGTCAAATTTGATGCCGCTTATCCCCTTGGCCAATTCCCTCGCATACTCGGCAAACAGCACCAAGGCTGCCAGAGCGGCGGAACCAATGGCATATCCTTTGGTGACCGCTTTGGTGGTATTGCCGACCGCATCAAGCGGATCGGTAATGGCCCGTACTTCAGGAGGAAGCTCGGCCATCTCAGCGATACCGCCGGCGTTATCCGTGATCGGCCCGTAGGAGTCGATGGCCACAACAATACCGGTCATGGAAAGCATGGCCACCGCGGAAAGGGCGATGGCAAAAAGACCGCTGCTCGGATTGCCGCTGAACCCACCACCGAGGCCGAAAGAACCGAGAATCGCGGCAACGATAACAATAGCCGGAAGGGCCGTCGGCTTCCATGCTCATGGCCAGGCCGGCGATCACGTTGGTGCCGTGGCCGGTCAAACTGGCCTTGGCGATGGTTTTTACCGGGTCGGAACTGATTGGCGGTATAATACTCGGTGATCCAGACAATAAGACCGGTCAGGATCAGACCGATAAGGGCCGTGCCGAAAATGCTCATAGGGGTGAAGCCGCCGGTATTGTCGCCTGAGACGATTCCCCATAAACCAGACTGTTACTCCATAAAAGGCGATGGCCGCCAGGATCCCGGCGACGGCCAGGCCCTTATACAGGGCTCCCATGATATACTGCTTGGCGCCGAGTTTCACGAAGTAAGTCCCGATGATCGAAGCGATAATCGAAACACCACCCAAAAGGAGCGGAAATTCAACCCAGGGACTATCGGCGCCAAAAACCGACTTGGCCAGCAGCATAGCGGCTACCAGGGTTACCGTATAGGTTTCATAGAGGTCCGCCGCCATTCCGGCGCAGTCACCCACATTGTCGCCCACGTTATCGGCGATAACCGCCGGGTTACGCGGATCATCTTCCGGAATACCGGCTTCCACCTTACCGACCAGGTCGGCACCGACGTCGGCCGCCTTGGTGTAGATACCGCCGGCAATACGGGCGAAAACACTCATCAGAGAACAGCCGAACCCCAGACCGATAAGGGCATGGAAAGCGGATTCTCCGGCATAAGCCCGGGCAATCGAGAAATACCCGGCCAGCCCGATGATGCCCAGACCGACCACCATGATGCCCGTGACCGAACCACCCTTGAATGAAAGGGTCAGCGCAGCCTGGATCCCCTTTTTGGCCGCCTGAGTTGTCCGGACGTTGGCCCGTACCGTAACCCACATACCGACAAACCCGGCAAAGGCGGACCCGACCGTTCCGATAAGGAAGCCGAGGGCCGTCCATGGGCCAAGGGCCGGGACCACGGCAATGATAATCAACAGTATCACTGCAACAATGGCCACGGTCCTGTACTCACGGGAAAGAAAGGCATAAGCCCCCTCCTTGACCGCATTCGAGATCTGCTGCATACGATCGGTCCCGGCATCCTGCTTGGATACCCAAACCGCAGTCACGAGGGCGTAGGCCACCCCCAGGGCGCCGCAGATAAGGGCAAATAAAATAATGTTCATGAACTCTCTCCTCCTTCTTTAGATTAATAAAATTTTTGTAAAAGGTGAATTAAGGGGTACAAAAGATTTCTAAAATCGATCAGAAAGGTTATCCCACCTCCTTTTTGAAAAACATGAAAGATCTTCTTATTAAACTTAAGATATTACTTGTGAATTTTATAACAGAGTCCTCCCGCTTCTATCATACCCCCTTTGGGATGTCAAGAATTTTTCCAAGGATTTTTCCTCCTTTTCTTGACCTTCTCCTTTTTTCTTGACAGAATAGCAACCTTGGAAATAAGAGAGAATGTATAAATGATGAGAATCGTTTCAACGATCTGAGTATGGAGAGGATTAAATGCCCGAGAGTTTTTAAGGATTAGTTTTAATTTCGGAGTTCAGAAACACATCTTTCCGCTCCGAACTAAATACTCCGGACTAAGATTGTCTTTTTTTCCGTTAGAAAACTTTTGATTTTGTGTTAGTGTTTGCATAAATTAATGTAGATGTTACGGTTAAAAACAGGAGGATGGTATGGATAAAGAACCAGGGGAAATTTGCCGCATGCAGATCAATCCCACCGATTTTCTCCTTTTTTCAATCAAGGAATATAAAGGGAAACATTATGTTGATTTGAGAAAATATGTCGTCTCTGACAGTTATACCGGATTTACCAAACAAGGGATCCGATTCGGCTCTGAATTGTTCAAGGAGTTCGAAGATAATATAGGGCTTCTGAGGGAGGCTTTGGCAAAAAGCGAATCATCTTAGACCAATAAAAATTATTAGAATTTACGCATATCAACATTTAGAAAAAGGAGAGGATAACAATGTATTGGGACGAAAAATTTGAGACCATGCCATTGGATGCCATGCAGGATTTTCAATTAAAACAACTGCAACAAACCGTCGCCTGGGTTTACGACAAGGTCCCGTATTATAAAAACAGATTGGACGAGCAAAGGATTAAACCCCAGGACATCAAGGAACTGAAGGACTTGTCCAAGCTCCCCTTTTCCATCAAAAACGACCTGCGGGATAACTATCCTTTTGGTTTATGTGCCGTGCCCATGACGGAAGTTGTTCGGATCCACGCGTCTTCCGGAACCACAGGCAAACCGATCACCGGCCCTTATACCGCAGAAGACCTGGACCAATGGGCCAATTGTATGGCCCGGAACCTGTATGCCGCCGGGGTCCGACCCAACGACATCCTCCAGAATGCCTATGGCATGGGGCTGTTTACCGGCGGGCTGGGATTTCACCAGGGTGCGGGAAAAATCGGGGCCACAGTTATTCCCACATCTTCAGGCCAGACCGAACGGCAGATAACCATCATGCAGGATTTTGGAACCACCATCCTTTGCTGTACCCCTTCCTACGCCCTGACCATTGCCGAAAAAGGCCTGCAAACGGGGATCAATTTTAAAGACCTCCGGTTACGGATCGGAGTTTTCGGGGCCGAGCCCTGGTCCAGAGAGATACGTAAGGAAATCGAAGATCGACTGAATATCAAGGCCTACGAGGCTTACGGGTTGACCGAACTGATGGGTCCCGGGGTAGCCTTCGATTGCCAAGCCCAGGACGGCTATTTACACATCAATGAAGATCACATTCTGGCTGAAATTATCGATCCCGTAACCGGCGATGTCTTGCCCTACGGGACCAAGGGAGAGCTGGTTTTTACTGCTATACAGCGCCGGGCCATGCCGCTACTGCGCTATCGAACCCGGGACATTACCTTGCTAAAAAGGGAAAAATGCGAATGCGGCCGGACCCTGATCAAAATGGAGAAGGTCTATGGTCGCAGTGACGATATGCTGATTATCAGCGGGGTCAATATCTTTCCCTCCCAGATTGAAAGCCTTCTTCTGGATCAGAAAGGAATTGAACCGCAATATGTGATTATTGTCCGGAAAAAGGGATATTTGGATACACTGGAAGTGGATGTGGAAGCCAAACCCGAAATCTATCAGGCCGGAGGGGAAAAAATTAAAGAGGTGGAACAAAGTATCGAGGCCCACATGAGGGGGTTGATCGGTATCGGGATCAAGATCCGTCTGGTCTCCCCGGGAACCATCACCCGGAGTGAAGGCAAAGCTAAGCGGGTCATTGATGAGAGAAAGCTGTAAACTTAAACCGTTCGTCGCCTGCGATCGGCAGGGGCATTTATCGCTTAACGGGTTCTATTTCAAATCAAAGGAACTTAATCCTTAATTTCGCTGAAGATCGAATAAAAAATACGAATCTTTTTTAGAGTAAGGAATTACTAAATGAAAATTCATGAATACCAGGCAAAAACAATTTTTGCCAAATATGGAATCCCGGTTCCTAAAGGAAATGTGGCCTTTTCCGTTGAAGGAGCAGCCCAGGTGTCCCGAGAGATCGGGCCTCCCCCCTATATCGTGAAAGCCCAGGTTCATGCCGGAGGCCGAGGAAAAGGGGGCGGGGTTAAAAAGGCCCGGGG
>CAWAKF010000043.1:0-21199 GCA_963782435.1 uncultured delta proteobacterium
TTTAAATCGGGGGACACCATACTAATTTCTTAACAAGCGTATTAATAAGAATCAAAAAAAAGACTTGAATTTTTAATACCTGCCTAAACCGCTATCCTCAGTAGATCCTTTGAGATCAGAATTTCTCCCGAGAAATGTTTTGCAGCTCGGCAATCCATTCATTCTCGGTACCGGGGGTTGGTGTCGGAACGCAATGATTGAGCACCAGCAATGTAAAATGGGACGTATGTAAAATAGGACGTTTTCCACTGAGTTCACAAAACCCTTTGAGGGAAAGGGGTCGTGAAGAAAGGGGTCGGGTCTCCGTTTGACCGATGACAGTGGTTTTGGGAATGAAGGATGCATCTTAAATATTTTGTTCCCGGATTTAGATACAACCGGCAGGCAATTGGATGATTTTATCGGCGATTAATTCGACCTTCTCACAATTATTAATCACAATCCCTAATGGAAGGTTATGGAGTTGAACAAAGTTTTTTATGGCCTGCAATTGCCGTTGTTTGGTCTGGCTTCCTAATTTTATTTCAATGGGCAGGGTTCCGAAAGGCCCTTCCAGTATAAGATCAATTTCAGCCCCGTTCTTAGTACGAAAATAATAATAGTGCCAGTTGGTGACAGAAAGGGCCTGGAGCCCTTTGATAATCTCTTCGGTGATCAAGGCTTCGAATCCTGCGCCGACATTGGGATGATTCAGCAATTGATCCCTGCTTTTAATCTGCCGGATAAAATGGGCCAAACCGCTGTCTCTTAAATGCCCTTTCGGCATCTTGACGATCGATTTGCTCAGACTCGATTCATGGCTCGGTACATTTCTCCAGACATAACTCCCTTCGGCAATTTGCAGATAATCCCGGACGGATTTTTCAGAAATATCCAATGACCTTCCTACCTGAGACCGATTGATTATGGTTCCGCTAAGGGAGGCCAGCATGGAAACAAAACGTTGATATTTAATCAGATCCAGTCTGGGGAAGAGCCTTCGGATATCTCTTTGCACATAGGTCTGGAAGTAATTTTCCATCCAGGCCTCATAAAATCCTTCTTCTTTTTCCAGTATCGGTTCAGGATAGCCTCCTTTTAAAAAGGTTTCCATAACCTGATTATGAGATAATTTGGGTTTCAGTCCTTTTAATAAGTCTATGGAAGTCTTACTCAGCTTTTCAGTGAATATTTGATAAAAAACAGGCAATTCCAAGGCATAGGCTTCATTGGCTTTTAAGGTCCCGAGTTCGATCAGTCCTACCCGCCCGGCCAGACTTTCAGAGACATTTTTTATTAATTCCAGAGAACTTGAACCGGTCAGCAAAAAGCGGTTTTTTCTACGCCTGTCCTTGTCGATGACGCTGCGAAGCTCCTGGAACAGGGCTGGAAATCTTTGGGCCTCATCGATTACAATGGAATGGGGGTGCTCTTTGATAAAAAAATCAAAATCTCTGGAAATAAAATCAAAATCGTGAAAGCGTTCTAAATCAAAAAAATCCCATTTGGGCCTTAACATTCTGGCCAAGGTTGTTTTTCCGCACTGCCGGACTCCCAGAATGATCACTGCAGGGAAAAAGCCAAGTAAATCATTGGCCTTTTGCTCAATGTTTCGTTTTAGATCAGACATATTCGTACAATACAAACGATTTTTACTTATGTAAACAAAAAATAGAGAGCCGGCTTCTACTGTATTTTCTCACTAACCCTCATGGTAACAATTTAGTTCTTTATTCTGTAAGGAGATCAGATAAAGGGGACAAGTCGCCGATTGACTTATGTTAGTATACGAAGACTCTTTTGAGTTTTGGTTTCTTTCAAAATTCAACATCCTAACTTTCACAACCTGAAATACAGCCTCTTGTTTATATTGAGGAGATGGATAGGAATACTCCTTAATCGATGTTGTCTTGGAATCTTGCTATCTCACAGGCCAACTCAGCACTCTTTGGCTGTTCCCGCCCAAAATGGCCACCTTTTGTTCCGGAGTCAATCCGGTCTGGTCCAATTCTTTTAAATACCGGTCCAGGCCCAGTAGCGGGAAATCGCTGCCATAAAGGATTTTCTCCGGACCGAGAATTTTGAGGGCATGGTCGTAGATTTCCGGTTGGTAAAGGAAAGGGGAAGCGGCGGTATCGAAATAGGTGTTGGCCAGAACCCCTTTGACTTCCCGTTTCATCAACAGGTACCACCATAGACCCCCACCCCAATGGGCCAGGATAAAGAGGGTGGCCGGAAAGGCCTTGATTAAATCATAGACCTCCCAGAAAGGCTGGTGCCCTTTCCCGGGATACTCGTGTCCCACCGGCTCGTTAATATGGAGCAGAATCGGGACATCCCATTTGGCGGCCAGTTCGACCAGAGGTCCCATTCTTTCCCGCCAGGAACCTCCGGTAAGCGGGGAATAAAGGGCCAGCTCTCCAAGACCCTTCATGCCGGCCTTTAAACAGCGTTCTCCTTCAGCGATGGCCTCGGGCAGTTCCGGATTCAAACAGGCAAAGCCCAATAGCCGCTCCGGATATCTGGCCATGGCCTCCAGGACATAATCGTTGGATCGCTGCACCAATTCCGGTTGCCTCCAGGGAAAACCGAAGGTTACCGAGGCCCGGATGCCGTCCCGGTCCATGGCCTTAATAAGACCCCCGGCCGTCGATAGAGGTGATTTTTTAATATCCCGGTACAGAAGTTCAAAGGCCGGCTCTCCGGGGAAAAAGGAAACTCTATCCCGGCAGATTTCCGGGGGAAAAATATGGGTATGGATGTCGAGTATAAAAGGCGTGAGGCTTGAGGCGTGAGGCATGAGGGGCTCTCTATTCAATCTTTCCAATTAAGGTCGTTTTGATTTTCCTCTTCTTTTTCAAAAACTCTTCAACATTTACGTCTTGGGTATTGTCTTTTTCGCCTTCTCTCCTACTACTCCCTCCTTTACCTTATCCCCTGTCCTTCCGGCTCCAGCTCCGGCCCCGGCCTCTTGCCTCGAGCCTCAGGTCCTTTGTTTCCTCTTTTTTCTTTTTAATAAACTCCAATTTCCCTTCTTCCGGCATCAGGTGTGGCCGGCCTTCCAGAAAAATGGATACCCGGTGGCGTTCTTCCAAACGGGCCAGCTCTTCCCGTTTACGATTCAAGAGGTAATTGGCCACATCTAAAGGCAGCTCCCCATTGACTGAGGCAATGGCCCCTTTGGAAATCCCCAACCCGATTTTTCTAAGATACATCAGGGCCAGGGTTTCTATGGAGCGGACCAGCCCTTTTCCTTGACAGGTGGGGCAGGTATAATAAGTACCGAACTGGATCGGAGGCCGGATACGCTGGCGGGAAAGCTCCAGCAGGCCGAATTTGGATATCCGTGAAACGGTGGTACGGGCCTTATCCCTTTTGAGATAGTTTTTGACGGCCTTGACCACTTCGTTTTGATTTTTTGTACCTTTCATGTCAATAAAGTCAATGACGATCAATCCCCCCAGATCCCTTAAACGCAATTGCCGGGCGATCTCTTCAGCCGCTTCCAGATTGGTTTTAAAGGCCGTTTCTTCGATCTGCCGTTCTTTAATTGAACGTCCGGAATTGACATCAATGGACACCAATGCTTCGGTAGGATCGATGACAATATGCCCGCCGGACTTTAATTTTACCCGGTTTTGAAAAATGGTTTCAATCTGGTTTTCGATCTGATGTTTGGAAAAGATCGGCCGGGTCTCTTTGTAAAGTTTAACCTGATTACGCTGGCGGGGGGCAATGATCCCCAGAAAATCGCGGACCTGTTTGTGAATGTCTTTATTGTCAATCAATATTTCCTGGATATCCGGGGTAAAAAGGTCCCGGATGGTCCGAATGGCCAGATCCATTTCCTTATAGACCAGGGAAGGGGCCGGTTGCTCCATGGCCCGGTTTCGGATTTCTTCCCAAAGCCTTAACAGGGATTCCATGTTTTTGGCCAGATCCTGTTTTTTCTTCCCCTCTCCCGCCGTTCTTACTATGGTTCCGATTTCTTCCGGGATCTTCAGTTGGCTCAGGATGGTCTTCAAACGATCCCGTTCCGCCTCATCCTCTATCTTTCGGGAGATCCCCACGCCGGGTTGGCCCGGGGTTAAAACCAGATCCCTTCCCGGCAGGGAGATATAAGTGGTTAAGGCCACGCCTTTGTTCCCGGACTCCTCCTTGGTTACCTGGACCAGGATTTCCTGGCCGCGGTGGATGAGTTTCTGGATCGGGAGACGCCCTTGTTTTTGAGGTTCCACAGGTTCCGAAGGTTCATGGTGATATTCCGGATGGATCTCGTCGGCTTGTAGAAATCCGTTTTTTTCACTGCCGTAATCCACAAAGGCGGCTTGAAGAGCGGGTTCGATATGGGCCACCACGCCCTTGTAAATGTTACCTCGAATCTGTTCCTTGCCTGTGGTCTCAATATAAAATTCTTCCAGGATGCCGTCTTCGATCAGGGCAATCCGATATTCTTCCGGGTCGACGGCATTGATCAAAAGCTTTTTGATTGGAGGCATGATTATCTTCCTTTTCCTTTTCCGGCCTGGACCTGCTGCACTTGATACATAAATGCCTCAAGACGGGTACGGGTGTTGGTTTGTTCCTGACCGTCATAGGAAAGGTTCAGAAAAGGAATGTTCTGATGGTCCTCCCTGAACCGTTTTAGCAGGGCATTGACGATGGTCCCGGGCATACAGGTGAAAGGCATGATATTGATCAATCCACAGGCCCCCTTGGACCAGTAGTCTTTGGATTTGCCCAGGCTGAGAATGGCCTCACCCTCAAAGGAGGGATGCAGATAAGGATGGGCGTTTTTCAAAGTGGTTCGAATGGGGGGCTCCCCGTAGTTGCGAAGCGATCCTTTAAAGGTATGCTCCAGTTCGTGCTCCAGCTTGGTTTGAACCCGGTGGGTCAACAGGAGCTCCAATAGGCTGGAAAATTTTCGGAAGCGTAAGGCCCTTAGGATCGAGGTGTAATTGGTGTAAAGGATCCATTCGGCGATCGGAGGCATCCAGGCCTCCCCCCCCAGGGCCTCCACTTCCAGAACGACATTTTCATTAGAAAATTTATTGGCCCGGGTATAGATCTCTCCGACCATACCGATGACCGGTTTGGAGCCGGGATTTTCAACGGCAACCGTATTAAAGGCCCGGACGGCCTCATGCAGAACTTCCACCAGATCTCCACGGGAAGCAATGGTTTCAATAACATTGTTTACCGATCGGCGGTAGACCTGATCGGTCTCCCCCTTATTTTTCTCATAAGGCCGGGTTTCCCGAAGCTTTTTTTCCAGGCAGTCGATGGCCACGATTCCCTGCCAGCCCAGCCGGGAAAAATCACTCCCCCCGACCATCCCCAATTCCTGATATAGGGTCTCGCTCTGATCCGGGGCATAAATCGGCACCTGAGGAAACCCCAATTCATCCAGGACCAGTCGATGAAAGCGGTGGTATTGTCCGAACCGGCAGGGGCCGGTACCGGAAGGCATGAAAAAGGCCGAATGCTGGGGGTCAAAGTTTTTTCTATGGACCAGTTTGGCCATGTCCCCGGTGGTCAGGATACAGGGATAACATTCCTTGCCCGAGGTCAGCTTGCGGCCCCAGATCAGGGTTTCCTGATCCGAATCGGGCAGGACTTCGGCTTCCACGCCGCAGGCCTTGAAGGCCGCGGCCACGGCCAGGGCGTGGTCGGTCATGGGCGGGATATAAATCCTTCGATGGTTCCCGGTAAGAATCCGATTGACGGTTCGTTTTTTAAGGGCAATCAGGTTGGCCGCTTTGCTGTTTTTTAAACTGTCCAAAAAGGCTTCCAGGCGGGTGACCACACCGGCATCGGCGCTGTGTTCGTCGATTTCAATTTCCAGGTAGGGTTTTCCTTTTAAAACATCCCTGAAAAAATGGAGAATGAAAGAGTCCGGACCGCAACTGAAGTTGGTCACATAGATGCCGTACAAATTAGGGTTGGCCCTGAGAATTTCAGCGGCCCCCAGTATTTTTTGCCCGAAGCGCCAGTAATGGTATTTGGATTCCCCGGTCTCGTTCTCTTGATCCAAAGGGAAAAAGTCCATAGGGATGGCCAGAATCCCCAGGTCCCGCAGCTTTTTGGGGATATTCAAGTTGATGCCGGGATCAAACCCGTTATAAGGTCGGCTGACAACCATCATGGCAATATCATCCGGCCCCAAAGCGGACATCACCTCTTCCCCCCGATGAAGCAATTTTTGATAAAAGTCTTCCTGTGCGGCCAAACCTTTTTTCATGGCCCCGGATATCAGAAATGAATTGATCCCCAGGGAACGGGACAGGGACATCAAGCCTTTTTTCAAAGCCTTTTCCCCTCTGCCGAAATAAAGGACCGGCGAAATGACCTGGACCCCCCGGTCCTTGAAATTGATGGACGAATGGACCGTATAGGCCAGGGTCTGGGCGTAGGGACAGACCAAGCCTTCCTGGATTTCCGGGTTGTGGGATTGCAGGTCGACAATACTGGGCAGAAAGATACGGTCCACACCCTGCTGCATGAGGTCCAGAATATGGCCGTTAGCCACCTTAACCGGCAGGCAGGTCTCGGCGGCCATGCTTTCCACGCCCTGATGGATGACCGATTTATTGGTTACCCCGGAGATAACCACCTCAAACCCCAGACTGGTAAAAAAGGTGCGGAAAAAGGGCAACAGTTCCCGGAAAAACATGGTTCGGGGAATACCGATTTTCCCCCGTTTCCCGCCGGGATTCCAGTCCTCGGGATTTCCGGCCATCCAGGCCTCCCGCTCGGCAAAGAGGTCGGGCATGGAAAGGTTAACGGTCTTTTTGGTATCAAGGTCATACTTGTCGCAACGGCTGCCGTAAAATAGTGGTTTTTCCCCCTCGATACTGACTTTCTTGACCTCGCATTGATTGGGACAGCCCTTGCATTCAAAGGAAGAAATTTCATACTGGATTCGGGCCAGATCAAATCCCTTAAACCGGCTCGTCTCCCAGGTCCGTTCCCGCATGGCCAGGATGGCCACACCGATGGCCCCGGTTACGTCATTATGTTCAGGAACGGTAATGGGTTTACCGACAATTTTTTCAAAGGCGGCTACGATCCCCTTGTTGGAGGCTGTGGCCCCCTGGTAAAAGATCCGTTTTCCGATCCGTCGGTCTTCCACGACCTTGTTGAGATAGTTTTCGACGATCGAATAACTTAGGCCTGCCACCAGGTCTGTTTTATCCAGGCCCTGTTGCTGGTGGTGGACTAAATCGGATTCCATAAAGACCGTACACCGTTCCCCCAAACGAACCGGGCTTTCCGAATCCAAAGCCAGGGCACCGAATTCCCCCTTGATGGAAATGCCTAATTTCTCGGCCTGCTCCTCCAGGAAAGACCCGGTGCCGGCGGCGCAGACCTTGTTCATCATAAAATCCACGATGGCCCCGTTTTCCAGACTGATGTATTTGGAATCCTGACCGCCGATTTCAAAGATGGTGTCGACTGCCGGATCAATGGCCGCCGCCGCCGTGGCCTGGGCGGTGATCTCGTTGCGAACGATGTCGGCCCCGATGAAATCTCCGGTTAAATACCGGCCAGAACCGGTTGTGGCCGCACCTTTGATGATGACCCGGTCTCCCACTTCTTCCCCTGCCGCTGCCAATCCCTGGCGAATAGCCTCCAGAGGCCGGCCGGCAGTCATCAGATATTGTTTGGACAATACCCGCATTTCCTTGTCGATAACCACCACATTGGTGCTGATAGACCCGACATCGACCCCCAGGTAGGCCTCAACTTTTTCTCCCTGGGCCAGGGCCGGGGCGCGGCCGGTAAAAAAAGGCTGAATATAGTCGTCTCTTAACTTCAGGGCATCCAGACGCCGGGCTTCTGTGGTTTGGGTGTTTAAATATTCCGTGAGAGGCTCCAGTCCCTGAAATTCATTGCGGGCTGCCGGGTCTTCCTGAACGATCAAGGAGGCGCCGATGGCTCCCATAGAAAAGAAATGCTCCGGGATGACCAATTCCCCTTCTTTAAGCTCCAAGACCTCGGAAAAGGCCCGCCTTACCCCCTGGTTGGCGGCCACCCCCCCCTGAAAGGAAACAGGTTTGAGGATATTTTTGCCTTTGGCGATATTGCTTTTCAGGTTCCGGGCCACTGCAAAGCATAAACCGGCAATGATGTCATAATCCGGGGTGGCCTCCTGTTGCAGGTGAATCATGTCGGTTTTGGCAAAAACCGTACAGCGGCCGGCGATCCGGGGAGGGGTCTCGGACTTTAAGGCCAGGTGGCTGAATTCTTCAATGGTCAGCCCCAAACGATGGGCTTGCTGGTCCAAAAATGAGCCGGTTCCGGCGGCGCAAAGGGTATTCATAGCGAAATCCTGGATGACGAGGCGGCCTCCCTCTTCCGGGGAAAGCAGGATCAACTTCGAGTCTTCCCCACCCATTTCGATGATGGTTCGGACCTGCGGGTGAAACCGTTCAACAGCCCGGGCCTGGGCTATGATCTCGTTGACAAAAGGGACCTTGAGCAGGTCGGCCACTATTTTTCCGGCCGTACCGGTCAAGGCGATGGAACGGATCTGTTCCTTAGGGAATTCTGAAAGAAATTCATTAAAAACAGCCAGGGCGGTTTCCAGTGGCTGCCCCTTGGTGCGGCGATAATCGTCCTTAAGGATTTCTCCTTGACTGTTTAATAGCACGGTATTGACGCTGACCGAGCCGATATCCATTCCCAAATGTAAAACCTTCATTCATTGCCTCCAAAAAAAGACAGGACTATATGCCCCGATAAAAGTTTTGTCGATTAAATAATTCATAGCGAATTTTTTTAGCCTGAATCAACCGGGTTATCAGAGGAGCCGTTTCTTCCATAGAAAGGCCCAGAGACTGGGCGATATCCTCGGCCGTGCAGGGCCGACGGGCCACCAGCTCACAAATCCTGGATTCCTGCAGATTACTTTTAGTCTGCACCTTGTCCTGGGCCGGCCCTGAAATGATTTCCGCCCGAGGTCCCCAGATCCTTTGGATCTCTTTTAAGCGCTCATCCGGCAGCGGGGCGGCGTAATTTTCAACCGGCGGACGAACGACGGTATTCAGGTGTATTTTTTCAGGATTTATTTTTTCTATATATCGGCCAAAAAGCTCAATCTGTTTCGGTGTATCATTGATCCCCCGGAGAAGCAGAACCTCCAGCCAGATTCGGGGACCTTTGGAATTTCCCAGCTTGATCAAACCCTCAATCAACAGGTCAAAGGTCAAAGACGGATGAGGGCGGTTGACGGTTTGAAAAACATCCGGGGCCGGGGCATCCAGGGAAGGGACGACCACATCGGCGGACAGGACCCTTTCCAGGACTTCATCGTTATACAGCAGGGAACCGTTGGTGAGCAGGGCGACGGGCACTGGTACCAATTTTTTGATCTCTTTGATGATCAAGCCCAGTTGGGGATGGAGGGTCGGCTCCCCGGAACCTGAAACGGTGACATAATCCAGGGTCAGGGAGGAAGCCGATAATACCCGTTCCAATTCCTTCAGGACGGCCTCCGGTTGTATATCCCCAACCGGTTCAATGGTTTTGCAGTCGGTTTTCCCCAGCTCACAATAAATACAGTCAAATGAGCATGTTTTATAAGGGATGATATCCACCCCCAGGGAAAATCCCAAACGGCGGGAGGGTACCGGTCCAAAAATGGTCTTCATCTTGTCCCGCCTTTTAGTCCCTTGATGCCTTGAAATAGTTTAACCATAATTTAATACTACTAAAATGTACTCCACTACCTCATGCCTTGTCAATTTGAAAGTTGAAACCCAGAAACCTTTTGATATTCTTGACATCCCCCCGGGTTATGACTACGATAATAAAATAATGTCCACCCCAAAAAACTATCCCCCCAAATGCTTCGAATGTGATAAGTTTATCGAAGCCAACGGGGAGAATTCCATGGAGGCAGTCATCCGGAAACTTAATCTATTATTAATAAAGGAAATCATGGCCAAATTCCCGGAGATCAAAAAGACCCTTCATCCGGAAGGGATGATTTGGGATAAGACCTATTTTTCAGAATCGTTGGGCTGATTATTAATCAAAGCGGTAAGGTGAATTTTAACAACCAATATTAAAGACAAGGAGGGGTAACCCAATGGCCGAAGAAACGTTGTATCAAAAACTGGCGGAAGCAGTGGGGGCCGGGGATTCGAAATATATTCCCGGTATTTTTGAAACATTAGCCGATGAAAAAGAGGCCAAGGTCCTTTTGGCCGCCGCGCCACCGGCTACTATCCAGGAGATCGCTCAAAAGACCGGCTTGAAGGAGAAAGAGGTCGAGGCGATGGTTGATCCCCTTTTCAAAAAGGGGTTGCTCTTTAAATCGAAAAAAGCAGACGGAATCAGATATTACCGGGTTCGGAGTGTCCTGCAGATGCATGACTCCACGGCGGTCATTGCCAAGCCTCCCAAAGAGATGTTGCCCCGTTGGAAGGCTTTCATGGACAAAGAGTTTGATGAATACAGCCGGAAGATAGAGCAACTGCTGCCCTCCCCGGTGATCCGAGTGATTCCGGTCAATGTATCCGTCCAGAACGAGACCCAAATCCTGGCTTTTGATGATGTTAAAAGCATTATCGCCGAAGCCAGAAACCTGGCGGTAACCCCCTGTTCCTGCCGGGCCATAGACGGAGAATGTGGCAAGCCGTTGGAGGTTTGTGTCCAGATCGACAAAGCCGCCGACTATTCGATAGAAAGGGGAACGGGCCGCAAACTGGAAAAAGAGGAAGCCCTCCAGATGATGAAGATGTGCGAGGAAGAAGGCCTGATCCATGTCACCGGCAATAAAAGGACCCTGGGGCATGTGATCTGTAACTGCTGCAGCGACTGCTGTCTGAACTGGCCGTCGGTTCGGACCGGTCTGGGAAAATTTGTCGTACCGAGCCGGTTTCGGGCTAAAGTGGATTCTGAAAATTGTACAGGTTGTGAATCCTGTCTGGAACGCTGTTATTTCGAAGCCATCAGCATGGAAGGGGAAGGGGACACTGCAGCCATCAACGCCGAAAAGTGTATGGGCTGCGGTCTCTGCCTGGTGACCTGTCCTACAGAGGCCATAACCCTGGAAGAGGTCCGGCCGGCAGAATTTGTCCCGGTGTAAGCTCTGTTGAAGAACATAGAACTTTGAACGGAAGGGTCGCCAAAAAAACATTTCGATATTATGATTTAAGGATCGATTCTCAAAGTGAACGGCCACGGATCCGTCAGAATTTATTAAGACGGCGGGAGAGGTTTTTTCTCTTGACAGAGACTTTTTATTAGGTAACCATTTCCTATCGAGTTTTCTTTAAACTCTGATTTATTAGCGGGAGGCACAGGTCATGGCAACAGGAGGTCCCCTTAACCGAAGAAAAGACGATCGATATATCATCGATGAGATCCCTCTGGAAGGGATCGGGACCATGGTTGAGATCAGCAAAAACGGCCTGAAGATAAAAAGAGCCCCCGGAGTTAACCTGGAAGACCCCACCGTCACTTTTGCCCTCTTCGACCGGGAAATGAAGGCCAACGTCCGCTGGCAGGACAGATCTATTCTCGGCCTTCAATCGGCCATCCCTTTCGACGACCCGGAATTTTTTATTCCAAGTATTAAAAGGGCCAAAGAAATCATTGCCCCGCCTCAGATGAAAGTCCACTTGGATTCGGCTGTCGGACAATTTCAAAAGGACGAAAGTTTGGTTTCGATGATCAATCTTCTCATGGAAGTGGATAGCCCTGAACCGGATATCCGGAAAGTCGGCCAATATATCGATCAGATCAGTAGCCTGCAGGAGCAGGAGAAACAATCTGAAACAAAGAAGGAGGGGGAAGGGGGCCAAGGGGGAGAAGATGATGATAAAGGCGATCAAGAAAAAACCATTAAAGAAGAATTAATCGCCAGGGCGATTGAGTTGCAGGGGCGGGAAGAGGCTGGAGAAATAGAAATTGGTTTTGCCATCACTATGCTGGGGCTTTCCAAGGTATGTGAGATCATTCAGGACCATATTAATAAAAGGTTTTTTAAATCCGAGACCTCCCTGCCCCTCTTTGAAAATTATGAGACCTTTAATATCCTGAAGTCCGTCGTGTTCAAAAACTTATGCCGTTTTTTCGGATTGCTGGATATGCAACCGGAAGGCAGCACGTTGCTTTCCCTGGAAACGACCGGAGTCGATTTGCTGATTAAGGAGAGCAGCGGTATCCTGGATACTTATTACAAAACTCCTTCCAGGCTGTATTCGGAATTTTCACGAATGTATGAAAGGACATTTTTCGGGGTGGATCCACTCCAGATAAACCTGTATTACTTTGAAAAGGACCTCAATACCTTTGGGGACCTTTTCAATGGGTATGTTCTGGCCCATCATACTCTCAATCCCCAGTATTTTTCCTCGGAAGATCTGAAAATATCTTTGAATAAGGAAGGGCTTATCTTTTCCTATCTGACCTATCTGACCTACCTGGCCGTTCAATTTCTCTTGGACAAAGACCGGGAAAGCGGCTTTACCCTTGCCAAGAGACTAAAGGGCCGGGGGATGGACGAGAGAAAAATTGATCAGTTTCTTGAAAACTCGATCGGTGATACCAAAACCATCTTACGCAATCTGAAATTATCAGGAACCCTTTCCCAACCTTTATTACCTGACGGTGGAATTTCTATTGAAAGTTATCTTGGAAAGGATATTCGCTTTGATTATCTGATTCAATCTTTCAGGGATTTCAGCCGCAGACAGGTAAAAAGGATGGCCCTGCGCTACGAAAGACGCGGTGTATGCCCATTTTATACTCGGCAAAATGATGAACTCGGAAAGCTTTGACCTGAATTCCAAGACCGTGTTCGTGGTACCTTGCCGGAACGTTTCCAATGAACAATGGTATATCAAGGACTTTACCTATTTTGACCTCATTGTCTTCAAGGAGATCCATAAACTCCCCGAAGTCCACCTCAGTGCTTTTCTAAAATTATGGGAGAGTTTCGAAGGGCAGATTATTGTTACCTTCAGCCATCTGGAAGTGATGGATTACAAGAACTCCCGGGTGCACAAGATTTTCCAAAAATATATTGTCGATTTTCCTTCCTATTTTCTCAATGAGACCGTCTATGAGAAGATGATCGATCATTCTATCCAATATGTACAACCCTATCTTGGTGATCAGACTATCGATCGGGACCGATTTTTACCCGGTGTTTTTTCGATGAATCATATCAAGGCCGATATTCTATTAACTAAAGAGATATTCTAAAGGTAGTCCCCGAAAGGAAGCCCGTTATGGAGATCCCGACCCTCGAGATTTTTTCCGACTATGTCTGACCCTGGTGTTATTTCATTACCGGGCGTATTGAACGATTGCACAAGGCTTATGAGATAAATATCCATTGGACTGCTTTCCCGCTTCATCCGGAAACTCCGGAGGATGGGCAATCCATAGAACAGCTTTTCGCCGGTCGTCTGGATTTAGATCAGGTTAGGGCCCGGTTGAAGCAGGCGGCCCAAGATGCAGGCCTGCCCCTGGGAGACCGGGAAATGACCTATAACAGCCGCCTGGCCCAGGAATTGGGCAAGTGGGCTGAATCCAAAGGAAGGGGAGACGACTTCCATCACCGGGCCTTTAAGGCCTATTTTGTAGACGGAATCAACATCGGGAAAGTTTCGTTACTTGCTTCTTTGGCAGGGGAAATTGGGCTTCCGGAAGACGAAGCCCGGGAAGTACTGCAGAAAAGGGTCTTTAAAGAAGCCGTGGATTCGGACTGGATTCGTTCCCGCCGGAAGGGGATTCAAGCCGTCCCCACCTTTCTTTTGGGGGAACGGATCCTGGTGGGGGCCCAGCCTTATGAAAAAATGGTCCTGTTTGTGGAGGACGGCGGGGTAAAGAAACGAGCCGCCATGGTTTAAGACTAAAAGTTTTGAGTATTGAGTGGGGAGTTCGGAGTGGAGAGATTTCACTCCGAACACAAAAATTTACAATCAAGACAAGATAACGATTATTCATGAATTCCTATATAGAACGCCCCGCCCTGATATGCCCCTATACTCTGATCGAGGAAGAGGCCCTGGATTGGGCTATCCTTCTCTTTGGGCAAGCCATATTGCTGCACCCTTATCCATTATCGCTGCCGGGCTCATTCCAATTTCCTTTGGATCAGGGATGGATTCAGGTCCGGTCTTTGGAACGAACCCGGGAGGCCATCAAGGAAAAAGACAGCTTATTGAGGGAGTTTGCAGAGTATGTGAGTAATAATCCCGGGCGGGGGTTTTTGAAATATCTTCTGGAGACTGCTGCCCTGGAAAAAATGGAAACCCAAGAGGAGATTACCGGATTGATGAAGGGGCAGCCTATAAAGGAACCCGATATCAATTCTCCCATCGTCAACGGCCCGATTCTCCTTTGTCTGATCCATGAATGGATGAGGCAGGAATGGGAGGTGGAGACTTCCCTGGCAAAGATCGAGGAACAGGAAAAAATGATGGTTCAGGGCTGGCAGGAAAATCCGGAGGAGGGCTTGCATTGGGAATCGGCCGACCCTGTGATATTAAAAAGAAATGAAACGGAAATCAACTTTCTCCCGGCCCTGGCCGCCTGGAGGGAATTAAAGAAAGCCCTGGTCCCTGAACCGGTTACCCTGGTCACCACTCAGCAGTGGGTTTGGGCGGAATATTATGGCCAGGATCCGGAAGAGGTCCGCACCCGTTCTATTCCATTGCCGGAATTGGGGGCCTATGATAAAGCGATTTTTCAAGCTCCCCTTACGATGGGGATTCGGGAAAAGATGGAGGCGGTCTTGCGTCCATCCACGGGAGTCGATATAAAAGGTCTTGTTGATGATTTCCAAAAATCCCTTTTGGAGTCAGGTCTGCCGCCTGACGGCAAATACCATCTCATCTTTCCACCCTACCCACCTACTTTGCAGATTCCCCCCTCTCCTTCAGGCAAAAAAAACTCTGATCCTTTGATCCTGCTCTTACCGGCGTAGAACTGAACTGCAGTTCATTCAGGATTATTTTCCTCTTTTTCCCTTGACCTGAAGCCCATTTCGTTTATGGTACAAAAATATTCGAAATTTTTTCAGCTTTTTATAAATTGCCTTTTTCCACAGACCCACACAGACGAATACAGACTTTTTTCCAGGCGGACAATCGCCTGGAAAGACCTGCTTGCCCTAAAGGGCCGCCAGGGATCTGATTGGCAGGTCGTCAATCGGATCATATCCTAATTCTTGCTTTTACCTGCTCTGTCTGTGACAAAAACAAAGAGGTTTGAGCTTTTTTTAAAACCTAAATAGACAAAAGATTCAGTCAATTTTTCGGTTTCTATTCATCCAGGTTTTATAATGCCCCACGATAATCCCATAGAAATCAATGAGCAATTTCAGCAAGCCCTGGATCTGATGGAGAACACCGGCCATCATGTTTTCATCACCGGCAAGGCCGGGACAGGCAAGTCGACCCTTCTTAATTATTTTCGAAAAATAACCCGAAAACGGCTGGCCGTACTGGCCCCCACCGGGGTAGCGGCCCTCAATGTTCAGGGTCAAACCATCCATTCCTTTTGCGGCTTCAGGCCGGATATTTCCTTAGATAAAGTCAAAAAAAGGGCACAGAAAGACAAAGAACGGCCCTCCATTTATAAAAACCTGGATACCATCATTATCGATGAAATCTCCATGGTGCGGGCCGATCTCCTGGATTGTGTGGAAAAATTCCTCCGTCTCAACGGGCCGAGACCCAAAAAGCATTTCGGCGGGATTCAAATGATTTTTATCGGAGACCTGTACCAACTCCCTCCGGTGGTTACCTCCGCTGAAAAAAATATCTTCCGGCTTCAATATGAGTCCCCCTATTTTTTTTCCTCCCAGATTTTTCTGGACCCGCAGTTCAAAATGGAATTTGTGGAATTGGAAAAAATCTATCGGCAGACCGAAGAGGATTTCATTGCCCTGCTTAATGCCATCCGGAACCGTTCCGTTACCGATTCGGATATTGTCCATCTCAACCGGAATTGCCTTCCGGATTTCGTACCGCCCGAAGAGGATTTATATCTTTATCTAACCAGTACCAACGAACAGGCTTTCCGGCTAAATCAGGAGAAACTGAAACACCTTTCCGGGAAAGTCTATACCTACCAGGGTCTCATTGAAGGGGAATTTGACAAATCGGCTTTCCCCACCGACAAGATACTGGAAGTTAAACCCGGTTCCCAGGTCATGCTGCTCAACAATGATCCTTTGGGCCGCTGGGTCAACGGGTCCATCGGTAAAGTCAGCAAGATCATTCACCAGAAAGGGGAAGAGGATATAATCCGGGTCGAACTTCCGGGTAACTTTATCGTCCCGGTTACCCCTTATACCTGGAAGATCTTCCGCTATGCCTTTGATGAGAAGGTCCGAAAAATTTATTCCGAACCCATGGGCTCCTTTACCCAATATCCCCTCAAGCTGGCCTGGGCCATTACCATCCATAAGAGTCAGGGGAAGACCTTCGACCGGGTGGTCATTGATATCGGCCGGGGGACCTTTGCCCATGGACAGGTTTATGTGGCCCTGAGCCGCTGCACCAGTCTTCAGGGGATCGTCCTTCGCCGGCCCATCCGGAAACAGCATATTCTCATGGACTACCGGGTGATCCAATTCCTCACCCGTTTTCAATATGAAAAATCTGAAGAGAAGCTGGCCTATGCCGACAAGGTGCGGATGATCGAAGCCGCCATGGGAGAGAAACTGGATCTGGAAATCGTCTATCTCAAGCCCGATGACACCAAATCCCGCCGCCGGATTCGCCCCGAATCCATTGCCATGCTCGAATACAAGGGGAAACCTTTTGAAGGCCTGCGGGCCTATTGTCATGAACGACAGGATTTACGCCACTTCCGGATCGACCGGATACTGGAGATAAAAATCCTCACTGAAAGTTTTTAATATTTCTTAGTGTCCGGAAATATGTATGGCGCCCTGATTATCTGCTCATCAAAGCTCGGCCTTGTTGGCATCACTACGAGCTGCAATCGCGATGATCACCGGTTTACCCGGTGCATTATTTTGTTATTATAAGCCGTGCTTTTTTCTTTTTTTTCAGCTGATATCTGGAGGTTATTTTTTTAACGATGTAAACCATTCATTTGCCATCAAGGCCCTTGCTTCGGATGTCAGGGGAATGAGGTCACTTTTGTCCAAAAGATCCATGTTAAATTTCCGATTTAGGGCAGCAAAATGCTTTAACCCAAATGCAATTTTATTGAGATATGAAAAAACACCGATGGCCCCGGTGGAAAATTGATTCGCCTTTGTACCGTAAATGGCACGCAAGTCAGGAAGGTCACAAAATATTTCTTCAATTGTTGAACCATATGGTTTGAATCTTTCCGGCACATTTCCAGCCTTTATCTGGTCACCAATTGTTTTTCCGGTCATGGCAGCAGCCATTGAAGCCCGGCACAATCCTATTCCCAGAATATGACCATCCCCATAGGCCAGGCCTTTAAATACCTGATCCTCACTTGCAAATCCACCGGTCATCACCATGGCAGGCAGGGAGAATCCTTCGGGTTTCAATTGTTCACAAATGCGGACCACTATATCTTCTAAGCAGACCGTGGGCAATGACCATTCGTTCATCATCTTTGAGGGACTGTATCCTGAACCACCGCCAGCTCCGTCAAAGGTGACCATATCTACCTGTGCCTCACAGGCCATCCGGAGCACACGTTCTATATCCACCCTGTCATACCCCGCCATTTTAAAATAAATGTTTTGGGCGCCAATATCTCTTAACATTGTAATATGGGCCATAAGGGAATTTTCTGTCCACAAGGGCAGTCTACCATATGTGTAAAAATTCGGACAAATACCGTCATGATAGGCTTTTTGTATGGACGGATCATTGGGATCGGGGAAAACCAGATTACCCTGCTGCTGTTTGACAAGTGCGGTTTCAAGATTCTTTACCCGTATGGCTGGCTGAGTTCCCTTTGCCCCTTGCCCAAATTTAATTTCAATGGCCTTGGCCCCATATTTTTCTATGGCAATTTTCGGAACTCCCATGAGGTCATCATCCACATTACATTGCAGTACAATCTGCCCATATCCCCTATCATATCGATTAAAGCAGTCAAGGGCCTTTTTCAGCAGGGGAAAATCCGTAACCTTTCCATTGTCGATTTTCAGATTCGGCTCATTGTTTCTGGCGTGTTCACCAATCACACAGGTTACACCGGCCATAGCAGCTCCGGCAAAGTAGTCCTGCCAGTTAAGTTTAATCAATGCAGGCAGGATGACGGGCATTGCCATCCTAACCGGGTGGATGAAGCCGTAGGTCCGCTCCAGGTTAACATTAAAAATGGTGGCCTCGTCCTGGGTTTCATTGGCTCCCTGGGCACCGAATACACGGCCGTTGATATTAAAGTGTGAAAAATCAATTGGATAGTCTTTTTCCGATGCGATTTGGTTGTTTCCGGTTGTTGTGGGGTATACTGTTTGCGCCCCCAAAACGGCCGCCTGTGCCAGTTCACAGGTGCCGTTGCAATCTTGAGTGCAAAACGAGCACATTCCCGATTGGGGAGATATGAAAGCACTCCGGTTTTTTGCAAATGTAAATCCAGAACTTAATTTTGGTGAGTAAGTCATATCAATCCTCTTTTCTGAGATTAGTTTTCAATTTATCCATTTATTTTCGTTTTCTAAACTTAGTTAATCGCGGCGCTAACCGGCGGCGGGAGCCATGCCAGCAAGCGCAGCTTGATTGTGCGGATTCCGCTGTCCGGTCCAGTGCTTTGTTCTGGCGCAAGGCGCCAGGACAAGACGCTGGACGAATTCAGCGCCGCGATTCTCGGCGACGCAGTCGCCGAGAACGTACGGCTGACCCGACGGGCGCTTTTGCCCGGTCGATGTCGAGCCGTTGGTTGGAATTATTATGAAGGGATCAGCTTGTCTAAGCTGCTTTTAGTTCAATGCCATTTTTTCTGATCTCGTAAATGATCGGAATCCAGGTATCGTTCTTAAAGGATAACAGCGAAATTGGGACTGGTTCGATTCGGGGATCAATGGCGCAGGCGATTTCAAAAAGTTTCGCTCCTTCTCGGTAGCGGTCTTTTCCAAAATCGGGTGAAACCACCGCCACATCGATATCGCTGTATTCGTGAGCCCGGCCCGAAGCGCGGGAACCGAAGAGGATAACTTTGGCGACTTTTATTTTATTATTTCTCAATTCCTTAATAAAAGCGTTTATTGTTTGCCGTATTGCTTTTTCAACCATAAAAACACCTCGTTCATTTTTTGCAAATTCCGGGTTGTGAAAGCCTTGGTACATTTTCGATAGAATTTCTTCTCATCATTCGGATACCGTGCCTCAAAATGAAATTCCATGAATCTTGCCAGTGATCTCACGGTCTTTTGCGGAATTTTCAGGCCCGTTTTTTCGGCGAGCAACGGAAGAGAATGAGTATGGGGCGCATGATTTTCGGTTGCTTTAACTACAAGGGCTTTGAGCAGTTTCTCCAGCGCCAAATGTCCCATGAAAAGGGCGTAAGGATATTTCTCTTTTTCAAACATGGCCTTAGCCACGTCCAGATCATACACCGCGCCTTCTGTCCAATATTGAACGGTCTTCTTTATGTCGAATTTTATTCCAGACTTCAGCGTCATCGTTTTTTAATTATAATTTCCGGTAAGATAAGAGTCAAGGCAAAAGAGCCCTCTACCCCATAAGGCCCCAACCTGTTCCATCTGCGGAGGCACCCTCCGATACCTCGGTTCCTTCCTTCCGGGTCTTCTTCCTCAAATGGATTACTTCCTTTAGCTGATTGGCCAAAAAAATAATGAATCTGAGCTCATTGTCGACTGTTTATCGTCCTTTTTCAACCCAGCAAGCCTGACACTCGCCTCATAAACCACTCCTCAATTCATCCCGCGTCGAACCTTTACCCTATATAAATCCTTAAAATATCGCCGGGCTTCTTAAACAATGGATTGAAACGACCTTTCAGGATCGTCTCAATTCTTATTGGTTGGCATTATTTATTTCATTCCAAATATTCAGAGGTATATGGATATTTTGCCATTGCTGTTTTATGCCGCTGAAAGCCAAGGTTCTTATAAAACTGCTCATTACCAAAGGTTGAAGTAAGATGAATACAAAGATGCTCATTGCCTTTTAGTAATTCAGTGACGATACCTTTTCCAATTCCTTGCTTCTGAAATGAAGGGAGTACACCAACATCAAAAATGCTTCCATAACAGATCCGAGCAAAGACACTTACCTCTATGTCGACCGCCGGACGGCGGCCGCTATTTTCGATCTTAATGCGGTAGCGCACACCCGATTTGTCGTCGTCTTGGTCTGGAGACAGGGTACTACTCGTCTTGCTAATTGAGTCGGAGATGGAAATCGCTGGTGCCATCCATCGGAAAAGTACCCACCAGGAGAAGAAGGACGTAAATAGTGCTTGAAGGGGAAAGCGACAAGTGTCTATGTAGACAGCTTGTTGCGGCAGATTTTATCAGCTGAAGATTTTCCGGGTTGGTGCAAAAAGAACTTGCGCCGATTACCCGCAACTGGTATATATCTTATTGATATCGATATAGATATTGGTTGCGACCGATTTTCGCGAAATCGGACGTTTTGAGTAAAACCCGGAAAATCTTCATGGTGAAATGGTATGCGAAAAGTGATCGAGAATCAACTGAAAATTGGCCAGGTGGACATTTCGAGCATCGACATCGATCTCAAATGCCGGGACGAAATACCGCAATTGTTGATGGGCTTGCAGACGATTTATAGGGACCGCCGTTTGCGGGATGAGGTATTTGGAGTTTTGAAAAACATCGTACCTTCCCATGTGGACATGGGCAACGGCCGACCCGGGATGGATCTGTGGAAGATATTGGTACTGGGGACCTTGCGATTGAACTGCAACTGGGACTACGACAAGCTGCACAACATTTCCAATGAGCATAAGACCGTGCGAGAGTTTTTGGGGCATACGATTTATGAATTTGATCAACGATACAGTTTGCAGTCGCTGAAAGACAACCTGGCGCTTTTCACTCTGGATCTGCTCGATGAAATCAATCAGATAGTGGTAAGAGCCGGACACGATCGGGTTGGTGGTCAAGGGGAATTTCGGCTGAAGGGACGTTGTGATTCGTTTGTGGTGGAAACCGATGTTCATTATCCTACCGACATCAACTTGCTATTGGATGCCATCCGTAAGGTGGAGCAATACGTAGACTCGTTGAAAGGCTAGAAAAAAATAA
>CAWAKF010000044.1:0-55312 GCA_963782435.1 uncultured delta proteobacterium
CCACATAGAATCCAACGTGGTCGGGACCTTAGAGGATAATTTCAACCTTCTGCCTTCCGTTTCACCGAAATAACTTCTTGGCGATAATCAAACTCAGAACTACCAGACCGAGGGCAAGAGCTGCGGGGAAGAGAACCTCGGGTGTAAAGGCAACGGCTAAGGAATCCGCAGCATAAGAGGTAACGGCGAGGCAAGGTATGATGCCCAAGGCAGACCCTAACATAAAATGGGAAAAGCGCACCCGGGTAACCCCAATGGTCCAGTTTAAGGGCGGCGCCAGAAAAAGGATTAATCTCAGGGCCAGCACGGTCTGGAAGCCTTTTCGCTCCAGTCGCTCGTCCAGAGCTTGAAGGCGTTTGAACCGGGAAATGAAAGACCGTTGAACGGACTCGCGTATGAAAAATCGGGCAATAAGGAAGGAACAGGTCTAAGCCGGCAATGGACCCAATCCACCCCAGCACAAATCCCATCACTCCCCCGAACAAGACCCCCCCGATGGCAATGAGTACAATACCGGGCAAATGGAGCAAAACCCCGGTCATGCAAAGTGCAATAAAAACCAAAGGACCATAAGGACCCAGGTCTTGCTCAATGAGACGAATTCTCTCCAGATGAGTATATTGGGAAAGATCCAAATACAGGGCTGCCCAAATCAGGATGCCCATCACCGCGAGCCCGGCCAAGGGTTTTAGCAGATAGCTTTTGCCTGGGGTTTTCTCCATGTGTTTCTCCTTTCTCACGACATGGTCTTTTTAAACCGTTTGGAAGCGGTCCAGAGAACGATCAGACCGATGACGGCCAAAGCCGTCATATGAGGCCAGAGAATAGCCACCCCAACGCCCTTGAAAAAAATCCCCCGGAGGATTACCAGGTAATAACGCAGGGGATTTAAATAGGTCAACCATTGAATGACCTCCGGCATATTGGCAATGGGAAAAATAAATCCGGAAAGCAACATAGCCGGAAAAACAAAAAAGAAGGCGCTCATCATCGCTTGCTGCTGGGTCCTGCTGATGGTTGAAATGAGTAGCCCAACTCCCAGGGTAGTCATGACATAAAGTCCGGTGGCCAGCAGGAGCAGGCCCAGGGACCCCTGGATGGGGACCTCAAACCAGAAAATCCCCACCAGGGAAATCAGGATCACATCGATAAAACTGATCAGGGTAAAGGGGACGGTCTTCCCCAGGATGAATTCTTTCGGGGTAATAGGAGTGACCATGATCTGTTCCATGGTCCCGATCTCTTTTTCCCGTACGACGGCCATACTGGTTAATAAAAGGGTGACCAACATGACCAGCAGGGCGATTACGCCAGGGACATAAAAATTCCGGCTTTCCAGATTATCATTGAACCAGGCCCGGGTTTTCAAGTCCATCTGTCCGAAACCGTGGCCCACCAGGTAGGCGGGAGGCCCGTTGCCAGGATTTCCTGGGAAAATTGGGCCACTATTTTACTGCTATAGCCCAGGACGATGGCCGCTGTATTGGAATCGGTTCCGTCCAGGATCAGTTGCAGGGGGGCCTTTCGTCCGGCGGTTAGATCCCTCCCGAATCCTTTATTAAAACGAAGAAGGACCTGAACTCGTCCGTGATCCATCAATTCCCGGATCTGGTCTTCCCGACTTACGAATTCACTGATCTGAAAATACCCGGATTTGATAAAACGGTCCACCACCTGTCGGCTGAAGACACTGTTATCCTGATCGTAAATGGCCGTGGAAACGTTCTTGACATCGGTTGTTACCGCGTAACCGAAGACGAGCACCTGAAAAACAGGCATTACAAAAATAATGGCCCTCGATCTGGGATCGCGAAGGATCTGGATAAATTCTTTAATCAGGATCTGTTTAATCCGTTCCCACATGATTAAACCAGTTTCTTCTTGAACTTTTTATTGGCCAGGATAAACATGAGCAAAGAAAAAATGATCAGGAAAATACCCTCCAGAGCCAGAATTCTGGGGCCGACTCCCTTCAAATAAATCCCTTTTAAAAGGGTGACGAAATATTTAGCCGGAATAAGATAAGAGATCCCTTGCAACACCTTGGGCATACTGCGGATGGGATAGGCAAACCCGGAAAGTAAAAAAGCCGGCAAAAAGGTGGCCACCATGGCAAGCTGGCTGGACAATAACTGGCTCTTGGTGGTGATGCTGATAAGCAGACCCAAAGAAAGGGTCCCGATCAGAAAAACAGCGGCCTGGGCAAAGATCAAGGCGACGTTGCCTCGGAGCGGGACATGAAAAAGAAACTCACCCATCAGGACCGCCAGCAGGACATCGAACATGCCGATACAAAAATATGGGAACAGTTTCCCGAGGACCAATTCCGAGGATTTGACCGGTGTGGAAATCAATTGTTCCATGGTCCCCTGTTCCCATTCCCGGGCCACGGTCAAGGAGGTCAACAGGGCGGCAATAACCATCATGATTACCGCAATCAGACCGGGGATAATATAATTTCTCGATTCCAGATCGGCGTTGAACCAGACCCGGGGCTGGAAGTCGATGGGACTTCCCATCTCCCGTCCTCCCAGGCGCTTAATTGCCTTCAGAGCGACCTCCTGATTGAAGCCCATGGTAATCCCTTCGGCATAACCCATGGCGATGGTAGCGGTGTTGGAGTCGCTCCCGTCGATGATCAATTGAAGGGAAGTGTTGCGCCCCGCGGCAAGGCGGCCGGAAAAATCCGGGGGGATGATCAGCGAGGCTAAAGCCCGGCGGGAATCGATGGCCTCTTCCACCTGCCGGTAATTGTTCACATAGGCCTGGAGGGAAAAATATCGGGACCCCAAAAAGTGACTGACCAAATCCCGGCTGACCTGTGACCGGTTCTGATCCCAGATCACCATGGGGACTTTATCGACATCCAGGGTCAAGGCATATCCAAAAAGGATCAGCATAATCATCGGCATGGCGATACCCATGCCCAGGCTTCTCGGATCCCTGAAAATATGGAGGAATTCCTTTCGGGCCATGGCCCAGGTGCGCATCCATTTCATTTCCGCACCTCAGCTTGAGGCTGCTCGGCCCGGTCCCGGGCCTCGATCAAGGAAACGAAAACGTCTTCCAGTGAAGGAATGATCTTTCCGATCCGGAAAACCTTAAACCCTCGTTCAACCAAGGTGCTTTGAATCATTTCGACGGCTTTTTCGGCATCCTCCACCACGAGATGAATCGCCTTGCCGAATAGGGCTGCTTCCCGGACGGTGGGGATTTTTTCAAGGACTTCCATGGCCTCCTGGGGCCGTTCGGACAGACACTCCAGAACATCCTCCTGCATCCATTGGGTCTTCAGTAATTCGGGAGTCCCCAGCGCGATCAGTTCTCCCCGGTAAATCAAGCCGATTCGGTCACAGTATTCAGCCTCGTCCATATAATGGGTGGTCACAAAAACCGTCACCCCTTTACCGGCCAGCTCATAAATGAGATCCCAGAACCGGCGACGGCTGATAGGATCCACTCCTGAAGTGGGTTCGTCCAAAAAAATAATCGGGGGTTCGTGGAGAACGGCACATCCCAGGGCCAGACGTTGTTTCCAGCCCCCGGAAAGCAGGGCCGTCCGGGAGTCCCTGTGATCCATGAGACCGGCCATCCGAAGCACCCATTCTTTTCGATCTTGTTTTTTCTCTTCGGGAATATTGTAAATGCCGCTATAAAAATTGATATTTTCTTCCACAGTCAGGTCTTCATAGAGAGAAAATTTCTGGCTCATGTAACCGATATGGGTCTTTATCTTTTCCGTATCTCTTGAGATATCGAATCCGGCCACTGTCCCGGTTCCGCCGCTGGGGGCCAGAATCCCGCACAGGATGCGGATGGTAGTCGACTTTCCGGCCCCATTCGGTCCCAGGAAGCCAAAAATTTCCCCTTTCTTAACCTCAAAACTGACCCGGTTTACCGCCATAAAATTGCCGAAGCGTCTTTCCAGGTCTTTAACGACAACCGCCGTGTTATTCTCGATACGTTCCATCATTAACCGATTAAAGCCTTTCCCTGATGGTCATTCCAACTTCCCCGGATCAGGTCCGGGGATGTTGGAATTCAATAAGGACAGGGGTTTTCAGGTTCACCCAGGATTCCCGCTTTCCGGGCCCTGATCCATACCTGCAATTAGGCCGGAAGGGTTTTCCGTTTGATCAGAGACGACCGATATAAAAACATCCTCCAGGGAGGGCTCAATAGAAATGATTCCCAAAGAGTGGAAACCGGCCTCGGCCATCATCTTTTCAGCCTTTATTGAATCTTCCTCCGGCCTTTCGGTGATCAGGTGAACCCGATCGCCAAACAGACCTACCGAGTCGGAATCATAATTTTCCCTCAATAAGGCGGTGACCGCTCGCGGGTGATCGGAACGAATCTCCAGGATCGTTCCTTTCATGAGCTGTTTCACTTCCTCGGGTGTTCCCAAGGCTAATATTTTTCCATTATGAATAAGTCCTATCCGGTTGCACCGTTCCGCTTCATCCAGATAAGCGGTGGAGATAAAAATCGTCACTTTCTCTTTGAGTAGTTGATAAAGGATGCGCCAGAAGTCCCGTCGGGAGACCGGGTCCACTCCGTTGGTCGGCTCATCAAGAAATAAAACCTGAGGGGTATGAATCAGGGCACAGGCTAAACCTAATTTCTTTTCATCCCCCCGGAGAGATTTCCGGCCTGGCGTTTTTTAAATGGGGTCAGGTTACTGAAACTCAAGAGGCGGTTGATCTTTTCTTCCCGCCCTTTTCGGGATACGCCATAGATGTCGGCATAAAATAAAATATTTTCCATCACGGTGAGATCGGGATAGAGGCCAAAGCGCTGGCTCATATATCCGATCTTCTCCTTGATGGTCTCCGGTTCCTTCCGGATGGGGTGACCGGCCACCCAGGCCTCGCCGGAGGTGGGATCGAGGATGGCTGTGAGTAAACGCATGGTAGTGGTTTTACCCGCTCCGTCCGGGCCCACCAGACCGAAGATCTCCCCTTCGATAACTTCCAGGTTAAGGGAGTCTACAGCGGTCAGGTTGCCGAATGTTTTGGTCAGGTTTTCGGTTTTAATAGCAGCCATTTTAATTTCTATCGGATTTCAGATGCACAATCCCGGAGGCTTTGTATCCAGTATCAAGTATCAAGGATCGGTTTTAGTTTAATTGGATCTCTCCATCCGCCGGCATGCCGGGTTTCAGCTCCAGGTTGGGGTTAGGAATCTCTACTTTGATCCGGTAGACCAGTTTGACCCGTTCCTTTTGGGTTTGAATATTCTTGGGCGTAAACTCGGCCTGAGGGGCAATAAAAGAAATCTTTCCCTCGTATTTTTTACCGGGGAAGGTATCGGTGGTCAGACGGACTGTTTGTCCTACCTTGACCCGCCCCAGGTCGGTTTCATTGATGTAGGCCCGTAGATAAACCCGACTTAAATCGCCCAAGGAAATAATCGGGGTCCCCGGAGAAACATATTCCCCTGCTTGGGTATTCTCCGAAAGCACCATCCCGGAAATAGGAGAAAGCACGGTGGCATAATGCAATCGGGTTTGGGCCAGTTCCAGGGCTTGTTTGGCCTGCTGCAGGGTTGCACCGGCCTGGTCGATTTTTTCCCGGCGAGGGCCTTTTCGAACTAAGGTCAAAAATGCTTTGGCCTCCCGGAGCCGGGCCTCGGAAACCTCAAAGGCGGTCTTAGCCTGGTCGAATTCTCGGTTTGAGATTACTTCCCGGTCAAACAACCTTTTCTGCCTTTCGTATTCTATCCCGGCCCGGTTCCCTTCGGCCTGGGTCAGTTCCAGGGCGGCCTCGGCCTGGGCGATTTCCTCGGGCCTTGAGCCGGATTTTAACTCTGCCAGAACGGATTGAGCGGTGGCGATCTGCGTTTTACGTTGGGCGATTTCCAGCTTCAAATCCTTATCATCCAGACGGGCTACGACCTGACCGGCCGTTATTTGTTGTCCTTCATTGACCGGCCGTTCCTCCACCCGCCCTGGAATTTTGAAACTGACCTCCACTTCGGTGATTTCGATGTTGCCTGAAACCCGAATTCGATCGGCCTCCGGATTTTGGTGGTTTTTGAAATAAAAATATCCGGCGACCACTATGGCGGCCGCTAACAACACAGGGATAATGATTTTCTTTTTCATGGCTGATGTCCCTTCAGCAGTCCAAGTTTTTATTTTTCAACTTTTTATTAGGGGAAGGCCCTCGGGGGTTTTCGCCCGAAGAGCGTTTTCAAATATCGGCCAAGCCTTTTCCATGTGTTTGGAAATATCAAACCGGCCTTTGCTCAGATACCAGAGTATGGCCGGTGGCTGAACCAGCCCCAAAAAGATGACCGAAACCGTTTCCGGATTGAGGCCGGGTGTTATTTGTCCCTGCTGTTGTCCCTGTCCGATTATTTCAGCCACCTGACCCAGGATTTCCCGAATAAGTTTATAGACAGAAGTTTTCCCCTGGGGATAAGAGGCGGAGATTTCGTCGGAAAAAACAATTCGGGGGATGGCCTGAAATTCTTGAATCATTTTGATATGACGAATCATTAATAGTTTAAGTTGTTCCAGCGGTGCGGCAGATTCTCCGCGCACCGAGCGGACATTTTCCGTAATCATGTCCCGGACTAACTCGATGGTCGCCTTTAGAATTTCTTCTTTTCCGGTAAAATGCCGATAAAGGGCCGAAGGGACCAGCCCGACTTTCCGGGCCACGGCGGCAACACTTAACCCCTTCATTCCCTGACGGGCAATAAGCTTCATGGCCGCGAGAGCAATCTGTTTTTTTCGTATTTCACTATTTTGTTTTTCGGCTCTCATCACAGAAATCTGGTTTAATGTGAATATTGATTCACTATATTAAACTTATACATTTTCCTGTCAAGAAAAAAAGCGATTTTTGAAAACGCCCCAGATAAAACCGAACCGGCCGATTCCCTCAGCGCTTTTTTTATAGGATAAGGTCAAGGGGCTGCCTGGAGTGAAAATATCTTGCTATCCCCATGAAAACATGAAATCCTGTAATATAGGAGGGGTGAAAATGGACTCCAAACCGTTTGAGATCTATTCCGGAATCTATTGTGTGGGTGGTTCCGAGCTTTCCCATCCACTGGATGCCCTGGTCTATCTGATCAAAGGTGAAGAAGCCAGCGCTCTCATCGATGCCGGGGCGGGGAAGGGGTCGGCGGTAATCTGGGACAATATTCGAAATGTGGGAGTGAATCCCCAGGAGCTGACCTATCTCATTCTAACCCATGGTCATGTTGACCATATCGGCGGGGTCTCATTTTTTAAGGAACGGACTCGGGCTATTACGGTTTCCCACGAATTGGATCAGGAGGCCATCGAGTCCGGTGATCCGGGCTCGACCGCTGCCTCCTGGTATGGCCTGAACTTGCCCACTCTTAAAATCGATCAGGTATTAAAAGAAAAAACAGAGGAACTCCCTTATGAAACAACATCTGTCCTGAACCCTCGATCATATTTTAATGAAAAGGAGTCTTTTTAGGGAGGGATATTCTTCTTGATCCTTCCGAATTCTCCTCCTATACTTAAAGGTTATAAAATACTTTCTAAAGAATTTAAGAACGGAGGATTGATTAATGACGCTTAAATTATCCCGTGATGAGGCCAAAACCCTTGCCTTGGAACTCATGCCCAAAGGATACCATTGAGGTCCGGCTATCCTGCAAGTTATGTGGGAAGCCTGTGATCTTAAAAATGAAAATTTACTCTGGGCCGGTATCCCTTTTCTGGGAGGGATCGCCGGTCAGCAGCAAGCGCCCTGCGGCGTGGTCTCTTCTTCTGCCGTCTTCCTGGGGCTGCGGCATGGCTGTTCCCTTCAGGAAAAAGAAAAAGCCAAAAAGGCCCGGACAAAAATCAGGTCATTCGCCCAAGAGTTGGTCAAAGGGTTTGAAAAGGAATTCGGTACTATTAACTGCCGAGAGATGATCGGCTTTAATACCTCCGATCCCGAGGAGAATAAAAAATTTCGGGAATCCAAAATCTGGCGGGAAAAGTGCAATAAGGCCATAGAATTTGCCATTGACAAACTCTATGAATTTGAAGGCAGGGGTTAATAACCGCGCGGATAAATATCTTAAGGAGCAATCTGCTTTTTCCCTTACAAATCATTAGGCATTCAGGGTGTCCCTATCCCTGAATACCAGTCATAATTATTTCATGGAAATAAATCTTAACTTAAATATCTCCGGGGCCACCAGTTACGATAAAGTCAGCTATCCGGTCCATTATGGACGATTGGCTGAGATCACCACAGCTCGCATCATTGTTTTCGATTCAATCTGAACGGAGAAATCAAATATCTGCAGGGAACCGGCAAGGATTGGCCCCACCGGTCCGAATGGCTGAAGAGAACTGCCGGTAACCATTGGGTTTATTATGACAGCGATGGCTATAACCAGGTTTTTGATTTCCTGGGAGAATATTATCTTCCTTATTTCACGTATCCGTCGAACCATCTGGGGAAGGCCGATCCTTTTCAGGAAGCCTCGGTAAAAGAGGCCCTTTCGGCCTTCCGGCGCCTGCCAGGAGTTGAGGGAGGCTTTAAAAACAGATCACTGGTCGGCAGAAGAAAAGGCATTTCTATTAAGAGCCATCGCCATGGATGATGGAAAGCTGGCCGAAAGGGGTGCACAACTAAACGCCCTGCTACATGGATGTGTCAGTGTGCTCCCCCCGGATAGCCGTCATGTGGATTATGATTGCATTCCCTTGAATATCGCCGATGGGTGCCTCTATCATTGCACCTTTTGCAGTATCAAAACCAATCAGAATTTTCAGATTCGTTCCCGCGATAATATCCTGGACCAGCTCTCCAGGATCAAAGAATTCTATGGACCGGACCTTCAGAATTACAACAGTCTTTTTTTGGGTCAGCATGATGCCCTGAACTGCGGCAGTGACCGGATTGTTTGTGCTGCCCTTGAGGCCTATGATCAACTGGAATTCGAACGATCTTACCTGGAAGGGTGTTTTCTTTTTCTCTTCGGCAGTGTGGATTCGTTTTTAAAATCCAAAGACAGTCTTTTCGATTCAATTAACCGATTACCCTACCGGACTTATTTGAATTTAGGACTGGAATCGGCCGATCAGGAGACCCTTGACCTGCTGGGGAAGCCATTGAAGGTGGAAAAGGTAGAGGAGGCTTTTCGCCGCCTATCGGAAATCAACCGGAAATATGATCGCCTGGAAGTAACCGCCAATTTCGTGGTTGACATGAATTTACCGCCCGGTCATTGGGAAGCGATATCCCGGCTGACCCGGGATTTTTTCCCGCATTATTTTGATAAGGGGGCTATTTACCTTTCCCCCCTACATCGTGCCGGTCGCAGGGAACTTTTACAACGGTTTCAGGAACTGAAGAGGAAAAGCCGCCGTCCCCTCTACCTCTACCTGCTTCAACGTTTGTGAGCCTATGTTTTGGCGGGTTCCGGTCCGCATAGCATCAGAACTCGGTATTCTTTCTAAAATCAATTAAACACAAACCTACTGGTGAAGCCCTCTTTTTATGGTTGCTTATTCCACAAAAATAGACTCTTGCAAGAGGCTCCTATGACGATGATTTCGTTAACATTCACCCGCGGCTTGAGATAGTAGGCGACTGGCGCAGTTTTATAAATGAAGATGTACCCGGGGAAGAGATTGATCGTCATCACCTGCACGAACGGACAGGGCGTCCTCTTGGAGATGAAGATTTCCTGGAGCGAATAGAGAAATTAATTGGCCGTAATTTGAGGTGGCAAAAACCAGGGCCAAAAAAGAAGGGCCACCAGAGTTAGGTATACTGTCCCCGGAATTCCAAAAGTCATATTGACATAATTGATGTTTTTTATTTATAATGATATTATAATTAAAATGAGGTGAATCAATGGCAAAAAATATTGGAGTAGCCGAAGTCAAGAAATCGTTTTCAGTGGTCATCAGCGAAGTATCGTTGAAAGGAGAGCATTTTGTTATCGAGAAGAAGGGTAAGCCGATGGCCGCCCTGGTCAGTGTCGAAGAGCTTCAACGGATTGAAGAGGCCATGGAAAGAGTTAAAAAAAAGGGCCTATTGGCCGCGATCGGGGCCTGGGATGATTTTGAAGATTTGGAACATACGGTTTTGGACATTTATGCTCAGAGAAAAGAGTCAATAGACCGCAGTCCTGGAGGGATGGTCTAATGTATCTCTTCGATACGGACGCTCTGAGTCAGATCATCAAGAAAAATCCTTCTCTATCGTTCATTCGCAAGTTAGCTTCCATCGAACCGGAACAACAATTCACCTCCTCGATAACCGTCGGAGAACTGGTTTACGGCGCACACAAGAGCGACCGTCCTCAGTATTTTATTGAGAAACTGGAAAAGTTGGTCTGGCCAAATATACAAATTCTTCCCTTTGACGAGAGTGCGGCGAACGTTTACGGCAGGTTGAGAGCCGACCTGGAGAAAAAAGGCACCCCGCTGACCGAACCGGATTTGAGAATAGCTTCGATCGCCATAGACCACGGGTTAATCGTCATCACCGGCAACCTGAAGCATTTTTCCAAGGTTCCCGGACTTGGGGCAGAGAACTGGATAGGGTACTGATCATTTTCACCACCCGGCCCCTAATTCTAATTCCATCCTAATTCCTCCTAATTCCGGGGACAGTATACTTAATTCTTGTCATTTAAAGTCGATGGCTGTTAGAAGTGAAGGATGGCACGAATAGCAAAGGTTGTTATAGCCGGCATTCCTCTCCACATTACCCAGCGGGGCAACCGCCGGATGCAAACCTTTTTCAGCGATGATGATTATCAGAAATATCTTGGCTTGATGGCCGATTCCTGCCGACGGTATGGAGTTGACATTTGGGCCTATTGTCTCATGCCTAATCATGTTCATTTCATTGCCGTTCCAGAGCAGGGAGACAGTTTTCGTCATGCAATAGGGGAGGCGCACCGTCGTTATACAAGACATATCAATTTTCGTGAGAAATGGAGGGGACACCTCTGGCAAGAGCGTTTTGCTTCCTATCCAATGAGTGAGAATCATTTGCTGGCTGCGGCCCGCTATATTGAGTTGAATCCAGTACGTGCCGGTTTGGTGAAGGACCCGTGGTCATATCGGTGGAGCAGTGCCGAAGCCCACTTGAAAGGTTATGATGATGGTTTCGTTCAAGTTCGCTCGCTGCTTGAGATAGTAGGAGATTGGAGTAATTTTATAAATGAAGATGTACCCGGGGAAGAGATTGATCGTCATCACCTGCACGAACGGACAGGGCGTCCTCTTGGAGATGAAGATTTCCTGGAGCGAATAGAGAAATTAATTGGCCGTAATCTGAGGCGGCAAAAACCAGGGCCAAAAAAGAATGGCCACCAGGTCTGAGAGTTAGGTATACTGTCCCCGGAATTCCGAATTCCGGAATTCGAATTCGCGATTGTTATCCAAAGATTACATTTTTTAATTTTTTAACCAGATAATTATTTAAACTATCTCCTTCATCCAGTGCTTTGATGGCAAGGGCCTGATGTAAATCCGATCCTGTTCGTAAAACAAATTTACCGGAATATTTCTTATTCGTTGGGGGTGGTAATGCCTTTCTATCTTTTTTGTATATAGTAATCCATTCATCGACAATTTCACACAATTGTCGATATACCTCCATCTCGTCCTTTCCATGACAACAACGACCAATCCACCCAGGAACTGATCCTATATAACATTTACCTAAAAAAATCGTTTTGGGCATAAAAAAACCCACCCAAATGGGCAACTATTTGGTATAACAAGAGAACGGAAAACAACCTCTTGATAACCGAGGAACCCATTGGGTGGGAGGAAACGTGAAAAATAATAGCACGGACGGATGTAAAAGCAACCGAAAAATTGATGCTGTTGGAATAACAGGAAATGTTATGACGAGTCGAGCGGGCTTGACTTTGTATGTTCGCTATTTGAGAAACATTGCCCTGTTGCCCTATATTGAGCAGCTTTTTGGCCCTCTCCGAAAGAGTTGCAAAGGGCAAGCCCTGACAGAGATTTTTAAGCAAATGTTCTGTTTTTTGATGGATGGGACCAGTCGACATTTGGTTTACTTTGATAGTCTTAAGAATGATGAGGGATATGCTAGGACCATTGAGACCGATAGCGACCATATGCTTTCTTCGCATTCGGTCAAGAGATTTTATCAATCCCTCTTGGTTCACTGGACCCATTTGTTTCGCCAAGTGTTGCTTAGGCTTTTTGGATGGCGGCTTCAAATAGTGAAGCCATTGGTGATCATTCTGGGTATAGATACGATGGTAATGGACAATGATGAGGCGGAGAAACGGGAAGGAGTTAAACCGACCTATAAGAAGGAAAAAGGGTTTCAACCCTGCAGATGACCTGGAGTCGATTTATCGTGGATGCCCTTTTCCGTAGTGGGGACAAACACTCTAATCATGGAACGGATGTCGAGAAGATGGTCCGTCGTATGGTGACTTTTATCCGGAAGGACTATCGCCAAGATGTGCCGATTATTATTCGATTGGATAGTGGCTTTTTTGACCAGAAGATTTTCAAGGTTTTTGAATCGCTGAAGGTGGGGTATATCTGCGGCGGGAAGCTCTACGAGGATATCAAAGTGCGGGTAGGCCAGATGGATCATTCGTGTTGGGGCTCCCATAAGAATGGGAACCAGGTCTGGGAGTATACGGAATTTATGGACCAGCGGAACAGTTGGGATCAAGCCCGCCGAGTGATTTTTTGCCGGCCTCTTTATAAAGACAGACAGATGCTTCTGAACTTTGCCCGTCCGGATACGATAATCTACACCAATTTGGGAGGAGAGACCGAACTGGATAAGGGGCTGGAAGAGGCTGGAATGGGCAAGATGTTGACCCCTGGGGGCATTGTAGAATCTTATCATGATCGCGGGGGAGATGAGTTGGTTAACCGGGCCTTGAAAGATTTTGGCAGTCAACAGCTTCCGTTTAAACGATTTCATCAAAATGCGGCCTTTTATTTCACTATGGTGATAGGTTTTTTTATTTATGAGGCCTTTAAAGAAGATGTTTGTGCGCCGGTAGTCGGGGTGAGCAGCTACGCTACTACCTTGAGACGAAAAATACTTGATGTGGCTGGAAAGATTATTCGCCATGCGGATAGAACCACCCTCAAAATTACCCAAGCTGCCTGGCAGGCTCTTAATTTTTATCATTTGTGGATCAAAAGTGAAAATCCCATACCCATTGGGCAGACCTAAAAAGCCGCTCGGTTCATTTTCTTGTCAAAAAATATCGATGGTGAGGTATGCCCTAAAATGTTCCCTGTTTCTTTCTGATCTGTCTTTAATTGTATTTTTCGCATTTGTATCAAACACACTCACTCCACTTTGGAAAATTAAGGTCTATGAGTCATAAATATTTCGTTAAACTGAGCTGTCACTTTCTGGATCAAAATAATCGCTCAATTTAGGATTTATCTTCTTCCGACCATTCGACAACTTTTAGATATTTATCTCTTTCCTTCATGTAATACCTCATTAATTTTTTGTTTCACTGTTTTTTCTTGGTAGGGCATCGCATCATCACCCGTTTTCCCGGAAAGAGTTAGGACTATTCCGGACGGATGAAAATAATTACGATGGCTGCCCTTGCCCCCCCGTTTTTTAAATCCTGCCTTATCAAGATCCTTTATCAATTCTCTTATTTTTCTTGGCATAATTTATAATACTATAATGATACTATGTTGTCAAGGTTTAAGTTGGTTTTTGTCCCCGGAATTACCAGCGCCGGAGCCCACATAAGAGGTTATGATGATCTCATTCAGGTTCGCCCATTGCTTGAGTTAGTAGGAGACTGGCGCAGTTTTATAAATGAAGATGCATCCGGGGAAGAGATCGAGCGTTATCGTCTGCATGAACGGACGGGACGTCCTCATGGAGATGAAGATTTCATAGATAGAAAAGCGAAATTGATTGGCCGTGATTTTCGATGGCAAAAACCAGGGTCAAAAAGAGTGGCGACCAGAGTTAGGTATACTGTCCCCGGAATTCAATAGAATTTTGAAACAGTTAAAGGCAGTCCTGACCCCCTTCAGTATTGAAAAGATTAGTTAGGAGGCAGACCGAAGCCTGGCAACCCATGTATCATATTCGGGCGGTCGGATGATCTTGTCCATCGCTTCGTAATGGCGAATAAGCCGCCTCAAGGCGGGCGTGTAATTTGGCTTCAATTCAAGGGTTCTTCGCCATGCCTGAACAGCGTCTTCCTTCCTCTGGTTCACATAGAGCAAATCCCCAAGGAGCAAAAGGGATTCAAGATTCTTCCCCAAACTGACAGCTTCCTCGGCAAATTTAAGGCCTCTAACAAAGTCCAGCCCGTGTAGCGAAGCATTGGACATTTGTAGCAAGGCCTGCTGGCGTTCAGCACCTTGCGGTTGCGGACTGACATATGGCCATGTGTTTCCTGCAAGAGCCCGAAGCCGCTTCAGATTCTCTTCTGTAGTCTGCTGATACATACTGCCGGAGGACGAGACTCAAGCCGGCCGTTATCATCAGTGTTTAACGGATAGGTGCAGGGAGACCTGCGAGTTCCGTAGGACCAAGGATGAGCCTTGCCAGCAGAGCCCCGGGATTCGGTGCCCCTATCCTAGAGAGTTCTGCCGTACGAACAGGATCATCATACATTTTCTTCAAAGCCGTCCAGGGTATGACCAGTTCTTCTTTGGAACCAATAAGAATGATTTCCCCTGAACGCCCCCAGACCTCGAACACATAGGTGTAGGGGAAGTTTGACTTGAAGGTGCTCAAAAGGGAGGCGACGCTGGTAAATTCCATGCCGAAAAGCTGTACCCACTGAGCAAAAATTCCCTTAGAGCGGAGGCGGGATTTTGACAAGCGGTAAAATTCATCGGTGAAAAGCTTCGAAGAGCCGGAGACCCAAGGGTTAGAGGGTTGTGAGATGATCAGGTCGTATGATGCCTCAGGTTTAAGAGCCAGGGCATTCCGAGCATCTGAAGCCAGGACCCTGACACGGGTATTTTTAAGCGGTTGATGGTTGATCGTGTCAAAATAAGTCGAGGCTTTGATCACGGCAGGCTCGAGTTCGAAAACATCATATGCCGAACCGGGTAAAGCGTTACGCTTCCCACCGTACTTCCGGTGCCAAGGCCAATTACGCCGACGTCCTGGAAAGAGCGTCCAAAAGCAAAAGGCAGATGGCCCAGGAATACGAGCGATGGCCATGTAGCTTCCTTCGGCCCGACCGTCAAAATAGAGCACCCGTCTATTTCCCAGTTCACGCACGGTCACGGTCCCTGCTGTACCTTCCTGGTAGAAAAGAAGACGGGTGCTTCTCCCCTGGGTTAGGTACGATTCTATTCCTACGTCGAGCATTCGTTGTGCATAAAAATATACCCCGCGGGTCATCGCGATGGGGTCCCAAGTAGGCATAGGGTAAGACAGGAAAGCCCCCATGGCAATGGGAAGCAAGACCCAGCCAAACTGAAGATGAAAGAGCCTTTTCTTAATCTGCAACGCGTGCCATGCAGAAAATCCGAGATTAAGCCACATCCCCAGCAGCATACAACGATACATGCCAAGAGATTCGATCAGAATCAGCCCGGCCAATAGAGACCCGGCAATCGCTCCAATAATGTTAATTGCATAAAGCTGGCCCACCAGATCCGATTCGAGGCCGGACTCGTTTCTCTTGCACTCGATACATAGGGGAAAAACTATGCCCATGATCAAGGCTGGAATGAGCAGAACCGAGGCAGACAAAAAGGTCCTACCGGCCAGAAATAAGAGGGGTTGCGCGTGATAGCTCTTGTAGAAAAGCATGAACCACGAAGGCAACTGCTGGATCACCCAACTGGCGGCAAACACAGACAGGCCGATTATTCGTACCAGAGCAAGGTGGGCAGTCGAGCTCCAGCCTCGTCGGACCATCCACCCGCTTACCGCCGCTCCGAGGGCGAGGCCAAGTAGAAACGAGGTAAGCATCAGGCTCGATGCCTGGGTCGAGTTCCCGAGGACCAAACTGAGGGCGCGGGTCCAGACCACCTCATAAAACACCGCGGAAAAACCGGAAAAAAATACTATTACTCCTATATCAAAGGAATGGTGTAAACCATTCGTCTTTGCCTGGACCAATGAACTGACAGCGTGGCGCCGTCCTCTTTGGGACTCCGGTCCCGCTGTCCAGCTACTCCATACCAGACCAGGACCAGAAATCCCACGATCAGATTCAACGAAGCCGCAACCAGCAGCGAGCGCATCAATCCGATATTAGGCAGGAGGACAAAACCTGAAAAAGCGGCCCCCAACACCGCGCCGCCGGTGTTAACAGCGTAGAGCTGGCCTACTCTCGCTCCCAGGCCGACACCTTGATTGAAATCGGCGAAAATCAAGACAGGCAGGGTCCCCCCCCAGAAGGATCGTAGCAGGGAGCAGGGCCAGAGCAACCAAAACAATTTGCGGGAGATGGAATAGTTTGCCGGCGAGGGGCCATAATTCTTGAAGATGGACGTAGATTGGCTCGACAGCGCTCAGAATCGAGGAACTCAGCGCCCCATATATTCCAATTCCCAGTTCCAGCAAACCATAGACCAATAACACGCGGCGCATCCGGTCGGCGCGCGCGTCCCCAAAGATAGGCGCCCAAAGCAAGCCCGCCCAGATACACCGTCAGGGAGATGCTGACGGCAACGGTGGTGGACCCAAAGATCAGGCTCAGTTTTCTGGTCCAAAGCACTTCATAGATAAGACCGCTTATCCCGGACAGGAAGAAAAAGGTCAAAATGAACAGGTGCTGAAATTTGCAACCGGGGAAAGCAATCTTCTTTACCACAGGATTTGCATTTGAAACCACTTTTAATATTCTCCATGAAATGACCTAATAACACGGTATCCTTATACGGTTGGCCGGACATTCCTTCATGTATAATAAAAAGGGCTACTGATATCTTCATCAATAGCCCTTTTTCAGTTAAAATGGAAGTATAAAGCTTATTATTTTCTTGCTGACCGCCTTCTCATCACCCTCAGGGACACCAAACCAATTCCCAGAAGTAACATGTGGCAGGTTCGGGACGTCTGTTTACTGTATTATTCGTATATTCTATGCTCCCCACGCCAAAATGCCAATTTATTGCGGCGACAGAAAATGAACCGAAATCCCCCGTGAGGCCCAACGTGCTTAAGTCCAAAAGATAAGTAGGGGTGCTAAATGAAATAGCAGCGTAATGGTAGTCAGATGGATCTTGAAGAGGATAAACTCCAGGAATAGATCGATCACATCAGCCTTATCGGTGGGGTCACCATTCATGTCAGTCGAATAATTGAGTCCGATCAATTCGAGTTTCACATTATTGACGTTGACTCCCGGAGGATTGGCAAAGGTAAAAATCAAGGCCTCATTGGCATCGCCACCGCCACCGGAGATTACCATTGCTTCCCACCTGGATCAAGATTACCGTTCATATCCGTCTTGGCATTTTGTACTCCCAAGCCGTAAAGATCAGCACCCATGTCAACATCGAGTTTGCCCAGTTTGCCCCAATAGACCGTCCCGACAGTGCCTGGAGTACCGATCCCACAAAGGATCGTCGAGATCACCTAAGCTCGACTTTGCGGTGATTGTTGAGTCACCGTTGGGGATTAAAGTTAACCCTTGATTGCCGTGGGCGATCCCATCCGACCAATTGATGGTCGTCGCCATGGCCGGTATGGCAATCAGAACAAAGGCCAATGCCGCCACTAACCCTAAGAACATCTTCCCTTTTTTCATTTTCCTTTCTCCTTATTCTGCTTATTTTCTTTATTTGCAATCTTGTTACTTGAAGAATAAGCAAAACTTATGCCACAACAGAGGAAGCTGTAAAGTAAATTTTATTGTTATATATAACTATTATGAATTAATTAACTATATTATTTTTAAAAACTTATTCCCGGTTGCCAGAAGAGGTCAAATTACCCCTATTGCCCATTTAAAAACCGTAAAGAAATCCGACAAAAAAACGGGGTTGGATGGGAATTTAATGATAACTTGCTGTAATTAAATAGTGTCTGACCGAAAACCCCAATTTTTTGAGATACGCTGGCATACGAAAAAATACTTTTAGGAGTTAAAATGTGTTCGCGCATCCTCTGGAAGGCGGATAACTGATTTCAAGCTTGGTTTTAGTCAAATTTGGAAACACTTCTCCTCTATCCCATTTTTTATGTCGCTTTGGTTACCGTCTCAGGCAGCCAGTTTTCTTTTCCGCTTCAGGGGCCTAAGTTCCCTTTCTCGTTGCAGTGATCCCAGTTTCTGAAGGTTGCCGCGCCAGCACTGCCAGCGCAACATAGCGCTTGAAGCCGTTCAATCCATGATCCAAACAACGATCCAGACCGTGATTGGGAAGCGCGTTGATCGCCGATTCCACGGCCGCGTGCTTGCGCCGGGATTCGACAAAGGGCTCCGAGTACTCGATCTGTTTATCGCTTCTGGACAATTTCCCCTTCTTGGGAAGCACGGCCTCCTCCAGCAACACCCCAAGATCGCTTCTGTTGGCAGGGCTATAAAACCCTTTGTCAAAACTGCACACCGCCAATGCCGGAAATCTCCGCTGGGCTTCGGCGACCATTGACACCGCCAGGTCGACATCCTTCTCGTGTTCCATCACCTGATGATGCATGATAAAACCATACTGATCTTCCAACACACAAACTCCCAATCCAAGCTCCTGAGACACTCCGGCTTTTCCCTTAGGATCCATTCCGTATGCTCTTCAAAAATCGAAAACACCTTCTCCTGGTGGGCAATGGCGCTACCCTCCAAAACACGACGTCGAATCTGATCGATCTGACGTTCCGCATGAGCGATATATCCTTCAATGACCATTATTTGGGCCATCGTGCCCATATCCAGCACATTCAAAACACCAAGGCTGGCCTGGGCTCGCTGCACATAATGATCAACCAAATCCACGTATTGCCGATGCGCCTCGATAATCAACTGCTCCCGTTGAGCCTTTTTCGCACCATTCTTTGATGACAAATGTTTGAGCCGGCGCACCACGTAAATTGCTTCCGGATCTTTTTGAAAAATGCCGATCTGTCCGCCAATCGGTGACTCCCAACTGATCACAAAGCTCCCCGATCAGAAACCCCACCTTACGGATGGCATCCAATAGCAAGTTGATGTCGGTAGGATAATGAACATCGGTTTCCACCACAAACGAATCACAACGTCCCTTCAGCCGAAATTCCCCTTGACCACCAACCCGATCGTGTCCGGCTCTTACCACTATCTGATTGATTTCATCGAGCAGATCCAGAGTGAAAAGCGCCAGGTTGTCTTTCAGCGACTGCAAACTGTATTGTTGATCAAATTCATAAATCGTATGCCCCAAAAACTCTCGCACGGTCTTATGCTCATTGGAAATGTTGTGCAGCTTGTCGTAGTCCCAGTTGCAGTTCAATCGCAAGGTCCCCAGTACCAATATCTTCCACAGATCCGTCCCGGGTAGCCGTTGCCCATGTCCACATGGGAAGGTACGATGTTTTTCAAAACTCCAAATACCTCATCCCGCAAACGGCGGTCCCTATAAATCGTCTGCAAGCCCATCAACAATTGCGGTATTTCGTCCCGGCATTTGAGATCGATGTCGATGCTCGAAATGTCCACCTGGCCAATTTTCAGTTGATTCTCGATCACTTTTCGCATACCATTTCACCATGAAGATTTTCCGGGTTTTACTCAAAACGTCCGATTCGCGAAAATCGGTCGCAACCAATATCTATATCGATATCAATAAGTATATACCAGTTGCGGGTAATCGGCGCAAGTTCTTTTTGCACCAACCCGGAAAATCTTAACTGATAAAATCTGCCGCAACAAGCTGTCTACATTGACACTTGTCGCTTTCCCTTCAAGCACTAATTAATAATGTAATTATTTTGAAAAGTGTAAAAAAACCGACAATTTCCCACAATTTTTCCTCATTTGAAGAGCGAGGACAAAGGATCGAGGAAAAAGGAACGAGGAGAAAGGAGCGAAGACCGGGTTATGAGTTACGGGCGAGAGGAAAGAAGTGAAGGAGCAGGTTGCGGGTTTATAGGGTCTATTTGGTAGGCTTGGGCATCCCACTTTTATATGAAAATACCGTTCTTCGGTTATTTTTCGCACGCCGAACCTGCAGGTCAAGCTGCTTCGTTTTCTTCAAGATCAGACCATCGACCGGGTCGGTGGGAGGGTTCAATCCATTTTGACACCCGGGTCCTGTCGGAAACCAATCAGGACCTCCAAAATGCCGTGGCAAAGGGACGCTATCGAGAGAGCTTTGGAGGGAGAAAAAATACAAATTTTGTCTATTTTTTACCAATTATTCACTTTTAGCGTTTTGCCAAAAAAATACTCTTTATAGTTTCAATCAATTACCAGTTATCTTTTTTGGCATATTACTTGCTTAAGCATAGTATTGAATCATGTCTGAAAAAGGGCAAACCATTCGAAAGGGTGGGACGCAAAGCCGCTGGCCTAAGTTTTACCACTGGTAAAATAGGGTAGCAGGGTTTCCGGACACAGCATCCTCATGCTGTCGCTGGTGTTGGAAATTAATCTCTAAAAAATTGAGGATGCTGTTATGATAAAAAGAATTCGGTTTTTCGCCAACCATACCTTCTTTCCCAAGTTGAGTCTATTTTCCTTACTTCTCCCATTCTTGCTATTTACACTTCTTCTGGTCTTGTTTTATTCCAACGGCCAATGTGCTCAAGTTGCGCTCACCTGGGACCCCAACAGTGAACCGGATTTAGCAGGGTATGAGATTTATTATGGGACGGAGTCCGGAAATTACCAGTGGAACATTGACGTCGGCAACGTCACTAATTATTCCGTAAACGGTCTTGATACCGGGATGACTTATTATTTTGTGGCAACCGCTTATAATACCGGTGGACTTCAAAGCGGTTACTCCAATGAGGTGGTTTATACGCCTCCCTCTTGTACCTACTCCATATCGCCTTCAAGTGCCTCCTTTCCCGCTTCCGGCGGATCAGGGAGTGTACTTGTCACAACCCAGGCCGGTTGCAATTGGGGAACTTCAGTTGCCCCCTCCTGGGTTACAGTTAATACCGGGTCCGGTACGGGAAATGGGACCATGAGTTATACAGTCTCTACTAATACCGGGACCACCCGGATAGCCAGCTTAACCCTCGCCGGAAATGTATTCACGGTAACCGAATCCGGGTTGTCCGCTTACACCATCACGGCTTCTGCAGGAACAGGCGGGGTCATTTCTCCATCCGGGGGGGCAATGTCCAGTCCGGAGCCAATCAGACTTTTCGATCACAGCTAATGCAGGCTATAATATTTCCAATGTGATTGTTGACGGAGTCTCACGAGGGGTAATCAATTCCTATACCTTCTCGGGGGTGAATACCAATCATACGATAAGTGCAACCTTCGCGGCCATTCCTAATTATACCCTGTCCATTACCAAAAACGGGACAGGGAGCGGCGGTGTTTCGACCAATCCGGCAGGGACTTCTTTTTGTGGCCGGGACCCAGGTCACTTTGACGGCATCACTGGATGTCAATTCCGTGTTCAGCGGTTGGTCCGATGGCTGTTCCGGGACGGCGACTACCTGCCATGTGACCATGAATGGGAATGTGAGTGTTAAGGCAACCTTTAATCTCAATACCTATACCATCACCGCTTCGTCTGGAGCAGGCGGAAGCATTACCCCATCCGGTTCAGTCAGCGTTCTGTCCGGGGCCAATCAGGGGTTTACCATCACCCCCAATAATGGCTATAGTATCGCCGGTGTAATTGTGGACGGGGTGTCTCAAGGGGCGATCAGCTCTTATACTTTTCCAGCTGTGATCGCCAACCACACCATAAGCGCAACATTCGCAGCCATTCCCAACTATACCCTAACGGTAACCAAAAACGGAACAGGGAGCGGCAGTGTTTCCAGCAACCCGACCGGAACCACTTTTTCTGCCGGGACCCAGGTCACCTTGACGGCCACCCCGGATGCCAATTCCGTATTCAGCGGCTGGTCCGGCAGCCTGTTCGGGGACATCGATCACCTGCCAGGTGACCATGAACTCCAATGTCGGTGTAACCGCAACCTTTAACCTCAAAACCTACACCATCACCTCTTCAGCCGGATCTGGTGGGGCCATTTCCCCCCCGGGAGCGGTCAATGTCCAGGCCGGGGCCAATCAGGGCTTTACCATCACCCCCAGCAGCGGCTATAACATTGCCGGCGTGATTGTTGACGGCGTTTCCCGGGGGGCAATCAGTTCCTATACCTTCTCGGGCAGTGAACGCCAACCATACCATCAGCGCAACATTCGCGGCCATCCCCAATTATAACCTGACCATAACCAAAAACGGAACCGGAAGCGGTAGTGTTTTCACTAATCCGGCAGGGACAAGCTTTTCCGCTGGTACCCAAGTCACCTTGACCGCCACCCCGGATGCGAATTCCGTATTCAGCGGCTGGTCCGGTGGCTGTTCTGGGACCACAACCACCTGCCAGGTGACCATGAATGCGAATGTGAGTGTTACCGCAACCTTTAGCACTGTATTAAATCCACCTATAGTTGCTACCGGCTCTGCCACTTCGATATCCTCAAAGTCCGCCCAGTTGAACGGTACGGTCAATCCCAAGGGCTTATCCACGACCTATGTTTTTCAATGGGGGAAGACCAGTTCATATGGAAAAACCACGGTCGTTACTACAGCCGGAAGCGGAACAGTCGATGTTGCTGCTTTGGCCAATATAACATGGCTGAGGTCTAATACCGTTTATCATTATCGTCTAATGGCTACCAATAGTGCAGGGATCACCTACGGAGAAGATAAAAGTTTTACCAATGACAACCAAACTTATACGATTACCGCTTCAGCCGGTTCAGGCGGGACAATTTCTCCATCGGGGGGATCAATGTCCAGTCCGGGGCCAATCAGGGCTTTACCATCACCCCCAATAACGGCTATTCTATTAGTGATGTGAATGTTGACGGGGTTTCCCGGGGGGCAATCAGTTCTTATACCTTCTCGTCGGTAGATTCCAACCATACCATTTTGGCTTCATTCACTCCCAACACCCTCACCTACACCCTTGCCGTAACCAATGCCGGGACAGGGAGTGGTAATGTTTCTTCCAACCCTGGCGGGCCCCTCTTTTCTGCCGGCACCTTGGTTACCTTGACCGCCTCACCAAATGCCAATTCCATTTTCAGCGGTTGGTCCGGGGGATGTTCCGGGTCTGGGGCCACCTGCCAGGTGACCATGAACGCAAATGTAAGTGTTACCGCAACCTTTAGTTTAAGCACCGGGACAAATCCACCCACAGTCGTAACCGGTTCAGCCAATTCGATTTCCTCAAGTTCCTCCACGCTGAACGGAACGGTCAATTCCAATGGTTTATCAACAACTTATGTTTTTCAATGGGGACCGGCCACCTCTTACGGTAATGACACGGCCGTTACCCAGGCCGGAGGCGGCCCCAGCGATATTACTGCTTCAACCGGAATAAGCGGACTCAGGTCGAATACCGTTTATCATTATCGTCTTGTGGCCACCAATGCTGCTGGGACTGTCTATGGAGCGGATAAGAGTTTCAGAACCAAGAGGACAAGCCGGTAAAAATAAACTCCGATTCATAGAAAAGTGGCGGGGTTCGGTTTATCAATTATAAGAAAAAACCTATCCCGCCACTTAAATGGAATTCAAGCGACTTGATCCCGTCAGAGACGGTGCCTGTCGATGACCTTTTTACGAGTCCTTCAATAATCAGTAATCCCCTCAAGTACACCGGTTCTTCCTCCTCCCCATTTTTACCTTGACAATAAGTAAAGCTTTATTGCAGCATACCTGCCAGGTGTTTAAATAGGACTCTTAGCGGATTGTCCTATCATTTCTATTGGAAAAAATATTTCTTCAGGAAAAACTTTATGCATGAGATGTCCCTGGTCCAGAATATAATCGATATTGTTGAAGAGGAAATGAACCGTCATGGCGTGGAAAAACTGAAGGCCATTCACCTGGCTGTAGGCCGCATGTCCGCGGTGGTTCCTGAACAGTTGACCTTATGCTTCGAAATCCTGACCAGTAAGACCAGACTGGCCGGGACGGCACTTACGATTCGCATGGTGCCGCTGACTTATCAGTGCGGCGATTGTCAACAGGAGTTCACCTCGGAAGGAATTGCCGGGAATTGTCCTTCCTGTAATTCTGAAAACCTGGAAATGATATTCGGCCGGGAACTGAAGATAGAATTTATTGAAGTAATGGATTAAAACTGTTTTCCCGTATGTTTGGGTGTGGAGGTGATTGTGAAAATACCCGTTGTCCGCAATGTGTTGGAAGTCAATGACCGGATCGCCGATCAGAATCGGGAGATCTTCGACCGGAACCATTTGTTTGTGATTAATCTCATGTCCAGTCCCGGGGCCGGCAAAACCAGCCTTTTAGAAAAAACGATTGAACAATTAAAAGACCGGGTCCGTATGGGGGTGATCGAGGGAGACATCCAGTGCAGTTTTGATGCCGAACGGATCGCCAAAAAAGGGGTTCAAGCCTTACAGATCAATACCGATGGGGCCTGCCATCTGGACGGAAATATGATCCGGGAAGCCATGAATCAACTCGATCTGGCCGCCCTGGATCTGCTGGTAGTGGAAAATGTTGGGAACCTGGTTTGCCCCGCGGAATTCAAGGTCGGGGAGGATATGAAAATCATGCTGTTGTCCGTCACCGAAGGGGACGACAAGCCTTTGAAATACCCCCTCATGTTTCAGGAAAGCCGGGTTCTGATCATCAATAAGATCGATCTGCTCCCTTACGTGGATTGCAGTGTCGATAATATCAGAAAGGCGGTGTCCCAGCTTAATCGGGACATGATTATTTTTGAGGTGTCCTGCCGAACCGGTGAGGGGCTTGAAGCCTGGACCACCTGGCTGGAAGAACAGGTTAAACAAACTAAAAACAGTTAAAGAGTCTTTGTTCCTTACCCGTAGAAACGTCCTTGTCGGAAGAGGAGGTCAATCAGGAGGAGGGTCATTATGCCACTGGCACAAATTAATCAGGTCAATCTGTATTATGAAACCGTCGGAAAGGGTGAAGCTGTGCTCTTTCTTCACGGTTTCACTGGAAGCGGACAGGACTGGGTCAACCAGATGAAGGCTATTCAAAATACTTACCAGGCCATTGCGTTGGAATTCAGGGGCCATGGGAAATCAGAGGCTCCGGCTGAAGAAAAGGATTATTCGATTTATCTTAATAGTGAAGACGTTTATCATCTGCTTCATCATCTCGGAATCGATCGCTGCTGCCTGGTGGGGCATTCCATGGGAGGGTTTACGGCCCTTCAGTTCACATTGGATCACCCGGACATGGTCAGGGGATTAGTGCTGGTAGACACATCGAGCGGCGAATGGGATGTCATCCCCGGTTATGCCGAACTAAGGGCTAAACTGGATGAACTGGCCAGAACCCAGGGACTTGAAGCTGCCTTTGCCTATGATGCCGATAACAACCCTGTTCGAATCCAACGTTTCAATAAACAGCCGGAGCAGCGGGAGATTGCCCGCAGGAAGACCACCAGCACCTCGATCAACGGTTATATCTATGTGCCCCGGTCTTTCGGTAAATGGCAGTCAGTCACTTCAAGGTTGGGCGAAATCAAAGTCCCGACCATTATTTTTCGAGGTGAGGAGGACCTGGGTTTTGTCAAGGCCTCCAATGTTCTTAAGGAGTCCATCAAAGGGGCTGAACTGGTGATCGTGCCGGAGGCCTACCACAACCCCCACGAAGAAGCTCCGGGCTTCTTCAATGAGAAATTCTTAACATTTCTGACTACGTTAAAATAGTAGTCGTCACTTATTAAGGGTCTCAAAATAATATTGACAAAAGGACCGGGGAGGTTTTATTTTTAAGTATTGTCCAAAGGGTAATGTATCGCCCTATCCCGGCCAGTCCAGCAAACTTTGATTCGAGGCAGGGCATACACCGTAGCCAGTTTCGAGCACCGGTGAAGGCCTGCTCTTGATTTAGTTAAATAATTTGCCCGGCAAAGAAGCTTCCAGGTTCAGGGTGGACAACCTCAAAAATAAAACCTCCCCGGTCCTTAATCTAAGGTGCAGTAAAACGTTTCAGGTCAAGACAATTATGAGACCCTTAATAAAAAGGACAATCACAGGCGGGGAAATCATTTTAAGATGAAAATGGAGCGGGGCCGTTACCGGCCCCGCTCTTTTGTTGTATCTATCTTCTAAAATCCTTAAATCCTTTACCCTCTTTGGCCAGTTTTTCCAAAAGGGCCGAAGGCTTCCAGACATCGCCTTCCTTCTTTTGAAATTCGATCATCTTGTCATAGATCTTTTTAACCCCTACCAGATCGGCATAAAACATGGGGCCCCCGCGGTATATGGGCCAGCCGTATCCATAAATCCAGATAACGTCGATATCGCTGGGCCGGATGGCAATTCCTTCTTCCAGGATCTTAGCTCCTTCATTAATCATAGGGTAGAGGCTCTTTTCCAGGATTTCCTCATCGGAAATCGTCCGCTGGGGGATATTGTGTTCCGCCGCGAAATCCTTGATCATCTTTTCCACCAATGGCGAGGGGATCGGTGTCCTGTTCCCCGGTTGGTAATCATAGAATCCGGCACTGGTCTTTTGACCCAGTCGTCCGGCCTCACAGAGACGTTCCCGGAGGGTGGCCCCTTTGGAAGCGGCCTTATTCCAGCCGATATCAAGTCCTGCCAGGTCACTCATGGTGAAAGGCCCCATGGGGAATCCGAAATCGAAGATGACCTTGTCGATCTGTTGCGGAGAACCCGACTCCAGGATCAATTTATTGGTTTCGCGGGAGCGTTCGTACAACATACGGTTGCCGACAAAACCCTGGCAGACGCCGACGAGTACGGCAATCTTCTGTATTCTTTTCCCAAAGGCCATTGAGGTGGCGATAACATTTTTAGCGGTCTTGGCCCCGCGGACGACTTCCAGAAGTCGCATGACATTAGCCGGGCTGAAAAAGTGCAGGCCGATAACACTTTCCGGTCGGGTGGTCGCTGAAGCGATTTCATTGATATTCAAGGCCGAAGTGTTGGAGGCCAGAACTGCTCCCGGTTTGCAGATTTTGTCGAGTTTAGCAAAAATCTCTTTTTTGAGATCCATGTTTTCGTATACAGCTTCGATAACCAGATCGACATCCTTAAAATCATCCAAGGTCAGAGTGCCCGTGATCAGTGACATACGTTTTTCAACGTCTTCCTTGGTGATTCGCCCCTTGGCTGCCGTGTTTTCATAATTCTTTCGGCAAATACCCAAGCCCTTATCCAACAACTGCTGGTTGACCTCCATGATGAGTACCGGTATCCCCACATTGGCACAGTTCATGGCAATACCGCCCCCCATAGTTCCGGCCCCAACGATGCCCACCTTGTTGATGGGGATCTGCGGGGTATCCGCCGGCACATCCGGGATCTTGGCTACCTCCCTTTCGGCGAAGAAGGCATACCGTTGAGCGGCCGACTGAGAACCCATCATCAATTTGGCGAAAAGCTCTCTTTCTTTTTTCAGCCCTTCCTCAATGGGCATATTCGCGGCAGCTTCGACGGCATCGATACAGGCCTGAGGGGCTTCAAATCCCCTTTTGGATTTGGCAAAGGCCTTTCGGGCTTCGGCGAAAACCTCCGGTTTACCTTTAGCCGCATCAACTTTTTCCCGTCGGTCACGTATCTTCCGCAAAGGTCGCTTTTCCGCCAGGACTTTTTTGGCAAAGGCAACAGCTCCGGTCACCAGATCGCCATCAATAATCTCATCAATCAAGCCTTCTTTGAGGGCATCCTGAGCACTGATTTGGGTTCCGGTGGCAATCATCTGGATGGCTTTTTCAACCCCGACAACCAGGGGCAGCCGCTGTGTGCCGCCTGCTCCGGGCAATAATCCCAGAAGTACCTCGGGCAGGCCGAATCTTGCCGAAGAAACGGCCACGCGAAAATGGCAGACCAGGGCCGTTTCCAAACCGCCACCCAGGGCTGTCCCATGAATAGCGGCAATAACAGGTTTCTGCCCGTTTTCAATCAATCCAAAGGGAACCTCCAAACCGGGTTCCTGGGGTGGTTTTCCGAATTCGGTAATATCTGCCCCGGCAATAAAGGTTCGTCCCGCGCAGGCAATCACAACCGCCTTGACGGAATCGTCCTCCATAGCCGCCTTTACGCCATCAGCCATTCCCTTTCGAACCCCCACACTGAGGGCGTTGACAGGGGGATTGTTGATCAACAGTACGGCAATCTCGCCCTGTTTTTCCAGATCAACCACTTCGGTAATTTTGGTCATTTTATTTCCTCCTTTTTTCACAAGTTCAACAAGTGTGGATTAATTATTAACAAATTTCAATCTTTAAAATTATCATAAGCTGGTTTTGTGTCAAGACAATAATGAAAGCCGGTGTTAATAATCTTATCGTAACTGATGCCCTTTTTCTTTTCCTCTTGACATTGGAAAACCATCTTTTATATAATTATAATTTATCGTTTTATAGCCAGGTTCCAAAAGACTCCGGTGTTTATTTTCAATTCCCTTCAAGAGTTTTAATACCAAAAAATGAGAGGTGACTTAATGAAAGCAAGAAATGTGGTAATTGTAGATGGTTGTCGTTCGGCCTTTTCCCGTGGAGGTGTGGGGAAATTCGAAGCAACCCGTATGGATGAAATCGGGGCAACAGTAATACGCGCCCTTTTAGATCGGAATCCCAAGGTCAAACCAACCATGATTGCCGAATTTGGTATCGGCAACGGCGCCAGGGCCTTGGATCTTTCCAGTTTGAATAACATCTCCCGGTTAGCCGGATTGCCTCACGAGATGACCAATTTTTATACCGATCGGCATTGTGCTTCGAGTATGGAAGCTCTGCTGCGTATTGCCATGGCCATCGCTCTAGGCCAGTACGACTGCGGTATCGCCTTCGGGGTCGAACGGATGACCAGGGAAATCGGCGGCGGCCGCACGGCCCCGCCGACAACGCGGGTCAGCAGCGCCAACCCTAAGGTCTTGGAGAAAAATGAGATTCAACGTAATTTGGCCCATGACCATTTTGATTATTTTTCCGTCCCCATACCCGATTATATCCTGGATTCTCCTCCCAATGCTTCCATGGTTCAAACCGCTCAGAATGTGGTTGAAATGTATAATATGACCCGGGAAGAGTTGGATGCCTTTGCCGTTCGAAGCCACAAGAAACTGGCGGCCGCCTATGAAAGAGGCATTTATAAAGATGAAATCATTCCAGTGGAAATCGAGCAGCCCATTTTTGATGACAAGCGTATGTGGGTAGAGAATGAATATGGCCCGAAGGTCCTCTTCGACCGCGATGAATGTGTCCGTCCCGATTGCTCGATGGAAGGGCTGGCGAAATTGGGCCCGGTCCGGGGTATTGTCAGCTACGGCAATCAGGATCTCAAGATCACGGCCGGAAATTCCTGCCCCACCAATTCCGGGGCCACAGCCGCCCTGCTGATGAGTGAAGAAATGGCCCTTCAAATGAAACTGGAACCGTTGGCCCGGATCATCGGCTGGGGCAACGGCGGGGTCAAACAACAGATTATGGGGCTTGGACCGATTGTCTCCACCAAGAAGGCCCTTAAACACGCCGGCATTACCGTCGATCAGATCGACCGAATCGAGTTTAATGAGGCATTTGCCTGTCAGGTAATCATCTCATTAAAGGAACTCGGCATCCCGGAAGAAATAGTGAACGTCAACGGCGGGTCTCTGGGTATCGGTCACCCAATCGGGGCCACCGGCTGCCGGCTTGTTCTCACCGTAGCTAAAGAACTTCGCCGTAGCGGCAAACGATACGGGGTAGCGACACAATGTATCGGAGGGGGGCAGGGGGCTACGACTATCCTGGAAGCGCTTAATTAATCTGCGAGATTGATAAAGATAAAAAGGGCCTTGCGAAAGGCCCTTTTTATATACATCACCGGGAAAGTTGCCTTAATCCTTATCCCGTTTCGCCAGCCGTTGGCCGATTTTATAGGCCTTATCCAAAAGGGCCTGGTCTGCCTTGGCCGGGGCCAGATGGCTGTTTCCCTGAATAATCCTGCCGACCTCTTCCATTCCCAGACCGCTGCCGGTCATACCTGCCAGCCAGCGGATGGGTTTTTGAAACCGTTCCGTATCGGGATGCCCCTGAGAGGTTACCAGAGCGAAGGGTTTGCCGGCTGGCACGGCGGAGGTGTATCCGGAACCGTCGGGCTTGCTGATATAAAGTGAATAACATCGATCGATAAAGATCTTCATCTGCCCGGTTACATGATACATATAAATCGGGGTGCCGAAAATGACTCCGTCACATGTCTTGATCGCCTCCAGATAGGGGCTGAGATCGTCTTTCTGTTTGCATTTTCCAGGTCTCTTCCGGCAGGTCAAACAGCCCATGCAACCTTTTAAATCGATGTCATGGAGCCGGATTTCGGTGGTTTCGGCTCCTAATGATTTCGCTCCTTTAAGCATGGCCTTGATGATGGCCGAGGTATTCCCGGTTTTACGCGGGCTTCCGTTAAAAGCAAGTATCTGCATCCAAATATCCTCCTTATTTTAAACTATCCTGATCGGATTTATGTCTTTTACATATCAAGTAACCGTCCCTTTTGCAACCTCATTTCCATCGGCAATCATTGTTTGAACTCTTCATTTATTTCTGATAATATTATTTTTTAAAAAAAATAGGTTTGGTCTTCTCTGTTCGCAACTTCTTCAAAGCAAAAATGAAACAGCTATAGTGCAAGGAGGGGAACATGAATAGAAAAAAATCCATGATCGGATTGATGCTTGCGGTGGCAGGGCTGTTGGTTTTGATCTTGATGGGAAGCGCTTGGGCGGCAAGCTCCGGCTCGTTTACTTTCGGGGTGGTGCTGGTAGGCCCTTACAATGACCACGGCTGGAGTGAGGCCCAATATACGGCCGGCAAGTATGTGGAAGAGAAAATGAAAGGCGCCAAGATGATCTGGCTGGACAAGCTCAACCCGGCTGACCGCAAAGGCACCACGCTGGATCAAGTAGTCAGTGACATGATCGCCAAGGGCGCCAAGTTGATCTTTACCACCTCGGATGATTTCAAGGATGAAACCCGCCTGGCGGCGAAGAAATACCCGCAGATTACCTTTATCCAGATTTCGGGAGATGATGTTTGGACCGGCAAGGCCCCCAAAAACTTGGGCAACTATATGGGGCGCATGGAATACACCAAGATGATAGCCGGATGTGCGGCGGCCATGTCCACCCAGACCGGCAAGATCGGCTATCTGGGCCCCCTCATCAATGATGAAACCCGGCGTTTGGCTACATCGGCCTACCTGGGGGCGAGATATGCCTGGACCCATTATCGGGGGAAAAAAGAAAAGGATCTGAAATTCGATGTCAAATGGATTGGGTTCTGGTTCAATATCCCGGGGGTCACCCTCGATCCGACCAAGGTGGCCAATGATTTCTTTACCGGCGGGACCGATGTGCTCATGTCCGGAATCGACACCAATGAGGCCCTGGTCCAGGCCGGCAAGAAATCCAAAGAAGGGATGAAGGTATCGGCCGTCCCCTATGACTTCAAAAATGCCTGTCAGGAGGCCCCGGGGGTTTGCCTGGGCGTCCCCTATTTTAACTGGGGGCCCGGTTACCTGAAGCTGGTGAAAGCCTGGCGGGGGGGGACCTGGAAACAGGCCTTTGAATGGGCCGGACCGGATTGTAAAAATATCAATAATCCGGACACCAGCGCGGTCGGATTCCTGCCGGGTCCGGCCCTCAAGGGGGAGGCCCTGGCCAAGGTGGAGGAATTTATCAAAGGGTTGGCGACAGGAAAGATCGTCCTGTTCAAGGGGCCGCTTAAGTTTCAAGATGGTTCGGTTTTTTTAAAAGACGGCCAGAAGGCCAACGACAAACAGGTCTGGTATCTTCCTCAACTCCTTGAAGGCATGACCGGTCCAAGTAAGTAGGTATAAAAATTCACTTTCACTATGCCTTGTCATGACCCCTTTGAAAAAGGTTCAATTTTGGCCAAGGTCAAGGAAGACGAAAATTTCAACCGCAGGAATATATGAAATATTTCGAGGATTGAAATTTGAGCCTGACGAAGAGATAGGGTAAAAGGGGGCAATTTTCAGAGGGGTCAGCATGAAAGTTGAGCTTCGGGATATCTACAAATCCTTCGGTCCGGTCCGGGCCAGTGACGGCCTCCAGGTCACTTTTGAAAGCGGCCGGATCTATGGGCTTTTGGGTGAAAACGGGGCCGGTAAGACCACCCTGATGAAGATACTGGCCGGATTTCTATCTCTCGATGCGGGAGAAATCGTCATAGACGGCCGACCGGTCCATATCCAATCCCCGGCCCAGGCCCTTGATCAGGGCATCGGGATGCTCCAGCAGGACCCTGTCGATTTTCTTCCTTTTGACGTTTTGGAAAATTTCCTTTTGGGCAGGAAGACCGGCAGACGGATTAACCGGAAAAAGGCCTCACACCGGTTGAAGGAACAGGCCGAGTTTCTTGGCTTTAGCTTGGATCCCAACGTCCCGGTGCGGACCCTGACCATCGGTGAACGCCAACAACTCGAGATCATCGGCCTGCTGGCCTCGGGTGTAAAGGTGCTCATACTCGATGAACCTACGACCGGTATTTCCGCCTCCCAGAAAAGTGCCCTCTTTGCCGCTCTCCGGCGTTTGGCCGGGCAAGGCAACATCATTATCCTCGTTTCCCATAAGCTGGCGGACATCCAGGATCTCTGTGAACAGGTCATTGTCCTCCGCCAGGGAAGGGTGGCCGGAGAAGAACAGGCTCCCTTCGATATGAACCGATTAGTCCGGTTGATGTTCGGCCGGCTGCCCGATTCCCGAACCGACAGGGTTCCCTCTTCAGGGGTCTTGGTTTTGGAGCTTTCTAATTTCTGCATAGAAGAACATAGAATCTTTCTCTCCCGCCTCTCCCTGTCTGTGCGACAAGGGGAGGTGGTCGGGTTGGCCGGAACCGGAGGAAGCGGCCGCCGTTTGTTTCTTCAGGGCTGTGCCGGCTTGCGAAAGGTCCAGGAAGGTAAGATCCGACTTCACGGGAATGATCTGACCGGTCAGGATTATCAGCGGTTTCGGTCTCTGGGGACGGCCTATGTCCCTGCCGCCCGGCTGGAAGAGGGGCTCATTCGAGGTCTTGATCTGACCGAACATTTTTTACTGGCCGAAAAAGATCTTCCTTTCGTCATTGACCGGATTCAGGCCAGGGAACGGGCCTCTTCCCGCATCCAGACCTTCAATATCATCGGGACCCCGGAAACCAAGGTTGAGGCCCTCTCCGGCGGGAACCAGCAGAGGGCCCTGTTGGCCCTCCTTCCGGATAATATCTTCCTCCTTCTATTGGAACACCCCACACGGGGCTTGGACATCGAATCGGCCCGATGGATCTGGGACAAATTGATGACCCGCTGTGACCAGGGAACCGCCATTCTGTTTATCTCTTCCGATCTGGATGAGATCATGGAACACAGTGACTTTATCCTGGTTTTCTCCGGCAACCAGGTCTCCCGGATGATGAAGGCCGATGAAACCAACGCGCAGCAACTGGCTGAGATGATCGGCGGAAAAGGATTATGACGCCCCAAAGGAATCATCCGGCCCCTTGGGTCATGATTGCTTTAGCGGTTGCCCTGGCCATCCTCTTTACCTCTGTAATTTTAATGACCATGGGGGCCTCGCCGATAGAGGCCTACGGAAACATGCTGAAGGGGGCCTTCGGTAGTGTCAATAAGTGGGCCGATGTCTTTGCGGCCTGGGTGCCCCTGGTTTTGTGTGCAATCGGTCTGTCGTTCAGCTTTGCCGCCGGGTTATGGAATATCGGTATCGAGGGTCAAATGGTTATGGGGGCGATAGCCGCCACCTGGGCGGCCAGGTCCTTAGATCTACCCGCCTATGTGCATATTCCGTTGATCTTCATTGCAAGTATGGCCGGTGGGGCCCTCTGGAGTTGCTTGGCCGGTTGTTTGCGGATCTATGGCCGGGTGCATGAGATTTTTGGCGGGTTGGGGCTCAACTTTGTGGCTGTGGGGACCACCAATTTTCTCATCTTCGGTCCCTGGAAACAGCCCGGAACGGCCACGATGAGTGGGACCGAGTTCTTTCGCCCTTCCGCTCTGCTCCCCGATCTTTTTAACCTGTCTTTAGGGCCGGTAGAGATAGTCCTGGCCGGGGTGGCCATCCTTGGGGCTGTTTTTGCCCTTCGGGGCACGATGTGGGGGCTCAAACTTAAAGCCTTGGGTCATAATCCTACCGCCTCCTCCCTTATGGGCGTGGCGGTGGAAAAGAATATCCTCCTGGCCTTTGCCCTGGCCGGGGCTCTCGCCGGGGCGGCCGGTGCCGTCCAGGCTATCGGGCTGTATCATCGTTTAGTCCCCTCTATTTCCAGCGGTTATGGCTACCTGGCCATACTGGTGGTCCTGCTGACCGGAAATCAGACCCTCTGGATCGCCCCGGTGGCCCTTTTCTTTGTAGCGGCCACCAAGGGCAGTCTTCAACTGCCCATGGTAATGCACCTCGATTCCGCATTGGGTGGGGTCCTGCAAGAGGTGCTGGTGCTCTTTGTTGTCCTTGTCCGGGGTGTTCAAGCCAGGATATGGAGGCAGAGGACATAACCAAAGGGATTTGAAATCATAAACGGTTCAACTTAAGGGTGGACAATTTTGACTGAACAATAAAAGTCCCTTTTCGTCATTCCGGGCTTGACCCTCTTCCTGCCCGTAGGCATCCAGGCCGGAGGCGGAATCCAGGAATTCAATTTAGCCTTGGAGGGACTGGACCCCGGCTTTCGCCAGACCTTATGATTGAAAAAGAAAGGCAAGTCTCGATATTTTCGGATATATTTTTTTTATGAGAAAAACCACCGAAAGGAGACTTGCCATGGAACATGTTAACAAATTGGATTTTTCGGGTCAAACGATTTACGTAGGACTGGATGTCCATAAAAAGAGTTGGAGCGTGAGTATTTTTTCTGAACAGTGCGAGCATAAAACGTTTACCCAACCTCCGGAACCGGATAAACTGGTTCATTATCTCAAACGGAATTTTCCCGGAGCGGCTTATCATGCGGTGTATGAAGCCGGTTTTAGCGGCTTCTGGACACACGATCAGCTTCGGGAAAAAGGAGTCCAATGTATCGTGGCCAATCCGGCGGATGTTCCGACGACGAATAAAGAGCGGACTACGAAGCGGGACCCGACCGATTGCCGCAAACTGGCCAGGAGTCTGCGGAGCGGGGAACTGAAAGGGATTTACGTCCCGGCCCGTCCGAAGCTGGAAGATCGCAGCCTGGTCCGAACGCGGCAGAGTATGGTTAGAAAACAAACCCGGTGTAAGAATCAAATTAAGTCACTCCTGTTTTTCTACGGGATTAATCTGCCCGAGGAACTGGTCCGCAGTCACTGGACCCAAAAATTTATCCATTGGCTTGAGGGAATCCAGATGGAACGAGCCAGTGGCGATATGGCCCTGAAAGCCCATCTGGAAGAACTGAAACATCTCAAGCAAATTATGGTCTCCATAAATCGGGCCATTATCCTGCTCTCCCGGCAGGAAGAGTATCACGGCTGGGTCCGGCTATTAAAAACCGTTCCGGGGATTAGTACCTTAACGGCCATGATCCTCCTGACCGAATTCTGTGAATTGGCCCGTTTTGCTACGCTGGACCACATGGCCAGTTACGTCGGGCTGATCCCCGATACCAAAAACAGCGGGGAAACCGAACATACCGGCAACCTGACCTATCGGCGAAACCCCCAATTAAGGGCCGTCCTGATCGAATCCGCCTGGGTAGCCGCCCGGAAGGATCCGGTGCTGCTCCTGGCCCTTAATACCTATTGCAAACGGATGCGTAAAACCAGGGCGATCGTCAAGATCGCCCGAAGACTCCTCAATCGCATTCGTTATGTGTTAAAGAACCAAACGGAATATGTTCCGGGTGTGGTTCAATAATAACCGGACTGAGGTGGAACCAATTCGATAAATCGAGTTCGTGGGTAAACGGTATGTCACCCCTGCAGCGCATCGTCAGATGATGTCTGCTCTTCGCCAGACTCCGTGCCCACGTTTTAAAATATAATCAAAGTAATGCAGCTATCCATTTGGGATATGTCTGCTAATAGAAGATTGATTTTAAAGATTGGTTCAGCTCAAACATTGGCTATAGGTTATTTCACGGATCGACTTCCTGGCCATCTCCTTCGGTAAAAGGGGATATGGCGAAAATTGGCCTCTACCTGAACGGCTGCCTGTGGGTTCCTCGGATTGTTCGGTCATGCTCAGGGGGCTACACAGACAGTCGTTCAGGCAGAGGTTTATCTTTGAAAAACTAAAAACCATAAAAAGTCACCCTTTATGAAAAAAGGCTTGCTTTTCAACATAGAGGGGTGACGGCAAAGAGGATTTTAGGATCTGATTGACAAAGCTTTGTCGATGTTGATTTACTTAAGAGACTAAAATATGGATTATGATTTTCTGATACGGATATTGGCCTCCATTCTGGCCGAATCGTCCCCCCTGGTCGTTGCCTGTATCGGGGAGACTTTGACCGAGAAGGCCGGGGTCATCAACCTTTCCTTGGACGGCAGTATTTTACTTTCGGCCATGACCGGATTTGCCGTGGCTTATTCCTCAAACAGCCTGGTTCTTGGCATATTGGCGGCCATGGGCATAGGGGCCTTGGTCGCCCTCATTGTGGTGGTGGCCGGTATCGAACTCCGTCAGGATCAGGTGGCGGTGGGTTTTATTCTGACTTTACTGGCCACCGATCTCAGTTCCTTCCTCGGGAATTCTTTTGTTAGAAAACCCGGACCGGAGATGCCCCATATGGCCATCCCGCTTTTAAAAGACATCCCAGTTCTGGGCCCTCTTTTCTTCAACCATAACCTGTTCACCTATGGCAGTTTCGCACTCATTGTGCTGGCCTGGTTCTGGATATTTAAGACCGGTCCCGGCCTGGCTATGCGTGGGGTAGGCGAAAGGCCGGAAGCGGCCTTTGCCCGGGGTATTTCGGTCAGAGGCGTCCGCTACCTCTACACCATCATTGGCGGGAGTTTAGTTGGTTTGGCCGGGGCCAATTTTTCTTTGAGCGTCAAACTGGGCTGGAGTTATCAACATACTTTGGGGATTGGCTGGATTGCCCTGGCCATCGTCATCTTCGGCGGCTGGAATCCCATTAAAGCGGCCCTGGGTACCTATTTGTTCGGCGGACTTCAGTCCTTAGGCATCCTGCTTCAAGGGGTTTTGCCTTCGGTTCCCATTCAGGTATTCCAGGTGGCCCCCTTTGTCTTCATGATCGTGGTCCTGGCGTTGGTGGGTAGTGATCAACTGGAACGCGTGTTGGGACTCCTTCCCGGACCGATCGGACGGTCCCTGGCCGGATTCTTACGTCTCGCCCCTCCCTCCGCCCTTGGGAAACCTTTTGAGCGGGAGTAGATAGATCTCCGCCAGCCGGAAGAATCTATCTCTCTATCTCTATATATCATGTTGTTTTAAAGAATATACCTGGCTCAAATTTTAAGCGGCAATATTCGTTTGTTAAGATAATATTTATCATTTATAATGGGTTACAAAAAATCTAAGGAGTTAAGCAACCCCTACATCTTCAAAAAGAAACGAATAATCGGGCTTGATTGCACCAGATGAAGATTTTAAGTTATCAAGTTATACGGAAAATTTAGAATAACTTATTACTTAAAAATAATTAAGGAGGAAATTATGAAAGTAAATGTTGATGATTTAGATGTTACTATGGAGCTTGGAAATAATGGAATTATATTTTCTGTCTATGATAACGATGGCTCATACAAGGGAAAGTTTAGAGTCGGGAAAGGAACAGTCGAGTGGTGTAAAGGAAGAACACGCATGGGCAATGGTCAAAAATTTAATTGGTCTGATTTAATTTCGTTCTTTGAAAATGGCACATAAGACATGGACTTTATCACATAACAACACATTGCATGGGATCGGCGTGCACGCTCGCCTCCCCGTGAGCTTTTGCTTTGGACCCTAAGGAGGAAAAGATTGTCAATATCTCTTGATGAATTCGTAAGTGGGTATGGAGAATTCCAGCACCGTGAACGAAGGGATGCTATGTACAAAACTGCTATCTTTCTTGTCAATCACTTTTGGGGCAAACCAGCAGACATGGCCGATGGTATGGGAGTCCTTCTTCTTACATGGAACCAAGCCTTCTATCGGTACGGCACCTTCGATTTCGACAAACTCGAACGAGTTATTGAGGTCAACTTTACTGCAATTGAAGGTTTTCATGGCAGAGATATCTTGACACTAAAAACCTCTGATGAGTCCGTCATCAAGGAATTGTTCGAGGAGTTTCTTGAAGCCCTACAAATTGCTGATGGTAAAATGAAAGGTAGGAAAAGTCCTGTTGCTGTGTCAAAGGCATTACACCTTCTCGCACCAGCGTTCTTCACATTGTGGGACGACAGGATAGCCCGGGCATACGATTCATATTACAAACCTCATCCATGTGACAAATATCTGTCTTTTTCTTATAAGATGCAGAATCTGGCACAACATATTGGTTTACATGCTTCATCCGGCGGGAAAACTCTGTTAAAACTCATTGATGAGTACAACTATGCTAAACACACGAAAGGATGGATTTGAATGGTCCACGAGCCACTGCAGCCAATCGCCCAAACAACAGGTTCAGAGCGCAGTGTTAAATGGTGAATATGAGAGAGAAGACTAAGCAGCATATTGGAAAAGCGGGAGAGCTACTGGTTCAATACAAATTGATAAAACACGGTATTGATTCCTCAGCTATGACGACAGATTCCGGCATTGATTTGGTTGCATATTCTCCAAGAAACATGAAAGCATATACGATCCAGGTAAAGACTCACGAAAAACCAACTCCAGCAGGAGGAAAAGGGAAGATGGCGATAGGTTGGACCTTAAGAGAAGATTCCCCTGCTGATTTAGTTGCCCTTGCCGATCTTTCTACCAATTCTGTTTGGTTATTTACCCACGCTGAATTTGTTAATTTGGCTCAGCAGCATTCTGCCAAAGGTGTTTATCAACTCTATATGTATTTTGATGAGACTCTTAAAACAAAAAAGGCGATTGCATTTGAAAGCCAATTCAAAAAGTATTTGCTCGAAGAAAGGTTTAAGACCTTTTTTTAATACAAAAATAATGTAAAATCAGGGGGTATCTTACTTATTTCATAACCAGGAGAAAATTAAATAGATGTTGTGTTCCCCGTTTTGAGCGGAATGAGAAGCCCTAAATAAAATTGAACCTCTCCAATAGGAGGACATAACATGATTCATGACATTATTGATGCCGAGTACAAAGGCGATTATTTAATAGAACTTTTTTTCGATGACGGTAAACACGGGATTGTAAATTTTTCAAAATATTTAAACCGTGGTGGTGTGTTTAGAAAATTTAAAAACATAGAATATTTTCGTGCTTTCCAGATTAACAAAGAACTCGGAGTATTAACCTGGGCCGATGAGCTTGATATCGCTCCCGAGACTCTTTATGCGGAAGCGACGGGAACCAGACTGCCTTCATGGATGGAGAAACAAGAAAAAATGAAGACAACCAATCGCAGCCCATCGTTAGTCCGTGCACCTGCATTATCCACTCACCGATAAGGTGTAATTAACTTGTGAAATCGGGGGCATCTTATTTATTTCTGGATCATCTCCCGATTAGTTGGCGAAAGCCTGATAAATTTTTAAAGAAAAGTAACGCAGGTCATGAAAGCCATAGGCTTTTCGTTTAATGACTTTAATTTTGTTATTCACCCCTTCCAGGACGCTGGTATGGAGTGGGTAATCACAGTGATTGATAAGGCCATAGCTGTACCGTTCTAAAGTGTTTACGAACTTGGTCACGGTCCTATTTTGAAGAGACCGCGCCAATGCGCACCAATGATCCAGGGCTTTGGTTGCCCAGGTTCGAGACTTATAGGACCAGATATGTTTTAGCTGATCTTTAAGGATGTACACCGTGTTAATAACCTCATTAAGTTTTAACAATTCGGCTAACTGGATCCGCTCCTTAGAACGCCGAACGGTATTTTTAAGCAAAAGGTATTTGGCTCCTTTAAAGATCTCTTTTTGATCTTTGGAAGCTTTTCGGTATTCACTATTGCGGACTTTATCGATAACTCGGCTGAATTGGTTTATAACATGAAACAGGTCAAAGACGATCTGGACATGAGGTACTTTATCTTTGACGGCTTTGATATAGGGGTCCCACATATCCATGGCAATGGCTTCCAAGTGTTTTTTTTGACTCTTGGACAGTAGATTAAAGAATGTTTTTAAGGTCCGGGCTTTGCCGCTTTGGCCGATCCAGACTACGCTACGGATTCATAATCCAGGATAACAGTCAAGTAACGATGTCCTTTTCGAATAGCGATTTCATCAACAGCCAAAAGACGAAGTCCGTCAAAATGGGGGGTTCCATATTGGGCCTCCAGAAAATATTTGTCGATGTTTTTAACCGTTTTCCAATTTAGGTCAAGATGATCGGCTACCTCCTTGACGGTCATGACTCGGCACAGACAATGAATATATAAGGCCAATCGTTTGGTAACTCGGAAATAGGGATGGAGAAGCTCCAGATCTTCTATAACAATCTGTCCACAAGTGAGGCAGAAGATCTTTCGAAAATGGCAATGAAGATATACTTGGGTCGATGCCAGATTCAGATCCCGGATGCTGCGTTGGCTCCAACTGTGAACCCGGAGGGCCTTCTGACCACACAGGTGACAGATGGGTTGAAATCGCTTGTCTGGAACAACCTTCAGCCAAGATTCGTGAGCTTGGGGATAGACAAATTGATCTATAACTCGAATTCGACAAAAGGGGAAATAGGGTGTTATACTGAGTTGGGACATCGCAGGCCTCCAAGGGTTTTGTTTTGTTTGGCAACAAACTTATATCCCCAAGAGATACCGGATGTCCATTTTCTTTTGTTATCATCTGCTTAACCCTATTTCCTATCAACTAATTGGGATATGAACCTTATTTCTTAACCCAGGAAAAAATTATATAGGTATTATGTCCCCCGATTTCCACGCAACATCTGCTTCATTTCGGAACTAAGGAAAAGACTCGGCGTGCGCTGTTAGATTGGTTGGAGGCCCAGGGACTGGAAGGAGCATCAACGGCAAAGACTCCAAGCCCGCATTACGTAGCCGCCTGTGCGTGTGCGCTAGCAGCGTGGAAGTGGTCAGTCGGTAAGCCCATTTGGATGGAGGGCGCTTTTCCGCCTATCCATCCGTTTGATTTCGCATGCTGATGGTATGCTGGCAAGTAATATTGCCGAACCCGTCATTCCACCGGATCGCCGAAAAATCCGGCTCCCGGTGAATTCTTCGTACATAGATACTATGATGATCTTTTTTGATATAGATGACACGTTGCTTGATAACCAGGGAGCTGAATCGGCTGCAGCTAAAGATTTTCACTATCTTTTTAGAAGTGTATTCTCTGTATCACCGGACGAGTTTGCACTCAACTGGCGAATAATCACAGAAAAGCATATTCAAAGGTATCTATCCGGTGAATTGTCTTTTCATGGCCAAAGGAGAGAGCGAATAAAGGAGATCTTTTTTCATAATGGCATCCTTTCGGATGGAGAAGCTGACAACCTATTCCAAAAATACCTTGGCTGCTATGAAAGGAACTGGAGACTATTTCCTGATGTCATAACCTGTTTTGAACAATTGGGAGATGTGAGATTGGGAATTATCTCAAATGGCGATTCCATTCAACAAAAACAAAAGTTAACCGCTACAGGAATTATTGAACGCTTTTCGGTGGTGACAATCTCCGATGATATCGGCACATCAAAACCAGATTCAAAAATATTCTTGGAAGCATGCCGGAAAGCTGGGGTTAGCCCCTCAGAATGTTGGCACATTGGGGATAATTTTGAAGCGGATTTTCAAGGCAGTTTGTCTACTGGAATGAAAGGTGTCTGGTTGAATAGAAATGGCGTTGATTCAATTAGGGGCGCGAAGGAAATAAAATCTCTTTCAGAACTGAAAAATATTATTGGAGCACACAACAAATAAATTCAGCGGACCCAAAAGGCCGGGGCGCTGATTAGGTTGTTCCGCCAAATATCATTTTACCTGAACTGTTTTATGAGCAGAATTATTCCGATAACGATGAGCCCCAAGCTCACCATCTTACGGAAGCCTTTCTCCGATATGTGCAGGTGAATCCGATTTCCAAGCCAGATACCCAAGAGGACGGCCGGGAAGACATAGACCGCCGAGATCATCCTGGGTGTCGTGACCAGACCGGAAAGGGCATAAGAAGGATACCGGACCAGGGCCATAAGCAAAAAGAGGGTCATTAAATTGCCTCGGAAGGCCTCCTTTTTCATTCCCGAAAGTTGATAATAGAAAATCAAGGGCGGGCCCCCGGTGCCGAACATGCCGGCCAACAGACCGGCTAAAATTCCTATGATCGGAGAACACCAGGACGGCCATTTAACTGCAAGCTCCGATTGGGCGATCAGGAAAATACAACCTGCAACTATCAGGAAAAAGGCAAGAATGGTCAGGATATATTCGGGATTCCCGTATTTCAGGATCAATGTCCCCATAATTGTACCAACCACTATTCCCCCGGCCAGCAGAAAAATTCCCCGCCAGGAAATACTTTTCCAGGATCTATAAACAACATAAATCTCCGCGGGAAGGGCGATAAATAGCAGCAGGACAATAACATTGGTGACCGGTTGTATAAAGAGGGCCAATAGACCGACTGCAATTAATCCGAGACCGAAACCGAACAAAACATAAATGGTTTGGGCGATTAGGATGATCAGACCGGCGAGGATTAATTGTGAATAGGAGTTGAAGATGGTTGCTTCAAGGGACATAATCTTTTTCTATCAGGAAAAACGATTTCAGTAAAGAAGTTATAAAAGTTTTTCTGTCTCAGGTTTAAATGAGTGAATGGGGAAGTTGTTCATTCCATAAGTATTATTTTTCAAATTTGATTTACTGGTAATGAATGATTTTTTCTCCATTTCTTACAACAGATCTACATCGGCTCCTTCAATGAGTTGTTACGGGAAAATATCCAGTTTTTCCTTCATATCTCTTGCCATAGCCTCTTCCTTTTTTCCTTATATGATTATCATGTCTTGAAATGTAAGATATTTCCTACCCAAATATGTTTAAATATTGTGGTTTATTGGCGAATTCTTTATATTATAGTTAAAACGGTGACAGGGGAGGTAAGGGCAAACGTGGTAATTTGTCGGGCTATTTTTCTGAAAAGTGGTCAGGCCCGCGCGGGTCACGCTGGCATTTCAACACTTCCGAAACATTACTAATGACAAGATAGTTTGGCAAAGTTGGATAAAAAGGTGTGAATGTGGATTTATATGATGCCCGTGTGTCTGCTTCCGATCGAGAGTGGCTGAAGAATGTCTATCCTTTGTACCTCCACGACCTGTCCGAGTTTGATAACCACTACTACAAGTTGAACGACCGGGGCTTGTGGGAGCCCGATTATCTGCCAAGCTGGCTGACGGACGACAGCGACTATCCGCTGATTATCTTTGAATCGGGGATCCGTGTCGGTTTTGCCTTGGTAAATGAGGCACCGTCGCCGTATATAATGCCCGGAATCCGTTTTAGAATCTCCGAGTTTTTCATCTTGAAGAGGTGCCGTTGCAAAGGCTTCGGGCGTCAGGCGGCTCTTGCCCTTTTCACCCGATTCTCCGGAAAGTGGCAACTGAGCGTTCTGATTCGCAACACACCGGGAATTCGGTTTTGGCGCTGCGTCATCGCAGAACTTACGCACAACAACTTTAGGGAAGAAGCGAGCCCTACCGAGATCGTTTATATCTTCGAAACCGATTGAGACGTCATGGAATTAGAGATGCCGTATAATCTTTTGCAGTATTTCCATGAGATTGGATAAAATATATTGTGACGATTCACTATTATTTCCCTAAAATGATTGTAGTATTTTGAGAACTTCTCTTTGGTCATACAGGCGCTAGGAGGGACAAGATTTCGGAAAAAGGAAGACGACTTAATATTCAGAATTCCTGTGGAAGCTAATTTTTCGAAATGTTCAGCTCTTGGTTTCAACGAAAAACTGGCAAATGATTGGAAATTATACGGAAAATTTAAGAAGTGCTTGGCAGCTGATCAATGAAAATGTAATATCGCGGAAATTTGAAGAAGATGCGCACCTTATAATATAAAGAAAAAAGGAATGACTATGACCATTAAAGAAACCAACGTCCGTGTAGCCGTAGTGCAGGCCGGGGCCGTGCCCTTCAATAGCGATGCCTGCATTGACAAAGCAATCCGGTTGACTGAAGAAGCCGCCGTCATGGGAGCAAAAATGATCGTCTTTCCCGAGGCCTTTATTGCTGGGTACCCGAAGGGCCTCAATTATGGCCTGGTGGTGGGTGCCCGTGATCCCATAGGTCGCGAAGAGTTCCGGCTCTATCTTGACGCCGCCATCGACGTACCCGGCCCTCAGACGGACCGACTGGGCGAAGCCTCAGCAGCCCATGGGTGCTACCTGGTGATAGGGGTCATTGAGCGGGAGGGGGGCACCTGCTATTGCACCGTGTTGTTCTTTGCTCCGGACGGAACAATGCTCGGGAAGCACCGCAAGCTTATGCCGACTGCTCTGGAGCGGATGATCTGGGGCTTTGGTGATGGTTCAACACTGACCGTGGTGGACAGCCCTTATGGCCGGATCGGATCGGTGATCTGCTGGGAAAACTACATGCCCATGCTTCGGATGGCGATGTATTCGAAGAATGTGGCCCTTTATTGTGCGCCCACCGCCGACGATCGGGATACCTGGCTTCCCTCGATGCAGCATATCGCCTTGGAGGGGCGTTGCTTTGTTCTGTCCGCTTGTCAATTCATCCACAGAAAGGAGTTCCCTGACAGCGTGCGGGTGTCCCTTGGCGATTCCCCGGAGTCGGTGCTGATGCGCGGGGGCAGCTCGATCATAAGCCCTCTGGGCAAGGTGCTGGCCGGTCCCAATTTCGAAGGTGAAATCATCCTAACAGCCGATCTTGATCTCAACGACGTCGGCCGCGGTAAGTTTGACTTCGATGTCACGGGACACTACAGTCGGCCGGACATCTTTCAACTTAATGTTAACGAAGCGCCCATGCGGGCTGTCGTCACAAAGGACAGGGAGTAACTTGTTAGACAACATATATGGAGGGTTATGGAAACCTCAAAATCTAACAAAGCCGTTGTGAATCGAGCCCATGGAAGATCTGTCGCTCAAAAGTGGACGTTCGCCATTGGTCATTTGGTCATTATTATTGTCTGCGCCTTTATTGTTTATGGGAAAGGATTGGAGGCAATCGGCCATGTCTTTGGAAAAGACTGGCACCTCTCTGATTATGTTAGATCTCAAATATTACTTGCTTGTGCTTTTATATATTGGGTTCGTCATGTCATTACCCTGTTTTATTTGCTGGCCCGGAAGGTTGAATGGTCTGAAGTGTTGGGGTTGTTGGTTTATATGGGTCTTTTTGAAATTGGACTGGTGCTTTTAGGAGGCGGTGCATTTCGTGATCATCCCCTTAACCCCAATTCATTGGATTTGGTCGCGTTATTGTTATTCTTTCTTGGTTCTTTTTTAAACAGCTTTTCAGAGATTCAACGGAAATGGTGGAAGGCGGACTCTGCGAATAAGGGACACTGCTATACTAAAGGATTGTTCGGCTACTCCATGCACATCAATTATTTTGGTGATACTGTTTTATTTACAGGCTGGTGTTTATTCACTCACAATTTTTGGGTTTTGGGATTTCCGATATTGATGGGATGTTCTTTTATATTTTTCCATATACCAGGTCTGGATTCATATTTGGCAGAACGTTATCGGGAAGAATTTAAAATCTATTCGGAAAAAACAAAAAAGATTATTCCTTTTATTTATTAAACCCATTATGAGATGTACTATATGAAAACCTAACAAAAATGTTCGTACGGAACACACCAACGCTTCACTCCGGCTTGTCTGGTGATATTGGTGTTGGGGTTGAGAGGCCTATCGGGTCCTAATACCCCAATTGACGTATCCGGGCTTCAGACAGGCCGAAGTGATGTGCTATTTCGTGGACCAGGGTCTTCTTAATTTGTTTTAGGATATCATTTTCAGTGCGGCAGATTGAAAGGATGGGCTGTTGAAATAGTATTATCCGGTCCGGAAGGGTCTGGCCCTGGAAAAAACTTTTCCCCGGCCTGGGGACCCCTTGATATAATCCGAACAGAAGGTCCCGGTCGGTCATCCCCAAACTCTTCAGCAGTTCCGGGGAGGGAACCTCTTCCACAAAAATATCAAGATTCTCGAGTTTATCCAGGAATTCTTCGGGAATTTCTTCCAAAGCCCGGCCCACTAAGTCCTTAAACTGATCCAGACTTACTCGAATTATTCTTTCCCTTCCTGATCCAAAAGGGTTAAAAATTTCTCCACAACCCGGGGATCGAACTGGAAACCGGCCTGTTTGCGAATCTCATCTTTGATTTTTCCCTTATTCATGGGAAGATGATATGGACGCTCCGAACTCATGGCATCATAAGAATCGGCTACCGCCAGGATGCGGGCACCCAGATGAATTTCCTCCCCTTGCAGGCCCTTGGGGTAACCGGTCCCGTCAAAACGTTCATGATGTTGGGCAATGATCTCCCGGGCTTCACCCAGAAAGCCCACATGCTGTATAATGTTAAGCCCCATGTCGGGGTGTTCTTGAATCATCGCCCATTCTTTCTGATCCAACGGACCGGGCTTGGTCAAAATCCCCTCGGGTATGCCGATCTTTCCCACATCATGAAGGATGCCGGCCAGGAGAATATCCCGAATCTGTGAGAGGGAAAGACCCATGATCTTAGCGATGTTCAGGGAAACCTCCGGGACCCGTTCACAATGGCCGCGGGTATAAGCATCCTTGGTCTCAATGGCCTCGGCCAGGGTTTTAACCAGCTCCAGATAAACCGTTTCAACCTGTCCAAGATTTTCCTGATATTTCCGGTTTTCTTCTTTCAGATATTTCCGTTCCTGGAGGAGTTCCTGATATTTTAGACCCCGTTTAACGGATAAGATCAGGAGTTCCCTGTGAATTGGTTTGGTTAAATAGTCAAAGGCGCCCTGGTGCATTACCTCGATGATTTTCTCCATATCCACGAAACCAAAAAGCATAATCACCGGGATCGGGATCTGGGTTTCCTTTAATCGTTTCAGAAAGGTGATCCCGTCCATTCCCGGCAGTTTGATATCATAAAGGACCAAGGCAACTGATTCATTTCCCAGGACCCCTAGGGCCTCGACCCCATCAAGGGCTTCGATACCCACCCAGCCTTCCCGTTCCATATGGAGTCGAATGACCCGGCGGACGAGTTCATCTTCGTCTAAGATTAATATCTTTTTGCTCACCCGGTTATCCTTAAGCCCTGAAAAAGATCAAGCATTAGGAGGCAGGACGATCACCCTTGGACACAGCCACGGCAAATTTGCAAAAATTTTCCCAGGTACTGAAATCATACCACCACTGGTAACCCATATCCTCAATCCCGCTTTTTTTCAGTTCCTCAGTCAATTCAGAAAGCATGATAAAGAGTGTGTTTTTATAAGGGGAATCAATATAGCCCGCCTTTTCGGTATCTTTTCCAAGGGCGCCGTCCCGATAAACAGGATGCCCCAAATCCCCTTTAAGAAAGCCGTATCCGGCTTTACTCTCGATGAGGGCTTTGAGACCCAAATAGATAAGCTGCTGTTGCGAGAAGGTAAGATGGCTAAACATAACGATACTCCTTCATCTATAGCGAAAGGTTCTAATCTTCCGAAATCCCCACGGCTCGACTGAGTCTTTTCGATGAAACCTGTCGATGAACTCAAGTCGGGTTGCCCAAGGCCCAGAGCGGCCTCGACCTGAGCTCGCCGAAGTCTCTGAAATCCGAAATTGAGCGCTTATACGGCTTGCAATTTTTCTTTTCCATTGGAGGAAAAAAATATCTGTCCATCTTTGATTTCTCTCTGGATCAGACCCTTATTCTCCAAATAGATCAAATGGGAGATGGCTTCGGCGGTGGCAAACCATTTTTGCATCACCGGAAAATCGTCCCAGGATTTGGCCACAATATCCCAAGTCATTTTCGATGCCGTCCAGTACGCGGTCAGCGTTTCCTTTTCCAGGATATCGATCACCTCGTTGGCCCGGAGACGATGGTGTTCAAGCAATTCCAAAACCCTTTTTTTAAAGTCTTTGATAAAGCTCCGATGTCCGGGAAGACACAGGGTCACCTCCATATCATAAACTTTTTTCAGACTTTTGATATAAAGGTCGAGGGGATCATGCTCGTCGGACCAGTTTTGAATATTGGGGGTGATGTCACCAAGCACATGGTCTCCCGAGAAAAAGATCTTTTTATCCCGCTCATACAGACACAGGTGACTTAAGGTGTGCCCGGGGGTGAGCACTACTTCCAGGTTATAATCTCCAACCGTGAAGACATCTCCATCCCGGGCAATCTGATAATCCACGACCGATTCCGGTCCATACTTAAAACCGGGATGGTTTACCATGGCGGATTGGAGCACTTCGTCAGGGAAGCCGCTCTTGGCGGCATAATCCCCCATGGGAGATCGTCGGGCATGGGGTGTCGTGCCTGCCTTTAATCGGGTAGCATCGTCTTCTCCCATGTAGGCCCTTGAACCATCTCTCATCAAGCCGGCCACCATCCCCTGATGATCGGCATGCAGATGGGTGATAAAAAAATCTGTTTTTCCCAAATTCACCCCCAGTTCTTCCAGCCCCGGCTCCAGGACCTGTTTGCAGGCCGGGCGGTTCATACCCGTATCGATAACCAGATTACGGTCATTGGAGGTGAGGACATATGAATTGATCTCTTTGAGGGGATTCCCCGGCAGGGGAACAACAATGCGATACAAGTTCGGGAATATCTCTTCCATAATCAAGCAGCTCCTCTATTCAGCAAGTTGTAAAATAATCCTCAGAAGGCACCCAGGCTCTCTGGAATTTCCGGCCGCCATGATAATAATCTTCCGGTGGCCTGTTAATCAAGCGTCCATTTGTTTGTTTTACCTGTGATCGCATCGTCCCCCATCGATCATGATGGTTTTCCCGGTAATATAATCAGAGAGATCAGTCACCAGGAATTCGACCACTTTGGCGCAATCTTCAATCGTTCCTTCCCTTCTCAAGGGTATTAGTTTGGCCATTTTACTCCGATCCCCAAGTCTCCCGGTACGGATAATGTCGGGGGCGATGCAATTGACGTTAATGTTAAAAGGCCCCAGTTCCTGGGCCAGAGAACGGGTATAATGAATGATCGCCGCCTTGGCTGTACCATAGGGGTGGTATCCTCCCGAGGCTTGAATCCCGGCGGTAGAAGAAACCGTCACAATTCTTCCCGATTTTTGGGCCTTCATATAAGGGGCCACGGCCATACAGGTGTACATGCAGGTCATCAAGTTATTGTTCAGTACCCTGGTCAGCATGTGCTGGGGACAATTAGAAGGGGTTCCGGTCAGCCCAAGGTCAATAACCTTGCCTTCTATAGGTTTACCGGAGGAATCTTTTTCCGGTTCACGTTCATCGGCAAAGGTGACGGTACCACCCCCGGCATTACAAACAGCAATATCGATGCGTCCCAGTTGAGCGACAATATCGGCCACGGACTTTTCGTTTGAAGTCCGATCGGTTAAATCGACTTCTAAACCCATGGCCCGAACCCCTAAGCCCTGGCATTCCCCCACAACGGTAGGGGCGGTCATTTGTTCCTTTTCAAAATCATAAACATCTGCTGATTTCAGATTTCTGTCCACAATGGCTATATCCGCTCCTAATCCGGCCAGCCGAAGCGCATATCCTCTCCCCAGTCCTCGGGCACCGCCGGTGATCATAGCGACTTTTCCGGCTAACTTCTTTTCCACCATCTAATACTCTCCTTTTATGTGGTTATAATTTTTGTTAACGCCGAAGGATAAACGACAAATGGGAATTTTGTCACTGCAGGTATCCTCACAGGCGAAGTACGGGTGATTCCCATTGATCGACCTGGACATCGATCACGGCCGGTCCCAAGGGGTTTTTTTCCCGGGTCAGACAATCCTTCAATTCATCCAAGGTATGAACCCTATATCCTCTGGCCCCGAACCCTTTGGCAACGGTGGCAAAATCGACCTGGGAAAAGTCGGTGGATATATAATTTTCCTGATAGTTAAATTTTTGGGCATGCTTTATCCAGCCCAACACATTGTTGTTAAGCACGATGGTGACCACCGGCAGTTTTAATCGATTCATGACTTCAAGTTCCTGGACGGAGTAGCTGAATCCTCCATCACCGGCAATAGTCAGAACCCTGGATTCTTTATTTCCGGCCAGAGCAGCCCCGACAGCAGCCGGGGCACCCCAACCCAGTCCGGCCAATCCTCTTGGAGCTATAAACCGGTGCCCGGTTGTGTTCATTTTTAAAAAGGCGGAGGCCCATCCAGAAGGAAAAGCTGGCATCGCAAACCACCAGATCCTTTTCGGTCAAGGCCTGATTGACCGCATCCATGACTGTCTGTGGTTTGAGCGGCTGATCCTTTTGAGAGTTCACGGCGGTTTTTTCTTCATACCAAGCCTGTTGCTTTTTTTTGAAGGATATGAAATCCCATTCGGCTGCCGGTTTTTTCCCTGCCAGAGCGGAAAGCAGGGCATCAAGTCCCAGACAAGCATCGGCCAGGAGGGGGACACTGTCCATATAATTCCTGCCAATTTCTTCCGGATCGGCATCCAGGTGAATGACCGGGGTGTTACGTTGAGGAAGCCTGTATCCGAAGGTCGTCAGTTCTCCTATCTTGCTGCCGATAAAAAAGACCAGATCGGCTTGTTGCAAAATCTCACCGGCGGTGGCATTCCCAAACAAGCCGGTTACTCCAAAGGCCTGTGGATGGTTTTCTGCTATAATCCCTTTTCCAGATATGGAAGTGATGATCGGGGCTTTTATTAATTCAGTAAGTTCCAGGACCTGTCGATAAGCTCCCGAAATATGGGCGCCGCCCCCGACTACCAGAACAGGCTTGCTCGCCTTTAGTATCAGTTCGGAGGCCCTATCGATTTCTTTCGGGTCCGGTACGGTTCTAAAACGGGGGAATACCGCCCCGATCACGGTATGGGTTTGGTTCCGAAAAGTGAAATCAGTCCCTCCGACATCAACCGGAATGGACACCACTACAGGACCGGGTTTACCGGTTGTGGCCATTCGAAAAGCCGTGTCCAGGACATTTTCCAGGGCTCTGGGGTCATTTAAAGTTACCTGCCATTTACTGACCGTGCGGAATATATCGACCTGTTGGACTCCTTGGGAGGCATTTCCTCTTATACGCCGGTGCTCCCAGGCTTTAGGAAGATCGGATAGAATGGCTAAGACGGGAATCGAAGAACTATAGGCTTCCGCCAAAGCGGAAACCAGATTGGTGGCCCCCGGACCCACTGTGGCGTCACAAACCCCTGTTCGGCCGGTTAAACGGGCATAGGCATCAGCGGCGAAACCCACGCTGCGTTCATCCCGCATCAGAACATGCTTTATTTGGTCTTGAAGCTTTCTAATTCCCTCGTACAAGGGAAGGGATTGGCCTCCGGGGACGCCATAAACATACTTTACCCCATTCTTTACCAACAATTCTGCCAATTTGTCTCCAACTTTCATGTTATTCTCCTTCATAGGTGATCATTCCTTTTTGCGCTGACTGCCGGGCAAAAAAGACATCATTATAATGATAAGATATATCCTATATTAAAAGAATTCCGTCAACTTTTTTTAATGGTTTTGTCCTTTTTAATCTACCCTTTCCGCATAGAAGAAAAATCAGATTGCCGGGCAGAAAGGTGAATTCACTTGGAATACATCCCTGTCATGGTCCCTATTGGGTTTGGGAAGTATCAATTCGGTTTAGGGAGTGGGATTAATCCTCCAAGGGGGTAACAATCCATTCCTGTGTTTGGGCTGGTCTTTTAAAGATCATTAATGAGGCGGATTGACCCCGGCAATAATCTTCGTTAACGACCCTGGAAGTCGGGATTCGTTTTTCCAAAAAGGCCATCACACCTTCCTGGTAATCCTCGGTGAGGGAAGCCAGAAGGACTTGATCGGAATCCATGTGCATTACCGCCCGGTCAAGGGCGGAGGCGACGGCATTTATGCTTCTTTTGATTCATCTGAGCAGCCACCGGAGGCATGGCTGCATATTGGGCTGCCATTTCCATGGCCCGATCCAGAAGCCGGTCCCCGGGGACCACTTCATCTAAAAAGCCCCAATCGAGCAAAGTCTGGGCTTTTTCCCTCTGGGCCAGGATTACAAAACGTTTGGCCCTGGCCGGACCGATCAGGTGCACACATAAGGGCAGGCTGACCCAGCTTAAGGGGATGCCCAAACCACTTTCAGGATAGGCACAAAAACAATCTTCGGTCCCGATACGAAGATCCAGGGCCGAGACAATGCAGGCCCCCCCGCCCAAAGCCCCGCCTTTTATGGCCGCGAGGGTGATCGGTTCATGTCGGTATAGCTTTTGGATCATCCTCGGCCCCAAATGAAATTGCCGCTGTTTTTCCAACAATGAGGCCTTGGCATTCACCGCCCGTTTAGGGTCCCGTAAATCAGCCCCGGCGCTGAAATGTTTGCCTTGTCCGGTGAAGATTACCACGCGTGTCTCAATATCCTCCTGGAACTCCTCGGTGACCCGTTCGATATCCTGCATCAAGTCAATGCTCAAGGCATTCAACCGGTCAGGGCGGTTGAATTTCACGATGGCGATTTTTCCCTGTCTTTCTACAATCAAATTTTCATAGTTCATGGGTTTGAATTCCTTGTTTGTTTAAGATGGGTTATTGTTAGATATTAGACAAAAGGGACCGGCAAAGTAACCCATTCATTAAAAATAAACCAGACAAAACTTTTTATTCTGACCGGAAAAATATGGAGAATAAAAAATCAACCTTCCAAAACCTTTCTGATGCCTTGGGATAGTTTCTGATCATTGAAGTTTAACAGTTACCCACATGAGACTCCATCCCTATCTTCAAAAAGGTCTTAAGCCAACAATACTTTCCCCTGAATATATATTCAAGAGAGTTTGCGTGGGTTGATTTTCCCTCTTAACCTTGTGCCTTGGCTTCCATTTTCTTCATCATATTGGCAATGATCAGATCTTGAGCCAACTGCCGGCCGGCAGACATCCCCGGCGAGAATCTCCGGATAAAATCGATCTCTTCCGTTGTGGGAGCTTCCGTTTGACTCAAATCCTCGGCGATCTTCAAATCCCAAGGAACTTCCTTTTTGATATCTTCCACCTTTACCCCGGGATGAATTTTTGCCAGATACATTTCTTTCGTCTTCGTATCGAAACGGAATACCCCCTGGGTGCTGATCAGCATTGATGGTCCCGACCCTTTGGGAAAAAGACCGGAGTTGTCGCGGGAGTCACCGCCGTCCAGGTACCCGGGAGAGGTCAGGTAGTCGAGTTTATTCACGAAAGAACCGCCCCTCAGAGTCAGGATCGTTTTCTTTGAATAGGAGATAAAATCGGCCGCACCGCCCGAACCGGTCAATCTCAATAATGGTTTAAAGTAATCGCCGACAACCGTTGTATTGACGTTGCCGTATTTATCAATCTGGCCGACCCCGAGAAAACAGGTATCCACAAAACCCCGGTAGGTCATGGTAAAGGAGGTGAAAAGGTCGGTGGCGTAGGAAAAGCCTCTTACGGCACAGGCGTCGGCAATATGGTTCAGAGGCAGTAGGGGCACGAAATCGATAAGTCCCGCTTCCATCATCAGAGTGGCGTGCGGGGCAAATAAGGCTTTGGCTACGGCGCCCGCCGTTGTCGGCAAGCCCACACCCAAAATAACATTTTCGTAATCCTTGATTTCTTTGGCTACGGCGATAATCAATAATTCGTCCAGCGTATAAGGTTTATTCATAAAGTCGTCCCCCCTCTTTCAATTTCTCTTCAAATTCTTCGATAGTCAGTCCCAAGGTCCTGTGCCGGTTATTTTCATCCCAAGCCGAAGTATAGGCGGAACCATAATTGGCCGGTGCGGAATAAAACGGTTTGGCTTTAATGGCATTCAGGGGCTCGATTCCAAACTTGGAAATGTAATGGTCGATATAGGCTGCGCGGTCTTTGCAGCCGAAGCACCACTCGTCAAGCCAGGGTTTGATTCCCTCGGCAGTCCTATCGGCCAGGGAAAACATGGTATACATGACCGGGTCAATATTATAACAACCAAGCAATTCCGTGGGGTGGGCGTTCCAGGGGATCTCGATGAGCGCATCCACGCGGAAGGCCGGTATGATAGTCAGGTGCGGACTGGACTGAATCACGTCATGCTCGACAATTTCCTCACAGGAAACGATGATCCTCTTGCTGGCCAGAGAGGCAGCGGCAACGCTTCCAAGGGCACCCCAGTACTGGGCGTTTCCAAATTTGTCGGCGCGCTGAACATGGACAATGCATACATCCGGGTTTATGGCCGGCACGGTCAAGATATCTTTGCCCGTGTAGGGTGATTTAATAATCCTATATTTGTTTTCTCCCATAAAGGTTCGTTTTCGGAATAGATCCGTTGCTATCGCTCCTTCCAGTACCTGGATGAAATCAAAGCCATGCATGCCCGCGACCATCATGGCATTGTACTGGAAGTTGGTATAATCTTCGATCTCGATGGTTCCGGCCATCAAGGCCCGTTCCAGGGCAGAGCCGCCGGTCTTACCGCCGGCCCGCATGCAGTAGGTTGTCAGTAATCGATCGACACAGCCGCCGGCAATCAGGCATTCAACGTCCATAATTCCGGATTGGGAATATAAGGTGAGCCCTTTCCTTCCCTGACGGATCACTTCGAAGACCATATCCATGCAGGTTCCGACGGTGTAATTGCCGATTACCAGATGATCACCGTCATGCACAAACCTGCTGATGGCCTCTTTTACGGTCATAATCTTGTTAATTGCTTCTGCCATATAGGCTTCCTCCCTTATTTGGTTTATTACTTCTTCCTTTTTTTATACTATCAAGGAGACACCCCTAAAGTCTCCCCGATATCTTTATGGTAAATAAGGAACTGGGGTCAAGAAAAAAAATATTAAGAAGCCTGAATCCGATGAGTCCAGCGAGGATGAAAATTTTCAATAAGGCCTTAGAGACTTTAGCTGAAAAGATTTCCTTCCCGAAAAAAATCATCCGCGTAGGGGGAGAATGGGTGGGGCGTTTCCAGTTTTTTGGAGATGACTCCCAGAGGAAAATCCGAAGCAGCCTTTAAGTATT
>CAWAKF010000045.1:0-20868 GCA_963782435.1 uncultured delta proteobacterium
TTTTGATAGAGCCGGCGATAATGTGTTCCCCTTTGTTCCAACCCTTTGCCGGGTTGATTAGTTTGATCCATATCCAAATCAACCTCTATCGGAGGAGTAAATTTTACCCAATTAGGACAATCCTGTTGGAAGACGACAGGCCCTAATATTTTTCTTAAGGCAACTATCATGCCAGAGGATAATCCTTAAAAATCCGAGTATACTTTTTTTAACAAATTAATATTATTAATAAAATAGTTTAAAAAAGGGATGTTCCGAAGGCAAACCTGCCAATATTTTTTACAGGGTGTAAAGAATCGGTAAGGAAGACCGACAAAAAACCTGATTGAATCAGATCCGATAGGCAGGAAGAAAAGAGGTTATTGGGACAGGGGATTCACCGTGTTTGCAATTGATGCTGTAATCCGGGATTTTAAAACATCGGGGGATTAACTCTTGCGGTTTACTTTTTTACTTTTATTTGCGAGGCCAAAGTCTTTCCCTCAGCCCCCGGGGAATCCAAAGACCTTGGGAAGGACAATGTTCCAGACAGCAATAACATTCGATACACAATTCTTTATTAAGATTCAGGCCCTTTTCCGACAAACTTAAGGCATGGGAGGGACAGGCCTGGACGCACAGGCCGCATTCCTGGCAGTTTTCTGATCTCACTCTGGGTTTGGCTTCATATAACCGGTCAAAGACCTTTCCGAACAACCAGGTCGGTATAACCGTCTCTGCCCATTCCCTTGTTCGGGTAAAGGGATGTTTAAAACCAGGGATCGGCAAATCAGCCCAGTCTGCCCCCTGAAGTTCAATATGGGCCGGATCGGAAATTCCCAACCCGACACCAGAGGCCAGGGAAATCGTCTGGATTTTGGCCGGATTAAATCCCATAATAGTGGCTGCAATAACATCCAGGGAAACCGGATCAGGCGAAGCTATAAGACGGCCGACAAGTCTGGCCTGACCGTGGGTCGGACCGGTCCCTTCCATGGCTATTATCCCATCCATGAGGCTCAAGGTCCGGGGGATTTTCGTTTTTATCCCGCCCCAAATATCGACCAGGGCCTGGGCCATGGCCGGACCGTTGGGGGCAATGACGTGAACCGCCCTTTTAAGCGAACCGGGTAAAAGGCCCAGATAGTTTTTTATAGACCCGGTCAATCCAGTGAGAAGGTGTGTCTTCAGTTTAGGAAGATTGACAATGACATCGACTCGATCCAATAAGGCCGTGGCCTTGAATTTTGGCAATATCTTCCCTTTGGGGTTGTGAATTTCGATGAGTCCGAGTTCTTCCAGATTAATCAGTTCAGCCTCCAGACGGGCTGCCGCCTGGTTCAGCCCCATGAGAGCATAAACCTGTTTGGCCTTGCCGTAAGACCCCATACCGCCGGAATCGGCGATCATCAGATTGACCTGATAATGGCTTCGGAGGTACTGCCCTACGGCTTCAATCACTTCAACCCGGGTATTGACCGGTTGATCCGGGCCGTGATTGGCCGAAAGGCAATTGGGCTTAAGCAGGATTCGGGCACCTTTAGCCAAAGGGAGTGGCTCCAGGGCGGACAAACAATTCTCCACCGCCCCGGTCAGATTGGAGGTTTGATAATCCGGACAACGGCAGACGCTGACCCGGCCGGAAAATAAAGTCATTGGAGTTTAGTCACTCGTTAATGGCTGGTCCGGTTGGGCGAGAACTCCCTCTATTACTGGTGGGGCCTCACTTGTATTCAAGTCATCATAAAACCTGGCCAGGGTGGTTTGCAGATATGGCATAATCCAGAGGAATCCAATCCCCAGACTAACGATTCCTAATAGAAACCAGCCAAAAAATCTCCAAAAGAGACAAAATAGCTTCCAACGGTTTCCTCTCATTATGGCCTTGCTTTTTCGAAGGACTTCCCTGCTTTCCATTTGTGGATTTTCAGCCAGGATGAAAAAAGTCTGGGAATAAGACAACCCGGCCACAATCCCGGGAACGATGAACAGAAGTGTCCAGAGTAAAACAAATAGAATCATCAGAAGATAGGTAACCAGGGCCCTGGTAAAATTCTGGAAACCTTCGAATAGTTGGGCGAGCAGGGCTTCTTGTCTTCGGGAAAAGGTCAGGAAAAAGGCGGCCCATCCTAACAATAAAGGACCACCGATGATCAGACCCCCGATCCAGCCCACCTTTGGGATACCTTGAATTAGGACGGTAAGGACCAGATAAATCACATTGCCGCCAACCGCCAATCCCCAACGCCCTTTGAGGGCTTCCCTGGCCTGTTGCATCAAATCACGGTTTGTGGTTTGCATGGAAAACCTCCTTGTGCTTTTTTTCAAAGGTAAAGGTACAAGGTTTACGGTTCAAGGAAAAAACATAAAACGTGAATCTCACTTCGTATGTCCTTCTGAAATACAAAGTTTATTTCTTGGAATTTTGCAGATGCTTTCCTGAATAGAAATTCGAAATCCACTATCCGAATTTAATACTTTCGCCGAACACCGAACGCTCCTGCTGATCGCAGGCGACGAACGATATTTTATTTTTCCATACTAAACCGCCAGGCACAATACCAGTTTTCCGGATGATCATCCGGGGGGCAGCCGAGACATTCGGTTTTAATCCGTCTGTCGATGGCCGAGGCAAAAAAAGGATATTCAACCATGCCCACGGATTTGCAGGGATAATCGGGCAACCCTTTTCGTTTGCGGGCCGACTGAACCCGACAGTCGTTCATGCGAAAGATGAATTGCGTCGCATCGATATCCTCGATGGATTGCCGGTTGATACGGGCATACATCCGGAAACCCAGGGCTAATTTAAGACCTTCCAATCCCGGGGATTCAGGCAGGCCCAATAGTTTTTTTATCCTGAAGGCTTCGTAAGGTGAAAAGCGGGACCAGCCCGTATCGTTGCAGCGTTTGGCGGTATCCATCCCGTATTGCTTTTCCACGGTTTGGAACCAGACGCCGTCATTGGCCAGCCAGTTGACGGCCACAGTATCGATGGCCTGGATCAGCTTTTCCTTGTTTAACTGCTTTAAGGCCAGAGGAACGCCGTCCTGGATCTCGAACCCGAAAAGGCCGGCCATACGTTTAAGGATAATGGGCCAGGCCAGATCCCCGGCTTCCCCTTCGACCTCGGCGGCCCTTTGAATACCAAGTTGATATTCCACCTCCCGAAACCAGCAGCCATAATGAATCAGGGTGCGCCGGAACCCTTCCATGAGCCACTGGACCAGTTCGGGCTGGGAAAGGTCCTCTATTCTTTCTGGAACTTGATATGGAGACAACGAAATTCCTTTCTGGTCATTGATCGGTCAACACGACCCTTTCCTGTGTTCAAATTTTACTAAAGGTGTTCCTTGAGCTCTTGGGGGGGAAAAGACAGATGGAGAAAAATCATTTTTTCCACCTTCAAAGTGTCTTGATAAAGGGCCTTAATGCGCTCCACCGCTTCTGGGGAACGCCCATAGGTCTCCACCAGGTAATCGAAACGTTCCTCTAAATCCACAATTTCGTCATGGCGGACCCTTTTATCGGCGTAATGGACCAGGACCACTTCATCCACCCCTCCATTCTGAAAATAGGCCTCTTCCAGGCGGACATGTTGGGCTACGATTCGGGCCACCGTATCAAAACCCATGGCCCGGACCATGGCTTCACCGATTTGGGCATGATTGCCCCGGGTCTTAATGGTTTCTGTTTTGGCAATGTCATGAAGCAAGGCCCCGGCTTCAACCAGGTCAAAATTCAATTCCGGGAATTGAGCCATCAGATTTTTACCGAGGCAAACGGCTATCCGGGCCACTTGCAGGCTGTGGTCCTTGATATTCGGAAGCATGCCATGCTGCTCCATCAGGGATAGACAGGTTTCGCGGGAGGGGATATTATTAATCATAATAATGAATTCAAAAATAACGTTCGTCGTTCAGCGTTAGGCGTTCGGCGAAAAGCCATTTTCATCCAACATCGGCACTTGCTTTGAATTGGTTTTAGTGATTAGCTCATAAGCCCGTCAGCGATATATACCGCGAATATTGAAAAAGGGGTTCCCCGAACTATGAATACCGGACCTTAATCCTGAAGTTCCGGAAGATCCCTATACAAATCCAAGGCCTCTGGATTGGCCAGGGCGTCTTTGTTCAAAACCGGTTTCCCGTGAATTACATTGCGAACCGCCAATTCCACCTTTTTCATATTGATGGTGTACGGGATATCGGCCACCGCAATGATCTTGGCCGGCACATGCCGGGGGGTGGTGTTTTCCCGGATGGTCTTTTTGATCTTGTTCACCAAGGCCTCGGTCAATGGCACCCCCTCGGCCGTTTTGACAAAAAGGATGACTCGCACATCGTTATCCCAATCCTGACCGACCACGATGCTGTCGTCAATCTCCGGCAGGGTCTCCACCTGGCGGTAGATGTCGGCCGTGCCGATACGAACCCCGCCCGGGTTAAGGGTGGCGTCGGAGCGGCCATAAATGATCACTCCGCCGTTTTCGGTGATTTCGATGAAGTCGCCATGGCGCCAGACCCCGGGAAATGATTTGAAATAGGCGCTCAGATATTTCTTCCTGTCCGGGATCGTCCCAGAAATAGATGGGCATGGAAGGAAAGGGCGCGGTGCAGACCAGTTCCCCCTGTTCTGTCGATGACCGGTTTGCCCTCTTCGTCATAAGGCCTCGACCTTCATGCCCAGCCCGCGGCACTGGAGTTCGCCGTCATAGACCGGGCCGATGGGATTGCCCAGGGCAAAACAGCCGTTCAGGTCGGTTCCGCCGGAGATGGAGGCCAGCTGAAGATCCTTTTTCACTTCCCGATAGACGTAATTGAAAACCCTCCACTGGCAAGAGGTGAGCCGGTGGAAAGCACGGCCCGTAATCGGGCTGAGGTCGAATCACTTCCCGGGTTTGACCCCGTCCTTTTCCAGGGCGGCGATATATCCGGCGCTGGTGCCGAAGACGGTGATGTTCTCATCCTGGGCCATCTGCCACAGAATTCCGGGACCGGGATGAAAGGGATTGCCGTCGTAACAGGACAACGGTGGCGCCGACGGCCAGGGAGCTGATCAGCCAGTTCCACATCATCCAGCCGCAGGTGGTGAAGTAGAAGATGGTGTCCTCCCGCTTCAGGTCGGTATGCAGCATCAGTTCCTTGAGCTGGTGCAGGAGGATGCCGCCGGCGCTCTGGACCATGCATTTGGGCAGCCCCGTGGTCCCGGAAGAGTACATGATATATAGCGGATGATCGGAAGGGACCTGGGCAAAATCAATAGTCCTGGCCTGTCTCCGGGGAAATGAATCCCGGTAATGAACGGCCTTGGGGATTTGCTGATATCCGGATTCTCGCTGAGTGTAAGGGACGACCACGACCTTTTCGATGGACGGCAGATCCTTGATGATTCCGGCAATTCTTCCAGCGAATCAAAGGTCTTTCCATTGAAGAAGTACCCATCGGCGGTGAAGAGGACTTTGGGTTCTGATCTGGCCGAAACGATCCAGCACCCCTTTGATGCCGAAATCCGGCGAGCAGGAAGACCAGACCGCACCCAGGCTGGTGGCGGCCAGCATGGCGATGATGGTTTCGGGCATATTGGGCATGAAACCCACCACCCGGTCTCCCGGGCTGACGCCTAACCCCTTAAGAGATTTGGCCAGGGCAGCTACCTGGGCATACAACTCCTTATAAGTGATCTTCCTCGGTTCCAGGGCTTCTCCTTTAAAGATTAAGGCCGTTTGTTCATCCCGATAGCGGAGCAGGTTCTCGGCGTAATTAAGTCTGGCCCCTTCAAACCATTTGGCCCCGGGCATTTTATTTAAATCATCGATTACCCGGTCGTAGGGTCGCTAGGTCTTGACGGCCCCAAATTCCCACATGGCCGCCCAAAATTCCGGGAGATGAGTCACCGACCACTCATACAGATCCGGATAGGCTGAAAAATTATTTCCGTACTTTTCATTCACAAACCGGATGAACCGGTTCATGTTGGACTTTTCAATCCGTTCCAGAGACGGTTCCCACAATGGTTTTTTCATAAAGGTATCCTCGTTATTGATTTAAGTGCCTGTGTGTTCCTTAGCCCTAACCGGAAGCCATTGCCCCCCGAGGCTTTCTTGCTGCCTAATGGTAATCTCAATATGATTGCCAAAGTCTACCATCCCAAAAAGGAAAGGAAAGGACTGGAATTAAAGAGGGCCCTTGGCTGTTTATTAAAAATATTGAAACCGGATGATTGTGTCAAGTGGTTTTGCCAGTATACCGATTGGTGATCGGTAATCGCCAATCCTTACCGAAGGCCCGGGAGGTGATCTTGATTCCCGGCGGGCTTTGACGGCGCTTGTATTCGTTTCGATCCACCATCCGGATCACCCGTTGGACCATTGCCCGGTCGAATCCACGCTTAACGATTTCATCCACAGAACAGCTTTCCTCCACATAAGCCGTCAGAATGGGGTCCAATTGTTCATAAAGGGGCAGGGAATCGGAGTCTTTTTGATCCGGTCGGAGTTCGGCCGAAGGGGGTTTGTCCAAAACCCTTTGGGGAATAACCTCGCGGCCCTGAGCCTGATTCAGGTAACGGCATAAATCATAGACCAAAGTTTTGGGAACGTCCTTCAGCACGGCAAAACCACCGGCCGTATCTCCGTAAAGGGTGGAATAACCCACCCCCACCTCACTTTTGTTGCCTGTAGTCAGGACCAGCCAGCCGAATTTATTGGATAGGGCCATAAGCAGGGTCCCGCGGATCCGGGGTTGAAGATTTTCTTCAGTCAGATCTTCGGGCATTTTTTTAAAATGGGGTTTTAATATTTCAAGATAAGATTGGAATACCTTTTCAATAGGAATGTTCAGGAAATGGATCCCCAGATTTTTAGATAGTAATTCGGCATCCTCCAGACTATGATCCGAAGAATAACGGGTGGGCATGCCAACACCATAAACCCGGTCCGGCCCCAATGCTTTTGTGGCCACAGCCGCGGTCAGGGAGCTGTCAATGCCGCCGGAAAGTCCGACCACCACCTTACTGAAGCCGGTTTTCCGGCAATAGTCTCCGGTACCCAAGACCAGGGCTTGATAGACTTCGGCCTCCCGGGAGAGGGAGGCTACCTTTCGGAGGGAAATCGGTTGTGATTTTTTTGGACTGGGAATTTTTGGAATTTTATTTTCCCGAATACCCGGCGCATCTTCCTTGATTTGTTTTCGCCGGCGGGGATCAAAAAGCCGCCAGCGCAAAACCTCTTTCAAATCCAGATCGGCTATCAGGAGATCTTCTACAAACTGACCGGCCATGGCAATCATTTCCCCCTGAGGATCAAAGATCATGCTCTGACCGTCAAAGATCAATTCGTCCTGACCGCCCACCAGATTGCAGTAGGCCAGATAGGCACGGTTATCCGCCGCCCTGGTGGAAAGCATCCGTTCCCGGTCCTGTCCCTTTCCCAGGTAGTAAGGGGAAGATGAGATATTGATCAGTAATTGGGCCCCCCCTTGATCAGCCTGTGCTTGTGGGGGACCGTTTGGGTACCAGATGTCCTCACAGATACTGACCCCGAACACTGTTTTATCCAAACGGAAAACCGAATTTTTTTTCCCGGCCTGAAAATAGCGGTTTTCGTCAAAGACACCATAGTTGGGTAAAAAATGTTTAGCATAAACCCCAATGAGTTTACCGTCGGCCAACACCGCCGCCCCGTTATAAAGATCATCTTCCACCCAAAGGCAGCCGATGACCGCCACCAGGTCTTTGGTTTCCGGAACCAGCGCGGTCAAGGTGGCCTGGGCTGATTCCACAAAATCCGGTTTAAGCAGGAGGTCTTCCGGTGGATAACCGGTAACGGCCAGTTCCGGAAAGGCCACTACCTGGGCCCCGGCCCGGCGGGCCTTTTTCAAACCTCCTATAATTTTATCTCGGTTACCGGACAAATCTCCAACGGTGGCATTAATCTGTGCCAGGGCAAGGCGAAGAGTCATGGTTTATTGTTCCTTATAGCAACTCATTAAATTGTTCTAAGCTTAGTCCGGAATCTTTAACAATCCCAGCCATAGTAAAGGCATCTACCGGGTTTGCTTTTGGGATGGTAATGATTCGCTCCCCATTAGTCATGGTTATATGTTTCCCTTTTCGTGCGATCCAAAACCCTGCTTTTTTGAAGGCTTTTACCGCCCGTTGATGATTAATACCGGCAAGTTTAGGCATAACTTTCCACTTCGACGAAACGAGACTCTATGTTTTTAGTTAATGCTTCAACTGTTTGTAAGTAGGCTTGAATGGCGTCTTTTATATTATCCAGGGCTTCTTGTTCCGTTTTCCCTTGAGACCAACAACCGGGCAGTCCAGGAACCCATACAGAATAACCTTCTTCCGTCTTTTTAAGATTTACTTTGTATTTCATTATATACCTCCAGGCACATAAGATTAAATCCATTCCAATTCCGTCTTGGTCAAGTCCCCTCCGGCATCTCCGGTATTGAGGGTGCCGGCCGGTTCGATCAGCAAAATTTTGCATTCTTCCCGGGCATAGGGTTTGTGTTCCACTCCTTTGGGAATGACCACCATATCCCCTTTTTTTAAATATAAGGTTTTATCTCGTAAATCAATTTGAAAATCGCCGTCTATGACCATAAAAACCTCATCGGTATCCGAATGCCGGTGCCAGATAAAGTCGCCATAGGATCTTACCAACTTGAAGTGATAATCATTCATCAGGGCGATAATTTTGTAAGATAAACGTTCGCTGAATTTGGAAAATTTCTCTTCAATATGGACCACGTTAATTTCCATGGTTTCTCCTTTTCCCATAGGGGCAGACCTTGACACAAACACCGCAGATCCGGGTATTGATGCCGGGGAGGGCTTTAAATTCGATTAGTTGTTGGTGACATTTTTCCAAATCGACCGCCACGTCCCTGCTTGCATAAAAACTGTCAGTCGAAGCGTTTTTTATGACAAAGGCCGGACAGGCCTGGACACATTCCTGACAATTACCGCATCGATTTTTTATCGGCCGGTCCGGAGTCAGCGGCATGTCGGTTAAAAGGGTAACCAGTCTGACCCTTGGACCGTATTCAGGGGTGATCAGCAGAAGGCTTTTACCTTGCCACCCTAAACCAGCAACCCTGGCCACGGCCTTATGAGAAATATGACCCAACAGGTTGGCTTCATCCACCAACTCAGAAGCTGGGATAGCCTTCCCCGGGAATCCTTTTTTCTCTATCCATTGGACAACCTGAGCGGATATCGTGTCAAGCCTTTTATTGATTGCCCGATAGTGCCGGGCATAATCAGGCGTCGGGCGATCAATGATATCCACTATAAATTCTTCCTGTAAACGGACCCCGATAGATATGCCGTAAGAATAAGATTCTAACAGGTTTTCAGGAAAAAGGGGCAATCCTTTTCGAAGCGGTTCCAGATCGGCCACGCCGATCAAATCAGTTCCGAGGTTTGCGCTGAAGATTTTAAGGTCTGCGGTGTAATTCACGAAAACTTCCCCGGTCCATAATCTAATGCGAAGCAAAACGTTTCATGTCAAGACTATTATGAGACCCTTAATAAGTTAAACATCTTTTGACCTATAGCCTATCGCCTATAGCCCATCGCCCATTTTAAATCTATTTATAACATCATATCCTTTAATACCTCTCCCAGCCTCTTTATTCCCACTGTTATGGTGTCTTCATCAACGCTTGAATAATTCAATCGCAGGGTGTTGACCCCAGTTTTATTCACATAAAAAGGATCGCCGGGCACAAAGGCCACCTTCCGGTTGATCGCTTTATTAAAAACTTCCATGGCAGACAATCTTTCCGGCAAGGTGATCCAGAGGAACATACCTCCTTCCGGTTTGGTGAATTGGATTTCCTGGGGAAAGTAATCTGTTATGGCCGAAACCATGGCGTCTCTTTGTTTTCCATAAGCGGCCCGGATTTTTTGGATATGGTTATTGATGTCGTAATCTTGCAGGAATTGCATAATGATCCTCTGGCCGAAATAGTTGGTATGTAGATCAGAGGCCTGCTTGGCGACGATCAGTTTTTCCATGATGTCTTCCTTAGCCACAATCCATCCAATCCGGAATGAGGGCACGACAATCTTGGAAAATGAACCCAATAAAACCGTGTTTTCGGGAATGAGTTGGTGAAAAGAGGGCTGGTCTTTCCCTAAGAAGCGCAACTCTCCATAAGGGTCATCTTCGATCAGTATCGTTTTTTTGCCTTTCAAAATGCGGGAGATCTCTATCCGGTTCTCCTCCGAATAGCTGATCCCGGAAGGGTTTTGGAAATTGGGCACGCTATATATCAATTTAATCAGATGATCAGATACGGCCTTCTCTAACTTTGGAGTGACCATTCCTTCGGGGGTCACCGGCACCGGAAAAAAGGTAGACCGGTAAATGGAGAAGGCCTGAATGGCGCCCAGGTAGCCGGGTTCTTCGATAACAACGTTGTCTCCCTCATTCAAGAAGGTCTTGCCGAGCAGATCAAGCCCCTGCTGGGAACCAGTGGTAATCAGGACGTTATCGGAATGGACCGAAATATTTTTTGCCTTATATCGGTTGACGATCCATTCCCGCAATTCGCCATGGCCTTCAGAGGTGCTGTACTGGAGCACATCTTTTCCCGAGGTTTCCAAAACCTTCTGCGTGGCCGCCTTTATCTCCTCCAAAGGAAAAAGGTCCCGGTTCGGCAATCCGCCGGCAAAGGAAATTACGGATTCATCGATAGTGAACTTAAGAATTTCTCTGATAAACGACCTGGGAACATCGGAAATTCGGTCTGAAAAGATACTGCCCATACTATTCTCTCCAGGACGTCGCTTGGATTAGTTTTATTCAATGCAATCAGCAAAATATTTCTCGCCACAGACCTTTTTGCCTGCGTACCCTTGCTGGAAAAACCTTGTCGGCCCAAAAGGGCGGCAGGGAACTGATTGACAGGTCGTCAATCAGTTCTTGTTCTTCCGTCTATCATTGTCTGCCTTGTCTGTGGCAAAGATATTCTTTGGGTTTGACTTTTTTCCCGCAATCTAACTTGATAGGAAAAATTATATCCCACAAAAGTTTATTATAGTTTCCGACAATATTTTGGTCAAAGATATAACCGACTCAAAATCCACATATTCCGTAGCCGCATGAAACCCATCACCGGCCGGACCGATAATCACCGAAGGGATACCGGCCTCGGCCAGAATCGCCGAATCCATCCATCCGCCTACCCCGATAAATTCCGGGGCTTTTCTTATGGTTTTGGTATAAGCCTTAGTCAATGCACTGACGATTTCATGATCTCTGGCCACCTCAAGGGGCGGCCGGGAAAAAGATATCTCGAATTTGGCCTTGAATTGGTCATCTTTTGAGGCAAGATCATCGATCAGGGTCTGCATTTCCGATTCAATTGTTTTAACGGTTTCCCCTGGAATAAATCTTCTCTCTAATTCGACAAGGCAATAATCCGGGTAAGTGCTGAGTTCAGTACCCCCTTTGATCAGCGAGGCATGAATCGAAGGTGACCCCAGCAGGGGGTGTTTTTTTTGAATTAGGGTGTCCTTCCCCAGGTCCTCAATGCGGGTCAAAAACTTCCCCGCTTTGACAATGGCGTCAATCCCTCTGTCCGGGCGGCTGCCGTGAGCGGCCTTGCCGAAGACCTCGACCTTGATCCAAGCAAATCCTTTATGGGCGATACAAACCTTTAAGCTGGTCGGCTCACAGAGAATAGCGGCCTGGGCCGAATATTCCTTGACCAACGCCTCCGTCCCCACACTCAGGTATTCCTCATCGGCTACAAAGGCCAGGATCACGTCCCCTTTAGGTTTCAGACCGGCTTCGATAATGGCCTTGACTGCGATCATCATAGCGGCCAAGCCGCCTTTCATGTCAAAACTGCCCCGGCCATAGACCTTTCCATCCCGGAATACCGGGTTTAATGGTTCGATATCCATCCGGGTTATACCGACCGTGTCCGTATGCCCGTTTAACATAAGGGCCTTGCCTTCACCGCTGCCCTTCAACACCCCGATCACATTGACCCGCTTCGGCTTTATCTCCTGATAATGGACCTCCAGACCCATCCCGGCCATGTTTTTCCCTATGTATTCGGCAATCAGATATTCCCCGTTTCCCATACCGGCCAGTTCAGGATTGACCGATTCGATCCGGATCAAATCCTGGACCACTTGCAGGAGTTCCTTTTCATCAATACGGATGCTACTCAATTTTTTATCCTCATATCATTTTTTCTGACTGCCGAATCCTGACTCCTGACTTCTGAATACTGGAATCTGGATTCTATATTTTTCTCATTTCCCATACGGTTCCCTTTGGGTCGGGACAATGAAGCTTGAACACCTTTCTGTTTTCACTGTTCCAGGAAGGAAAACCCAAGGCCACCCGCCAAACATATAAATCCAATACATGAAGGAGTGCTTCACAAACGTCCTTGGGCCTCTTGTAAGGATTTTCATAGATGAAAGTGTCTCCAACATTATGTCTGCACTCCTCATACTTTTCCACCATTTTAATCTCAATCATCCCTAATCGTCGCCATACGGCTCTGTAGTCATCGTGGTTTTTTATTTTTGAAAAATCAATATCGAGGTCAATTAAATCTTCCTTTTTCATTTCTTCACCTCAAAAAAAACAGGATTAACCCGGAAGTCTTTATAATTTCCTAAACAAATGCCGGTTAGCCATTGGGGAAAAGCCGTTCCTGGAATAATGGTTAAGGGCCTTTTCGTTTCCTGGTGTTACCTCCACCTGAATTCCTTTTAAATTACCGATATTGGGAGCAGCTACCTGTTCAAGGAAAGCCGACCCTATCCCTTTACTCCTCCAGGAGGGTTTGATATATAATTCATCGATTAAGGCGACGTTTCCGCCATATTCATTGCTCCAATAGAAAACGAGGATAGCGTATCCGACAATGACACCATCGACAAAGAAGATGTTTATGTCTCCCTTCTCCGGATGTGACAACAGCTCCTGCACAGTGCCTCGGATCTTTTGGAGAGACATTATCTCGCCGGGGGGATCCTCCTGGTAAAGTGCAACGATCATCTGCTCGAGCTCGGCCAGATCATCGATGCAGAACACTCTGAATTGTGGAATAGTTGTCATAGGACTGTCTTGTTGGGGCATGATAATTTTCAACTATTTGTTACTCAATTGCAAACGATTGAAGTTGGCAAAGGCAGCCATCCGACGAAGCAATTTAGTCATTTTGAAACCATTGCCACTTTCAAACCAAAACCTATAAAGATACATCCACAAAACCACCTTGCAACCGACTGGAGCATTCGATTTTGCTGAAATGCCAAAGCAAGTTTAGATGAGGTATGGATTAGCAAAGAAAGGTAAGCCGCACTTATGGACATGAATACCAAGGTCATGGCCGCATAGGCAATCACCAGACTATTTTCTGTCGACTTGATGAATATTGGGAAAAAGGTCAGGAAGAAAAATACCGCCTTGGGGTTAAGCAGGGTGATGGAAACAGCCCGCCTGAAGGGCAGCCGATTGCTCTGCATCCTTTCCGACTCTTTTGGGGGCCGGGAAATGATCGATTGTAACCCCAGGAAAATCAGATAGCCTGCTCCGGCGAGCCTAATGATCTGGAACAGCGCTGGATAGGCACGGAATAAAGCCGACACCCCAAACAAAGATAGAAAGATCAGGCATAAATCACCAACCATAATACCCAACATCGCCATAAAGCCTGCCCTGACATGGGCGGTGGCCGCTGTCTTGGCAACGAAGACCGAACCAGGACCGGGCGCAAGCACGACTGCTAAGGAAGCAAGACTAAATCCTATCCAGTCAACACTGATCATTTTTAGTCCTTGATATTTTGTTCGTTAAAAATGAAATTTACCGGGCAACTGATTCAACATACCAAAACCATTTAATATTTCAAGTTATTTTTATTGGAGAGTCAGGTTGGATAGAAAATTTAATTTGATAGAGAGCATATAATAATGGTAAGGCAGGGGCGATTTTTTGCAGGGGGTCGGTCAATAATTGGGTCAGTTGATCGGTGGTGAAATAGTCTCCGGTGGTGGCCTCTTCCAGGTTAAGGCGAATAGGATCATCGGTTCGGGCCGCGAATAGAGTTACGAATTCCCAGCCGGTTTCCAGGCAGGCTGGGTATTCCAACACCTCCGTTAATTCCACTTCAACCCCAAGTTCCTCCATCAACTCCCTCTTGGCCGCTTCTACTGGCGATTCTCTGGGATCGGTGTGTCCGGCCGCCGAAGTGTCCCAATGTTCCGGGTACTGGTCTTTGGAGGGGGATCGTTTCTGGAGATAAAGGTCCCCATTGGTATTGAAGATAAAGATGTGGACCGAGCGATGCCGCATCCCTTTTTCATGGATTTCCCGACGATTCGTAATCCCAACAACATGATTATATTCGTCCACCACTTCCAGGAATTCTTCTTTTGTGTTTTCCTTCATATCCGGAAGACGGCTTTCCTATTGCCTTTCCAAGAAATTTATTTCATACTCTTTTCTACAATCCAAATAAAATGTTTGCAAGGGATTAATGCGAATACGGTAATAGTATCGTTGTTAGAAAAATGTTTTTTTTGCCACGACCCACACAAACGACCACAGACTTTTCCCCCGGTGGACAAACATCGGGGGAACCTTGCTTGCCCGAAGGGCAGAAAGGGATCTGATTGACAGGTCGTCAATCAGATCACAATTATTTTAGTCTGTTTTTGTCTGTCTTGTCTGTGGCAAAAAAATACTCGGCTTTGTTAAAATATTAAGTTGACACCAATTATTAAAATGGCAAACTCGAACCCCCATTATTTATAAGGTGCCGTTCTCATGATTTCTGAAAATTCCCTCGAACTATTGGAATATCCCAAGCTCCTTAAACTCATGGCCGAACAGGCCCATTGCCCGGCGACCGGGGAAGCGGTCTTAGCCATCCGCCCTTACGAGAATCTGTCTGACATTCTCCAACGTCAGCGCTTAGTGGAGGAACTAAGAAGACTTTCGGCCGAAGGCTCTCCTTTGCAGTTCTTTCCTTTTGTTGATCTCAAATCATTTCTGGAAAAAGCCCGGCCTGTTGGGGCGGTTCTGGATCCCTTGGAACTTTCAGCTTTTATACCTTTGCTGCAATTATCCGCGGCCATTGCCGGGCAAATCAGAGAGGCCGAGGACATTCCCCAGCTAAAACTCCTGACCCGGAACTTGAAAGTTTTTCCTGAACTGCTCTCTTTTCTGGAGAAGGCGTTGGATCATGAAGGCAACGTCCTGGACCAAGCTTCTCCTTTGCTTTATGAGTTGCGAAAAGAGATCCGGCATCTGGAGGCCCAGATTCGCATGAAGTTGGAAGAGGTTGTCCGGGAACCCCGGGTGGCCCAGTTTTTACAGGATGATTTTATCACCCAGAGATCCGGCCGATGGGTCATCCCGGTTCGAATGGATTCCAAGACCCAGATTCCAGGGGTGATCCATGACGTTTCCAGAACCGGGGAAACGGCTTTTATCGAACCTTTGGGTATCATCAGTCTGGCCAACCAATTGGGAAATCTGATGGCCGAGGAAAAGGCCGAGGTGATCCGCATCCTTCGGGAACTTTCTACCATGGTCCGTCAAAGGGCAGAAGAGATCGAGGCTGACCAATCCATTTTGATCCACCTGGATCTCCTGGCCTGTTTGGTTTTTATGGCCGATCGGATGCATATGGAAATACCGGAGGTCCAAGAAAAAACCGGCATAACCCTGATCCAGGCCCGTCACCCTTTACTTTCTCTTTCCTTTGAGAAAAAAGGGGCGCGGAAGCAGGTCGTGCCCTTGACCCTTGAATTAGGAGACAAATCCACGGTGATGGTCATAACCGGAGTCAACGCCGGAGGTAAGACTATTGCCCTTAAAACTACAGGACTTCTCCTGCTCATGGCCCTGTCCGGCATGCCTGTTCCAGCTGATTCGGCCTCGAGGTTTCCTATGCAAACCGGTCTATTGGTGGATATTGGAGATGAGCAATCCATAGAAAGCAGTCTATCCACCTTTTCCGCTCATATCTCCCGTATTACCGGGATATTGAACCAGGCCGGCGAAAAAAACCTGGTCTTGATGGATGAACTGGGGACCAGCACCAATCCGGTGGAAGGGGCGGCCATTGCCTGCGCTGTATTAAAAGACCTGCAAGATAAAGGGGCCTTGGTCATGGCCACGACCCATTTAACTGAAATTAAAGGGTTTGTTCATCGCACCGAGGGGATGATCAATGCCTCGATGGAGTTTGACCAAAAAACCCTGACACCCTTGTATCAATTACATATGGGGGAACCGGGGCAATCCCATGCCATTGAAATAGCCAGACAATACGGCCTTCCAGAAAATATTTTGGAAACAGCTCAAAGGTTGCTGAGTGGAAGGGAAGAGGGATTCGAACAATTATTGGCTGATTTGAATAGAAAGAGAAGGGAATACGAACAAGGGCTGGAGGAGTTAAAAAAACTCCAGGCTCAACAGGCCGATGAAAATCTCAAAATCGAAGGGATGATCACCGAAACAGAAAAACAGCGAAAAGAGATTCTGGCCAGGGCCTTTCAGGAAGCCGTGGAGATTGCGGCCCAGACCAAACGAGAGATGAATCTTTTACTGGAAGATATTAAAAAAACGGACAAGGCAACCCGGAGACAAGCACTACAAAAACTAAGGGAAGAAGAGGAGTCTCTGGCCAGGAAACTGCGGGAAGCCAAGGGTCAAAGGGAGGACGGTCCAGCCATCGAGTCTCTCCATGAAGGGGAGCGAGTTTTTATCCGCTCTTTGGGCTGCGATGCCGAAGTACTGGGCATATTGTTAAAACTTAACCGAATTAGGGTAAGGGCGGAAGGCCGGGAAATCGAGGTCCCGATATCAGACGTGGGATTCAAAGAAGGCAAGTCGAGCCTCCACAAAAAAAAATTTGCATCCCAAATAGGGTTTCATGAATTGTCTCCTTCCCGAATCAACCTGATCGGCCAGAGGGTGGATGACGCCTTGTCCCTGATCGAACCTTTCCTGAATCATGCTTCATTAGACGGTCTGCCGGAGGTCACCATTGTCCATGGTATCGGCACCGGGATTTTGGCCAGGGCGGTGCGGGATTTTTTGAAGAACCACCCTCTGGTGAAAGGATTCCGAAAAGGGGACCGGTCCGAGGGAGGGGAAGGGGTCACTTTAGCCCGATTGGAATAAAAGCCGGCAAACAAAAGTGAGAATTAATATGGATTTTGACCTTGCGCGGAAAATGCATTCCCCTTCACACCGATATCGTGATCCCTTCTTCAAAAAAATATCGAGTGAATTAATAAAATAACCAATCAATAATAATTTCAGAAAATGATAGAAAAAAGCTTGACTTGAAGGAGCGTTTGGAAAAGATTGGATTATAAGTGTATCTTTTAAGACCCAAAGTAAGAAAAAACATAAGGAAGATCGGAAAGGAGGAAAAATGGCAGGTATTATATCATTCGGTGCATACATTCCTTTTTACAGGTTGCCTCGTAGTGTCATCGGGCAGATGTGGGGTCAGTCCGGGGGACGCGGCGAAAAGGCAGTCGCAGGATCCGACGAAGACCCGGTGACCATGTCGGTCGCCGCCGGATTGGACTGCCTGAAAGGCATTGAAACGAAAACCATCAACGCCCTGTTTATGGCCACAACCTGTTCTCCCTATCGAGAACGACAATGTGCGAACATCGTTGCCAATGCTCTGGATATTCCGAGGGCCTCTCGAAATGCGGACTTCACCAATTGTCTCCGGGCCGGGACCAGTGCCATGCTCTGCGCCCTGGATGCCGTTAAAGCGGGGTCTTTAAATAAGGTGTTAGTCACGGCTGCGGATATGCGGTTGGGCGGTGCAGCCGGCGGAGATGAACAGGCCTTTGGCGATGGGAGTGCCGCCCTGCTTTTAGGCGATGAAAAGGTTGCGGTTGAAGTGGAAGGTTCTCATACCTTCTCCGATGATTTATGTGATTTCTGGCGGGACAGCGATGATAAATTTGTCCGTCACTGGGAGGATCGATTCGGCCGTGAAGAGGGTTATCTGAAAATCCCGGCGGAAGCCGTTGAAGCCGTCCTGAAAAAATGCAACACAGCCAAGGGAGACATCGCTAAAGTCTGTCTTTACGGGGCCAATGCCCGGGTTCAGGCCACGCTGGGTAAAAAAATGGGCTTTAAACCTGAGCAACTTCAGGATCCTCTGCTGGGCATGGTAGGGGATACCGGAACGGCCCTTCCCTTGATGATCCTGGTAGCGGCCCTGGAGGAGGCCAAGCCCGGGGACCGGATACTTCTGGTGAGCTATGGCAACGGGAGTGATGCCATTCTGCTCCGGGTAACCGAAGAGATTAAAAATATCAAAAACCGGAGAGGCATCAAACAACACCTGAATATCAAAAAAACCCTTAACAGCTACGGTCGATACCTGAGGTGGCGGGAAATGGTTTCTCTGGCACCGGCTGCCCGGCCCCCAGCGGGTGCGGCCTCCATGTCGGCCCAATGGAGGGAACACGAAACGGCCATACCGCTCTATGGGGTAAAGTGCAGACAATGCGGGACTCCGCAATTGTATTTGAGTCAGAGTTCAACACGGGCCCATATCTGTCTCCAATGCCAGGCCCGAGATGATTTTGAGCCCTATCGGTTTGCCGACAAACCGGGAACGGTCAGAAGTTTCAGCCATGATTTTTTGGCCGGTGGAATTGATCCTCCGGCAACGGCCGCGGTCGTTGACTTTGACGGAGGGGGACGGGGTCAATTTCTTATGGTTGACCGTGAACCGGATGAATGCCAGGTGGGTATGCGCGTCGAGATGACCTTCAGACAACTGCGGCATACCCTCGGGGCTCACACCTATTTTTGGAAATGCAAACCAGTTAGGGACTAAGTCCAACAAAAAGGAGGTCTAAAATGCCAGGAAGTATTCGAAACAGAGTTGCCATCCTGGGAATGGGATGTACCCGGTTTGGCGAACGTTGGGACGCCAGTGAGACAGACCTGATCGTTGATGCCGCCTATCAGGCGTATAAGGATGCCGGGATAGGGCAGGATGAGATTCAGGCCGCTTGGGTCGGGACGTCCACTGGAAGAACGGGGATGACCATTTCAGAACCGTTGAGACTTCAGTATATTCCGGTAACCCGGGTAGAAAACGCCTGTGCCACCGCCTCGGACGCCTTTCGGAATGCCTGCTATTCCGTGGCGGCCGGGATTTACGATATGGTATTGGCCATCGGTATTGATAAGTTCAAGGACAGCGGAATCAGCGGCTTGGGGGATGGAGGAACCCCCGGCCCCAGCCATTCCATGATCGCTGAATCCACACCGCCACGATCTTTTGCCATGCTGGCCACCACCTATTTCGCCAAATATGGTCTGAGCTATGAAGAGGGAAAACACATGATCGGGAGGGTTTCCTGGAAAAGTCATCAGAACGGCATGCGCAATAAGAATGCCCACTTTCAAGGAAATGTGACCATGGACCAGATTCTCAATGCCCCCATGGTTTCCTGGCCCCTGGGTTTGTTTGACTGTTGTGGCGTCAGTGACGGCTGTGCTGCAGCGATAATAACAACACCGGAAATCGCCAAGGCCAGGAAGAAAGATCCGGTATTCGTCAAGGCCCTGCAGATTGCCATGGCCCCTCGGGACGGGAATTTTACCCAAAATTTTGACTTTCTCCATGTCGAAGCCACGGTTAGAGCGGCAGAAAGGGCCTATGAGGAGGCCGGGATCAAAACCCCAAGGGAGGAGATCAGTATGGCCGAGGTTCACGACTGTTTTTCCATCACCGAAGCCGTAACCATGGAAGATCTGAGGTTCAGCCCCCGCGGGAAGGTCCGGGATGATATTGAAAACGGTTTTTTTGACCTGGATGGTAAACTCCCTGTTCAGCTTGACGGCGGGCTGAAATGCTTCGGCCATCCCATCGGAGCCAGCGGACTGCGGATGCTCTATGAGATGTATCTGCAGCTTCAGGGTCGGGCCGATGAATTGCTGAATCCCGGATTTCCTTCGAGACAACTGCCGAATCCGAAACTGGGTTTGACCCATAATCTCGGCGGTGCTCCTGACGGATGTGCGATTTTTGTGGGCATTGTCGGTTTGGAGGAGGCCTAAGCTTATTCTTTTAAAACCAAAATAATTTTGGCACGGATTTCACAGATTGGCACGGTCCGATCCTTGGGTTATCCCTCAATCCTGATAAGGCCGGATTGAGGGATGGCCACAATCCACCTTCGGCATAACCCGGTCTCAAGAAAAGGGCTGCCCCTTTTTCTTGAGAAATGAAATGGTTTATCCGTGTAAATCCGTGTGTCCGGTCTTGCCGGACCCGTGCCTAAGAAATACATTATTAAGGGAAAAAGTAAAATTATGCCCAGACCATTTGTTCATGCTCTCAATGAAGAGGTTAGAAGCATCTCGGGCTGGTACCAACTTTATAAGGAGGGGATCATCGAGCATGCCGGGAAACGGATTCTCTTTCTCTTGGGGGAAGGGGCGGCGGACTCCGCCTGTTGCGGTAGTGGCGGGTGCCATTATGCCTTGGTCCCCGGAGAGGTTATTGACTGGAAAAACTCTAAAGATGATGAGGGAAAACCCATCTCCCTGGTTGAGCCCATTATGGATCCGGTGATCAGGGAAAAGGTGCGACAGCATATCAGGGAAACCGAAGGGACATCTCAAGTACAATTCTGGTAACAATAAATAATTAGGCGCTGTCCCTCTATTTTCGATACTTCAGGTTGAGGTTTGCTTCCTTGGTTAACCGCCGGGTTTTCCTGCGGTGCCTCAATATATTGCCGGGATGGTAACCGTTTAACTTTTTCTTAAGGCAAAAGCTGACCCCTCCTCGGGATGGGGGATACCCTATGAAATAAAAATTGAAACGGCTTATTAGG
>CAWAKF010000046.1:0-388477 GCA_963782435.1 uncultured delta proteobacterium
ATATGTGCCGTTGAAGTCGAGCCTGATGGGATTACCTTTGAAACGCCCACAATCCGTCTGTCTGATATTCGTCTTGATGATATGTATGGCGGAAGGCGTATCAATCTTCAGGCACGACTGGGTTCCGGCACGGATACGCCTTCAAATAGATATCGGTATCGGCGATGCATTAGTCCCCGAACCAGAATGGATCGATTACCCAAGCCTTTTAAACCTGCCGTGTCCCCGCCTGCTGGCCTACCGGCTTGAAACCGTCATCGCTGAGAAGGCTCATGCCCTGGTCCGGCTTGGGACGATAAATAGTCGAATGCGGGATTTCTTTGATTTATACCAAGTGTCTCAAAAAGAATCTTTTGATGGCGAAATTCTGTTGGCCTCTCTCAGAGCAACTTTTTACCGCCGCCGGACGGCGATTCCAGAAGAACTTCCGATAGCTTTGACCACGGCCTTCGCCCAATTACCGGATAAACCAGCTCAGTGGATTGCATTTTTAAGGAAAAACCGGTTGACGGAAGTGCCAAAGATATACAAATCATCCTGAGTTCCCTGGCGGAATTCCTGGGTCCCGTATTCGAAGCAGCTGCTCGTCAAAAAAACTAAGTTCGATCTGGTCTCCCGGCGGACCATGGAAAACAGTGAAGAAGTCCCAGCAGAACCATTTATGAACCTTTTTTAGCCTCATTTCTCCTACAAAGATTCAAGGGTGTAAATATATAACGTAGTTTACTTCATTCAGTAATTGAACTTGTCATGAAATAATAAATTAGGGGTCTTTGATCTTAAAGATAGCAGCGGGCAATAAAATTTTCCCGCTGATAGGTGAAACGTGGACCAGGGAAGAGAAAACATAGCAGGAGCGAAGGCTCTTTCTTCCTTTGAGCGTATTCGGCGAATAAATTCAGCAGGGTTAGAATACTGGTCCAGCCGAGATTTTGCCACAGTGCTGGGTTACATTGATTATCGAAACCTTGAGGCCGTCCTCGGGAAAGCCAGGTTGGTCTGTTTCAATAGCGGCTATCGCATTGAAGATATTTCGTCAGGTCACCAGATGATCACTAAATAGTCATTAAAAAGGGTAGGGGAAAATGCATATGAAGAAAGCTTATATCGGTAAATGGCGTATTACGGAAATGGAACAATGGGACAGGGATTTTATTGATCTGGTGGTGCCGGGTCATCTGACCATTAAAAAGGACGGAACAGGCTCACTTCAATTCGGCGCTATTGAGGTGGACATTGACTGCCGACTGGAGTCTGTCAATGGAGCAGAACGACTCGATTTTTCTTTTGAGGGATCAGATGAGGGAGACCCCGTCTGTGGCCGGGGATGGGCTCAGGTCACAGGTCGAGGTATGAAAGGAAAAATCTACTTCCATTTGGGAGACGATTCTGGTTTTACGGCGGTTATGAAGTGAGAGGGGCGAAGGGTAGGTTTTGAATCTTACACATTTTGGGGTATAAAGCAAAACACCGGGGCGATCCCTTGATTTAAAAATAAAGAAGGTCTATGCCCTGCTTGACGCGTAGATCGTTAAAGGCAGTGTCCACAATGTGGTCGCAGCCGTGCAATCGCACGATCGGAGCCTTGACTTCGTTGGCTCCGCCGGTATTGCCGATCTCCAGACGAGTGCGGCCATGACCCCGGACACGCCGTATTTCATCATAAAAATATCCAACCTTATCGACCAAATCTCCGAACTGGCCGATTATGAAGCCGACAAACCACCTTACTTGAACATAAGGAGATATCAATGTCTGAACCATCTTTTTCATTCAGGGAATTACGTGAAGCCGGCAATGTTAGTTTGGCCGGTATTAAGATGCTAACAGCCAGTGATGGTGTCAGGTTGGCCTACCGGTGTTATGCTCCGGACTCTCCCCGCTCAGTCCTTTTGTTCTTTCATGGAGGCGGCGCCCACAGTGGGGCAGGCTATCAATACCTTGGAAAGGGTTTGCAAACACGGTTCGACACAGTGGTCTATACTCCCGATATCCGAGGACATGGCGCCTCGGGTGGACCGCGGGGCGATGCCCCTAACCCGGAGCAGGTTTGGGATGACATGGCCACCTTTATTAAGCATATTCGTGACGAATTTCCTCACCTTCCCCTGTTCCTCGGCGGTCATTCATCAGGTGCGGGCCTGACCCTAAACTATGCCGGCCAGCCTGAGCACAATCAGGTTGACGGCTATGTGTTTCTTTCACCCCAACTCGGATTTCGAGCTCAGACTGACCGTCCGTCTCAGGCTGTCCCTTTTGCAAAAGCCGATACTTCAGCTTTTATCGCCTATGCCATGAGCGGGGGTAAAACCCACGGCCATGACTATGCTGTCCAATTCAATTATCCGGCCGAGATATTAGCCGATGATTCCGGGCTGGTGGCCGCCATCACGGTCAATATGGCCGTTGCGCTCACTCCCTCCGCCCCCCATGACCAATTTGCAGACCCTCGATCGTCCTTTCGGCTTGTGGATCGGCTCAGAGGATGAGTTGTTTTTACCGGAAAAGGTATTAGCTTTCGGCGATCTGGCGGTTTCCGTTCGATCCGATTCTCAGGTTAGGTCCCTCCTGGAGAAAAAACATCTCTCGGTTCTGGTGAAGGCCCACGAAACAATCGGTCCCTGGATTGCACATAGAGTTCAGGAGAAAAAAGGAGATTAAAGCAATTAAATTTTGCCCCCCGCTCTCCCCCTTTTTTCCTATTACTATTTCCTAAGTTAACTTGAGCACCACAATACCTTTCTCCTTCGAAAATAATTTGTATTTTTTTCTTGACATATGTGTTTAGCTAATATACTCTATTTGCCATGAACAAGTTGACCCCATTCCGGTTTTCATTGGTTAAAAAATTCGGCAGGGTAGCAAAACTCTGGGAGCAGATGGACAAACAGCCCCGCCAATTCGGAACCGGGGAAGACCTATCCGGCGCTGAAATCCACATGATTGAAGTAGTAGGCCGAGAACGAAGGCCTGAGCGTGACTGCTTTGGCCCAGCATTTTGGTATAACCAAGGGCGCGGTATCGCAAACGCTTAAAAAGCTGGAAGGCAAGGAAATCATTGTGAAAGAAACCGATCCGGCCAATGCCTCGCGGGTGACCGTGTATCTCTCCACTAAAGGCAGGGTGGCCTTCTTCGCCCACTTACACTGGCACGAGACCATGGATGGGGGCTTTCGAGATTATTTCATGAACCTCTCTGATGAGAGGATTCGGTTCCTTGACGAATTTCTAACCATATTGGAACAGTTCCTGAAAAGAGGATTTGAAATTTTTTTAAGTAAAGCGTATAGCAAATAAACACTAAAAACAGGAGGTCATCATGAGATTGACAATCAGCGGGAAGGGCATGGACAGGATGCCCGGTTTTGCTTTTCGGATCATGAACCTGATATTCGACATGAGGGACAGATTCGTAGCGGTTTCCTCTCTATTGGATGAGTTTGGCATAGAGCCAGGACAGACCGTTGTCGATTATGGCTGCGGTCCGGGATCCTACATCAAGCGGGCGTCCGAATTGGTGGGACCACAGGGTCGGCTATTCGCTCTCGATATCCACGAACTCGCCATCAAGGCAGTTACGAACCGGTCAGCTAAGGAAGGGCTGACAAATGTAACCGCGGTAGTGACGGACAGCAACCGGTGTTCCTTGGCCGGGGAGATCGCCGATATCATCTACGCACTGGACATGTTTCATATGGTGAGCGATCCCGCAGGACTCATGAGGGACTTGAACAGAATATCAAAAAAAACCGGATTCCTTTTTATAGACAATGGTCATCAGACCAGAGAAGAGGCCAGAAGGAAGATTATTGATTCTGACATGTGGGAGATGGTCGAAGAGAAGAAACGTTATATGAAATGGCGTCCCTTAAAAAAAGAAGAACAATAAACGTTAGGATTCAAACATCCAAGGAGGTATCCATGTCCATAGAAGTACGCGCCCAATATTCCTTGTCAGAGGTGGTTCAAAGGGTTGGCATCGGTTCGGCATTCATTCTCTTTCCCCTCATATTCATTTATGCCTTTTCCGCTCATCCCGGTTTGTTCCATCCTCATATGATTACCGATGTGCATGAACTGTTAGCAAGGGTTCACCACAACAGCACCCTTCACCTCGGTCATTCCCTTATGTTAATGAGCGTTCCTATGCTCATTATTGTTGCCCTTCAATTCAAAGGACTACTTGAATGTAATCAGGTCCCTTGGTTCGGACTTATCGGAGGTGTTTTAGCCATTCTTGGGGCCATCGTTCTCGCGGCCGACAAGGGGGCTCTCTGCCTTACGCTGAGCGCCTTTGACACGCTATCGGAATCCGAATTTGCCGCGTTGCTCCCCGGTATTGCGGCCCTGATGGCGAAGAAAGGATGGCTTTTCCTGATGTGGGGTATCCTACTGTTGCCTTTGGGCTTTACCATCCAGGCGGTTGCTTTGATCAGGAGGCGTGTTTTATCTCTTTGGCAGACTGTGCCCATACTCATCGGGGCCATACTGACAGCCATGCCGGATGGTTTTGAAATTCTATCAGTGGCGGCCTCCATACTCTTGGCAGCGGGGATGATTCCCATAGGACTAAAATACCTGGGCGGATCTGGTTTTCCGAGAACAGGGAGAGACGAGATCCCTTTGTAAAGTACACCCGGAAAAGCCCCGTTTTTCTCCTTGATGGTGTCGTTTCCATTCCATAAACTTTTTCATCAAAAAGAAAAGTCTTATCAAATAAGTTTGGAAATAGAGAATTAGGATCAGGTTGTTGGACCGACCTTCAGTTTCGTGAAAACCGGTCCCCTGGCCCAGGCGCGGATAGCCTCCCAGTCACGGTAATCGCCTTCCGGCACCCCCTTCGACTGAATGATTTCCTTATTCAACCAAGAGAGGTTGCTGTAATGCATCGCTCCGGCAAAAGGGACAATAGCAAACGGTTTTACCTGGGGTATGGTTTGAAGAACAGGATCAAAAAAGGATAATGCCTTACGTCGATTCTCTTCCGTTGGCTGGTGCATGGTCATACAAACCAGGAAATAAGCCACCGGAATCTGACGCAATATTTCAGAGTTAGCCTTAACAAAATTCACAGCTTCCGGCATCCATTTGCCTCTGAAAATTGCACTGCCCACAACTACACCTTGATAGGAACTCAAGTCTTTCACGTTTTTTATTAAACAAATATCCGTCTTCGCCCCCTTACTGCATAATTCTTTCCCGATTGCCTCGGCAACACCGCCGGTGGAGCCGTATTTGCTGGCGTAGGCGATTAATATTTTTTTGCCCGTATTAGTATTACTCTTGTCTTCACATCTTGTTTCTGGAAAGACAATTGAAGAAGCATAGCTGGATCCGGCAGTCGACAGGCTTCCCAAGGATAAGGTGCCGATGATTCCCCCGGTCAGCGCCAGGAAATCACGGCGCCCCATTTCCCTTTGTTTGTTATCCATGGTTTTCATGAGCTCTCCTTATTTATTCAATTTAAATGGTTTTGGGCAACAAATGGTTCGACACTCTGGTTTCTATAGTATCATCTTCCGGGGACTTTGTTAAAAAGAAAATGTGAATTCTCTTATACCCTTACAATCTAAGGAAATACTTTTTGATCCATATCATATAACCGTGAGGCTGATTGTTGAGTTTAAACGGTAATACATACTTTTCAGCCCAGTTCCAGAACAAGACTTGTAGATTGAAAACTTTCTGAACTTTCCTATTGCGGCCTTTATATTGGCTTTGATGATAAGAAGAAATTGTAAAGATAATTTTTTGAAAATGTAAAAAAGTGTAAAAGGCTGGAAGAGAAAGAGATGGAGGAAACAGGGGGGAAGCCGTTTATCGAGTACAAGCGGCGTGTCAGGCGGTGTTTCTGAGGGTGTCTATCTACTTCCAGTGGAAAGGTCGGCTTCCATCGGTAGGACAATAGGGAGTTCTAAGTTGGGGATGAATTCTCAGACTTGTCTGCCAAGAATCCAAAACTGTCTCTATTTATCAATCTTTGCTCCATACCCTGCAGGGCATCCAAAAACTCCGGCAGCATCAAACAGTTGCCCCGCAACAATTAAAGCAAGATTTCTCCCTTCGGTAGAAATGACAAAGTTCGGCGTTTTTCGAGTGTTTACGAATTTATCAGTATAAAATACCCCTCTATTTTTGATAAAGATGAGGGTGTTTGATTACCCTTCCTTCGATCATATAAATGACATCTTCGGCAATGTTGGTGGAAAGATCGGCGGTCCGTTCCAGGTTGCGGGCGATTTTTAACAGATGGAGGGACCGTTCGATAGTGGCGGGATCGGCGATCATATAGGTGATCAGTTCTCTTAACACTTGAGAAGCCAGACTGTCCACCTCTTGATCCCGGTCGCAAACACTGACCGCCAACTCGGAATCTTCGTTGACGAAAGCGGATAGGCTGTCTTTTAACATTTCAATGGAGACCTCAGCCATTCTGGGAATATCCAATAGAGGTTTTACCAAAGGATGGCCTATCAGGAAAAGGGCGCTCTCCGCCGTGTTGACGGCATGGTCGGCAATTCGTTCCAAATCGTTATTAATTTTAAGACACATCAGAACGGCCCTTAAATCTTTGGCCTTTGGACCAAATTGGGCTATAAGGGTGACGCAGAGTTCGTCAATTTGAATTTCAGTTTCATTGGCTTTGGGCTCGCTAATTTCAATAACCTCAACGAGCATCTCCCTGTTTATCTTTAACAATCCTTGGATGCTCTTATCAATCATTTTTTCTACAAGAAGGGCATAGCCGATCAGGGTTTTTCTGAGTTCTTCAATTTTTTCTTCCAACATATTTTCTCCCCTTTCAAAAGCCGGTCAAAAAAGGTCGCACTTCTTCCGCATTCGGCAAGTCATTCCTGTCGGATTTAATCGGTTGATGGATTTTTCTGAAACCATCAACCAAATTTTCCCGTCAAATATTCTTCCGTCCTTTTGTCCTTGGGAACGGTAAACAGGGTTTTCGTTAAACCGAATTCAACCAATTCTCCCAAATAGATAAAGGCCGTAAAATCCGAAACCCGGGCCGCCTGGGCGATATTGTGGGTTACCAGGAGCATGGTTACGGTTTGTTTCAATTCAATAATTAATTCTTCAATATGGGAAGTCGATTTGGGGTCCAGGGCCGATGTGGGTTCGTCCAATAAAAGAATTTCAGGGTTCATGGCCAGAGCCCGGGCGATACAAAGCCTTTGTTGTTGGCCCCCGGATAAAAAGGTCCCCTTTCGATGAAGAAAATCCTTGACTTCATTCCATAAGGCCGCTCCCTGGAGGGATCGTTCCACGATTTCTTCGGTTTCTATTCGAGGAAGACGAATCCCGTTGAGTTTATAGCCGGCGATGACATTGTCGTAAATACTCATGGTCGGAAAGGGATTCGGTTTTTGAAAGACCATGCCTATCTTTCTTCTGAGCACGATCGGTTCCATGGTGTAGATATCTTTGTCCCGCAGGTACATCTTACCGTCAATGTTGGCACCTGGAATCAGCTCATGCATACGGTTGATGCAGCGGATAATAGTGGTTTTGCCGCACCCGGAAGGACCTATCAAAGCGGTGACGCTGTTGTCGGCAATAGAAAGGTTGACTTCTTTCAGTACCCGGTTTTCACCATATCCAGCGGAAAAATTTTCAATTTTTAAAACATTTACAATTGTATCTTCCATCTTCTTGAGACTCTCCGGGCGGTAAGATTAAACACCAAAACCAGGCTGACCAGGATAAATGAGGCCCCCCAGGCAAAGTGGTGAAATTCCGGGTAGGGGCTGGTGGCATAATAAAAAATGATATGAGGTAAAGACTCCATAGGTTTAAAGAGATTCCAATTTAAAAAGGGATTGCCGAAAGAGGTAAAAAGCAAAGGAGCGGTTTCCCCGGTAATACGGGCGATTCCCAACAAGATGCCGGTGATTATACCGCTGAGACCGGACGGTAAAATCACCTTTAAAATGGTTCGGTGATAAGGCACTCCCAGGGCCAAGGAGGCCTCTTTCAGATGATAAGGGATGAGTTTCAGCGTCTCTTCAGTGGACTTGATGATGACGGGAATCATCATCATACTCAGAGCGATGGCCCCGGAAAAAACCGAGAAGCTCCTGAGGGGACGCACGATCCAGGTATAAGCGATGATACCAATGACGATCGAGGGTGTGCCTTGCAGGATTTCGACACAGAGTTTGACGGTTCTTGAAAGAACGCCCTCCAGTTTTTCAGAAAGATAGATTCCCGCGGTTATCCCAACGGGCACGGAGAAGAGACTGGAAAGTACGACAAGAATAAAGGTGCCCACAATGGCGTTAAAAACCCCGCCCCCTATTTCTCCCATGGGCCGGGGCAACTCGGTTAAGAAGGCCCAGTTGATGGAAGATATCCCATTTTTCCCGATATAAAAAAGGATCAGGAGCATAGGCGAGATGGAAAGAAAGGAGAGGAGAATAATGGCCCCTTTAAAGAAATTATCTTTAAAAATGCGCCAGGTTGTATTGGGTTCCATCAGGTGACTTCTCTTTCCGCGGTAATACTGACCTTTTTAATGATATAGTTGCCGATGAGATTGACCACCATGGTGACCAGAAAGAGCACCAGGGCGATGTTGATCAAGGAAGAGACATAAATATCCAAGGTGGCCTCGGTAAATTCATTGGCGATGACACTGGCCATGGTGTTGGCCGGGGCAAAGATGCTGTGAGGAATGGTGTTCCGGTTGCCGATCAGCATGGTCACGGCCATGGTTTCTCCCAGGGCCCTTCCGAGAGAGAGCAAGATACCGGCGATGATTCCTGACCGAGCATAGGGCAGGACGACCTTCTTAACGACCTCATACCGGGTGGCGCCAAGAGAGAAAGCAGCTTCCTTAAGATCAGCCGGTGCCAGGGCAATAACCTCCCGGCCGATTGAGGCGGCATAGGGTATGACCATGATGGCCAGGATAAGAGAGGCAGAAAACAATCCGACACCTTCGGAGGATACACCCACTTGGATCTCGATGTTCCTGACGATCGGGATGAGAACAAATAAGCCCCATAACCCATAGATAACTGAGGGGATGCCGGCCAAAACCTCTATGGAACTCTTAAGGAAAGAGGAGAGGACCCCTTCCTTATAATATTCGCCAAGTAAAACAGAGATGGCGATGGAAAAGGGAATCGAGATGAGCAAGGCCAGAAAAGAAGTCAACAAGGTCCCCACCAAAAAAGGGAGGGCACCAAATTTACTGGTTACCGGATTCCAAAGGCGCCCAATAAAAAAAGAAAAACCGAAAACCTTGATGGAAGGCCAGGCGAAAATCAATAAGGTGATAAAAATACCCAGAAGTAAGGCAATGACTAAGTAGGCGAAAAAAGATAAAAAATTACCAAACCGCTTTTCGGACTTGTCGATAATCCAGGTGTTGTTTTCTTTTCCCATTGTATGGCTTAGATCATTATTAGGTTTTTAAAAAATAGCATTTAAGGGTTTATCCCTAACATTTCCATAGTTACGGGTTGCGGGTTACGGGTTGAGGAGGGTATTAGTTTTTCCCTAACAACTCGTAATGCGCAACCCGCAACCCGCAACAGAGAATTTTCGATTTTTTCGTATTATTGGTTTTTCGCCGAGCGACAAACGCTCCAGCCAATTGCAGGCGCCGAACGGGTTTTTAGGCCATCCCTATTTTAATACCGGTTTACCGTTATAAGTCATCGAATGGACCAGTTTGTCCGCCTTGGAAAAAGCATCCTTGGAGAGGGGGGCATAGTGCAAGGGTTCGGCAAATTGCTGACCGCCGGTGATGACCCATTTTATTAACTTGGCCAGGGTTTCCGCTTTCTCCAGGGTATTTCCTCCATAATTTTGCTCTTTGTAGAAAATCAGGTAAGTAAAACCGGCGATGGGATACCCATTGGGGGCATCGGTATCGGTCAAGGAGATATGCATATCTTCCGGCAATTTGGTGTTGGCCGCCAGACTGGTTGACTTAATGGTCGGTTCGATGAATTTGCCGGATTTATTTTTTAAAGAAGCCGCCGGCATGTTGTTTTGCAGGGTGTAAATCAGTTCCACGTAGCCGAGAGAACCGGGTATCTGCTTGATTAATCCGGCGACTCCGGGATTGCCTTTGCCTCCGAGACCAACCGGCCAATTCAAAGAGGTTCCCATGCCTACTTTTGATTTCCATTCCGAGCTCACTTTGCTTAAATAGTCGCTGAAAATATTGGTCGTGCCGCTGCCGTCGGAACGATGGGCCACGGTTATGGCCAAATCAGGAAAGTGCACCCCTGGGTTTAAGGCGCCAATCCGGGGGTCATTCCATTTTGTGATCTTTCCGAGGAAGACATCGGCAATGACATCAGGGGTAAACTTAAGTTGGGGGTTACCAGGCAGATTGTAAGTAATAACCACCGAACCAAGGCAGGTGGGAACGTGAACGATCGGGGCCCCGGCCGCTTTTAACTGATCCTCGGTCATAAAAGCATCCGTACCGCCGAAGTCCACTACCTTGCTGCTGAGTTGTTTGATTCCTCCACCGGAACCGATTCCTTGGTAATTAATCTTGACTTTGAAATCATTGTAGTATTCATAAAACATTTTGGAATAGAGGGGTTGCGGAAAGGTGGCCCCAGCCCCCAATAACTCCATATCGCCTGCCCAGGAAGCGGGGGATAGACCAAAGATCAGTAAAGAAACCGTTAAAAACAAGGGAACCAATTTAGACAAAAGTTTCATTTCAATTTCCTCCTTAAGGATTTGTAATATTTTTATGTAAAGATACGACCTCAACGTTAAGGGAATGTGGCCTTTAGGTTACTTTCTTGTTAAAAATAAAAGAAGGAATCGGTGGTCAGCACGTCCGTGCTCGGAGACGGATAACAATTGGACAGTGAGTGAAGATTTAAGATAAGCTGCCATAAAATACTCCCTTCCGTCTTTTACAATTTCAGGCTGAGTTCCATTGACCTGATCCTATTCATCTTCCGTTAATCTTTTCTATGCCATAAACAATCCGAAACCTTAAACCGGGCAACATTTTTATAATTTTCCAGAAAGGGTGGTTTGATCCTTGAAACGAATACTTGCTGTCATTTCAGGACTTGTTTTGGCGGTCTTGATCATCATTGGAGGAGTTTTAGCCGGGAAACACCAAGATCAGTTCCGAACCACCTCGAGTAAAAAGTAAAGATGTAGCAGAATTTGCCGAGACCGATCTAGAACAAAAGGAGGATGAAGATCGTGAAGACGAAAACAAAGAGAATAATAAAGATGAAAAGAAAACATAGGCCTGAGGGAAGAAAATATTTCCGCCCTTTAATAAAAAGAATAAATAGGGCTATTTTTTATTATATTAAAGAGGATGGTTATGATTATTAAGGTTGAAAACCTGGTTAAAAAATATGAGCGACATACAGCCTTGGACGGTCTGGATTTCAGCGTAGAGGAAGGCGATATCTTCGGCTTTCTCGGACCGAACGGGGCGGGTAAGACCACCACCATCCGCATCCTGACCGGCATCATCAAGGCCGATTCGGGAACGGTCCTGATCGACGGGCATGATATTTTCCGGAACCCGCAGGCCGTAAAGGAGATCATTAATGCCCTTCCTGAATCGAGCGGCTATTACGAATGGATGAAGATGGGTGAATATCTTGAATTTTTTTCCCATCTTTACCAGGATAAAAACGCAAAACAGGAAATCAATAAGCTCCTGGAAAGAGTTGGGCTGCATGGCCGGGAAGGACAGCTTATTCACAGTTTTTCCCGAGGTATGAAGCAAAGACTCGGCATTGCCAGGGCCCTGGTCAACAGGCCGAAACTCCTGTTTCTTGACGAGCCGACCAACGGTCTTGACCCCCAGGGGAGGAAGGACATTCAGAACCTGTTGACGACTCTTAACCGGGACCTGGGCATGACCATCTTTCTTTCCACCCATTTACTGGATGATGTGGAACGGCTCTGTAACCGGATCGCCATCATCAATTACGGAAAAATCGTCAAGGCCGGAGAGTTGGACAAGATGAAAGGGACCATAGAGGACATCTTCTTCCTTTCAACCAAGGAGGGAAACAGATGAAAACAGCCTATATCCTGCAAAAGGAAATAAGGGAAAGCATACTGACCCCGAAGGGTTTCTTGTGGTATATCCTTACCTCGATCATCCTGAGTGTGCTGAGCTATCTGTTTCTGACCAACAGCGAATTAAGTCTCCTGGACCAGGGACAGATGCTTTACCTGATCATGAATTTTATCACGGCCCTCGGGATACTGATGGGTCTGGTATTCGGCGCCGATGCCTTGGCCGGGGAAATAGAAAGAGGGACCCTGGAGGCCTTGTTCTTAAGCCCGGTGAGCAAGATGGAAATTGCCCTGGGGAAGCTGGGAGCGGCCTTGACCAACTGGGGAATTATTTTTATTATTTCCCTGCCCTACCTCTTGATTGTCGGGAAAGGTGGACAGAACCTGGCTATGGGAATCATTTATCTGGCCGTTCTCGGAACGCTCCTGGCCCTTATTTTTTCCGCTTTTTCCCTGGGACTTTCGGCCAGGATAAAGTCCATAAAAAACGCCTTGATCCTCTCCTTTTTTATCTTCCTCCTTACCGGAACGCCTATTTTCCTTTCTGCCGCTTTGAGGGGGACCTGGTTTGGGAATGCCCTCGATTTAATAAATCCTCTGGCCGATGCCATCAATACCTTTGACAGCGTGGTTATCGACAACCAGGGCTTTAGCTATCAGGCCGGTCGCGTGGCGGTCATCTGCGTCTACACCGCTCTATCCTTGTGGTTTTTGGAACGAAGCGTATCCAAACTGGAAATATGAGGTGACAAAATGAAACGCATAATATTTTTTTTATCAATATGCTTTCTGCTACAGTGATGTATTATCCGCAAGCCCTGGCGGCCAGCCCTGTTTCGGTCTCCATAAATCCACCTTCCCTTCAGGCCCATATGGGTGATAAAATAACCTATAGGGGAACAATAATTAATAATTCCAATAAGGCTGTTAACAACCTCATTGCCTATATCTCTCTGGCTAATGTTACTCAGGGAAAGGAGTCGCCCATGGACCTGGAGGACTGGAGTGCCAACAAGGCCGTCAAAGTGGAGACCATCCCGCCCCATGGGACCTATGAAGGTCAATGGCCTATGCGTCTGATCGACTCCGGAAGTTATGTGGCCTATATAACGGTTGTGGACAAAAATAATGACAGCCCGGTGAGCAGCAGGATGTCCCCCCTGGAGATCAAACGCATACTGAGGTTAAACCCGAATAATGTCCTGCCCGTGGCTATCGGAGAACCGGTTATTCTCGGGGCTGTTTTCATGTTTATCGCCTTTAGAAGAAAAAAGGGGGCCAGACCATCTTGAAAAAAACCTATTTGATCCTATCTGTTCTTCTGGCAGGTTTTTGCGGCTGTGCCCATTATCAGGCCAAACCGCTCAATTTTCAGGCCACCTTACTAAATCAAGTTCCGCATTTAGTGATACAGCCTCAGAACATGCCTTTGCCGGAATTGGCTGCACATCCTTTTAATCCCGATGATGGTTTGGATATGGAGGAGGTGGCCATATTAGCGGTAGTGAATAACCCTGATCTTAAAGTGGCCCGGGATGAACGTGGCCTGGCCAGGGCCCAATTGCTGGCCGCCGGGATTTTACCCAACCCGCAACTGACGGCCGGTCTGGATTCTCCCCTTAATGGCGGTTCATCCACTATGAATGCCTTTAATATGGGACTGAATTATGACCTGAATGCCTTGATAACCCGGAATGCCGCCATCGATACCGCCCAGGCCGATAATCTAAAAGTCGATTTAACGGTCTTATGGCAGGAATGGCAGGTGGTCCAGCAGGCCCGTCTTTTATTCATACAAAGCCGGGCTGAAGAAAAAATGAAGCCCATCCTGCAATCGTACCAGGCCTTTTTTGCGGAACAGTATCGGCGGACCCAAAAGGCCCTGAAACAAGGGGATCTGACCCTGGAAACCGCCGGTGCCGATTTAACAGCCTGGCAGGAGGCCGGCTCACGTTTGAATGACTTGGAACGCCAAATCAGCAAAACCCAACATGACCTTAAGGCCCTGTTGGGTCTGGTAACGACTGCCCAGCTCGACCTGACTGGATCCATGGACCTGCCTGAGCCGGATCCCTCAAAAATTGATACCATTATTTCCCGCTTGCCCCAGCGTAGGCCGGACCTATTGGCCTTACAAGCCGGGTATGAAAGTCAGGAACAACGTTTTCGCCAGGCGATTTTAGCTCAATTTCCGGCGCTCAACGTCGGTTTTACCCACGCCCGTGATACCGGCGGGATCTATACTGCCGGTTTGGGGATTACCATAACCATACCGATGTTCAACCAAAATCAAGGCAACATCGCCATAGAGAAGGCTACCCGCCAACGGTTATATGACGAATACCAGACCCGTTTGAATGAAGCCTCATCCCAGGTGAATCGGTTATTGGACGAATGGAAACTAACCATTAGACAATATAAATCAACCCAGGATATTCTACCTGAACTGGAAGCTTCCGCTAAACGGGCTCAAAAGGCCTTGGAAGCCGGCAACCTGGATTGGCCTGCCTACACCAGGTTTAAAACGGCTTTTCTCAATAAGCAATTAGAGGCTATTATCCTGGAACAAACCCTGTCCGAACAACGGATCGCTTTACAAACCCTGTTAGGGAGTGAAATCTCTTCCTCAGTTTCTTTGACTCAAATCCACTTTGATGAGAGGGACCATTAGAATGAAAATACATTCAGTGTTCGGCGAAACCCATTTTCATGATTCGTGGTACCTTAAAAAGGTATGGGGGTTAATATGAATAAATATTTCTATCTCGCAGGCATTGGGCTTCTCTGCCTATCAGGCCTTTTCCAGACGGCCTGGGCTGAGGCAACGCCCAGCGTTCTTGTGAAAACCCAGCCCTTAGGCCAGTATGATCTTACCGATCATTTGTCCTGTTACGGCACAATAACCCTGAACCCGGATAAGGTCATTAGTCTCAATTTTCCCAGGGCCGGGCAGATTACCCGTCTTTTGGTCAGCACGGGCCAGGTGGTAAAAAAGGGGTTACCTCTCCTGGAATTCGAAACCAGCCCTCAGGACAGCGTCGGTTATATCCAGGCCGAGTCAGCCGTAGATTTGTCCCGTCAAGAATTGTCCCGTTTAAAAAATCTGGCGGCCGAGCAATTAGCCACCCGGTCACAGGTGGCCCAGGCCCAAAAGGTCTTAATTGATGCCGAGGCAACCTTAACCGCCCAAAGAAAATTAGGAACGGATAGGAAAAAAGAACTATTGCTCGCCCCCTTTGATGGCCTGGTGAATGATTTGAAGGTGGCCCAGGGGGAGCGGATCCAAATGGGAACGACGGCCTTACAATTGGCCCGGACAGACGGATTGCTGGTGGTTCTGGGCATTGAGCCGGAAGACCGGGCAAAAGTCAAACCAGGCATATTGGTTCTGGTGACCTCGGTCTTTGAAGGGTCCATTCGGGAATCCGGTAAAATCAAAAAAGTTCATGGCATGGTCAACCCACAGACAAAACTGGTGGACGTCACGGTTGATCTTAAAAATGATCCGGCAGCCCTTTTAATGCCCGGCATGTCCGTACGAGGGGAAATTATTCTCAACAAGTATCATGGTCCGGCCGTACCGCGTCAGGCTGTTCTTACGGACGACCAGGGAGCCTATATTTTTGTGGTCAGAGAGGGCCGGGCTTGCCGTCTTAGGGTAAAGACCCTCATTGAAACCAAGGGATTGGTCGGTATCTCCGGGGCGATTAGAAAAAATGACCGGATCGTTGTGTTGGGAAACTACGAACTAAAAGACGGGATGACCGTCCGGGAGGGTCGATGAGCTCTTTTATTCTCAAAATACAAGCTCATCGGCGATCCATCCTGTTTGTCGTCCTGGTCCTGGCGGTTGCCGGCGCGATTCTCTCCTTGAAAGTGCCTGTTTCCTTATTTCCCAAGGTTGATTTCCCCCGGGTGGCCGTTTCCTTAGATGCCGGAGACCGGGCCGCGGAATTGATGGAATTAGAAGTGACCCGACCGGTTGAAGAGGCTTTGCGGGCCGTACCCGGTGTGATATCCGTGCGTTCTACCAGCAGCCGCGGAAGCGCTGAAATTTTCGCCGAGTTTGACTGGGGGGCCGATATGGTCGCTTCGCTGCTGCAGGCCGGGTCGGCCGTCAGTCGGGTATTACCGCAATTGCCGGCCGATACGACCTTCGAAGTGACCCGAAGGGACCCGACAGTATTTCCCGTATCGGCCTACAGTCTGGTTTCCGACCGACATTCCTTGATCGAATTGTATGACCTGGCTAGATATCAGTTAGTCCCTTTATTATCCAGCGTGAACGGGGTCTCCCGGGTCCAGGTGCAGGGAGGGGCCAGGGAGGAATACCGGGTCACCGTAGACCCGGCCCGACTGCAAACCTTTGGCCTGACTCTAAATGACTTGGCCCAGGCCCTCACCGCAGCCAATGTGATTACAGCGGTTGGACGTCTGGAAGATCATTATAAATTATACCTGGTTATGTCGGATACCCGCCTGACCGGCCTGGATAAAATACGTCACACCATATTACGCAGCGGCCCTAACGGTCTGGTCCGCCTGGAAGATGTTGCTGTTGTTCAAAGCGATACTGTGCCGCAGTGGGTGCGGGTAACCGCCGATGGTCATGAGGCCGTGCTGGTCAATGTCTACCAGCAATTGGGCGGGAATACGGTCCAAATCGCCAGGGACATCAAGGCCAAACTGGCAGCCTTTCATAACCAACTCCCTAAGGATGTCCATATCAGCAATTGGTATGATCAGAGTGAATTGATTTTGGCCTCAGTCGGAAGTGTGCGCGATGCCCTGATTATCGGTATCATCCTCGGGGCCTTGGTTTTACTCCTTTTTCTGCGCAATTTCAAAATTACCTTGATTGCCATCATTATCGTACCCACGGTCCTGACCGCCACCATCCTGTTGCTTTATGTGATGAACATGAGTTTCAATATAATGACCCTCGGCGGTATGGCGGCGGCGGTGGGGCTGATCATCGACGATGTGATCGTAATGGTCGAACATATTATGCGTCGGTTGAGGTCCGGCCGGGGCAGTCACCAGGGCCGGGTCCTTTCCGCGGCCCGTGAATTTGCCCAGCCCCTCTCCGGGTCCTCTTCGGCTACCATCATTATCTTTTTGCCTTTAGCTTTTTTAGGCGGGGTTACCGGGGCTTTTTTTAAGGCCCTCTCCCTGACCATTGCAGCAGCCCTGATCTTTTCTTATCTGATTACCTTTTTGGCTGTTCCCCTCCTGGCCGACCATCTCCTGGGTAAAAAAGATGCCGAGCAAAAAGAGGGCGGCCGATTGACGGCTTATGTGCATGGTCAATATGCCAGGCTGATGGAGCGGGTCCTGAAACGGCCGGTTTTTATTCTAATCGGGATTGTCCCCCTCATGTTGGCGGGGTATATGGGATATCGCCAGGTCGGGTCCGGTTTTATGCCCCATATGGATGAAGGCGGCTTTATCCTGGATTGCTATACCCCGGCCGGAACGGCCCTTTCGGAGACCGATCGCCTGTTGCGTCAAATAGAGGACATTATTAAAACCATTCCTGAAGTGCGGACCTACTCCCGAAGGACAGGTACCCAGTTAGGCGGAGGCTTGACCGAAGCCAACTCCAGCGATTTTTTTATACGTCTGAAGTCCTTGCCCAGACGCCCCATCGACGAGATTATGGATGAAATTCGGGGTAAAATCGAGCATCAGGTGCCCGGGGTTAAAATTGAGTTGGCCCAGCTTATGGAAGACCTGATCGGGGATTTAACCACCGTCCCCCAACCTATAGAAATCAAGCTCTATTCAGACAGCCTTTCCCAACTGCGTTCTCTGGCGCCCAGGGTAGCAGAGACTATCCGCCGTATTCACGGCGTGGTGGACGTCAAAAACGGTATCGTTTTGGCCGGGGATGCCCTGGAGATCAAAGTGGACCGGATCAAGGCCGCCCTGGAGGGCGTTGATCCCGAGAGTATTACCCGTATGTTGGATAACTACCTAACCGGCGTGGTGACCACGAAGATTCAAAAGGAAGTTAAAATGATAGGGGTTCGGGTCTGGATCCCCCAGAACCTGCTGGCATCAGCAACTACCATAGGACAATTATTATTACGTGCACCGGATGGGCATTTATTCCCTTTGCGACGGATAGCCCAGTTAGTGCCGGTCTCCGGACAACCGGAGATCACCAGTGAGAATTTGAAACCCATGGTGGCCGTCACCGGCCGTATCAGCGGCCGTGATCTGGGGTCGGTCATGGGGGAGGTAAACCAGGCCTTGAATCGTCCCGGGCTGATGCCTCAGGGGGTTTACTTTGAATTAGGGGGCATGTATAAACAGCAACAGATTGCTTTCAAAGGGCTTATGGCCGTGTTTGTAGCGGCTATCGCCCTGGTCTTTTTACTCCTGTTGTTTTTATATGAACGCTTTCGGATCGTGCTGGCCATTATGGCTATCCCGCTGTTGTCCTTGTCAACGGTATTTATCGGCTTATGGCTGACCGACACCGAGCTTAATATCTCGGCCATGATGGGGATGACCATGATCGTTGGTATTGTCACCGAAGTGGCTATCTTTTATTTTTCGGAATACGGGGACCTTCTGGAAACCTGTGAAACTGAGAATACCTATCCGATCCTAATCGAAGCCGGCAAAAACCGGATGCGGCCGATTGTCATGTCTACTTTTGTAGCCATCCTTACCTTGCTGCCCTTAGCCCTGGCCATCGGGCAGGGAGCGGCCATGCAGCAGCCTCTGGCCATTGCCATTATTTCCGGACTGTTGATCCAGATTCCTCTGGTCTTAATCGTTATGCCGACCTTATATCATCTATTATCTCCAAAAAAATCCATTATAAACTCAGCGGATTTAAAAAGGTGACCTACGATGCGGTTATTGATTGTTGAAGATGAAAAATCCCTGGCCGACATCCTTAAAAGGGGATTGGAAGAAGAAGGGTACGTGGTTGATGTGGCCTACGACGGCGAAGAAGGCCTTTTTATGGCCGAAAATGAGGCCTCGGACCTGATAATCCTGGATATTATGCTTCCCCTTATTGATGGGATTACCATTTTAAAAAAGGTGCGTCGGAAAGGCGTTCTCACACCGGTGCTGATGCTTACGGCCAAGGACACTATTACCGACAAGGTCACCGGGTTGGACTGCGGTGCCGATGATTATCTGACCAAACCTTTTTCTTTTGATGAGCTTTTAGCGCGGATTCGGGCCTTGGTCCGGAGAAATTTCCAGGTAGGGGCCGCTGTCATCGAGATAGAGGATCTGTTGATCGATATGGCCGCGCACCAGGTCCAACGGGCAGGAAATCCGGTGGTCCTTTCAGCCAAGGAATATGCCCTTTTAGAGTATATGGCCCTCCACAAAAACCAGGTCCTCAGCCGTACTGTTTTGACGGAACATATTTACGACCAGGATTTTGATCTTGACAGTAATGTCATTGATGTCTTCATCAGCCGTCTTAGGAACAAGATTGATAAAGAATCCGACAAAAAACTCATCCAAACGATCCGGGGTGCCGGCTATATGCTGAAGGGATAACCGATGTTTTCCTCTATGAAGGCCAAAATAGTTGTATTTTATATGGTTGTCCTTTTTGTGACTTTGTCGGTATTGGGGGTGTTCCTTTATTTCAGCCTCAGTAAAATTGTGCACCAGTCTATTGATTCCAGTTTGGCTTCCAGGGCAAAGGCCTTGGCCACTCTGGTCCATAGTGATAATAATGGATCCGAATTCAATTTTTCAGACGAGGTGATCTGGGAGTATAATTCGCCAAAATCAAAACACTTTTTCCAGGTTCGCCACGGCGATGGAACCACTCTCGAAAAATCGACCTCCCTCGGGAACCAGGATCTCCCTTTTATGGAAAAGGAGGAAGGAACCAATTTCAGGACTATCCGGTTAAACGGTAACCCGATCAGGGTCATCAATTATTTTGTTCCGGGGGAAACCGATTATGGCAACATCGGAAAAAGGGCGTTGACGAAGGACAAAGCCTCTGTCCTTATCATTCAGTGCGCCGAAGATGTAGATGAACGGTTAGACTACCTTGAACGTTATAGCCTGGTCCTTTCTCTTTCCATTATTTCAATTTTAATAATCTCCGCCTCGGGTGGATTTTTGATTGCCAGAAAGGCCCTCAAGCCGGTGAAAGAAATCTCCAAGGCCATCGACCGAATTTCAGAATCCAACCTTTCCGAACGAATCAGCGTGGAAAAAATTCCAGCGGAATTAAAAGACCTGGCTGTTTCTTTTAATCAGACTTTTAATAGCCTTGAACAGGCCTTCATTCGTCAAAAGCAATTTACTGCCGATGCTTCGCATGAATTAAGGACGCCTCTATCAGTTATTTTAAGTCAATGTGAAATTACGCTTCGGCGGATCAGGGGGATTGCCGATTATCAAAAGGCCCTCAAAGCGATTGCCCAGGCGGCTGCTCTTATGTCGGAAATAGTCCGAAAACTATTAACCATCAACCGCTTGGAGGCCGATAAAGCTTCTCTTAAGACTGAATCCATATGGCTTGATGAAATCATTCGGGAAGCAGTGAAGCTACTGACCCCATTGGCAGAAGAGAAAAGGGTAATGGTGAATATGATCTTGCCGGACTCGGTTAGTCTCCAAGGAGACCGATCGGCTCTTTTGGAATTATTGACCAATCTTGTGGAAAATGCCATTAAATATAATGTTCCCCAAGGACAGATAACCATTTCTTTAAAAAAAGAACGGCCCTGGCTTGTTTGCGAGATAAAAGATTCCGGCATCGGTATTCCTGAAGAAGATTTGGAAAGGGTCTTCGACCGGTTTTACCGGGTGGATAAATCCCGTTCAAAAGAGATCGGAGGTTGCGGCCTGGGCCTGAGTATCTGCAAAGAAATTGTCAAGCTCCATGGCGGTAAAATAGAAATAAAGAGTCAATTAGGTTCAGGGACTAACGTATCGGTCTATGTTAAGGTTCAGGGAATTTATGGGTAACTCTTGTCCACAGGAAGAATGAGGGAGAAGGTGGAGCCTTGGCCTAAAGTACTTTGAACCTGGATTGTGCCTCCGTGGGTTTCGACGATGTGTTTGACAATGGCTAACCCTAAGCCGGTACCGCCCAATTCGCGCGAACGGGCTTTGTCCACACGGTAAAACCGTTCAAAAATTCGATCGAGGTGTTCTTTGGGTATGCCGATGCCGGTATCCGACACCGAGATTTCAATGAAATCCCGGTGGAGTTCGGAGTGTTGAGTTATTAGTTCGGAGGTAAATTCTTGCTTATTCTGAACTCCGAACTCCGAACTCCGAACTATGATCGCTGAGAGGCAAACCTTGCCTCCTTCCGGGGTGTATTTGACGGCATTATCCAATACATTGAACAAGGCCTGGACAATGCGGTCTTTTTCCCAAAAGGCCTTTAAATCATTGGGGAGAGTTTCCCATTCTTCCAATAAATCAATCTTTTTTTGCCGGGTCTGGTCCTTGATCATCTGGCCGGCATTTATCAGGACCTCTTTGACCGGAACCGGTTCCAGGGTGCTCTTCGCCTTTTCCCGGACATCCAATTTGGCCAAGTCCAGTAGATCGGAGACCAGAAAACTCATCTGTTTGACGTTTTTTTGGATGATGGAGAGAAACCGTTTGAATTCCGGAGGATCATTGGAAACCAAAGAAAGAAGGGTTTCCACGTACCCGTTGATAGAGGTTAAAGGGGTGCGCAGTTCGTGAGAGGCATTGGCTACAAAATCCTGACGCACTTTGAGAAGATATTGGAGTTTGGTAGTATCATGAAACAGGGCCACGGCCCGACGGGAACGATCAGCAGGGGTCAGGGCGACTATCTGGACTTCGAAGTGGTGCTGGGGGTTCCGGCCATAGACCAGCGGCAATTCTATAAAAGAATCATTCTGCAATACCGAATCGACCGCATCCTGGAATTCACTGTTCATGAATACTTCCTGGATGGTTCGCTTTTTCCAGGAAGCCTTCTTTCCGAGAATTTCCTGTAAAAAAGGATTCATGAGGATGATGCGGCCTTTTTCGTCCGTTATCAAAACGCCTTCCCGCATGGTTGAAAGCAGGGCGGTCAACTGGCTGGTTTCCACGTCCAGCAATTCCATCTTTTCACTCAGTTCATTCGCCATCCTTTCCAGGGAAGAAGAAAGGTCCATGAATTCCGTTTTGGGCAGCAGATGAAAGGGTTGTTTCAGGTCACCGTCGGCCATCTTTTTCATCATACCGGTGATTTCCCGCAGGGGACGGTTGATGCTCCAGGTTAAAAAGAAACTGAGCAGGACAGCCAGGATGCCGGTCAACACGCCGGCCAGAACCAGATTCCGCCGAAGGTCGGATAACAGCGTCTCCACCTGGCTTAACGGCAAGGCCAATCGGACAAACCCGGTAAGGGCCTTATCTTTATAAATAGGAACGGCCCCATAAAGGGTGGTGGCCTGGAGAGTGGTACTGAAACGGATACTTCGGCCGAATCCCGTGGTTTTGGCAGCCAGGATTTCCGGTCGGTTGGAATGATCTTCCATTTTATCGACGGCTTCGGGAACCAGGCCGGAATCCCCCAGAACCCGTCCGTCGTGGGAAATGATTGTCACCCTTTTTTGAAGATCCGATCCGACTTGAAGGGCCAATTTTTGCATCTTAAGATGGTCCTTCTGATCGGTATTGAAATGGTCGGCTACCATTTGCCCGGCCAGTTTCAATTCTCGCCGGAGTTCCTCATCTTTCTGATGCATTAAAAATTGTTTCAGGTTGGATCCTAAATAGAAGGTGCTGGGAATGACGACGATCAGGATAACCAAAACGAAGGCGGATAATATTTTTAGATACCAGCGAAGGCTCATAAATTCAGGTCCTGAAACGGTATCCCACTCCTCTGACCGTTTCGATCAGATTTTGAAGAGGTCCCAATTTGATACGAATTCTCCGGATATGGGTATCGATAGTCCGGTTGTATCCCTCAAAGGTATAACCCCAGACCTTATCTAAAAGAATTTCCCGGGTTTGAACTCTGCCCCGGGTGCGCATCAAATGGGCCAATAAACGAAATTCGGTAGCCGTTAAATCCAACGATTTATCTTCCAGTCGGGCGGTGTGGGCCTCCAGGTCCAGAATCAGAGACTCGGCTTTCAGAAAAGAAGAAGGCCCTTGTTTATCCTGACGGTCCAATAATTTTTGGATACGCAGAATAATTTCCCGGATGCTGAAGGGCTTGACCACATAATCGTCGGCCCCCAATTCAAGACCGACCACCCGATCCATCTCTTCCCCTTTAGCAGTGACCATCATGATGGGAATATGCTGCAGGGCCGGATCCCGTTTCATCCGGCGGCAAACTTCCAGGCCATCCATTCCAGGAAGGAGCAGGTCTAAAAGAACCAAGTCGGGCGAGTGTTTTTGGGCCAGGAGAAAGCCTTGCTCCCCATTTTCAGCCCGGAAGGTTTGAAAACCCGCTTTTTCCAGATTAAAATGAAGCAATTCCTGGATATCCGGGTCATCTTCAATAATAATGATTTTCGATTTAGCCATAGTGTTGATATTATACCGGCTGATTTTTGATGTGTCTATGGGGAATATTAAATATCTTGTAAGTTACGGGTTCGTTACAACACGGTTATTATTCCGTTACTTTTTGATTACTGGAAAGTGTTGAAAACAATGACATGAAATGGGGCAAGATTACCCAGAGCTTTATTTTTCCCCCAAGTAACCGATACTGTATAACTTTCTGATGACCACATCCAGGACCAGCATCAGCAGGGCAAGGCAGGTAAGATAAGGCCAAAGGGGAGGGCCGATTTCTTTGACCGTGCCGTCCGTTTGGAAAAGCGCTCCGGGAGGACTGTTGGCATTTAGGAGGCGCCCCCCGGTCAGAACCGCCAAGTTGGTTAATAGATCTTGATTCAATCCGGTCTCTTTAAATTCATCCGAATAAGGGACACTGTATCCGAAAACCTTGGGGCCGGAAGGTCCTCCCGGAGAATTCGACCCATAGAGGCTCAGATAATATATTCCAATCTCCTCGGCCGGAAAGGTTCCTTCGTATCGGCCGGGGGCCATCTGATTGATGGGAACCAGTTTATTTTTTCCGGATGGGAAAAGTATATTCACCTTCAGATTAAGAAGGTTTATTAAAAGTCCCCGATCATCAGTAACATCCGCGACCAGATGACCCCATCCATTTTTCCGATCCATGGTAACCTGATACTTTTCGGGAACTTCTTTTTTCTGAGCCCATTTGATCATCTGGGAAACAAAAGTTCCGAAATGGTCCCATGTGACCCAGGACTTCCCCCATCGGGGGGAAAGATCCGATGTAAAGGCCACCCCCCGTCCAAGCCCATATTGCCAGGCGGACAAAAGAGGTCCCTCCCCGGTCTCGAAGATGACCGCTGCCCCTGCCTTGGGATAGGTGATCACCTGTCCCTGTAGCCAAGGTAGATCCCCTGTGGGGATATCCTTGATCATGTCAAACGCCATTCGCGTTTTGGGTTTCAGGGTTTTTTCAACAATGACTCTTTTAGAGGCGATCCGGGTCTCACCGACAAAAATACGGGGAATCCTGTCATAGTCGTCTGTATAGTAACTGCGGCCGTCCCCCCGTTTAGCAATATCTTTCATCAGATTGACATCGGCATCCTTTCCAACAGAAACAGTGGATACCGTGATCCCGTCCTCCCGGATAGATCGAAGGAGTGTTGGGAAGTCCCCCTCATTGGTAAGTCCATCGGAGAGAATAATTACATGTTTTTTATAGGCTTTCATTCCTTTGAGCACGCGGAAAGCATCCCGGAGCGCCGGATAAAGATCCGTTCCACCGCTCTCCTTAAGTGTTGAGAGCTGCCGGGCGATCTTTTTACGCTCCCCGGCCGGGGTCATGGGAACGGTCCATTGAAACTCCGTATCGAAGGCCAGAATCCCAACCTGATCATGGGGATTAAGCATCTCCACCGCCCAGAAAGCCGCGAGCTTGGCCCCTTCCATTTTATTCTTTTGTTCAAGGTTGCCGGCCATGGAGGCGGATTTGTCGATCAAAAGGACCAGGGCAAAACCCGGAAAATCCATAGTGGTGGGGACATCCATAAAAACCGGCAGGGCTTTTTCCACCGGTGTATTCAGATAACCCCCCGCGCCGAAACTATTTAATCCTCCAATCATGATCAGGCCGCCACCCATATCCTTCACGTACCGTTCCAGATTTTCCATAGCGGTCAAGGAAAAGTTCCGGCTGGAAACATCATGAATAACCACAGCGGAGTAATCGAGAAGATCATAGAGAGATTCGGAGAAATCAAGGGGGCTTTTGGAAATCACAGCGATCCCTTGTTTCCTCATCGCCTCTGTCAGATAAGAAGAATTTTCGATCCGGTCGGTCAGAAAAAGGACCCGGTTTTTTTTCGTTCCCTGAGTGAAGGAAAAGCCCTGGTTATTCTGAATCATTCCATCCCCGGGGGAATTAATAACGGCCGAGTATAGATAAAGTCCGGGATCTTTGATCCTATCACTGAAAAGAAAGGTGTTCTTCCCCTTATGAAATGCCACTTTCTCATTTATAAACAGACGGCCGTTTTTTTGCAGAATCAGTTCCCCCTCTCCTTCTTGGGTGCTGGAGAGGACGATCCTGATTTCAAAAGGCGTTTGGGCAGGGGCGGTCGGGGGGGTCTCCAACCTTTCCAGGAAAACCTCATAGCCTCGGGACGGAGATCCCGGTGGAACGGTAAAAATCTCAATACCCAGAGATTTGGCCAGATAGGCCGCCTCGCGGGCATCTTTTCTGTTTTCTTGGCCGTCGGACAAAAGGGCGATCCTGTTTTTTCCCGTCTCCGGAAAACGACCCATGGCCAACTGCAAGGCATCCTTAATATTGGTCGCATTGGGATCAATCTGGGACTTTAGGTCTTGAGGATTAAGCTCGTTTTTCAGTTCCGTTTCCATGGAAGCCTCTTTGCCGAACAGGATAAGACCGGCGCGATCTTCTTTCCCCATTCCGGAAACGGCCTTTTTTACATAATCCATAGCCTCTTTGTTTTGCCGGGCATCTATGCTTCCAGATTGATCAACTACAAAAAATAGATTTACCCGGTCCGAAGGTGACTGGAGCCGGAAGTCACAAAGGGCCAGCACCAGCAGGAAGAGAACCAGAGATCTCAGCCCCCAGAAAAGGTACGTTTCCCTTGGTGATTGTTTCTTTAAGGTGGTTTTTTTAAAAACCACCCAGAGAAGGGGGAGCACAATCAAGGTTGTCAAAAAAATAGGCTTTAATAGTGTAAAGGGCATTGAAGTCCGTTTTTAAAAAGGGTTCAATAACTGCTGGTATCAGGGTTAAGGTGTACGGTTTCTCTTTAGCCTTGCATCTTGAACCTTGTACCTTTTTCACCTTCCCTTCTGCCAAACGTAATACTCCAGGATCAGGATGATGACTACTGTCAAAAGAACCAGGAACCAGAAATGAACCGGGGTCATAATCGTTTCTTTTGTTGTTCCGTTTAACCCCATTGGTTTTACTGAACCGGTAAGATTAACCCGGATATCGGACTCCAAAGCGTCAAATAGATTTACCGCAAAATAAGTTTTCTTCTCTTGTTCCACCACTGTATACACTCCCACCTTCTCCGTGTGCGGATAAGGAAAGGGGGTAGATTTAACCGACTGATTCACCCATTTTCCGGTAGGCAGGCCGATCGAGACGGAATGGGTTGCCGGTCTTAAATACAACGAAAAAGGTTCCCCGGCCTTGACCTGCATAGGAGCAAAGGAAAACTGATAGGGTTGGAGCCATTTGAAGCAGTTGGTCATGAGTACGGGGAAAGCCACCCGAAGCGGTAGGTCTGATTGTTTTAGATCGAAGTTAATCAGGACGGCCCTAAGCCCCTCTTTTTCATAAGCGTAGATCAGGCCTTGATTCCTGGCTTCCAAAAGGGGCTTTAGGTTGGCTTCTGTTTTTACCAGGGAGGCCGTCTTGATCTGTATTGTCCCTAAATCCATATTCTGCATAACCGGGTGACTCCGATCCCAGTCCACGACTACCGGATTGTTTTGCAGACCGGTCTTCATTATCGGGATAGAGGGGGAAAAGGCATTTATCATCAGAAAATTTCCCCGTTTGGTGGAGGGAGGTGAAATCCCATCAAGAATAACAAGATCGTAATTCCTAACCTGGTCCTCCCAAGAAGAGGGATTGATCTCTTTTTGGGTATGAACCTTGAATTGAGGGTAGGCCTCCAGAAGGGTTTTCAGGAAGTAATTCCCCCTGGTTACCAGCAGAACCCAAAGTTCTTTGGAAGAGGGCAAAATAGTGTAGGCCTGGTTGTCTAAAGGAAGATCGTCCTGAAAATCCAGAGAGGCTTTGACGATGCCGCTTCCCGGCCTTAACAAAGGAATCAGAAAGCGCCTTTTTTCCCGACTTCTAAACCCCACTGTTTTCTTAAAAACAGTTTCATTACCAATGGTAATCTGAACCGGGCAGACCACAGGCCGGGGATTGAAATTATTTATCTCGAGCAGGGCCTGGTAAACATCGGGGATCTCCGGATCGGGACGGCATTGGAAATTGGTTATGCCGATGTTGTTGGCCCCCCCTGAAACAATCAGGGGCTGAATTTTTTTATGGTCTTGAAGAAGGCGGTCCAATCCGGCAATGGCACCATCGGTGATAAGGTAGATTTTATCTTCCCTCGTCGGTTCAATGAAAGAAAGGGCCAGGTAAAGGGCGCTTTCCATATCTCCGGAGACATCTAAAGGATGAATGTTCCCAATCACATCCTGGAGGTGTTTTTTGTCTTTTGTAAAGGGAGATCTTATTTCAGGCCTGTTCCCGGCCTCTATGATGAGCATCCTGCTTTCTTCGGAAAGTTCATTGACCAGCTTGAGGGCCTCCTCTCTGGCTTGATCAAACCGGATGCCCTTACCGGTTCTGGTTTGCATGCTGGCACTTGAATCCAGAACAAGAACCAGATCTCCTTTGATCTGGGTCGGGCGGGTCCAGACCGGTTCCGCTAAAGCCAGGGAAGCAAGGATGACAATCAGGATTTGCAGCAACAGGGGAAGGTTCTTCATCAGGGACTGAAACCGGCTTCCTCCATGCCATTCTTTTAAGGCCCCTTTCCACAGGAAGAGGCCCGTTATTTCTACTTCTCTGGTTTTGGGTTTGAGACTATGAATAATTAATAGAACCGGGATTAATCCCAGAAGGAGGAGCCAGATAGGGTTTAAGAGCTGCATTTCTCAATCCGTTAGTACAAAAAAACCGATCGGCGTTATGCGCCTGCGATCGGCAGGGGCCTTCGGAGAAAACTTATTTTTATTCTTTTTACTAACCAGACACCGACCCCTTCCCCATTTTCCTTTGAAACCTTGAACCTTGAGCCTCGAACCTCGAACCTTGAACCCTGAATTCATGGCTCTTTGAACCCTTCAGTTAGTTCTAATGAAATAATGTCCCGGCCAGAAGCTGATCAACCAAAAAGTCCTCAAAAGGAACAGCTGTATCGAGAAGATGGTATCCGATGCCCTTCCTGAGGCAGAGTTCCCTCGTCTCATGAAGGAATTGCTCCATTCTTGTTCGATAAAGGGATCTGAGATCGTTGTTTAGGGTAATTCTTTTAGTCTCCCCGGTCTCCATTTCCTTCAGGATTAGATGTCCATCGATGGAGGGAATTAGTTCTTCATGGTCCAAAACCTGGATAAGGGTGACATTAAATTTTCTTTGTAACAAGGTATTCAGTCCCTTTTCGAACCCTTGGTTGTCTAATAAATCACTGATAAGGACAGCGAGGCCGGGTCTGGCACAGTTAGAGGCGAAATCCGTCAATGAAGTATTCAAGCGGGTTTCCCCATTTGGTGTAAAATCCTTAAGAAATCGTAAAATGGATTGATAGGCTCCTTTCCCTCTCTGAGGGCCGAGGGACGGACCTAGGGAATCTGAAAAAGTTGCGTATTCCACCCGGTCCAGGTTGGCAATAGCGATATAACCCAGGGCGGCAGCCAATTTTTTTGCCACCAGGGCCTTAGGCGGCTGTCCATAGGCCATGGAAAGGCTGGCATCCAGCAGAACATGGACCCTGAGGTCTTCCTCGGACCGGAACAGCTTCAGAAAAAGTTTGTCCAGTCTCCCGTAGACATTCCAATCCACATATCGAAAATCATCTCCCATCTGATATTTTCGATAGTCCAGAAATTCAAGGCTGGTGCCGCTTCGCCAGGATCGGTGCTCGCCTTTTTTAGGTCCCTTGGCCACCTTACCGGCCAGAAGCCTCAGCTTCTCCAATTTTCTCAGGAAATCCTCACTCAGGAAGTCTTCTGTTGCCAATGCAATCATCTTTCGGTTTTTTAGGTTATTAAGGGTCGTAAATTATTATTGGCCAAAAAGGACCGTGGAGGTCTTATTTTTGGGGATTGTCCAAAGGTTAACTTATCGCCCAATCCCGGCCAGTCCGGCAAAGTTTGATTCGAGACAGGGCCTACACCATAGCCCGTTTCGGGCTTAGGTGAAGGCCTGCTCTTGATTTAATTAAATAATTGGTCCGGCATAGAAGCTCATGGATTCAGGGTGGACAACCCCAAAAATAAGACCTCCACGGTCCTCTAGTCTGCAAGCCCATCAGGTTTATATCAAGCCCATTATGAGATCCTTAATAATGCCTAAACCTTCTTCGGGATACTGCCGATGATCTCATCGACAATATCATCAGGGTCAATCCCTTCAGCCTCGCCTCGGAGGTTCAGGATAATCCGATGCCTTAAGGCCGGCTTGGCCACAGACAGGATGTCATCGATAGAGACATTAAATCGGTCTTCCAGAAGGGCGGTGACCTTCCCGGCCAACACCAGGGTTTGTACGCCTCTGGGACTGGATCCATAGCGCACATATTGCTTGACCTTGGGTACGGCCTGATGTTCCTGAGGGTGGCTGGACATCACCATCTTTATGGCGAATTCCTTGACATGGGAGGCAATAGGGACTTCCCTGACCAGTGACTTCATATGCAGGATGGAGGCGGCTCCCACGGTCTGAGACAAACCCGGCAGATCCTCTTCCGTTGTTTTGTTGATGATCTCCAAAAGCTGATCCGAGGTGGGATAGGTAATTTTGAGTTTAAAAAAGAAGCGGTCAATCTGGGCCTCCGGAAGGGGATAAGTCCCTTCCATTTCAATGGGATTTTGTGTGGCCAGGACAATAAAAGGCGGTTCCAGGGTGTATTTTTTTCCAAAGACCGTTACAGCCTGTTCCTGCATCGCCTCCAGAAGGGCGGATTGTGTCTTGGGGGTGGCCCGGTTGATTTCGTCGGCTAAAATGATCTGGCCGAAGATGGGACCCTGGTAAAACTCAAAAAATCGATTTCCCGATTCATCCTGATTGACGATGTTGGTGCCGACGATATCCGCCGGCATCAGATCGGGGGTAAACTGAATCCTGGAATACTTCAGGTTGAGGACCTGGCCCAGGCTTTTTACAATCAGTGTTTTTCCCAAACCGGGGACCCCCTCTATCAGGGCATGGCCGCCGCAAAGGAGGCAGATAAAAATCTGCCGGATAAGATCTTTTTGTCCGACTACGATCCTGGAAAGTTCAGTCTGTATCCGGTCCAGACTTTGTTTGATTATATCCACTTGCTCATTGAGATTTGTCATTCTGCTTTTTCTCTTTTGCCTGTTTGATGAATAAAAAATAGTTCTTGATATATTCCCGGTATTCTTGCGGAATCTTTTCCTTATGAAGGACCGCTTCCATTTCTTGCCGGTAGGAAGCGGAGATCTGAGGAAGGATTTTGTCTTGGCCTTCTTTGGGTTTTCCAAAATGGGGCATGGTCCGGACTTGAAAGGACGAATCCGATCCGGTGCTGGAAGGGGCGCTTTTTTCTTTAAGGGAAGATTCTGCTCCTCTTTTAAATTCATAGGGAAGGAGTTTTTCCCCGGTTCCTTTTCCCCTGCCGGCGACATAGGGTCTGTCGTCTTTCCGGCCTTGAGATCCCTTTCCATCCTGCGGGATATCACCCTTTCCCTGTTTAGGTTCGGAGGGGCCGAAGATCTTAGATTTATCTTTTTCTCCCGAAAAAGAGGGCGTAGCATCCGGCGAGGGGATTTTCCCAGGTTTTTCCAGAGGGGTATCCTTTTCAGAAAAGGCCTTTTCCCGTTTCGAAAGGAGGAATCGCTCCTCACCGGCCGGTCCCGGCGAACGGGCCTGGTCTTCTGTGTTTTCCAAAAACTGTTCTAATTGGAGTTTTTGACGAATTCCGGACAAATCCTTTTCCAGGGAATCCGGCAGGGCCCCATCAAAAAGATCTTTTAATCGCTCGGCCAGCTTTTCCACATCCTTGGGAGACGTTATTTCTTTGGAGAGGGGGGTAGCGGCCGCATTTCCCGGTGTGCTGCCGGTATTCAGATCCTTTTCCAGGTTACGGGTTATACGAAGACGTTCAGCCTGGGCTGCTTGTTTCATTTCCCCCAAGGATAGAAGCAGTTTCTCCTTTTTAAGGGATTGATTCTGCAGATCCTTGGCCAATTCTTCCAATTGCCGATAAGGTTCCCCAAGAGACCGGTCTTCCATCGTTTTGGATTCAAAAATTTTTTCCTTGGAAAATCTCTCCATTTCTTTGCCTATCCAGGCGAGTTTTTCTGACATCTTGTCAACCTGTGGTTTTGGAAGGGACCAATCAAAGATGAGGAGAGACAGGATGAAAATGGAGGCCAGAGGAATCAGAATATAAGGGGGGGAAAAACCGATAGGGAAGAGTTCGTTTCTGGAAAGCCCTTTCAGCGCTTTTCCCGTGTCGGTAAATAAGTTTTCTTTTAAGAGGGTTTTCCTTCCTGATTGCCGATATTCGTAAGCGGTGCTCAAACGATCTTTTAACCTGAGGCGGGAATCGATCTCGATTAAATCCGATTGAATAGTTTTAGAGGTTCGGCGTTGGAGAATCAGAGCCATCCCTAAGGAGGGAAGGACCAGGATGAGATAGATCCAAACACCGACCCATCCGATGTAACCGATTTTTTGAAATCCCAGGGCCAAGGCGGTCACGATCAAATAAAAAGTTAAAGTTAGACCTAAAAAGGAGAGGAACCTCCTTCTTTTCCTCCAGGCTAAAAGGGTATTCAGGCTGTTTTCAAAATCCGAAACGAGGTTCACAATGGTCTCCTTCTACGGGTATTCCTCCTGATCATCCAATGACTGGCCAGAAAAAACAGGAAGAGGGTCGAAAGCACCGTTATAAAATAAGGGAGCGTCGTAGGCAGGATCGGTCCGATGGGCACCCTCTCCCCATAGTGAAGATTATACAATAAAAGGACCGGATTTAAAACCGGGGCAAAAAAAGCGGTGGCGCCCAAAAAAAGGAGGTAAAACAACCTTGCCCCATAATATCCCGTTTGGCGCCACCTCCCTAAAAGCAGGAGCAGGAAGAAGGAGATCTGCCGGCACAACAAGGAGGCCGTAAAGACCACGGCAAGGCTTAGGGCAAAGGTCTGCCAGGAAATTCCGGTGACCGCAGCCCCCACCAGCAGAAAGGGAAGCATCAGGAGGTGGAACCACAAGGTTTGGAACACGGCTTGTGGAAATCCGTAGAAGAGATAATCCCGTTCTTCCTCGAAAGTAGGGAGGTCTTCCCTTTCCATTATGGCAAAGCCACCATGGGGGATGATTTCACCAAGACCGCACCGAAGACTGATATAGGAAACCATGATCAGGCTCCCTACAAAGGTACTGAGAAAGGCTTGAGGAACTCGAAAAATTTCAAGGTACCGGAAAAGGGGTGAATAGGGCCAGGTCAAAACCAGGATGAAGCCCAATACCCAGAGATATCCCATGGTAATCGATATCATGGACGAGGAAAAAAATGGAGCCAGATCTTTTTCGCTGTCGTTAAAAATAAAATCAAATTTCATAAAGGAATTTCCCATTCCAACCAAGAAACGCCCTTCCCAAAGGGGGGCTTAGCCTTCATCATCTCTGGGAATACCAGGGAATCGATACGGCCGACCAGAACAATGGCGTCCCTTTTCCACTGATTTCGTTTTTGAATGGAAATCCAGAGGTCTTTAGTTAGGTCCATTTCTCTTCCACTTTTTAAGGATTCGGCGTCCTCCCCCGGACCGGCTTTGAGAACGGCCTCTATCTCACGTGGCGTAAGGAGGTCTTGCGGGTCCTGGACGTTCCAGTGCAGTCTCTTGACCAGTCTTTCCTGCGGTCCAATGGTACCGAAGGCATAAAGCCGGCCTCCAAAATAGATGTGACTATTTCGGATGGGAAGAGAGAATCTGTTTTCAACTGTAACCATAAGATCCTGATTCTGCCATTCCGCTTTGGCCTGAACCGGGAACTTCCAATAGCCGGACAGGGAAAAAAAACGATGAGACCAGCGGAGAAGAGGAAACCTTAGAAATCGTTCACCCTTGGATTCGTAAAGGGTGAAGCTGCTAAATTTTTCCGGATCAGGGTTCTCGGTTGGAATGCCGGTCACCAGCCAATCATCAGGGCCAAGCGGGAGATTGAACTCACCATCCTTTTGGGTATAGATTCCCAGGTGATATCTCCATAGGGCCGGAATCTGTTGTCCGGTGATTTTTATATGAAGGATCCCATTATTGAAAATTCTGTTATGGGGTTGCATGAAAAAAATAAATCCGCTGCCGGCCAATGAAAACAGAAGAACGACAACGCCTAAATATAGAAGGGTTTTCGAGCCTTGTTTCCGGTTCTTCTCTATCCTTTTCATAAGAAAAGTAATTAGTATAAGGTACCCCAATAAAAGGGGAAAAATCACCAAGAAGAACGGAAATCGGGCTGTCGTTTTCGACAGCAGGAAGGCTATTATACTATTCTCATCCGGAAATAGGGTGCTATTCACTCCTTTTGGTCCCAAGGCCAGAACCTTTTCCCAAAACAACCTCCTGCCCGGCCACCCCCGGAAGGGGGAACTGGTCACGTCAAAGGCCGTAAAAAGAGTTTGCCCTTGACCGAGGTCTTTTTTGAGAATCAGGGGAAGGTCTCTGTCCCGGAGAACCGTTTTTGACCGGGAAGCATCCACCCTTAATATCAGAAATGGGTCCCCATAGGTCAATTTAGTGCCGCAAAAGGCTTGAAGGGCCGGCAGAGATTTTATTCTTTCGAAACCAAGAACTCTTAAGGACATAAGCTGTTCCAGCCTCTCTGTGGCCAAGGAGGCATTATACAGGCTCCCTATAGTGATCACGTACCCCCCAGACTCAATCCATTGCATTATTCCATCGAATTGCCTGGTTTTTAAGTCGTTCCACATACCGGCCCTTAGGATGATGGCTTTGACCCCCTGATATCCAAACCAGGTTTCCGGAAAATATTGAACCGGCGTATAAACCGGCTGAAAGGTTTCAGTAATTTGAGGTGAAAGGTCGTCGGGCTTGTCATCGGCAAAAACTAAAAGAGGCTTGGTGGTATAGTGTTCGCGCAGGTTGATGGATTTTGACTGAATGATTTCATTTTCTTTTTTCAACCGGATGGTCAGGGGATGGACATAGGAATCGACCCGGATCGTAAAATTATAATTCTTTTTAGAATAAGTGGGCAGATCCACGTCCGCGGAATAAGTTGTGTGAAATACATCGTTTTGATATTCGCTTCCGGAAGTTACTATGACTTCCAGTCTGCCCCGTAGATCTTTGTGACGGTTCTCCAGCACCACCATCAGCGGTGTCCAATCCTTAAGTCGAAAGACTCCATTAAAACCTAAAGACAAATCCATTTCTATCCAAGCAGCGTAGACCGGCCGAGGGGTGATAAAGAACGACACTATGACGAATAAAATCAGGAAATAAATGAGGCGCAACCTAATTCTATAATCCTTCTTACTAAAAAAGATCATTACTGCACGTACACCTTGTTTACCTCGTGGTTGCATAAAAATTGATCTATTGGTGGTAATTTATTAATAAAAACAATATATTTTGATAATTTCCAATCAGTCAGGAAAAGAACCCAGATTTTCAATCAATCGCCTTGTGTGCCGGAAGGGCTTGAAGACCTTCCCGGAAATCCTTTTTCTCAGGTTTTTGACCGATGCGGGGATATATTCCTCAAAATAGGTTTTGCCCTTGGCCCGAGAAAGGAAGGCATAGGCGCCCAGGATCTGCAGGTTCCTTTGAAAGGCGATGATCTCGTAATTTTCCCGAAAGTATTTGGCCTTGATGGGAAGTATGGAGGACATTTCCTGCAGGTAAAAATCAAAAAGTTCTTCCTGAATTTTTTCCGGAAGATCGACATAAGGGTCGATCAGCAGAGAGGCCAGATCGTATTGGGGAGGTCCCAGGCGGGCGGCCTGGAAATCGATCAACCCGATCCCTCCGGACCAGACCATGAGATTCCGGGATTGAAAATCCCGGTAAAGAAACAACCGAGTCTTCTCTCGATCCACCATCAGAGTCAGAGCTTTCAATTCTTTTTCCACTGAAGGCGGGACCCTCTTCCAACCCAAATATTTTTTTAAAAAAGCCTCGATAAAGTAACAGGATTCGCGTTCCCAGGAAAATCGGCCATTGTAAATCGGTGTATCATAACAGTACCGGGGATCGAAATCCCGGGCCCCTTCGATCTGAATTTTTAATAGCAATTTCAGAATAGTCTCGTAGACTCTTTTGATCAACCGAGGCTCCTTGATTTTTTTTATAACCGATTCCAGTGAAAAATCTCCGAAATCCTCCATCAGGAAAAGACCGCGACGAGGGTCGAAGGCATAAATCCCGGGAGAGGGGAGACCCTTGGTCCTTAAATGTTCGGCCATATAAACAAAGGAATCATTTTCCGAAAGGGAACCTTTGCCTCCGTTGGGATGAGAAACACAAATAAAGGTTTTGTTCCCGGTGAAAAGGCGGAAGACCCGGCGGTCAGAGGCGTCCCCTTTAAGGGCCTTGATGCGCAAACGGCCGGAGTATCCGGTGATGGAAGGCAGGTTTTGTTTTAGAAAATGAATCAGAGGTTTCATGTTTAAACCAGTAAAAGGTTAAAGGAAAAAGGATAAAGGTTCAAGGTACAGGGTACAAGGAAAAAGGCAAAAAAACCTTAAACCTTAAGCCGTTAACTGTTTTCAAACCATGACTCCATTATGAAGATCATCCTTGATATGAACCCCCCGGCCGAGAATGGAATCGGTGATGGAGACACCCGACTCCACAATGACATCTTCCCAAATAACGGAATTATGAAGATGGCATCCTTTTTTCAAAAGGCATCCTTTTCCGATACAAGCCCAGCCTGAGAATTCAACTTCTTTTTCGACGTGAGCCTCGGGGTGAATTAAAATACCTTTTGATAGTCCCCCCACCCCTGCCCTCCCCCTCAGAGGGGTGAGGGAGGAGGTGGACAATAATTCTTCATGCACCTTGAGATAGGTTTCAGGTGTTCCTATATTCCACCAGTGATGATCTTGACTGACATAACCGCGAATCGTAATCCCATCGTCAATTATTTGTTGATAGGCCGGGGTGATATCAAAACTTCCTGAGGAAGGAAGGAACCTGAAAACGTCTTGATCCAGGATATGAATATTGGCAAAGTCCAGACCATGAACATCACCTTTCTTTAGTTTCAGGATGCGACCGTTGGAATCTATTTTTATCTGATTAAGTTCAGGATAGTCATGTAGAACCAAGGTCACTGGATCATTATGGCTTTGATGAAAATCCACAACCTTTTTTAAATCAATATCGGTCAGGATATCACCGCTGATCACTATAAAAGGGTCGGACCTAAAAAAATCTCTGGTATTCACTATCCCGCCGCCGGTATTTAAAATGACGGGTTCATAGCGGGTTGCCAGTTCACGAAATCCCCCCTTTTTTAGGGAGCGAATGTAGGCCTCAATCTGTTCGGCCAGATGATGGGTATTCAGAATTACTCGATCTACGGAAAATCGACTCAGGTATTCTAATGTCCTTTCCAGAAGAGGCCGGTTAAGGATTGGAAGAAGAGGTTTGGGCTTAGTATCGGTTAGAGGCCGGAGTCGGGTTCCCACTCCGGCGGCAAGAACTAAAGCATCCATGACTAAAAAGCAGAATACAGCAGTAAGAAGTCAGGAGCCAGAAGAGAAAAATATTTTTGTTTTATCTGAATTCTGGATTCTGAATTCTGGATTCTGGATTCTTCAGATTCCAAGATAGGCTTCCCGGACATGGGGGTCATTTAGGAGTTCCTGTCCGCTGCCTTCCAGGACGATTCGGCCATTTTCCAGGACATAAGCCCGATTGCAGATGGATAGGGTATGTTTGACGTTCTGTTCCACCAGCAAAACAGTCACTCCTTCCTGATTTATCCGTTGAATAGTCTGGAAGATCTCCTGAACCAGGATGGGTGACAACCCGAGAGAAGGTTCATCAAAAAGTAGGAGTTCCGGCAGGGCCATCAATCCCCGGCCGATGGCACACATCTGTTGTTCGCCCCCACTTAAAGTGCGGGCATTTTGCTTTCGACGTTCTTCTAACCGGGGAAAAGAGGCGAAAAACTTCTTTAAGCGTTTCCTGACGCTTGGCTTTGGCCTTGGCATTTAAGGATCCCATAATCAGATTTTCCTCAACGGTCATTTCCGGGAAAAGACGACGTCCTTCCGGGACATGGGCGACGCCGAGTTCAACCACCTTATGATTCGAGATCCTATCCAAGCGGGTTCCTTTAAATTCAATGGACCCTTTAGAGGGAACCAGAAGCCCGGAAATCGTTCGAAGGGTCGTCGATTTACCAGCCCCGTTAGCCCCGATCAGGACGAGAATTTCCTTTTCCCGGACCTCGAAGGAGACATCCCAAAGGACCTGCACATCCCCGTAGGAAACATCCAAATGGTCGATTTTAAGCATGGGTATCCTTCCCCAAATAAGCCTCTATCACCTGTGGGTTTTGGGCGATTTCTTCAGGGGTCCCGGTGGCAATGGGTTGGCCTTGGTTGATGGCTAAGATACGGTTGGAAATGGTCATGATGACCTTCATGATATGTTCGATGACAATGATGGTTATGCCTCGGCGGTTGATCTCTTTTATCAACTCGATGGCCAGGTCCACTTCTTTGGGGGTAAGCCCGGCGGCGGTTTCATCCAATAATAGTAATTTGGGCCGGGTGGCCAAGGCCCGGGTAATTTCCAACCGTTTGCGCATTCCGATCGGTAACCCTTTGGCCGGTTGATCTTTGTAAGCGGAAAGGCCGCAAAATTCGATGGTCTCCAAAGCCAGTTTTTGGGCCTCTTTTATGGTGTTTACCCGGCAAAAGGCCGACGCGGTGACATTTTCCAGGACGGTCATACGGGCCAGGGGTTTAACGATCTGGAATGTGCGGGCAATCCCCAGGTGGCAGATTTTATGGGTTTTCATGGCCTTGATACTTTTACCGAACAGCCGGAAATCTCCTGAGGTCAAAGGGAAATAGTTGTTGATTAAATTAAAGACCGTAGTCTTCCCCGAACCATTGGGACCGATGAGACCGAAAATTTCCCCCTCCTCCACTTGAAAACTGACCCCATTGACAGCCGCCAATCCTCCAAAATACTTGACTACGTTTTGGGATTCGAAGATAGGCATGATTCCCCCTATGCGGCCTTCTTAATAAAAACCTTTTTGATCTTATCCCAATCCCCCACGACCCCATTGGACATGAAAAGGATGGTTAGTACCACTAAAAGGCCGAAGGCCATGGCATGGCCCTGACTAATCCAGTGGGGGGCCAGACCGAAGATGGCTGTTCTGAAGAGTTCCTGGATTCCAACCATTATCAAAGCACCGATGGCCGGGCCCCAGAGCGTACCGACGCCCCCAATAATGCCTACCAGGATGGCCTGGATGGAAATATCATGAAGGGAAAAAACGACCGAAGGATCGATAAAACCCATATAATTCATATAAAAGGCCCCTACCGTCCCGGTAAAAAAGGAACTGATGGCCAGGGAGATGTTTTTATAAAGGGCGGCGTTTATACCCAGAGATTCGGCAGCGTCCTGGTCTTCCCGAATGGAGACAAAATAATAGCCCCATTTGGAATGCATCACCAAATAGATGACACCAAGACAGCTGGTCGCCAGACCCAATACCAGATAATAATAGGGAAGCTTACTGGAAAACGTTTGCAGGGTCATGATCCCGACCATGCCCTCGGTGAAGTTTACCCAGTTATTGGCAATCAGCCTTAGGATTTCTCCGGTGGCCAAGGTGGCTAAGGCAAAATAAGGACCTCTTAAACGAAAGCATAGGTATCCAATGATCAGGCCCAGGATTACGGCCGTCCATCCACCAAAGGCCAAGCCCCACCAGGTCGAGAGTTCTAATTTGGTATGTAAAATTCCGGCTGTATAAGCCCCGATACCGAAAAAGGCGGCTTGCCCGAAGGAGACCTGTCCGGTATAACCGGAGATCAGATTCCAGCAAGAGCCTATAACGACCCAGATCAAAACCAGGATTAATAGATGGAGATAATAATCCTGTTTAATGATCAAAGGTAAAATCGCGGCTACTAATAAAAAGATAAGGGCTTTGATGGGTTTCATCGGTGTGTCCCTTTTAGAATTTCAGCACCCAAGTCTGAGAATTTATCTTTAACTTTTCTGAGGCGATAGAATGACCACCTCGGAACGATTGATGCTGGTTGCTTGATGCTGGATAAAAACAAAAAGTGATACTTAACCCTGGTATGGGAAATCCAGTATCCAGTATCGGCATTTTGATCCAGCATGGATTTTTTTAATTTTTTCCAGTATCCAGTATCAAGAATCCAGTATCCAGGATCATTATTCTTTGGCTATATTTTAGTGAATCTCTTTAAACCCCCTGGAATAAAGATAAGGACAAGAAGAAAAATAACCATCCCCACCGCATCCTTATAGCCCATGGAGATATAGGTAGCACCCAAGGACTCGGCAATCCCTAAAGTCAGACCACCCAGGATGGCCCCCACCGCACTGCCCAGTCCCCCTAAGATGGTTATGACAAAGGCTTTTAAGGTGAATTCGCCGCCCAAATCGGGAAAAAGATAATAGATCGGCAAAAGCAGTGAACCGGCGGCAGCGGTTAAAGCCGCCCCCAGACCGTAGGTGGCATAGGTGATCTTCCGCTGAGGAATTCCCATTAACACAGCGGCTTCTTTGTCTTGAGCTGTGGCTCGAATGGCACGTCCGATATCGGTTTTCATCAAGAGAAGGAAGAGAAGCACCGTTATGGCAATAGCGATAAAAAAGGCGATGACCAAAGGAAGATTAAATGAAATACCCTGCAGATAAAAGGCTTTATTGGAATAGCCGGTTCGGACCGACTGATAATTTGAGCTAAAGCCGAAACGCATGATTTCCGTTAGACAAATACCGATGCCTACAGTCATGAGTACCTGGTTTTCCGGGAGGATCGAATCCCTGCCGATCAAAGGGACCAGAAGATACTTGCCGATAAAATAAGCGATAATGAAAAGGGCCGGCATGGTTACTACCAGGGAAAGGTAAGGGTCCATTCCCAGGTATTTAAAACAGACCAGGGTGATATACATGGAAACCATCATAATCTGGCCATGAGCCAGATTAATGATTCCCATAACCCCCATGATGAGCGTCATACCGATACCGATTAAGGCATAAAGACCACCAATCAGAATTCCGGCTACCAAGGTCTGGACAAAGACGATCATATCGGTTTCCTCATAAGGGTTAATGGACGGGCAGACTTTATCTGCCCGTCCATCAGATATCTATCTTAACGTTGTTTCCAGGGTTTGTGAGGGTAAAGGTATTTGGTCGTGGCGAACTCCTTAGGCCAGACACATTCCAACTTTCCTTTATTCCATTGAACCAAATAAGTAGCCACCTTGTTCTGGTTGGTTTTTTTCTCATAGGCGACAAATTTTACTTTACCAAAGGCGGTTTTCACGTCGGTAGTCGCCAGGGCCTGACGGATATCATCATGCGAAAAAGATTTAGCCCTTTTCAGAACATCGAAGATCACAAACATGGCGGAATAGGCTTCTGCACCGTGGTAATCCGGAACCTTCCCGTATTGTTTTTTATAATTGTTAGCATAATTCAGAGCACCGGGGAAGGGGAGGGTGGGAATCCACAAAGTGGCTGAGAAAACCCCATCGGTTGCCTTACCGGCATTTAGATAAAATTCATCAAGAGTAAATCCCGCTCCACCACCCATGAAGAGTTTGGGGTTGAGATCCAATTCCATAGATTGGCGCATAATTAAAGAAGCGTCCATGATATAAGAGATCATGTAGATAAGATCCGGGTTTGCCGCCTTCACTTTTATCAAGAGAGGTTTAAAGTCAACGGCTCCCTTTTCATAACCTTCTTTAAGAACCACTTGTATACCCAAATCCTGGCAGGATTTTTCAAACGATTTAGAGCCGCTGGTACCGAACAGGGAATTTTCAAAGAGGATAACCGCCGTTTTGGGTTTGGCCACTTCCTTTAGAAAGGTTTCTGCGGCCTCAGCATACTCACTAACCGGAGGATTGAGGCGAAAAACAAAGTTCCATCCTTGTTCGGTTATAATATCTGCCGATCCGGTATTGATAAGAAAGGGCATCTTATTTTGTTGGGCGACCCCAGCGATAGCCCGAGTTTCGGAACTCCCGTATCCGCCTCCTAACATGACCACCTTATCCTTGGATATCAGTTTTTCAGCCGCAGCTCGGGCGATATCGGGTTTTCCGGTATCATCCTCGAATAATAATTCGATCTTCTGACCTTTTATTCCCCCGGCCTTCTGAATTTCATTAAAAGCCATGATAAAGGAATTTTTTTCAATTTCTCCAAAGGCGGCCTGTCCACCGGTCAGAGGAAGAATAATTCCCACTTTAATAGGTTCAGCCGCATTGACCAAACCGGAGCCCATTATCGGTCCCAAAAAAAACAAAACCAAACTTAGCAGAGAAAAAAATTTTATCCGGCTCATAAGATCCCTCCCGAGGTGAGTTTTTAAAAAAGCAAAAAGCTTTTATATATTTTTACAATAAGTTGGTATTCTAATGGTTGTCAAGAAAAATTATATTCGTTGTTTTGCCAGACACTTAGGAGATATCCGGTTTCCCCGGGAAAAGGGATCGGCCTAACCCTATTCCGGGACGGGAGAACTCCGCGAAGTAGGAAAAATAATCAGGGATTACAAGGAAAGGCTTTATATTTGAGAAAGCCGAAAGCTTGAATCCTTTAGCCTGTCTTTATGTTAAAACTCTTGACTTTTGTTGACTTATTGAGGTATTAAAAGCATCATTTATGAGTACTGGGGGAAAGGATGAGGCATGGAAAAAAATCTTGAGAAGATCAGAACCATAGGTTTGGTGGCCCACAGTGGGGCGGGAAAGACTTCCCTTGGGGAAGCCCTTTTGTTTACCACCAGGACTATCGATCGGTTGGGGAGGGTGGATGACGGCACGTCAGTCCTTGATTTTGAACCGGAAGAACTAAAACGTCACCTGACCATCAACACGGCTTTCCATCATTATGATTGGAAGAAATATAAGGTTTTTCTCGCTGATACCCCAGGTGATGAAAACTTCATTGCCGATACTTTTGCCTGCCTCCAGATCCTGGATGGGTTAGTGGTGGTAGTGGATGCCATAGACGGGGTGAAGGTCCAAACCGAACGCATCTGGATGGCGGCTGAACAATATGGTATTCCTTGTATCATCTTTATCAATAAATTGGACAGAGAACGGGCCGACTTTCAAAAAACCCTGACCTCTATCCAGACCTTGTTGAAAACCAGAGCCGTACCTATGACCCTTCCGATGGGGGAGGGCGATTCTTTTAAAGGGGTTATCTCGCTTTTGAGTAAAAAGGCCTTTGAGTATTCAGGTGCTCAGGGAGAAGGGAAGGAAATTCCCTTGCCTCCTGAAATGGCAGATGAAGCCCAGTCCGCCCGGGATAATCTAATCGAACATCTGGCCGAGGCTGATGACGCCCTTTTGGAAAAATTTCTGGAGGGCCAGGAATTATCCCCTGAAGAGCTGGCCACCGGGCTTCGTAAGGGGGTTCTGCAAAGGAGCTTTACCCCGGTTTTCTGCGGTTCGGCTATGAAAAATATCGGGACCGACCTTCTTTTGGAAGCGATTAATGCCGCTTTACCTTCACCTCTGGATCACGGCGCCCAGAAAGGTCAGGACCCCAAGACCAAGGATGAAAAGAGTAAAGAGCCTTCCATCGATTCGCCTTTTTCTGCCTTGGCCTTTAAAACACTGGCCGATCCTTATGCCGGCAGGTTAACCATCTTTCGTGTTTTTTCCGGTGAAATTACCGCCGATTCAGGGTTTTTTAATGTCAATAAGGGGGTTCGGGAACGGTTCGGACAGTTATTTGCCTTGGAAGGAAAAACACAAAAGCCGATTCCTGCCGGTTATCCGGGCTGTATCCTGGCCGTGGCCAAACTGAAGGAGACCGTCACCGGAGACAGCCTGGCCGACGAAAAAGATCCGATCCTTTTTCCTTTTACCCCACCCGCTTCAACCGTCATCTCTTACGCTATTGAAGCTAAAAACAAGGGCGAAGAAGATAAAGTTTATTCCTCGTTGACCCGTCTGATGGAGGAAGATCCCACCCTGCGTCTGGATCGGGATTCCCAGACCAAAGAGATTATTTTGTCGGGCATGGGTCAGGTTCATGTGGAAACCACTATCGAAAAAGTAAAAAGGAAATTCGGGGTTGAAATGACCCTGAAGGCCCCCAAGATTCCTTATTTGGAAACCATACGCCAGTCGGCCAAGGGAATCATTTATCGACACAAAAAACAAACCGGCGGCCGAGGACAGTTCGCCGAGGTCCATATTGACGTCTTTCCTCAGGAACGGGGCAAAGGATTTGAATTTCAAGATGCCCTAGTCGGTATGAATGTCCCTCGAAATTTTGTACCTGCTGTAGAAAAAGGTATTACCGAAGCCATGCAAAACGGGGTGTTGGCCGGATATCCGGTGGTGGACTTCAAGGTTCGGTTTTATGACGGCAAATCTCACGAAGTCGATTCCTCGGAAATGGCTTTCAAGATCGCTGCCTCCATGGCTTTTAAAAAGGGGATCCAGCAGGCCCAGCCGGTTATGCTGGAACCGATCGTCAAGGTTACCGTAACCGTACCAGATGAAAGTATGGGGGATGTTATCGGCGATTTGAACAGCCGAAGAGGCAAGGTCCTGGGTGTGGATTCCAAGGGAAACTATCAGGTTATTCAAGCCCAGGTGCCCATGGCCGAGGTGGCCAAATACGCCCCGGATTTGACGGCCATGACTCAGGGCCGGGGTTCTTTTCAGTCCGAGTTTTCTCACTATGAAGAAATCCCCGCCTATATGAGCGAGAAAGTGATCCAGGAAGCCAAAGCGGCGCTGGAAGAATAAATAAATTCAAGGTTCGAGGTACAAGGTTAAAGGTCAAAGAGGAACCTCAACCTTTATCCTTTACCCTCTATCCTTGTACCGTTATCTTTTTCTTGGGAACTTGAACCTTGAACCTTGAACCATATAAAGTAGGCATTCTAACCATCAGCGACAAGGGATCCCAGGGTTTGCGGGCTGATGAAGGAGGTCCTAAGATTCGAACCTTTCTTCCAAGAGATTTTTATGACGTCCAGATTACGACAGTAGTCCCGGATGAATTTTCCGAAATTGTAGACACCCTGGTTGAATGGGTTGATCAGAAAAAGCTGGATCTTATTTTTACCACCGGTGGGACCGGATTAAGTCCGAGAGATATTACCCCCGAAGCCACCGCCAGGGTCCTCGAACGGGAAATTCCCGGTATGGCCGAGGCCATGCGTTCGGAAGGCGTGAAGCATACCCCGTTGGCTCAACTTTCTAGGGGAAAGGTGGGAGTAAGGAGGGAAACCCTGATCGTTAACCTGCCCGGCGGTCTTAAGGCCATCGAGGAGATGCTTCCTGTCGTACTGCCGGTTATCCCCCATGCCCTGGAAAAGACCAAGGGGGATCCGAGCGATTGCGGGAGATAACCCCCATTCAAAGAACCTTCCCCGGTCCCATCGACTGGGAGTTCTTCTTTGTCTTTTGAAGATTAGTATTTAACCCTTAGTTCTTTATCCGAAGTTTTAATCCCCAATAAATTTTTTAACAGTTTCGTCAAGGAGAAAACCCGCATCCATTTCCTCTCCGATAATTTCCTGCAATCCGGCCAGCTCGTCTGAAGGCAGCATCCTCTGAATTTTTTGGCAAAGGTAATTGACGCAAAGAACGTGTCGTAATTTAAGAACGCAGCCGCATTCTGAAAGGAAGAAACAGCTGTTCGGCCAGAGGCGTTCTTCCGGGAGGGTTACCCCGAAGAGGAGGTTGATCAAAAGAAGTCGTGGGGTATATTTGTTTTCGATGCCCGCCCCGCAACAACTCCCTCCCTCCTCCTCTTCACAGCGACGGCAAGCGGCGGCGATTCCTCTATCCTGAGCGACTTTAGATGAGGCCCCAACCTTCAATTCCAAACTATTTAAAAGAAAATTGATGTGGGGGTTCTTCCACAATGTCTCTCCCCAAAGTGAAAAAAGTTCATAAGCCTGTGTGATTTTATGACGAATCCGATTGGCGGAAAAAGGGATTTCCGTCTGTTTTTGTTTGGGGGAAGATTCCACGTTTTCCCTTTAGGATGAATATTTGGATAAAAAACGGTTGTTTTTGTGAGAGTATAAGAGAGGATAACAGAAGGGTCAAGGGGAAAAGCAGGCCTTAATACAAATTGAAAAAGTTGTTTCAAGATGGCCTTTGAAAAAGTTAGAGGAAGGATTTTTATGAGGGCTCTTCCCTGAGATAAATTTCTTAGGGAAGAGCTTCCTCGCCATTTAGTCCTTCAGGGGAAAAATAAGGCCCAGTGGTTAAAAAAATAAGGGCCTTTTAAGAGAGATTAAGTTTAAAATTCCTTAAAACTCTCATCGTCCATGGGAATAATTTGATCGGGCTTGATCTCCCTGGCTTGGGGGATGGATTTTTTCATCCCGCCGGAAATTTTATTAGGACGGGAAGAAAGCGGCGCTGTCGGTAAGGATCTGCCTCCACTCTTTTTATCAGAACTACCTCCCCTGGATACTAAATATCCCTTAGACCCGTTCCCATATCCGTTGCTGCCCGCCAGGGTGACTAAATCGGCAACAAATTTTTTCATTTTATTGGCTTGTCCGTTGATTTCCTCGGAGGCCGAAGCCGATTCTTCCGCACTGGCCGCATTCTTCTGGACTACTTTATCCATTTCGGAAACAGCTTTATTAATTTGTTCGATCCCCTGGGCCTGATCATTGGAGGCGGCTGAGATTTCACTGACCAATCCCCCAATTTTTTGGGTTCCAGAGGTGACTTTTGAAAAGGCCTCGTTGGTTTTTGCAACAATATCTCCACCATCCTTAACTTTTTTTACTGTCCCTTCGATCAGGCTGGCGGTGTTCTTGGCCGCCTCGGCCGCCCGCAAAGCAAGATTCCTCACTTCATCGGACACCACCGCAAATCCTGCTCCTGCTTCACCGGCCCGGGCGGCCTCTACTGCCGCATTCAAGGCCAACAAATTAGTTTGAAAGGCGATCTCGTCGATGGTTTTGATGATGTTAGCGGTTTCTTCGCTGGCCGCGGAGATTTCTCTCATGGATCCGGTTAATTGACCCATCGAACCGTTGGCCTCCTCCACCACCCGGCTGGTCTCCATCATCAGGATATTGGCCTGGTGCGCATTGTCTGCGTTCTGACGGGTCATGGAGGCCATCTCCTCTATCGAGGATGACGTCTCTTCCAGACCAGCCGCTTGCTGAGAGGATCCCTGGGCCAAGGCTTGGCTGGCCGAGGCCACTTGCGAGGAGGCTGAGGCTACTAATTCCGCCCCTTCCGTCAGGCCATGGATGACCGAGTTGAGGGGACCCATGATGGCTCTGCGGATGGCCAGCATCAAGAGAATCCCGATTACCAGTCCGGCAGCAATCGTACCGATAAGGATTAAGACGGTTTGTTGATAAGTCGAAGATGCCGACTTATGGGCTTTTTGGGCATTTTTCAAGTTCGTTTCGGTTAAAGCATTAAGACTGGCCCGCATCTCTTCGAATTTCTTTTTTGCCTGCCCTAGGGTCAGATCCAGGGCTTCACTTCGACCCTCCCGCGTATCGGCTTTGCGGGCATCTACCACCCTCCTCGATAAGACTTCCCATTCTTTTCGGTCACTCTCGTACTTGTTCAAGAGGGCCTTTTCCTCGCCGGAGGTTGCCAGGGTTTTAAATTTTTCCCATCTTTCCTGGGATTGCTTGAATTTAGTTTCGTATTCCTCGATGAATTTTTTGAACTCATCCGAAGAGACCTCGGCAAAGATCATGGACCGTTCAGCTACCAGCAACTGTTGCAGATCCCGGTCCGTTTCCACCAGATAATCAATCCCTGGAAGCCGGACCGTAAATATCTCTTCCAAGTTATTTTGAATTCTATCGGTACTGAAATATCCCAGAAAACCGATGATGCCCATGATGATAATCATCATTGAAAAACCGGCGATTAGCCTTCCACTTACACTGATTTGAGTAAATCTTTTCACGTTAACCTCCTGCTGTTCAAGTCAATATCCTTCCTTTTTTTTTGCTCCGTACGATATATGCCTATCGTTTATTCGGCGCACCTCAGATAATAACTTTTTAACAACACATTGATATCTGTTAATAATTTATTATTTGAATTTATCCACATTGATTCCGATAGTGACGGCACCGATCACTTTTCCACTGTCCCGGACCGGAACCGATGCCTGAACCAGATAGGCCTGGGTACTTTTATCAAAGGCAATGTCACTGATATGAAGGGCTCCTGCACCGCCCTTGTAGGATTCAATAAACTTGGCTTCATCTCCTTGCCAATAATCACTGGTCTTGTCACTCATACAGACGTTGGCCCCAAGGTTGTCCATGACAAATATTTCGGCTAAATACGGGGCTGACTTCTGAAGGGCCTGAAGATGTTTCCCGCAGGGAGAATCCATGAGGGATTTCATAAAGCTGTCCACCCCGGCCGTTTCCATCCATTTCTTATCCAATTCTTTGATCTGATTAAGGGATTTTCCTTTGGCATTCTCAGCTTTTTCAGCACCGACTATCACCGGGTCATTCCCCCATTCGGTTAACTTGACTTTGGCATATTCGACAATCTTTTCAGATGCCTTTTCACCCGCAAAAACAAAACCACTATCCACTAAAAACATCCCGACAAACAGAAAAACCATGATTTTTTTCATTTCTTCTTCCGTACTCCTTTAAATTTCCTCAGTTCTTTATGAAAAAGATAACCTGATAGAGAAAGAGATAATTACTTATCGGTTTTTTGTTTTGATTTCTTTAACCGTTTAATGATGGGGTGGGGTTTTTTTTCGGCAGGTTATACAGAAAGGGGACCCTCAGTGAAACTGCTTGGAATTTATAATGATCCTGGTGGTTGCCTTGTGCGCCCCATTAAACGTCTTAAAAAAGGACTTATCAGGAGAGGACTTTGAGTTTTTTCTGATGACAGGGGGGCTGAATACATCAAAGGGTTGATACCATCAGACATGGCCCCAAGGAAATTCAGCCGGTTCCCCCGGAAAAGGTCCTTTCAGGGAAACCGGCCAAATGAAATTTTCGGATATTTAAAGGAGCGCCTTCCTAATCCAGAATGGACGGATAAATGATGGCCTTTAATTGATTACGAAAATTAAAGGTGCCATCCGGCATGAATTGGGTTAGAAAAATGACGATCAGGTCCTCCAGCGGATCATTCCAGAAGGCCGTACTGGCCGCCCCTCCCCAGGCGTATTCCCCAACCGAGCCGATTACCTGGGACTTATCGGATCCGAGATGGACTGAAAAACCCAGGCCGAATCCATTACCTTCATTAGCAATCTGGCTGAAGGTGCTGACCGAAAGCTGTCTGAGGTCCTGTCCACCGGGCAGATGATTCATGGTCATCAACTCGATGGTCTTACGGCCGAGGATGCGGAACACCGTCCAGTTCTCCGCCATTAAGAAGCATCTGACAGAAACGGTAATAATCGATAGCGGTTGAAACCAATCCTCCGCCCCCGGAAAAGTAAGTTGGAGGTTTAGAGTAAGTGCTATTTCCCGGATCATCTTCCAGTTTGAGACTTTTATCGGGCAGGCGGCTGTAATTGGCGGAAAACCGCTCGATTTTTTCCGGAGGGACGTAAAAGGCTGTATCTATCATCTTTAACGGGGTGAATATCTTGGTCTTTAAATATTCATCGAAACGCATCCCTGACATCACTTCCACCAGATACCCGAGGACGTCGGTTGAAACTGAGTAGTTCCATTGGGTTCCGGGAGAAAATTCCAGAGGCAAAAAGGCCAATTTTTCGATCATGTCCCGAAGGGTCCCCCCGCCATCCAGAACCCCAACACCAAGTTTTGTATAGGCGGCGTCCACATTGGTCCTATTCATAAAAGCATAGGTCAGACCGGACATGTGGGTCATCAGATCCTTAATCGTCATGGGTCGTTCGGGGCGTGTGGTCAGAAATAGGGGATAATTTCCAGAGGTATAAACGTTAAGGTTTTTCCATTCCGGAATATATTTGTCCACCGGATCGTTTATTTGAAAATAGCCTTGCTCATAGAGCATCATCAAGGCCACCGAGGTGATCGGTTTGGTCATGGAATAGATGCGAAAGATCGTATCTTCGGTCATGGCCTTATTTCGTTCGATATCCATAAGACCCAATGGGGAGAGATAGGCTACCTGACCGTGACGGGCTATTAAGGTGAGGGTTCCGGCAATTTTTTTTGAGGCCAGGTAACGATGCGTCAGATGCTGTTCGATTCGGGTTAGACGCTCGCTCGAAAGGCCGACCTCTTCAGGTTTTACAATCATAGGGTGGGTCTCCTTGGTTAAAAAAGTAAATAATGTTCGTCGCCTGCGATCGGCAGGAGTGTTCGGTGTTCTTCGGAATCCTTTCTGATTCCGCATAGTGCCCATTCGGGCCGTTGAGAGGGTTGATGCAAAATAGCTTTTATCTCTTTACCCTGTTTTGAAATTTCTGTAGGGGCCGGTTTCAAACCGGCCCCTACAAAGGATGGAATAAGTTTTTCACAGGTTTATTGGGGGGGGGGTATTATCTCCCTTTCCATTGAGGCGGGCGTTTTTCGGCGAATGCCTTAGGTCCTTCAATAAAATCTTCAGATTGATACATGGCGACCTGACCCGGATAGGTAGTGGCCATAGCTTCCTCCATGGTCACATTCAACCCCTTAAGGGTGGCTTCCTTGCAGGCCCGGATGCACAGGGGAGCGGCTTTAAGGATTTCGGCAGCATATTTTTCGGCCGTAGAAAGCAAGTCCGCCAAGGGGACTACCTCAGCGACAATACCGAGCTGTACCGCCTCCTGAGGAGAGATTCGTTTTGAGGTCAGGATCATATTCTGGGCCAAATGGTAAGGGATCTGACGGGGAAGACGATGCACCCCGCCGGCACCGGGTATCAATCCCACGCGGGGTTCGGGCAGGCCGAAACTGGCATTATCCGAAGCGATGATGATATCGCAGGCCAGGGCGATCTCGAAACCACCCCCAAGGGCCAGACCGTTCACAGCGGCAATGAAGGGCTTAAAGCAATCAAACCTACGGGTGATGCCAGCGAAACCGCCTTTGACATCTTTCATTATTTCCCTCATCTTCTCAGATCCATGGGTGGCCTGATACTTTAAATCATTACCGGCTGAAAAGGCCCGCTCTCCCGCTCCGGTGACGATACAGATCCAGGCATCAGGATCCTGATCGAATTCATTAAAGGCCTTATCCATTTCCGCACTGGTCGGAGGACTGATGGAATTCATCACTTCCGGGCGATTAATGGTCACGATAGTCACATGGTCCTTCTTTTCTACCTTGATTAATTCATAGCTCATGGTCATCCTCCTTGTTAGTCAAATTATTGTATATTACCCCTTCCCTGCCGGTTCGTCAAAAAAAAATCCCCTTCCCCAAAATCCGCTGGGGTGGGAGATTAGGAAGATTGAAAAAGAGCTTAGGTTTAAAGGAGACGAGGAGTCGAGGTTTCAAAGGATCAATTCCGTACTTCATAATCGGCAATCCGCAATCCGAAATTCGAAATCAGTATGGGGTAAAAATAATCCCCCAGTCTTCCAAGGTCCGGAGCATATTCCGCACATGGGTTCCGGCCCAAAAAAGTTGTTTACATTGATCACACCAGTTAAAGCGTGTCTGCGTTTGAAATACATAGGGAGGCAGGGAGGGCCATTTATTTCTAGCTTCTTCCGGGGTTAAGGCAACCAGCAGTGCATTGCAACGGAGGCAGCGTTTGAACATTTGGGAAAGGCTGGTTTGTGTGCCGGTGATTTCAAGGAATTCTTTTAAAAGGGTTTCCCGAGTTGAGGAGGACAGAGAAATAATAGAAATCTCCGGAAAGGGAAGAGTCAGGGGATAACGATCCCATTGAACGACCGTCTCACCTTCCTGACCGAAGATAGCCCCCTTGTCCCAAAGCCGTACATCGACCCCGAGGACACGCAGCCACTGAACTAAAAAGGCCAGATGAGGAGCGATCCAGAAACGCACCGAAAAATAAGGTCCCTTGTTTTCGTTAATCGTTGATGGGTAAAATTTTACCCGAATTGCTTTGGAAAATCTTTTCGATCCCTAAAGCAGATCAGAGGGTTTTTCCACTTATCATTCTTTCCCAAAGTAAAGCTAAACAAAATATTCCTGTGCTGATTAAGAATATTGATCTCAACCCGAGATAAGCAGCCAAAACCCCGCCAATCAAAGGGCCGGCCATATTACCGAGCAGAAGACCGCTTTGAAAGATTCCGAAAATTCCACCTTGAATATTTAGAGGGGTCGAACGCCGGACTATTGTATTGATGGTCGGGATTATCCCGGAAAAAAAGATGCCCAACCCGCCGCGAAGGATCAATAACTGATAGATATTGGAAACGAAAGCCTGGGGGAAGGAAAATAAGGTTATCCCCAACAGGGAACGGCGAAGAATTTTGCGGGACCCGATCCGATCTGATTTTTTCCCCCAATAGGGGGCAAAAGCAGCGTTGGTTATCCCGGTAATACCGAAAACGACCCCGGTCATCAGACCGACCTTTTCCGGGGAGACTTTTAGAAATTCCACAAAAAGACTCAGAAAAGGGGCAACAATCACGGTTGACAACTGGACCAGAATCAAAAGGAACAGCAGGCCTCGCAGCTCCTGCGAATGAAGGATAAAGCTAAGATTTCGTCCCATACTGGATCGGTCCTTTTTCTCTTGACGAACAAAGTCTTCCTTCACAAAAAAGATTACGATAATGGCGCCGGTCAGGCAGAAAAAGGCGGTTCCGAAAAAGAGAGGCCGGTAACCCACAAAATGGGCCAGTACTCCCCCCAACAGAGGTCCGGCAATCATCCCGGTTACCAGGGAAGACTGCAGAGTGCCCAGGGCCTGGCCTGTCTTTTCTTCCGGTGCACTTGAGGACATCAGGGCCAGAGAGGGGGCAACGAAACCGGAAAGACTCCCCTGTAAAAATCGTAACATTAACAGCTGGGGAGCGTTCCTTGCAAACCCCATCAAAAAATTAGCCAGGGACAATGCAAGCATAGCCCGGACCACCATAGGTTTTCGGCCTTTTCGGTCTCCCAACAACCCCCAAACCGGTTGCATGAAAGCCGAGATCATGAAGGGGGCCGAATAGATAAACCCACTCCAGATTTTAACGGCTTGTGTTCCTGAAACGCCGAGATCGCGGAGGTAAAAGGGGAGAAAAGGGATGATCATGCTCAAGCCGAGCGCGGCAATCAATTGAGCCAGCCAGAGGCTATATAAATTTTGTTGCCAGGGTTTCATGGAATAAAGGTTTCTTCAGGCAGAGATCGTTGCCGATTAGGGTTATTTTTGTGAAAAAAACTCAAAAAGTCCGGATAATGAGTCGAAAAAATTTATCTTAAATAGAGAGTGATGTCCAATGGATATTTTATCGCTTAAGACGATGTTTTTTGAGGGAAGGGATAAAAAGGACCATCCCTGCCGCGGCGAAGGGGGCGATGGAAATGATCAGGAAACTGATAGAGTAAGAACCCAAATGGTCAAAAAAGTAGCCGGCCATGATTGGACCGCCGGCACCGGCAATCATGATAAGAGGGGTCATCGATCCCTGTATTTTACCCATGGCGGTCCTTCCGAAATATTCGGCTTGAATGGATGGCATCAGGGGAACGTTACCTCCGAAACCGACACCGAATATTAAAATAAACAGGTAAACCATCGGCATGGTCTTGGCGTATAGGAGTACAATAATGCCTGTGCCCATCAGGGCATACGAAACGGAAAATAAAAAACGTTTATCTAAAAAATCGCCCAAATACCCGAATATCAAACGACCGACCACGCTGACCAGGGTCAGGAGTCCTATGCTGAAAGCGGCCTTTTCCACCGAGATTCCGATATCGGTCAAATGGGGAACGCCGTGAACAAAAACCACCGAATGAGCCAGGCTTTGACAAAAGAAGGCTCCAGTCAGTAACCAGAAGGTAGAGGAGGCCAGGGCCTGTTTCAGGGTGTAATCGTGAGAGGAGGCTTCATCTTTCTTAATCGCGTTCGACGTCTCATATGGATGAATTGGCTTTAAAGGTTTCTTATCCGGGGAAATACCGTCCGGTCTGAGCCCCATGTCTTCGGGTTTTTCTCTAATCAGAAGAGCTAAGGGGATAACCACGATCCAGACCAGGATCCCGATAAGGAAGAAGGCCATGCGCCATCCGGCCAGCTTAATAAGAAAGGCAGATAACGGGGCAAAGATCAAACCACCCAATCCGGCACCGACAGCCAAGACAGCCATTGCCCTTGAAATGCCGCGGTTGAACCATTTGGCAATGACCGTAAAGGCAGGAAGATAGAGCATAAAGCTCATGCCTATGGAAAGAAGAAGGCCGTAAATCAGATAAAACATCAGCAGGGAATTAACCAGGGCCATCAGGGCAAAGCCGGACCCGGAGATCAGTCCACCGAAGATAATAACCCGGCGAGAACCCCATTTATCCACAGCCCAGCCGACAATCGGACCGGCTATCCCACCCTGGGTGCTGCGCAAAGAGGCTGCCCCGGCAGTCATGGCCCGGGTCCACCCGAATTCGTCCATCATCGGTTTAAAAAACACGCCGAAACTGTAAAGCCAGGTCCCGAACCCAAGCATGCAGATAATATTGGTGGCCAGAACAATCCACCAACCGTAAAATATTTTTCTCTTAAAGATCATTTATTCACAATAAATCCTAAAAATGTATTTTCTGTTTCGACCAGGCCAATGTTATTAATGGTCTCCCAAATATATTGAATTAAACTCCCCCGGTCCTCAGTCAAATTGTGAACTAATTCGTTTCAAATCAAGATTATTGTGAAACTCTTAAGAAAACATCCTATGGAATTCAGTATTGGCCCGATTATGTGGAAAACCAATCCACTCTCAAGGGCGTTCCTTCCCTTTTCCCCATACCGGGAAGAATTAAGCACTGTCGTTGGGATCCGAAACGATTAGGAGAACCCGATCAAGAAAAACTTACGGGTTTATTCCCTTTTCTGTGGAGGGGAGGTCGGAGAGTCTGGGCAATTTAAATATTTCATCAGAAATATCCGGTCGAGGGACCAGAGTCTCATAACGGATAGACAGCATATAATTTTCTGTTTCATTGGTGATTTCACAGCGCATGGGCGTTCTGTTTCCGGCCGACTCGGAAAAATCGGAAAAGCTTATTTCAATTTCTCCTTCCCTCGAAGGTCTTGTTATCCGGGATTTTGTCAAGGTGAAAGGAGAAGGGGTAATCCAAATCTCTTGATCGACAGAACCCTTGAACTCGAGTTTAACAGATTCTTTCCCCTGGTCAGAACCAACGGAACTCCGGTAAGTCTCGTAGGGTAAAACAGGAACACGTCCCCAAAATATTTTTAACAATTCAACAATCGTTATTTCCGGAAAATCGGACCATGGGCCGGAAGAGGGCAGGTTGAAAGGGATTTCTTTCTTTTGAGGAATCGAAAATAGATGGGTTTCTCCCTCATAGGAAATGAAATAAAGTAATGGCCTGCCGAAGGGATCGAATATTTCCAGACGTAAGGCCTCCGGTCCGCGGGCCAGGAGGCGAAAATGCAGGCTATATCTTTCCCCAGGGGATTGGATAATCAGCTTTCCCGCTCCTTCCCGGGAAACGGGTTCATCCAACATGCCCAATCGGACGATCAGCTTTTGAAATCTTGAGCCATCTTTCAGGACATCGGTATCGGTGGATAGTGACGAACCTTGCAAAGAAGGGAAGACAGATACCGGCAGGAAAACAGTCAGACCAAAAGAGAAAAAAAGGAGCCTTAAAAGTCTAATTTTCAACCGCCCCCTTTTCTTCCTCTATTTTCTGTTGCACCTCTTTGATTTTTTTCAGGATGGCCTCTTTCTCCTTGGTTGCCGGGTGAATTTCTAAAATTCGACGGTATATTTTCAAGGCCTTGTCCCAAAGATTTTTTTTGCTATAGACATCCCCGAGATGGTCGCCAATAACCGGGTCATTGGGAGCCAGCTTATAGGCTTTCTCCAATTCAAGGAGGGCCTCATCAAATTTTTTCTTCTTAAAATAGACCCATCCCAGGCTGTCCAGAATATAACCGTCATTGGGCCGAAATTTTAGAGCCCGTTTAATTAAATCCTCCGCTTCATCCAGATTAGTCCCCCGCTCGGCATAAGTATAACCCAAGTAATTCAGGGCCATGGTGTGAAAAGGTTCTTTTTTTAGGGCCATTTTCAAGTTCTGGATGCTTTCCCGTTTATGTCCTGTTTTGTCCAGCAGGACTCCCAGACGGAAATATAGTTCAGCCTGATCGGGATCGATCTCAATGCCATCCAGGAGCACTTTTTTTGCCTCCGGAAGATTATTCGTCTGTTCATAGAGGCCCGCCAGGGATAGATAAACCTCTATCTTTTTGGGAACGATAATTAAAGCTTTTTGCAGGACTTGAATAGCTTCCTCAAACTTTTTTTCTTTTTCCAGGATATAAGAATGCATAATCAGAGCTTGGGGATAATAATCCGACTGGGCTGTAATGGAAGTCAATAATTCAAGGGATTTTTTATAATTTTGTTGTTCGATCAAGGTAATGGCCAGAAAATATTTTACCTTGGGGTCGTCTGGCTTTTCTTTCAATAGAGCGCTGAATTCTAAATTAGATTGATCGAAATATTTGTTTTCCAGGTAGATTATCCCGATTCGGAAACGTCTTTCAAAGCTCTGTGTGGAGTTTAATTTTAAAGATTCCAGCAGGGCATGGCCCTGTTCCCAATTTCCCAGCCTTAACCATTGATTTGCGGCCCTTTCCTGGGCTTCTAAATTTTTCGGGCTTTTCTGGAGGACCGTTTGATACATGGCCAGGGCTTGTTTGGGTTGATCGGTCAATTCATAAATCTGGCCGAGACCCATATAGGCATTGATATGATTTGGGTTGATCCTGACGGTTTCCTGGAAATATGTTTTGGCCCGATCATATTTTTTCATTTCCAAAAATATTTTGGCCAGGAAGAAATGCCCTTTCTCGGAATTCGGATTCACTTTTATCAATTTTTGAAAGGATTCCAGGGCTAGCGAAAATTTTTGAACTTGTAGATTTAAAATTCCTAAATTGAAGAGGACCTCTTCGTTTTGGGGATCGAGAGATGAAAGAGTCTGGTAGGTCTTGACGGCCTCCCCCCATTTTTTTTGGGAGATATAAATTTCGGCTAAAAGGGAATAGGCCTCCTGAAATTTCGGATTCAAGTCGATTGCCCGTTGTATATGACGTAAAGCCTCGGCAGGATCGGAGGTCTTGAAAAAAAGACGGCCCAGGGAAAATTCTAAAAAGGGGGAATCAGGTACCAAGGCCAAGGTCTTACGGATTTCTTCAATGGCTTGGATGTCATTATCCTCCTGTGCATAAAGATTTCCAAGCAAAAAACGATAATAGGCCTCGGTTTGATTGTCCGGAGTTTTGGGGGAAGTTTTACCCGGGGGGGGCACCGGGGTGGTTTGTTCAGAAATAAATTTGGTGTTCCATAGGCCCTGACACCCGGATCCGCCAAAGAGGAAAAAGATAACCGCAATCAGGGAAAGAGAGGAGATGGCAGGGCATTTTATTTTCATCAAATTTGATCCAAATAATAAATGGCTTTTAGCTTATAGCCGGCCGCAATGGTAAATTTCTACTATGATCTTTGAGCTATGAACTATCGGCTGCTAAGGAGTTTCATGTAAATAGTCGGGTTTTAAATCCGGAAGTTCTTTCTCCAGGTAGGCTTTGACCTTCTTTAAGAGTTTTTCTTCCAACTGGCGGATCCTTTCTCTGGAGACCTTGAATTGATCCCCTAAATCCTGCAAGGTCAGGGGGTCGTCGGCCAGGATCCGTTTTTCAAAAATAATATTTTCCCGAGGGCTTAGGCCTTTTTGAAAATTCCGCAGTTTGGTTTTAAAAATAGTTTTCAATTCCAATTCGCTCAGGGACCTTTCCGGAGAGGCCTCTTGGTCGGGCAAGATGGATTTGTGGTCTACGGAAGAATCTTCTGCCACCGGTGCATCCAGAGAGAGTTCCCATTCTCCCAATCTTTGATCCATCTCAATGATTTCTTTCTCGCTGACCGAAAATCTTTCAGACAGGAGTTTGGGAACCGGATCAATACCCAAAGCCATCAGGCGGCCTTTTTCCTTCTTCAAGTTATAGAAAAGCTTGCGCTGGGCCTGGGTGGTGCCAATTTTCACCAGTTTCCAATTATCCATGATGAATTTAAGGATGTAGGCTTTGATCCAGAATGAGGCATAGTATGAAAACTTAATACCTCTAAAAGGGTCGAATTTTTTAATGGCCTGCATGAGCCCGATATTCCCCTCCTGGATCAGGTCCAGTAAATTCTGCATCCAGTAGCGTTGAAATTCCATGGCGATCTTGACTACCAGACGCAAATTGGAAGTAATCAATTTGTAGGCCAACTCAGAGTCCGGGGATTGTTGGTATCGGGTTAGCAGGGACTTTTCTTCTTCCTGAGTCAGCAAGGGATAGCGGTTGATCTCATACAAGTAACGCTGCAAAGGGTCGTAAGGGACGACCGGACCCTTTGATACCAAGCCGGTTTCAGGGTCTTTTTCCTCTGTAAGGGTATTCCTGGAGTCTTTGGGCAGGGAGGGGGGCATCTCCTTAAATCAATCCAATATTTTTTCGTCGTAGGTCGATTCCAAGCGATATTTATGCTCGGCTTCCTGATCGCCTAAATAGGTAAAAAGTTTTTTCTGGGCGGGGTCTGGGGCCTTGGTTTCCCAGGCACGATAAAACTTTAAGGACTTCTCCTCGTTTTTCATGGCCAGAATCATCACTTCTTGATATTTCATGTCTTTATGGAACTTAAGGTCCATCAGATAATCACTGATTTTAAGGTCCGGAATGTCCTTGGTCTTCTCCGGAAGGGTTGAAGGATCCGGCAACTCTTCCAGTAACTTTTGGTGTTTTTCTTCTTCAGCGGCCAACTCTAAAAATAGAGGAGAAATCCCCGGATATTTTGACAGGGAGGCCGCGGATCGATAAAAGGTTTGGGCATCCTTCTCTTTGTCAATGGCAAATTGGATGATTTCTTGAAAAGTGGAAAAAGGCATGGTCGATCCTCCTTATGAATTCCAATGGTTCCCCAAGGGTCAATGCCCTTTTCCATCGAAGGGTTTTCCTTTGAGCCCTTTGGATTTATTGGTGGTTTTTCCCTTAAAGGAATAAACATACTCTTATAATTTACTGTTCGGCCCGATGGTTGTCAAGGAATAAAAAAAGCCCTTTCTGTCCCGAAAAGGCCTTTTATCACCGATCCTGAACCTGTAAACCCCTCTATCTAAAGTTTCCGGTTATTCTTTCCTCTTTTGAATTGCCGAGAATTTATTCCCAAACCCTTTTATCTTCGATTTTCCGGGCCTCTTTGGGTAAGGAGCCTTTGGGAAGGAACTGCACCTCTCCTCGTACACGAAGGATTTCCTGGAGGGATTTTTTTATGGTCTCAGATAGTTTTTTGGGGTCAGGGCAGGGAAGGGCCAGTTCAGCTCTAAAAATCATTTGGTCTTGATGCCCTGTGCGGGTTACCACGACCTGGCAGGCACCTAATTCACTGAATTTAGAGGCTATGGAATCCACCAGGCCCGGATGTATGAACATTCCTTTAACCTTGGTCATTTGGTCCACCCGGCCGACGATTTTCATCAAACGGGGTGATGTCCGGCCGCAAGGACAGGGCTCGTCGCTGAAATAAGAAAGGTCTCCGCTGCCGAAACGGATCAGAGGGTAAACTTTATTAAAACAAGTACCCACCACTTCTCCGATTTCTCCGGGACCGCATTGTTTACCGGTCCGGGGGTCGACGATCTCGACGATACAATCGTCCGGGAAGTGCATCCCGTTTTTTTCAATGCACTCAAAACCCAAACAGCCGATATCGGCCGTTCCATAACTCTGGCGGACCATCACCCCAAGTTCGGTTTCAAGACTGTCCCGGAGGGATTCGGGCAGCATTTCGGCGGCTACGAAGGCCGTTTTTAAGGTCAAATCTTTCTTGGGATTGAAGCCCATTTCTTTGGCCTTCTGCAAGGCGGAAAAGAGAAAGCTGGGAGTCCCCAAAAACCCTGTTACCTTCAGGTCTTTCATGATCTGGACTTGGAGTTCCGTGTTCCCGACTCCCGCGGGGATAGTACGGCAACCCATAAGCTTTAATGAAGAGTCGAGCATAAAACCAAAAGGGACCAGGTGAAAATTAAAAGTGATTTGACATAGATCGCCGGCCCTGAATCCCCCGGCATATAAACCCTGGGCCCAGCGGGAATCTTCATAGACCAATTCCCATGGTTCATAAATCGGCCCTGGGGAAATAAAAATACGGCCAAGTTCTTCCGGTGGGACTCCGTTAAATCCGCCGAAGGGGGGATTCTTTTTCTGGAGACCTACCAGATCGGCCTTTTCGGTAATGGGCAGTTTCTCCAGATCCTGGGTGGTATTGATGTCTTCGGGTTTTACCTTGGCCCGGTCCAATTTCTTTTTAATCGCCGGGGCCTTTTCATAAGCATAGGATATAATTTGCTTCAGCTTACGGTTATGGAACCGGCGTCTTTCCGCGGCAGTCATGGTTTCATACTTGGAAAAATATCCTGAACGGCGGTCTTTCCTGGTAACCATTGGCCCCCCTATGGGTTTGTTGGAATTAAAAGTCGGAGTTCGGAGTTCTGAGAAGAGTGCGGTTGGATATTTTCTCTTAACTCAGAACCCCGATCTTATAATTCCGAACTTCGAATTCCAGGCGGGTTGTTATTTAGATGGAAAAGTTCCTTCGAAAGGTACGATGGTGTTTTTTCCGTCCGGACCGACAAAGGTAGCTGTGCCATTGACGGAAATAGGAAAGGTGAAGTCGGATATTCCTTCCCACCATTTTTTCAACAGATCACCGGATGTAACATTCATCTCCTTGAGTCGGAATCCACCGGTTACCAACAAGGAGAGATTGGCCGTATTGTAATCGAAGGTCCCATTGAATCTCATGTTGTCGGTTGTCTTGGCCGGAATATAGTTGTCGTCAAAGAAGGTCAGGGTATTTAGTTCGAATCCTTCGAAGGCGACCGTGAATTTAAAATCGTCCAGCATGACTTTAAAGTTGTTGGGATTTTGGACAGAATAAACAAAGGACAAAATCAGAGGGGCACCCCTTCTTCCCTTCGTTAAATTTCCTTCTTTGTCTAAGATGCCGTCCAAATAGTAGCCCCAATAGCTGGTCACTTCCACCCGTTCCAATTTAACCACCGGAGCTTTGGTAGAAGCCATTTTTGCGCCCATCCCCTTTCCGGCATTGGCCCCTTTTCCTTCAGCGGCGAGACAGGGTAAAGCGATCAGGATGATGATCCCGACGATTAAAACTAAGGTAACTGCGAATTTTTTCATAAAACCCTCCCTATTAGGTTAACCAACGTTTTCGGCGTTTATAATGTTTGACTTCTCGAAAACTTTTTCGGGTTCCAAGATCGGTCAGACCAAGATAGAAGTCTTTAATATCCGGGTTTTCCGAAAGTTTTTCAGCGGTGTCGTCCATAACGATTCGCCCGTTTTCCATGACAAAAGCATAAGGGGCGACACTCAAAGCCAGTTTGGCATTTTGTTCCACAAGGAGTATGGAGATCTTGGATTCTTCATGCAGCCTGGTAAGAATATTAAAAATCTCCTTGATCAACATGGGGGCCAATCCCATGGAGGGCTCATCCAAAAGCATCAGCTTGGGATTGGCCATCAAGGCCCGGCCCACCACGGTCATCTGCTGTTCTCCACCACTGATAAACCCGGCGGTCTCCCCCCGTTTTTCTTTTAGACGAGGGAAATAGTGATAGACCATTTCCAGTCCATCCTTTACCGCTCGCCGATCCTTTCGCAGGTGAGCCCCGACGATGAGGTTTTGTTCCACGGATAGGTGTTCAAAGACCCGTCGGCCTTCAATTACCTGGACGATTCCGGACTTGGCAATCTCTTCGGCATTTTTTTTGTCAATTCGTTCTCCCATAAAAACAATGTTGCCATCCGTTACCTTGCCGTCCTCGTGTTTCAACAGACCGGAGATGGCCTTTAAAGTGGTACTTTTCCCCGCCCCGTTTGCTCCCAGGAGGGCGACAATCCCCCCAGGCGGGATTTCGATGGAGACTCCTTTAAGGACCAGAATAACCTCATGATATTTAACTTCAATGCTGTTGATTTTCAGGATCGGTTCTTCCACCAACGATCTTACCTCCTTGGAATGAATCAGCTTTCAGCCTCCGGCATCCGGTCAAAAACCCTATTGTTGAGTTTTTCGCCGAACACCGAATGCTGAACGTTTATTTTCTTACCAACCGAACCATTCTTTTTCCCATTTTTCCGGCCAGCGTTTTTTTAAATCAACGGCTTCCACCAGGATAAATTTTCCTTTTTCAATTTTGTAAATAGGTGCCCCTGTTGTCGGACGATGATCCGTGGGTGTAAAGGTGGCCGGGGGGGATCCCAATCCAAAATCTTTGTTCTTGAAAGTCTCCATGGCCCTCATAATCCCTTCCCCGTTCAGTTTGCCTTGTTTATCGGCAACCTTCATGGCATCGGTCAACAAAAGGACCGCCCCCCAGGCCTGGGTGGTTCGTACCAGCCTTTTATTGGCAGGAACCCCGGGATTAATTTTTTTGGCATAAGCCATGATGGTATTCATCTTAGGGGCTTTGCCGCCAAAGAAGGCACAAAGGGCCACACCCATAACTCCTTCTGCTGCCGGTCCGGCCAAACGAGGCAGGTTTTCATCAAATCCCCAAACATTCACTATATGATTGGCCCCAAGACCTAAAGAATAGGCATCCCGCATGGCGGTCGCCACAGACATGGTCGTGTTGCCGTGCCAGACCAGATCGGGTCTAAACTGCTTGGCTCCCAAAACCTGACTCTTGGTATCCAAGGCCGTTAAGGGAACATCCTGGTCAGGGCCGACTTCAAATCCCAAGAGGGCGGCCTGATCCTTGATGGCTTTAATCGGAGCGCTGGCATAGGGTGAGGACGCCTGATAGAAACAGACTAAACGGGGTTTTTCCCCCTTGTCTCTCCGGGCTTTATATTTGGGGTCCTTCTTCCAAACGTTATCATACCAGGCCGTAATCGCCGACCGGGCCCCGGTGGAATAATCAGGGCAGAAAAATAAGTTATAAGGTGTTTTCTTCGGATCGGTGAGATGGGCCGAATAGGAGGCCGAGACATAGGGCATTTTATCTTTGGTAATGGTCGGGGAAAGGGCTTCGGTATCTCCGGTGCCCCAACCCAGGACGGCCACCACCTTGTCAAAATCACGGAACCTTTTGTAAGTGGTTACGGCTTCAGGGATTCGATATCCGTAGTCGTATTGGAATAGCTTGATCTTTTTCCCGTTGATACCACCGGTGTCGTTCACATAAGCAATAGCCTCGGCAATGCCCAGGGCATAATCTTTACCCACGTCTGAAGTGGCCCCGGTCATGTCGTTGATGGCCCCGAGCCTGACTTCTGCCGGGGCCGCCCACATTAAACTGGAAGCCCCTAAAAAGGTCATCAAAAAAGCAGTTACCCATAAAAGTGATTTTTTTCTCATCATTGCAACCTCCTTTTAATGTTATTAATAAAAGTTTGGAATTCCACCTAACCGATAAGTCCAGGTTCCGGGATCACCCCCTTAGATGTTTAAAGGATTTGAGAAAATCAGGCGATAGGCACGAGGCAATAGGCAATAAAGAATAAGAGAAAATCTTATATCCCATAGCCCCCAGCCCTTTGCCTATAGCCCCTTTTTAATCCTCTCTAATACGAAAACGGCCACAGATTAAAATAGTTCTTAATCTGCCACCATCGATAGGCCAATCCGTTGGGTTCGTAAATCAAAAATAAACAGATGGTCAGTCCGAAGGCGGCTTCCTTGAGAAATAAAAACCGCATCGTGAACTGTGGGTAGATCGGCGTCAGAGGGATAATGATGAATTTTAATCCTTCCATGATCAGGACCATAAACATGGAACCGAAGATAGTCCCGTAGATGCTGCCCACCCCGCCGATCAGGATGACTCCAACCAGCCAGAGGGACCAGGACCATTGAAAATGTTCCGGACTCAGAGCCGACAGGGTGCTGACCCAAAAGCCGCCGGCAATACCGCCGATAAAACCGGCCACAAAAAAGGCCATGAGTTTATAAGAAATGATATTGATCCCCATGGTCTCAGCGGCAATATCATTGTCCCGGATGGCTATCCAGGCCCTCCCCACTTTGGAACGAAGCAGATTGGCCAAACCCATGGTCAGGAGGATGGTCAGGGCAGCACCTAAAAAATAGACTTTCAAATCGGTGTCCAAAACCAGGGGCCCGATGGTGATGCTTCCGGGAGGTAAGGAGAAGGCCTGTCCCCGACCGCCGATTTGACTGACGTATTGGGTTAGAATAAAATCCACAGTGACGAACTGGGCCGCCAGAGAGGTCATGATCAAATAAAATCCTTTGACCTTGGCCGAAGGCAGTCCGAATAAAACAGACCAAAGCCCGGCCACCAGGCCCCCGATGAACATGCTCAATAAATAGGGAAGATTCAGTTGAAGGGTGAGTAAGGTGGCGGTATAGGCCCCAACGGCAATAAAGGCCGAGTGTCCGAGGGTCACCTGCCCGCAATAGCCGATCAGGAGTTGGACGCCCAGGGCCCCCATAATGGTATAGGCAATTAGGTTGGCCACCCCGACCCAGTAGAGGCCCCCCCAAAAAGGAAGGATGTAAAAGATAAATAGCCCCAGAAGGATCATCTTGCCGATAATGAATTTGGTTTGCCACCAGGCATGATCCTGCTGATAATATTCGTGGTAAACGCCACAGGGAAGATATTGCATGGTTAGACCCTTTCTATCCTTTCCCAACCCCAAAGTCCATAGGGTTTAAATAACAGAATGATCACCATAAAGATAAAAGGGGCGATTTCTTTGACTCCTCCGGGGGTGAACCGGTCCAGATAAGCCCCGCTCAGGTTTTGCAAGATCCCGATAATGATCCCGCCGACAATGGCCCCCGGTATGGAATTCAACCCTCCCAGAACAACGGCCGGTAGAACCAAAAGACCCAGGTAGCCGACCGAGATATTCAGGCCATTGATGTTACCTAATAAAGCGCCTCCCACCCCGGCGGCAATAAAGGCAATGCCCCAGGCCGTCGCATAAACAAACCGGGCACTGACCCCCAGGGAAAGGGCGGCCATCTCATCGTCAGCCGTGGCCTGCATGGCCAGCCCCCAGCGGGTATAATGAAAGAAGGCCACAAAAATCAGCAGCAGGGCAATGGCGGCTACAAAACTCCATAGATAAACCTGGCCGATAATGATGCCCCCGATGTCAATGGGCTTCATAGGGAAAACCGGGGGATCAAAGATGACCGTGTTGATATCAAAAAATAACTCAATAAGCCCCCGGAAGAAAAAAGATAGCCCTACGGTGACCATAATGACCGTCAGCACCGGCTCCCCGATCAACTTGTCTAAGAATATCCGTTCGGTGATGAGGCCGAGGATAAAACCGATCAGGACCGTGCAAAGAAGGGCCAGGATAAAGGGGAATCCCCATAAATAAAAGGTCAGACAGACATAGGCCCCAATCAAAGTGAGTTCGCCCATGGCCAGGTTCAAAACGCCGGAGCATTTGTAGATTACGGTCCAACCCAGGGCCACCAGGGCATAGATACCGCCCATCAGGATGCCGGTAATAATTACCTGAATAAACAACTGCATGATTTCCCCTCCTTAAGCAGGAAGTTTTCGGATATGGAGATCGGCTTTGATTTGGACCACACGTCCATCTTCATAAGTAATGGTGGTATCCATATGGACGTTGTCCTCGTCTTTGTACAGAGTTTCAACAATATCCCGGTAGCGGTTCTCCACAAAGGATCGTCGCAGTTTCCGGGTCCGGGTCAATTCTTCGTCATCGGCATCAAATTCTTTATAGAGATTGACAAACTTATGGATTTTGGCTGCCGGTTTGAGACTTTTGTTGGCTTCCCGAATCTGTTTTTCCACCAGGTCATAGACCTCCGGTTTCTGAGACAGTTCGTGATAGCTGGTATAATTCAGTTTTTTTTCATCAGCCCATTTACCGACCACGGCATAATCAATACAAACTACGGCCGTAATGTACTCTTTTTCATGACCGATGATCCAGGCATCTTTGAGAAAAGGAGAGAATTTCAACCGGGTCTCGAGATACTGGGGTGAAAAAATAGACTGGTCACTCAAAACCATTACATCTTTGGTCCGGTCAAAAACCACCAGGTGTCCATCTTCATCGATGAACCCTTTATCCCCGGAATAAAGCCATCCCTCCTGAAGTGTTTTGGCCGTGGCCTCGGGATTTTTATAATATCCGAGGAAGACCGAGGGACTCTTGGAAATGATCTCCCCTTCCTCAGTAATCCGGACCTCCGTATTGATAATCGGTGTGCCTACGGTGTCGAACTTTATATCTCCACTGCGGTGCAGCACCGAGATACCGGCGATTTCAGTTTGACCGTAAATCTGTTTCAGATTTACCCCGAGGGCATGGAAAAAACGGAAATGGTCCGGCCCCATGGCCGCTCCACCGGTGTAGGCGTTTCTGATTCGGGACAGCCCCAAATGATCCCTCAGTTTTTTGAAAATGATGGCGTGAGCCAGCCAGTCCAAAAGTTTCCAGACCAAGGGGATCGATTTTTTATTAAATTTCAAATCGGCTACTCGATATCCGATTTTCATGGCCAAATTGAAAAGGGACCTTTTTAGCCAGGAGGAATCGAGATGCTTGACCTGCACGGTCCGGGTCATTTGTTCGTACATACGGGGCGGGGCAAACATGACATGGGGACCGATTTCACGTATATTTTCCTGGGCGGTTTCCGGCTCTTCGGGAAAATTGATGGTAAATCCCACCTGCAATCCGCAGGAGATGGACATCATCTGCTCCCCGATCCAGGCAAAGGGTAAAAAGGAGACAAAGTCATCCTCTGGCGTACAGGGGTCCACCTCCATCATATTTTGGCCCATGGTCAGCAGGTTATAATGGGAAAGGAGGGCCCCTTTAGGCAGGGCTGTGGTTCCGGAAGTATAGAAGAGCAAGGCCACATCCCCGGCCTTCCCCTGGGAAACTATTTTTTCAAAGAGCCCGGGGTCTTTTTGATCCAAATCCTTGCCCTTTTCCATGAGCTCTCTTAGACCGATCAAAAGGGGATCATTATAATCCCTCATTCCCTTGGGATCATCCCAGATGATTTTTTTCAAAAAAGGACATTTCGCTTGAACGGATAAGGCCTTGTCTACCTCCTCCTGACCTTCTCCGACCAGGAAAGCGGCGTCGGAATGATTGATAATATGGGCTACTTCTTCCAGAAGGGAGTCTTGAAAAAGCCAGACGGCGATTCCACCTACGGAAAGGGTGGCCATTTCCACCCACAACCCTTCAGGACGGTTGTCCCCGATCATAGCCACCTTGTCCCCCCGTTTTAGGCCCAGACTGACCAAACCCAGGGCAATCGCCTTGACATTTTCCAGATACTGGTTCCAGGTGATGGGACTCCAGATACCGAATTCCTTTTCACGCATGGCCGCCTTGGAATCTCCATACCGTTTAGCCGTCTCAATCAGGACCTTGGGCAAGGTTAAGTCTTCACTGATTTGGAAAGGGATGGTATAGGCTTTATCTCCTGGTGGCATATAAGTCCTCCTCGCCCAGATAGGCCTCAATCACCTGAGGATGGTTCTGAATATCGGATGGCGTGCCGGTGGTAATCTTATTGCCGAAGCTGAGTACCGAGATTCGATCCGAGATGTCCATAACCACTCCCATATCGTGTTCCACCAGGATACAGGTCACATTCCAACGTTTTTCCAGATTGATATCCAGGATAAAACGGGCCATATCTTCCACTTCCTCCAGATTCAGTCCGGCCAGGGGTTCATCCAGGAGCAGCAGTTGGGGATTTAAAGCCAAGGCCCGGCCCAATTCGATCCTTTTTTGAAGACCATAAGGCAACATGCCGACTGTTTTATTGCGGATAGATTCAATTTCAAGAAGATCGATGATCTCCTCTTCAATAAACTCCCGGGCTTTTATCTCTTCATGGGCTGTTTTTCCAAAATAGATGGAACCGCTGAGAATGCCGGATTTCAAGTGGATATGACGGCCCAGGCGAATATTGTCAAGCACGGTCATCCCCCGGAATAATTCGATCTTTTGGAAGGTCCTTGCGATACCCAGCTCGGCCCGGTGATGAGGTTTAAGGCGGGTGATGTCCTGCTCTTTGAAGGAAATGGCCCCTTTTTGAGGATGATATAATCCGTTGATACAATTGAGCAGAACGGTTTTCCCTGCTCCATTCGGGCCGATAATGGAGTGGATTTCCCCTTCCCGGACATCAAAACCGACTCCGGAAAGGGCGGCCACTTTCCCGAAGAACATGTTTATATCATCGAGTTTCAGCAGTATGGGTCCCAGGATACGGGATGACATCCGGCCATTCTCCTTCCTGAAAATTTTATATCAGTTGAACATCAGAGCCTGAAGAGAAAAAGGCTTTTGCTATAAGTTATTATTTAATTAATATGGTTGCTTCAGGTTATTCCTGAGAAGATTATCCTCGATCTCATCGGGATTGGGAATTTATGTATGAAAGACATTCCGGATCGTTGGGTCGATGAGGGTGACGGTCTTCTTCCGGTGTTTGGCCAAAGGTGTATTAAATAAAAAAGTATCAAAAAGATACTATCCAAACATTTTTTGTTTAAATGGAGGGGAGGGTATTTCAATCGACTTGAAAAGGATGGCATCGTTTTAAATAACCTAGCTTTTTCCGCCATTGAATTTATTTTTGAAAATTTGTTCAATTTATACCTATCGAACTTTAAAAGAACTGTCAAGTTTATAAAATAGTAGGTAAGTAGTGAGTAAAAACAACTATTCGTCATAGGTTAAAAGGTGGGATCTTAAATTAATTTTTTTATTTTTTATCTGGAGCTTGCTTCGGATGTTGTGCTTGTGAAACATAATCGTATTTTTTGAAAGGTACAGGAGGTCGGCAATTTCTTTATTGGTTTTTCCGTCTTTGACCAGATTGGCCACTTTGATTTCCATAGAAGTAAAGTTGAAATATTTGGAAGAAAGTTTACTGATAAATGGAGAGATGATGTTGTTCAGATTGGATTCCAGGATATCGACCAGGGTTTGTTGGCCGGTGTTCAACCGACTGTTTTTCAAACGATCCACGTAGGGGAATATCAATTCTTTGACATTGGACAACACATTCTCACCGGTTTCTTTTTTATCTTCCTCCCTTTGTTTTAAGAGTACTTTTAAGGCGGTATTGACTTCTTCCAGGTGATGGGATTGGGCTTTCAACTCCACTTCCCTTTTTCTTAAGTTTTTTTCGGCCCGCTTGCGATCTTCCACCTCCTGTTTGAGCTGGGTATTGGTTTTAGCCAGTTCGGCGGTCCTTTCTTCAACCATATCTTCCAGACGATCCCGGTATTTTTTTAATTCTTTCTCCGCCCGTTTCTGGGCACTGATATCTCTCAGAATGACGATGTTTCCGGCCGGCCGGCCGTTATTGTCCTTATAGATGGTGGAACTGATCTGGACATCAAGGATCCGGCCTCCTTTGGTCAGGCGCTTGGTTTCAAACAGTTCTATTTTCTTCCCACGCAACATGTGTTCAATGGCTTTTTGGGTTTCAGGCCGGCTTTCTTCCGGTACGAAATCGATCTGTTTGCCTGAGACCTCCTCTCCGGAGAATCCGAAGGTCTGCTCAAAAGCCGGATTGACATAAACGGCGTTACCCTTCATGGTATAGACCACGATAGGGTCGGGAGAGGATTTCAATAACTGCCGATACCGTTCTTCACTTCCCCTGAGGATTTCTTCGGTCAGTTTTCTTTCCGCCAGTTCCCTCCGGATGCTCCATACAACCGGGCCTTATCCAATGCGACCAAGGCCAGATCAGCAAACCGGCTAAGGAAAGAGATATCTTCCTCCTGAAATTTCTTACTGGGATTGACGCTGGCCAGTCCGATCACCCCGTGAAATCTTTTTTTATCTTTTAAAGGAATCCCGACTATGGAATGAAGGTCGTCCAGCGTTTTATCATCTATCCGGTCTTTCCAAAAACGGTAATCATCAACCAGTATAGGCTTTCCGGTCTCCCAGACCTTACCCCCCAAGCCTTCACCGGATTTCACCCGCCGTCCCAACTGTCCCTTGAAAAAACCCATTCCGACCCGCATTTGCATATCTAAGTCTCCGGGTTCGAGCAGATAGATATAACCATTCTCCGTACCGCTGAGCTTGGCCGCCCGAAGTAGAATAGCTTCCAACAATTCTTCCTTGTCTAAACGGTCAATCAATCCTATTGCGGTTTGGTGCAGGGCAGTTAAATGTTCGTTTTTCCGACGAAGGGTTTCCTGGGCTTGTTTGAGGTCCTGAATCTGTTTTTCAAATTTTTTGGTTTTAAGGATGAATTTATCGGCTTTAAATGGTTCAACCCTGGTCTCTAACATCATAACCCCCATGAAATCCATTTTGGGATTAGGCTGGTACGGTTGAAAATTTGTTTGGATTACCGGTGGATGTTCAACCAATCTTCCAAATCTGCCATGACCTCTTTGTATTCGGGTTCATTAAATATCTCATGTCTCAAATGATCGTAGAGCAGTAGGGTTTTATCTTCGGATCCGACCCGCTCGTACAAGGCCTTACTGCGCAATCCGTCGGTTACCAGGGAATCGTTCCCGGCCATGATCAGGATAGGCAGTTTGATCTGCGGCACCAATTCCGCCATTTGATTTCGGGTTTCGGTGATGGCCGATCTTTCCGGAATCGGCCCCCGATAAACCAGAGGATCGTTTTCATAGGCTTCGATGACGGCCGGGTCACGGCTGATAAAGGCGGTATCCAGGGGTTGGCCGACGGGACGTGGAGGTTGGGGGGGCATATCCGGGGTGACGATTCCCCCGCCGGAGAGAATAAGCCCGGCCAATTCATGCTGTTGTCTGATTACATAAGCGGTGCTGATGGTCGCTCCCATACTGTGGCCGACTAAAAATATTTTTTCTTCCGGATTTTTTTGACGCACCAGATCGAAGAAGGTCTTCAGGTCTTTGAGATAATCGGTGAAATGATCGATTCGGACCCGCTCACCATCGGACCGGCCGTGGCCACGGTGGTCCAGGGCATATACGGCATACCCCCTGGGAACGAAATGGTTGACCAGGTTCAGATACCGGCCGCTATGCTCGGCAAAACCATGGGCCACAAGTAAGACAGAAACAGGTTTTTGGTCCGGCAGCCAGCACTGATAATAGAGGTTGAAATCGGCTACACCCTCGAAAAAGCCTTCCTGGTGTTTCATTTTACGCCCTCCTCGTTATCAAGAGTGCCTTGTTGAGATTGTGCGGTTTTTTATTGAAGGAATTGGGTGACCTTTCTGTTCGTTGCAGAAAAAGGAAGGTCCTATAAAAAAATCATTTCACTGAGATGATCGGCGGTCCGACGGTACGGAGAAAATTCTTGAATTTTTTTTCATCCGTCGGGCTGACGCGAAAAACCGATCCTCGGGTTTTTTTCCCTTCCTCTTCGGGCAAGGTAACCAAACTGACCAGATAAAGTCCCAGATCCTTAATAATTTTTGTGGTATCGGCCAGGGAGCCGATTCGGTTTTCCAATTCCAGCTCAACCCGGACACTCGGTTCATTGATGCCCAGGACCTCGATAAAGGTCTCCAGAATATCGGAACTGGTGATCAGGCCCACTAATTGGTTTTGGTCGACAACCGGCAAGGCCCCGATTTTGTGATCATAAATCAGCTTGGCGGCCACCTCGATGGGTTCATCCGAAGAAACGGTTATCACCTTTTTGGTCATGAAACTGGAAACCTTGATCTGATCTATTAAATAATTTAATTCAAAGATCGACAAAGAGGTGGCATCGGAAGCCCCGGCTTTTCGGACATCCCTTTCGGTGACGATTCCTACCACCTTTCCATCTTTTACAACCGGCAGATGACGAATTCTTTTCTGCTGGATCAGGGTCATGGCCTTTAACAGGGTTTGATCCGGGTTTAGGGTGATGACATCGGTGGACATCCTGTTTTTTACGAACATTGAGGTGCCTCCTGGCAATATTTATTTTAAGGAGCTTATTTATGGTTTGATTTAATGGATAATTTCACCCGTAAATCGATCACGAAATGTCCAGAAAGGACACTTGGGACACTTCGAACCCTCCGGGTAATCTATACCTTCTTCGTGCGGACAACCAATTATTCCGTCTGTGATTACCACGGATTTGGCGTTATTCTCCTTAATAAATTCAACAATATTCTCATTGATGGCAGGGCTGGATCGTACGTCTTCTGATTCTTTTTCCGAAAACCACCTCTCAAGTTTTATAGGGTCAGCAGCTTCAGAGAGTATAATGCCAACGGCTACCTTTGAGGCCCGTTTATTATCAGGACCATAATAAGCAACCGTAGCTATTGGATAGCCGCGAAATCCTTTTTTAGAAATCTTTTTGAGTTTTTTCCGAAAGTCGTATTTCATGTGGTATCACGTTTTTTCGATTGATTTTTATTTAAATACAAAAATTTTTATAACAGAATTCCAGAAAAAAAGCAAATTAATATGATAAAAACATTCTAATATTTTAAGTAGTTACTTGCTGGATACTGCCTCAGGCCAACAGTTTTGCGATCGGGACGATACGAAAACTCATCGGGGGAAGGCCTTTATGTTTAATTAAAAGAATTATTCTTCTACTCTCCGATGGGCCAAGATGGGTGGGTGTGTGGAGAAGCAGCTCAACTTACTAAATAGTCCGCCAATTGGGATAAGTTCTCCAACACACCAACCTTGGGATAATGGTCAAATGTTATTTTCGGTGTTACCCCCGAAAGAACCGCTAAAAATGGTACGGTCTCATACAATATCGTCAAGCCAGCCATGATTTCATCGGCCCGTTTTTTAAAAAACGCGGCAAACGCTTCAGTTTTCGCCGGTTGATACTGCCCCCCGAGATTTAATAAAATATCATTGAGAGACAGACCTATGGTTTGATGAATGGCTTCCGGCGTGGCCTTAGGCAAGCCCAGGCTGGTTAGCGCATAATTGACGCATTCCACTGCCCCGCGGGAAGAGTCCGCCAGGGTATAATCGAAATCAAAGACAATCGACCGGAATGGGCAAGCCATTTTGAAAGACATCCCTTTCGGACTATCGGACCGTCAGATCGGCTGTGGTCCCGTTCCAGGCATGGTCAAAAATGGTCCGGACCTCTTCCATTGAATCCGGAACACCCAGCATAGAACGCACCATGGGAGGCAGGACCGACAGTCGGGTTTGAAACCCCTCGAGCTGGGTCTTAAGTCCGGTAACAAACAAGTCTTTCGGAAGTGCCGAATCCTTAATGGATAAGGGTATGCCGACCTCCTGTTTTAGTTTGTTCAAGAAATCAATTAAGGCCTGAACCGTGGTCGCATCATCGGCACTCCTAAGACCCAGAGACTTGGCCAAGTCCACCAGACGTTCCCGGCGGGTGCTGTAAAAATAGACGAAGACCGGGCAAATAACAAAGGCAATGGCCCGACCATGAGGAATATGGTATTCCGCTCCCAGAATATGGGCCAGCATATGAACCAGACCCAGGCTCCCATTGGTGAAGGCCTGTCCGGCCTGAAGTGAAGCCGTATGCATCCGGTCCCGGGCCTCGATGTTTTTTCCGTCGGCAACGGCTTTGGGGAGCCACTCGCAGACGGTCCGGGCGGACCAGAGGGCCAGGGAATCCACTAAGTCGGAGGGATTGGTCAATACATAGCATTCAAGGGCATGACACAAGGCGTCAAACCCGCTGTTGGCGGTTACCGAGGGCGGCATGGTAATGGTCAATTTCGGATCCCAGGATGGCTACATCCGGGACCAATTGAGGGGCAGTCCAGGCACCCTTAAACGGAGGGACCTTGGTTGAATCGGTAACCACCGCCGTTCGAGTGACTTCAGAACCGGTTCCACTGGTGGTCGGGATGGCCACGTATCGGGCCTTTTGTCTTAAGATGCATTGGGGCATCTTCTGGCGATACCTCCGGCACGGAAAGGCCGGCCCAATCCGGATTTTCATAGAGGACCCAGGCCGCCTTCCCGGCATCTATCGACGATCCTCCGCCCAAACCTATCAGCAGATCGGGTTGAAAATCCTGGGCCTGGACAAGGATTCTCCCGATTGATTCCCGGGAGGGGTCCGGTTCCACCTGATCAAATACCGCCATTTGCGCCCCTTGACTTTTAATAATTCCCTCCAGTTTGTCCACCAGACCTTGGGCCTTGATCCCGCTGTCTGTAACGACCAGGACCCGTTTACATGATACATTCGTTACACTTTTAAGGGCTCCGGCCCCGTAATAGATCTCTCTTGGTGAAGAAAAAATATTTACCGCCATTCTACGCCCCCCTTTTTAATTTTGGTTTGGGAATAATGTACTTTGTTTTTTAGTTGGTAATGAAAAACTATTAAGGCAGTTTGTTAATACTATTTTTAATACTCTGGGTAAATATTGTCAATCCGGAAAAGAGGATTAGTATTTTTTGTTGATATTTTTTCTGTTCCCTAAATATATATCCGATTTCCCGTCAGGTTGACGGCGATGGGACGGCAAAAAGAAATCCGGGAACTTTTTAAGCCCCTCCATTCCCTAGGTTCTGGGCGAGCGTCCGGTTCTGGTTTTTGGTAAGTGGCGCGGTCAACCCAAAGGGTCTGTCACCTTAAACGGTATCACCGGGGAGGGGGAATATTCGCAAACCCTCAAGGTAAACAATTACCGACCGGCCAAAGAAAATGCTCCCCTGAAATATCTTTGGGCGCGCCATCGGATCACCTTGTTATCCGATTATAACCGGGTTCGCCGGAATGACCGGCGAGAGAAGGAAATTACCAGGTTGGGGCTGGGCTATAATTTGCTGACTGCCTACACATCCTTTGTTGCTGTAGATAATGAGGTTCGCAATGGGAACGGCCAATGGTCAATCGTAAAACAACCTCTGCCGCTGCCCCAAGGCGTTTCGGATTATGCCGTCGGCGGTCAGCGGAAACATGGCTTCGGCTCCGGCCTTACAGAAGAGCAGGCTCCTGACAGGCCTAAGTCAAAACATGGAAAGCCGGTTGGACGAGGATAAATCGGCCCTAAAGGAATTAGATGTTCTTAAAGCGCGGGGCCTTTTGCAAAAAATTCACATTGTCGAATTGCTAACGGGAAAGGGTTTGACCAAGGAGCAGATTTTTAAAGTGGCTCAATCCCAATTAAGGGCCATCGAGAAATGTCTCACGGAGGGTAAGTTGTCAGGTAAATTAAAACTCAATCTGACCATAAATCCGGACGGGACCGTGAAGGATGTGGAGATCGCTTCCTTTGATTTTAAAGAGGCCGAACCGAAGCAGTGTCTTATAGCTGAAGTCAGGCACTGGCGGATCCCTAGTACGGCAAACAGCCGGATCGTCAAAGCGACCATAGTATTTATGATTTAAAAACTTGAAAAAACTATTTCTATTTTCAATCGCCTATGGTAAAAAATTTTGATAATATTGATTTAAGCCCCATATCCCGAACTTTCGCTCTCACAGGGGCGAGCAGGGTTTTAGGTGGGAGAAGAAATAATCCGCGAATTAAGGTTTTTTATGGACCCTTTAAAAATCTTATTTGTTTCCCCGGAAGTGGTTCCTTTTGCCAAAACCGGCGGATTGGCCGATGTGGCCGGCTCATTGCCCAAGGCCTTGAAAACCCTGGGCTGTGACATCCGCCTGGTGATGCCTCTTTATCAGTCCCTACGGCAGGGAAAATTTCCCATTAAAAGAATTATTGAAGATCTCCCGGTTCCCTTGGACGGACGGCAAATTTCTGCCGATATTTATGAGGGGGAACTGGAGGAGGGCCTCCCGGTTTATTTCATTGAAAGGGATGAGTTTTATGATCGCCAGAATCTCTACGGCGGCGCCAAAGGGGATTATTTTGATAACGACAGCCGCTTTGCATTTTTGGCCCGGGGTACCCTCAGGGGGCCCAGGCCTTGGGTTTTCAACCAGATATCATCCACTGTCATGACTGGCAGACCGGGTTGATTCCGGCCTGCCTTCATTTTGGGCGGGAATCGGATCCCTTCTATCGAAACACGGCTACCCTATTTACTATCCATAACATGGCTTACCAGGGTTCATTTTCCAAGTCGATCCTTGAGTTGGCCGGATTGCCTGAAGAGAGTTTTTCTCCCGAAGGATTGGAATTCTGGGGCCGGGCCAATCTTTTGAAAGCCGGGATTGTTTACAGCCAGATCATTAATACGGTCAGTCGAAAATACAGTCAGGAAATTCAAACGGCCGAATATGGATATGGCCTGGAAGGGATCCTCAGTTATCGGAAGGCTGACCTTTTTGGCATAGTCAATGGGGTGGACTATGAACTCTGGGACCCGGAATCGGATTCCTATCTGGTTGCCCATTATAGCCGACTGGACCTCTCCGGAAAAAAGGCCTGCAAGAAGGATCTCCTGAACCAGTATAACCTGCCTGAAGATCGTCTCGACCATCCGGTTCTGGGGGTTATCTCCAGGCTGGCTGATCAAAAAGGGTTCGATCTCCTGGCTGAGGTTTTGGACCGTCTGTTAGCCCGGGAAGTCTCCCTGGTCGTCCTGGGCACCGGCGAAGAAAAGTATCATCATCTCTTTGCCGAACTGGCTGCAAAATATCCGAAGAAGCTGGGGGTCCGATTGGCCTTCGATAATGCCTTAGCCCATAAAATAGAGGCCGGGAGTGATATGTTCCTGATGCCTTCCCTTTATGAACCCTGCGGATTGAACCAAATCTACAGCCTTAAATATGGAACCATCCCGGTGGTCAGGGCCACCGGAGGCCTGGACGATACCATTGTTCCTTTTGATGCCAAGACCGGGGAGGGGACCGGATTCAAATTCAACCTTTATCGGCCTGACGCCTTTTGGGAGGCCCTTGAAGAGGCCTTGACCGTTTATCAAAACAAAATGCTATGGGAACAATTGATAAAAAATGCCATGTCCATGAATTTTTCCTGGGAGGTTTCGGCCGGGAAATACATCAAGCTGTACCAAATGGCCGGGGAAAGGCTGAGAAGAATTTAAACTGGGGAATTCGGACTTTGTCCCCTGAGGAATTCAGGGGACAAAAGGGTGAAGAAATAAGGAGCCGGATTCAATCATTCCTGTTGCAAGCCTGAGAGAGGTCTTTACCTTACCGGTTGGCCTTTTCTAAAAGAAATCAATCCAAATTAATCGAACAGCTCCTTTGCCTGTTTCGCCCTCTTCAATAAAATTATACACTTGACTTTTAACCCAAATAATGACAAACAAATGAGTTTTATTAAGATAGAATCTTTATCCAAAATTCATTCAGCCTAAGAAAAACATAAGGAATTATTATGCTTAAGAAAATTCGTTGGAAATTTACGTTTATCGGCCTCTTGGTGGTCCTGTCCGTCCTCTTTATCGTTCCCTCCCTGACCAAAAATCTGCCATCCTGGTGGAGCAGTGTCTTGCCCAGTGAGGGTCTAAGGCTGGGCCTGGATCTCCAGGGTGGTATGCAACTGATCCTCAAGGTGGATCTGGATAAAGCGATTCAAAATTATTTAACCCTATCCCAGCAGGACTTACGGGAAAGTCTGAGGAAAAAGCAGATCCCGGCCAGCCGGGGGGAAGCCACGGTAAATAACCATTTAAGCTTTCTTTTGCCCAATGCCGATACCTTGTCTGCTGTTCAGAAAACGATTCAGGAGGAATTTCCCAATCTGGTCGTGGTTTCATCAACCCCGAAACCCAAGGGTGTTCAGGTTGAATTGGCTTTGAAGGAAAAAGAGATCAAGTCGATTTCAGAGAATGCCCTTTCTCAAAGTCTGGAGATTATCCGGAACCGGATTGATCAATTCGGGGTAACGGAACCCACCATCGTACGCCAGGGTTCGGATGAAATAGTAGTTCAGTTGCCGGGGGTCAAGGATCCCCAAAGGGCCATGGATCTTATCGGCCGGACCGCCCAATTGGAATTTAAGCTGGTAGACAGTGAGACCAAGCTCGATCTTAACAGCCTTATCGATCAGGCCATCAACGACGGTAGATTAAAGAAAGACTATAATCATGCGGATCTGAATGAGGCCTTGAAGGATCAGATCCCCCCGGAAAGGGAAGTCTATTTCCGAAAGGAGGTCAACCATGAAACCGGCCGGACCAGCCGCATCCCGATTTTGCTTTTCAGCAAAAGTCTGATGAGCGGGGACGCCATTAAAACCGCCATAGTTCAAATCGGCGGAACTTATAATGAACCTTATGTCAGCATCGAATTCAACGACCACGGAAGCCGGGTCTTCGATCAGATCACCCGGGACAATGTCCATCGCCAATTAGCCATCATTCTGGATGATATCGTCCAGTCGGCCCCGGTCATTCAGGAACGGATCTCCGGCGGGCATGCCCAGATCACCGGTTCCTTTACCATGGATGAGTCCAGTGACCTGGCGATTGTGCTGAGGGCCGGGGCCTTGCCGGCGCCGGTTCACGTGGTCCGGAATGTGACTGTGGGACCTTCCCAGGGTTTGGATTCCATTCGAAAAGGATTTATATCAAGTTTGATCGGAACGGCCCTGGTGATCCTGTTCATGCTGTATTATTACCGGTTTTCCGGTTTGATCGCCGATTTCGCCTTGATCCTGAACGTGGTTTTTATGATGGCCGCCCTGAGTATTTTTAGGGCCACCCTGACCCTGCCCGGCATCGCCGGCATCATTCTGTCTATCGGGATGGCCGTGGATTCCAATGTTCTGATCTTTGAAAGGATGCGGGAAGAATTTCATCAAGGCAAGCCGGTCAAATCCGGTGTGGACGGCGGATATGACAAGGCCTTCTGGACCATTATTGATTCTCATGTCACCACGTTGATCACGGCTTTTGCCTTGTTTCTGTTTGGAACGGGTCCGATCAAAGGCTTTGCTGTCACCTTGAGCATTGGTGTCATTTTTAACCTTTTTACCGCTCTTTTTTGCACCCGGGTGGTCTATGACTATTTAAGCATCAAACGGCGGCTCAAGGCTTTGCATTTTGTCGAGTTGCTGAAAAAAACCAAATTCGATTTCATCGGATTGAAAAAATATGCTTTCATTTTTTCAGGAATCCTGGTCCTGCTGGGTTTGATTGCTTTCGTCCAGATTGAACGGGACCAGGCCAATCTGGGGGTTGAATTTTCAGGAGGGACCATGGCCCAATTCAAGGCCTCTCAATCCTTCCGCTTGGATAAGGTTCGAACTGGCTTGGCCCAAAAGGGTTTTAAGGATCTTGAATTACAACAGGTGCCCAACGAAAATATCCTGATTGTCCGGATTAAAAAATCAGAACTGTCCGTAAGTAAAGAAACGGATGCCATCGGTAAAGCCCTGCAGGAGGGTTTTCCGGACTATAAGTTTACGATGGAAAGCAAGGATGAAATCGGGTCCTCGGTCAGCGGGGCCTTGAAGAAGGCGACTTTGATTGCCATTGCCATCTCTTTGGCCGGTATTATCATCTATATAGCTTGGCGTTTTGAATTCCGCTTTGGGGTGGCCGCGGCCATAGCCACTTTCCACGATGTCCTGGTCGTTCTGGGGATTTTTTATTTACTGGACAAAGAAATTACCCTGCTGATTGTTACGGCCCTCCTAACCTTAGCCGGGTATTCTTTGACTGACACGGTGGTGGTCTTTGACCGTATCCGTGAAACCATGAACCGCAGCGGCAAAAAGGATTTCGGCGAAATCATCAACCTGAGCATCAACGAAGTTCTTTCCCGGACGATCATTACCTCCGTGACGGTTTTTCTGGTTCTCCTGGCCCTCTTTTTCCTGGGCGGGGTGGTCATTCATGATTTTGCCCTGGCCCTGCTCATGGGCGTGGTTGTCGGGACTTATTCCTCTATTTTTGTGGCCTCTCCCATTGTGTATTTGTGGCCGGGTAAGGCACCTAAAGGAATGAAAGGGAAGGGGAGGAAGAAAAAGTAACACAGGATGAAAGACGAGGGATGAAGATTTAAGAGACATACACTCGTCTTTCATTAATAATTGTTTGGAGTTTCGTGTTCGGACTGCGGAGATTTCTCTCTTTTTATTGGTTTGAGAGAAATATTAAATATTTTTTTCTAAAAGTGTTTGAGTAAACAGGGACCAATTTTCATTAATCTACAATCCGAAATTATTTTTGTTTTTCCGGCCGAAACGTCTTACGTATTTGATGATCACCTCCCCGTTCAATAACCTTCAACGTGAATCATTGATGTCTGAATGACAGTTGGATTACCTTAACCCTGGACCTTACCGGAGGTATCCTCTGGCCTTTTTTATTACCCGGGTGCTTGGAACCCTGGCTTTTAACCTTAGTATAATGATAGGAAGGAAATTGCATTTTATTTCAATTGACAGCCTATATTCTGAATGTTAGAAAATCTAATTATAGGGATCTTCAATCCTTAAATTGAAGGAGGAGGGTTTTAGAGAATGGAAGATCAAAACCAAAGCAGGGGGCAAAAAGAGCTTCAGGAGATGGTTCAGAAGGCCCACCTCTGTACGGGCTGCGGGGCCTGTGTCGGCCTTTGCCCTTATCATGTTGTTTATAATGACCAGACTATCGTACTTCATTCCTGTGATCTCAAGGAGGGTCGATGTTATGCCTTTTGTCCACGCGCACCGACCGATTACGAGTCCCTGAGAAAACTTCTGTTTGATGAAGCGGACCTGACCCCCGAGTTGGGGGCTATGAAAGGATTTTATATCACCCGGGCGGCGGACGAAAACCTGCGCAGCCGGGCTCAACACGGAGGAACGGTCACGGCCCTGATGACCCTGGCTCTTGAGGAAGGGCTGATCGATGCCGCTATTGTCGCCGAAGACCAGGAGGATTTCCAGCACCATGGGGTGGCCCTGGATGATCCCGAAGCGGTAAAAGAGCGAGGGAAAAGCAAGTTCATTGTTTCCCCGACCGTTGCTGAATTTAATAAAACGGTCCAGGGAGAAAGACAGCGGATCGGAGTGGTAGCCACCCCTTGCCAGGCCCAGGCCCTGGCCAAGATGCGTCGGAAACCGATGGCTTCCAATGACAACCAGATCGATAAATTGAAACTGGTCATCGGCCTTTTCTGCGGCTGGACCCTTTCCTGGCGGCCCTTTGTGGATCTGTTAAAGACCAGAACCGACCTGTCGGAAATCATCGGCATGGATATCCCCCCGGGAAAAGGGTTGGTGGAAATTTATACCACCAAGGAAACCCTCTCTTTTCCTATGGATGAAATCCAGTCCTGTGTTCGTGAGGGCTGCCTTTATTGTGTGGACAGCACAGCCGAATTTAGTGACATCTCCGTCGGGTCGGCCAGGCTGCCGGAGGACTGGGCCGAAACCCGCTCCTGGAATCAGGTGATTGTCCGGTCCCAACGGGGTCAGGAGTTACTGGACCTGGCCAGGTCCAAAGGGGTTCTGGAATTCCATGATGTTCCGGAAGGTAATCTCGGAGAATTGAAAAAAGCGGCTTTGGAAAAGAAAAAAACGGCCCTGGAACGTATTAAAGAGAAAGGCCGGACGACGGGTGATCTTTTATATGCGGAGATGAAGTGAGGCCAAGGCGTTATTGGATTCTTCCAATTAAATTATTAGAATTTATCTTTAAATTTGCAAGTTGTTGCGAGTTTCGGGTTGCGGGTTATTAAATCGAAACCTCATATTCTCAAACTCGTAACCCGTAACTCGCAACTCGCAACAGAAAAACTCAAAATATCTTTGAAAAGAATCAATAGAATGGGATTCAGTATAATAAACGGAGGACTATATGTCTAAATTGACGGATCAGCAAGAGGGGCAAAAGGTTTTGTTCATGGGCAACGAGGCCATTGCCCGGGGTGCCTTGGAAGCCGGGATCAGTGTGGCCAGCGGATATCCGGGAACGCCCTCTTCGGAAATCATAGAAAATTTGGCCAAGGCGGCCAAGGAGAGAAATCTTTATGTGGAGTGGTCAACGAACGAAAAGGTCGCCCTGGAAGTCGCTGCAGCGGCCTCTTTCGCCCAGTTAAGATCTTTGTGTGTCATGAAGCAGAACGGGGTCAATGTGGCCTCGGATTTTCTTCTCCATCTGGCCGGGTCCGGAACCCGGGGCGGCATGGTCCTGGTTACCTGTGATGATCCCGGGGCCTTGTCCAGTGTCAACGAAGGGGAATCAAGACATTTTTCCCGGATGGTGGAGATTCCTCTCCTGGAGCCGGGTGATTTTCAGGAAGCCAAGGATATGACCAAGTGGGCCTTCGAGTTGTCTGAAGACCATCCGGAGTCTGGTGGTGGTCCGAAGTGTGACCCGTATGTCCCATGCCAGCGGGAACGTTGCCCTGGGAAAACTCCCCGGTACTGAGCATCGGGCCGAGTTTAAATATGACGGATTCGTGCTCGGACCCCATGGAAGGGCTGGTCATCAGCGCCCCAGTCGGCTACAAGCATAACCAGCAACAGGAAAAACTAAAAAAAGTCCGGGACATTTTTGAAGACAGCCCCTTTAATACCTATGCGGGCCCGGAGAAACCGGAGCTCCTTTTAATTACCTGCAGTGCCTGTACCCTTTACAGCCGGGAAGCCATTCACCTGTTGGGTCTGGGGGACCGGGTCGGATTATTGAAAATGGGCACCACCTGGCCTCTGCCGCCCAAAGCTAATCAAGAAATATCTGTCTCTGACCGACCGGATTCTTTTCATTGAGGAGGTCCTCCCCTTTCTGGAGGAAAATATCAAAATCATTGCCGCCGAACAGGCCAAAGAGATCGGGGTCAAGACCTTTTACGGAAAAAACAGCGGGGACATTCCCATGAGCGGAGAGATGAATCCGGATTTTGTCGTTTCCGCCCTGGGCAAGATCATGGGAATCGCTTATCAAGGGATGTCCAAAGAATATGAGGAAAAGGCCCAACTCCTTAATTTGGCCAAGGTCCCGTCCAGGGAACAGACTTTCTGCCCCGGCTGTCCACACCGGGCCTCCTTTTGGAGTATCCATAATGCCCTTCAGATGGACAACCGTAAAGGTTTTGTTTGCGGTGACATCGGCTGCTATACCATGGCCGTAGGGACCACGGATTTAGAACCCTTAAAACCGTGCATTCCATGGGTTCGGGAACCGGCGTGGCCAGCGGGTTCGGAAAGCTGGGTCAGTTCGGCCTGGATCAGCCGGTGCTGGCCGTGTCCGGCGATTCGACCTTCTATCATGCCGTTATTCCGGCCTTGGTCAATGCGGTGCACCACAAATCCAATATCACCCTGGTGGTCTTAGATAACAGCGGCACGGCCATGACCGGATTTCAGCCCCACCCCGGTCTTCAGGTCAATGCCATGGGAGAGACCATGCCCGAAGTCGACATCGCCAGAATTTGCCAGGCCCTGGGTGCCCGGGTGGAAATCAGGGACCCTTTCAATCTGAAGGAGACCCAGGAAACCCTTAACCAGTTGATGGCCGACAAAGAAGGGGCCAAGGTTTTAATCCTGCGCCAAAAATGTGCCCTTTCTCCTGAAAGGAAGGCCAAAAAATATTTTAAAGTCCATGTGGATGAAACCCGTTGTCTGGGCGAAGAATGCGGCTGCAACCGTTTATGTACAAGGGTTTTAAGATGTCCGGGACTTTTCTGGGACAAGGACAAAAAGACCGCTGTCATCGACGAGGTGATCTGCGCCGGTTGCGGCGTTTGTTCCTATATCTGCCCCACCAATGCCATAATACGAGAGGAGGCGGCTTAACAACATGGAAACGACCCGATTACCCAAGGATCCAGTCAATATTATTATCACCGGTGTCGGCGGCCAAGGCAATGTCATGGCTTCCAGGATACTTTCCAATATGCTGGTTCGCAAAGGTTTCTATGTCACCATAGGGGAAACCTTCGGGGCCTCTCAACGGGGTGGTTCGGTGATGAGCCATATCCGTGTATCGGCCGATTCAACCTGGAGCCCTCAAATACCCAAAGGAAAGGCCGATATTGTGGTTACCCTCGAACCGATTGAAGCCATCAGGGTTTTAATGAGTTATGGAAATCCGGAGGTTGGGTATTGACCAATACCCGCCCCATCTATCCGGTGGGGGTCATATCCGGCGAACTCAATTATCCGTCAGCCAAGGAAATTCAGGATTCAATCCGGGACCTATCGGCTAAATCCTGGTTTATCGAGGCCACAGATGAAGCCTTGAAACTGGGCAATCCGATATTGGGAAACATCATTATGATCGGCGCCCTTTCCGGGACCGGAACATTGCCGATGGCCCGCGACGATTTTGAAGCGGTGATCAAAGAGAGTCTTCCGGCTGGGACCCTGGATTCCAACCTGAAGGCTTTTGACCTCGGAGTGGGCAAGGTAAAATAACAGTCAATCATTTTCTTTGTCTTCGAATCAGACCTGATCTGATTCGGGGATACCTACAGAGGATAAAGTTTTAAGTTATTTTCGTTGTGGTTGCACAAACAGTTATGAAAAACATGTTTGATCTGCAAAATCTTAAAATTGAATCTCCTTCACTTCCGGAGAAAAGGATATGACCTCGGAAAAAGAAGAATTTGACGATCTGGGATCTCTCGGCCGGCGATTTTGGAAAAGTATGGGGAGACGATTCCCTATTGGATATCGAACAGGATCTGGAAGACCTGGAAGAATCGGGCGAACTGGGAGTCCCGGGAGAAGAGGACCTCGATATATTATCCGATCTGGATGTGGAACTGGATGAATGGGAGGAATTTATGGACTCCCAGTGTTCAAAGATAATAGATTAAAGGCAGGTATTAGGCGAGAGGCGATAGGCAAGAGGGGAAAAGAGTAAGAGGCTAACGGCGATATCGGGTTGAAATAATCTTTCAGTTATAGCCAACCGTTAATAGTCTCCTGCCCAGAGCCTATTGCCTATTTTTTTCTAAAAGGAAGGAAGGCGCTAATTAAATGACGGATAAGACAACGGTCAACCATACACAACTGGAAAGGATTTTTCATCCCAGACGCATTGCAGTCATTGGTGTTTCAGGGGGTAGTTTAGGGTTCGGCAGCCGGACGATCATGACTTTGCTCCAATTTGGATTTAAAGGAGAAATATGTCCGGTCAATCCCAAGGGGGGAACTGTTGCCGGGATGAAGATATATAAAACGCTTGAAGAGATTCCCGGGGAACTGGATGTCGCCATTATTGCCGTTCCTGCCCCGTTGGTTCCCGAGGCCCTGGAAGCCTGCGACAAAGAGGGGTCATAGGAGCTGAGATCCTGTCGGCCGGCTTTAAAGAACTGGGCACATCCGAGGGCAAGGGTTTGGAAAACGAGATCAAGGGCATCGTTAAAAATGGAATACGGGTTGTCGGGCCTAATTGTTTTGGGATCTATTGCCCTGCCGGTGGATTAACTATACTGCCGGGGGCGGATTCCCTCGTGAAAGCGGCCCGGTTGCCTTTCTGGCCCAGAGCGGGGGCATGGCCGGGGAATTCGTTACTAACGGGAAGTCTTTTGGATTGAGATTCAGCAAAGTAGTCAGTTTCGGAAACGGTGTCGATCTGAGAGAAACGGAGCTGTTGCAGTATCTGGGAGATGATCCGGAAACCAAGGTCATTTGCATGTATATGGAAGGGGTGGAAGACGGCCGGGCCTTTTTTAAGGTTCTCAAGGAAGTCACAGCTAAAAAGCCGGTTATTATTTATAAGGGAGGCCTTTCAAGGGCCGGCAGCCGGGCGGTCGTCAGTCATACCGCTTCCCTGGGAGGCAGCCGGCAAATATGGGAATCGATGATGCGCCAGGCCAATGCCGTTCAGGTAAACAACTCCTGGGAAATGGTTCAAGCCAGTCTGACTTTTGTTACCCTTCCTGAGAGGGCTTATCAGGGAGTGGCCGTGGTCGGTGGGGGCGGCGCACTGGGGGTTACCGCCTGTGACACAGCCGAGGCCTTCGGCATTGAACTCCCCATATTACCGGAGGATACCCAGGAAAAAATAATGGCCATCCTTCCCAAACCGGGATCCAGCGCCACAAATCCGGTGGATGTCGCCAATCCAGGCGTTCCTCCTGAAATCTTAAAAGAGGTCTTGTTGAAGTCCGGGATGGAAGAAAAAATCGGTCTGCAGATATTGATACAGCTGTTTTACATTTATAAATTTATTATACACGAGGGGAAAATGACGCTGGATGAGGCCACCCCATATAGACAACTGGTCAAGGCCCTCCAAGAAGTACACGATCAAACAAAAAAACCGGTTGTTCTGGTATTGCCCAACAGCAGAAGGGACCTGGATGACCTGGACGTCGAGGAGGTCCGACGGAGAGCCTGCCGGCTGTTTTTTGAAAAAAGAATATTGAGCTTTTGAGAATCTCACTGACGCCTTCATCAAGGCCAGATATAATGCAGGAGAGTCTGAGGCGCGCGCTAAGACTACGCCGGAAAGAGAAACTATTGAAAGGATAGACTTGAAGATATTCGATACTTGAACCACTTCGTATGGATTATCAAGAAATCCTTCACCCGGACTCTATTTTGAGGTTTACCCGGGCAATGGCCCCTATCTACTGTTGGTTCATGGGATTCTCTCCTCCCGGGCCCAGTGGATGCTCAACTTGGAGGCCTTATCAAAAATTGCCCGACCGGTGGTTATTGAATTGTGGGGACACGGCCGATCTCCGGCCCCGGAATCCCCGGATCCCTACATGCCGGAAGGTTATGTCAAAGCCTTTGAGCAGATCCGGAGTCATCTGGGGGTTTCGGAATGGCTGGTTTGTGGTCAGTCCTTGGGGGCGGCTCTGACCTTGAAATATACCCTTGATCACCCGAAAAGAGTCATCGCCCATGTAATTACCAACACCACTTCCGGGTTGAGGGAAATAAAAAACAGAGATGAGGTCCTCAAGGGGGTCTCTTTTTTTGGTGAGAGGTTGATTGAGGAGGGGATTGAGGGAATCAAAAAGATCCCGGTCCATCCTGTTTACGCCCGTTCCCTCCCCAAGGAGGTTAAAGCGGCATTGGTGAAGGACTCTGCCGCCTTAAGTGTTCTGGGGGTGGCCAATGCGATTCGTTATACTGCGGCCGACCTATCACTCCGCGATGAAATTCACCGCAACCAGGTTCCGACCTTACTGGTTTGCGGGAAAAAGGAAAAACGTTTCCTGCCTCTGCGGGATTTTGCCGCCGCCCACATGCCCCTGCTTGACATCGTGGATCTGGACGCCGGACATGCCGTCAATATCGATGCCGCCGAAGAATTCAACCGGGCGGTGTGCTCCTTTTTCTTAAAATACACCTTCCGGTAAATATCTTAGGCACTCGTCCCTTTAGCTGCTGCCTGTTTGGCGATGAGTTCCCGGAAGCTTTTGGGCGGTTCCACAAAATCAGGACGGGATTCAAGGGTCATGGCTTCGGTGGGACAGTGATAGGCACAAACCCCGCAGCCGATACAGCGATCCGGATTGATCACAGCCAGGTCCTCTTCAAGGGTTACGGCCTTCATCTGGCAGCGTTCCACACACTCTCCGCAGCCGGAGCAGGTGTCGCTGTCCACGACAGCCTGATAGTTGCTGGAGACGGTACGCACCGGTGCATTGAACAAACTGACACCCTGTAATATCCCGCAGCAGCAGGTACAGCAGTTGCAAATGAAATCGATCCGTTCCTGGGTGTTGCTGGAGGTATGGATCAGACCGGCATCGGCGCTTCGCTTCAGGATATCGAGTGCTTCGGTCTTACTGATTTCTTTTCCGAACCCCCGGTCTTGACAAACTCGGCAAAGGGCCCCAACTGAAGACAGACATCATCGGGGTATTCACAACCCCGATCAGCAGCCGCTTCTCGTGGCGGCAGTAGCAGATGGAAACGGTGATGACCTGGGCCTCCTGAACATATTTGCTGGCCACCTCAAAGGGGAAGACGTTCATGGTCGGTGTGATAGTCTTTTCGATCGGGATAACCCGAGCAAAGTGGATGCTTTCCCCGGAAGGGGAGGGGGTACTTTCCATGGTAGCCACTCGGGCGTGAAAATAGGCATCAAATAACCCGGCCAATTCCTTGGCCCTGGGAGTAAATTCACCTTTCATAAACTGTAATTCAAATATCCCCGGCACCAGTTGGATCAGCTTGTACCAATTCTCTCCGTTTTTAATCGTGGAATATATCAACCCTTTGTCGGCCATCTCATTCAGAACCTGAGCTACCCTGACTGGGTCGGCACCGATACGCTCGGCCAGCTTGCCGGGGGCTTCAGGGGCCATAGGGGATAGATTGACAGCCAGATTGGCTTCTTCTTCGTTAAAAAGGGATTTTAGCAGGGTCTCCAGTTCCGGGCTCTTGCGGCTCCCGAATCCGATCATATTGAATATATCTGCTAAGCGGTCATATAAGGGATCAGGCATGGGTTTCTTCCTCTCTTTTTTTCAGCGTGGTAAAGAACGCTTTAGATTTACTGATCCGTACAATAACCCCTGTAATTTGTCAATGGCAAACAGCACTTTTTGGTTGTGGAAGGGAATCTTGTTAATTTACCTTGATTTTTCCATTATGGAAAAGTAAAATCTAACAAAATAAGGCAAGTCCATAGAGAAAGGAGTAATCGCTATGATTGCCGATAAAGACAGGCAGTTAATTCAGCAAATAGCCAAAAAATATCATGTCAAACGCGTGGTTTTGTTTGGTTCGAGTTTATTGCCTGAAAAGGAGGGAAAAGATATTGATATTGGGATAGAAGGTATTGAAGAAAAAGACTTTTTCTTTTTTTATGGAGAAATTTTTTGTGCTTTATCCAAACCTGTAGACATCATCGATCTCTCTGTAAAGAGCCGTTTTGTTGAAATTATTCAACAAGAAGGTATACCGCTTTATGCCTGATTATCGTCTTCGTATTGAAGCTGAATACGAGGCTATCGAAAACACGTTGTCAGCTTTACCTAACCGTGAATTAACTCAGCTCTCTCAGCTTGAACTAGCAGGTGTTGCAGCACTACTTCATAATTTTTATAATGGGATTGAAAATGTCCTTAAACAGGTTTTTCAGGCTCAATCGATTCCCGTTCCTCAAGGAGATTCTTGGCATAGGGACCTTCTGCTTGCTTCAGTTGAAAAAAAAGTAATACCTGTTCAGTTAGGTGAAGACCTGAAATCTTATCTTGCTTTTCGTCATTTTTTCAATCATGCCTATGCACTCGATCTTTTCCAGCAACGTATGGAGTCCCTTGTAAGGAATGCCGTTTTAATATTCGACCGATTCAAAGAAGCAATCAAAAAAAACCTGAGATAATGGAATTCAGCAAATCCGTTACTCCCTCGAATGGAAAGAAAAAGCAAAAAGAATATAGCAATGCTGGTAATGGAAAATAAACCTAAACTCCTCTTATTCGATCTTGGCGGGGTGTTGGTTGAATTTACAGGCACCTATGATCTGATTCCGTTCCTTCGGACCCCCATCCCGGAAACCGAAATACGCCAACGATGGTCTTCCTGTCCAATACTTCGTGCATTTGAAACCGGGCGAATGACATCGGACCTCTTTGCTCGAGGATTCATTGAAGAGTGGGATTTGACGTCACTCCAGACGTCTTTCTTGAAGAATTTACCACCTGGACACGGGGTTTCCTGCCAGGAGCACAGGAATTGCTCACTGCCCTCAACGGGCAGATTCGTTTGGCCTGTTTAAGCAACTCTAACGCCGCTCACTGGCAAAGGAATGCACAGGATCATGGAATTTTTGCTTTTTTTGAGGCAGCCCTATCTTCACATCAGCTTGGATTCCACAAACCGGACGCTGCGATTTTCAAAAAGGCCCTCTCCATGCTGGGGGTTGAACCCAAGGACGTGGTTTTCTTCGACGATGCCGCCGTTAATGTCTTAGCGGCGCAGCAGTTTGGAATTATGTCCTTCCAGGTCAACGGAATCACCGAACTGCATTCTTGCCTGGAAGACTTGGATTTATTAACATCACCGTAATAACAATAAGGAAGCAGGAGGAGTTATCGCATGACAAAGACCTCCAACCCAAGACCCTGGTTTCTTTTGTACCCACCAGTTGGGTTCAACTATCTTCAAGGTGAGAGGTGTAAGTGACAGATACCAATAATTGTTCAAATTGTCAATCTATTGAGCGGATAGATCATTTGCGGCATGGCCGAAAGTTGGAGTATTTTACTATAGGTTGGAATGTGGTCGAGGCCGGGGTGGCCGTTGGTGCCGGATGGCTGGCCGGAAGTATTGCTTTGATTGGTTTCGGTGCCGATTCCCTGATCGAGAGTATTTCCGGTTCAATTCTCCTTTGGCGGCTTTTCTCGCCCCTTCACGACGAAAGCCGGGAGAAAAAAGCGATTAACCTGGTGGGGATCAGCTTCCTGATTCTGGCGGCCTATGTCGCCTTTGATGCCCTGAAATCTCTTTTCACTTATGAACCCCCGGATACCAGTTTGGTCGGTATTGTTCTCTCCATTGTCTCTCTCATCCTCATGCCTGTCCTGGCTCGGGCTAAACGCCGTTCGGCAGCAAATCTGAACAGCCGGGCCATGAAGGCCGACTCCCGTCAAACCGACCTCTGCGCCTATCTCTCGGCTATTCTTTTGGGCGGGCTGGTACTCAATGCTCTTTTTGGGTGGTGGTGGGCCGATCCGGTGGCAGCTCTGATCATGGTGCCGATCATCGCCCGGGAAGGTTTGGAAGGCCTGAAGGGAGAGGTTTGTGAGGACTGCAATTAAACCCAGAAGGCAGAACAAAATGGGTTGATCATGTCGATAATTAAACCTGACGAGATGAATGAGAAGGCTCGAAGAATCTGGGATACTAATGCGGCCTTCTGGAACCGGCAGATGGGTGAAGGAAATGATTTTGTCCATTATCTCATCTGGCCGGTCATTGATCGCCTGCTTGAATTGAAGGCCGGCGAAGAGGTCTTGGATATCGCCTGCGGGAATGGTTTTGCCTCGCGGAAGCTTTCGTCGATGGAGGCCAAAGTCACTGCCTTTGATTTCTCCGGGGCCATGATTGAAGCGGCCAGGTCGGTCCAATCGGAGGACAATCAAAAGATCGATTACCGTCAACTGGATGCGACCGACCCCTCGGCCTTGCTCGGGTTAGGAACTCACCGCTTTGAGGCCGCCCTTTGCTGTATGGCCCTATTTGATATGGCCGATATCGGCCCGCTTTTCAAAACACTGCCGAAATTGTTGAAGCCAAAAGGCCGGTTTGTTTTCGCTTTGCTCCATCCCTGCTTTAATAACGACCGAATGGCCCAAATAGCCGAGATGGAAGATCGGGAAGGAGAAATCTCCACCCGATACAGCATTAAGGTTTGGGGATACATGACCCCGACGATTTCAAAAGGAATCGGAATTCCCGGCCAACCCGAACCCCAAATCTTTTTTCATCGACCCCTTCATCTAATTTTTCAGCTTCTTTTTCAGAACGGGTTTGTCCTTGATGGATTTGAAGAACGGGCCTTTCCGCCGGATTATAAAGGGGGGACCTTCCCTTTATCCTGGAGCGGGAATTACAGTGAACTACCCCCCATTCTGGTTGCCAGGGCCAGACTGAAATGAAAAGAAAACTGATGCACAAGAATACGCCGTAATAAATGTGGAAGTGGCCCTAAAAATTATCTTTGTCTTGTAAGAATGCATTGCAAAATTACAATATAGTTGTATAATTGCACTATGGAAAATCAATTGATATCTCGATTGCTTCGTGTGCCTGACAATTCATTTTTTATTTTCGGACCTCGTGGTGTGGGAAAAACTACATATTTACGGGAAGTTATGCCTAAGGCCGTCTTTTTTGATCTGCTTGATTCGGCGCTGTACCTTGAATTGTCTCAAAATCCTGGGCGTTTGGAAGCCATGATTGGAAAACGTCCAAGGGATACCTGGGTTGTTATAGATGAGATTCAAAAGATTCCCGCTCTATTGGATGAAGTTCATCGGCTCATTGAAAATAAAGGTTGGAAATTCGCCTTATGTGGTTCCTCTGCCAGGAAGCTTCGACGCGGTGGCGTTAACCTGATGGCCGGGAGGGCTGTTACGCGAAATCTTGACACCTTTTCTTTTGTGGAATTGGGTCGAACCTTTGATATTGAGTATTCTCTAGAATGGGGACTTTTGCCTCGGGTTCAAATTAATCGTGATAACCCTTCGGATTTCTTAAGTGCCTATGTGGATACCTATCTTAAAGAAGAGATTAAAGAGGAAGGAATCGTTCGTCGGTTACCCCCATTTTTACGTTTTCTAAGTATCGCCGGACAGTTGAACGGCCAACTGGTGAACGGTCAAAACATTGCTCGTGAGGCGGGGGTGGTGCGAAGCAGTGTAGATGTATATTTCTCTATTTTAGAAGATACACTTCTTGGACACTTTCTCCCGGCTTATAGGCCTGGTGCGAAAGTCCGGGAACAAACACACCCAAAATTCTTTTGGTTTGACCCGGGAGTTGCCAGGGCAGCAGCGGGTCTTCTTTTTGATCCTGTCGATAGGATCTGGAAGGGTTCCAGTCTTGAGACATTAATTCTGCATGAATTGAGGGTTTACAACCACACCCAAAATAAAAATCGGGGAATTTATTTCTATCGAACCGGTAGTGGGATTGAAATTGATTTTGTAGTTGAGACGAAAAAGCGACAACAATCGACGGACCCTCATGTTGTTTGCTTGGAGGTCAAGCTGGGGGAAAAATGGGACCGAAGGTGGGAAAAGCCAATGCGTTCCCTCAGTGACCATGAAGGCATTCATGTAGACCGGATGATCGGGGTTTACACTGGGGCAAGGACCTATCATTTTGATGGGGTCGATGTCCTTCCTGTTAACGAATTTTTTGAACAATTACATAACGGTCAAGTTTTTTAAAAACAGAAGTAACTTTTTCAACCCATTCGCCAAACCACGCCTTTCACCAGATAAACGGAGGAAGGTAAATGTTATTAGGCTCATCGCACGAACATGAACACACGGATATCCGAGGCGCTCAACACCACCTCCGAGACTCGAACCGTCGAGTTCAAGGAGACCTTTGACCAGGCCTCCAGCCGTGATTGGTGTGAACTGCTTAAGGACATCTTCGCAATTGCCAACTCCGGCGGCGGAATGATTGTCTTCGGACTCGATAACCACGGCGTTCCAGTCGGTGGGAACATGTCGACAATCGCGAGATTGGACGGCGAAATACGCCGACAAGATCGAGGCATACACCGGAGTCCACTTCGACCAATTCCACGTGGATGTGCAGCATCAAAGACGGCAAGACCGTCGTGTGCTTAGATATACAAGAGGCGGCCGTCCCCCTCGTCCCACGCAGACCTGGCACCTACGCCACGCCCAACGGCAAAACGCAGGACAGAGCGTTCTCCAGCGGCGTCCTATACGTGCGACATGGAGCGAAGAGCGAACCGGCTACCAGCAACGACCTGAAGCGTCTCATCGATAGACACGTCGACGCGGGCTAGGCGAGATCTGCTGCACAACGTGCGCCGAGTGGTTGCAGCGCCCTCAGGTTCGACGTTCGAGGTGCTTCTGCCATCGAAGCGCACTCGTCGACGAAAGTCGCACCGCTGAGCAGGGTGGCCGCCGGGACCATTTCTGCTCACGCGACCACGTCCCCTGACGCGCCGCCTTCCGGATCACTCGAGTTGCGCCCCGCGTTCATCTCGTGATCCGAATCGGACGCATCCTTACCGGATATCAGATATGCTCCAGAGGGTGAACGTGCAACTGGCGCCGTTGGGCCGACACCTCTCCGTGTACGATATCCATGCGATAGATGCGATGCACAGCCTGTTCTCGCGGCTCGGTTCTCGTACAAGCCGAGGTACGGCGCTCGAACATATAGCGAGGAATGCGTCGAGTGGATCGTAGACCAGATTAAACACAATCAGGCCTTTCACATCTTGGCGCGGGCGAAGTGGCAAAAAAAGACGCGGTATGCGTTAAGGTAATTTTATTTTTACTCAACTCCCGGTTACCTCAGGTGTTATATGGGTAAGATGAAATGTGAAATTATGGCATTTGTTGCTTTTCAGCATGCCTCTAGATAGATGATAAAAACGTAAATATGTTCTCTACCATTATCAAAGAGTTTATCGTAGCCCTTGACCAAGAAATTGTCGCTATCAAGAGAGGCAAGGGGGGCAGCGTTGTTAAAGTATTTAACGGCCGCTTCCTTCGCGAGGTTTCGGGCCTTTTTGTGTATATCTTCAATCTCGAAAACTTCTTGGCTGTCCTGGATGATTCCCCTGCTGAAATAGAAATCCACGGTAACCGATACCCTGCGCAAGTTTTGTTGACGCAGGGGTTGGAAGTAGAAATTGGGATAGAACGGTTTTGCGGGAAGTATGTTTCAGAGGCCAGGCTTCAAACAAATCTGTGGTACCTGCTCGAGTGACTCAAAAAGAAGTTTGTCGAACTGCAGAATGGCGTCGTTCCTACTATCAGCGAAGCACTCCTGAGTGGCAAATCCGTTGCAATACCGAGCTTTGAAAATATAGTGTCATGCGGAAACTGTGGAATCAAAAACAGGATAACGAATTATGCGCCCTCACGGACTCCGATCTGTGGCAGATGTAAGCACGAAATAAGGCCACAATATTCACTTTCTGAAAAACCTCCTAATGACCCTCAGAAGCGGGCGATTGCTGCCTCTTTCTTTTCTCAGATGGCTGTTATTTGGGGTCCACCTGGAACAGGTAAAACCACGACCGTAGCGCAAGCCATAGAAGCCCATCTTAATGCTGGACGACGTGTCTTCGGTATCCCACGCCAATGCTGCCGTTGATGAGGCTTTGAAAGATGTTGCCAACCAGTTAAGGGCTACTCTCTTTTACAATGAGGGAAAACTCGTTAGGCTGGGTATCCCACAATCCGGCCACTTTGAGAAACTGACTGAGAAATTTCCTTTGGTGTTGCTGGACAAAATTGCAGCAAAACTCGGTGAGTCTTTGTCGAAGGAAAAGCGTGAGTTGGAGAAGAAGAAAAGATCCGGCTTGAGGACATTCTCGATCAATATGACACCCTACTTCTGGCGGTTCAGGCTGTCACAGCCCTATCTTCTGAGCTGGCTACCCTTATATCTGAGCTATCCGGACTATCAAGCAAGTTTTCTTTTGCCAACAATGAATTTAGACGATTAGAAGAAACGCAGACAAAAAACAGGGAAAGATTGATTGAGGCTCAATCGTCGGGCTCGATAAAGAGATTCTTCAAAGGTCTTGATCCTCATAAGATTCAGAGGAAGATTGATCAAACCAGTGTAGCTATCGACTCCAAGAAAAGGCTTGCAAAAGAGATAACCGACCGCATCCACATACTCAAGGATTTGCAGATTACAAAAGAGAAGGAGGTTGAAAGGGCGAAAACAGCAGCCGATAATCTCCTGACTCGCGCAAGGGTATCCGTTGCGGAAATAGAAAACAAGAAGAAAGAAATGACATCGAGAAAAGATGCGATCCTGGCAAGGCTCGCAGAAATAAATCAGCAACTGGATGAAATTCAGAAAAGGATTCTCTCCGAAGCAAGGCTTATTGCTACAACTCTGACAAAAACTTTTACGGCACAAACAATTCCCAGATACCCCCTTCGACGTGCTTATTCTTGATGAGGCCAGTATGGCACCATTGCCGCAACTTTACTGGGCGGCCAGCCGATGTCGGGGATACATCACCATTGTCGGAGATTTTCTCCAACTTCCACCCATCTGCATTGCAGAAGAAGATATGGCCCAAAAGTGGCTGGGGCGAAGTCTCTTTGATGTTCTGGGTATTAACCAGGTGAGAAAGGCTATTCGAGATGAACGGGTTACGCTTCTTGACACACAATACAGGATGGCTCCGGAGATTTCCCTAATTCCGAATAGATTTTTCTATCATAGTATGCTCAAGGATGATTCGAGTACGAGCAATCGAGGCCTGAATGATGGTGTTTCAAAATCACCACTTGTGCTGATAGAGACAGGAGCAATGAATCCGTGGTGTAGTCGGCTTTCTACAGGTGGACGGTTTAACCTATATAATGCCTTGCTCTGCTGTACGCTTGCCAAAAAGATTATCCCTAAAGCTGCTGACGGCAAGATCGGGATAATGACCCCATATGCGGCCCAAGCGCGCCTGATAAACAAGATAGCAAAGGATTGGGGGATACGTTGACCACATACGTACAAGTACTGTTCATCGTTTTCAAGGCGGGGAAGAATCGATAATCATCTTCGATACTGTTGAGGGGTCAGGCACCAGGGTTGCACCCATGCTTAACGACAAGAAGTCCGGTTCTGATGCAAGGCTCTTGTTGAATGTCGCAGTCACGCGGGCTAAATACCGGTTCTATTTGGTTGCGCATACCAAACACCTACTTTCGGATTTGCATGCAGATTCCGTCTTATCAAGGATGGTCAAGCACTTTTATGATAATGCACAACAGATAGCATCGGAACGTCTTGTGGATAGCTACTTCACGAATGATTTTGATAGGTGGGCTGATGCCCTCCTGTCAGTCGGCGGAAACTCCGACCCTAACCTTGGTCATATGTATACAGAAAGAAACTTCTGGGCCAAATTTTTTCAGGACATAAAGACTATCCAACAGCGGCTCATCATCCTCAGCCCTTTTCTTTCAGTAAGGCGTAGCAGCATATTTATAGATTATTTTCGAGCTATGAGAGGGAAGGGTATAGATATTCGGGTTTATACGCGGCCAAGAAATCAGCAGACTGGTGAGATGGCAAACCAGGCGGATATTGTAATTGACCAACTACGAAGTATCGATGTCAATGTCGTTGAGCGGCGCAGCATGCACCAAAAAATTGCAATTATTGATGACAATATAGCTTGGGAAGGCAGCCTGAACATACTCAGCCACAGAGACACAGAAGAACACATGAGACGGTTTGAAGGACCTTCGACTGTTGAAGAGATTATCAGAAACTTAGAATTGGATGAAGAGATGCCTAGTGGAAGCCAAACCGGAGAAAAATGTCCAGAACCGGGATGTGATGGATATCTTGTCGTTCGGAACAAATATGGGAGGAAGTTTCTCGGTTGTTCAAATTATGCAAAAAAGAAATGTCGGTATACTAGGGCACTGTGAGAGTAACGGGGGGGGCGCAGGGTAGGACAAAACCAAGGGATTAAAATCTTAATAAATTTCATAAAAAATGAGGGGTTAAAAGAAGCTTGTAAGCAGAACATCGATGCCGCGAGCCAATCGATATTTGATTTCGAATCAGGTTGAATAGGTTAGGCTATTCCGACCCCTAAATGGCAAATAGTTGAAAAGCAAACATTGGATTTGGGCGACAGCACAAAACAGGAATGATGCAAACTTTAATTGATTTTTGTTGACTCCGAGGTAGTGGATAGATGCTACCAATGTTATCGGATTGATCTTCAAGTCGGAAAGTAATGGAAAACATGACCGCCTGTGAACCGCTGATACTGAAGCATGGAGGCTGACCGAAAACTGAAGAGCTTTCAGAGAGTACGATCGATGCCATGCACGTCGTACGATTACATTTTCTAAGGTAGTGTCAAAAGTTTTTCTAATATAAGGAGGGCTTGTCATGAAATGGATTACCCGTTCCCACGTTCACGTTGACCGTGTCGCCTGCCCCTGGCTTATCTCGCGCTTCGTCGACAGTCAGGCTGAGTTCCTGTTTGTTCCCGGAAGCCAGGTTAAGAAAATTGCCGCCGATACCGGTGCAATACCGTTTGATGTAGCGGATGTCGAGTTGCGCCACATCGAGGGGCGTTGTTCGTTTGAGGCGATTCTGCTCAAATACGAACTGAAAGATCCGGCGTTGCAGCGGCTGGCAAAAATCGTCCACTCCGCCGATGTAGCGGCGGATATCGATAAAGACCCGATAGCCCGTGGTCTCGATGGCGATTGCTGTTGGGTACAGCTTGCGATTCCCGGAAGACGAAGAAAACCTGGCCCACCAGTTCGAAGTGTATGATGCATTGTATGCCTGGTGCCGCCTGCAGATGGCAAAAGGGGAATAATGGTAAATTCAAGAACTCAAAACCGTTATAGCCACGGGTCTAAGGCGTTTCATAGAGCTCGCGGGATCATTCGTCTTTAATCTTTATCCAAAAGGAGGCATCGATGGACAATCAATTGCAATACTATTCTGAAACGGGAGACTATCGTGACCAGTTCGGTGAGGGGCTGCCGGAAGTCATGCAACCCTATACGGTTTTCAGGAAAGCTGTCTACCGGGATGGCGCCCTTAGCCACAAATCGAAAAGGCTTATAGCCTTGGCTTGCGGAATGCAAGCCGGCTGCACAAGGTGCATTCAGGGGCAGACGAAGGATGCTATAGAGGCAGGTGCCGGCAAAGAAGAGATCATGGAAGCGGTGGCCGTGGCCATCGTCATGGGGGGAACCGCGGTCAGCGTGGAGACCTGGCGTGTGGTCAAGGTCTTGGAAGAAATGGGGAGGTGGTAGACTCGGTCGTGTGCCGACTCTTCATAAAAGACTTTGGTCATCAATCAGGATTGGAATAAGATAAGTTGAAGAATAGATTGTCGCCTTTTTTGCTGTTGTGTGTCACTGGCGGTCTGGCTATTTTTAGCTCGACCATGGCTAAGAATCCGGCGCTGCCTTTATTTATTCGTTCCATGGGCGTGCCCTTGTCCACTGTCGGGTTCATCGCAGCCGCGTCGACTGTGGTAGGAATCATCGTCAGCCTTCCTTTCGGCACCTTGTCGGACATCATCGGAAGACGCCGCGTGCTTTTAATGGCAGCAACGGTATTTGCCACGGCGCCCTTCATGTATTTGCTGATCACCTCGCCCTGGCAGTTGATCCTCGTGCGCATCTACCACGGGCTGGCTACCGCCATCCTGGGCCCTGTGGCCATGGCCGCAGTCGCCGATACCTTTGAGATAGGTCGTGGCGAGCGTATGGGCTGGTATTCCTCGGCAACGATGGTAGGCCGGTTCCTGGCTCCTTCCGTAGGTGGATTCCTTATTTTTGGTGATGACTTTCGCTGGGTCTATCTGGCGGACGGATTTTCCGGTGTGCTGGCTCTCGTTGTTGCAGTGAGATTACCTCTCTCCACTGCGACCTCCGGCTCGGCCTGGGAAGTATTCAAAAGGGAACGTGGTAAGTACGGTAGGGAAATCGTCTTTGTCTTTCGGCATCGCGGGATCCTCGAAACAAGCGGGATCGAGGCGGTGCAGTATTTTGCCTTCGGATGCCTGGAAACCTTCTTGCCCATTTATTTGAATGAGAGTCTTGGCTATCGGGCTTGGGAAATCGGCCTGCTATTTACCACCCAGATACTGGTAGCCACATTCACTAAGCCAATAATGGGCCGGTTGTCCGACCGCTACGGCCGTGTTTTCATGATAGTTTCCGGGCTGGTATTGGGTGGTATCAGTATAGCCGTGATGCTTCTATCGTCCAACTATATAGTCTATATAGTGCTTATCGCCCTGTTTGGACTCGGTTTGGCGACGGTGACTGCTTCCACATCGGCTCTTGTGGCCGATCTGTCCCCTGCCCAGAGCCGTGGTAGTGCGATGGGAGTTTTTTCCGCCATTATGGATATAGGTCATTCCAGCGGTCCGATAGCAACGGGAATACTTATTGGTGCCTACTCCTACCGGCTGACCTTTGCCTCGGTAGGTGTCGGTCTCATTGCCGTGAGCCTCATTTTTGGGTTCATGATGCGAACCAAGACACAACATAATAATAATTAGAGACTAATGGGAAGCAGAAAAAAAGGGGGATTGACATAATAAAGAATTTCGTAAAAAATAATGGATGGGAAGAAGCTTCTAAGCAGTACAATCATCCTGTGAGCCAATCGAAATTCCCTTTCTACCAGGTCTGAAAAGGGGGGGCGACTTCTAATCCAATAAACCATGATTGGAACCCTAAACTAAAGGCATAATAAAATGGATAAACTGACCAATAATTTGGCTGACTCCGACCCAATGCCCATTTTGTTCATCGGACATGGTACCCCGATGAATGCCATTGAAGACAATGACTTCTCAAGGGGATGGCGGAAGGCGGCGAAAGTCCTGCCCAGGCCCAAGGCCATTTTATGTATTTCCGCTCATTGGGAAACCGAGGGAACAAAGGTTACGTGCATGGAAAGGCCGCGGACTATCCATGATTTTGGCGGTTTTCCCCGAGAGCTCTATGAAGTACAGTATTCGGCCCCAGGCAGCCCATGGCTGGCCCGGGAGACGAAGAATATTTTGAGAAATACCGAAGTTGGGCTTGATGACGCTTGGGGACTCGATCATGGATGCTGGAGTGTTGTGAGGCAGATGTTTCCTGATGCAGACATCCCTGTGGTCCAACTAAGCCTGGATTATACCAGATCGGGACCGGAGCATTACGCTTTGTCCAAAGCGCTGGCCCCTCTTAGGCAAAAGGGTGTCCTCATCATTGGCAGTGGAAACATGGTCCATAATCTGGGGCGAGTTGAGGTCAGAGACAATGGTTTCAATAAACCTTTTGGGTTTGATTGGGCCATCGAGGCCAGTGCGCTATTTAAAAGACTGATCAATGAAAACCGTCACCTCGAACTGGCTGATTATCCGTCGCTGGGTCACGCGGTCCGCCTGGCCATCCCAACTCCCGAGCATTATCTGCCGATGCTTTATGCCCTGGCCTTGAAAAAAGAAAATGAATCTATCCTCTATTTCAATGATCAGCCCGTAGGAGGTTCCCTTACCATGACTTCCCTGATCATTGATGAGACCTTGAAAAATAACAAATACGCTAAGGGAATCTGAATCAAGACCATTGTTGACATTTTCGATTTAGGGTTTAACGTAGGGAGGACCCCATGAAGAAGGCAAGAACGATCCAAACAGTTATTAAAAGCCGGCCTACTTTAGAAGGGGCAGGGGTGCACCTTAAAAGGGTATTCGGCAACAGTGAGGTCCCATTGTTCGATCCCTTTTTGATGCTCGATGATTTTCGTTCCAACAATCCCGATCATTATCGTCCCGGCTTCCCCTGGCATCCCCATCGCGGCATCGAAACAATCACCTATATGCTCAAGGGCGAAGTGGCCCACGGGGACAGCATGGGGAATGAGGGGCTTATCTCCTCCGGTGATACACAATGGATGACCGCGGGGAGCGGTATCATTCATCAGGAAATGCCGCGGGGAGACTATGAGGGCAAGATGGAGGGTTTTCAGCTTTGGGCCAACCTGCCAAGGTCCCACAAAATGATGGAGCCGCGCTATCGCGATATTAAGAGCACCCAGGTCCCGGAGGTTACGCTTGAGAACGGGGCTAAGATCAAGGTCATCTGCGGCAAGGTCGGTGAACACGAAGGCCCGGTCCAGGGTATCATCATTGACCCCGAATACCTCGATGTGACGGTCCCCGCAAAGACGGATTTCAAACACCCGACCAAGAACGGCCACACCGTGTTTGCCTATGTCATCGGAGGGGAAGGGCATTTTGATGAAACCAAAAAACACCTGATCGGGAATGGTACGGTCTGCCTTTATGCGGACGGCGATCACCTGACGGTCACGACCGCTGAGACACCTATAAGGTTTCTGCTTATTTCGGGCAAACCCATCGGCGAGCCGGTCGCCTGGTATGGTCCGATCGTGATGAACAGTAACGAAGAATTGCAACTGGCCTTTGAAGAGTACCGGAACGGGACATTTATAAAGCATAAGAGGGCGAACAGGGGGACTTGACCCAAACCAGGGGATTGAATTCTCAATGCAGTTTTTATAAAGTGAGTGGGAAAAAATCTAAGCGGAACAAGGGTATTTCAACCAATTGATATTTCAATTCAATTTAGATTCGAACGATGCTCTCTATACGTTACCAGTCCGTGCTCGGAGGCCAAGATGGTAAAGAGCAGGTCATGGCTTCCGACCCTGAAGAGGGCTGTCGAAGTACTCCGTATCGAGGGCTTGCAGAGTCTTTATTTCAAAGTCCTGGGGGAGACGATTTATCGTAGAGTTGTGTTGCTTGAACGCTCCCTGGATGAACCTGTTTCCCCTATTGATCCTTCCCTACCTCTGACCTTTGGCCTGCTTCGGAAAACCGATATAGATGAGGTTGCTGCCTTCCGACCTGAGACCAACGGAGCCGAGGTATACCGGCGACTCCAGCTCGGGCAGATTTGCTTCATAGCCCGCCACGAGGGAAGACTGATCCACGTATGCTGGGTTGCCACGGGTTGCGCCCGGATTGACTACTTGGACCGCGAGATCTTGCTGTCACCGGGGGAGGCTTACGTATTCGAGTCCTATACTGCCCCTGATATGCGTGGGAAACACATAGCTGCAGCACGCTCGGTGTTTATGCAGCAAGCGCTACGCCAGACGGGCTACCATCGAACAGTGACGGTTGTTGTTCCAGAGAACCAGGCTGGCTTCCGGCCCTTGGAGAAGGTTGGCTACCGCCGCCTGGGTGTGCTTAGCACCGTGTGGGTTGGTCCATGGAGGTGGGATTTCAACGGGGTACCGAGAGGGCAGAAGGCGGACCAACCAGAGGAAAAAAAGGTCAATGGTATGATTAGTGAGGATAATCCACCTCACACGAAAGACGTGACTGCTTGCATTGACGAGTAAACTTCAATAACGAGAACTTCTTCTACCTGGAAGATTCCTTTAATCAATGGGCAGGGCCATCAACTTCACAAAAAATGAAGGGTGAAATAAAGCTGACAAGAAGAATACCTATTTTCCTATTGAAAACTTTAAAATAATCATAGACTCTATGAAAGGAGCATTGGATCATGATCGATTTCCCCAAAGCAAGATTTATCGCCACCAACGGTATCCAGATCGCTGTGCATGAGGCGGGTAAAGGGCTACCCATTATTCTGTGTCACAGCTTTCCGGAGATTGCCTTCTCCTGGTGTTTTCAGGTGGATCCCCTGGTCCACGCCTTCGAGAGGAGCGGTTCAACGGTCCGATCAACTGGTACCTCAACTTTACACGAAACCGGGAAATCATCGGACAGGTACCCCAACACATTTCTCAATCGACGTTGATGATTTATGGGTGTTATGATATGGTAAGACCTTTCGATCGTCTTGCTGATTATGTGCCGGATGTCGATGTCCATACCCCGGAATGCGTCCATTGGATTCAGCAGGAACAGCCCGAGGCCACCAACCGGATTATGCTGGACTGGCTCGCCCACCGGTATCCCGTAAGCTGATTTCATGGTTGTCATTTAATCAAGGCAAAAGAAAAAGAACCCTTAAAACAAGGAGAAGACAAGATGGGAATACGTACCGTAGAAGAATACAAGGAAAGTTTGCGCGATGGAAGGCGGGTGTATATTCGGGGAGAGAAGGTGGAGGATATCACCAAACACCGGATCCTGGGAATCACTTGTGACACCATCGCCGCCGGCTATGAACTGACGGCCTCCAAAGACCCGGAGGTCCGGGATCTCTTCGTGGCCCCTCATCCGGAAACAGGCGAGCCGATCAACCGCTATTTCATTACCCCGGGAAATAAAGAAGACCTGGCCGACCGGACCAAGATGATTCAGCATTCCATTCAACTGATTGGGGGTCTTCCCTTCGGTAAGGATATCGGGACCGATTGTCTTAATGCCGCCTTTGTCGTTGCCGGCCAGATGGGGAAGAAACAATACCAGGATAATGCCAAGAATTTTCTGGAACACCTGCGGAAAAATGACTTGCATACCTGCGGGGCGGTCACCTGTGTCAAGGGGGATCGATCCAAAGAACCGTGCAAACAGAAACATCCTGATTATTATCTTCACGTAGTGGATAAAAATAAAGACGGGATTATCGTCAAAGGGGCCAAGATACACATCACCAGTGCTCCGGCGGCCAACGAAATCCTGGTGGTCCCCACCCGGCAGATGCGTGAAAATGAGGCCGATTATGCGGTAAGCTTTGCCATACCGGCCAACACCAAAGGAGTGACCTTTATTTGCCGCAGCGGGCGCGGGGCCTGGTCAGACCATGAATTTCATGCCGACCGGCCGGTCCGGGAGCTGACCGAGGCCATGATCGTTTTTGATAATGTTTTTGTTCCCTGGGAGCGAGTGTTCATGTGCGGGGAATGGCAGTTCTCCATGCTCCTGGCCTATACCTTTGCCACTTTCCACCGTTTTACGGCCATCAGTTACAAGGTTCCGGCCGTGGAGGTGATGGCCGGCTGTGCCGTGGCCATGGCCAAATATAACGGGTTGGAAAGGGTAGGGCACATCCGGGAAAAACTGGCCGATATCGCCGCTTACGTGGAAACCCTCCGCGCTCTGGCCAATGCGGCGGCCAATGACCCGGTTATGCACGGCAACATCGCTGTCCCCAATCCCCTGATCGCCAATATGGCCAAGCTTCATTTTGCCAGTAAATATCATAATTTTGTCGAACTGATCCAGGACATCAGCGGCGGGATCGTGGCTACCTCACCGGACAAAAAAGATTGGGAGAACCCCGATATCCACGATTATCTGGAGCACTATCTGGGAGGATCGGAAAAATACAGCACCCTGGATCGGCTGAAAATGGTCCACGAGACCATGAGACATATCTGTTCCCATGAGTCGGCCTTTCATGAGGTGACCACCGTTCACGCCGAAGGGTCGATGGCGGCTCAGAAGATGATGATCTACGCCGAGTCCCCCCTTAAACGCTATGAAACCCTGGCCATGGCCGCTGCCGGTATTACCTCATAAGTGAGAGTCCGCTTCAAAGTGGTTTGAAAATTGATCGGTGCGTACTGTTTAATCAATAAAAACGGATTGATTTGATTTTTGAGGGTCGGCTCAAAAACCACTCCAGTTGAGGGTTGAAATAAAATAAAATATCAAGTACATTTTCTCATTTTGGAAAGCCGTTAGAGGTTCCTTAGCTGAGGGACCTCTTTCGGCTTCGCCACCACCGTGATAACGATTGCAAGGTCGCGGAATAATAAAGCTAAGGGGTATCTATGAACATTTTTTCGTGGTTGGAAATTCACGCCAAGGAAAGACCATCCAAGGTTTGCATCCGAACCCATGACCGGGAAATCACCTACGGGGAGCTCTCTCGGACCTCCCGATCGCTGGGGACAGCCCTCAAGAAGGCAGGCATTACCAAGAGGGACAAAGTTATCATAGTCCTGCCTAATATCCCGGAGTTCGTCATCTCTTATATGGCCATTGTCGGTCTGGGTGCCACGGTGGTTCCGGTAAATCCCACTTATACGACCTGGGAGTTGGCTCAGATCATTGGAAATTCAGAATCCAAGGCCATTATTCTGGAAAAGGGCCGATTGGAAACTTACCGTGAAGTCCTGGAAAAGAGTCCTCTTGATATTGTCATCTCTACGGGAAATGAGGGCGACTTCAAACAATGGATCACCGGCCAATCCCGGGAGATATTTGAGGACCGCACCCCCGACGATGCGGCCGTTATGATGTATTCTTCAGGCTTGACCGGATACCCCATGGGGGCCATGCTCACCCAGGGCAATCTGGACCACAATTCGCAGGCCATGCCTATTTGCTTGGACTGCAATGAGACGGATACGACCCTGACCGTTATCCCCCTGTTTCATTCCTTCAGCGCCAGTGTCAACATGCTTTCCATGCTCCGGTTGGGCGGGACCATCTATCTTATGAATCGGCTTAATTTTAAGGAGATTGACTACGCCCTGCGGGATGGAGGGGTCACCGCCATCGGCGCAGTTCCAACTTTGTTTTTTGGTCTTATTCATCATCCGGAAGTCCAGAATGTGGACTATTCGGGTGTAAGGACCTTGATTGCCGGAGGATCGGCCCTCTCCATTGAAATTTTCAATGCCTTTAAAGAAAAATTTCATCAAGAAATACGTCAGGGGTATGGGATCACCGAGGCTTCCCCGGTGTGCTCGGTCAATCGTAAACATCGATTGATCAAACCGGAAACTATCGGCCAAACCATACACGAGGTAGAGGTAATGGTGGTGGATGAAAACGGCCGGCCCTTGAAACCGAATAGAACCGGGGAACTGCTGTTTAAAGGCCCCAACATCATGAAAGGCTATTATAAGTATGAAAAAGAGACCGCGGAAATCATTCGGGATGGCTGGCTGTTTACCGGGGATCTGGGCTTTGTCGATGAGGAGGGTTATATCACCATTACCGGGTATAAAAAGGAAATGATTATTACCTCGGGGTTCAATGTATACTCCCGTGAGGTCGAGAGTGTGCTTAATGCCATATCCGGGGTAAGAGATTCCGCTATCACCGGGGTCCCGGATTTGATGCGAGGAGCTATCATCAAGGCATTCATTGTTCCGGAAAACAATCATCATTTATCCGAGCCGGAAATCAAACATATGGCCCATCAATACCTGGCACCTTATAAGACCCCCCGGATGATTGTATTTGTGGATGAGATACCTCGAAATTCAGAAGGGAAGGTTTTATTGTCGCAACTTCCCTGATCGGTGCTTGAGTCTGTTGTGTTTTCCGTTCCGTACTATTATTTAAGGTTTCAAAAACAACAAAATTATCGAATGCGAGCGTTAGATTTTCATGCCGGGATTTTTTTGAGACCCTTAATAATTGGTCTTCCAGACCAGACCGGGCTTCTGGAATCCATATGCTGAAATTTTTTCCGCCGATAATATTAGGGTTAATCTCATCACTCCTTTTAGGTTTAAATGTGCTGTTTTGGGTGACCTTTTTGTTTTTCTTTTCCTTTCTAAAATTCCTAATACCCTTGCCGTCTTTGCGTCGGATATTCAATCGGATTTTACCCTGGATAGCGGAGAATTGGATTTCATGTAACAGCGGTTGGATGGGGCTTACACAAAAAACCAAGTGGGATGTTCAAGGACTTAACGATTTAAATTATGATAACTGGTATTTGGTAATCTGCAATCATCAATCCTGGTCCGATATTTTCGTTATGCAGCATTTACTCAACCGCCGTATTCGCCTGCTTAAATTTTTTTTGAAACGTGAGCTCATTTGGGTACCGGTAATGGGCCTTGCCTGGTGGGCCCTGGATTTTCCATTCCTACGCCGCCATAAGGCCGATTATCTGAAAAAGCATCCTGAACAAAAAGGCAGGGATTTGGAAACGACGCGTAAAGCCTGTGAAAGATTCGCGCGGTATTCCGACCAGCGTGATGAATTTTCTGGAAGGGACCCGATTCTCCCGGGCAAAGCATCAACAACAGCAATCACCCTATCAATATCTGTTGCGTCCGAAATCCGGAGGTATAGCACTGGCATTGGATGTGCTGGGGGAAAAATTTTATTTCCTGCTTAACATTACCATTGTATATCCCGACGGCATTCCGTCTTTCTGGGAGTTCCTCTGCGGCCGTATCCATAGATTGAGTGTGCGCCTTCAGACCATAGAAATCCCCAAGAAACTCCGGCAAGGGAATTATGCCGGTGATCAAGACTTTCGTGAGACGTTTCATCATTGGGTTCATCAGCTTTGGCAGGAAAAGGATCGGCAGATTCAATTAATCATTAATGAAAACGGAGTGTAAAAAACCAGGGAAGGGGTAGCCCACCCTATCAAATGACTCTCCGGACGATTTCAGGGCGAAATATTTCTAAATCTCAAAAAGGTACAGATTGGTATAACCATGGCGGATGATGAGAAAACAGAAAGTAAAGAGGGGCTGCTGGGTTATGTGGATCAGTATCTCGAAGCCCTCACGGCCAACGATCCTTCCCGGCTTCCCCAGTCAGATAATGTTCGGTTCAAAGAAAATGCACAACCTCTGAAATTCGGCGAAGGGTTATGGAAGACGGCTTCGGCCATACCGTATCGACATGCCGTGGTCGATCCTTCTCAAAGTCAGATCGGGGTATTCTGCACGGTGGATGAAGGCGCCGAACATTTAGTCCTGCTTGCCCTCCGAATGAAGGTTGAGGATAAAAAAATTTCTGAGGTAGAAACCATTGTTTCCCGTTATGCCGGGAGGGCGGTGGCTTTCGATCCCAAGGCGCTTGTCGTACCTAACCCGATCTTAACGGAAACCATCCCCGTTTCCAAGCGGTTGTCCAGAGAAAGAATGATCACCATCGCTTATCTCTATTTGGAGGGGTTGGAAAAAAACCGGGCCGAAGTCATTCCTTTCCATAAAAATTGCAATCGGGTTGAAAACGGACTACAAACCACCAATAACCCGGACCTGGGTTTTATCACTTCCCTTTCCTGTGCCGAACAGATACCCATATTCACTTATATAACCAAAATCAGAGACCGACGCTATCCGGTTGTCGATGAAGCACTGGGACTGGTCTGGTGTCTGGTCATTTTTGATGTTCCGGGGATGGTAAAAACTGCCGAACTTCCCGGTCATGGGATGATTCAATTGCCGGCCCGTACCCAACAACCCCGATCGGCCTTGGTGGCAGAGTTGATTAAAATTCGCAACGGGCAAATTCATTATATCGAAGCGGTTTTGACCGGTGTTCCCCTGGGGACTAAGTCCGGCTGGACGGGATGAATAGCCCCCGAATTCTATCGGTTTGTTTTGATGAAAGTTTTTATCTTGGTGGATAGGGGTCCTTCCCCAAAGGCTTTATTCATCACTCGAATTCACCCCTGTTCTTATGAGCCGAAAATATTTCAAACTTTAAGGAATTGGACCCTGCCATGAAAATATCAGTCATTCTCGCTCATCCGGATCCTAATAGTTTTAATCATGCGATTGCCCAAACTGTAGGCGAACAACTCGAAAACAACAGGCACAGTGTCCGCTTCCATGACCTGTATGCAGAAAAATTCGATCCGCTCCTTCCTGGGAAAGAAATCCCCCATGACGCCCCTTTGCCCCCGGTAATCAAAGGGCATTGTGAGGAGATCGCCGAAGCCGAAGGTGTTATCATTATTCACCCGAACTGGTGGGGTCAGCCTCCGGCAATACTGAAAGGCTGGATTGATCGAGTGATTCGTCCGGGGATCGCTTATGAGTTCCTGGAAGGAGACTCCGGGGAGGGCGTACCTATGGGCTTACTTCGGGCCAAAACCGCTATTGTTTTAAATACCTCGAACACTGAAGCGCATAGAGAAAAAAACATTTTTGAAGACCCGCTGGAAACGATCTGGAAAAATTGTGTATTCGGTCTCTGCGGCATAAAGATTTTCAACCGTCGCACCTTCAGTGTTATCATTACCAGCACAGAATCTCAACGAGGGCAATGGCTCGATGAAGTTAAGGCCATGATTGATTCAAATTTTCCAAACGGAACTACTCTGAGTGAAAAGAATTCGATAAGAGGGCGGAATGAGTAAAGCTTACATTCACGGTTACGATCATCGCGAAAAACGACGTTTACAGGATCAAGCCTCTACCCTGGTGGAGTTGCTGCACTCCGATACTTCCTATCCGCCGGGGAGTCATGTTTTGGAGGCCGGTTGCGGGGTTGGTGCACAAACAGTCACCCTGGCCCAGAGCAGCCCCAAGGCCCTGATTACTTCTATCGATATTTCCAGGCCCTCTCTCCTTGAGGCCGAAAGGAAGGTGTCGGCGGCAGGCCTGACTAATGTTCGGTTTAAACAGGCGGATATCTTCAGTTTGCCTTTTGGGCCGTCGACCTTCGATCATATTTTCATCTGTTTCGTCCTGGAGCATCTCTCCCGGCCTGTCGAGGTTCTCTCTATCATGAAAAATCATTTAAAGAAAGGTGGGACGATCACGGTTATTGAAGGGGACCATGGCTCGGTCTATTTTTTCCCGGACAGTGAGGCTGCCCACCAAGCGATTCAGTGTCAAGTTGAACTGCAAGGCCGGGCCGGCGGCAACGCCATGATAGGAAGGGAACTATATCCGCTGCTGCGTCAGTCAGGTTTTAATTCCGTGCGTGTATCTCCCCGGATGGTTTATGTGGATTCCAGTAAACCTGAACTGGTCGAGGGATTCACCAAAAAGACCTTCACGGCCATGACCGAGGGTATCCGCGATTCGGCCATCAAGGCGGGAATCATCGAACAAACTGTTTTCGATCAAGGTATCAGCGATTTATATCGAACCGCAGAAGGGGATGGTGTTTTCTGTTATACTTTTTTTAAAGCCATTGGATATAAATGATGGCTTAAAAAGGATTACGATCCTTGATTGAATGGGATTGGAAGGAGGTTAAACTTAAAGGGACTTGGGTCAAATAGGGACTGACCGAAAAGAGAACTTATGCGCAGCAAGTTAATTTTAGTTTTTATTTTATGTAGCCCAATCCTTGGATGTTCCTTAATTTTCCCAACAACCATTCCAATTGGGTCTGTGGCCTATTTGTCCGGACAAGAGCAATCGGATACCCTTTTCATCATGCTTCCAGGAAGGGGCAGTGAATCCGAGAATTTTTTTAAAAATGAATTCATTCAAAATATCAAAAAAGCAGGGGTCAATGCGGATACGATTGTTGTAGATGCCCATTTTGGCTATTATTACGAAAAAAATCTTACTAAGCGTCTATATGAAGATGTGGTGATGCCTGCCAGGCAGAAGGGCTACCAAAATATCTGGATGCTGGGGATATCGATGGGAGGATTAGGGACGGGCCTTTATGCAAGCCAGCATCCTGATACACTGACTGGAATAATCTTGATCGCACCATTTCTTGGAGATAAAGAATTAATTGAAGAGATCAATGGTGCCGGTACAATCAAAAAATGGATGCCCAAGGTGCCCCTAACTGAAGATCATTACCAGGAAGCACTCTGGTTTTGGCTAAAAGAGTATTCAAATTCGAATAACCATCTTCCCCGTTTCCTGCTCGGTTATGGTCAAGAGGATAAGTTCAATTTTTCCAGTCGATTATTGGCGGAGGTGCTGCCCGATAATCAGGTTTGTGTAATCCGGGGTAACCACGATTGGAATACCTGGAATAAAATATTTTATCGATTATTACTTGAACATTTTTCTTCTCAGTCATCACCCGGGAAAGGGTGATCCATAAGTTGAGGTCAGGTGGGGCCAAAACCCGTCCCTGACCTGAACTTTGATATTCAATCGGACTTATTTATTCCCGGGGCTATGAACCAGGATAATCCAATAACTATTTTTTCTTTTCGTAATAACCGATTAATCCGCTCAAAGCTCGGGCTGCCCTGCTGATGGAGGGATAGACCGCCATGTTCCATTCAATGAGCTTTTCCTTGATTTCAAATCTTATTTTGGTTAATTCTTCGTCATCTTTTTCGTTGCCGCGCATTTCCTGATAGACAAAGACGGTTGGTTTGTTGAAAGTAGTGACCAGTTTATAGGGCAGGAGGTGGTTCTCAGTCGAAAAATTTTGTGGTCGTCTGCCCCAGGGACCATGAACAAAGGCCATAATCGCTTCAAAAGCCGGATGCTCGGCCATCATCAGGCCTATCCGGAAGGCGGCCTCGTGGTCTCCCATGGAGATGGAAAAATCGGCCGGATTACCAATCCAGTCCCAGATGGGACTTCCGGCTTCCTTTAATTTTTCCCGGATATCCTGGGGAAGGGGTATGACCTCCAATCCGGCCTCTTCGCATTGATCGGCGGACAGGACACTGCTGCCACCACTTCCCCCAACAACGGCCAGATTTCGCCCTGTAGCCGGCGGTAGAAAATTAAAGGCTACAGCCTAGATCGACCATGTCTTCCAGGTTGCCGACATTGATAGCCCCGGCCTGTCTGACTAAGGCCTCCCAGACGGCCTGCGAGCCGGCCAGCGAGGCCGTATGAGAAACCGTGGCCCGGGTTCCGGCTTGTCCCCGACCGCCTTTGACGATCAGGACCGGTTTAACCGAGGCCGCTTTTCTTAAGGCATCGGGAAATCTTTTGCCGTCCCTTACCCCTTCGATATACAGCAGGATGATTTCAGTCTCCTGGTCTTGAGCGAAGTAATCCAGGTAATCGCATTCATTAAAGTCCAGGGCGTTGCCGTAGCTGATGGCTTTGCTGAATCGCACCCCCTGCTGGCCGGCGAAGCTGACGATCTCACCGACTACCTGTCCGCTTTGAGAGATCAGGCCGACTTTTCCCGCTTCCATAGGCATGCCGACATTAAAAGCAATGCCTTCCCGGGGATAATAGACCCCCATGCAATTGGGCCGATAATCCGCAAATTGTATTTTCGAGCCCGTTTCAATATCTCCTGTTCCAAGTCGGCCGCCTCTTTCCGTCCGGTTTCGCTGAACCGGGCAGTGAAGAGATGAAGCCCCTTAACACCTTTTTGACCGCAGTCCTCAATCAGATCCAGAACCTGATGGGCGGGAATGGAAGAGATGACATAATCCACCGTTCCGGGGATGGCACTGACCCGGGGAAAAGCGGGCAACCCGCCGATGATGTCGTACTTAGGATTTACCGGATAAATTTTTCCTTGATAACCGCTATGTTGTAAAGGAGTGAGAAACCCACCGCCCCGCCCGGTGTCGGAGGCCCCGACCACGGCAATGGATTTTGGATGAAGGATATTTTCTAAAGGATGACTGGACATCAGTTAACCTCTCTCTCTTTGAATTATTGGATTTTGACCGGCTGAAAAAAAGAATGGCTGTATTGGAAAAACAGGAGTGCCGAACAGCACTCCAGTGCCGGGATGTAACTCCTTTCCATCCCCGGGTTATCATCCGAGGCGATGGAAGAGATGCAGCCTTCCTAAATCGAAGTTCTTTATACTAAAAGGGATTTTTATGTCAAGCTAAATAAAGTTAAGAATGGCTTGGTCACGATGAATATTGGGTTGGAAAAGGATGGAATAATGATTGGTCCCTTCCACGTCGATCCGTCTGACATCAGGGATTTCCTTCATCATCCTGGCGACCACATCTTCGGGGAGCAAGATATCATCTTCGGCTAATAGACCTTGGGTGGCCCGTAATATCAGGGTGGGAACCTGAATTTGGGGATAAAATAGACTCGTATCCACTTTCCCTAAATTAATGGATTCTTCTTGAATATGTTCAGGCTTAATATTAACTCTCACCCCTCCTTCGACCTCTTCGATTTCATATCGTACATAGGTTTCCAAAAAATCATTCCAGGGTCGCAAATAAGGCGCTTCTTTCATACGGGCCAAGTAGGCCTCGGCAGAAGGAAAAACCTGGCCTAGACGATCCAAGGCTGGTTTAATCCCGGCAAAAACCTTGGCCGACTGGGTTTCGGAAAGTTTACCTCCACCATCCACCAGGATCATCCGATCCACTTTTTGAGGATATTGGGCCGTAAAAACAAGGGAAATAAACGCGCCCAGGGAATGACCCATAAGGACTACCCGTTCCCCACCCAAATCATCTAATAGTGCCAAAATATCCCGACAATGGTTTTCTATGGAATACCCGGCAGGAGGTTTATCTGAAAGGCCTCTTCCTCGAAGATCCATAGCCATGACCCGGTGGCGACCGGCCAGGGCGGAAGCCAGGCAATCCCAGGATCGACAGTTGGCTGTGATGCCGTGGAGACAGAGAATCGGTTTCCCCTCATTTCCCCAAAGGGCCAATTGAATTTTGATACCGTTTCCCTGAACTTTTTTCATAATGGGTTCTATCATGGAAGCATCTCCTTTTTCATTCCAGATGCAAAGATCGCGTAAAGCATTATGTTGAATTAAATTCCCAAGTAGGATTTTCTAATGTGATCATTACCCGCAAGATTTTGCGCGGTATCGGTTATGGCTATTTTGCCGTTTTCCAATATATATCCTCTGTCGATGGACTTAAGCGCCTGTCGAACGTTCTGCTCGGTAACCAGAATGGAAACCGATTGTTTGATTTCTTTTAATTTATGAAACACTTCCGTAACAATTGAGGGCTGCAATCCGCTGGATGGTTCGTCAAGGATTAAAACCTTTGGATCGGCCATTAATGCTCTTCCTATGGCTACCATTCTTTGCTGACCCCCGCTTAAACTTTCAGCCGGTTGGCTTAAACGGTCTTTGAGGACGGGAAACATTTCGAAGACAAAATCCAAACGCTCCTGATACTTCTTCCTGGCTCTTGGTATATAGGCATTGCCGGCACGCAGGTTTTCTTCAACGGTCATGAAAGGGAACAATTCTCTATCTTGTGGAACAATGGAGATTCCCATCTTGATAATCTTGTCTGTTTCCAGCTCTACAAGGGACTCACCGTTTAACATGATCTCGCCGCTGACCGGCCTGACCAGCCCGAGAATCGTGTTTATGATTGTTGTTTTTCCGGCGCCGTTCGGCCCGAATAAACCTATCGATTCATCACCGACTTGTATGGATAAATCCCAGAGAATCTGTAATTTACCGTAAAATACATTTAAATTTCTTACTTCTAACATTCTGCTTCCTCACCAAGATAGGCGGTAATTACCTGCGGATCAGAAGAGACCTTTTCATAAGGTCCTTCCGTTAAGAGACGCCCCCAGTCCAAGACAATAACCCGATGGGTCAGTTCCCGAATAACCCGCATAACGTGCTCGATAATAATGATGGTCATCCCCGCCTGATTGATTTTTCGGACCGTTTCAATCATTTCCATTGTTTCATCTTTATTGAGACCGGACATGACTTCGTCGAGAAATAGCAAAGAAGGTTCTGTGGCCAGGGCACGGGCGATTTCCATTTTCTTGATTTCCAGTGCCGTCATGGCCGAGATCGGCCTTTCCACATTCTCCAGGCCTATAAATTTGCAGATTTCCAAAGAGAGATTCCGTGCTTTATGCTGAGAATGACCCTTACCGAACATGCCTCCCAGCATAATATTTCCGATCATGTCAGCCCTTGCAGGGGGCGCATGAGCTGGAAGGTCCTGGATATACCCAAGTGACAACGCTTGTGTGCCGGTACCATAGAAATATCCCGGCCTTTAAACTCAATTTTCCCGGATGTCGGCAAATATACTCCGGCTACGACATTGGTAAAGGTTGATTTCCCGGCTCCGTTCGGCCCGATGACGCCGACAATCTCTTTTTCTTTTACCTCCATACTGATGTCGTCTAAGGCGATTAATCCACCAAATTGTCTTGTCAATCCAGTCGTTTTTAAGATGGCCATCGGTCAATTCCTAATCGTAATAAAAAATCTTAAATGAGTTTTTTACCCTCACGCTAATCCTCTCCAGCAAGGGGAGGAGGGCCCTTTTTACCCCTCCTTTGAAGGGAGGGGATGAAGGGGGAAGGTGATTTAGGTTCATTTATTTAAATCGATGACTATAAATAATCAATGGGAAGCGTGGACAGCCCCTTTTTTAATAATACCGATGAGCCCGCCAGGGAGCCAGAGTATGGCCACAATCATGATAATCCCGTATATAAACAAGTGACCATAAGGAATTTTCAACTTTAAAGTCTCTGCTATGACACTTAAGAGCACCGCCCCGATCACTGATCCCCAAGTTGAATTGGAACCCCCTAACAGAACCATGGTAATCGGTAATAAGACAAAGTTTACACTGAAGGAGGTGTTCGGCTCAACAAATCCATAAATCTGAGCGTAGGCACCTCCAACCAACCCTTGAATGGCTGAAGTCACAACAAAAATAATTATTAGATATTTAAAGATGTTTATTCCTGAGGAAGAGGCTACGATTTCATCATTGGCAATGGCCGTCAAAGCAAAGTGAATCCTCGATTTCTGGAAAAGTAAAGAAAGGATAATCGTGAAAACCCCAATAGCGAGCATCAACCAATACGTCCCGCCCGCAGCACCTTTAAATATGGCATTGGGTAAAATAATTCCCTCTGGACCTCCGGTAATTTCAAAATTACGCACCAATATACGAAATATTTCGGACATAGCCAGAGTCACAATGGCAAAGTACATGGTCCTCAGATGCAGCACCGTATAGCCAACGAAAAGGGCAATGACTGCGGCCAATAAAGCACCCGCCAGAATTCCGGCCAAAGGATTTAAGGCCAGTTTAGTCGTGCAAAGCACCGCCGTATAGCCGCCTATCCCGCAAAACCCGGCCACACCCAGCGACATCATGCCGGAACGCAGCAATATATCCCAACTCAAGGCCAGAACCATATAAATTAAAATGATATTCAACATCTGCAGATAATAGGTGCTTAGAAACTTTAGGAAGGAAACCGCTACCAGCAGACCAACCATAAAAATTAAATATTTCCAGTAGTTCATTTTACCTGCCTTTGATGAGATCGATACATGATAACGCCGATGATAAGGGCGAAAAAAGATAATATCCGACCATTTGGCATACTGGATAGAGGATAGAACCAGGCATTCCGAAATGCCTAAAATCAGGCTTACCCATAACACTCCGTTAAGCGAGCCAATACCGGCCACGGCAATCAGGGTAAATGATTTCAAGGTAAAAGCCAGGCCCACTTCAGGGAAGATGGTGTTTCTTGTTCCGAATATCGGTCCGATAGCCCCGATAATCGCTATGGAAAGAGCGAAAACGAACAGATAAATCCAGTTGATGTTTATCCCGACTAACTTGGCTCCACGGGGATTCTGTCCGACTGCCAAGGCCGCCTGGCCGGTATCTGGTCTTTTTTAGAAATAGCTGTAAGGCGACGAGGACTATAACCGCTCCGGCAACATAGATGAATTCAAAGGTCCGAAATTGGAAATTTCCGATTTTTATTGAAGAAGAGACATAGGCCAAGCTGATTTTCCGGGGGGCATTAGTGGCAATCAGAGTCACCCCCTGTCCCAAAACCATGGAGAGACCGAACCCCAGAAGCAGTTGGTTAAGCTCGGGCGAGCCGATTACATGTTTAAAGGTGATATAATAAGAAATGATGCCAAAAATAAAGAAAACCACTAACGTTGGTATTATGGCCAAAAGTGGATCCAAGCCGATCCGTACATTCAGCCAATAGGCGAAATAGGCCCCAGTCATCATATAATCGCCGTGGGCCAGATTAATGATACCGACGACACCCAGAAGAAGCGCCATCGGTAGAGTAATTAACGGTATAAACAGGATCGTTGCAGACCTTCAACGAGAACATAAGGTTTATAAATCCCAATCAGAATAAGGATAATAGGAATTATAACAAGGCCGATGAGGAAATTTCTTTGTTTGAACCTGTTGGCTATTGAATTGGTCATAGCTTTTATCCCACCTAAAGATAGTGGCATTTAACTGGTCGGCCCCTTCCTGCTATAAGGGGCCGAACTTTGATCCTTTCCGAACAGTGCCCCGGTAGTAGACTTCAGCGATACCGGGCCAAGAATTCTCCCACGGCCATGTTGAATTTTTCCGGTTCCTCCATCGGCAGGGCATGATGAGCCCCTTGGATAACAACCATCTGCGCAGTGGAGATTAGCTTGGCGTAACTCTCTTTCATTGATACTAGGTGTAATCCTGATCCGAGGCCAGGATTAGAGTTGGACACTTAACCTCCCCCAGCTTATCGGTTACATTAAACCCGAGAATTGAACGTGTGGCTTCGATGTAGGCCTTGGGATCATTTTCCGCCCAACGTTTAACAAAGGTTTCGCGTAAAGCGGCATGCGCCGGATTTGGGAAGAGAGCCGGACTTAAGGCTTCACCCATGGCCTGCATCCCAAGCTGCTGGACGATACCGACCCGCCGTTCGATCTCCTGCTTAGCTTCTTCCGGGGTACCACCACCCAAGGTCGGACCGCTGTTGACGATGGTGAGCGATTTAACCGAAGACGGGTAATCGAGTACAAATTGGAAGGCTACCGCTCCCCCGAGCGAGAGACCCACCACGTGTGACGAAGGTAGATGGAGTGCCTGGAACAGGCCGGCCAGGTCAGCGGCCATCATCGGGATGTAATAAGGACCGGCGGGCTTGTCGGATCGGCCATGACCCCGTAAATCCAAGGTAATGACCCTATAGGATTTGGAAAACTCTGGTACTCTGAGACTCCCAATCTTGAGTACTGGAACCCAAACCATGGATTAAAACCAGAGGTTTTCCCTCACCGTGTTCTTCGTAATAAAGATTGATGTCGTTAGCTGAGATTCTAGGCATGGATATAGCCTCCTTGGGTCGAACTTATGAAAAGGGTTCGAGGAGTCAAGGGGTCAAGGTTTTAAGGGAAAAACATGGAATATTAAACCGCAGTTCCCCGGAGGGAAACTTTTTATATAGCCCGATAACGCCGAGCGTTTGAACCCTTGGGACCTTGACACCTTGAAACCTTTATTAGCGTTTACCTCCCAGTCCAGGCCGGAAAGGGATACAGCAATTTGCCGGTTGCCACTTTAAAAGGCCAGAGAACGACTACCTTACCTTTTTGCCACTGCATAAATTTCAGAGTCGGATCAGCCTGGTGGCTGATCACTGCGCTCTTGCCGAAAGTAAATTTATCTCCGGTAGGGGAGTCATAACTGGTTGCTTCCAGGGCTTTAATCAAAGCGGCCTTATCCAAAGAATGGGCTCTTTTAATCGCTTGGGCAACGATCATAATATTGGTGTAGGCCAGGGGACCAAAATAAGTAGTCGGAGAATCATTGTAAGCTTTATGGAAAGCTTCAGAGTAGGCCTTGCTGCGATTGCTTACGTTTTTCATGACTTCATTCCACATGCTGTAGAATACAACCCCTTCATTGAGGGGTGACTTGGCAAAATCCACCGGCCAGGCCGGGGGACCGCCAATATACATGGGTGGGACAAAGCCGATTTCCTTGGCCTGTTCCAGCATAGGCAAAGCGTCCTTATCGTAACCGGCCCAGACAAAAACATCCGGATTATATTCTTTGGCATGACGCAATACGGAACGATAATCGCCGCCACCGAATGCGGCGCTCTTAAAGGCCTCGCCTTGCAACTCATACTTATTGGCCTCGGCCAATGGTTTACTGGCCTTAAAACTGTTGGAACCAAAGGCGCCTTCTTCATAGGCCAAGAAGACCTTATTTCTCTTGATTTGCGGATATTTCTGTATCATTTCTTTCCAGCCTACCTCGTACATGGCGCCCTGCTGATAATCCCAGGTATGGAGATGGAAGAACCAGTCCTGTCCGGCCATGGCCTCTTCCACTTTTCCTGAGGCAGCCCCGCACCAGACAGTGATTTTGTTGTATTTCTTCATTCCGGGAATCATGGCCATGGTTACGGCCGAGGACATGCCGCCGACGAATATATCCACGTTATCCACGGTGGCCAATTTATCCAGAGCGGCTGCTCCCTTATCGGGCTTCATTTCATCGTCAATGATCACAAGCTCCACCTTCCGCCCCAAAAGACCGCCTTTGGCATTGATTTCCTTTACGGCCAATTCCATTGATCGGACACCGTCTTTACCTGTAGCATCAGATAAAGGCATAATGGCTCCGATTTTAATAGGCGCCGCCGCTTTCACCGGCACAGCCGTAAAAAACAGACCGGTTACAAATGCTGCCAACAATAACCCCATAAATACTTTCATTCTCATCTTGCACCTCCATAAAATTAGTTAAAGGTTATTTTGAAAAACTCGTGCCCAATTTAAAGACTTCCAATTTTGGATCATAAACGCCTAAAAAAAACGCCGGATTTTATAGCAGGGTGTTGACCTAAAAAACGGCCAATGTTCATGAAGATCTTCCCTCTTTTCCCGATTAATCTGTAGCAGGAATAGGTGGAAAAAGTTCAAATGGTCACCCTTTTTTTTCATAATCCATTACTAACTCCCCGAGGGGGGACCTGTTATTTTCTCCGGAACAAATTACCATGAAGGCTTTTACAGGTTTTTTTCCAATGGGCTTTCCTGAATGAGGGATATTGGCATCAAAATAGATACAGTCCCCTTTCCGGAGAATCAGTTTTTGATCCCCATGCTTGAATTCCCATGTCCCTTCCAACATAAAGAGAATTTCTTCTCCGGGATGAGAAAAGGTAACGTTTTTTGCCGTATTTTGGTTCATATAAAGGATAAAAGGCTCCATTAACTTTTCCTGGCGTTTATAGCCTAAAGCCTCATAGGTATATCCAAACCGGGCGTCAGCGCGATGAAATTGCTGACGTTCGTTTTTTCTCACCAGTATGATCGGGAGATTCTCATCTTGGGTGCTGAAAAAATAGGTGACCTTGGTGTTTAGAGCCTTGGCAATGACAAATAGGGTAGAAACAGGGGAGGAGACTTTTCCATTTTCAATTTTTGAGAGAAGACTCTTGGAAAGATGTGATCGTGTGGCCAGCTCTTGTAAGCTCATGGCTCGCTGCAAGCGGAAAGAGCGAATTCTCTTGCCGATATCTTGTTCAGGAGTGGTTGACATCATACTTCCTTAGTTTCTTAAAATTAAACTTAATTTCATATTAAGAAACACTATTCAAAGGAAATTTCTTTGTCAAGAAAAAACTGGGTCTGTCCTAATTCGGTTGCCGGATAAAAGTCAAAATGAATTATTGAAGGAATAACCCTTTGTAATTCTTGCATTAGGTGTTGAATCCTCCAGCCCCGTTATTCCCTGATAATAAACCTACTGGCTTTTAGTCAATTCTTCCCTCATGATCCTTTTCAAAGTCTTCCCGGCTGTGCTTCGGGGGAAGTCTTCCTTAAAGATCACCAGATGAACTCTTTGGTATGCTGCACCCACCCTTTGATTGATCCAGGATTTGAGATCCTCTTCAGAAACCTGTCCTGGTTGATGCAGAATGATGGCGGCCACCGGTGTCTCTCCCCATTTTTCATGAGGAATACCGAAAACGGCCGCTTCGCGCACCGCCGGGTGCTGGACCACAATTTCCTCAATATCCTTGGGATAGACATTGATCCCTCCGGAGATGATCATATCTTTCTTTCGATCTACCAGAATGAGAAAACCATCTTCGTCCAGAAAACCCATATCGCCGCTGTATAACCAGCCGTCGATAATGGTTTGTTCGGTCAGCTCCGGCCGTTTATAATAATGGGGCATAAGGATCGGTCCCCGGCCGACAATCTCGCCAACCTGTCCGACCCCGACTTCCTCCCGCTGGTCATTCATAATCTTTATTTCGAAAAAGGGGGGACAGCAGCCCACGGAGGTGAGCTTGGCCGGGAAATCGTTTTTGTCCAGGACGGTCACAAACCCTTCGGTTAAACCGTAAAGTTCATAAAATCGATCCGGAAGCCTTCGCTGTAATTCCTCTTTGTATTCTTTATGCAGGGGTGCCCCAAGGCATAACAAACACTCTAAAGAACCACAGGTTTCCAGATTGAAATCCGGGGAATTAAGCAGACCAATCAGTTGCGCCGGAACCAAATCCACATGGGTGACTTTTTCTTCATAGATGGTTCGAATCATGGCCCGGGCATCGAACTGGGGGTGAAGGATATAAGTGGCTCCAAGATACATGGCCGGCATGAGGGTCAGAAAGGCCCCGTTGAAAACAATCGACCCGGTATGGAGGATCACACTCTCCGGGTGAATCCGAAAGGATGATGAAAAGTGAGAGCAGTACATGGCCCGCACATAATGAGAATGGACGATCCCTTTGGGAAGACCGGTGGTTCCGCTGCTGTAAATAATATTATAGGGGTCCTGGTCGCTGATTTCTACCCGGGGAGGAGCAGACTCTGAAGTTTTGGCTTTGAGACCATGATATCCTTGGTAACCGGATCTGTTATTATCGTCAATCAGCAGATAGCTATTAGATTTAATGGCTGAAAGCTGGTCTTTAATAGGATCCAGGATGTCGGCAAAAGCCTTATTGGTGACAACCAGAAGGGTATCCGAATCGTTCAACAGACTGATCAAGCCCGTACCCCGAAGGAGGGGGCTTAAAGGAACCACCACGGCTCCGATGGCAGCTACGGCCCAATAGGTCTCGTACAATTCCAGACTGTTGGGCAATATGGTGGCCACCTTATCTCCTTTACGGATTCCTAAATCCCAGAAAACATTTGCCAACCGATTAACGCTGCTTTCCAGTTCCTTATAGGTCAGTCGCGTTTCCTGAAAAACCATGGCCGTGTGATTCGAACGAAAACGAGCCTGTCGAGGTAAAAGAGTACCGAGGTTCATAATGTTTCCTCATTTAAATTGTCAGGTTCTGAGGTTGACAATTTCTCTCTTGGTTTTGTTCCTGTTGTGGGTTACGGGTTGCGGGTTTTGAAAAGAAAGGTTTTTTTTCCTTAAACCCGTAACTCGCAACCCGTAACTCGTAATGGGTAACTCCCATTTGAAAATTTCAAATCTTTTCGGTAAATTTTTCCTGATCCATTTTCCTTAAGTCCTTACGTATAATTTTTCCGGTGGCCGTCAAGGGCAACTCCTCCAGGAACTCGATTTCCCGGGGGTATTCATGAGCAGCCAGACGGGTTTTGACAAATTGCTGGATTTCTTTTTTCAATGAGGGATCGGGGACGACCTCGGGTTTCAGAACGATATAGGCCTTGACGATTTCTCCCCGCACTTCGTCCGGGCTGCCGATGACCCCGGCCATGGAAACAGCCGGATGCTTGATCAGGCAATCTTCAATCTCCGCCGGTCCGATGCGGTAACCGCCGCTGGTGATTAGATCGTCCTTTCTCCCAACAAACCAGAAATAACCTTCGTCATCTTTACGGGCCAGGTCACCGGTCAGACACCAATCGTCGGCAAATTTTTCCTGACTGGCCTTTTCGTTATCCCAGTATTCCAAAAACATAACCGGATCAGGCCGAAGGATGGCCACCTCACCCACCACTCCGGAAGGGACCAATCGGCCTGATTCATCGACCACTTCCACCTGATGGCCGGGAATGGGCCGGCCCATAGACCCTCGCTTGATTTCCATGACAGTTGAACAATTGCCCAAAACCAGATTAACTTCGGTTTGACCATAGAATTCGTTGATGGTTACATCCATGACCTCTCGACCCCATTTCAGGAGCCCCTCACCCAGGGTTTCACCGCCACAGCCGATAGTCCGTATCTTAAAGTCATAACGGTCGCGTGGATTTTTAACTTGCCGCATCAGCTTTAAAGCCGTAGGGGGCATAAAGGCATTACGTATACCGTATTTAGCCATGAAATAAAAGGCCTGCTCGGGATCGAATTTTCGGGCCCGGAAAGCCACCACCGGAACCCCATGATGCCAGCTGGGAAGCAGGACATCGATCAGACCCCCGATCCAGGCCCAATCGGCCGGGGTCCAGTACAAGTCCTCCTTTTGGGGAAAGAAATTATGAAAGAATTCCACTCCGGGAACATGGCCCAGGACAACCCGATGGGCGTGTAAGGCGCCTTTGGGCGGGCCGGTCGTACCGGAGGTGTAAATGATTAAGGCCGGATCCTCGGCTTTGGTCCTCACCGGAGTAAAGGAGGAAGAGCCCTTCTCGATGGATTGTTGGAAATCGATAATCCCTTCCTGAGGTTTATCTTGGGTACAAATGATGGTTTTTAATTCCGGCAGCCGGTTCTTAATCTCCAGAACTTTTTCAAGATTAGGACCGTCGGTGATTATTACTTTAGCCCCGCTGTTGTTTAAACGATATTCCAGGGCCTCGGGACCGAAGAGGGTAAACAGAGGAACGGCGATAGCTCCCAGTTTATAAAGAGCGATATGGGCCAGAGCGGTTTCAGGACATTGGGGCAGTAAGATCCCGACCCGGTCCCCCCGATTAAGACCGTAATGTTGTAAGGCGTTGGCCAGCCGGTTGGAAAACTGTTTCAGGTCCCAAAAGGTATATTTTTCAACCTGGCCTTTTTCATCCTCATAAATCAGGGCCAACCGATACCGTTGATCGGCCCATTTGTCGCAGACATCCACCCCGATATTGTAATATTTGGGGACCTTCCAGCGAAAGGAATCGTATACCCCGGCATAGATCTCGCTGTGTTTAAGCATGAGTTTCCCTTGTTAAACCGGTAATGATTTTTTGAGGCTTTTGAATTTGGCCATTGGTACGATTTTCCTGATTGGGATGGTTATTTATTAAGGGTCTCATAATTGTCTTGACATGAAACGTTTTACTTCACTTTAGATTAAGGACCAGGGAGGTTTTATTTTTGGGGATTGTCCACCCTGAACCTGGAAGCTTCTTTGCCGGGCAAATTGTTTAACTAAATCAAGAGCAGGCCTTCACCGGTGCTCGAAACAGGCTACAGTGTATGCCATGCCTCGAATCAAACTTTGCAGGACTGGCCGGGATAGGGCGATAAATTACCCTTTGGACAATCCCCAAAAATAAAACCTCCCTGGTCCTTTTTATTAATATTATTTTGAGACCCTTAATAATACTTTTTTTTCATTATCAAATCATAAGGTATTTTTTCCGTACCTCCTCATTGGACTTTAACTCTTCAATACTTCCTTCGTATCGTATTTCCCCCTTATCGATCACATAAGCTTTTTCGGCAATCATAGTGGCGAATTTAATATTTTGTTCTGAGAAAAGGATGGTTTCTCCCATTTCTTTCAATTTGAGAATTTGTTCTCCCAGGTCCCTGACCACCAAAGGGGCCAAACCTTCCACCGGTTCATCCAAAAGAATGAGTTCAGGATTTCCCATTAAGGTCCGACCAACCGTCAGCATCTGCTGTTCTCCGCCGCTTAAATGACCCCCCAAGTGGTTGTCTAATTTCTTAAGCGGGGGAAAAAGGTTATAAACCTGGTCCACGGTCCAGGGTTCTCTCGAAAACCCCTTGGAAGCCTTGATAGCGATTTCCAGGTTTTGCCGGACAGTAAGATCCGGAAATATTAAACGATTGTCCGGAACATAACCCATCCCTTTCCGGGCTATATAATAGGGGGGCTTCCCCTTCATCTCTTCTCCCTTGAATTGGATCGTTCCGGATTGGGCCGGTGTCAGGCCCATGATGCTCCGCATGGTGGTGGTCTTACCTGCCCCGTTTCGACCCAAAAGGCAAACGATTTGTCCGTGTTCTACGGAAAGAGAAACCCCAAAAAGAATATGGCTGGTCCCATAAAAGGTATGGACATCTTTGATCTCCAGAATCATTCTTCCTCCCCGAGATAAATCTTTTGGGCGGCCTCGTTGGCCCTTACCTCTTCCGGTGTCCCTTCAGCAATAATCGTCCCGGCGTGTAAAACAGTGAGTCGGCGGGCATATCCGAAGACGATCGGCATATCATGTTCGGTAAAAAGAATAGTCAAACCCATTTCCCGATTCAGCCGGGCCACTAAATCCATGGTTTCCTGGGTTTCTTCCCCGGACATACCTGCCGTAGGCTCATCCAGAAAAAGCAACTCCGGTTTACGGCCCAGGGCAATAGCTAATTCCAATCTTTTCTTGTCCCCCTGGGCCAGATTTCCAGCCACCATTTGAGCATTTTCAGAGAGACCGGTAATTTCAATCAAGTCCCAGGTTTCTTTTTGGGCCATTTTTGAGGCAGGAGAAAAAAAATTAAGGGTCTTTTTTTGTTGGGTCAGAATGGCCTGACGAATATTTTCATAGGTGGTCAGCTTGAGATAAATATTGCTGACCTGAAAGGCCCGGGCTATCCCCAGCCGGGCAATTTTATAGGGCGGCCAGTTGGTAATGTTTGTTTTTTTAAAAAAAACTTTCCCGTTATCCACGGCATGAAAACCGGTAAGAAGGTTAAAGAAGGTGCTTTTCCCGGCCCCATTAGGGCCGATTATGGCCGACATTTCTCCGGTCTTCATCTCAAAATTGACATTGTTTGTCGCCAGAAGTCCCCCAAAGGACTTAACTAGTTTTTCCACCCGAAGAATCACTTCTTCCGCCATAGGATTTGCTTCCTCTAACTTAAAGGTTCGGTTTTTCCAGGTATGATGCCTTTGGCCTTCCGGCCTTTGGACTTTTCTTCAACCAACCCAAGAACGCCGCCGGGGACAAAAAGGACAACGAACAGGATCACCAATCCGATCACCAAAGGCCAATATTCGGTAAAACCGGTGACGAAGGCCATAAGGAAGGTGTATATGAGGGATCCGATCATGGGTCCTAAGAAACCCGCGGGACCACCGATAACTGTCATAAAAACCGGGATACCGGATTGATGCCAGTTGCATAAATCCGGAGCCACACTTCGATTAAAGGGACCCCAAATCCCTCCGGCCAATCCGGCGAACATGCCGGCGATAATAAAGTTGATCAGCATGTATTTCCGGACATTAATACCGATAAACCGGGTCCGGTCAATATTGTCCCGAATGGCTCGCATGGTATATCCGAAAGGGGATTCACTGATGAACCACATGACAATCAAAGCCGCCGTGACAATTAAAAGGACAAAGTAGTAATAGGCATTGGCACTGAAAAGCAAAGCCGGAGGGTTGATGCCCTGCAGGCCGTTATCCCCGCCGGTAAAGGAATACCATTGAAAGATGATATAGTACATGAGCTGGCCGAAAGCCAGGGTCAGGATGGCGAAATAAATACCGGTGAGTCGGACGCAAAAAAAACCAAGAATCAAAGCCCCTAACCCGGCGGTTATCATGGAGGCGGCCAGACAAATAGGGAAGGGAACAGAGGCTTTTACCAGGAGGAGTCCGGTGGCATAAGCCCCCAATCCAAAGTAAGCTGCATGGCCGAAACTAAGCTGTCCCATATAGCCGAAGATCATGTTGAAACTGACTGCAAAAAGGCCTAAGACAAGGATTTCAATGGCTACATGAACCCAGAATTCCCCAACGATCAGGGGAACAAACAGGGAGGCCAAAAAAAGCACTCCCAGCCACCACATTTTTTTCATCAGGGCGTTCCCTTCTTGTTGAGACTAAATGCGTTCGGTGTTCGTTGAGAAGTCGGTTTTCATGCTTCGTGGGGCCGTCGTGGATAGGAGAGCATTAAAGAAAAACCGACTTACGATTCTTTAAATCCTCATGGGCGTGCCGAACAAACCCCAGGGTCGGGTGATCAGGACCAGGGCGGTAACGACAAAAATCATCACCAGGGCACCAGCCGGCCAAAAAAGAATGGCAAAGGAGTAAATTTCCCCGACAATCAAAGAACCCACCAGGGTGCCCGGCAGACTTCCAAATCCGCCTATGACGACCACACAAAAGGCCTGGACAATGATGGCCATATCCATACCCAGGGTGATCGAGCCCACCGGGGCCTGAACGGCCCCGGCCAAACCCGCGATAAAGATCCCCAAGACGAAAACCCCGGTATAGATCCTCGGTATGGGGATGCCCAGGGCCCCTACCATCTCCCGGCTGAACACGGCGGCCCTGACAATATGACCGTACCGGGTCTTTTGCATAAACCACCAAAGACCTACGGCAATGACCGCTCCGACCAGGATAACGAAGATGAAATAGGAATCGAAAGGGTTTCCGAAAATAAAGACCGGTCCCTCAACCAGTGCCGGTCGCGTGATGATCCGGTCCTCCACTCCCCAGAAGAGCTTCAGTAAGTCTCCAATGATCAGGACCAGTGCATAAGTGAGCAGGAGTTGCTCCGGAAGTTCGCGATTATACACCCGGCGAATCAACACCACTTCAATAAGCCAGCCGATCCCAGCCATGCACAAGGCGGCTAAAGGGATACTAACCCAAAGGCCGAAGCCGTAATTTTCCATCATTAACCAAAAGGTATGGCAGAAATAGGCCCCCATCAGCCATAACGAGGCATGAGCGAAATTTAGAATGTTCATTACCCCGAAGATGAGGGACAGGCCCGAGGCGATCAGAAAAAGCATGGTCCCCCGGGCCAAACCGCTCATGAATTGCGCCAGTAGCAAAGAAATATCCATTTTTGTTCCTGCTTATTTTTTCTCGTCTTTTCGGGCTGCCATAATCTCGGCCTCGGGGCGCCAGGAATCCGGGCCTTTGACCTCAACCAAATCATGATAGATGGGGAAAGGATATTTGGGATCATCCGCCACCACCCCGATATAGGAAGAGCAACTCAATTGATTGTCGATTTTTCGGAAGGTGAGTTTGCCCCGGGTGGTATTGATGGTCGCTCCTTTCAGGGCGTCCTTGACTTTCTCCGTATCGATGCTTTGCGCCTTCTCAATGCCTTGTTTCAAGGCATAAACCGCGTCATATTCCATAACCGCCCAATCACTGGGATACCGATTATTCTTGGCTTTGAAGTTTTTAACAAATTCGGCCATCATGGGCACATCCAAATGGGCGAAGAAGGGCGCCCGGCATAATCCGACCAGACCGCGAGTCAGGGTTTTGGCCTGGAGGATCAGTTCCGTTACGCTGATCAAGGAACCTGGATAAGGAATTTTATCGAAAAAACCGTAAGCCTTGGCCTGCTGCATCCAGGCCACATTGTCCTTGGAGGCCAGGGAACCAATTACAAAATCAGGTTTTTGGGCCATGATAGCCGTAATATAGGAGGTAAACTGGGTTTCCCCCAAGGGAGGCCAAAATTCTTTTTTCAGCTTCAGGTCCGGAGCGGCTTCCTTTAACAGTTTTACCGTGCTTTCTTGAGTCGATCGGCCCCACTCATAATCGGAGGCGATGGTGACGAACTCTTTCCAGCCTTTTTTCTTGGCCAATTGGGCCACCCCGAGAACAACGGCCTTGGCTTGCATATAGCTGTTGGGCACGACTTGATAAGTATAAGGACTGAAATTCTCCAGAGTGATGTTTTCCGAATTGCTGATAGCCGGAATATGAAGGACCTTATATTCTTGACAAACCGGTTTGATGGCCACGGCGACAGCGCTGGAATAACTTCCCAGAACACAACGGACTTTGTCTCTAAGGATCAGATCCTTGGTCTCTCGGACGCCCACATCGGGCTTGGTCTGGGTGTCCCTGATAAATAATTTGATCGGATGTTTCCCTAAAAATCCTCCTTTGGCATTGATCTCATCAACGGCCATCTTGATGGCGTCAATACCATCTTTGCAATATAAGGCCCCCGTGCCGGTAACGGCCAGGGCCACCCCGAGGTTATAGGGCTCTGCAGCCAACACTTGGCCGGAAGGGGCCAAACCACCCAAGATAAAGACCGATAACAGTAGAACCAACCCTTTTAGTGTAAATTGCTTCATCTTCAACCCTCCTTGTTAGATGGAATCAGGTTAGATTGTTTTGCGCCGATATTTTTCATTTAACTTTTGGATTAACCACCCCCCTCTGAGTAAATTACTTCTTGTCCTGATTGAATAATCCCGTTCTTCCGCTCATTAATAGGTAAGAACCATTCCCCCGTCGAACAATAGGTCTCCCCCCACCAAGTACCTGGCAAAGCGGGAAAAACCAAAAAGGAATAAATTAGCTACTTCGATGGGGGCCATCATTTCTTTCACCCGGGAATTGCCCAACATAACCTCCAGGACCACCTCTTTGGAGCTGATGCCCCGCTGTTTAGCCTGAGCCGGGATTTGTCTCAAGGTCAATCCGGTTTTGACAAAACCGGTACTGACTGAAAAGGATCGAATTTTCCCGGCTCCTTCCGCGGCTAAAGATTGGGTCAGTGCCCGTAACCCGAACTTGGTAATATTATAGACCGGCTTGTTCAGAGTGCAGATGTGGGCGTGGATGGAAGCCATATTGCCTATGGCCCCGGTTCCGTTTTTGCTTTTTTTAATGTGGGGAATCACTAATTGAGATAAAAGGAAAGGGGCCCGAAGCATGAGGTGTTGCATATAGTCATATTTTTCCATGGGAAAGTTTTCGATGGAATCGATATGCTGGATTCCGGCGATATTGGCCAGGTATTTGATAGAGCCAAGTTTCGCCGCCTCGACAACGGCCCCCTTCAGGTCCTCATCCCGGGTCAAGTCGGTTTGAATAAAGATCATCTGGCCGCCCATTTCCCGGGCCTTTTGCTGGGTCTTGTTTCCCTCTTTTGGGTCGATATCCAAACCGACGGTCATCAGGCCGTTAGCGGCGGCAGCAATGGCCGTGGCCCGGCCGATGCCGCCGGCAGCCCCGGTGACGATGCAGACATGGGCGGAAATGAAATCCGAATCGGAAAGAATCAGGATATCTTCCTTCCGGATGATCGGTTCCGTCAGTTCTTTGCTTACTCGCATAAGGCAAATCCTCTTGAGAGTGCTCTAAGAATAACTTGGGAATATTATTTAAACGGATAGATTGTTAATTTCTATTTTTTGGAACCTTCCTGCTTGCCAGGAAAATCGCAGTCATGAAATAGTTTATTCTGTGTGGAAAAAATATTTATTTTTTTTAGTTCGAGAGAGGAATGTAAAAATTGTTTCATGCTGATCGTTAACGATATGCCCAGCAAGATGCAGGCCAAAAAAATAAAAGAAAAAAAGAAAACGATTAACTGATTAAAAATTAAAGATATTCTGTTAAAAAGGAGTAGAAGAACCGTGTCCTGGCCTGAGTTGAATAATGTAGTCAATCGGCTACAATTTAACTCAAATAATAAAAAACCGAAATAATTTCAGGGAATTTATTGATGTGTAGCTAAAGAGCTTCATATAGCAAAATAGCTACAATTGGCTTTTAATAAATTTAATCGGTTTGGCTGTATTTGTCCGGGTTAAGCGTCCGGGTTAGAAAGGATGCAAGGGGATCTGATGTTTTTTCATTTTCTTATATAAGGCCGTCCGGTGAATTCCCAGAACCCTGGCGGCCTTATTTTTATTATATTGGGAATGCTGAAGGACCTGCAAAAGGGTTTCTTTTTCCTGGTTATCCTTGATCTTTTTCAGGGTAGCGGAAGAAGATTGAGACGTTTTTCTCCCAGGTCCTGCAAATAGATCGGTAAGTGATGGCGTTCAATAGTATTGCCGTCAAGCGAGTAAAGGATTCTTTCTAAGATACTGGCCAATTCCCGGATATTTCCCGGCCAGGGGTAGCGTTCGAAGCTTCGGAGAACTTCCGGTGTCATCCGGGTAACCTTGGTTCCCAGGTCGTTATTCAGGGTTTGGATCAGATGATGGGCCAGGATCGGGATGTCTTCTTTCCTTTCCCTTAAGGGGGGAATCATTATGGGGATGACGTGCAGACGGTAATAGAGATCTTTTCGAAAACGGCCTTCATTAACCAGATTCACCAGGTTCTCGTGGGTGGCGGCAATCAGGCGAAAATCGGATTTAAAAATCCGGGTGCCTCCCAGACGCTCGGTTTCTTTTTCTTCAATCACCCGAAGCAGTTTGGGCTGCATTTCCAGGGGGAGATCTCCGATTTCATCGAGAAATACGGTTCCCTGATGAGCCAGTTCGAATTTTCCCGGTTTACCCCGGCTGCCGGCGCCGGTAAAAGCTCCCGGCTGATAGCCGAAGAGTTCCGATTCCAAAAGGTCCCTGGGAATAGCCGCACAATTGAGACGAACGAAAGGAAACAACCGCCGGTTACTGGCATAATGAATGGCGTGAGCGAATAGTTCCTTGCCGGTACCGCTTTCCCCGAGGATAAGAATTGGGGCATTGGTCTTGGCCGCTTTGAGGGCGATCTTCTTCAACTCCACGATGGCCGGGCTTTTTCCAACAATATGATTGAAGGTATATTTGGAAGATCGCAGACTTTCCAATTCTTTTTCATAAAGTTCGACCTTGGATTCCAGAAGGGAAAGCTTTTTGGCCAGGGCCTGGACATCCCGGATATCTTCAAACATCACCTGGCCGTAAACGGCGATAACCTGGCCGTCTTTTTGGATGGGGATCCGCTGCACAACCATGTCCTGACCCTTAATTCGATGGGCATCATTAATCTCGGGGATGCCTGTTTGGGCCACAATATCCATGCGGGTATTTTCCACTACCTCGCTGCAATGTTTGCCGAAAACCTTCCGGGGATCGATCCCCAGGAAATTTCCATAAGTTTGGCTGAAAAAAATGACCCGGCCCTCAGGGTCGGTGATCATCACCCCACTGCGGATATTATCGAGCACCCGTTCATAGAATTCGATTTTTTCCTGCAGGGCCCGGATGATTTTGGTAGGCATGTAGGCTGGTCTTCCCACTATTTCATCAATTAGGTTCTTGTCTCTTATTTCGGTTCCAGATTTTGTTCTCCCAGTTTAAAATTGATGGACTATGCTACCTTATTCTTTATTTTTTTCAATAGGTTTTTTAGGTCATGCATGATGGATTATCCTGGAGGTCATGAAAAGAAGCTTGACAGTAAACCTTGAAATGTCGTTTTATAATCCAATGGGTTGGTCATTATCTTCAGTAAGTTTTCGCATGTCCGGTTCAGGAAGCTGGCAGAACCTCCTGCCGGATGAAACCTCACGGCGGCTTTACGCCGATATATACCCCATGGGGAGACCCTTGTCTTATGGATCGGGAAATCTTCTGAAACTTTTTCCATCATGGGAGCAAGCAGGTATCGTCCGATTCGAGAAAGAAAAAGTGATTCCTCTTGGGCCCATCATGACCAATGATGACTTGGCAATTCTAAATCCCTGGTTTCAGAATATCTCCAGTTTTATGAGTCAGACCGTTATAGAGCAGTCAAAAGACTATCGGAAACTGGCTTCGAATCTGGCCAAGGGAGATTCTCTTCCAAAACAGGAGGCTGCTAACCTGTTGACGATTCTGATTTGTGCCTTGACCCTGGACTCCTGGGTGTTCTCATGGCTTCGCATGGAGGTGATAGGAACTTATCCGGACAGGGGTTTTTCCGGGAATTTCTTTTTTTGGGGTTATGCCTTTGCGACCGGTCCTCAGAGAATTTTCGGATTCACCACATATAACGGATTAGGAGGAAATCAACTTCATATGATTCGGGCCCATGGGCTGAATCGGGAGGTTATCAAGGACCTTCTGAATTACCGGACGACATGGGATTACCTGGACCAAATGCTTTGGGGCCGGTGGAAAAAAGGGGATAACGGCACAGAGGAATTTCCAATGAAGGGGCCTGCCGAAAAAATCGGGAATAGGCTCCAAGAGGTCGGTTTGCTGACAACTGAAACTTTCCCCCGTTTAGCCATCCCTTTTTTCGATGATATTGACCGGGAAGAGATTACCAGGCTTTGTCGGAGGACCGCCCAAAAAATTGCCGATCATTGGGTGGCTGAAATGACCAGCCTCGATTTTTTAATAAAACAGTGTTCTTTCGCCCGATGCCTGCATCCGGATGTGCTTTGTATGCTCTTTCATCTGGCCTATTCCTTTGCCGCCGATCAACTGGTGGCCCTGGGGGTCATTCCGGATTTTCCGGAAAGGGCCGGGGGCGAATGGGGGGTCTGGATTTCGTGAAAATATTTTGCCACGGAGCCACTCAGACGACGATAGAACTTTTCCCTGGCGGACATTCACTTGGAAAATCCTGTTTGCCTGGTAGGGCCGGCAGGCTTTGATTGACCGGTTGTCAATCTGAGCCTAATTCTCCGTCAGTTTTTGTCTGCCTTGTCGGTGGCAAAAACAAAGGGAATTCTTTTTTTTCAAAAACCTAAACGGATACAACTAATTAAAATCAAGGGGGACGATATGAGCAAGACCAAGTTAATCATTATCGGTGGTGTGGCCGGAGGGGCAACGGCTGCGGCCCGGGCACGACGAATGGATGAAGGGGCAGAGATCATTCTACTGGAGAGAGGGGAATATATCTCGTTTGCCAATTGCGGTTTGCCCTATTATGTGGGTGAGGTGATCAAAAAACGAAAAGACCTTTTAGTCACCACCCCCGAAGATTTTAAAAAGAGATACCGGATTGATATCCGAATATTTTGTGAAGTAACAGATATAGACCGAAAACAGAAACGGGTATCGGTACGTAATCACAAAACCCAGGAGACCTATTGGGAAACCTATGACAAGATCATTCTGGCGCCGGGTGCGGAACCATTGAAGCCGCCTTTGGAAGGGATCAATCTGGAAGGGATTTATAATCTCCGCAATATCCCGGATACCGACAGGATTAAGAAACAGGTGGATACGCATCAACCTGAAACGGCTGTGATTGTGGGTGGCGGGTTTATCGGCTTGGAAATGGTGGAAAATCTGGTTCAGCGGGGGGTCCGGACGACCATTGTGGAAATGGCCGATCAGGTGATGCTGCCCCTTGATGCGGAGATGGCCCAGATGGTGCATGCCCATCTGGAATCCAAAGGGGTTGTCTGCAAACTCGGGAAAGGGGTGAAGGGATTTCGGAAGGAAGGGGGGCATCTGGTGGTTTCGGTTGAAAACGATCAGGATATTGCCTGCGACCTGGTCATCCTGTCAATCGGGATCCGGCCGGAAAACCGTCTGGCCAAAGAGGCCGGTCTGGAAATCGGAAAATCAGGCGGAATTATTGTCAATGCCTCTATGCAAACCTCCGACCCGGATATCTATGCCGTGGGTGACGCGGTGGAGGTGCGGGAGTTTATCACCGGGTTTCCCTTGATCTCCGCTCTGGCCGGTCCGGCGAACAAGCAGGGACGCATAGCCGCCGATAATGCCTTAGGCCGGAAAGCTGTGTTTCGCGGGACTATGCGGACCTCCATTGTAAAGGTCTTTGAGCTCTCAGTGGCCTCAACCGGATTGAGCGAGAAAACGCTTCGGGCTTATGGTCTCCCTTATCAGGTGAGTTACACCTATTCGGGTTCTCATGCCTCTTATTATCCGGGCGCTGAAACCCTTGCCTTAAAACTCATTTTTACTCCCGGAAATGGAAAGATTTTAGGGGCCCAGATTATCGGAAAAGAGGGGGTGGACAAACGGATTGATGTCCTGGCCACGGCCATCCATGGCGGTATGACGGTCTTTGACCTGGAAGAGCTGGAACTGGCCTATGCCCCGCCCTATTCATCGGCCAAAGATCCGGTGAACATTGCCGGATTTGTGGCTGCCAATTTGATCAAGGGCGATGTGGAAAATATCTATTCTCAAGAACTTGCGGACCTGGACCTTAAAGAAAATATCATTATGGATTTGCGAACCAAGATGGAGGTTAATATGTCGGGGACCATTGACGGGGCGGTGCATGTGTATGTCGATGACCTTCGGGATCAATTGAAAAAAATGGACAAAGAAAAGACCTATATCCTTTATTGTGCTGTCGGTCAAAGGGCTTACGTGGGTTATCGTATCCTGACCCAAAATGGATTTAAGGCAAGGAATCTGAGCGGGGGGTTTGAAACGTACCAGGTCTTTAACTCCTGAAATCAAAAGTCACCTTCTTTCGAGAGGGAAAAAGTTATGAATGATCATCTTATGCAACAATACCGGTCTTTTCTCAAGGACACGATTCGAAAGAATTTCGATTTCTCAACAACGGATCAAAACCGGGGGATTGCCCCCCCGCCGATTGAAAAGCCCTTTTCTGACGATGCCCTGAGGATCGATCTGGCCAGAGGGGATGTCCCGGGACTAACCCCGGATATCCCTCTATTAGAAGCCATCAGGAACCGCAAGAGCCATAGGACTTTCCTGAACCAGGCCATTCAGTTGGATGAACTTTCTTTTCTCCTGTGGGCCACCCAGGGGATTCGTCATCAAATAGACCCGGGGCATGCCTACCGAACCGTTCCTTCGGCCGGTTGCCGCCATGCCCTGGAAACCTATCTGTTTGTTTTTAAGGTGGAGGGGCTTGCCCCAGGTGTTTACCGATATCTTCCCCAGGAACATGAGCTTCTTTTTGAATTTAACGAAGATCACTTGGCCGAAAAGCTGATCAGGGCAGCCTTTAGACAAATTTATACAGGGAAATCGGCGGTGACCTTTGTCTGGACGGCGATTCCCTACAGGATGGAATGGCGGTATGGATTGGCTGCGCATAAGGTCATTGCCCTGGATGCCGGACATGTCGGGCAAAATCTTTACCTGGCTTGTCAGGCGGTTGGGTGCGGGACCTGCGCCATTGCCGCTTACGATCAGGAAGCTATGGACCAATTATTGAGAATCGACGGTGTCGATGAATTCGTTATTTATCTGGCGCCGGTAGGAAAAGTGTAGAAAAGAGGTTTGTCTTTATGTTACCGGAAATCATTATCACCAGTGCCAATGCCTGTCAAACGGCTGTACCCTTCATTGCGCTGTCTGCTTATCTTCCCCAGTGGATTCAGCTTGTTCGCACTAAATCCAGTCGGGATATTTCTCTTCGTTCCTGGTGTATCTGGACCCTTTCCAGTTTTTTTGGCCTCTTCTATGCCATAGTCCAACTTATGCTGAACGACCGAGGATGGCCTCTGGTCTTTTCAACCGCCATCTCCCTGGCCTCTGTTTTTTTCACAGTGTCTTTGGTCTTCCGGTATCGATCGAGGTCTGCGGTCAAATTGAATCCAGAATAATAAGTCATTGGCTTGGAAAGGGGAAGCCCTATTGGGCCGGCGAGGGCCCGTTTATTAACCGCTAACGCGGGCTTTAATTGATGGGAATGCCCGCCCTCCAACCTCCTTTATTAGTTTCTAACTGGTTTTTTCAGTAGTCTTTTTATTCTTACCGCCATAAGTGGGAAAGAAACCACTCAGGGAAAGAGTAACCATCGAATGAGGGCCATTTTGTTCGGCATAGCGATTTGTTTCTGTTGTCGCTGCTAACGTAATGGATATTGGATAATCCCCTAATTTGATAACCATCCCTAAGCCATCAGTACTTTAGCAACCATCGGCTTGGGGGTTATTTCCCGGTCCCTTAATGTTTGATCCCAGGCTATCAGGCCAATTCGTAAACAAGAAAAAAGAAAATCATGAGGCCCTCTTCCCCCAACCAAAATATTATTATCTCTGTAATACTCTCGTCGAAGACGTTGGCGCCTTGTTCCTAAATGCTTTGATAGAAGATGGAATGTGGTGAACCGCTTTATGAGACATCTGTGGATCATTCGATAAACGGTTTGTTTCGCTGTACCCTTTTTTCGTCCTTGACAGATAATTCGAGGCTTCTTATACTTTATCTTAAAATCAATGTGTTATTCAAATTAATATCGAGTCTTATGAAGGAGAAACCGTCATGAAGAAAAAGTGCGATTCCTGTGGAGTGGATTATACTGAAGATGAAGGATGGGTAACCTGCCCTGATTGCGGAAAGACCTACTGCCTTCATTGCTCCGACAAAATGAGACATGAAAGTAAAGAGATAGAACAACTCAGGGATGGAGATGCCCTTTCCCGGGTCCAGATCCTGTGCCCGAGCTGTTCCATCGATATGATCGGAACGATCCGTTAATTTTTCTGCCTTTATCTAAATTAGCAGAGATGGTGATCTGCCGTGGAGATCTAAACTTCTTCCTACTTACTATTCAGGATCGGTGGGCCTTGGGGCCATTTGTCCTGAAGAATATGGACCAGGTGAGAAATGTTGTGATAACCTATTCAGAACACAAATCGATTATTCCCTTGACCTCCTTTCCCTTCCATACTATATTTTTGCAACTTTTCTGTTTATTTTTTAACTCTTAATATTGGTTGACGTTATGGGCTCCAGGATTAAAAAAATATTCATCCTTTTGCTGATAATCTGTTTTACCGCAGGATGTACTCAGGTTAAGCAAGTTGTCAAAGATGTAAAAGAGGTTTTTGTCAAAGAAAAAGAAAGCACGACAAAACCTCCCACCAGAGAAAAGGAAGACACTTCCAAATCAACTAACGAGGAAAAAGAAACAAAAGCAAAACCGGCTTCAACCAAAAAAGGACCCCGGAAAACGACCCAAACACCATCCGGGGAAGTTTTTGGACCGAAATAAGTTTACAAGATTTAATAAAATAGAATGGTGGCCACCGAATCAATCAGTTTAAGCCCTCCCTCAAGGAACGTTGTATTTCTCTTTAGTTGCCTCCTTTGTTCAGAAAGTCTATGTCCGGTAGAAAGTTAACCTCTCTGGGCGAATTCGTCTTTTAATTGCCAATAAGGTGAGAGGGTTTATTTAATAATCCTCATCCCGATCCGACTTTAATGGATGAGGAGGATTTGCCTGAACTATATTTTTTACAAATTAAGCCTGAAATAAAAAAACAATTTTTCCTTCTGAATAATCCAAGACTAAACCTCATCTATCTTATCGAGTTGTTTTACGGGGATAATGTCGGGATTCTTAACACATTTGTAATATTGTTGAAGTCCTTCCTCCTTTCTTTGTATCTTATTGAAATAATGTGATATTTAATTATTGAGAAGTTTGTGCTTTATGTAACCTCATTTTATTGTCGGAATTCTTTACATATTTGCCAGTGCATAAAACCACCCAAAATTATAATTATATAATGTTTACCGAAGGTTGTGTTTTTGGTATATAAATTGCAAAAAAAATATCAAAAGGTTGAGAAAAAAATTACCTAACTTTAAAGTTTTTTAAGGCACTTACAAATATTTCCAATTCACCGTAACTAATTGAGTCCTCTTGGCTTTTTAGTACCGTGAAAATTATTTCAAAGGTAATTCTCTAAACAATTTTTTAAAGGGGCATTTTGAGAGGGGCTGCTCTTTTTTCTGTTTTGTTTTTATCAACCAGTGAGAGGAATTTTAAATGGTTGCATATGAATTTTATTGGTTTGACCCCATAAAAGGATATGAGTTACTTGGCATTCTCCCGGAAAGGAGAAATGATCCCGAAAGAATTACCAAGAAGTCGATCATGGATTGGGCGGAAAAAGTTTTTGGGACTAATCTAAGTCCTGAAGAAATTTATTTCATTCAGGTAAAAATAAACGGATATACGGAAACAATTTCCCGGCCAATTCCGCTTTTTGTAACTCAGCAGAAATTTAACCTTTAAATTAAATAAAATGAATATTAAAACGGAAAAGGCAGGAGTTTCAACGGCTCCTGCCTTTTCTATGAAGTCCTAAACGTAATCTTCAACTCCAAAAACTATCCTATAAATCTTTTTCGGAGATCTTCGGACCAAAATAAAGGCATCCTGAATAGAAATAAATGGAGGGCGGTCAATGGATCCATCCTTTTTATTCTTTCTTTCTCTGGCGGTTGTCATTCTCATTCTCCTGGTCATCGGCCTTTTTTTTCTGCTACCCAAAATCATGAAAAATTTCAGTGGCCTAAATGGGGGCTGGAAAGGGCTGGCAGAGCAATTCGCGGCCCATTCCCAACCGGAGGGGGATCTGTTTAAAGGACAAACCGTGGAAGTCGGTAAGGTGGTCTATAAGCGGTGCGTGTCTGTGGGGGTCACTAAAGAAGGGTTTTATTTGGAGGTGAAAATTCCCTTGTCCTCCCGGCTAAAGCCGCTGTTTATCCCCTGGGAGATGGTCAAAGGGTTAAGAGAAGGAAGCCTATTCTGGAAAAAGACCGTAATACTCTCCATAGGGAAGCCGGAAATAGGGTCGATCAGCATTTTTACGGACTTGTTTGTTCATGCCCGGCCGTATTTGAAACACCTTTCTTGACTCCATCAATATAAACCTCATTTTTCCATGTCAAGACAGAGTACACCCTACTTTTTGGTAGCGGTTTGTTTGGCCACCCATTCCCAGTAAACCCCAATGGAATATACCGCATCCTGGATTTTTGGATATACGGGGAACCCGGCTTTTCGCAGGGCGGAAAAGGTAGAGATTCTGGCCTGCTCCACATCAAGATTATCCTCTTTAAAACAGGAAAGGATGGGAATGATGGGTTTTTTTATTTTTTCGGTCATATTAAAGAAGGTCTGCTCGTTATTTTTCACATTAAGAAAGACTTCCGACCGCATGATATACTCGACAGAAAAATAGGGGATGATTACGTCTATGCCATCATCGTTATCCAGGGCCTCCATGGTATGAGACATGACTTCGAGATCAAAGCCGAAGGCACCAAGATCGACCGGATTGGCCGTGGAGGTGTTGACCCCTTTGATCTTCTGGCCGATGATCCGTTGGGTTTTCCCTTTTAACTCCGGAAGTGAAAGGCCCGCCTGCAAAGCCAAGTCGGTGAAAATGACTGAAATGCCTCCTCCGGCACCAAGGAATCCCACTCGTTTTCCTCCCAACGCTTTTTTGCTCGTACTCAGCATAACCAGATTCATCATTTGGTCAAAATCATCAACCAAAATTCCACCATACTGGCGCACGGCAGAAGCCCAAATGGTGTAATCGCTGGTCATGGCGCCGGTGTGGCTGGCGGCCGCCTTTGCTCCGGTTTCCGTTCTCCCCCCCTTGAGAATGATAACCGGTTTTATCGCCGTTGTCCGCCCCAGGGCTTTGAGAAATTCCCTTGTATCTTTGATATCTTCTATGTAGCAGGCAATCAATCGAATGTTCTTTTCCCCGGCGAAATAATCCAGATAATCTTCCACCCGGAGATCGATTTGATTTCCATAGGAGACGACCTTATTTAATCCAATTTTTCGTGTATCCGCATTGGTCATGAAATTTCCGGTAATCCCTCCGGATTGACCCAAAAAGGCCACTGTGCCCGGAGATTTTTCCTGGATGGGTGCGCCGAAACTGAGTCCGGATTCCCTGCAGTAAACCCCCAAACAATTTGGGCCCACAATCCTGACCCCTCTTTTTCGGGCTTCCTTATTCAGTTCTTCTTCTAATGACCTGTTACCCATTTCTCCGAACCCGGAAGTAAAAAAATGGACGAATTTGATCTTTTTTCGGACCGCTGCCTTGATGATGTCGAGGGACTGTTGAACCGGAGCAGCTACAATAGCCAAGTCGACTGCTTCAGGAAGTTCATCGATTGAGGCATAGGCTTTTACTCCATCTATTTTCTTGTATTTCGGATTGACCGGATAGAGGGCCCCTTGAAATCGACTCATCCTCAATATCTGAAAATAAGGTACTTTTCCTCCTCCCAGATTGCCGGAGGCACCGATAACAGCGACACTTTTCGGATAAAATAATTTAGTTAAATCCATAAAGAAAACTCCATATAATTTCGTTTAGGTAAACCCCCGGCTCTGCCGGGGGACTCCCAAGGTTTGACTTTTCCGGGAGTAGGGTGGGTCAATATTCAAAAGGAGATCAATAAATATTTTCCCAAACCCAGACCAAGATATTTTTCGAAAAGAAATAACCCTCTGGCCTGTTATTCCGGCGAAAGCCGGAATCCAGCAAATTACCACGTCTTGGAAAAACTCTGGACCCCGGTTTTTACCGGGGTGACGGCTTTAAGGGGTTTGGACTTTTGTTTTTGAGCCCCTTTGAGGGGCTAATATTTTCAAGCCTCCGGCTCTGCCGGAGGTAATGTGACTCTCCTCACCATTCTTTATGCGGAACCAGGTTTTCCGTTTAGAAGGCATACTTTTTAATTCTCTCCTTAGCCCGTTCACCACCATTTTTAAGGGGAGAGTGGGCGTCCTGTCTGATGTGGGTGTTCCGGCGTCTGTTCACATCCAATTTCTTGGTCGATAAATTATTACGGATCACTATAGCGGCAGGCGTTCCGGTAATCAGGCCGGCATGAGTACGGATTGTCTTGGATGATATGGAGAATTGACTCGGGTTTATAGGGTCCAACATTTCTCCCCGGGAAAAAGGAGATGGACCATTTCATCCCTTGGTCTTCCTTCAAAATGACAAAATTGCCTTTTTTAGAATGGAAAGTGCTGTCTTATTTCGATAGATTCAAGATCTTTCTGGCTTCATCCGGCGTGGCTATATCTCTTTCGGCCAGTTCGATGATTCGTTTGGCTACCTCAACCTGTTCCCAGCTTCCCTGGGCCATTTTTCCTCTCAAAACCCGAATATTGTCTTCCAGCCCGACCCGAATATGCCCGCCCATGATCGAGGCCTGAATGGCGGCCGGAAACTGGTTTGGCCCTACACCACAGACCGACCAGGTGGCCTCAAGGGGAAGAAGGCTTTGCATATGGACCATATTCAGGGGGGTAAAAGGAACCCCCCCGGCCACACCGAATACCAGTTGAAAATGCATGGGCTCTTCGAAGATCCCCTGTTTGCGGACCAGGAGCGTATTGTAAAGCCCGCCGAAGTCATAAAGCTCACATTCAGGTTTGACTCCATTTTTTCGCATGAGATTGGCAAATTCCACCATCATGGTAAAAGTGTTTTCGAAGATAGCATCTCCATTCATCAGGATTTGGCCGGTTTTATGATCTAAAATGGAAAAATTCATGGAATTGGTGTTCAGGGAAGCCAACTCCGGTTTCATTTCAACGATGGGTGCGATGCGCTGTTCGGCCGTGAATCCGGCCCCTATGGCTGAACTCATGTTAATAATCAGCTCCGGGCATTTATTTCGTACAGCGTCAATAGTCTCCCGGATCAAAGGAATTTCTGCCGTTGGAAAGCCTGTCTTCGGATCGCGGACATGGATATGTACAATGGCGGCCCCGGCCTTCCAGCATTTATAGGACTCTTCGGCGAATTCCTGCGGTGAATAGGGAACGGCCGGGTTCTGTTCTTTACGAGTGGCGGCCCCAGTCAAGGCGGCACTGATGATGACTTTTTCCAAATTTTCCTCCTTACGGGTGCAGGATGTTGCTTCTTATTTCTCCTGACCTAAAAAATAAGAACCGACGACAAACATGTAAATATTAAGGGTCGCATATTAGTGTTTACATGAAGCTGTAGGGCTTGCATTACACAGGAGTGGGGGTATCTCATTTTTGGGGTTGTCCACCCCAACGCCTTGAGCTTCTTTACCGGGCCAAATTTTTTTACTACGTCTGAAGTAGGCCTACACCTTTGCAGGCAATAGGCACCGGTGCCGGGGGGCTCCCGGCCTGCCTCGAATCAAACTTTGCTGGACGGGCCGGGATCGAGCGACAAGTTACCCTTTGGACAATCCCCAAAAATGAGATACCCCCACTCCCTTTATTGTCAATAATACTTTGAGACCCTTAATAAGTTCTTTTTTCCCCAATCCAACATTCGCAATCCGAATTCAGGTATTATTCCGGGATGTCCAGGTCGATGCTGTCCCCCGGAAAGGTCTTGCCGGAGATAGCCGGATCGTGGCAAGGCAAAAGATGCTTTGGCGTTCTTAATAGTCCCCGTATCTTCCAGATCGATCGATACCAGGCATAGTGATCATAAAGAATCCCGGAAGGAACACCCAGGGGGCCGTATCGCTCCTCGGGGGCCGGGGTAATGTCAAACCGTTTCCCATCCAACCCTATCATCCAGGACATCTTGGGAAACATGTTTTGATAAATATTGACAATATCACCGGGAATTACAAAAAGGCCGTCCGTTGTGTCGATGGCGAAGGTCAGACCGCCGATGGTATGTCCCGGAGTATGATAGTAACGGATGCCTTCTGTAAATTCCCCATCTCCCACAACCTTGCGGCAGCGAAATTTTTCCAAGATGGGAATAACCGCAGGATCAAAATCCTGGCGAATCCGCATGGAGGGAAGGGGATTGACGAGCTCATCCCATTCATCATAATGAAAGACATGCAGGGCCTTTGGAAATAGGTGGCCGTTTCCGGCATGATCATTATGCAAATGGGTATAAAGAACCGTCTCGATTTCTTCGGAAGAGGTTCGGTGTTTCTTCAAGGCCTCCAATAAATAGGATTCACCTCCCTTGGCCGGGGCTCCGGCCCAGGCCTTTCCGTCGACGATAAAACGGGAATGAATCCCTGTATCCACCAGGATTTTTCGTTCACCGGATTCCAAGAGGAAGGCCAGATAGGGGGCAGGGAAAATCAGATTCATATCCAGCCCCATGGTCCCCATGGCTTTGGGAATGGTAATATCTCCAAGATACAGTACATGGATCGTCCAGTTCATTAGTCGCATTCTCCTTTTATTATTCGGATGTTTTTCTTAGAAACCCCCAAATAGGTGGCCTTGACCTCTTCGTTGGCCTGGATATCAGCTGAAGTCCCCTGATAAACCAATTGACCGTTATCGATAATATAATGGCGGTCACCAACGGCCAGGGCCATTTGTAGATTCTGTTCAGCCAGCAGAACCGTCTTTCCGCTCTGTTTCATTTCCAGAATCGATTGGCCGATTTGTTCGATAACAATGGGGGCCAGGCCTTCGGTCGGCTCGTCCATCAGAATCAATTTTGCCGGACCTAAAAGGGCACGAGCATTGGCCACCATCTGCAATTGTCCGCCGGATAAGGTTCGACTTCGGTCCTGCCTTTTTTCTTTCAATATGGGAAACATGGCATAGGCCTTGTCCAGTTCCCTTCGTTCATCCTTGATCCCCGCGGCTACCAGGGCCAGTTTTAAGTTTTCTTCCACTGTCAACATAGGGAAGACATGCCGGCCTTGGGGGATGAGGCGTACCCCGGTGCGGAAGATTTCATAAGGTTTTTTTCCCTGCATTTCCCGATCGAAAATGATAACCTTTCCTGATCTTGGCGGGGTGAGTCCGATAATCGAACGGATAGTTGTGGTCTTCCCGGCCCCATTCCTTCCTAAAAGGCAGACTACCGCTCCTTCCTCCACCTCCAGGGACAGCCCGTGCAGGACATGGCTGGTGCCGTAATAACTGTGGATTTCTTCCAATGACAGGGCGCTCATACACCCCCCCCCAAATAAACCCGGCAGACTTCTTGATTATCGGCTATCTCTTCGGGTGAGCCCTCGGCAATCTTGCGGCCGAAATTTAAAACAAAGATATGGTCGGAAATGTTCATCACAATATCCATGTTATGTTCGATGAGAAAGATGGTGACGTCCTTGGACAGATCTTTGATCAGAACCATAGTCTGAGCGGCCTCGGCCGGAGACATCCCACTGGTAGGTTCGTCTAAAAGGAGTAGTTCCGGGCCGGTAGCTAAGGTCATTCCGATTTCAAGATGACGTTGATCGCCATGGCTGAGTTGGCCGGCCAGGGTATCATTCCACTGGTCCAGGCCGACCCGCTTCAGGATTTCCCCGGTCCGGCTTTTAACCCCGTCCAACTTCTGAAAACGGGTGAAAAGGCTCATCCTTTTTGGGGACCTGGTTTGCACGGCCAGAAAGATATTTTCCCAGACCGTCAATTTTTGAAAAATATTGGTGATCTGAAAGGAACGGGCCAGCCCGGCCAGGGTAATTTCATGATCCTTCATGCGGGCGATGTCCGCGATCTTTAAAAAGAATGGTTCCTGTACTGGCGGGAAAACGTCCGGAGATCACATTGAAAAGCGTGGTTTTCCCGGCCCCGTTGGGGCCGATCACACTGGTTATTTTACCGGCTTCCACATCAAGATCTATCTGAGATAATACTTCCAGGGCACCGAAATTTTTTCCCCACCCCACGCAGTTTAAGAACGGCCATAATCCCCACCTTTTTTAATCGAGCACCGATCTTACTACTGAGGGCCATGATCCCCCCGGGGCTGAATAAAATAACGGCAGCGAAAATGGCACCCAAAATCATCATCCACGATTCCGCCAACCAACTGGAAAGAAAATCCCCAAGAATAATAACCAGACCGGAACCGATGATCGGGCCCACCAGGGTACCCATCCCGCCCAGGAGGGCCATCATAATGATCTCTCCCGATACTGCCGGATGGTAGAGGTTGGGGGAAACAAAGGAATTGAAAGCGGCCATGAGGGCACCGGCAAAACCGCCATAGATGCCGGAAATAATAAAAACCCGCAGGATGGTCTTTCGGGTATCATAGCCCAGAAATTTGGTCCTTTCTTCATTCTCCCTGACTCCGACCATGACTTTTCCAAAGGCGCTTTGGGTAATCAGGCGGGCCAGAAGGTAACCGGCTACCAGGGCGGCCAGGGCAAAATAATAAAAGGAATTGTCCCCGGAAAGACTCAATCCCGGAAAAATAACCGGTTTGGGGACGGCCGAAAGACCGTTGGAAGCCCCGATAAATTCCCAACTGTGGGCGGTAACAAAAAAGAACTGGGAAAAGGCAAAAGTAAGAAAAACAAAATATATTTCCCTGGTGCGTATGGATAAATACCCGATGACATAGGCCACGACAGCACTGAGTAGAACGGTGAGAAAAAGGGGCGGCCAAAACCAGGGGGGTCCAATGTTTAAGAACCATCCCGGTCAGATAGGCCCCGGTGCCGAAAAACAGGGCATGCCCGTAAGAAATCATTCCGGTGTAACCGGCCAGCAAGTCAAAGCCCACCACGATGATGGCATAGATAAAAATTCGGGTTAGTAGGGAGATGTAGAAAATGCTATAGAAGGTATCGGCTCCCCAGGGGAAGGCAATCAAAGCAGCCAAAACAATCCATAGCCAATAGGAGCGTTTCATATCAATCCTCCTTAAACAGGCCTTCAGGCCGGAAGAGGAGGATTACAACCATCAACACCCAGACCGAGAACTTGGCCGCCCCGGTAAAAAATTGGGCCCCGAAGGCTTCTGTGATTCCCAGGAGGAGGGAACCGACCACGGCACCGCGGAAGGAACCCATTCCTCCGATAACGACTACCAACAGCCCGCTGGTTAGCAGCTCAAAGTCCATTTCGGGGTTGATGGCCCGCATGGAGCCGATGATCACCCCCGCCAAAGCGGCCAACCCGGCCCCAAGGGCAAAAACAAAGGAAAAGACCCGGTAAATATTAATACCGAAGGCATTGACCGTTTCCAGGTCGTGCATACCGGCCCGGATGACGATGCCCCATTTGCTCCGCCGGATGATGATCCACAGAACCAAGGCTACGGCCGCACTAAAGAAAAGTACGAACAAACGAAAACGGGGATAAAAGATCCCAAAAAAGGTGATATACCCTTTGAAATAGTCGGGGAGGGTGATCGAGAGCTGATCCCCTCCCCAGAAGAGCAACACAGCATTGGCGATGATCATGGCCAGACCAACGGTTAGTAAAAGCTGATATAAGGGATTTAACCCATAGAGGGGGCGGATGGTAAAGGACTCCATGAGAATCCCTATGACGCCCACGATCAGAGGTGCCAGGACCATGGCCAGCCAGAAATTCCCAGTGATCTGAACCAGCGTGTAGCCGAAGTAGGCCCCCAGCATACACAAGCCCCCGTGGGCGAAGTTGAGAACACCCATCACCCCGAAGGTTAAGGATAACCCGCTGGCGATGAGGATCAATGCGCTGCCGATGGTCACCCCGTAAAGGAGGTTGGTCAATAACAGGGAGATGTCCACGCTCGTTAGGATACCTTACTTTGTATCAACAGGGGAAAAGGGTGGCTTAGGATTAAATGCTTTCAGCGATCAGCTTTTAGCTTTCAGCAAAACCATTGTAATAGCGGTTTGATAAAAAGGCTGACCGCTGAATGCTCCATCATTAAGACATTTTGCAATCACCACCCGGGGCATCCGGTCCCGAATAGGGTGTGCCGAAATTACCCAGGCTGGCGGCTGTTTTTAGAAAAAACTTTCCCGTCCTTTTTTTGAACCTGGAAGATATAAATAGGCACATTGGCCACATGGTTGGGATCCATCTTGATGTGTCCCCGCGGGCTTCTATAATCCACTTTTTCAATTCCAGTGATAATTTTTTCCGTATTTTCCGGATTTCCCCCGGCGGCATCCAGACCTTTGACCATCATCGTTCCGACCTCATACCCGAGAACGGCACTTTCATCGCCAGTTCCCCGGGAAACATTTTGGCATAGGCGGCTTTAAAGAAATCGTTTTCTTTGTTTTCAAGCCAATAGCTGTAATGAAAGACATGATAATTGCCGACAGCGGCATCACCCATGGCCGGAAGGAGAGCCGGACCGAAACCCCCCAAACCGACAATGATAGGAATTTTTTCTTTCTGAAGCCCGAATTCAGCATATTGTTTGACAAAGTTTATGAGATCATTTCCTCCGATGAAGCCGAATATCCCGTCCGGTTTAGGACTGGCGCTCTTTATTTTGGCCAGGTAGGGTGCAAACTCGGTAGTTCCCAAGGGGCTGAAGAAGGACCCAACCACCTGGCCGCCTTTCTTCTCAAAGGGTTCCTTGAAAAATTTCACCACTTCATGACCGGTGGAATAATCGGCCCCGATCAGATAAACTTTTTTCCCTAAGGTCTTCAAGAACCAATCCACGGCCGGAAAGCTCTGATTCCAAGGGGTGTGGCCGCACAGGAAAGTGTAGCGGCTGCAGGACTCGCCGCAAAGTTTGATATTAGCCCCGTAAGCCAGCAGCATTAATTTCTTTTTCGGCTTAAGCATCTCGCTGACCGCCAGGGATTCATGACCGGCGATCGGACCCACCAACATGTGAATCTGTTCTTTCTCGAAAAGCTTCTGGGTCTTTTCAATGGCCACATTAGGTTTTCCCTGAGTATCTTCCGGGAAGAATTTGACCTGGTCCTTGTACTTGGACAGGGCAAAAGCCAGTCTGGCGCCGTTCTCCACCCGTTTTCCGACCATGGCATAGACTCCGGAATAGGTCAGGGTCATTCCCACTCGAATTTCCTGCCTGGCGGCCTGGGCCAGGGAAAAACGGACCCGACACCGCTGTGGCGGCTGCGGCTGCGGCCGTTCCTTTCAAGAAGTCTCTCCGATTGAGCCCTGAACCTGTACTCTTTTCTTTGCTCTTCATAGAACCCCCTTTCAAATGATGTTGTTTTATGATTTGGTCCTTCTTGTCCTCGTTTTAACCGGTAAGAATATAAGCCTTCAGATACCCGGGCTTACAGGCTTACCTTATTATTTATAGAGATATTTCTGCTCTATGGTTTGGTGCCGAATTGGTTCCGGTGGAGCCAGTTCCACTCCGGACGGCGTTTTACTTTGGGGATCTTGGGGTACCCTTTTTGCCGTCCAATTAAGACCATGGTCGCCAGTTTGTAGTCTTCCGGTAATCCGAGTAACTTTTCTACCGCCTTCTGGTCTTCCGCCCACAGTGTGGAAGGAACAATGCCCAAGTCTTCCGCAGTAGCGGCCAAGGCCATGTTCTGGACACACATCCAGGCACACCAATGGTTGGCTGGGCCCTTTTGTAACACATGGCCACCACACTACAGTTCTTATAGGCATCTCTTTGGGACAGGGCAACCGATTCCGGATGAATTTTCTGATTTTGCCGATATTTGTGTTCTGAGATCCCTTTGATGAGTTCAGGATCATCAACAACGATAAATTCCCAGGGCTGCCGATTATCCGGTGACGCCGCCATGGCCCCGGCCATTATTATTTTTTTTAAGGTCTCCTCCGGGGCAGGTTTGGTAAATCCCCGAATAGTCCTTCTCCTGGCAATAGCTTCAAACAGTTCCATGGCGATTTCCCTTTTTATACAGATTATAAAATGGATGACCGATTCATGTCAACCAAATGATTGAAATTTCTCCCCAGATACCGGTACCGGCTAATTCAGCAACAATGATCACCAGTTACAATAGGATAGGGTCGATCACCTTCCTAATTTATTTGCCTTTAATGGTTAAAAATTATATCACTATTTTAGAGTTGATCGCTTGATAAGAAAAAAAAGGTGTAAAATTATTTATTATTGTATACAATGTTGAATACAATAATAAGATTGAGGATGTCAAGGGAAAAATAGAATGAGCAGAGTTCAGATAAAAGATAAAAAAAGCCTCGTTGAAATAGCCAGGCAGGGCATCGAGAATCAAATATTGAATGGAGTGTTACGACCCGATCAACGCTTAGTAGAGTCTGAACTGGCTGCTCAATTGGGTATCAGCCGCACCCCGTTAAGAGAAGCATTGAGCCAGCTGGAAATCAAAGGAATTGTAAAAAAACGCAATGATATAGGCTACGTTGTTGTGTATCATTCTCTTAAAGATATAAAAAATAATTTTGAGGTTAGAATCGTTTTGGAGAGTTCTGCCATTAAATTGGCTTGCGAAAAGGCATCCCGGAAGCATCTTGATCGGGCGGCTATGTATCTGGCCCGTTTTGAGGAAGATTTTATTAATCGCAACAAAAGAGCTATTGATCTAACTTTTTTTAACAGCAAACAAGACTGGAATAGTTTCTTCCACAAAGAAATGTATGATGCGGCCGGCAATGAATTACTGACAAATTATATTATGAACTTGCGTGATCTCGAACGGTTGAAGCGGGTCACTTTAAATTTCACCCTCAGTGACTACCGAACATTCCAAGCCCAACATTATAAAATACTGGAAGCTGTAAAACAGAGGGATAAAAGCAAAGCGCAAAAAGCAGTTCAATCTCATCTTAAAACTCTGTATAGTTTTTATTATCGTCTCCCGTATTAATTTACTCAAACAGGACAGGTTCTCCCAACGCGGCGGTCCGGGGAAAATAATTAATAATAAAAAAGCTCCTTCAACGCACTAACAGCCGGTAACTTGAAACTTGCAACTCGCAACAGAAAATTTCAAACAGGCTTGGTTAGTTCTGGTTTTCATAAAATCAGGGCTCTCGGTAACGGAAGCATTCGGCGCTGTCTACCTTCAAATCGATTAATCCCCTGCCTTCATTGGGTTGGTCATTTCCTTCTTGACGGGAATTTATCTTTTATCTATATTTCTATAGCGAAAAAGGACAAGCTTACCAATAAATAAAAGCAATCACCGAATCGGGAGGAAAAACAATGAATTTCGCACTGACTGAAGAACAGAAAATGCTTCAAGATATGGCCCGGGGGTTTGCCGAAAATGAGATCAAACCTTACGTGGAAGAAGATGAAAAAAATCAGCACTGGCGCAAAGAGATTTTTGACAAAATGGCCGAATTGGGCTTTTTCGGATTCTGTATCGAGGAACAATACGGAGGCAATGGGATGGGGTTTCTGGAAGGGGCTCTGGCCATCGAACAGGTAACCAAGGTCCACACTTCATGGAGAATGCCTTTTAACATGCAATGCTGGGGTCCGGCTTTGACTATTCAGAAGTTCGGGACGGAAGAGCAGAAGAAAAATTATATCCCCAAGTTTGTCAGCGGGGAATATATCGGCAGTTTCGCCATGACCGAAACCGATGTCGGCTCCGATGTGGCCGGGATGAAATGCCGGGCTGAAGATAAAGGAGATTATTATTTAATTAATGGCAACAAGATGTGGATCACCAACGGGACCGTTACCACTCATGGTCTGCTTTATGTGAAAACAGACAAGGACGCCGGGGCGAGGGGAGTGACCTGTTTCATTATGGATTACAGCCTTCCGGGAATTACCCGAAGAAAGATTCACGACAAGGTGGGACTTAAGGCCTCCGATACGGGGGAACTTACCTTTGAGGATGTCAAGGTTCCAAAAAATCTGGTGCTCGGTGAGGTCAACAAGGGATTTCCGATGTGCATGACCCAGTTGAACAGTACCCGGCTCGGTTGTTCGGCCGGGGCTCTCGGCCTCTCCGGGGCTATTTTGGAGGAATCGGTCAAATATGCCAACGAAAGATCCCAGTTCGGTCAACAGATCGGGAAATATCAATTGATTCAACAGCAGATCGCCGAAATGAAAATGGAGCATGAGTCCCTGGCCGCTTTGGTTTACAAGGCAGCCTGGCTCAAAGACCTGAAACAGCCCAATGTCATGGAGACCTCCATGTCCAAGCTTTACGGGGCCAAGGTCGTGGTTCATTCGGCCAATGAGTGTATGAAATTATTCGGGTCCTTCGGTTATTCCGATGAATATCCCTGTGGACGTTTCTTGAGGGATTCCAAACAGTTCGAGACTCTGGAAGGAACGTCGAACATGCATACCACCATTGTGGCCAATACGACTTTGGGTTATTCACCAAATCGGGTTTAAGGCCTGTGGAATAAGAAAATAGTGCGGAGTTATGTGACTTCGACGAACTCAGTCGAGTCGTTCGTAGTTCGGAGAAAACCCCTTTATGAATTTTTATATGGGAAACAAAAAGGTCTGATATACGCCGACAACATAAGGGAGAAAGGCATTGGATGAGAATATCCTCAAGGCCCGGGAAATGATCAAGAAGGAAATCGACCCTATTTATAAGGAAGTCTCAAAAAAGGTTCAGGCCGGGCTGGAAAATTCCAAATATTTTCCCTGGATCATGGAACGGTTGATGAATGTGGATCAGGCCAGGCTCGTCCTGGCCCTTCCCGACCCGTATCGGGAAAATTCCCTGGGTCGATTCGAGGTTTCCCGACAATTCGCCGAGAAATTGAATTTGGATAAAAAAACGGCCGACGGCTACGTCCGGGAACTGTACGAGAAAGGATTTCTTTTCCCGACCAGCAAAGGCCCCCAACTTCCCCGGACCATGGGGCAATGGCTGGACACGCAGAATAATATCAACTATGACCAGGTTCTGGGTGATGAGTATTATGCCCTGATCGGAATATTCAGTGATTATGAACTCGGTCCCCCCCGGGAGGAGCGCATCGCCCAAAGAATAGCCGCCGGATTGCGGGGGACTTCCGGGATCATCCCCAGATGGAAAGCCATCAAAGACCTGCCGGGCGTACTTCCGGGAGAAGATGTCCGGGAGCTGCTTAAAGCCAACGAAGATTTTGCCGTTCTCCACTGCGCCTGCCGGAAGAGATATAAATCGCGTGACTGCGGTGTTCCGGAAGAACTCTGCCTGGTGATTGGCAGAGCGGCCCTTTACAATGTTGACCGGGGTGTCGGAAGAAGGATCAGCCGGCAGGAAGCCCTCGATCTCCTCAGCGATGAAACGGCCAAGTATCCGGTGGTTCACGTCGGAACCCGAACCGAGGACCCGAAGAAATTCCGGGGGGTCATTTGCAATTGTCACTTTGACTGTTGCGAAGTCCTCAGAACCCCCTGTGTCATCGGCAGCAAATATCCGGTGACCGAGTATTATGCCAAGAGCCGGTATCGGGCCACCGTAGACCCGGCCAAGTGTATCGGCTGCCGGATCTGTGTAGAAAAAAGATGTCAGTTCGGCGCGGTACAAATGAAATTTTACCCTGAATACAATCAGGAGAGGGCCTATGTAGATGAGGAAAAATGCATGGGCTGCGGCTGCTGTGTGGAGACCTGTCCGAAGGGTGCCCATGGGATGAAAGTGGTGGAGCCCCCCGAGTTTTATTTGGGTGATTCCCGGATGAATCTGGATACCTAAAATGGTTCTTGGCTACTCTGTTAGTTAAGTTCAACTGTTTCATGTTATTATGAGACCATTAATAGCCAATAGGACAAGGAGAAAAATATGAGCCCTGTCGATCCTGTTTATCAAGAATTGGCGACTAAAATGGGGAAATCTGATTTGAAGAATTTACCCCTCCTACTGGCCAAATTGGCCGATCTGGAAGAGGCCCGGATATTGAATGAGCTTTCGGCTTCCTCTGAGGTCATAGCCAAAAGGTTAAACCTCGACCGGGAGACCGTGGAAAAAAGCCTGAAGGCCCTGTTTGAAAAAGGGCTTGTTTTCCAGGGTAAGACCGGATGGCACCTGATCCGGTCCTGGGGTGCCTTGCATGACAGCGCCGGATCGGCCGACGTGGTAAAATATAAAGATGTATTTGATGATGAGTTTTTTCGTTTACTTCAAGCGACCAGCCGGGAAGACAGGGCCCAAAGGGTAGACGATGTATTATCGGGAAAAGCCCCTTTGCGGCGAAATATGCGGGTTATTCCCCGCTGGAAATCGATTAAAAATATGACCGGTTTATTGCCTTATGAAGACATCCGGCAAATATTCAAGGCCTCGGACCCGATCGTCCTGCTTCCCTGCGCCTGTAAGAGAGCGGAACCCGATAGAGAATGCAAAGACACTGTGCCGGAAGTCAGCTGTGTAACCTGCGGCAGGGCTGGTCAATACAACTTGAATCGTGGGGCGGGGGAAAAACTCACCTATGAAGAAGTCATAGACCTTTTTGATAAATTCGATCAGTTACAGCTCGTTCATTTGACCGGAAATTCCAACCGAATGCCTTCCCTGGTCTGCAACTGTCACAATGATTGCTGTGGGCAATTCCAGGTCAACAAAGACGCCTTATCCCGCCTGGACCAGGACGTTATCGTCAAGAGTAGGTTTATAGCGGTTATCGATCCCGAAAAATGCGTTGGCTGCGGGATCTGTATAGAAAAAGGATGTCCGATCGGAGCCGATGGCATTAAATTTTTTCCCGAACTGGGAGAGGAAAGGGCTTTTATCGACCCTGAAAAATGCATTGGCTGTGGCTTATGTGTGATAAACTGTCCTTCGGAGGCCCGCTGGATGAAAATGGTCCGGCCTCCCGATTATATCCCTGAACCTGACCGAGCCTCCGGAGAGGCAGACTGAAGACCTGCTGAGGCGCTTTGGCACTAAGGAATTTTAATGGGACTTTTTCACTGCCCCTTCGGGGTGGCTTTTTACGATGATGAAGGATGTATCGATTGCGGCATGTGTGCGGCCGAGACTGAAGAGCAAATGGTCGAAGCCTCTAAAAAGGTCCGGGCTTTTTTAAGAGCCAATGCCCCCAAACCCGGTCCGATTAAAAAGATAACGGTTTGCGGCAAAGGAGGGGTAGGAAAGAGTTCTCTGACCACTCTATTGGCCGGGGCTTTTTTGAAACAGGGTTACCGAGTAGGGGTTTTGGACACGGATGAATCCAATCCCGGGTTGTCCCGCTTTTTCGGCTTTGAGCAGGAACCAAAACCGCTGATGTCGCTGCTCAGTCGTTTTGTCGCCGGAAATCCCACCACGGGAACGGAATGGCTGATGGCCGATTCCCTGTCCTTTGAAGATATCCCCTCAGAATTTATCCTTTCCAACCAGAATCTCCGGTTTATGATGATCGGTAAGATCGAAGACCCATTCCAGGGGTGTGCCTGTTCCATGGCCGATATTACCCGTGATCTCATGCGAAAGCTGGTCTTGAAGGAAAAAGAGGTCATCATCGTTGATATGGAGGCCGGGGTTGAAAGTTTCGGCCGGGGGGTGGAAAGAAATGTGGATACGGTTCTGGTCATTGTGGAGCCATCCTATGAATCCATGACGCTGGCCGGCAAAATCGCCTACATGAGTGAAGGAATGGGGATTTACCGGGTCCTGGCCGTTCTAAACAAAGTGCCTTCGGAAAAGTGGGAACAGAAGATGATAGAAGAGCTGGAGCGGGCCAACGTCAACGTCCTGGGAATGGTTGGTTATGATCCGGAACTGAATGAAGCCGGGTTTGAGGGGCGAGCCCCAGGGGAAATAAAAGCCCGAAGGGATATGGAAACCATAGTTAATAATTTATTATCCGAATCGGATTAGAGAAGAGGGAATTATGTTGGAATGGAAAATTTCCGGGGAAGTTGAGCCTGAATTCGAAAAGGTCAAAGAAGTCTTTAGGGCCAACTGGGCTGGCTATGAAGTCGGTGCTTGTTTTTCAGTTGTCTATAAAGGGAAAAAGGTGATCGATCTGTGGGGAGGCTTTCAAGACAAGGCTTGTACCAGACCCTGGAAGTCCGATACGCTGGTTAATGTATATTCCACAACCAAGGGCATGGCCTCCCTGGCCGTGGCCATACTGGCTGAGGAAGGGAAACTCGATTATGAAGCGATGGTTACCGATTACTGGCCCGAATTCGGTGCTGAAGGTAAGGCCAGGGTCACGGTGGCCCAGCTTCTATCCCATCAGGCAGGGGTATGTGGCGTCAGTGAAAAAATTCAAATAACCGATTTATACGATTGGAACAAGATGATCCGGTTGCTTGCGGCCCAGAAACCCTTCTGGAAACCGGGGAAGGCTTCCGGATATCATGCCGTGACCTGGGGATTTCTGGCCGGGGAACTCATCCGAAGAATCACCGGGAAAACCCTGGGGCAATATTTTCACGAAAAAGTCGCCGGCCCCTTGGGGGCTGATTTTTATATCGGACTGCCGGACTCGGAAATGAACCGGGTGGCTGATATGATCGGGGCCAACCGAGCCCGGGTACCTCAGAAACCACTGGACGGTTCGAGGAAAATGCCGGCCCTGTATCCTATTGCCTTACTAAATCCCGAAATCAGACCTTACAAAGATGTCTGTTCCTATGCCTGGCGCAAGGCGGAAATAGCGGCCGCCAACGGCCAGACTAATGCCAGAGGGATAGCCCGAATCTATGGAGCCCTGGCCAACGGGGGAGAGATCGATGGTATTCGCATCATCACCCGAAAAGGGATCGAGAGGGCTACTATTGAAGAGGTTAAGGGCGATCAGGACGATTTGATACTGGGACGCCCCCGGCGTTTTGCCAGAGGGTTTGCCCTCAACACGGAGGGCATGTACGGTCCAAACCCCAGGGCCTTCGGACACTCCGGAGCCGGTGGGTCTATCGGTTTTGCCGATCCGGATGCCAATATCGCTGTGGGATACGCTATGAATCAGATGCAGGTCAATGAAGAGGATGTCCCCCGGTCACAGTTGTTGATCAAGGCGACTTATGATTGTCTGTAACGCCGTTTTAAGGTGATTTTGTTCTTCTGTAGTGGTACGATTAGAAAATTTTTCAGTCCCTGGAAAAGGGTCGTGCCGATAAGCTGAATCTTTAGGGATGGAAAGGAGGAGCATCCGGAAAAAAAATTAAAAAGAAGTATTCTATGGTTTTCATGAAAATTATTTCTCCCCTATCGAATAGACAATACAGGAAAAATAATGTCGATTTCGATAAATAATCAGTCCTGTTTTAAGACTCATTTCGAAATTTACCCGAAACCGGAACCAGGAAGGAGGTAATTTGCCATGGAAGAGAAACCGTCAAGCTTAAAACGAAGTCTTACCCTCGTCACTCTTTTCACCCTTCTTACCGGAGCCATGGTCGGTATGGCCTGGGCCGTCCTGGCTAATGTATTTCTAGACCGCGGCGGGCCGGCGGCCATGATTTCCCTGATCTTCGCGGCTGTTTTCACCCTCTTTGTAGGTCTTTGTTTTGCAGAACTATGTTCCATGATGCCGGTGGCCGGTGGGGCCTATATTTACGTCAAAAGGGCCATGAACAAATTCTTCGGGTTCTTAGCCGGCTGGCTTCTGGTCTTGGCCTATGCCGCCATGATGCCCGGGGAATGTATCATTATCGGGAAACTGGTAAATGCCATTGTACCAGCGGTACCCACCACCTGGATCGGGGTGATGGCCGCCGTGGTATTCACGGTCATCAATCTTCTGGGGATACGATTTTCCGCTATCATACAACTGGTGCTGACAATAATCCTTTTCGCCGGTATATTTGTCTACGCCTTGCCCGGCCTGGCCAATATTCAAATAGATAACTTCCTTCCCTTTTTCGGAAGGGGCGTTGGAGGGATGTTTCTCATGGTGCCTATCTATTTCCTGGGTTTTATGGGATATGACATTCTGCCCCAGGCTGCGGAGGAAGTTAAATCTCCCATTCGCAAGATGGTTTTTGTCATCCCCTTATCCATACTGTTCGTGTTGATAGCCTACTTTGTTATTGCCGTTACCAACGCCGGTGTTTTGCCCTGGGAACAGATCGCCAAGAGCAAAGAGAACATTCCTATCCTGCCGATAGTCACCAAACTGCTGGGTCCTTCCGGGCCGGCAATCATCATTATCGCCGGGATCTGCGGGCTGGTAACCACGCTTAACGGGTTCGTAGTCGGTGCTTCCAGGTTGATGATGGCCATGGGTAAAGACCATGAGCTTCCGGGATTTTTTGCCAACATCAATAAGCGTTTTGGGGTTCCCCATTGGGCCATTATCTTTGTCGGTATCCTCGGAGTCATCGGCAGCTTCGTCCCCCGGCTTATTGTTCTTTTCGATACCGCCGCCTCCTCCGTTCTGGTAACGTATGCCCTTACCGCTTTGGCTGTTATTATGCTGCGCAAGAAGGAGCCCAATGCCGAGCGGCCATACCAGGCTCCTTGGGGGAACGTGATTCCCATCTTGGCCCTCATCGGTGTTGTCCCCACCTTTTTGGTGTCACTTGGGATATTGACTCGGGGTGCCCTGATCGTCTTTTTGGCCTGGATCGTTATTGGCCTCATCTATTACCTGCTTTATCGGAGAAAGATGACCTGAAAATTCGACTTCAACCTTTAGAAAAATATTTTTAGACCGGAATAACGAAAGATGACATCCTTCCTTTATCTCTTGTGAGGTGACCCCTATGAGTATTAAGCCCTTAAGTGGAATTAAAATACTGGATTTGACCTGGGTTTACGCCGGCCCCTTTGCTACACAATTATTGGGCGATCTCGGCGCCGAGGTCATAAAAATTGAGGCCGCTCCGGTGGGGGATAAAACCCGGATCATGCCTCCCTTCAAAAACGGATACAGCGGGTATTTCGCCAGTCTGAACCGAGGGAAAAAATCGCTCACTCTCGATCTAAAGAAGGCAGAAGGCCGGACTTTGTTTCTGGAGTTGGCCAAAAAATGTGATGTGCTGGTGGAAAACTTCGCCCCCCAAGTACTTGAACAACTCGGGCTGGGCTATGAGGAGGTCAGGAAAGTCAATCCCCGCCTGGTCTATGCCTCAGCTTCGGGGTTCGGCAGCTATGGGCCTTACGCCAACCGGCCCTGTATCGATCCGGTGGGGCAGGCCATGGGTGGATTAATGAGCCTGACCGGGTATGCCGACCGGTCTCCTCTTAAAACAGGACCGGGTATTGCCGACGCCATCATGGGGCTTTATGCCGTAACCGGTATTCTCGCGGCCCTGCGCCTGCGGGACCAGACCGGAGAAGGGCAAAAGATTGAAGTGGCTATGATGGACAGCATATTCTCAGTGCTGGAGGAGAACGTAATCAAAACCAGCATGGAGGATACCGCGCCCCTGCGCCGCGGCAATCTCGATCCCTTCGGAGTCCCTTGGGACACCTTTTTAACCAAGGACGGTCGATGGGTTATGGTCTGCGCCTTCAGCAGCCCGGTCTTCGAGGAGCTTTACGGTTTGATGGGCAGGGATGATCTGGTTGAAAAATACAAAGGGGATAATATCGAAGGGTTTCTCAAACGTTCCGCCGATCAGCAGATGCTGAATTCGGTTTTCGCCGAATGGGTCAGGGAAAATATGACCGCTGAAGACCTGGAAAATCTTTTTATAGCCATGGACGCCCCTATGGGTGTTATCAAGGATGTTAAGGAGCTGTTGGAGGATCCTCATCTCAAAGCCAGAAATATGATCGTGGAAGTCGATCACCCTAAGCTGGGAAAGGTCAAAACCTATAATTCCCCCATACGCTTTAAGGATGTCCCGGTTGGTGTGGCCCCTGGAGAAAATCCTCATGACCCCGATCTGGGTGAACACAACATGGAGATCCTGAAGTCTTTTCTCGGAAAAACAGATACTGAGATTGATGAGCTCAAAAAGGATGGGGTGATCTGGATCTAGCTCAATTGAATATTTAGACGTAGAATAAGGAGGTCCTGCCAATGATTATTGATACCTCAAATACCATACCGACCAGGGAGATGCTGTTCGCCGATTTGTTTACGCCTGTCTCGGGCATGGAAGGCTATATCAAACTGTTTGGTGCGAAATGGTCCAATTGGCTGGGCCTGTCGCCGGAGGAATTTAATAATATTACAGACAGGCTTTCCGGTGAAGCCTTGCGGGAAGAATTGATACGGAGGGCGGAGACCGGACCGGTCGGGATGGATAATTTTATAAAAATCCTGAAAGAAAACGGTATCACCTGGTCCGCCCTGCACAATATGGATGAATCGAATATGTCAGGTTCGGCTGTGCCCAACGAATACATTGCCGACATATTAAAGAAATATCCCAACCAGTTCATCGCCTTTTCCGGCTACAACCCGCGGAAGGCCGCGGAAAGCCTGGCCCGGGTCGAACAGGCCCTGACCTCCCTGGGTTTCAAGGCAGTGGTCTTCCGTCCCTTCGCCCACCGCAGATTCGCCAATGATCAGCTCTACTATCCATTATATCACCTGTGTGAAAAGATGGGGGTTCCTATTTGGATTCATACGTCCGTCAACTGGATGACCAACATCTCTATATATTACGGCCACCCCCGATATCTGGAACAGGTGCTGATCGATTTCCCGCGTCTCAAGATCATCGCCGGCCACGGCGGTTGGCCCTGGGTGCCGGACCTGGTTATTATGCTCTGGAAATATGACAATTTATACACCGATACCTCCGCCCATAGACCCAAGTATGTGGCTACTCCCGATACAGGCTGGGAAATGTTCATGAAATATGCCAATTCAACTGTTCAGGACAAGATCTGTTTCGGCTCGGACTGGCTATCCATGGGGATGCACATCCGGGATGTGCTCACGGAAATAGATCAGTGGCCCCTCAAGGACAGCGTCAAGGAGAAATTCTTCTATAAAAATGCGGCTCGGGTTTTTAACCTGGAGTAGGGGATTAATTCTGGTTTTAAAGCTTCACCCTGTTTTCCCCTCTCTTCTTTAAAACGCCATAGGTTATTATTTTTTCTTGACTTATTAGAGGGTTTTCTTCTATATTAATAAGTTACGATAGACACCCCAAAGTAAATTCTCTCTGCCTAAAACCTGCCGGTAACAGAAAGAATTCAGATAAATTGGAGTTTTCGATTCAGGTCATCTCCATCCGGGGTGGTGATCATTGCTGTTTTTATTTCATGTTCTAAGTCAAGGAGGATAAAATAAATTGAAGGCGGACTTTAAAAAATTAGATAGGGCTTTTAATCCCAAAACTCTGGCGGTTATCGGAGACAGCAACCGGAATGAATTTCAATGGCTGCGCGCTCAGAGTACTTTTCAGGGAAAATTATACTCAGTGCAGGTCAACCCCGAGTCGATTGAAGGAATTAAGACCCTTGGGATTCCCAACTATACCAGTATCCTGGATATTCCGGAGTCTGTGGACTTGGCTATCATATCCGTACCCCGGGCAGTGGTTCCACAAGTGTTGGAGGAGTGTATTCGAAAGGACGTGGCAGCGGCCCATATGTTCACCGCCGGCTTTAGGGAAACGGGCACAGAAGAGGGGATGCAGGCCGAATACTGGCTTAAACAGCGGGCCGAAGAAGCCAATTTCCATCTCATTGGCCCAAATTGCATGGGTTTATTCAACCCCAGGATCGGGAACCGACAATTCCCGGAACAGTATTCCGGGACTTACGGAAGCTTAGGCATCATTTCCCAAAGCGGCGGTCATGCGGTCAACATGAGTCTGAGTGCCCATATGCAGGGTTTGGACGTCAATAAATCGGTCAGTTTCGGCAACGGCACTGTTCTTGATTCCACGGATTTCCTGGAATACTTTGCTCAGGATCCAGAAATCAAAGTCATTATCATGTATCTGGAAGGGATAAATGACGGGGACCGGTTTTTAAATGTATTGAAGGAGACCACCGCTTTGAAACCGGTGGTGATCTGGAAAGGGGGCAGAACGGAAGAAGGAGGCCGGGCCATTGCTTCCCACACGGGTTCCCTGGCCGTCCCCCATGGCATATGGGAAGCTATGATCCGACAATGCGGTGCGGTGAGTGCCATGGAGATGGAAGATTTAATCGATACGGCCAATGCGTTGACTTTCCTGCCCCCGGTTCATGGAATCAGAGTAGGGGTAACCGGCGGTGCCGGAGGGCAATCGGTCAATATCGCCGATACCTTTGCCGAAGCGGGTCTTCGTTTGCCCAGACTGACCGAAGCGTCTTATGATCAACTGCGGGAGTTTTATAATATCATCGGCGGGGGTTATCTCAACCCGGTGGATACGGGAAACCAGAACCGTTTTGAAATGGCTCGGATTGTGGATATTCTGGCCCGGGATCCCAATATCGACAATCTGGCCATCCTCTCCCTGGCCCGCATGCTGAACATGAACGGACGGATGGGCAGTTTTGTTGAAATGACCGCCGATCTCAAAGCCCGGACGGATAAGCCGATCATATCCATCATCAACTACCACTCGTTGGAAGAATTGCCCGTAGTCAAAGAAGCGGTTTCCAAATTTCAGGAAAGAGGGATTCCCACCTTCCCCAGTATCGAACGGGGGGCCAAAGCCTTGAGAAACACCTTTGAGTATTATCGCATGAGGGATAATCTTAGTTCGGAGTGATTAGTTCAGAGTTGTTAGTTCGGAGTGATGAGTTCGGAGTGATGAGTTCGGAGTCGTAAGTTAGGAGTGATTAGAAGGAATACATCCATTATTATCTCGACTCCGAACTCCGAACTCCGAACTATTATTCACAAAATATTATTACCGCTGCAAGTTCGATTTTGGCACAACTTCGAGGTAGAACAGCAAAATGCATATTCTTTCCCGGATCAAGACCTCCCCACGTGAACTGTTGCTGTTTGCCACGGCTGCGCTGGCCCTGGGTATGGGCTTCAGCATGATTGATTCCACCTTTAATAATTTTCTTGAATTTAATTTTCAACTAACCGGTTTCCAGCGTTCTTTCCTCGAATTCCCGCGCGAGGTACCGGGATTATTAGTGGTATTTGTAGCCGCGGCGTTGTGGTTCCTGTGTTCGCGTCGCCTCGCGGTTGTGGCCATGGTATTTGGCGCGATCGGTTCATTGCTGCTTGGGTTTGCCTCGACCAGTTACGGGATGATGGTGCCCTGGTTGTTCATCTTGAGCATGGGACAGCATCTTTATATGCCCATCGCTTCGACCATCGGTATGGAACTGGCCCGGGAGGGCCAGGATGGTCGCCGACTCGGACAGCTCAACTCCATCCGCAACTTTGCGGCCGTCATCGGCAGTTTTATTGTCGTTCTGGGATTCAAATATCTTGGATTCACCTTTCATCACACCTTTGCCCTGGCTTCTTTTCTTCTATTGATCGCCGCGTCCCTATTGTTTGCCATGAAGCCCGAGCCGGTTGTAAAAAGACGCCGCTTCTTACAATTTCACGAAGAGTACCGGCTTTATTACCTGTTGAACGTCCTTTCCGGAGCGCGAAAACAACTCTTCATCACCTTTGCCCCCTGGGTGCTGGTCAGTATACTCGAACAACCCATCCAGATCATGGCCACGCTTTTCACCATTGGCGGGGTAATCGGAATTCTCTTTCAGCCTTTACTTGGCTGGACGATAGACAAACTGGGGGAACGATTTGTCCTCGCCGCCGAAGCGGTGATCCTGATTTTCGTCTGCTTCGGATATGGTTTTTCCAAATTCATGTTTTCCACCCGTTTAGCCTTTTATCTTGTTTGCCTATGTTTTCTTGTGGACCAGATGATTTTCTCCGTGAGCATGGCCCGGGCAACTTACATCAAGAAGATTGCCAAACAGCCCGATCACATCCAACCGGCGCTGACCGCGGCAGTAACCATCGACCACGTTTTCTCGATTTCGTCGGCCCTGGTGGGCGGCGTTATCTGGAATACCTATGGTTTCCAATATGTTTTCCTGTTCGGGGCGGCCATTGCCCTGATCAATTTCTTTGTCGCCTTGCAGGTGCGCGTGCCGTCGAAAGCGGCCATTTGAAAGTTGATAAGAATTTCCTTGAACCCTTTTCCCCAAGTAATTGGGAGAAGAATAAAAATTATTAACCAAAAAAGGAGACATAATATGAGTTGGGTTTCAATAAATGCGGATAGTTGCACGTTATGCGGCACCTGCGTTGAAAGGTGCACCTGTTTTTCCGAAAAAGACGGGGATATCATCGCCTCGGCAGATGAAAACTGCTGCATTGGTTGCGGTCATTGTGTTTCGCTTTGTCCCACAGGGGCGATAACCCATAGCCAAATGAATATGGATAACTTTATCGCGACCGATGAAGACATCAAAATCAAGACCGACGACTTTATTGACTTTATCCGCCGCCGTCGAAGCCACCGGAAATTTGCGGACAAACAGGTTCCAAGAGAAGTGCTGGAAAAACTGGTGGATGTCTGTCGATATGCTCCCACCGGAAGCAATGTCCAGAATGTGGAAATCCTGATCCTTCAGGACCCTAAAAAAATTAAAAAACTTTCGGACCTGACCACGGAAAGTTTTGAAAAGGCCCAGGAAATGCTGGAACAGCGGGCCAAAACCCTAAAAGCGGCCGGTAAGGAATTGCCGGGGAGCATGCAGTATTCACTGGATGTTCTCCGGCTGAGAAGCCGGCGCATGGCCGGCCTGGAACCGGGCAGGGATATGGTGTTCCATAAGGCACCGGTGGTCTGGATCTTCCATTCTCCCGAGGCCACCAGCGCACCCAAGGACAACGGGGTGATTGCCTCCACGACCGTCGCCCTGACCGCCATGACCATGGGTCTGGAAAGTACTTACATCGGCATATTCGAGGCGGCCGCCACTTATCGACCCATTGTGGAAGAATTAAACCTTCCTCCCGGACATAAAATATTCAGTGTCCTGATCATGGGGTACCCGAGTTGGACCTATCATCGCACCGTGGACCGAAAGCCCATCAAGGTTCGATTTGAATAATCCTGGTGGGTCGGTTGATATCAGAAAAGGAGGTATAATGATGAATGAGCCTTTAGCGGCCGTCTGCGGGCTGTACTGTGGGGCTTGTTCGCTCTATCGGGCCAGACGAGACAACAATCCTCAACGTCTTGAGGAGATCTTAAAAGTATGGAAAATGCCGGAAGACGATAGTCAATGCGACGGATGCCTTGGTGGGGGCTCGCTTACACCCTATTGCCGGGATTGTAAGATTCGACACTGCGCTGAAAACAGGCCCGGGATTACCCAATGTGCCGACTGTTCAGATTTCCCCTGCCATCTGATCACTGATTTTAACAACGACGGTATGCGTCACCATGCTGAAGTGCTGGAAAATCTCAACCATTTACGGGAAATTGGGGCTGAAAAATGGATTGTTGAACAGGAGGAACGGTGGCGCTGTCCCGGATGCCGTGCTCAAATGCACTGGTACGAGCGTACCTGTTATTCATGCGGGGTTACCCAACCCTATCGTTTGCCCAAATTGAAAAGAGATAAGGCCTAACCCATAAAAGCCGGAACCAAATTTGAAATATTCGTAACATGTTAGGTGTTTGAAAAAAGAGCTTTTATTCACCGCAAAGTCGCAAAGAACGCAGAGGGAACCATTTTTGTTCACTCCCGTGAGAGGCGGGATTGAACAAACCGGCCTGGCCTCCGGCCAAATAATTACCCGGAGGGTAGTGAAGGCCTTGTGTTTGCCGGCCTCTCACCGGCAAACACAAATTATCTTCTTTGCGCCCTCAGCGTCTCGGCGGTGAAAACAATATTTCAAAAAGTAAACTGATACAAATATTCTATCCAGTTTGAGAGGAAATTTATTCCTTAGTTACTAAACCGGCGTTCAGTTTCTTATAAACGGTTATGAAGCTGGTATCCGGATAACCAATTTAATATTAAAGGAGGAAAAATGGGAATAACAGGAATGGATCATATCGTCGTACGGGTAAAGGATATTGAAGAAGGCATAAAAACGTTTCAAGATAAACTGGGCATGACCCTGGAAAGAAGATCCGAGTCGGAAGCACTGGGGATCAAGCAAGCCTTCTTTCCCTTTCCCAATGGCGGTTTTTTGGAAGTGGTTGCGTCCCTTGGCCCGGATTCACCGGTGGGCAAGGCGATTGACAGCCGGGGAGAAGGGATCCACACCATATCCCTGGCGGTTGATGATCTGGCAGCAACGGTTAAAACCATGCAGGATGATGGGGTACAACTCATAGGCGTCGGCAACCCGCAGGTTTTTGTCCACCCCAAATCCGCCCATGGCATTCTGATTCAGCTCACCGAAAGGAAATAGGCGAAAGGGCACAATAGAGGCAATGTTGAAAGATGATAAAACAAGGAGGAGGACGGGAATGAATTTCTGCAAAATCTTGCTGGGCACTCTGGCCTTGCCGTTGACAATGTCCTTTGCCTCCGAAATCAGAGCAGAGGAAACGGCTTTGTATGAAAAAGGTCCTGTCCAATTGGACAGCGGTCTGATTTCAGGAATGTCATCGGAGATAAGTAAGGTCATCTCTGTTTTTAAAGGAATTCCCTATGCACAACCGCCTGTGGGAGAACTGCGCTGGAAACCACCACTGCCGGTCAAACCCTGGAAAGGCATCCGACCCACTCTGGCCTTTGGTGCGGCAGCCCCACAAAGTCCCTCAAACATGGGTGGTATTGCGGAAGATATCCGGCAGGATGAAGATTGTTTGAATTTAAATGTCTGGACTCCGGCAAAATCCAAAGATCAAGCCCTGCCGGTGATGGTTTGGATTCATGGGGGCGGCTTTCAAATAGGCTCCAACTCCCTGCCCTTATATAATTGCGAAAAGCTGGCCCGGAAAGGCGTGGTTGTCGTTTCCATCAATTATCGTCTCAACTATTTCGGACAATTTGCCCACCCCTGGCTTACTGAGGAATCGGAGCACAAAGCCTCCGGAAATTACAGCCTCCTGGACCAGATTCAAGCTTTAAAATGGGTTCAAAAAAATATTCGCCAATTTGGCGGCGATCCGAACCGGGTAACCCTTTTTGGGGAGTCTGCCGGAAGCAGAAGCATTACTTTGCTGGTGGCCTCTCCATTGGCCAAGGGACTTTTTCAGCGCGGGATTTGTGAAAGCGGCGCCATCCGGGATGTGAGCACTCCCCGGGAAATCCGGGAAAAGCAAGGGATAAAAATTGCAGAACAATTAGGGGCAACGTCCTTGAAAGCCTTACGGGCCTTACCTTGGGAGGATTTCAAGGGAAGCGGTACCTTTGATTCCAATCCTATTGTGGACGGATGGGTAATCCCCGACGACCCGGCCATTCTGTACACAGAAGGCAGGATAAACAAAGTGCCCTTAATCATCGGTATCAATGCCGATGAGGCCATGTTGTTTTTGATAAGAAGTAAAATTGATACCATGGAAAAATACACGACCTATGTCAAACAGACCTATGGGGATCAGGCCCAAAAAATACTGGACGTCTATGCGGATATTGCGCAAAAAGATGTCAAGGACGCTATCAATCATATCCGAACGGATTCAACCATGCTGCTGACCGCCATTCAACAGGCCCGATGGCTGGAAAAGACCGGCACTCCGGTTTATTTTTATTTTTTTACGAGAATTCCTCCCACCTTATTGGGGAAACTATCCAAAGCCCATCATGGCGCCGAAATTCCCTATGTATTTGGAAATATGGGGGAACGATGGGGAAAGGCTGAAAAAACGGACTTTGATCTTTCCAATGCGATGATGACCTACTGGACCCGGTTTGCCGCCAATGGAAACCCCAATGATCAAACGCTTCCCCAGTGGCCGGTGTATAGCAGCAAAACAGACGCCTATCTGGAATTGGGAAATGAAATCAAGGCAGGAACCGGCTTACGTAAAGATCGATTAATGCTTTGGGAAAGTATGGGGGAAAAATAAACCCTTTCCGTGATTTATTTTTTACCTATTTCATGAACACCAAAGATTTTAGGAGGTATCTATGGAAATCAGGGATGTTATTAAAGGAAGGCGAAGCATACGAAAATACAAACCGGATGAAATTCCCGAGAATGTTATCCGCGAAATTATTGAGGATGCGCGCTGGGCGCCCTCGGGTGGCAATACGCAACCGTGGGAGCTATATGTAGCTACCGGGGAATCACTCAGGAAATTTAAAGAAGCCAACCAACGAAACTTTCTCGAAGGAGTACCGGCCACTTCGGACATTGCCATGCAGCAGGACTGGCCGGAAGTCATGAAAAATCGATATCAGGCCTTGGCTAAAAACACATTGACCTCCCAAAATATTGACCGGAAAGATCGAGAGGCACGATGGCAGTACAATGCCGACATGTTTGCCCTTTTTGATGCACCTTGCCTTATCCTCTTCTGCCTCGACAAGACTTTGTCTGTAGGATACGCCATGCTCGACCTGGGCATGATACTACAAACCGTTTGTTCGTTGGCCTATGACCGAGGCCTGGGGACCTGCATTTTAGCGGCTTCGATACGTTATCCTCAGCTGGCCAGAGAAATTCTCTCTGTCCCCGAAAGCAAAAATGTGATCATCGGTATTGCACTCGGATACCCCGACTGGGAGGCACCCTTGAATAATTTTAAGCGAGAAAGGGCCGAGCCGGAGGTGGCCGATTCGATTTTGGAAGAGGGAAAGGCCGACCTGATAGCGATTGCCCGGCAGTTACTGGCCGAGCCCTATTGGCCAAAAAAGATTATGGAAGGCAGGGCCGAAGAGATTATACCCTGCAATTCGTGCAACGCCTGTTTTATCCCCACTCAAAGCAATACCTGGAAACCCGGTGACCCCCTTTGTACGGTAAATAAGCAGGCCGGCCGAGAGGTGGACTTATAACTCATACGTGATTATCCCCTTCCTCCCTGAGCCCCTTCGCGTTTTCCAATGCCCTCCGCTATGAAAGCAAGCACAAGGGTATTGAGGCTGACTCCCTCCAGCTTTGCCCTTCTCACCAACTTGGCGTGAAGCGATTTAGGAAGTCGTTGAACAAATTTGCCTGATGTTCCTGATGTACTCGGTTTGGGATATTCCCGCCCCCATTCCTTCTGCGCTTCCATCCAACACTTAAAAGCATCTTTTGCCTCGATGATCGAATCAGCCGTTGTTTCGCCATCGGCCATGCATCCGGGAAGATCAGGGAATGTCACCAGAAATCCTCCACCTTCATCTTTCTTCAATGGTTTGAATTCAATAGCATAATCTTCAAATTTAGGCTTCATGAACTACTCCTTGATCTTGTCGATAAGATCGATAAAATTCCTGATATAGACGGGCTTAATCGGTTTATGCGCCGGCACACTTACGGAATTCTTTATACCTGGAAAACTGAAAATATGGTGACTTCCACCCCTTGTCCTCATAAGGAGTTTATAATGTTTTGCCAGGGAGATAACGTCCTCAATCCGCCAATCTCCTGGATGGTGGCGCATTTTTTCAAGCAATTTTTCCGCTAAACTCATTTTTTTATAGTATTAAATATAGTACTACATGTCAAGTTAATTTTAATTTGAGTTGGGGTTTGAGCTTTGAGTGTAAGTTTTGAGGCGTTAAGTTTGATCTGAGGTCGGGTCACGATAACTTGTTCAGCCTGGAATAGAATGTCGCTTTGCTCTTGCCATTTGTTTTTCGAATAACCCCCTTTTTGACCCTAAAAAAAACAATGTAGGCCGTTTCTCGGGGTCAGAATTGGCAGTTTCTCATTTCAGATCAACCCCTTTCCGTGACCCGACCCTATTACAAGCGGGTCCCCGGATATTCTCAAGGAAAGAATGGGAGAACTTGCTACCTTGTATTCGGAAACCAGACCGCCGGTTCTTATCGCCGGTAATAAAATAAAAGCGATGGTTGAATATCGGGGGAATCGATACGGCAGTCATTACTGGATTGTTCAACCCCAAATGGCCAGACCTTGAGTACACAGTTCGGAGTTGAGCGTTTGATATAACTAATGAAAATGAGGACATGGCAAGCCCCAGGGTATCCTGGCGAAGGCGAATAAATTTTAAGGGAGCCCCCTTTTTCTTCCCCGTCTTTATTTTTTTCCACCAGGAAACCAGGAACAACAAGGGCCACCATAAACCGGCTCCTAAAGCCATCCCGATATTACCGACGATCTGCAGGTTCAATATACCATCAAAAGGATCATCATTTATCATGTAGGTCCAGGTGGATGACGGGGTTTTGATGCCGGCTTTTTCAAAATCGACCCGATTCTGCCGGACTTCCAATTGTTCAAAGGTTTGCAGGCAACGCTCTTCAATCTCCATCTGTAATTCATCAAAACGCTCCACTGCCAGTTTGATAAATTCCCGCACCGGCATTTGTCCGCCGAATCTGCGCCAGTGGATACCTTCGCGAATATCGGCAATGTCCGCTAAATATTGCGACCAGGCCCGGTCCATATGAAATAAAAACAGCCGGCGGCACACTTCGCCAAGTGCATCTGGATCGATCAGTTTTAGCAACTGATTGACTTTATCGGGCAACCGGTCCGCATAAAATTCCATGGCGCTGTTTTCCTGTAAGATCAGGCCGCGCTTTTCAAAAAGAAATCGTCTTTGTGTTTCAACCATTTCCGAATACTCAAACAGCGTTTTTTTAATTTCCAGATTCTGGCCTTCGACAATCCGCTGGATTCGGTTGATTTCGAATATGACCTTCGGGCCGCCCGGATGGCGAATGGTTCCGGAAATTGGAAGCCAGTCAGGTCTTTTAAACGGTATTTAATAAATATTTCGTCTTCAACACTGATAAAAAATCGCGACTCCCCGGGATCGCCCTGCCGGCCGCTGCGGCCGCGCAATTGATTGTCAATGCGTGCGCTGTCATGCTTGTTGGTGCCGATGACATACAAACCGCCCAATGCATTCACGGCCGATTTTTCCTGCTCATTCTCCCCGCCCGGCCGGATGTCGGTTCCACGTCCTGCCATATTCGTCGAGATCGTGACCGCGGCCAAACGCCCGGCCTGGGCGATAATGGCCGCTTCCGCTTCATCATGTTTGGCATTGAGCACTTCGCAGGGGATACCGAGTTTCTTTAAACGCCCGGCCAATTGTTCGGATTCCTTTACACTTTGCGTGCCGACCAGAATGGGACGCCGGCTTTGATAAACTCGATCAATTTCGTCTATCAGGGCTGTATTTTTGGCCTGCCGGTTGGGAAAAATGACATCCGGATGATCCTGCCGGATGCACGGTTTATGCGGCGGTATGACGGCAATGACCAACTGATAAAATCGGTTAAACTCTTCTGCTGCCGGTTGTGCTGTGGCCGTCATTGCGCCAAGTTTGGGATAAAGCCGGATAAAGTGTTGCAGGGTGATGGAATTTAAAATATTGCCTTTTGATTGAATCTTCAGGTTTTCCTTGGCTTCCAGAGCGGCCTGCAAACCGTCCGGCCAGCGTCGTTTATCAGCCACGCGGCCGGTAAATTCGTCCACCAATTCCACCTTGCCCTGACGTACAATATAATCCTGGTCACGGTTCAGTAAAAACTGGGCATGCAAGGCGCAATTAAGCCGGGTCAACAATTCAATTTTGTTTTTGGCATAAAGATTTTGGCAATGCAGGAGTTTTTCCGCATGCTTCAATCCCTTATCGGTTAGACTCACACTCCGGGCATATTGGTCAAAGGCTATATCGCTGTCGGCTTTCAACTGCAGCACCAGACGCGCCATGGCCGTGTTATCCATGTCGGGATCTTCCGAAGTCCCGGCGAGGATCAAGGGCACTCGTGCCTCATCGATCAAGATTGAGTCGGCTTCATCCATAATCACATAATGAAAATTCCGCTGAACGATGTCCTCTTTACGATAGCAAAGGCCGTCCCGCAAAAAATCAAACCCGGCCTCTTTGGCTGTCAGATAGGTAATATCCGCGCGATAGGCCTGCCGGCGCTCCTGCACGGTCATGCCTTCCTGCGCAAACCCGACCTGCAGGCCCAGATATTCATAAACCGGCCCCATCCACTGCGCATCCCGCCTGGCCAAATAGTCATTAAAAGTCAGGACATGCACACCGCAGCCGGATAGGGCATTCAGATAGGCAGGGAAAACAGCGGCTAATGTTTTGCCTTCGCCGGTTTGCATTTCTGCGAGTTTTCCGTGATGAATAGCCACGGCGGCCATGAGTTGCTCATCAAAAGCCTGCAGGGTCAGGACACGATGGACGGCCTCTTTAACCAGGGCATAGGCCTCCGGCAGCAAGCTGTCCACAGAAAGGGTTGTTTTAGCTTTTTGCTGCAGTTGACTGGATCGGCGCTTAAGCTCGACCTCATCGCATGCTTCCAGTTCAGATTGATATCTTTGAACCTCGGCCAACACGCTGCGATAGCCTGTCAAATCATAATTTATGTTTGATCCGGTCCACTTCTGATAAATATGTTTGAATACACCCGGTCTGTTTGGATTAGTCATACTTTACTTGATAAGATTTTATCTTGTGTGCGGTTGTGTGATGTTGCTGTTGTGTGGGTTTGGGCCACGATGGAATATAATGTCGCTTTATTCTTGTAATATGGAATTTGGGGTCGGACCTAATGCTAAAAAACAGGGTTTTTCTCTTAAGTTAATGGCATTAGGCCCGACCCCATTGACACGCCCCATTACATTAGAAAGATAACTGTCACAGTTATTATCATTTATTGGGGAAATTCAAATTCGAGTTTGCAAAGGACGATGAAGCTGTAGCCCAACAACGCAACGCATAAGAGGAACCCGACCGAATTAACTCTACCGTTAGAATAAAGAATTCTTCTTTTTTGTCTTCCATAGGCATCGAGAAAAAAAGAGTTTCCTTGATTTCTTCAATTCTATTTACCTCTGTTTCAAAAGTGAACAGTTTTTCAATCTGGTGATCGACTTGACGAAGGTCTGGACGGCGATAGAACGGTTTTGTCGGAAGTTTCGATACATCTGAAATAAGTGGCTCCGAAAATTGCTGGGTCAGTCCCAATGTGGGAATATTGGTTATAGTATGTTGTTCCGGGATAGAGTGTGGTGTGGATGTCTTGATGAGCATTAAACCTTTTTTGAACCCACCACGGCGCTTCTCTTTTTCTTCTCGTTCTGTTTCAATGTCAGAATTATTTACTCCCAAAGTCCGACACAATGCCCTTATAACTTCTTGAATGTCAGCGAGTTCGCCTATTAGGTCCTGACCTGACTTGGCGTCCAATACTTCAAATGCCTCTTCAACCAGCTTTTGCCTTAAGGCAGCGACTAGTGCTTCCCCTACTATTTGTACAGTTTCTGTTCGTTCGCCTCGATTTTCTATGAAAGCAGGTATCTTATCTCGAACGATTTTGTTGTATTCAACAACATCTTCGTCAGCACCAAATAGATCAACACATTCCACTTGGGCCCCTTCTCTCTGTAGAACATAATATGGATGGGAAAGTATACCCCCTGCTAACTCAACCACAAATTTTTTTAATTTGGCTAATCTTCCAAGTTCTTGAGCAAACTTAAAATTCCTAATAAGCTCAGGATCAACTGGTTCGACAACTACACGTTCTATGTATTTATTTGAGTTGAGTTCGACTTTTAGTTACTGCCAGTCTGCAATTTTCTTTATTTTAAAGTCACGTGCCCCCCTTCTTTTTTGTCTCGGAGCTACCTTGGGACGCCCAACTATTTCTGATTTACTATGAAACCAGGGCAAGACTTGATGCTTAGTTGCTTGTTTATGATTACCAATAAACCACATGACCGAAACTGGATTCTTTTCATATTCGGCCACTTGTCTTGTTGTATAGGCAATTTCAAAAAGCCAGTTTTTTTTAGTTATACTTCTTTTCCAGTCATATGGAGGCGCTGTTGTAAAGGGTTTCCACTTTCCGTCATTGTCTGGGCCTAATAAAATGTTCCTTTGTGACGTAGTCGTTCAAAATATTTATAATCTAACGATGCAAATGAACCTTTTCGGCTGAATTCAATATTTACGTTTTTTGTATCTATTTCAAAAAGTGTCATGGGAATACCAATATAGGCCTTCGGTAATACCCCAAAGCGATTCAACTCGAACGATCCTATTCCCTGGTCTTCTGCTCTTGCCCATGCGGATGCGATTGAGGGAATGAAATGATGTGCTATCAAGCAAAGATCGCTCCCCTTCAAACCGCACTCTTCGATTCGAGAATTCAGATCATTTTGCAACCAATCTTTAGCTTGGTCATAAGAACGAAGTTCTTCACTTCGAGGGAGCATTTCACGCTTTTCATTAGGAATATTCACTCCATCAGTACGGATGACCAAAGGCTGTTTTGTAAGTTCGACAAGATCGTCTTTAAACTTAGAAGGAATTTCCCCGGAAAGAATTCTACCAACCAACTCTGGATTATCAGAAATATAAAAAACTGGCATATCGTACCCAAATTCTTGATACAATTTTGCGTTTCGCAATTTGCCATAATGTCCAAAATCATCATTACAGGCCGCACGGAATGTCTTTAAAGAAGTGGGCTCAATATTGTCTATTTGTTTCGGAAGTAGTGAGGTTGGATTGACCCCTGTGGTAGGCTCCGCTTCATCGGCTTGGACAATGCGAATTGTTTTGCCATTCCATACCCACTCAAAGTGAGTTCGCGAAAGAAGACCTGTTGCCCACATCGCAACTCGTTTCAGGCAAACAGAGACTCCGAATTCAGAAATGCAATCTAGGTTTAAATCTTGCAGACCAGTCCCATCTCTCCAATGTCGAATTGCAATTGGTTCTGTCCGATCAATACGGTCTTCTTGAACCTCGAATGTAACGACCCAGTCTCGCTTCTCTTTTTCTTAAATACCTCTCATTGGATAAATGTCCCATTCGTACTGGGCTTACATATTCCTGAATAACCCAATGTACATTATCCGGAGGATTCTTAGGAAGCAGAGATATCAAATTTCGAATCGTCCCCACAATTTGGTCGGATTGGCAAGACTTAGACTTTAGTCTGCCTCGATTTCGTATCGTTTCTGACGTTCCGCTTGAGCGGACCATAACTGGCCGATCTTTAACTATAGCAGTTTGAGCAAAACATTCTTCTATCCAGGACTGAATTGTTTCATCTGAGTAGTTCTGTTCAAAACAGGATGCTGTTATCACAAAAAAAGGAGGAACCCATTCGAGTGGCAAGGATGCAAGGCCATATGCTTTCCAACCAATTAAATCAACAGATATTTTTTCGGCCGAGTGATTCACGGGACCTGATTCGGTAATTACAAAAAATAGATCTAAGAGGGGATAATGTGTGTGCTCGAATACGTTTTTTCACTTGTAATTATTTCTTTCTTTTCCGTTTTTTTAAGAAAAATATCTCCTTTGTTCTGTTGTATCATTTGATTCGAATGAGGGTGCATAATTCATTTATTCTGGTTATGAGATGAATAATAATCGATTCCGAATATGCAACATAATCATGTTATTACTCCGGCAGATAACCTTCTAAATATTCTGATTCGACAATTTTTGGCAGTTCAATGTTTAAATGACGCCATTATTAATTCCTGCTTTGGCGGGAACGACACCTTTTAAGTATTTTGTTGCCGGAGTAATAAGATAGGACAGATATTGCCTAAAAAAATAATTCCATGTCATTTGTATAGTATTGTCGAGTGATTTCTCAATGTTTGATATCCGGAATCAATAACCCTGGTGAGAAGAAAAGAACTTCATTGCCTTTCTTTGCCACTCTCGCGGTATGAAGCAACTGTATCCTCCTAGATCCTGAAGCCTTTGTAAAGTGATAGAATTTCGGGAACGTCATCATAAGAGATGATCCAAGAAGATTTCAATTTCTGGATGTATTCACTTAACGATAGATGATCGTTGGGTTTATAAGCATTGAGGTATAAACGTCTTCCTGCTTGATAGTATGGCGGGTCCAAGTATGTTAGGCATTTCTTTGCAAACCTATGGGCGCTTAAAAACTCTATTGCATCCTTACAAGAGAGATGAATACTGTCCTTATATCTGGCAATCCGATCAATACGTCGATTCAACTCATCAAGATTAAAATGAGAATCTATTTTCCATGATCCATCCTGTTTCTTGCCGCCAATCATCCCTCCATTCAAAATGCCAGAATGGTTTGTTCTATTAAGAAAAAAGGTTGAGAATCCTAACGCAAATTTGTCCCCAGCCGACCCTTTTTCGTAAATAGTTTTTTGCTTTATCCACTCCTTGGGGGTTATCGGGGTCTCTCGAAGAAGCTTAATGAAATCTCGATTCCACTTTAATATAGAATGCCAAAAGGCGTAGATGGCGGATCTAGGTCGTTAAGGTAGATTTCCGATACTACCCCCTTAAAGAGTAAGCTCAATGCTAAGCTGGCTCCCCCGGCATAAGGCTCTAAGTATTGCGGGCAATTTAACCTGTTTAAGGTGATTACACCCTCAAAAAATGACTCTATTCTCCATTTTCCGCCGGGGTATCGAAGTGGTGATGCATCCCTCATAAAATTCCAAAGAGTACATCAAGTGATGATTGTCTTTTTTGATTTATTCTTTAACGGTTCAACGCACCTGAAGAAATGCATATAGGTTTTTATTTTTTTAACTTTTCTTAGAACAAATATTTAACCCTTTGTGAAAGAAAACTGACCGCTTATAAAGAAGAGTCCAATAACATCCCTGTCCTACCGCCCCGCATCGTCTTTGTGTTTCTCTTTTGCTAGGCCAGTACCGAAAAGAGTTCCAGCTATCTCGGAGAGTTTGGCAACCGCCATATCAGAGAAGTATCCAACTACAAAAGATACTCCAATAACTAGTGAAAGTGATTCAACCGATTTGCGGTCGAAAATGCGGAACATCCCAGACGCAATGAGAGCAACGAAAGCAAATGCCAATCCACCAGAAATATGGGGGGTGAATATTCGCCAGAGACGACGGTCCAAATGCCAACTCTGCCTTGCAACAGTATGATACAGCCACTTTAGGGCAAAAATTGTTCCACCCAACATACCGCTCAACCATGCAAATCCATACCTAAGAATATTTTTATATTTATAATCGGACAGCCCTAGCCAATATTGCGGGTATTCAAGCCAAAGGACTGTAATAGCAATTGGAACGAAGAGCAATAGAGCCCCGAGGTAAATTGCCTCAATTCTAATCCCCCGCTTAGCATCATCTGGGTATTTTGATGACCATTCCAGGAATTCGCGACCGTCTGTAGGATCGTCAGGTGCGAAATTTGGGATTCTATCGGGCATCTTTAAGCTGCCATTTTAGACCGAGGCATACCTGAATGTGCATTTTTCTTCCATGCCCGCACTTTGTTTATGGTGGCTGACACGTTTGGGAGTTGAGGATATTCTTTCCAGTTGAATTGACTAAATGTATCTACCCTTGACGCTATAGCGCGCCGGAATAGTTGACTTCCCAAGTTTTGATTTACAGCTATGTGACCAGAACCGATTGGTTGTTCGAAGTAAAGATAATCTTCCCCTTGAGCAAAGGTAGCTTGACACTGTGAAAGCCCAGCATTGGACCAGATTATATCCTTGGGTAAAAAGGGAGAAACTGCTGTAGATATGTCAAATTGTATGGGTACGAGATGTAAGTGGGCATGATCAACACCGCATCCCAACTTAAGATTTTCTCTGCTAGGGCCATGTTCGAACAGGCAAACATTCCCATAAATTTCCTGGAGTGCTGAACAAAGGAAATCCTTCATCTCCAGCATCTCGGTCTCCAAAATTATCAGGCAAGGCACCCATGCAGATAAAGTGTTGTCTGGGCACAAGGAGTATCCAACCTTCGACAAGAGCTCCCAATGATGGTATTACGATGAAGTTTTGAGACTCAAATAGAGGCTTATTCCAAAACTCGACAGGACCGAGAAGAAGAACGATCCAAACACAAACAGCAATTAGTCATACCAATATCCTCCTCTAATCCTTAAAAAATTCAGAAATCATGGTTTTTTTAAAGGAATAATAAAATAATATACTTTTATATTTTATAATAATTTTTATATATTATGAAGAATTATTGTTGAGTATATGAAAACTCTGTTTGTTTGTCAATAGGAAAAAATATAAATATCATATTGATAATACGTAACTTCTTAATAAAAAGGGGGCAAAACGGGTGCTACCTCATTTTTCATATTTATTCCTCTATGAACTTGTCCTTAAAATCGGATCGGGCCACGACAACTTGTTGATTATTCTTAATTAATATCCAAGAAATAGGTGTTTTTAGGGCCTATATCGCTATTTTTCAGGCTCAAAAAGAGCGTTATAGGAGAGTAGCCCCTTCCCGGAGTTGATACCCTCCACCGCTTTCTTTGACATCCCCGAATTCCGGGGACATAATAATAAATTCTTGTCCACTCCCAATATTTTTACTTTTGAGCCCAAACCAAACCAACCCAATACAATACATCTGGTTAAGGGTGCATATACACAGGCAACGGGTGTTTTATCGGATGGATCTTTTGAGACATGGATCTGGGCCATAAATCTCCTCAAGACCTTAAGGAAGAAATTTTGAAGATTAGAAATAACTTGGTAAGTATATCATAACAAGTTAATTTATCAATTAATTTCTTAGGGAAAAGCGTGTATATTACAGCTCATTGGATCAGAATTAAAAGTAGAAAGCAGGGTAAGGATTGTTGACTCATATTTAATGTTACTGTGAAGCTTTAACAAAGGATCTTTTAAAACGAGAATGTTGCCCCCTTGATAAGTTTCATAGATCTTCGGGCTTTAAACCGGTCCGCTTGGCAATCCTACTAAGCATTCGCGGTCCGATCTCTTCACGGTCGTGGTTCGAGTTTATCTGCCGTTCTTGGTGAGCAATTCCCTTTTAAAGCCGGAAAAGGCCGCCTCTTCAATATCTAATCTTTCTTGAATGATACGTTTAAGCCAGTTGTCTAAACTCCCTTCCCGATGCAGGCGGGCAAAAAAAGCCGCCCTTGAGGCTAATTCAGAGGGAAGGTTTAAAGAGGTCATTTTCGATTTCCGCACTTTAATAGGGGATTCCCAGGTAGAGGCGTCATCGGCTTGCGTAATCACTTTTTGATCAACTTCTTCTTCTGTCATCAAATTTCTTTTTGATTTCATACGTCCCATTTAGTTTCCTTCTCCGTATTAAAAGGATCTGGTCTATTTGGTTGATTGGATGTCTTGGGGTTAAAAGCATTTCAAAACAGATTAAAGATAATGTAAAGAAAATAAAGGGGAAAAGGGGGGGTGTCAAGGAAAAAAACTGGGAACTGTGGCCCGACCCCGTTTTAAGTTTTAGTTTCTTAAGCAATTTTCAAATCGTCTCTTTTGAAGAAAAAGCCGGCTCGTGCAACGGCAGAAGGATTTCAGCCATAGACTTAACCTTGACCAAAAGATCATAGGCCTGATAGGCGTTTACAAGGGTCCCGGGGGGTATAACTTCCATCTCCATGGCCTTTATCTGCTTCGGAGGAAAAAAATTTTCCATGATGACGCAGAAACCGGTAATCACCGCCCTGCCTGCAGGCGTGTCGATCAGAATAGAAAGCCCTCCTTCGGTGTGAGCGGGAGTGTGGACCACCCGAACCCCAGGTAAGATCTCCTGGTCTTCAACGATCTTCTCTATTTGCCCGTTCTCTTCCACGTCCGAAATAAATTCCTCGTTATATCGGAAATCGAGCGGATGTGGCTCATGGATCCTGGTCAATTCCTTTTCGTGAATATAAAATCTTGCATTGACGCACTTAAAGTCGTTTTCACAATGATCGTTGTGGAGATGGGTATGAATGACCACATCAATCTCTTCCGGTTTCAGTCCCCATTTAGCGAGCCCTTCTTCAAAGGTGTAAATAGGTCCGCCAATGGAGCTTTCTCTGTCCTCTGACTGGATAGGGCTCATCTCTCCGGTGTCGATTAGAATCTTCCGGTTTCCTCCCTCCAGATACCAGCAATAAATAGGAATTGTGTATGGGCTTCCATACCCGAACTGATAGGTCATCATGCTTTTGTCGAAGACTTTCGACCCCATAGCCATTGGATGAATCCGATATTGACTCATATAAAAATCTCCCTCCGCATTAATCTCCTGATAAACTTCCTTTCCCGCGACCCTGTGATGGAAAATAGGACAGCGCCAATACTGTCCGGCACATAATTTGCCAAGTTTGGTAGGAGATCATATCTGAAGGTGCGAGAAAAGGCAACAGTAGCAGGGCGATCGATTTAAAGGATGGCATGGGGAATTTGTCAGGATAATGGATGGCGGAAGGGATTTTAGGCGCAGCAATCCCTTTTTAGATCAAAAGGGTAAAATAGGCCTTATGATCTTTCAGTCATTTATTTTGAGTTTTTCGATATGTCGTTCTAATTCCTGATCACTGGCCCAGCCCATGAAGTGTAGCGTAATCATTTCAAAGGTTCTTTGGGTGGGTTTTCGTCCTGTCCAGAGGGTGATGAGCATACTGGCGATCAGCGCGGAGTAGATTTGAATGGTCAACCCGTTTTCGGACAGGGCGACCAGGTGATTACACCCCAGGACACATTTGAACCAGCGGAAGAAGAGCTCGATTGCCATCTGAGGCTAAAGAGCAGAGCGATGGTTTCTGCCGGCAGGCTCAGGAGGTTGGTGGCCAGCAAGAAAGTGTAATCGACCTCTCGGGTGCGGAAGGTTTTTTTGCTTGAGACCCGAGAGGGACGGCGCTTGGTTTCATCCCCTTTATGGAACACTTGGATGATCCTGAGGGGATGGGGGCAGCAATCTTTTTTGCTGTCACAACCCAGGGTGACGATGAGGTCTTTTTGTATCCCTGCTTTTCTGTCATTTTCCGTCAGGGGTTTTTCTTCAAGAATAGAGTAGGCGGCATTATCTCGCAAACGGATAACAAAGGCGCTCCGGGTATCGATGATCTCGTTTAGGAGTTTATATTCTGCGTAGCCGACATCGAGGAAATAGATGGTATTCGGGGCGAGGAAGGTTTGGAGGATTTTCTTTTCATTGCCGTTGCCGTGAGTGATGATGGCCCGGCAGTAGGGAACCTGTTTGAGGATGTCAAATCCGCAGGTCGAGCTTGGTGGCCCGGTTTTCGCATTTTGCCACAAAGGGCCCAGAGTATTTGGGGTAGGGCCGGGAACAAAGTACCGTACACGGCCTTGATGATCTGGTAAATCTTTTTCAACTTGGGGATCATTCTCCTGGGCAAATGGCCTGATCGGCCAGTTCTTTCAAGCAGAGGTTGCAAAAGCTTAGGATCGAAGACATAGGAAGCTTCAGAAAGAGAACTCAGAGATGTTTTCTTAATGCCAAGACGTTTCTGGACTTTTTCCAGAGAGGTGACCTGTTGGATTCCTCGGAGACTGGTGAGGACCGGATTGAAGAAATACAGAAGTATCAGGGCCAGATATTGATCATAAAAAAGCTTTCGGTTCTGATGGGTTTTGACGTTATGAAACGGGTTAAGTATTTTGAAGAAGAGAATCAAGTAGTATTTGAATCCCTGGATCTCTTCTTCCCGGATGGGTGATTTTCTTTTAGGACCGGTCTCTTGGCAGTCTCTCTTCGAGGACAGCTCATGGGGAACAGAGCCTCCGGCGAAAATCCTTTGATGCAGGGGATAGACATAGATATCTTTGACTGGGAGCTCTGGATAATCATGATTACGATCATTGCGGGTACGGCCCTCTGGTCTGGCCGGTGAGAATCCAGTTGGCCGCCTGATAACAGATGCCCCGGAACAAGGAGCGGTCGACAAAGGTTTCGAGCAGATAGATGGGATGTCCATACTTCTTTTCTGCCAGTCAGTTGACTGATGACGATGGGCGATCCGGGAAAGAATATGACTGGCCAAATGGGGAACCCGGACCCAAGGCAGGATGAGGAAACGCATGTTGTTTGTCAGATAGCGCAAGTTGCTTTCCCGATTTTTTCTGGTTCCACGCGATGAAGGCATCCCGAGACGCCGTCTTCCAGGCAGCGGAGCCAAACAGAAGACAGGCCAGGGGACGGCTCTGGACATCCCGAATGAGATATTTTATGTTTTCTCCGACGGTACCCCGGTAACTCAGGTAGTGGTATTGTGCAAGCAACCAGTTAAACAACGTACGATCCTCTGAATTCTGGTTCATAACCTTGATCTGAAGAGGGATTAACCTCTGGAGGCTATCGTCGATTGTTTCCTTTTGATGGGGAACAGGCAGGTAAGATGGACGTGCATTAAAAGTCTTTTTCCCTTGTCGGGGGTGGTAACACGATAGAGCCCGCACGTTCCAGTTTCAATAAAAGGCTGCGGCAGGCCATATCTTTATACTGTCCTGAAGGACTCTGCCAGTTCCACAACTTGCAGAGTTCCAGAGAAATACGGGAACGGTGCCATTGGGGATTGGCGGCCAGCAATCCCTGATACTTTGGATATGGCTCTGGTCTAAAGCGGCAAGTTGTTCTATGTTTTGTAACATAACAAAAAAATGGCGTGAGTCCAGCAAAAAATGCACGAATTGCAAAAAAAGTTTTAGGGATTGGTTTTGAGCATCAATCCGTCTCCGGCTTGATGACACTACAGGAGGTGGCAATATTCATGCCGGACGGTATTGGGACAGCGCCCAATTGCCGTGCCTCTGTTAACCGGGCGCTGTCCCTATTTTCTTACAAGATAACATTCTTATTGTCACGATAAACCACCCCAAATGGATGAACTTGAGGTACAAATTGTGACCTCAAGTATTTCTTGTTTCGTCAAATGAAACAACTAACCAGTTTTCAACGGTCAAGCCATCAATTTTTGAAAAGTGCTTTATATTTGCTGTGACTAAAACAAGATTATGAGCAATGGCTGTGGACGAAATCAGGATATATTCCAACCCGATCGATTGGCCCTTCTTTCTCAACCGGGCAAGGAGGTCTCCGGCTATTAATCCTTCTTCCGGACCCAATGGAATAACCTGAACCTGGGAAATAACTTGTCCCACAATTTTCGACCAAAAGGAATCAAAATCGGCCCGCAGGGCGCTTCCATATCGTAATTCCATAAGGCAAATAATCGAGGTGAACAGGGTATGGATCGGAAGAGACGATAAACGGGAAAGCAAATACGGGTTGGGTTTCTTTTTAACTAATTCGCTAAGGATATTTGTGTCCAGCAGGAACATTCGAACTATTTATTCCTTTTTAAGACTCTCGGCTTGTGTTCGGCCCGTTCTTGAACGATTCGATCAATGGAGGAAAAGAAGGGATCCGATTCGTTGAGCCAACCCTTGAATTCGAAGAGTGGGGAATCGTTATTTTCCGGCGGAGACAACAAGGCCATTGGTTTTCCCCTTTTAGTGATCATAATCTTTTTTTTCCCGTAGGCCACTTTCCCCAGGAGTTCGGAGAAAGTTTTTTTGGCCTCGGCGATACTGATGGTTTCTGGATTCATGGTGTTCCCCTTAAACAGGTCATTATGGTCATTATAGTCATTATGTCCTGTTTGTCAAAGATAATCTAAATCAAAATAAGGACAGCGCCTATTTATTTTGATAAAAAGAGATGCTGTTGTTCCTAATTTAAATTAATTCTATTTACAACAGATATCAATAGTGCTATGTTTCTAATATGAAATATGACGACATGGTTAAGCTTACCGGAACGATGCCGTGCTTCGATTTGGCCTTGCTGGCGCAGGCCTTCGATGACCGGCGGGAGGCGATTCGGGTACAGCTTTCGCGCTGGATGAGGCAAGGCAAGGTCATCGGGCTTCGGCGGGGCATGTATACGCTCTCCGAAACCTACCGGCGCGCTCCGCTATCTCCCGCAGCACTGGCTAATCAGTTGTACCGGCCGTCCTTCCTCAGTGGCTTGTGGGCGCTGGGTCACTACGACCTGATTCCGGAACGAGTGGTCTGGCTCACGAGCGTGACTCCACGCGTCCCGCGACGCTTTGAGAATCCTTTCGGCGTCTTCGACTATCACAACATCAAACAGGATTGTTTCTTCGGTTTTGCGGCAACCGTTGTCGCTGGTCAGGAGATTCTTGTCGCCGAACCCGAGAAGGCGTTACTGGATCATTGGCACCTGACCGAGGGGGAATGGACCAGGGAACGGCTTGATGAGATGCGCTACCAGCATTTTGACCGGGTAAGGGAGAGCCGGCTTCGTGATTATGCAGCGCGTTTTCGAAGTCCGCGACTGGATCGGGCGATCGAGAGATGGTTGACCTTGGCGGCCGAGGAAAAGAAAGGTATGATGACGCTGTGAAAGAGCAGGCCCTAACGCTGGTGCGCGGGATGACGGATCCGGGCAGGTCCTGAACCGGTTACGAGAATACCTTCAGGTTCTCATTCTCCGGTCGTTCCATGAGTCGGAGGCCTTCCGTCCGCTGGCCTTTGTTGGCGGCACGGCACTTCGTTTTCTACACGGCCTGCCGCGGTTCTCGGAAGACCTCGATTTTTCTCTTGTCTCGGCCGATGGCTATGCCGGGAAGGAGTGGATGGCTAAGGTAAAACGGGATTTGACGCTGGACGGGTTTTTCCCGGAAGTGACCTGGAACGAGCGCAAGACCGTGCATACGGGTTGGGTGCGCTTGCCGGGAATCCTGCGCGAGGCAGGTTTGTCGGCCATGGGGGAAGAGAAACTGGTGATCAAGGTGGAATTTGATATTTGTTCGCCGGAAGGCGCGAAGTGCGAGCGTCAGGTGGTGACCCGTTATGTAACTTTCCTGCTCCAGCACTACGACTTGCCGTCGTTGCTGGCAGGGAAACTTCACGCCGCCATCACCCGCAAGTATGCCAAGGGTCGTGACTGGTACGATCTACTGTGGTATCTGTCGCAACGTCCGCCGGTGATTCCGAACCTGCTGTTGTTACAGAATGCGCTGAATCAGACTCAGGGGGCTGGTAGCCTCGTGGCCCGGTCATGGGTGGGGTTGGTGCGGAAGCGGCTAAAGACCTTGGACCTGCAATCTGTCCGCAATGACGTCAGCCCCTTTCTGGAACGGCCGCAGGATGCGGCCCTGCTGACCAGAGAAAATCTTGAGGGACTCCTGCCGGGGTGACCACGGGGGCGGATTCTACGAATAGATCGGAAATACCTCCCCATTTTCCCGGGGAAATTTCCTCGTAGGTTATTGCTGATTTATTATCACCTGTTTGTTAAGATAAGAAAGGAAAAGACTATGGAAAAAATTGAAGGGATCAACAAAGTGGCTATCATTGGGGCCGGTCTCATGGGATTTGGAATCGGGGTGGATTTTATAAGGGCCGGTTATCCGACCTGGCTGTATAATACCCGGGAAGAGTCCAGCCGTAAGTCCATGGAACGGGCTCGAAAGGCCCTGGGGATTTTCGTCGAGGCCGGGATGATGACTGCACCCGAGGCCGATAAGGCTTATAGCCTTCTACACCCGACCACCAGCCTGGAAGCTGCCTGTGAAAGAGCGGATTATATTTCTGAATCGGTATCGGAATCTTTGGCCCTGAAACGGAAGGTCTTTGCCGATATGGATCGGCTTTGCCCCCCGTCAGCCATTTTGACCACCAATTCTTCCAACTTTACCACCACAAGGATTGTCAGTGAAAATGAAATCAAACACCCGGAGCGTTGTTGCGTGGCCCATTACTTTCAGCCGCCCCACTTATTACCGTTGGTCGAAGTGGTGGGTGGGGAAAAGACTTCCCCGGAAACCATCCAACGGACTTGTCAAATTCTGGCCGGAGCTCAAAAGAAACCGGTGGTGATTCCTATTGAGGTGCCCGCCCATGCCGGCAATCGCCTTCAAGGGGCCCTTGGCCGGGAGATCATGGATCTGGTTAATAAGAAGATCTGCACCCCCCAAATGATCGATGAAATCATCATGTACGGGTTTGGAAGGCGCATGACCAACACCGGCTGGTTTATCCGAAACGACCTGATCGGGCTTGATTTCCCCTACAATGCCGCTAAAGCCGCCGGCCGGGAAGCCTGGGAGCCGATTAAAGAACGGGTGGAACGGGGAGAACTGGGCATGAAATCAGGGAAGGGTTTCTATGAATGGCCGGACCATGGTGACGCCATGCAAAAAAGACAGGATATGGATTTAATCGGTCTCCTTAAACGGGACATTGAAGAGGGCAAACTTTGAAACCCAAAAGGGCCTTCCAAATTTAAATCAAAGTTATTTCAGGTGGTCAAGCAACAAGAGATATTAGGCCAATCAATTGCATATCGAATGCAATACCGCTTTGTAATAGTTGTTTGGGTGGACGGGTCAGAAGGGAGGCATATAGTCGAACTCAGCAGGGATAAAAACAGCAAAGAGTTCTCGTTGTTTTCTGGATTGGCCGAAACAACGAATGTATTTTCAATAATTTCGTTTAGGTAAACCCCCGGCTCTGCCGGGGGACTCCCAAGGTTTGACTTTTCCGGGAGTAGGGTGGGTCAATATTCAAAAGGAGATCAATAAATATTTTCCCAAACCCAGACCAAGATATTTTTCGAAAAGAAATAACCCTCTGGCCTGTCATTCCGGCGAAAGCCGGAATCCAGCAAATTACCACGTCTTGGAAAAGCTCTGGACCCCGGTTTTTACCGGGGTGACGGCTTTAAGGGGTTTGGACTTTTGTTTTTGAGCCCCTTTGAGGGGCTAATATTTTCAAGCCTCCGGCTCTGCCGGAGGTAATGTGACTTGTCATGGTGGTCCTTCAAGGAATATTGCTTTCCTGCCATATTATAATAGAGCCCAACCAATCACACTGGTCCGGAAGCAAACGGCCGCGCCGCACGGTTAACGATGCCTGGAGAAAGCTCTTGCAAATACTAAATAATGTACGTTATAATGTACTTTATTTATAAACAATGCGAGGTATAAAATGCAAAGATTAAAAATTGATCAAGATATCAAGCCATTATCCGAGGTAAGAATGGGCATTGCTAACTTCATAAAGCAAGTTCATGCCACAAAACGACCTGTTATTATTACGCAGAATGGGAAAAGTGTTGCTGTTTTATTGGATGCTTATGAATATGAAGCAATTCAGGAAAAACTTGAACTTTTGACTGATGTTCAGGCATCCATTAATCAAATTGAAAATGGACAAGGAATTGCTCATCAAGATGCAAAAGAAAAAGTTTTGAAAAGGGTCCAAAAATGAAAATTCTTTGGTCGCCCTTGGCTATTGATAGAGCTTCGGAAATCGCTGAATATATAGCCCAAGACAAACCATCCGCGGCAGAAAAATGGATTAATACGGTATTTTCCAGAGTAGAGCAGTTAAAATCATCTCCTGAAATCGGCAGAGTTGTCCCTGAAATTAGAAACGACCAATTTAGAGAGCTGATTTACGGCAATTACCGCATCATTTATCGTATTGAAAAAAAACAAATATCAATTCTCACAATTAGCCACGGTAAACAGATACTGCCAATAGATGAAATTTTGGCATAACTACAGCTTTAACATGGACCGGTTTTTCCGCCGACGCTCCAAACCCGGCCGTTTAAGCTAAGTATTGGTCAATCAAGATTGAGAATTGAAATAAATATATTTAGAACAAAAACTTTCCCTGATGGTATACCCCGGCAATTTATTCAACCAAGTTCAGTTTACTGAAATACTAAGATAAAGAGACTTTCTTTTCAACCAGTCGCAAGAAAGATAATTGAGAATCAATAGGGATAGGAGTCCAAAGAATGCCTAAATGGTTTGTGGTGTTGGCCGTCGTTTTACTGTTTTCAACTTTTTCGAATGCGGAAAATAAATCGGTCATGGGGGGAATAATTCGTAAAATTGAGATTGAGGGAAACCGGGTTCGGGAAAGCGTGATACGGAAGGAACTCACCTTTGCCGAGGGGGACCGGCTCAGCGAAGCCTCGATCAAGGAAACCAAAGAGAAACTCTATAAACTGGGGTTGTTCAGAACCTTGGAGATTGAGCCGGTTTGGGACGATACGATTGACGGTGTAAAGGTAACGATCAAAGCCAAGGATGGGTGGTACTTGTTCCCCTTGCCGATGTTCGGTGTTCGCGGCGGGGATCAATTCGCCTCCCTGATGGTGATGGAGAAGAACCTGTTGAGATGGGGTGAAGGAATTTCCCTCTGGGGTGCCTACGAACAGGACAGTTGGTCGGGGATGGGAAGTGTGCATTTGCCGAATATTTACTTTATAGGAGGGATCATCCAAACGGATCGAACCGAGTACCTTTATAAGGACGGCGCTTACAATACCAAGACCTTCGACAATGAATGGTTTGGAGAAGAACCGGGCGATTTCGGGGAGATCTCTGATACCTACGAAAAAAAACTGGAACTGCTATACCTGGGGGCCGGTATACCCCCATTACGGGACTGGAAACTGTATGTGGGGTTTAATTCAAGCAAGGTGTCCTATAGGGATCGGCTCTTGTCGAGTGAGGCCGACGCGGGGCGTATGAACTCGGTGATGTGTACCGTGGGCTATGGGAAGGCGGTCCGAACGATGGGCGGCTACATCAGCGGATCAGGGGAATTCGGGCGCATTTTTGGGTTAGGCATGGCCGGGGTGGAGGAAAGTTTAAAACCGCTCCCTAAACCGGAAATGACCTGGGGCTTTTTGCTGACGGTTGAGCGCGGGGATGAACTATTCGGATCTGCTGCCAATTTCACCAAGATGATCGCCCAGACCAAACATACCACCCTGTTCCGAAATCGAAGCACTTTCGAAGCATCAGTGAATGGAGGGATCGGAAATGACCTGCCGGAAAGCCGTCGGTTTGTGACCAACCGAATAATCGGGTTAAAAGGAACCTATGCGCGCGAGTACCGCGGGGACGCCATTGCGATTGCAACCGCAGAATACGCCTATCCGATCTTCAAGAACAAGGTTGGTGGACTGATCGGGAAAGGATACCTGGACTATGCCTTATGCTGGCAGGACGATCAACGCTGGGAACGGCAAGGGGTGGGTATGGAATTGGCCTATAAATTCTGGCGGTTCCCCTTACCGCTGAGGCTGGGAGGGACTTACAGCTTCGATGATCGGAACTGGCAGTACACGCTTCTCATGGGAGGGATGTTTTAACCCCACCTTTTTTAAGGCCGACCCAATAAGGTCTACTGACCTATCCAATGGTCTTTGTGGTCGGCCTCATAGTATTCATCATTCCAAGAGGGGGTGTATCCGCCGTCAAGCAAGGCCTGGACCAGTTCTGCTTCGTTTCTGATTGGGGTCGGAAACAGGGTATAGGCCCGCCCCAGAACCGAAGGCCCGTGGGCGTCCGATCCACCTATGCTATGGATACCCAGTTGGGCGGCTGCTTGTACCGCCAGGAGGTTTTCCTGGGATGACAGGCTGGCATTAAGGGCTTCCAGGGCGAAAAGATCCGTTAACTGGTGGACCCGATCACCGGGAAAGCCGTTGGAGGTCCCTTTTTGAAAAGGATGGGCCGGGACAGCAATGCCTCCCCGGCTATGGACCCAATCGATGGTCCATTGCATCGGCAGTCGGGGAGGGAGGTCTTCTTGTTCTACTTTAAGGCCGAAAACCAGCAAATGGCCTTCCTGAGCGTGGTATTCCAGTCCTTGAAAAATTGGAAAGCCTGTTTCCAAAGCGATTTTCTTGAAAGGATCGCTTAAAAAGTAGGAATGATGCTCCGTCACGCAAACCGCATCCAGACCCACCTGTCGGGAACGAGAAACCAATTCATCCGGTTGGATAATGGAATCACCGCCAAAAATAGTATGAACATGGAGATCGATCTTGAACATTCTGCACCGGTTTGAAGATACTACAAAAAAAAAATTCGGACGGCAAGTTCTATTATTTATCTTTTTTGATTTTTTTTGTCCTTGACAGTTAAAAATGAAAGTTGATAAAGTAATAACCTTATAAGGAGTCGGGTTTGAGCGGCGCCTCTTAGGCTCGAAACATTGCGTTTTTAATAACCCCGGTATAAGCCGCGCATCGAGGGGAGTTTGTAAGTTCAGGTTTATTCGGAGCGCAAATTCTCTATCAATGAAATTCATCCATGATCCCGATGGGATTTTATATTAAGGAGAAAAGAAACGTGGGAGCAGATAGAAAAAAAGGGATGGTGAATCTTTCTCAGGTTCATGGGGAAAAGTGTTGGCCCATGGTGGATAAAATATCTCCTTGCGAAGAGGCCTGCCCGATCCATATGGATATTCCGAGTTATGTCATGGCCCTTTCCCAGGGTAAAATCAAAGAGGCTCTCGATATCGTTCGACAGACCAATCCCTTTCCTTCCATTTGCGGCCGGGTTTGTCATCACCCCTGCGAGGAGGCCTGCACCCGTTCTATGGTGGATAGGCCTATTGCTATTGAGTGGCTGAAAAGGTTTATCGGCCAGGTTGAGCAGGGGAATGGAAACAAGAAACCCAGAATCCGTCCTAAAAGAAAAGCGCGGGTGGCGATTATCGGGTCCGGGCCCGCGGGTTTGACCGCTGCCCATGATCTGGCCATCAAGGGTTATGGTGTCAGTGTTTTTGAGGCCCTGCCTGTGGCCGGAGGGATGTTGGCCGCCGGGATCCCGGATTTTAACCTCCCCAAACAGGTGGTTAGATTTGAAGTGGATTACATCAAGGCCTTGGGGGTGGAGATTAAAACCAACATGCGGATTGGGAAAAATATTGCCTTGAAAGATATCTGGGATCAGGGATACAAAGCGGTTCTTTTGGCTACCGGCGCCTGGCAAAGCCTCGGACTGAAGATGCCTGGGGCCGAATTAAAAGGGGTCTTCCAGGCCCTTCCTTTTTTAAGGGAGGTCAAGTTTGGGGAAAAACAACATTTAAAGGGCAAGGTGATCGTAATCGGCGGCGGTAATGTGGCCGTGGATGCGGCCAGAACGGCCTTGCGATTGGGTGCCGAAAAGGTCACCCTGGCCTGTCTTGAATCCAGGGCCGAAATGCCGGCCTTTGCCTGGGAAATCGAGAAGGCCGAAAACGAAGGGGTAAATATCCTCCCTTCCTGGGCCCCTCAACGATTCGTTCCCAAAACCGGTGGAAAAGTGAAACAAGCAGTCTTTGCCCGGGTGGAACGCCTAAGCCGGGACCAGGATGGAAAACTCGATTGGGCTCTTGCTTCGGGTCCGGAAAATGAAGTGATCCTGGAGGCGGGCAGTATCATTATCGCCATCGGACAGGTTCCAGATCCTTCTTTTATCCAAGAAGTGGACTTGGCCGGAAATAAAACTTTCAAAGTCAATGCGGGGACTATGGCTACCAATGTACCCGGTATTTTTGCCGCCGGTGATGCAGCGAAATTACCCGGAACCATTGTGGAAGCCATTGCCGCCGGACATCAAGCGGCCCAGTCTATCGATTTTTATCTTAGAGGGAAATCCCTTAAGGTAAAACCCAAAAAGAAGGGTAAAGAGGTATTTAAGCTCGAAGAAGACACGGTTATTCCCTCTTTCCTGGTTAAAAAAGAACGGTGGGATATGCCTTCCCTATCCAACCGGGATGCGATGCGTTCCTTCGGTGAAACCGCCATCGGATATACCCGGGACCAGGTTATTGAAGAGGCCAAACGCTGTTTAAACTGCCGGATGTGCGGTAACTGCATCTTTGACCGGGGTCAGCTTTGTTTTGAAACCAGTACCAGATTGCTTTGATAAAATAACGGATAAGGTATACGGCGTGCGGGCATGCAGAGGTGTAAGGTTAGAAATTTAACTTTAGACCTTGTACCTTCAACCTTGAATCATTTCATTCTAAAAATAAAGGAGAAAAAATTATGTGTTGGGTGTGCGACGCCTACGGCGACCCGGCTTATGGTGATGGGAAATGGTATCTGAATCCTAAGAACCATTCCAGGCAGATGTATAAAATAAAAAAACCGGGACAAAAAGACGCGGCCTATGGCTCTGATCCTGAGGCCCAATCGGGCAGGACCATTGGGGAAATCATGAGCCTCCGTTATGAAGATCCGGAAAAATTTAACCAATTGGTCAAAGAGGCCAATGATATGAGGGAGAAAGGTCCTTTTCAGATCGGTCAGGTCATACCCATTCAGGAGGCCTTCAAGGCGGTTGAGATGTCCTACCCGGTGACCTCCATGTCCTGTATCTGCCGGATTCATTCCCGGGCCCATGAAGAAAGAAATGAGCATGAATATTCCTGCACCGGTTTGGGGGTAGGGATGTTTAAATGGGAACGTTGGCCCGAAAGATATAAGGGAGGCGTTAATTTTATGACCCCGGACGAAGCCAAGGAGTGGTTGGTCAAATGGAATAAAAAGGGAATGGTCCACATCCTGATGACCTTCGGGGGATCCTATGTGGGTGGGATCTGCAATTGTGATTATCCGGACTGCGGAATGATCAGAAACCGGGTTGATTACGGGATCACGACCGGTTGTCTCAAAAGCCATTCGGTGGCCCTGATGGATTATGATCTTTGTAACGGCTGTGGAATCTGTGTTCAACGCTGCCAGTTCGGGGCCATCAAGTTCGAGGTCACCATGGAGAAAACGAATATCGATCAAATGAAGTGTTTCGGGTGCGGACTTTGCGAGACGGCCTGCCCCAGAAAAGCTATTTCTCTAATTGATCGAACAAGTCTTCCCGGTCTAAAGGAGGTTTGGTAAAATGACGGCCCCCAATTTTGCGACGATAAAGATTGATTCAACAAAATGCACTACTCCCTTTGATTGTAAACTTTGCCTCCAGGGGTGCCCCCAATCGGTGTTCGCGGTCCGGGCCATCAAAGTGGAAAAGGGGAGAGAAACCAATCCCAAAGAACCCGGAGCTTATCTGCTTGTGGCCCCTCACCGGGACAAATGTACCGGCTGTAATCTTTGCATTGAACTTTGTCCTGTGGAGGCCCTGACTATTACTTTTCCAGGTGCACAGAAAGCCTAAAGGGAGGGATTATGACTGATCTGCAATATGAAATAAAACATTATTCTTTCGAACTCAACCCCGAGATGCTCAACCTCCTGGGGCAGGAATTTGATGTGGATAAAGTGACCACCCGATTGGCCGAGGCCATCCAGGGCAAGACCGAATCGGAAATCGAAACGATCGGCAAAGACCTTTTTGAGAATTATGGACGGGAATGGATGAAAAAAACCCATAAGCTGGGGGATGAATATCCGGACCGAACCTATGAGGTTCTCCTGGAGGCCGTGGATAAAACAAACGGATATTTGAAATTTGCCTTGGTTCCTCAGCGGTTTATCGAGATAGCCTATCTCAGTACTCAAGAAATATCCACTCTGCCCATTGTGGAGAATAATCATAATCGGCTGGTCTATCGGATGATCCAATGTAAAACCTTTAACAAAATAAAAGAAAAATGTGGTGAAAAGGTCGCCGATCTTTTAACCTGTAAACATGCCTGTCTGACTGCCTGCCGGACCATTCATCAAGAATTGGAAATCGACGCCTTGATCAGTATGACAGCCTCCATACCCAAGGAGGGCTATTGTCAATTTGAGGCCAAAAGGGCCTAAGCTTGGAGATTTTCTTTATTAGGCCCTTTTGAAGCATGAAAATCGATCTCCACCTCCATACCCTCTATGGCTCGTCCTGCGCTTATATGGACCCAGACCAGCTCATTCAGCAGGCCAAACTGAGGGGGCTTGACGGGGTCTGTATTACGGAGCACAATCAAATATGGGACGTTGAGGCGATTGAGCGTCTTAGGAATAAACATAATTTTCTGATCATCGGCGGCGTAGAGGTCAGTACCGACCTGGGTGAGATATTGGTTTTCGGTCTGCATCGTTCTGTATTACAGGTTTACAGCGCTGTTCAGTTAAGAGCCATGGTTGATGAGGTCGAAGGTGCCATGATTATGGCTCATCCTTTCCGAAACGAGCCTGAACTCTTCAGCAATTTTGAGCTTCCCGGCCCAAAAACAAGCAGAAGCATTTCCAAGGAAATCAAGATGGTCGGTAACCGGCCTGTTTTTAGGCTAATGGATGCCCTGGAGGTCTTTAACGGCCGGGCCGGATTAAGGGAAACCGCCTTTACGACCGCGGTTGCCCATCAGGTCAACCTTCCTGGAACGGGGGGTAGTGATGCCCATGCCATCCTGGGGGTAGGGGCCTGTTATACTGTTTTTGATGGAGAGATCGGCGATGAACGGGACCTCATTGAACAAATAAAGCAAGGCCGGATTCGCGGGGTAGATGATCGATGGCAGAAAGACGCGGAGGAGGGGGCATGAGACTCGAAGGTAAAGTGGCCGTCATTACCGGTGCGGCAGGGGATATCGGACGGGGGATCGCCTTGAGGTTTGCCGGGGAGGGGGCTGATGTGGTGGCCAATGACCTCAGCCAGATGGCCGCAGAGAGTGTCACGGAAAAAATCAAGGAAATGGGAAGAAGGGCCATCCCTTTTCCCGGCGATGTAACCGATAGCCAGGCGATGGAGGCCCTGTTCAACAAAGCCATTGCCTCATTCGGCAAAGTAGACATCCTGGTATCGAATGCCGGTGTAAGACAGGATGCCCGCCTTCACTCACTGAGTGAATCCCAGTGGGACGAGGTCCTGGCCGTATCGTTGAGAGGCTGTTTCAATTGTGTAAAACCGGCACAGAAATTTATGGTGGAAAAGCAGTATGGGAAGATTATCGTCATTGCTTCTCCGGTTCCCCCCGGATTGGGTAAACCCGGGAACGTCAACTACAGCACGGCCAACGCCGGATTGGTAGGACTTACTCAATCTCTGGCCATTGAATTGGGCGCCTACAATATCAATGTCAACTGCATCGCCCCGGACTTTATCCAAACCCGAATGACCAGGGAAAGTATTAAGTCTGACGGGATGTTCATGGAGGACTTCAAGAAGGCCGTCCTGGCCCATATCCCTTTGCGAAGATTGGGCACGGTCGAAGATGTGAGCAGCGTCGCCCTGTTCCTGGCCTCGGACGAATCGGCTTATGTGACAGGACAGGTGATTAAGGTCAAAGGTGGACCTTAAAAGCAGTTCGGAGTGATGAGTTCGGAGTTCGGAGAAAGAATCTAGAATTCAGAATCCAGGAGTCAGAATTGAGAAGAAAAACCCACCGAAAAAGGGAAAAAAGTTTTTTTCTGGATTCTGACTCCTGACTTCTGGATTCTTGTCACAGGAAAAAATAAAAATGTAATAAAATCCTCAGAGATTCATTTTCTGATTTAAGGTGAAAAAACCTGATGCATGATATGCCGGACACTGATGAGGCGGATGCAGCCGCGGAAAGGTATTGGCCCGAGGAATACAAATGGATCATCAAGACTGATTTAAGACAGTCCTTTGAAGCCGCCCTTCGGGGAACCGGGGCCTTTTCCGGGGTTTATGAAAGAAGTTATTCCGACCAATTCGACAGCTATGAGGCCTTTGTCCTCCGACTGGCTGAAGGGGTGGCAATAGGTTCAGAAAACGGGGCCGACAATATTCTGGAGGAGATCCACGGGGCCTTCCGTCGGAATGAACCTATTCCTGAAAATCGGCTATTTGCAATCTATTTCTGGCCTCAACCCTTTGATGAAGGGCTGAAAAAAACCCTTCATCGGGAAGTTTTCGAAGAATTCAGTGCCCATCATTCCTATCAACATATCTATGAAGATCATTTTGACCGCCATATTTCCTTCGATGAATTTATTGATCGTCTGGCCCGGCTGGTAGTAAACGGGGCAATGAATGGGGCAGATAAAACGATTGGAGATATTTATCGGGCCTTTCTTTGGGGAGCGCCTTTACCGGGGTTTAGGCGGCGGCCTAAGAGAGTGAGATGAATACTTATACTCAATTCTATGCAAGACCCCCAGGGCAATCAGCTTGGTAAGTTCGGAGTGATGAACTCGTTTGAAACCAAAAGTCCCAATCGCTGTAAAGCTGCTTCGCTTTTATCTTCAAAATGAATAGTGTAAAAGGGGACGTTCATGCAGAACGTGTATAAATAATACTTGAATCTATTGATCTAATATTACAAAGCAACTTCTGCACGAACGTCCCCCTTTATGAAGTAGATCCCCTTACCTGTCCTAAACTGTCAAGGGCCGATGCGGATTATCAGCATTATTGAAGACCAGGAACCTGTCGAGAGCCTCAAGGTCGAATGAGTAATCGATAAGATCTTAGGTCATTTGGGTTTATGCCAAAAGAACCAGAGACCCCCACCCAAACCAAAATCTCTTCGAACTTCAGATAGACTACTCGGACTCCCAGCTTACTGGCTATGAGGATGCCTTTGACCAGGAATTTGAGATTTACTCAGATCATTCCTCCATTGAAGGGAAGATCAGGATGCAGAGGGGGTAATTCGTCCAAATTGTGGTAGTCTCCCTCTTCTTTTCCCATGATCGCCTCCTATTTGTAATATCCAGTCCGGAAAAGTTTCTTTTTCTCCAGTAGACTCCCTCTGTCCCCCTTCCTTTGACCCTATTTTTCTCCTTGACCGTGCCTTTTCCGTTCTTTATACTCTACCCATCAAAAAGCAACGTCTTATCAAATCAAATTTGATCCATTATAAAAAATTGGATCTACTATATGGCAATAACATTTGAATGGGATGAAAATAAATTAAATCGTAACTTGAAAAAACACGGCGTTGATTTTGAGGAAGCCAAAACTATTTTCAATGATCCGCTAGGCATCACAATTAGTGATCCTGTTCATTCAATTGAAGAAGATCGATATCTTGATGTCGGGCTTTCATCGAAAGGAAGGATTTTGGTTGTCTGGTATACCGAAAGAAACGATAACATTCGAATAATCGGTTGTCGCAAAGCAATCCGATCTGAGAGGAAAATTTATGAAAAAGGATAAGCAAGATCCAAATGGAATCGCCATGAGGGATGAGTATGATTTTTCAAAGGGTACTAGAGGAAAGCATTATAAAGCCTATCGTGAAGGACATACCGTCATAGTAAACAAAAAGGACGGTACAAAATCGATTCAGTATTTTACCCAGGAGGACGGGGCTATTATGCTTGACCCCGATATAAAAGTACACTTTCCAAATTCTGAATCAGTGAATAAAGCACTTCGATCCCTCATCCCTCAGCATTAAAATTCAGATTAATTCATATTTCATATTTAGAGAAAAAAGGTGAAAGGTCGGAGGAGACAGAGAAGGGTATCGGAGCAGTTAACGATAAGGCTGAAATGGTAAAGTAATTGTGGACACCAAGAAAAGCGTGATAAAATAAAAGTGCTTTTGAAGGTTACTCATGACCAGAGAGAAAAAGACGTATACCCCCGAGGTTAAGATGCAGTTCGGAGTAACAACCTTTTGCTCCGAACTCATCACTCCGAACAAACCATTCAATATTATTGAAGGATACGATCATTACCTCCAACTCGAAAACAACCAACAGTTCAGGCCGTCAACCCCGCCCATTCCTCCATTCCGAGCATGAGGTTCATGTTCTGAACAGCTGCTCCTGAAGCCCCTTTGCCCAGATTGTCCAATCTGGCCGCCACCAGAATCTGTTCTTCATTTCCGAAGACAAACAAGTCGATTCGGTTGGTCTGATTGCATTCCGTAGGTATGAGAAAACCATTGTCCAGAAAAGGCCCGGACTCGAAAGGGATCACCCGGACAAAAGGTTCCGATTGATAATAACAGGACAGAATCTCCCGTACATTCCGGGCGTCAACCTTTTTGAGGAGTAATCGAGAAATCAAGGGAATGGAAACCACCATGCCCTGGTAATAGTTGTCTACAATGGGTGTAAACAAGGGTGGGTTTTTTAACCCGGTGACCTTTTGCATTTCCGCCAGATGTTTATGCTTCAGGCTCAAGGCATAATGACGGGGGGCATTAAGGCGTTCCTTGGGAGTTTCTCTCGATTCATAGGCCGCGATCAGTTTTTTTCCCCCACCGCTATAGCCGGTTATTGACTGGGCAAATACCGGATAGTCCACGGGAACAATCTGCTCCTGAATAAGCGGAAAAAGAGCCATGATAAAGCCCGTGGCATGACAACCCGGATTGGACAACCGTTTCGATTGCCGGATTTGTTCCCGTTGCCGTTTATTCAATTCCGGGATTCCATAGGTCCATCCTTCGGCGGTCCGAAAGGCCGTGCTGGAATCAATCACTCTGATTTTATCGTTTTCAATCAAGGATACGGATTCTTTCGAGGCGTCATCAGGAAGACAAAGGAGCACCAGGTCCGCCTCGTTCAAAAAACGTTTTTTGACTTTCGGGTTTTTTCGATCCTGTTCCGGTATCTCAAGCAGATGGATATCGGTTCTGGAATTCAATCTCTCCTGAATTTGCAGTCCGGTCGTTCCTTCCCGGCCGTCGATAAAGATATTAAACATCAGGAAATTCTCCTCTGGATTTTTATAATCGTTGGTTATTATAGATGAAGAAAAGAAAAAGGTCTATTCTCTTTTCATTTTTATATATAAGAACGGCAAATAGGCTTAACCACAGCCCCTGCCGGTCACCTGATAAATAAGCGCCAATTATCTTGAGTTGGGACTACTTGTTGGGGACCGGGACATGATTTCGTAGCAGATCGGCGAACTGGTCAGGCGGAGTGGGTTTGCTGAAGTAGAACCCCTGCATCTCGTCGCAGGCATGGGACCGCAAAAAGGCCTCCTGTTCCTCGGTTTCCACCCCTTCGGCGATGACGGTAAGACTTAAGGTCTTACCCATGGCAATGATTGCCTCGGTGATCCCCTGGTCGTCAGAGTTTCTCGAAAGGTCGCGGATGAAAGATCGGTCCACTTTGAGTGTGTCGATCGGGAAACGCTTGAGTTGTCCGAGGGAAGAATAACCGGTCCCGAAATCATCGATAGCCAGGCGAACCCCCATTTTTTTGATCTCGGTCAAAATTTTGATTACCCGTTCCGGATTCTGCATCAACATACTTTCGGTAATTTCCAGTTCCAATAGATTTGGGGCCAGCCCGGATTCCTGGAGGATGGACCTGATATCCGGCACCAGGGTATCGTCCATGAGCTGGCGGACCGACAGGTTGACGGCCATGCAGACCTTTGCCAGACCCTGTTGTTGCCAGGCTATGTTTTGGGCACAGGCGGTCTTTAACACCCACCGGCCAATGGATATGATCAGCCCGGTTTCTTCAGCCACAGGAATAAATTGCATAGGGGCCACGGCGCCCAGGGCCGGGTTCTGCCAGCGCAGTAAAGCCTCCACCCCGGTGATGGCGTTGGTTTTCAAATCCAGCTTGGCCTGGTAATGCAGAGAGAATTCATTGCGCTCCAGGGCTTCACGTAAGTTCGTTTCCAGAGTCAGTCGTTCAAAGGACCGGGACTTTAGATTGGGGTTGTAGAACTGGAAGTTGTTTTTGCCTTCTTCTTTGGCCAGATACATGGCGATATCGGCGTTTTTCATCAACGATTGTTCATCCTGTCCGTCCCTGGGATACAGGCTGATGCCGATACTTGCAGTGATGCGGTACTCATGATCCTTAAGAACAATCGGATTAATCACTGCAGAGAGAATCTTTTGAGCCACGGTGATAATTTGACTCTGCTCAGTTACTTCCTCGATCAGGACGACATACTCATCACCGCCCAGCCGGGCGACGATATCAATCTCCCGCAACACTTGGTCCAACCGTCCGGCGATCTCCCGGAGTAATTGATCCCCGGCATCATGGCCCAGGGTGTCATTGATCATCTTGAACCGGTCCAGGTCGATGAAAAACACGGCCAGCTCTCTATTATAACGCCTGGCCGACTGAAGGGCGTGGTTCAGGAGCTGGCCGAACAGTAAACGGTTGGGCAGACCGGTCAGGGCATCGTGGGTGGCCAGGTACTGAAATCTTTCTTCATTGCGTTTGATCTCAGTGATGTCATGCCCAATCGCGGGAACCCGATAATCTTTCCCTCCTGGTCTCGCTTGGAGAAAACAGAGACCTCGGCAAAGAGGATGTTGCCGTCCGGCTGGATAAGCCTGTAGGGAAAGTTTTTGATCGGCTGGCCGTTTTCATAGACCCGATGAAAGGTCTCGTATAACATGTTTGTTTCTTCCGGTGTGAAGAAGGTGCGAAAATTGAGCCCAGTCAAGTTTTCTTGAGGATGCCCCAGGGCACGGCTTATAGCATCGTTGAAAAAAAGGATCTTGCCGGTCAGATCCGTTTCGAAGTACCATTCCTCCATCTCTTCAATAAGGGTTCGATACCTTTCTTCAGACTGTCGCAGCGTCTCTTCCATTTGTTTGCGCTCGGCCTCGTGCTCGAAATTATCCAGCGCAAAAACGACGTTATGCGCCATACGTTCGAGTAAATTAAGAACTTCATCGTTGAAACCACGCTTTTCTTCGGAGCGGAAAAGGAGCACACCGATAGCTTGATCTCCCCCAAGAAGAGGCACGGCGGCGGCCATACGGGCTTTTTTCCCTTCTTCAGAACCGTTCTTCAGGATTTCATCATTGAGATTATCGTTGACGATGTAAGGTTTGCAGTTGCGAAAAGTGGTGCCAATGAGCCCTTTTCCCTCCGGGATAGTTGACTCCAGAGGGAAACGGAGTTGGCCCAGTTCGGACAGGCCAATACCGCTGGCCGCCACCATTTTCATCCAGGGATTCGGGAGATCGGGAAGGAAAACCGCAGCAGTAATAAATTTACCCCCGTCAACGGCAGCATCACAGACCTGTTGAAACAATTCCTCGGGTGATTGGGCACGCATAATAGCTTCGTTGGTGGCACTCAAGGCCGTGTACATCCTACTGAGCCGGCCGACCGCCTCTTCGGCCAAATAACGTTGACTGATATCATGCGAAGTGGAAACAATAATCCAGCGATCGCCGAGCCTAAGGGCTCGCCGGTGAATCTCGAGAATTGATCGTAGACCGTCCTTGGTTCGGGTCCTCATAACCATCTTGACACCTTCGGGACCGGCGGAAATGACTTTATCATAGGCGAGTTCAAGTTCTATACGATCGATGAAAAAAAGTTTCTCCGGCTCGATTTGTAAATGCTCTTCCCGGGTATAGCCCGACAATCGGCAAGCCGTCTCATTGGCATAAAGGAATCGCATCGTGCTGCGATCGATGAGATAAATCATATCATTGGACACATCTATGGCGGCCCGTAACCGTAATAGTTCCTGGCGTTCTGTAATATCCCTACCAAGTCCCCGATAACCGGCGAAGTGGCCACGTTCATCGAATACCGGCTCACCGCTTACACTGAAATAGCGTCTGTTGCCATCAGAAAGTTCCAGATGCATTATGACATCGCGAAATCCTTGGTGGGTTTCCAGCAAGATCCGGTGTGTTTCCCATCCGCCTTCGATCTCAAGGCCGGTTTCATGGGGTCTTTTACCAACAGGGTTTTCGTCAAATATCCTCTCGATTCCCGTCCCATCAAAACGTGTGAAACGGAATTCGGAGTCCTGTTCCCAGGTCCAATCGGAGAAAAAATCGATCAGGCCTTTCAGTGTTTGGTCTTTATAAGGCGGTTTTTGAAAAGACGATTTCCGTTCCTTTGGTTTATCTTTCGTGGTCTTTTTTCGCATATTCGTCTCCTGGTTAAGAAGAGGGGTCTGCAATAGACATTTTATTCCAAAGGGATAGCAAATCGCAAGAAATCACGGGAAGCCCTTTTGGGTCATTGAGTTTATGATAAGAGGAACCCCTATTTATTTCAAGGGAAAAATGATGAACTTTGTCTCCCCCTCAAAAGGTCCATAAGGAGGTCAGGATATAATAAAAAAGGGTTTTTTTTGATAACCGGAATTTAAGAAAATGGGAATTGGTACCGATAAAAGACTTAAAGGAAATAAAACCGGAAGGCCGTTGTGCACATTACTAAATTTTCAGAACCTTCCAATTTGATTGAGAACCGTATTGCCGGATGGATGGAAAAGGCCCTGGAAATCAGCGGGTGTAAAAACGTGAGGATCCAGATCACCCAATCGCTGGCCCGGGGAGGCCCCCTCATGGAAATTATCGCTACCTGGGTTTAAGAATAATCTTGGTTTTTTGAATTCGTCCGGTTTTTCCAAGTGAGGTCTCCGGGTTCATCATCCGCCTCCTTGAAATCCAAAAAGCCTGCTCATTGCAGGCTTTTTGGCATATTAATATCTTTGTTGCAACCGCAGCAAGGTCATTCTGGTTTTTTAGGTTTCTATTCTCTTAAATCTGAAAATTGATCTAAAAACTTTGATTATGGCTACGGGTTGCAGGTTTAAATTCGTAACCCGAAACCCGCAATTCAAAACAAAGAAACCTCAATTGGACTCGGCTAAATCTTAAGTCATAGTATATTTGGGCCCGCCGCCTCCCTCTGGAGGGACCCAGGTAATGTTTTCGTAAGGGTCCTTGACATCACAAGTCTTGCAATGCACACAATTAGAGAAGTTGATAATCATTTTTTGTTTTCCGGTGTTCTCTTCAACCTCCATTTCATAGACTGCGGCCGGACAAAACCGGACGCAAGGGTTGCCAAATTCCTCTTTACAACGGGTATAACAAATGTTCAGGTCTCCGATTTTCAGATGGGCCGGTTGTTTCTCTTCATGGGTGGCTCCGGCATAATATACGTCGCTGACTTTATCAAAGGTTTGAACACCATCATATTTGATGTCCCCTTTTTGTTCATCGCTGGGGTTTTGGGTTTTATAATAATCGACTATTTTTTTCATATGCTTAAAATCAGGACTGGCTGAAAGTCTGTCTTTGAAGATCCTTCCCCCAAGTAAAAACTGAAAACCGACTTTAATCATACCCGGCCAAAAACCATTTTGAAAAGCCTGATGAAAATTGCGGACCTTTCGCAACTCCTTATAAACGTAGCTGTTTTCCAGTAAAACCCGGTAATTTTGGAGGCGGGTGAGGGAAAAGTCCTCATGGATAAGGCAGTCCATGATGGTTTCGGAGGCCAGCATTCCGGATTTGATGGCATAGTGGATGCCTTTGATTTTCATGCCGTTAAAGAGGCAAGCGGCATCCCCAATCAGAAGACCGCCATTGAAAACCGGTTCGGGCATGGAAAAAAATCCACTGACCGGGACCGTCTTGGCCCCGTATTGGACCATTTTCCCTCCCTTGAGGATATTGGCAATATAAGGATGAAGTTTTAATTTTTGGAACTCCCGATGAGGGTCCATTAATGGGTCCGGATAATCCAGACTGGTCAGCAGCCCTACGGCGATCCGGTTATCCCGCATCCCATAGATAAATCCTCCGCCAAAAGCATCGGTTTTAAGGGGATAGCCCATAGTTTCAATCACATTACCCGGCTTGATTCTATCGTCCGGCAGTTCCCAGATTTCTTTGACGCCCACTTCATAGCCTTGACCGTTTCGGCCCTGATCCAGCTTGAATTTCGAAATAAGGGTTTTGGTAAGGTTTCCCCTGGAGCCGTCCCCGAAAACGGTAACCTTGGCCTTCAAATCAATGCCCGGTTCAAAATTGGATTTTTGACTCCCATCGGCATCAATACCTTTATCCCCGGTACGGACACCGATTACTTTATCATCCTCATAAAGGACTTCCGTGCCGGCAAACCCGGGGAAGATGGTGACGCCTTGTTCTTCCACCTTCTGCCCGAGCCATTCCACCAATCTCGATAGGGACACTACGTAATTACCGTGATTAACAAGGGGAGGAGGGGTGATGGGGGATTTTATTTTTCCTGTTTTAGTTAGAAAGAGAATTTCTTCTTTCTTGACCTCTCCTTCAAGTGGGGCTCCCTGGGCAACATAATCCGGAATAAGTTCTTTTAAAGCCACCGGATTCATAACCGCCCCTGAAATGCCGTGTGATCCGACATAAGCCCCTTTTTCCAAAACAGCGATCATGAATTCATCTGAAATTTTTTGGCCGGTTCCTCCTTGATCTATTTTTTCATTATATTGTTTGATTAAATTGGATAAATGGAAAGCCCCGGACAGAGAGGCGATTCCTCCTCCGACAAAAAGCACATCGACATCCATTACTTCATGATCAATCATATCATGATCCTCCTCTATTGTTTGTAAGAGTATGCTTTTTGTCCTCAGGATAATAAAACAACCCAAGAAGAAAGGTCAAGGAGAAAATGCCCTTGTTCTTTCATTCACTTAGGCCGATAATTAAAGAAAAGCTGTAACTGCTCAGGTGGTTAGGAAGAAGGCTGAAAACTTAAGGGACTTTTGTTAAAAAAGTTGAGGCAACCAGTGTGAAAAGAGACCTGAAACGAAATCACTTGTTTATTAAGTGCCGGAGAGCCCGATCCACCCTGGAAAGGCTGCGTTTTCCTTCCTGTTTTTCCTTTTCGGTCCGGACCAGCCCGGCATGATGAAAAATCATGTAATTAGAGAAAGCGGATTGCACGGCCACCCGAAATCCGGCTGCATCCTGAATTTGGTTGATAGAGAGTTTGGCCAAACGGGTGAAGATGGGATCGGATTCAGCAATCCGTTCGGCCAATTTTTGAGTTTCTGATTCGAGTTTGTCAAGTGGGACCACTGAATTCACAAAACCGAGGTCACAGGCCTCCGGGGCGGTGATAAAGCGGGTTTGAAAAAGAATTTCCTTGGCTTTTCTTACCCCGATATCCCAGGGTACGCTGAAATACTGGAGCAGCGAGGGGAGAAACAGGGCATCCTCTGAGGCGATAATGATGTCCATAGTTGAGGCGATAAGCCATCCTCCGAAGATGCAATATCCATGTACTTCGGCTATGGTCGGTTTGGGCAAATCCCGCCAACGGAGGCCCATATCATGAAATTGTTCCCATTGTTTCTGATACTGTCCCATAATTCCGGAAGGGTAGGGCCGTTGGGCGTCGTCTTCCTTTTGCGGGGGGGTGCCCAGGTCATGGCCTGAGCTGAAATGATCTCCTTGGCCCGATAAGATAATTACCCGAATATCGTCATCGGCTACGGCTTGTTTGAAGGCCCGGTCTAATTCCTCAAGTAATATTCTTGATTGAGCGTTCTTGTAGCGGGGTCTATTCATCTTCACCCGGGCAATAGTTTCCCGTTTTTCATAGATGATCTGCGTATAGTCCGGCATAGCTTTCGTCCATTTTAAATAGAAATTGGAGCCCCCCGGCCGAGCCGGGGGGCTCGGACAGGAATTATCCGATTACAAACTTGGGGGCATTTTGCAGTATGTCCGTTGCTTCCTTTATGATCCTGTCCACCAGATCCTGGACCTTAGGCAGGTCCTCCACCCTTTGAGCACATTCTCCTCCGGCCATCATGGCCTTTTCCTGATCACCGGTGCAGACGGCCTTGATACCTGCTGTTTCATAGGCCACTAATTCCTGGGAACCGGGTGAATTATAATCATCCGGAGTGTCCAAATAAATGGATGGAGCTTTTGCTAAAGTATTTTTTTGATGTTCGAGGCTCGAAGGGGTCTTCAGCCACCTGGCCGGGCCGACCATACCGCGGGCCACCAGGGTTCCCCTGTCCGGGGTCTTCACGACCTGTTCTTTCCACAGGGGATGGAAATCACTCTCCTGAGTCGCCAGGAATCGGGTCCCCATTTGGGCCCCGGCCGCACCCAAAGCAAGGGCTGCGGCCAGAGTCTTACCATCGCAGAACCCGCCGGCCCCGGCCACCGGAATATTTTTACCCGACAGGGCGTCTACTACAGACGGCAATAAGGTCATGGAGTGGACCGGCTCCCAAGAGGTATGGAAACCGCCTTCATGACCGGAGGCCACAATTAAATCCACCCCCGCTTTGGCGCAGCGGAGCGCCCCTTTGACCGAAGGAACTATATGGAGCCATTTAAATCCGGCACCTTTGATTTTTTCGCCCCAGGGCAACGGGTCTCCGGCCGAAGTAAATATCACTTTAAATTGGTTTTTCATTTCAGGATTTTCATTGACGACCCTGATGGCCGTATCGATAAGAATCGTTGAGAGGGGGACCAATTCCGCCGAAACCATGACGTTAATGCCAAAAATTCCTCCTTGATCCTTGGTCAAACGATAGGTCCGTTTTAAGACTTTTTCCAATACCGCAGGCATATCATCATCCATCGTGGCTTCAGCGGTTTCTACAAAAGCATTGTAGATCCAGGGTTGTTCTGTTTTGTTAAAAATACCGCTGGTCGAAAGCAGGCCAAGGACCCCGGCGTTGCTGGCGGCAACACAAAGGTTGTTGTTGCTGAAAGGCCCCATACCGGCCTGAATGATGGGATGTTTGATTCCGAGTAGTTCTGTTAGCTTGGTTTTTAACATTTTTGTCCTCCTGACTTGTTTGGGATTTTTTAGGAGAACAGTATAGAAAAACTTGAAGGAGGTGTCAAAGGAATTTGAAACTCAGGATTGAAAACACCGGAGATATATCCCTCGGTCTCAATCCCCTGCTTTTGCCGGGAATTGATTGAGAAGGGATATTTTCATCCTTTTCGTACTCTCAAGTACCTCCCTGAGAGAAGGTTCGATTCTGAAAACCGGAATTGCTAAATTTATTTATAGGCCCCGGAGGAGACAATCAGATCGCCGATTCTTTCGGAATAAGATAGTTTCGGCTCGTTTTGGCCGGAGGCCGGGTTATGGTATAGATACTCTATCCAACCTCTGCCCTTGGCCTTGACCATTTCGATCAAATCTCTGACAAAATATTTTCCCTCGGTATCCTTGGTTTCCAGTACGCTTGTTCCTATTGATTGTTTAGCAATGGGATAGGCCCTTAAAATCCCGTTCACATCATAAACCGTAATATAAGAATCCATATCCGAAAAACGTCCTTTGCTATTACAGAACTCGGCAAAGGCGGCATTGGTTCCCACCTCTTTTATAAATTGGATCGCTTTTTTCACTCTTCGTTTGGCCTCGAACGGGGTAACCTTGGCCCCGACCCCGAGCATAGCAGTCAATTTTTCAACGCCTTCTCCCAACTCTTTGGCTTGATCTTTGGCCTCTTTGGACACCGAGGCCAGGTTTTCAGCCAGAGTGCTGTTTTTCTGGGTCACGGTATCCATTTGCTGCAAAGCGGTATTGATCTGAGCGATCCCATCCGCCTGCTCCTGGTTGGCAGAGGCAATCCCATCAACCAGGCCGGCTACCTTGTCTACGGCCTCCATATTCTTTTTAAAGGCTTCGTGAGTTGATTTGGTTAAGTCACTGCCGGTCTTGACCGATTCCAGGATTTTGGCAATGAGTCCACTGGTATTCTTGGCCGCTTCGGCTGCGCGACGGGCGAGATTGCGGACTTCTTCAGCCACTACAGCAAATCCGACCCCGGCCTCTCCGGCCCGGGCGGCTTCTACTGCGGCATTCAAAGCCAACAGGTTGGTCTGGAAGGCGATTTGATCAATGCTTTTGATAATCACATTCGTCTCGTTGCTGGCCTGGTTAATTTTTCCCATGGCCTCAGACAATTGGTCCATTTGTTTATTGACAACAGATAACAATTGACCGGCATTGGTGATGGCTTGTTTGCTCTCGCTGGCATGGGTGGAGTTTTGATGGGCCAGGGAATCGATCTGCTGCAGGGCCGCTGAATTTTCTTCTATCCCCGAGGCCTGATGAGTCGCCCCTTCGGCCAACTCCTTGCTTGAAATTCTTACCAATTTGGAGGCGTTGGATACTTTGGCTCCTCCATTATTAATGCCGTAAATAATCCGGTTCAAGGGTTTTGTTACCATAGAATTGATGAATAAAAAGTTGAGGATCAAAACCGCCAGACAGATCAGAAAAACCAAAACGAGCCCGGAAGGGGTATTCCCTCCTTCTTGTCCGATAAAAGAAAAAGAAACCGCCGTGACCAGGAAACCTATTGCGGCCGCCCGAAAAAGCTTGGTAGGACGATTCTTGCCATAAATGGCATAAAGAACCAGTTCAAGGCTGACCATAAGAGCGATAACCATCCCCAAAGAAATAAAGAGATTGTTTATCATCACTGCATCCTTTCAGGAGTTGTTATCTTATAAAAACAGTTAAAAAGGCTAATAATCCCCAATCAGGTCATCAAAAACAAAGTCAGGCACCTTTGTATGGGCAAGTTAAGCCAGGTGAAGTGTGGATTGACCGTTTTTGTTGGTTATTAGAATTATCGGCAAGTCAGGAAAAAAACTTTAACTTGCAATTCCCCGTTTCTTGCTATGGGTAAGTGTAAGTTAAAGTTTGAATTATTTATAGGCTCCTGAAGAGACGATCAGGTCGCCGACCCTTTCCGCATAAACTCTTTTCGGCTCATCTTTTCGGGAAGCCGGGTTAAGAAAGATATACTCCACCCAGCACTTACCCTTTGCTTTAACCAGTTCGATAAGCTCCTTAATATACAATTTGCCATTACTGTCCTTCAGTTGAAGTACGTTTGTTCCTAAGGATTCTTTAGCGAACCTTGTTTGAATGGGAAAAGCCTTCAATACCCCGTCCACATCATAAACGGTGATATAGGAATCCATATCCGTAAAACGGCCTTTTACGTCAGTGAACTCGGCAAAGGCAGCCTGGGACCCCTCCTGTTTTAGAAACTTGATCGCTTTTTTAACCAGTCTCTTGGCGTCGGTGGTTGTAACCTTGGCCCCGACACCGAGTATCGAGGTCAACTTATCTACCCCTTCTCTTAATTCTTCGGCCTGGTTGTTCGCCTGGGTCGCGATCGAGGCCAGGTTTTCAGCCAGAGTGCTGTTTTTCTGGGTCACGGTATCCATTTGCTGTAAAGCGGTATTGATCTGAGCGATCCCATCCGCCTGCTCCTGGTTGGCAGAGGCAATCCCATCAACCAGGCCGGCTACCTTGTCTACGGCCTCCATATTCTTTTTAAAGGCTTCGTGAGTTGATTTGGTTAAGTCACTGCCGGTCTTGACCGATTCCAGGATTTTGGCAATGAGTCCACTGGTATTCCTGGCCGCTTCGGCTGCGCGACGGGCGAGATTGCGGACTTCTTCAGCCACTACAGCAAATCCGACCCCGGCCTCTCCGGCCCGGGCGGCTTCTACTGCGGCATTCAAAGCCAACAGGTTGGTCTGGAAGGCGATTTGATCAATGCTTTTGATAATCACATTCGTCTCGTTGCTGGCCTGGTTAATTTTTCCCATGGCCTCAGACAATTGGTCCATTTGTTTATTGACAACAGATAACAATTGACCGGCATTGGTGATGGCTTGTTTGCTCTCGCTGGCATGGGTGGAGTTTTGATGGGCCAGGGAATCGATCTGCTGCAGGGCCGCTGAATTTTCTTCTATCCCCGAGGCCTGATGAGTCGCCCCTTCGGCCAACTCCTTACTGGATCTTGAAACTTTTCGTGAAGCCGAAGATACCTTGGTCCCTCCGTTGCTGATGCCGTAAATAATCCGATTCAAAGGTTTGGTCACCATAGAATTGATTATTACAAAGTTGATAGTTAAAGCCGCCAGACAAACCAGAAAAATCAAAAGAAGCCCGGATGGAGTATTTCTGCCCAACTGTCCGATAAAGGAAAAGGAAACAGACGACACCAAAAATCCCGCGGCGGCAATCCTGAAAAGTTTAGTGGGTCGATTCTTGCCGAAAATGATAAAAAGCACTACTTCGAGACCTATCATAACGGCAACACTTACCCCCAAAGCGATTAAAAGATTGTTCATTTTCAAAGCGTCCTTTCCACTCTTAATTCAATTGGTTAAACGGCAAATCCCTTTTGACCGGACCTTTTTAATAAAGAGATTCTTCATGCAATATTTTTTGACAACTTTTGGGTTTGTTATAAAAATTATCGGCATATTGTGGAAAGAACTTTAACAAGGTTAATAGCTTTACCTGAAATTATTGCCTTCCGGACTTTCATTTTATTTTCACAGTTATTTTCATTCTTGATCCCATTCCTTTCTTGTTTTATACTCTCTCCTTCATAAAGAAGCATCAATACAAAATGATAGAGAATCTTGAGGTGAATATGGACCAAAAAGATGTTGTTGAAACCAAATCAGGAAAAATTCGGGGCTATTCTGAAAAGGGGGTAAAAGTGTTTAAAGGGATACCTTTTGCCGAACCCCCGATCGATGAACTGCGATTCAAAGCTTCGATCCCCAAAAAGAAATGGAGCAAGGTCCTGGATTGTACCCAATTCGGCCCTATTGCCCCCCAGAGAATTGACACCTTCATCGGTCCCGATTCGGATTGGGAGCAGAGTGAAAAGGATTGTCTGAACCTGAATGTTTGGACCCCGGAAACGGATCATAAACGCCGTCCGGTCTTGTTTTGGATTCATGGCGGGGGCTTGTCCTTCGGCAGTGGGGCCTGGGATGACGGTTCCGCCTTGGCCCGGCGAGGCGATGTGGTTGTGGTGACCATTAACTACCGGGTGGGGATTTTCGGATATATATTTGTAAGAAATGAAATAGCCAATTTAGGTCAATTGGATCAAATCACCGCTTTGGAGTGGGTGCAGGACAACATTGAATCCTTCGGTGGGGATCCGGATAATGTGACTATTTTTGGGGAATCGGCCGGAGGGGTGGCAGTATGTGCCTTAATGGCCATGCCCGCGGCTAAAGGGCTTTTTCGTCGGGTTATTTCCCAAAGCGGCGTCTGTCATCCTTTATCGCATCAGCCTCCATCCGAAAGTAATACGGAACTGATCCTGTCGGAACTGGGTTTGAAAGACTTTGATTTTGAGAAAATGAAAAGTATTCCCACCCGGAAGATTGTTGAAGCCGGAACCAGACTGGAGTTGGATGCCCGACAAAAAGGAAGAAATTTTCCTTACGGGATCTTTGTGGACGGAAAAACATTGCCGGAACACCCTCTCACAGCAGTTCGCCGGGGTTTTGCCAAGAACATCTCACTGACCGTTGGAACCAACCAGGATGAAGCCAAATTATATACGGCGATGCGTCCGCCGGAAAAGGGTTTTGATGAAAATGGGTTACTTAAATCCATTCACCGGATTATGAGAGTATTGGGCAAAGATGAAACCTACGCCAAACAGATGATTGATGGTTATCGAAAAGCCAGAGAAGGGCAGCTGCCAACCGACCCGTTGAATATTCTGGATGCCTTCATGACCGATTTCAGATTCCGGATTCCGGCGCTGCGTTTGGCCGAAGCCCAAGGCAAGCATCAACCCCAGGTATTTTCTTATTTGTTTAATTATAAGTCTCCGGCCATGAAGGGAATACTGGGGGCATGTCATGCTCTGGAAATTCCGTTTGTGTTCGGGGGATTGGGAGAAAAGGAAAGAAAGATCTATCCCAAAAGAAGTGCGGAAACCGATGCCCTCAGCGGAAGGATGATGGATGCCTGGACCTCCTTTGCCCGAACCGGTAATCCGACCCATAAAAATATTCCTAAATGGGTGCCTTACGATCTAAAAAAGAGAAGCACTATGATCCTGGCTGCCAAAATCAAGCTCGTCGGAGATCCCTCTGGGCAGGAGAGAAAGATCTGGGAGGGGCTTTTATAATCAATCAACTTTCTAATGGGAGATAGACAATGACGGTCCAAACAGAATCCAAAACTAAAGCCTCCTCTACGGAGATAGAGGTCATCAGGCAAACGGTATTGAATTACATAGAGGCCTGGTATCAACAAGAACCGGAGAGAGGGGCAAAAAGCCTTCACCCTGAACTGGCCAAGCGAATCGTCCGGACCCAAACGGATTCCCAGTCGGATACCTTAGAAAATATGAGCGCCGCAAGGTTGACTGAACGCTGGGGCTCAGGGGACGGCCAAGCAACCCCCAAAGAGAATCAAAAAAAGGAAATAAAGATTCTGGATATTCATAACCGAATGGCCAGTGTGAAATTGGAGGCCGCGGCTTGGGTTGATTATATGCACCTGGCTAAATTCAACGGCCAATGGGTCATTGTCAATATTTTGTGGGAATTAAAATAAGCGATAGCACTTTTCCTGTTTTTCAGAGACTTTTCTGCCACCGACGCACACGGACAAAGACCGGACAAATACGTATCTCTCACAGAGCTCCCAGACCTCAAAGAGGAGCAGAGACGACCTAATTTATTGATTGCCGGTGAGAAGCCGGCAATCAATAACCAGCCATCGCCTTTTGGCGAACATAACCCCGCTGTCCTGCAGTTGTCTGTAGTAAAAGAAGGAAATGAAGGAAATACTTATCTCATTTTTTTTGCCCCGGACAAAAAGGTGGCCATATTCTCTCTGATAAAGAGCTTGTTGAATTTCCCGACACTGGTTTTGGGTATGTCGTTCGTGATGAGAATATAATCCGGAAGCATCCATTTGGCGATCTTCCCTTTTTCCACTCCTTCCGTTTCCAGATAATTCATGACATCCTTCTCGGTTTTGTCCGCACCTGAAACCAGGGTGACAATAGCCATGGGTCTCTGGCCCCACTTGGCATCCGGGACACCGACGAAGGTGGCTTCCAGAATAAAATCGGCTGAAGCGGCGACGTTTTCCAGTAAAACGGTGGGAACCATCTCGGCACCGCTCCGAATCATATCGGATACCCGGTCGGCGATGGTCAGATAACCTTCCCGGTCGATCTTAGCTACGTCCCCGGTGTAAAACCATCCATTGCGCCAAACCCCCGCGGTTTTTTCCGGATCATTATAATACTCCTTCATGACCCATGGCCCCCGGACAACAATCTGACCGATGGTCGAATCATCGCGGGGAACCGGTTTTCCCTGATCGTCCACGACTTCAACCTCCAGGCCTACTATTGGAATTCCGGTCTTTACCCGCACTAAATCCAACTTTTCTTTGGAGCCTTCTTCCATCCCCTGCTTGATAAAAGCCCCGACAATAGATGGAGCGGTTTCGGTCATACCGTAAGCCGAGGTGGCCGTGAATCCCGGTATCAATTCTTCGGCCTTGGCTTTCAAACCCAGCGGCAGAGCTGCACCCCCGACCCCGATGTTTTTCAGGCTGCTCAAATCGTATTTCTTCAAATCCGGAAATTCGATCAACATCGATAGACTGGTGGGCACCAGATTAGACATAGTTACTTTTTCAGTTTGGACCAGTTCACAGAAACCCTCGGCTGTAAACTTCCCGGGAAAGACCAGTTTATTAGCCGAGAAGAGGTATTGGTAGGGAAACCCCCATCCATGAATATGATACAGGGGGGTGTTCAACAGAACGATTTCTCTTTCCCCCAACTTGACCAAGGCCGGATCGTTGTTGAGAAAATCTCGGGTTAATTTGTGTATGGAAAGCAGGTATAAGGCCCTATGGGTGAACATGACCCCTTTGGGAAGTCCCGTGGTGCCGGTGGTGTAACAGAGGGTGGCATAAGTATCCTCATGAAGCAACGGCCATTCGATATCGGGGGACTGATTTTCGAGCAGGTCTTCATAAATGAGGAGGTCCTTTATTTTTGTTTCCGGTCTGCCCGGTTCCTCAGAAATGTAAACAAAGGTTTTGATGGTGTCTTTGATGCGATCATAGATGAACTCCACCATCGGCAGGAATTCATCGTCAAAAAACAAAATTTTATCTTCCCCATGTTTTATGGTATGGACGATATGATCCAAGGATAATCGGATGTTGATCGGGTGCAAAACCGCTCCGGAACAGGATACGGCATAATAAAGCTCCAGATGGCTATGATGATTGAGGGCCATGGTCGCCACCCGGTCTCCCGGCACTCCCGCCGGCGCCCCCGCTGGCACTCCCGCCTTCCCAGAACATACTCCCAGGGATTGCAGGGCATTGGCCAGCCGGCAGGTGCGTTCGTACCATTGCCGCCAGGTAAAGCGAAAATACTTTCCGGTTTTGGGGCTGCGATAAACCACGCCTATTCGGTCCGGATAGAGATTAACCGGCCTTTTCATAAAGGTCGTTAAGAGAAGAGGGTAGTTGGTGCTGTACTCGGGATAGGTTTGAACTTCCATTTTATTCCTTTCACAAATTAACAAAGAATTGAAAAATTTTAAGTGTTTGAAAAAATATTTTTCACCGCAAAGCCCCTAAGAACGCAGAGTGATTTTTTATTGAACAATCCCGTGAGAGGCGGGATTGAATAAACCAACTCTGGACTCCATCCTGGAGGGACTACACCCCGGAGGGCCACCGGCCAAATAATTTCGTTTAGGTAAACCCCCGGCTCTGCCGGGGGACTCCCAAGGTTTGACTTTTCCGGAGGATTGCGAAGTTTTGTGTTTGCCGGCCTCTCACCGGCAAACACAAATTATCTTCTTCGCGCCCTCTGCGTCTTGGCGGTGAAAATGTTTTTTCAAAAGGCTAAACTGATACAAAGAACTGAGTTTTCTATTTCCCTTGAGGTCGGCAATTTGTCATCCAACGTAAGGTTTAGAATTGGCTTTTGGAAAAAAAGATTATAAAATGAAAGTATGAGAGTCAAGGAGAAAGATAAAGGATTTCTTATGCACCACATAAAGCGTTTTAGTTTTGGTATTTTCTTGTTATTTCTGGTCGGGATGGTTCTCTTGCCGTTTCCGGCCCAGTCGGCGGAGTCAGAGCCCTCCATAGAAAAGGTTCAAAAAATCTCGGATCATTTTGACGGTAGCCTCTTCTTTAATCCGGGACTCCCCCGACCTTCAGACGCATCTCCGGGTAACCCGCACAGACGAGGTGTTTTCGGGTATCTTTGGCGATGGCTTTTCAGCGATGATCGGCCTGAATGGCCGTACATCAAGAACAATGCTTCCGGACCCCCTCCGGCAACTCGTGTTCCCAAAGGGACACTGAGAATCACCGTAGTCGGTCATTCCACCTTTCTGATCCAAATGGACGAGTTTAATATTCTGACCGATCCCATCTGGTCGGAACGCTGCAGCCCTGTGTCCTGGGCAGGTCCCAAACGGCACAAGCAGCCCGGTATCCGTTTTGAAGATCTACCTCCGATTGATGTCGCCCTTATCTCCCATAATCATTATGATCATCTTGATTTGCCTACGCTCAAACGTCTGGCCGTCAGAGGCACGATCCATGCCGTTGTCCCCCTCAGAGACCTCGATCTGGTCCGGGAATCGGGGATCCCCAAAGTGGAGGAACTCGACTGGTGGCAATCCATCCCGTTGTCTCCAATGATGAAAATAACCCTGGTCCCGGCCCGGCACTTTTCAGCCCGCACCCCCTGGGACCGCAATAAAACCCTCTGGGGAGGTTTTGTCATCTCCGGACCCTCGGGAAATGTTTACTTTTCCGGAGATACGGGCTATGGTCCACATCTCCTCGAAATTGCCCGGCGTTTTTCTCCGATCCGGGTGGCGATCTTTCCTATTGCCCCTTTCCGAACACAGAGACCAACGGATATCACCCCTCCTCGGTTTTCCATCGTCCACATGAGACCGTCTGAGGCTGTACAAGCCCACCTGGATTTAAAGGCCCATTTAAGCATAGCCGCCCATTTTCAGGTTTTTCAACTTGGATGGAATGGATTTGATGATGCCGTAACTGAACTGACTTCAGCTTTGAAGGAACACCATCTGAGTCATAATGACTTTATAGCTCCGGCACCCGGTCAGGTTATTGATTTGACCACAACCGTGGCTGGGGCCGGAATCCCGAGAGGTAGAGTTATCTCGGGTGTCGGCAGGTGATCCGGAAATGAAAAAATACCACAAAGAAATCATTTACTTGCTTCTTGAAGCAGGAAAATTAAGTTGTTAAATTTCAAAAGGACGTCCTCTTTACCATCATACCACCCATTACTACCCACAACGATTGTTAAAAAGACAATCCTCCATGCCTCCTACATACCGGGGGGGAGTTTTATCTCACAAGATTAAGTCTTGGAAAACAAAACAATCTCCCCATTAAACAAGAATTATCTAATACCTCAAGAACTTACACGGTTAGGCCGGTTTTCTGCCAACATACTGTAAGAACATGACAAATATCAGTTTACCGGCGTGTAGTCACCAATGGCACAGAACTTGTAATTTATCTAATTTGAAGTACCAATTCTTTGAGTTCCAAGAAGGGGGGGTTTGAAATAGTAAAGGACAATTGATGCCCATCCCCTTAAGGTAGTAGCTGAGTCGATTGTCATAAATGGTCATGATAAGCTAACCAATAACCAATGGAGGTGTTACATGCGAATGATGATGAAAGTGTCCATTCCGGTCGAGGCAGGCAACAGAGGAGTGAGAGAGGGCATTCTTCCCAAGACAGTCATGGGATTCGTGGAAAAAATGAAGCCGGAAGCCTGCTACTTCACTCCGTCGAACGGGAAAAGAACGGCTTTTTTCTTTTTCGATCTCGCAGATCCAACCATGCTCCCCATGGCAGCAGAACCCTTCTTTGAGAATCTGAATGCAGAGATCGAGTTGTCACCGGCGATGAACCTCGACGACATGAAGGCCGGGGTCGAGAAGGCGATGAAGCAAACCTGATAGGCAGTTTGTAAAAAGATAAAGTAAAAACTTGTCTTAAATGAATTAGATGATGACAGAATTGTGAGGTTAACGACCTCCAGGAAAAATCCAAGAGGGACCCACTTTTACGAATATTCCATCATAAGGCTCGACTACGACCAGTGAGTTTAGGCAGTCGAATTAACCCCAAGGAGTTGAAGGATCTCCTTCATATGTTTAATGTGGTCATCCATGTGGTACCGCGTCATGGCACCAATAAACATGGCCAAGGTAGGATATTCGCCCAGCGGTGAATCTTTGAACAGGGGAATATGCACCTTTCGGGCCAGGTTTTCATCGGACAGATCAACCACCAGTTCCGCCATACTTCCATATTCTCCATTTAACTGGGAAAGCAGTTCGGCGAAGGTCATTTGAGGGCGCTTCCCTGTAAAATAGGAGTCGGCCGCCTCCATTTCCAGAAGAGGGGTATCTTCCTCAAGGACGGCCCGGATGACCGACCTATAGCTGGTTCCTTCAGGACCGCAAAGATGAGAGATAATCTCTTTCGGAGACCATCGCTCGGCCGGGGCTTTGCAGGCCGTAGCTTCGTCCAGACCTCCACACAATTTTTTATTTTCTTCCAGTTTCTGTTTAATCGTCTGTGCTAATTTTGTACCACCTGGTGTTGTCATAACTAATCCTCCTTTTTCTACTCCTCAGACCGAGAAGAGTTGGATGCTGATCCATCGGTCCATTGTGTGTAATATTGGCTTAAAGTCGAGATATTTTGTGGCCCGGAAGGGTATGAAACAAGCCGGGTTTTTATGTAACATTTGGGTTGACATCTTCCATAACCTGTTGTTAACTTACTCCCAACTCATTGGGGGGTGTATTCAGTGAAAACCGGTATTGTCAGAGATCCTATTTATCTGGAACATATCCGGGGGGTTCCCCATGTGGAGACTCCTCAAAGGTTGGAAGTTCTTTATCAGATGTTGGATAACCACTTTTCAGGCCGGTTGACACCCGTTCAACCCCGACCGGCTACCCTGGAAGAACTGGCCTATATCCATACCCCGGAGCATATTAAAAAAATTGCCTCGACAGCAGGCAAATCATTTGTTTCCTTGGACCCGGACACCCAAACCTCCGCTAAATCCTATGAAGCGGCCCTGATGGCTGCTGGTGGACTTTTTGCTTTGATAGATGCCCGGGAGGCCGGGAAGATCGATAATGGGTTTGCCCTTGTCCGACCCCCGGGACATCATGCTGAATCTAACCGTGCTATGGGGTTTTGCCTGTTCAATAATGTGGCCTTGGCTGCCGAGTATGCCCGCAGAAATCACGGGCTGGAGAGAATTCTGATCGTAGATTGGGATCTGCATCACGGTAATGGGACCCAGCGGTCATTTTGGGAGGACAAACAGACCCTATATTTTTCCACCCATCAGTACCCCTATTATCCAGGTACAGGGGCGCTGGGTGAGGTAGGTGGAAAAACGGCTTATGGGTACACGGTCAACTGTCCCCTGTCCAGCGGGTATCAGGATGAAGACTTTGCCCAGATCCTGGAAAGGATTGTCCGGCCCATAGCCCGTCAGTTCAAACCCGATCTCATCCTGGTCTCTGCCGGATTTGACATCTATTATGAGGACCCATTGGGCGCTATGTTGGTGTCCCCCAAAGGATTTGCCCGCATAACCCAGATCCTGATGGAAGTAGCCGGAGAGGTCTGTGAAGGGCGTTTGTTATTGGCCCTGGAGGGAGGGTACCATCTGGAAGGTTTACACCTTTCGGTTATGGCTGTTCTTAAGGAACTTCTGGGGGAAACGATCCTTTCCTCCCAGGAACAACGGACTGATCCGCGTCCGGACCTGCCGATCGTCGACAGGGTCTGGGCCATTCAAAAAAATTTCTGGAAAAGGGATTAACGGCCAATGAAACTTTCTAAACAGGAAGTGGAGCATATTGCTTATCTGGCCCGGTTACAGTTGGAGGTGGAAGAAATTGACGCCATTACTGAGCAACTCAACAGTATTCTGGGTTATATGGAAAAATTATCAGAACTGGATACCTCCGGCATTGAACCTACCACCCATGCTCTGCATCTGTCCAATGCCTTTAGGGAAGATCGGGTAATTCCTTCTCTCAATCGAGAAGATGCCTTGGCCCTGGCCCCGGAGCAGGGGGGCTCGGCTTTTGTAGTACCCAAGGTAATATAGCTGGATTCTGGATACTTGATTCTGGATACTTGATTCTGTGTACTGGGTACTGGATGCTGGATGCTGGATTATGGTTAAAACAATTTTTACTACTTCCAGTCCCCGGTATAGGAAATTAATTTAGGAGAACCATGGAGCTTTATGATTTAACCCTAACCGAGGCCCACGAAAAATTAAAAACCGGAGCCATCAGTTCCCTGGAATTAACCCAATCAGTCTTGGCTCGCATTGAACAGGTCGAACCCAGAGTTGGGGCTTATATTACGCTGACCTCTGAATTGGCTTTGAAACAGGCCGGTCAGGCGGATGAAGCCATTTCTCAGGGCCGGATTGGCCCCTTGACCGGCATCCCCATGGGGGTCAAGGATTTGATTTCCTCCCGGGGAATAAAAACCACCTGTGCCTCACGAATCCTGGAAAATTATATTCCCCCCTTTGATGCCACGGTCATGAATCGACTGCTAAAAGAAGATATTGTTTTACTCGGCAAAACCAACATGGATGAATTTGCCATGGGCTCTTCCACGGAAAATTCATCAGTAAAAATCACCCATAATCCCTGGAACCTGGACCATATCCCCGGAGGTTCCAGCGGTGGATCGGCCGCGGCCGTGGCCGCCGGAGAATGTCTGGCGGCCATTGGATCGGATACCGGCGGGTCTATCCGTCAGCCGGCTTCTCATTGCGGAGTCGTTGGCATGAAACCCTCCTATGGCCGGGTCTCCCGCTTCGGATTGGTGGCCTATGCCTCATCCCTGGACCAGATAGGACCGATAGTTAAAGAGGTTTCTGATTGCGCCCTGTTGATGAATGTCATTTGTGGACATGACCCCAAAGATTCCACTTCGGTCCCCCGCGAGGTGCCGGATTACACCCAAAATCTCAAGCAGGGGGTGAAGGGAATGACCCTGGGGATTCCCAGGGAATACTTCGTGCCCGGGATGGACCCCGAGGTGGAGCAGGCGGTTCGAAAGGCCATAACCGTATTAACCGACCTTGGGGCCGTTTGTCGGGAGATTTCCCTGCCCCACACGGAATACGCCATTGCCGTTTACTATATCATCGCCATGGCCGAGGCCAGTTCCAATCTGGCCCGCTATGACGGGGTCAAATATGGATTTCGAGATCCCGGCGAAAACCGTCTGATGGAGATGTATCAAAAGACCCGTACGCATGGGTTCGGGAAGGAAGTGATCCGGAGGATCATGCTGGGGACCTATGTCCTGTCGGCCGGGTATTACGACGCCTATTATCGAAAGGCTTCCCAGGTGCGAACCCTGATCCATCAGGACTTTCAAAAAGCCTATGAGACCTGCGATCTGATCATCACCCCGGTGGCGCCCACCCCCGCTTTTCGCCTGGGAGAAAAGGCCGCCGATCCTTTGCAGATGTATTTGACCGATATTTTCACCATTTCGACCAATCTGGCCGGGATTCCCGGCCTGTCTCTTCCCTGCGGCTTCAATACCCAAGGGTTACCCATCGGATTACAAATCCTGGGAAACCATTTCGAGGAAGAAAGAATCCTACAGGCGGCTTACGCCTTTGAGCAGGCCACGGATCATCACCGCCGCCGACCGCCCTTGTAGAAGAAAGAAATGGTTGATGAAATAAATACAAAAATGAGAGAGGAAAAATTTTATGGAAAACGTAGTCATTCTCAGTTGTGTACGAACTCCCATCGGGAGCTATGGCGGAGCACTTAAAGACATTCCGGTTTACCGGCTGGGGAGTCTGGTTCTCAACGAAGTAATCAAGCGGGCCAATATCGAACCGGCCCTGATCGAGGATGTAATCATGGGAACCGCTTATCAAAACGGGGAATGTGCCAATGGAGCCCGTATGGCCCTTCTCGATGCCGGTTGGCCGGATACGGTCCCCGGGGTGGTCCTGGACCGGAGATGCTGTTCCGGATTGGAATCCATTTACTATGGGGCCTTGAAGATCCGGACCGGAGACGCAGATATTGTCATAGCCGGCGGAATTGAAAGTATGAGTCAGGCCGAGCTTTATATCCCCGGAGATATTAGGTGGGGGCTTGGCGGTAAGAACCACGAAAAATACGGCTTTATGCCCCGTGGTCATGGGGCCCTGGCCATGTGGGGCCTGCCCTTCTATGACCGAATTCAAAGGGCCAGGGTCATGTCCCAACCTATCGCCCGATACGGGGAGTTGAGCTCTATGATGACCTGGGCTGAAGCCGCAGCCAAAAAAGAAAACATTACCCGTGAGGAGGCCGATCGCTGGGCCTTTCGCAGCCACCAGCGAGCGATTGCCGCTCAGGACGCCGGCAAGTTCGCCGAGGAGATCGTGCCTGTTCCGCTTGGGAAAGGGAAGGACGGTCAACCTCTTTTTTGCAACACAGATGAAGGACCGAGAAGGGATACGACTCTGGAGAGACTGGCCAAACTTCGTCCGGTCTATGAGGGCGGTGTTTGTACAGCCGGAAATTCTTCATCCGAGAATGACGGGGCAGCCGTGGTCGTCCTGGCCTCGGAAAAAAAGGCCAAAGCCCTGGGGGCAAAACCCCTGGCCTATTATCGTTCCTGCGCCGTGGCCGCAACAGATCCAACCCTGACTTATCCGGCGGTTCCGGCTTCAGTCCAAAAAGCCCTTCAGAAACTGAGTCTCACTATTGACCAGATTGATCTGATCGAGGTTCAAGAGGCCTTTGCCGTCCAGGCCTTGGCCGATGCCCGGCTTTCTGGTCTGGATGATGCTGCAATGGATGCCAAAGTCAATGTGAATGGTTCCGGTATTTCCCTGGGACATCCTATCGGAGCTACGGGGATCATGCGTTTGACTAATCTGATCAACGAAATGACTCGCAGGGACTGCCGGTATGGTCTGGAAACCATCTGTGGCGGGGGAGGTCAGGGCATTTGCATGATTATTGAGAGGAAATAATCAAGACCAGGATTCAAAGGTTTAATGGAATTAAAGGTATAAGGTACAAGGTTCAAGGTTCGAGGAAAAACCTTATACCTTATACCTGATACCAATAGCTTTTTGACATCCCATCTGGCGGCTGGCGCCACAAATCATGAATACTGTAGTTCGCCGAACGCCGAACAATGAACGCTGAACGGTATTTTCCTATTATATCCTGGTCTCAATCCACTGATGGATATCGGTAAGAACGGTCTCCTTTTCCGGTTCATTCAGAATCTCGTGATAAAGGCCTTCATAAATATTGAGCTGTTTGTCCGTTGAGGAAATTCGATCATAAAGCTTACGGGAGGCCTCGGCGGGGACGAGTTGGTCATCCCCGCCGTGAAGGATTAAGCAGGGATAACGATAACTGTTCATATTCTCCAGCAACCAATTCACTCCTCTGATAAAAATTTCCCCCATGAGCTTCATGGTAAATTCTTTAAGCACCAGCGGGTCGTCGTCATAGGCCTTGACTACGGCCGGATCCCGACTGATCAAATTGGAAAGTGAATTGGGAATGGAAGTTAAGGCCAGGGCATTGTAATCGAAATTCTCCCCCAGATCTTTCACTGCCTGGGGGACTATTACGGCCGCCCCGGAGTGGATAAGGCCGGAGAGGCGGTCGGGGTATTTTACCCCATAGGCCACAGAGATGAATCCTCCCATACTGTGACCCAGGAGAAATATCGGAACCCCGGGATTTTCCTGCCGGGCCGCGGTTATGACCATGTCGGTATCTTCAAGAAAACGTTCATAGCTTTCTACATAGCCCCTTTCGCCGCCGGAACGTCCATGACCCCGGTTATCAAATCGATAAACCGAATAGCCCCACTCATTGAAACGGGAAGTGGTGTGGTCATACCGGCCCAAGTGCTCGCAGATCCCGTGGACTAAAACCACGACCGCTTTAGGGTGGTCGGTGAGGTTGCAGGTTGTAAAAATTTCTATTCCGTCCTTAGCCGTCATCTTTCTTTCTTTGACTTTATTTTCCATGTGCTCCTCCCATTTCAGGTTGATGATTTTTCAAAATTCAGGGATGACATTTACCGGAGTTCATGTTAACTTGAAAACCTAATTGAAACGTTCCAAAGACCAAGAAATCCTCTGAACACTGCTGGTTGATAGGGAGAACTTCTCGATAATACAATCCTAAATAGAAAAGAATATTATTTCAAGAACAAAAAATGTCGGCTTTCTAAAAGGAGCAGGATCGTGAAACTTATAAGAGTTGATATGACGAACAAGACCATCCGGTTTGAAGAGGTTCCCCCGGCCTATCTCGGTCTGGGTGGCCGCGGTTTGACCTCGATAGTAATCAATGCCGAAGTGCCTCCGAAATGTGACCCCCTGGGTCCGGAAAATAAACTTATCTTTGCCCCGGGGATTTTAAGCGGAACAAGTCTGATTAATACCGGCCGCATTTCGGTGGGCGCTAAAAGCCCCTTGACCGGCAGCATCAAAGAGAGCAATGCCGGAGGGACGATCGCCACTGCCCTGGGGCGATTGGGGATTACGGCCATTATTGTTGAAGGACAGGCAGCGGAAGAAGAGCGCTATCTTTTGCGTATTGATGATAAAGGACAAGCGTTCCTTGTGCCGGCCGATCAATTCAAAGGAATGCGAACCTATAAATTAGTGGAGAGGCTTCTGGATAGCTATGGAAAAAAGACTTCGGTTATGTGTATCGGACCGGCCGGTGAAAACCAGCTTAAAGCCGCCTCCATTCAGGGTTCGGATATTGATGGACGTCCCTGCCGGGCCGCCGGGCGGGGCGGACTCGGGGCGGTTATGGGGGCGAAGGGGTTAAAGGCCCTGGTGGTGGATCAACGGGGAAACAGTCCTGATGCCATAGCCGATCCTGAGGTCTTTAAAGAAGCGGCCAGGATCTTGGCCAAGGCGGTCCGGGCCTTTCCTCATTCCGGTCAGGTCCTGCCCACGTTGGGCACGGCCGGACTGCTGGCCCCGGTTAATGCTATGGGTGCCTTTCCCAGTTACAATGCCAGAAAAGGGGTGTTTGAAGACTGGGAAAAGATCAGTGGGGAAACCCTGGCCCGAACCATCAAGGAACGGGGCGGCAATCCCAGTCATATGGGTTGTTCCCAATGCATCATCCACTGTTCCAATGAATATGTTGACGAACAGGGGAAATATGTAACTTCCTCGCTGGAATATGAAACCCTCTGGTCTATGGGCGGCATGATCGGGGTAGGGGATCTGGATGCCATTGCCCACCTGGACTTCCTGTGTGATGATATCGGCCTGGATACCATCAGCACCGGTGTGGCCATCGCCGTGGCCATGGACGCCGGGTTTAAAAATTTCGGCGATTCCCAGGCCGCTATCGAGATGGTGGAAGAAACCGCTGAAGGAACGGAGCTTGGGCGGATCCTGGGCGACGGCCCTGTGGCCGTGGGAAAACATTTCAACCACAGCCGGGTCCCGGTGGTCAAAGGTCAGAGCATTTCCGCCTATGATCCCCGAGCCTTGCAGGGTAATGCCGTTACCTATGCCACTACACCCATGGGGGCCGATCATACAGCCGGAAATTTGGTCGGACCATCCATGGCCGGGCGCCTTAATCCTTTAAAACCGGAAGGTCAAGTAGAGGCTTCTCGGAACGCCCAAATCAGGGTTGCGGCCCTGGATTCCACCGGTCTCTGCGTTTTTGTTTTGGGCGCTGTCTCAACCCCTGAAGGGGAAGAGGCCTTCATGAAGCTCCTCAATGCCAGAATGGGAACTGATTTCGGATCGGACTATATGGTTCAAGCCGGGCTGCGGGTCTTACAGGCTGAAAGGGATTTTAATCGCCGGGCCGGGTTCACCAACCAGGATGACCGGCTTCCCGAATATTTCTATAAAGAACCTCTGCCGCCGCATAATATCGTGGTCATGATCAGTGATGAGGAAATGGACAGCACTTTCAATTTCTGATACAAGATGATATGAGGATTGAGTTTCCCGATTAATAGCCTTTCTCTTTGATATCCCGAGAAGAGTGATGGACCCTGCCCAGATCATAAAAGTTTTATCTTTTCAATCTCCCAACTTGATAGCTGAATACTGTCCGGCTTTACGTATGGAAAACAAGGGCATTTCCCGTTTAAGAAATTTAAGGAGGTTCCCCAAGGGGGCAATGCAGATTATTCATCTCTTGCATTAAAAAGTTCAGTTAACCATTTGATAAGGAGGAATATTATGGACTTCGGATTTACTGAAAAACAAGAGAAATTAAGAAAAGAGGCCAGAGAGTTTTTTTTGAATGAAATGCCGGAAGATTATGATCCGGGAGTAGAAACCATGTTTTCACCGACCAAAGAACAGACTGATTTCTGGACAAAGCTTCAGAAAAAAGCCGGGAAGAAGGGGTATCTGACTCCCGGATGGTCCAAGGAAACAGGCGGCCTGGGGCTCAGCCCGATCGAACAAGGGGTTGTGGAGGAAGAATGGGGTTATACCGGGGGGAGGTGGCCCAACTTTTCAGGTCTGCACATAGCCGGGCCCGCCGTTCAGATCTTCGGCACGGATGAACAAAAGAAAAAGTTTTTGCCCGGCATTGCCACTGGAACGGTTAATTGGAATCAGGCTTTTACCGAGCCTGAGGCCGGTTCGGACGAGGCCAATCAAAAAGTCAGGGCGGTTCAGCAGGGTAATGACTTTATCCTGAACGGCCAGAAGACGTTTATCTCTACCTTCGTCAAACCGGAGTACCTTTACACCCTGGCTCGAACCGCCGATACCGAGCCCAAACATCAAGGGATCAGCCTCTTCCTGGTTCCGGGAGACGCCCCGGGGATCACCTACCAGGCCCAGGGGACCATGGGCTTCGGCACCCAGGTCAATATTTTTTATAAGGATGTTAAGGTGCCCAAGGAGAACCTTCTCGGGGAAATCAACCGGGGATTTTACCACGCCATGGCCGCCTTTGAATTCGAACGCAGCGGCACGGGCAATCCCGCCACCGGTAAGCGGATGCTGACGGAATTTGTCCAGTTCTGTAAAAAAACAAAACGAAAAGGAAAACCCCTCATCAAGGATCCGGAAATCCGGAAGACCCTGGGCAGGATGGCCATCGATATCGAAATACAAAGACTCATCGCCTGGGAAGCAGTCTGGCGGCATTTCAAGAAAAGGGAACTGGGTCCGAAACCTTATGATCTAAGCGGGTTTTTTAATAAGATTATCTCGACCCAGCACCCGGAGCAGATGATGCACATTATGGGGCTCTACGGTCAACTTCGGTCCGGATCTCAATGGGCCAAATTTGCCGGAAAGATAGAACGGCGATGGCAGATCGCTCGCAGCGTCCATCCGGCCGGCACCCTGGAAGTGAATAAGATAGTCCTGGCCGGCAGGGGACTTGGTTTGCCCCGGGTACCGGCTAAGTTTAACAAGGTGATCGCCGAATCGCTCCAGGAAAAGAAAAGATAACTCAAATGGGTATAACCATGCGAGGCTTTAGAAAAATGATCAATTTTGTTCAAGATCAAGGAAGGCGAAAATTTTAACCGCGGGAATACATTTTAGTATTTCGAGGATTAAAATTTGAGCCTGACGAGAGAGGTTGGACAAAAGGGACGTTTTTAAAAGTCTCGACACACAGAAAGGAGCAGGGTAATGGATTTTTCTCTTACGGAAGCACAGGAAAGAATCAAGAAAGAAGCCCGGGCGTTTCTGGAAAAGGAATGCCCCGAGAGTTTTGTCAGAGCGATGGAAGAGGATGATGCCGGTTTTTCAAAGGGGCTTTGGCGAAAAATGGCCGGTATGGGATGGCTGGGACTGCCTTATCCTGAACAATATGGGGGCAAAGGGGGCGGTTTTATAGACTTGGCCCTCCTATTTGAGGAAATGGGCCGGGCCATGCTCCCTTCTCCCTATTTGTCCACTGTTATTCTCTGTGGTCTTACCATTCTGGAGGCCGGGACGGACAAACAGAAAAACGAGGTGTTGCCGAAGATAGCCAAAGGAGATCTGGTTCTTTCCCTGGCCCTGACCGAACCGGAATCCAGTTGGGACGGTACGGCCTGGAAGCCCGAAGGGGTAACCGTGAAAGCCGCCCCTAAAGGGGATGACTATATTATCAGCGGAACGAAGTTGTTCGTTCATGATGCTCATATTGCGGATTATCTTCTATGTGTAACTCGAACCAGGAAGGGGAAAAAACCGGATGACGGGATCACCCTTTTTCTGGTGGATGCCAAGGCCCCCGGAATAAATTATGAGATTCTGGATACGACGGCCGGAGACAAACAAAGTGAGGTAACTTTTCGAAGGGTCAAGGTTTCCAAGAAGAACATGGTCGGCCCCCTTCATAAAGGATGGGCGTCTCTTCAAAGGGTCATTAACAAAGGGGCGGTCCTGCTTTGCGCCGATATGGTCGGCGCCGGACAGCGCGTTCTGGAAATTACCGTGGATTATGCCAAGACCAGGGTTCAGTTCGATATGCCTATCGGCATCAACCAGTATGTCCAGGACCATTGCGCCTTCCTCTTAAGTGAGGTAGATTCCTCAAGATGGCTGACTTATCAGGCTGTCTGGAAACTCAATGAAAATCTTCCCGGCAACCTGGAAGTGGCCATGGCCAAGGCCTGGACCAGCGATTCCCATGAAAGGGCTTGCTGGCGGGGGCACCAGGTTCTGGCCGGGGTCGGCTACGAAGTGGATCGTGGGCTTCTGCCCCTCTTTTCCAGAAGGGGTAAAACTAAACAGCTCTATCTGGGCGATTCCGAATTCTTCCTGGAAGCCCTGATGGAGGAGGTGGAACAATGGCCGGCCCCTGAGAAATTCAGGGGAAAACCCCTTGGTATTTTTGATATCCCCAAGGGAAAACAGGTACCCTACTGGCAGCCCTGGAGGGAACGTTGGGATGCCATCGAGCAAAGGAAAAGAGAAAGAAAAAAGAAAAAATAAGGGACAGGCGAATCGAAGAAGCCGGGTCCTTTGGACCCGGCTTTCCATTGACAGGATCATTATTAGGATGTCCCATTTTACGGAGTTGACATTGAATGACGGGAGGTAGAGATGGATTTCAGATTTACCGAAGAGGAAGAGGCCTTCAGAAAAGAAGTTCGCGAGTGGATCAAACAGGAGGTCCCTCAGCGTTGGTATGACCTCGGGCCGGGTATCTGGGAGGAAACCGAAGAATCCTGGGCGATTTCAAGGGGTTTTCAGAAGAAGCTGGGGCAGAGGGGCTGGTTGGCGCCGGGCTATCCGAAACAGTATGGCGGTGCCGAGATGTCCGTCGGCAAGCAACTGGTCCTGAACGAGGAACTGGCCCGGGCCGACGCGCCGATAGGGGTAGAGACCTCCATCGCGGTGGGATGGGTCGGCCCGACCATTATGCTTTTTGGCAATGACGAGCAGAAGGAGAAGTACGTCAAGGGGGTAGCGACCGGCGATATCGTCTTCTGTCTCGGATACAGCGAGCCCAATGCCGGATCGGACCTGGCCGCCTTGCAGACAACGGCCCTCGGGGAGGGCGACGAATATGTCGTCAACGGGCAAAAGATCTGGACGAGCTATGCCCATTATGCCGATTACTGCTGGCTGGCCGCCCGAACCGATCCGAATGCCGCACGCCGGTATGACGGTGTCAGCATGTTCGTGGTCGACATGAAATCTCCGGGCATCACGGTCAATCCCATTATCAACCTGCTGGAAAGGCATTCCTTCAACGAGGTCTTCTTTGATAACGTCCGCGTACCCGGAAAGAACCTCGTGGGGGAGAAGAACAAGGGGTGGTACGAGCTGATGATCGCCCTGGATCATGAACGTTCACCCAGCGGCGGTGTGGCAAGTTTTGCAAAAACCCTGGAAGTGTTCGTTGATGTCGCCAAGAAAAGGAACATCAATCATGATTCCAATATCCGCCAGAAGATTGCCCAGATCGCCGTGGAGATGGAAGTGGCTAAAGTGCTCGCCTACCGGGTGGCCTGGATGTACGGCAAGGGTCTCCATCCCAGCTACGAGGCTTCCATATCCATTATGAAAACGAGTGAGGTATTAAGAAATCAGGCCGAAGTGGGCATGGCCGTCCTCGGTCCCTATGCGCAACTGCAACGGGAGTCCAAGTGGACCGTGGAGTTGGGCAAGATCGAAAGGCTGCTGCTGAGTTGCCTGTCCATTGGCATCGGGGGCGGGACAAACGAGATCCAGCGTAACATCATCGCCCAGCGGGCATTGGGTTTGCCCCGCGGGAAGTAATCATAGAGAACTAACCAAGGATATTTGAAATTTGGGTTCTTAACCACGATCCTCCAAGAATATGGGACGGTTTCAATCTTTTGAAAACCAGTATCCAGTATCATTCATTTCGAGCCGGATGGTCGTGAGTTTGAGAAATGTTAAAGATAAATTATGAAACCTGAGTGCTGATAACCTATAGCTGTTACCATTATTAGAGGAGGAAGAGATGGATCTGGGATTCACTGAGGAACAGGAAATATTAAAAAAATCGGCCCATAATTTCCTTGCCAAGGAATGCCCGAAGAAACTGACGAAGGAACTGGATGAGAGTGAGACGGGTTTCTCCCCCGAACTCTGGAAGAAAATGGCGGATCTGGGATGGATGGGGTCAATCCTGCCCGAAGAATACGGCGGCAGCGGCGGTAATTATATCGATTTGATTGTACTACTGGAGGAGATGGGGTACAACCTCCTGCCGGGTCCTTTTTTCTCGACCATGGTCCTGGGGGCGCTGCCGATTCTTAGCGCCGGCACGGAAGAGCAGAAGGAGCGCTATCTGCCCGCCATTGCCGGCGGTGAAAAGATCTTTACCCTGGCCCTTACCGAGGTCAGCGGTAAATACGACGCCGCCTCGGTCGCAGTCAAGGCCACACCCGCCGGGGATGGGTACGTCATCAACGGGTTGAAGCTTTTCGTTCCCGACGCCCACCTGGCGGACTATATCCTCTGTGTCGCCCGCACGAAAGACGGTGCCGATCCCGAGGAGGGGATCACCCTGTTCATCGTCGATGGAAAGGCCCCGGGGATCAAAACGACCTTGCTCAAAACCCTGGCCCGGGACAAACAGACGGAGGTCATCTTAGACCAGGTGAAAGTGGGCCGGGACAGCATCCTGGGCGGCCTGGATTGCGGCTGGCCCGTTGTCAAGGAGGTTCTGCAAATGGCGGCCGTGGCCAAGGCGGCCGAACTCGTGGGCCATTCCCAGGCAGCGCTGGAGATGGCTGTCAACTATGCCAAGGAACGGGTCCAGTTCGGGCGGCCCATCGGCAGTTTCCAGGCGATCCAGCATTACTGCGCCAACATGCTGACCGATGTGGACAGTTCGCGTTACATCACCTATGAGGCCGCCTGGATGATCAGTGAGGGTCTCGATGCCACCAAACAGGCCGCCATAGCCAAGGCCTGGGTCGGGGACGCCGCCCGGCGGGTGACGCTTCTGGCTCATCAGATCTTCGGCGCCATAGGCTTCACCATGGAGTTCGATCTCCACCTTTATTATCGTCGTGCCCTGGCGGGATCCCAGGCCTTCGGCGACAGCGATTACCAGCGCGAAATCGTAGCCACAGCCATCGGTCTTTGATGAAGCGACCGTCCCGGAACCCAATATTCCGATGGAACGAATTGTTTACTTCGATCAATAACAATAATTATTAAGGGGCTCTTAATAGTCTTGATATGAAACGTTTTACTTCGCAATAGATTAAGGACCGGAGAGGTTTTATTTTTGGGGTTGTCCACCCTGAACCTGGAAACTTCTTTGCCGGGCAAATTATTTAAGTAAATCTGAAGCAGGCCTTCACCGGTGCCAGAAACAGGCTATGGTGGATGCCCTACCTCGAATCATACTTTGCTGGACTGGCCGGGATAGGGCGATAAATTACCCTTTGGACAATCCCCAAAAATAAAACCTCTCCGGTCCTTTTTAGTCAATATTATTTTGAGACCCTTAATAAGTGGCGTTCAAGGTCCACTCAAAAAACAAGCTCTTGTCAATTTTTTTATGCTTTCCGCCAATAATCAAGTTCTGTCAACAAAAAGGAGGAAGGGAAATGGAATCTTCTGAAGCCATGAACATGATGAGGAGATTTTGTGTGGGGGATCTGGTCAGACGTCGGGTTCGGAAAGCCCCCAAAGATGAAGCCATCGTGATGAATTATAAAGGCTCCATTACAAGACGGTTGACTTATGAGGAATTGAACAGAGAAGCGAACCGGTTTGCCAATGCCATCATGGGCCTCGGGGTGAAGAAGGGTGACCGGGTGGCCATTCTATCACACAATTGTGCCCAGTACGTTGTATACATGGTGGCCCTCTCCAAGATGGGGGCCTGGATCACCCCGCTGAACTTTGCCCTCAAAAGCAGGGAGATTGTCCCTCTGCTGAATCATAGCGAACCGGTGATGCTCATCGTGGAGGACGATCTCATGGACACCGTGCAGGAGGTGGAGAATGAGTGCGTCTTCATCAGCCACCGCGTCATGATTAAACTGGGCGGAGAAAAGGCTCTACCTTCGGGCTGGCTCGATTTCGATGAGCTTTGCTCCGCCAGGATCCCCGATAACGAGCCCCGTGTTGAGATCAACGGTGATGACATTCTTACCCTCATGTACACGAGTGGTACTGAAGCCATGCCAAAGGGGGTCCTGAACAGCCATGCCAACTGGTATTCGACCATCATGAGCACTGCCATGGATGCGGCCAGGTCAATCAGAGATTCGGCCGTCGCAGGACAGCGTCCGGCCAGCAACGCGGTCGGTCTGGGGGCAGCCCCCCTTTTCCACGTGGCCGGTCAGGGATTGATCTTCTCTGCCTTGGCCGGCGGCGGGAAGTACATTCTCCTCTATACCCCGGATCCCCAGGTGATCATGCAGTTGTTCGAGGAGGGGGAAGTCACCGGCGGCGCCGTGGCTCCAACCGTCGTCGTCAATTTGCTCAACCTGCCCGGCGGTGAGGATCTCATCCGGAGGCTGTGGGGGAAGTTGGAATCGGCCCTCCTTTACGGAAGTCCTGCCTCGGAGGCCCTCCTGAGAAAGATGATGGATATCCTGCCGAATTGCCGGTTTTCCAACTACTATGGCCAATCGGAACTCACTCCACTCGGATGTATGATTTTTCACGATGACCTGCTGAGGAAGACCATGGAGGCCAACGAGAGGTTTGAAGGGGCGGAGCCGATCGGGCAGCCTCATGCCCTGGTGGAGATGAAGATCTTCGATGAGAATGACAATGAGGTCCCCTCGGGGTCCGTGGGGGAAATCGTGGCCCGGAGCCCATCCGTCATGATGGGGTATTACAAGGATCCGGAGAGAACGGCTGAAGCCTTTCGAAGCGGATGGCTGCACACGGGAGACCTGGGACGGATGGATGAGGAGCACTTCTTCTATTTTGTGGACCGGAAGAAGGATATCATCAAGACAGGTGCGGAGAACGTATCCTCTGTTGAAGTGGAGCAGTGGGTGGCGAAACATCCGAAGGTGGCCGAGTGCACGGCGGTGGGCCTTCGCCATGAAAGGTGGGGTGAAGCGGTTACGATCTTCGTCGTGCCAAGCCCGGGCTCCGTAATCGAGGAAGAGGAGATTATCGCCTACTGCCGGGAGGGACTCGCCGGATACAAGGTGCCGAAGCGGGCGATCCTGCTGGCGGAAATCCCCAAAAATCCAAGCGGCAAGATCTTGAAGAAGGATCTGCGGACACAATACCGTAACCTCTACCTCGAATGATCCTGCCGAGTAAAGAAGGACGGTTTTGAGAAAAATTCATCATTCCCGCGCAGGGGGGAATTGTTGACTTTAAGTGTTTGTTATGGTTTAAAATAGAGCATATAGTCTTCGGCGATCAGTTTTCAGCATCAGTCTTTTTCCCAGGTTTTCTCTGCGGCCCGAACGCTGATCCCTGATAGCTTTCAAAAAAGGAAAAGGAGATGACACCAAAAGAGCTTTTAATGTACGCCTAACAAATTGGGAAATCCATTTACATAATTCGTGGGCGGAGAGTGATGTTAAGCGCCTCTTTGGCGGAACTCTGTGGCGTTGAACCTCGGGTGTTGATGCAGGCCGTAAAAACGCAATATCGAAAGGTTCCCAGAGGACTTCATGTTTCAATTAACCATGGAAGAATTTCAAAACTTGAAATCACAGATTGTGATTTCAAGTTGGGGAGGTATTCGCCGGGCAAGACCCTATGCATTCACGGGGCAAGGGGTGGCCATGTTATCAAGTGTTCTTAACAGCCAAAGGGCCATCCAGGTCAATATTACGATCATGCGGGTTTTTGTTCGTATTCGTCAAACGACTGGTACCCAAAGGGCATTGGCCGGGAAACTGGTAGAATTAGAAGAACGTATTCAGGATCACGATGAACAAATCACTGACATCTTTAAGGCCATCCGGCAGCTCATGGCTCCGCCAATGAAGTCTAAGAGAAAAATAGGCTTTGATCTCAAAGAAAAGCAGGCCCGATATGGGAAAAGGAGAGACAATAAGGGAGCGTTAAGAAATTAGGATTGTGTTCATTGATTACCATTTCTTTTGGCCTTTTCCTTTTATCCTCGATCTTACTTCAGCCTTCAGCCTTGATCAAATAAGTTTGACTTTAACTGTTTCCTAAAAAAATCGTTTTGGGCATAAAAAAACCCACCCAAATGGGCAACTATTTGGTATAACAAGAGAACGGAAAACAACCTCTTGATAACCGAGGAACCCATTGGGTGGGAGGAAACGTGAAAAATAATAGCACGGACGGATGTAAAAGCAACCGAAAAATTGATGCTGTTGGAATAACAGGAAATGTTATGACGAGTCGAGCGGGCTTGACTTTGTATGTTCGCTATTTGAGAAACATTGCCCTGTTGCCCTATATTGAGCAGCTTTTTGGCCCTCTCCGAAAGAGTTGCAAAGGGCAAGCCCTGACAGAGATTTTTAAGCAAATGTTCTGTTTTTTGATGGATGGGACCAGTCGACATTTGGTTTACTTTGATAGTCTTAAGAATGATGAGGGATATGCTAGGACCATTGAGACCGATAGCGACCATATGCTTTCTTCGCATTCGGTCAAGAGATTTTATCAATCCCTCTTGGTTCACTGGACCCATTTGTTTCGCCAAGTGTTGCTTAGGCTTTTTGGATGGCGGCTTCAAATAGTGAAGCCATTGGTGATCATTCTGGGTATAGATACGATGGTAATGGACAATGATGAGGCGGAGAAACGGGAAGGAGTTAAACCGACCTATAAGAAGGAAAAAGGGTTTCAACCCCTGCAGATGACCTGGAGTCGATTTATCGTGGATGCCCTTTTCCGTAGTGGGGACAAACACTCTAATCATGGAACGGATGTCGAGAAGATGGTCCGTCGTATGGTGACTTTTATCCGGAAGGACTATCGCCAAGATGTGCCGATTATTATTCGATTGGATAGTGGCTTTTTTGACCAGAAGATTTTCAAGGTTTTTGAATCGCTGAAGGTGGGGTATATCTGCGGCGGGAAGCTCTACGAGGATATCAAAGTGCGGGTAGGCCAGATGGATCATTCGTGTTGGGGCTCCTATAAGAATGGGAACCAGGTCTGGGAGTATACGGAATTTATGGACCAGCGGAACAGTTGGGATCAAGCCCGCCGAGTGATTTTTTGCCGGCCTCTTTATAAAGACAGACAGATGCTTCTGAACTTTGCCCGTCCGGATACGATAATCTACACCAATTTGGGAGGAGAGACCGAACTGGATAAGGGGCTGGAAGAGGCTGGAATGGGCAAGATGTTGACCCCTGGGGGCATTGTAGAATCTTATCATGATCGCGGGGGAGATGAGTTGGTTAACCGGGCCTTGAAAGATTTTGGCAGTCAACAGCTTCCGTTTAAACGATTTCATCAAAATGCGGCCTTTTATTTCACTATGGTGATAGGTTTTTTTATTTATGAGGCCTTTAAAGAAGATGTTTGTGCGCCGGTAGTCGGGGTGAGCAGCTACGCTACTACCTTGAGACGAAAAATACTTGATGTGGCTGGAAAGATTATTCGCCATGCGGATAGAACCACCCTCAAAATTACCCAAGCTGCCTGGCAGGCTCTTAATTTTTATCATTTGTGGATCAAAAGTGAAAATCCCATACCCATTGGGCAGACCTAAAAAGCCGCTCGGTTCATTTTCTTGTCAAAAAATATCGATGGTGAGGTATGCCCTAAAATGTTCCCTGTTTCTTTCTGATCTGTCTTTAATTGCATCTTTCGCATTTTGTATCAAACACACTCACTCCACTTTGGAAAATTAAGGTCTATGAGTCATAAATATTTCGTTAAACTGAGCTGTCACTTTCTGGATCAAAATAATCGCTCAATTTAGGTGTTTGTTATGGCTTAAATAAAACATTCTATATTAGCTTTCTATGCCATCATCTCATAACCTGGGAGCTTTAAAAAATATTCAATTTTGTTTAAGGTCAAGAAAGCCGATAATTTTAACCACAGGAATACATGTAGTATTTCGAGGATTAAAATTTGAGTCTGACGCAGAGATTAGGCAAAAGGGGATTTTATTTTGCTCCCACCAGAAAGGCTGATCCATTTAGCAGTCTGAAAAGACACCAATTTTTGGAAAAAAAGACGGGGTTTTGTTTTAGGGGGGGATGATAGAACCTCTAAATTGAAGATTTCTTTTGTGGTAACTTAGTCAGCAGGTTCCGATGAAGCGAGGAACCCAGAAATTTTTCTTACATTCAAAATTTACCTCCAGAACCTTCACTAAAAGAAAGAATGCCCAGTGAGAGGACTTGATGAACAAGCCCGGATAACTGCTTTTGAATGGTTGAAGGAGCAAGTCTCAATCCATGGGGATGTTTTACCTCGGGCACTACTCGAAAAAGGGTTTATTTTTGAGGGTGAGCGGATTCCACTAATCTCTCCTCAGGGTATTTTTAAGCCAAAATATCTCGACCTACCGCTTTCCATTACAACAGCCCCGAAAGGCCCCTACAAAGATAGTTTCAGCCGGGATGGGTTTTTATTTTATAAATACAGGGGCACCGATAAACTTCATCGGGATAATGAGGGACTTAGACAGGCTTGGTATCGCTCAACTCCATTGATATATTTTCATGGTATTGTTCCTGGTCGATATTTGGCGATATGGCCTGTCTATGTTATTGGGGATGATCCGAAAACATTAACATTTAAGATCGCAGTAGATGATGTCGCGACTGTTAGCTTCGATGCGAGCCAGACGATAAACCCTTCCTTAGCAGAAAGCCGCAGGGCCTATATAACAACCACGGTTAGGCAGAGGCTCCATCAAAGAGACTTCCGAGAAAAGGTACTATATGCCTACCAGGAGCAGTGCGCCCTTTGCAGATTAAAACATCAGGAATTACTTGACGCGGCTCATATCATTCCGGATCGTGAACCAGAGGGTGTACCTGTTGTTCGAAATGGGATTGCATTATGTAAGCTCCACCATGCTACTTTTGATGCGTTCATAATTGGAATTTCTCCTGACTATATAGTTGAGATCAGAGACGACATACTTGAGGAGCATAATGGACCAATGCTAGAGCATCTGATAAAGGATTTTCATAAGAGTCGAATTGTTTTACCCAAAGATAAAGAATCTTGGCCAGATAAAGAATTTCTTGAAATTCGGTATCAACGTTTTAAAATTGGGGAAAACGAACTATTTAAAGAGGGGATTTAAATTATTTTAGGCAGATGACCGAGCCTTCTAATTGAGGGTTGTTTGGTAGGCAACTTAGTCAACAGCATCCGAGGCAACAAGGAACCTAATTGTACACATTTAAAATTTAACCTTAGTATCTGATTAATTTTTTAAAATGAAAGATTCAACTCCATCCGCGAAGACAAAGGACCTTCACAATGGTACCAAGGCCAAGATTTCATTTAGAGATTTTTAAACGTTGGGGGGATCTCTTATTTCTTCTCATCATTGGCTTTCTGGTTTGCTTCTCTGGACAATCGCTCATAATTTCAATAGGCAAGGTCCTGATAGCAATCTCCAAAGAGTGGCACTGGGTGATTCAAATTTCCCTTTTCTCATTAATTATCGGAATATTATGGTTTATTTTAATCCGATTAGGCGGGTTCCGACTTCGCGATTTTTGGAATATCACCTCCTTTCGTTATCCTCCCACCTGGGTCGTTGCAGTTATCGCTACTATTTTCTATCTGTTTTTTCAGCCATCCCTTTCTGGAAATCTTAATCCAAAAGATGTTAAACAAATGTTGTTCTGTTCAATATTTATTATATCGCCGCTTATTTTTGGTATTGCTAGTGCAGATTTGTTAAATCGTTTATGGGAGTGGAAACCTTCTACCAAAGTTTCTAACACAACCATCATGTCTAAAAAAGGGGGGCGAGGCCTCTCATCTCTCTACAAAGATCCAGACGCATTTGCATTAATCGAATGGCTCCAAAAAGAAACCCCTATTCAAAGCCCAACAGAAGATCTTTTCGAATTGGCTGTTTTGGCTCGGCGTATTGTACTGACATTATCGGGATCTCCTTTAAAAACCATAGTACTCATTGGCCCCTACGGGTGCGGGAAAAGCAGCATATTTAAAATGGTTAGTTTTTATTTAGAGAATCCCAATGAACTCTTGGGCTATTTGAAGTTAGACCAAGGAGAATCCGTTTTTGATTATGAAAGCATAGTTACTTGCGAGTTGTCCGCCTGGGGTCTTCATGGAGGGGCGGCGGCTGAGCATATCCTTAAAATAATCACAAGAGAGCTTTCAAAACATGTTGATTGCTTAGGCTTGGCTGGTTTACCTTCGAATTATCGCTCCGCCATATCCAATTCTGCTTCTCTTTGGAGCAAAATATTATTCAACTTCTTAGATTTCCACCAAGATCCAATTGAAGTTTTGCATAAATTAGATACGGTCTTAGGATGTGCCCAAAAAAGATTGGTTATTTTCATTGAAGATTTAGATCGGAATCCTGATGGTCAAGTCTTTTGGAATGAAATTATTTCGCTCTTAGATAGGCTAAAAAGCCTTGAGAATGTTGCATTTGTTCTGGCCATAAGCCAAGCGCGGAAGTTACTGAAATGCATTTAAGAATTTCAGAGCATATTGAGGTCATCCCCAGCCTCCCCAAAGACCAAGTAAAAGAACTTATAGAATCTTTTGTAATTTTTGCCTTAACAAAAACAAAAATGATATTGACTGCCTTTCCAGGGAGAAAAGGGACCGTCGACTGGGAATAGATAGATCAGCTGATAATGATCATTTGTTATTTTCCATCTTTGGAGATGATCATCAGGAGCCAATCGATACAATTATAAAGTTACTGGATAATCCACGGGTAATCAAGGCAGCTTTAAGAGAAGCTGGGTAACTTGGCAATCGCTTCATGGCGAATTAGATTTCGATGACTTGATTGTTGCAAATGTCCTCCGATTCGGTGCACCTGAGTCTTTTGCATTCTTAAGCACGAACTTCCAACGAATTCGAGGCTTGTCTTTTCGTAGAAGAGAGGAAAAGAACAGAGAAAAACTAAAAGCTGATTGGGATATCCATACTAGAGAGGTCCAATGGAACCGTGAACGAGTTGATAAGCTTATAGACTTTTTATTTCCTGGTTGGATCGAAGATCGTTCCATTAAAGAGTCGGTGCCCCAAGGAGTAGATGGTTTTAAACCTACTGATTATTGGATACGATTAAATGCAGAGGATGTTCCAAAAGAAGAGATTCATGATCAAGAGGTATTAAATAAGTTGACTATTTGGAAAAGGCTGGAAAACAAACCAATGGGTCCCAACGGATCAAATTTGGCACCCGAAATATTTCAGAGCAATGACTTTGCTGATAAGGTTGAACAGTTCAGTTTTCTTTTAAATGGGGACGATATCCTTTTTTTAGCAAGCGAACTATTTGAGCACATACTTAGGGAAAAAGGAAGTAAGGCAAGAGAATATGATTCAGGGTTCTTCCAGTTATGGAGGGTGTCTCTAAAAAAACCGGTTACATGGCATGAGGATTGGGTTCTAAAAGAAATTTGCAAGGCAATCCCGATAAGTCTACAATTTGCTAATGACCTCTATTACTACTGGCGGAATAGTGATGAAAATATGGTTCAAATAGAAAAACAAACTGAAGTTCTTCGCAAAGGTTTTATCGCCAAGGCCAAAGAGATTTTTGAAAATAATCCTGATATGTTAATTAAATCTATCGATTCTGATTTCATGTATACTATTGGTCAACTGGTGTTATATTTCAGTTCACTTAAAGGAGGTGGGCCGGGTTTTGACCCACAAGAATGGGAATGGCTTGTAACTGTTTTACTTGAGGCAGGAAACCGAAATCCGTTTTTTATCATTCCCCAACTTGCTACTTTAGTAATAGACGAAAATCTCCAGACCTGGGAACAGACCGGTCGAGAATTTAAGGTAGATAGAGTAGATCAACTATTTAAGGAGAATCTAACAAATTTCATGACACTACTAACTCACGAGATCGATATGGATAGATTCAATATTTCTGAAAAATCGCGTATTCAATTTGCTCAACAGGGGGCTAAAAAATGGCTTTCTGATCACAAAAGTGAAAATAATTAAAATCTCATAAGAAACCTGCGACGAGCTCGGACCACGCAAACGAATTGAAATTTTAAAGAAACAGATAATAAATGAACGGCAAAGAGCGCCTTAGATCCTGCTTTTCCTTTGGAAGGATAAAATGATTTCTATGCCTGAAAAAGACGATAGAAAACAAATGACGCGGTTTTAGACGACAGAGGTTCAAAGAAACGTCATTTTTACACAAAGCTTTGTCGTCTCCTGGGTATTGAATACCCCATCATTCAAGGAGCCCTGGGAGGGATCGGGGGGGCTGACCTGGCTGCCGCCGTTTCCAATGCCGGCGGGCTGGGTGTTTTGGCCGCCTGGGGACTCTCTGTGGATCAGTTGCGGAAGGCCATACACCGGACACGTGAACTGACGGAACGGCCCTTTGAGGTGAACATCATGCCCTTAAGTTCTCGGAGGAAGCCCGGTCCCGCCTCGTGGAACTGCGGAAGAAAAAAGGAGAAAAGGATTCGCTGTTCACCAGCATTGCTTCGGGGCAGGGAGCCGGATTGATCCATAATATTTTGCCGGCCGGAGAAGTTATCCGGGATATCATAAGAGAAAAGGATGCCATAGCACGATTTCATATTCTGGGGCTATTCGTAGTCATGCTGATGTCGGGTACCGTTGCCTTTGAATCTCTGGTATTGGGAGATGCGGCTTCGGAAAAAATCGGATATGCCCCTCATCGTGCTTATCAAATTCAATCGGGTCTGGCTAATGCGGCCACCGCCCTCACGGGGTTTCTGGTTTATGTATTGGGTTGGGGGAGATATGCTGAGGCTTCCATCGTGACCGCTATGTTGATGTTCTTTACTTTCTCGGCAATAAATCATATGCCCACGGCCGTCATGGAAGGGAACATGAAACCAGTCAATTTATGCGTCCGGTCTTGGCGGCTTTATTGATCGACATTTTGCTTCCCCCCATGATCAAAGCGCTGACTCAGTAAAGCATCGAAAAGCCTGAGTGAGAACAGGGCGTCATCATTACTTGACACAAAGGGAGATTCTGTCCGCCATGAAGACAATTAAACTAAATAAGCCCTTCTCCATGATTCGAGAGTTCCATCTTGCCGACTGGTTCACACTTGGAAACGCGATCTGCGGTACGGGGGCACTGTTTTCTATGCTGACCTACCTGCAAACGACCGATGTCAGGCATGTCTACATTGCCTGCGGGATGGTCTTTGCCGCTTTAGTCTTCGATGTCCTGGATGGACGGATTGCCCGGTGGCGACAGAAGACTTCCGGAATGGGTCGTGAGCTCGACTCTCTCGCGGATGTCATCTCCTTCGGTGTAGCCCCGGCCGTGATTGGGTATGGTTGCGGTATGCAGGGATTATACGACCGTATTGTCTTGATCTATTTTGTTGCCTGCGGAGTATCCCGCCTGGCGCGATACAATATTACGGCCGAGGCAATGTCTGATGATGCCGGCAAAGTGAAGTACTTCGAAGGAACTCCTATCCCAACCTCACTGGTGTTGGTATTGTTGATATTCTGGGCTGCCTCACAGGGCGCTTTGCGCGATGCCCTCTGGTTCGGAAAGATCGTTTTTGCCGGCTTTACGCTTCATCCGATAGTTCTGCTTTTCGCGGTTTCCGGCTCACTAATGATCAGTCGTATACGGTTCCCAAAACTCTGAGCTGTTGCCGGAAGAAAAGGGGATGTTGGTGGGAAACCGGGAGATAGAATTTTGAAAGTAACCTCGTACGGAAGGCATAGAATCAGACCTTGGATCCTGGCGGTTTATCATATCACCGGCCAAGGGAATGACCGTAAAAATATTTTTACCTGACCCCAGATCTTTTTTAATTGTCAGAATCCCTGAGCGGCGGGCAATCGTCCTCGTTGCGACCGGATCCGCTGGGAAAAGGATTTGATATAAACTTATCAGACCAGGGAAATTAAGATAAAGAAAATCTCTTTTCAAGGGTACCTGTCCGACAAGATCCGAAAATTAGGAGGAAACCATGAGTCCCCATTCCCGCGTTATCAGATCATCCTGCCGTGGCTGCCACGGTGTGTGTCAGGTTTTGGTTCACATGGAGGGTGACAGGATCGTCAAAGTTACGGGCGATCCGAACAGCCCGACCAGCAGGGGTTACCTCTGCCCCAAGGGCGCGGCGGCCCCGGAGATGCTCTACCACAAGGAACGCCTGACCCATCCCCTGAGAAGGGTGGGGGGGCGCGGCGAGAACAGGTGGGAGCAGGTCTCTTGGGATGAAGCGATTACCGAAATGGCTGATCGGTTCGACCGCATCCGCCGGGAATCCGGGTCCGAGTATCTCGCCTTGGCCCAGGGGACGGGAAGGCCGTACACCGAATTCACCATGCGGTTCGCCAACGCCTTCGGCACACCCAATTTCGTGGGTCCCGGCCACCTCTGCTACCTCCCGAGGGTAATCTCGAGCAATATCACCCTCGGCGGCCTCCCCATCGTCGACATCTACGGGTTCGGCGGCACGACGCCGGCTTGTATCATGAACTGGGGCTGCAACATCGTAGAAACGGGAGCCGCCGACGGCATGTGCGGGAGTATGCTCAGCCGGGCGCTTAAGAAGGCCCAAAAAGTGATCGTTGTGGACCCGAGGCGCATCGGCCTGGCGGAGACCGCCCATCACTGGCTCCAGCTCAGGCCAGGCAGTGAATGTGCCCTGGCCCTGGCTATGATCAACGTCATCGTTACCGAAGAAATATATGACCATGAGTTCGTAGAAAAATACGGTTTCGGCTTCGACCGCCTGACCGAGCATATCCGGCCTTTCACGCCCGAGTGGGCCGAACCCATCACCCGGGTCAAAGCCTCCGCCATCCGCGACGCGGCCAGGACTTTTGCCACCACGAGGCCCGCGGGTCTCCAGTGGGGCAATGGTATCGACATGAGCGTCAACAGCTTCCAGACGGGCAGGGCGCTCCTCATTCTCATGGGCCTTACAGGCAGCATAGACGTGCCGGGCGGGAATGTCTTCTGGGTCCCGCCGAAGGGGATCAGGCCAAAGTCGCCCCTCGTCGACATGGGTGTGGCGGGGGTTCAATTCCTGCCCCCTGAAAAAAAGGCGTGCATCATCAGCGGCGACAGGTTCCGTTTCACGCCCGGCTGTCATGCACCCATGTTCTGGAAATCGGTCATAACGGGGGAGCCCTACCGTGTGCGAGCCATGTGGGTCATCGGCGCCAACCCGCTCCTGACGCTCACCCAGGGGCTTACGATCGAGCGGGCACTGAAAGAATGCCTGGAATACACGGTAGTCTCAGACCTGTTTATGACACCCACCGCCCAGCTCGCCGACCTCGTGCTGCCCGCAGCCCACTGGCTGGAGCAGGACGATATCGTCTTCATGCACAAGATATGGTGCGTCCTGACCCGCAAGAAGCTCGTGCAGATCGGCGAGACGAGGGACGACCGGGACGTAATCTTCGAGGTTGCCCATCGCCTCGGTCTTCACGAAGCCTTCCCCTGGCCGGATCGCTATGCCTACCTCGACTGGCTCTGCGAGGGGACCGGGATGCCCTTCGAGGAGTTCAAGGAAAAGGATATTCTCCTGGGCGAGATGCGTTACAGGAAGCACGAGGAGGTTGGATTCCGAACACCAACGGGTAAGTTCGAATTCTACTCAACTATCGCTGAGCACGAGGGGAGGCCGCCTCTGCCTGTCTACGTTGAACCTCCCCTTTCGCCTATCTCGGCGCCGGATCTTGCCGGGGAATACCCCTTGATTCTCATGACCGGATCCAAGAAGATGGAATTTTTTCATTCAGAGATGCACCAGGTCGGGTCGCTGCGGAAGCGCCACCCCGACCCTAAAATTGCGATACACCCCGCCACGGCCGCCTCCCTCGGTATATCGGACGATGATTGGGTGTGGGTCGAATCGCCTTACGGCAAGGTCAAGCTCCGGGCGGAGCTCTCCGACCGAATTGCACCCGATGTGGTCGACGCCGAGCATGCCTGGTGGTACCCCGAGGCGGCGCCTCCCGATTATCGCTGGAAGGAATCGAGCATCAACCTCCTCTTCGGCGACGAGCACTTCGACCCTGATACCGGAGCAGAGCCGCTCAAGTGCTATCTTTGCAACGTAGTCAAGGCTTGAGGGCGGAAATGGTGGTATTAAGAATAACGGGGTCAGGGCTAATAATTATTATCCATTGGATGGAATTAAGAAAGGATGGAGACTTTTATGAAAATCTTGGGTATTGTCTGCAGCCCCAGGGTGGGCGGGAATACGGAGATTCTGGTCAGGGAGGCCCTGGAAGGTGTCCGAGATGCCGGGGGTGACCCCGAGTTGGTTCTGGTGGCGGGCAAGGAGATCGCCCCCTGTGATGCCTGCGGTGGGTGTCTGAAGGACGGTCAATGTATAGTCGAGGATGACATGCAGGACCTCTATGAAAAATTGGAATCGGCCGACGGATTGATTTTCGGCACACCGGTCTATTTCCTTAATGTCAGCGCCCAAGCCAAGGCAGTCATGGACAGGACCTATGGGTTCCTGCGGACTGGAAAATTGAAGGGGAAGGTGGCGGCGGCCATCATTGCGGCCAGACGGGTAGGGGCCGGTCAGGTGCTGAGCCTGCTTTACCCCTTCTTCTCTGTTCACCGGATGATCATTGCCGGGGGTGGCATCGGCTACGGGAGAGAAAAGGGTGAAGTGCGAGAAGGACCGGGGGGATCACCCGATGTAACGGCCCTGCAAGAAGCCCGGGCTGTGGGGAAAAATGTGGTCAGGCTGGCCAGGCGTTTAGGGAAATGAATAGTACACGGGGGATATACCTATTTAATGTTTCTGAGATAAAATATAAGTATGGCGTCCCCCGATTTCGCAGGTGGGTTGATTCAAGTCGCATAAGGTTAGAGAATAAGCCGGTTAAGGGGAAAACGTTACCCTCGTAAGGTGTGACCCCAAATTTAAGAAAACCCCAAAGCACTGAATCGTCAGGCCAGACAACCGACGGGCCAGAGGAGGTCTCTCGATTTCTACCTGAGTGGAGAAGAAGACGCCCTCCGTCCCCTTGCTTTCAGCCTTATTATTTCAGTTGATTCTGTCTTTTCCTTGGTTTAAACTCCAAACATCAAAAAGCAAGTTGTCATCAATTCTTATCAATAGGATACCGGATGTTCGGACCCCCAAAAAACATCACCGTTAAAATAAAACTCTATGGGGGTCTGGACCGACTTGCTAAAACAGACCACTACGACCCGGACGCGGGAATTGAGTTCCAAATCAAGCAGGGTGCCCGATTGAAAAAAGTATTTGAAGAAATCGGCTTAGGCCGCCGTGAATCGGTTGTTTGCTTTGTCAATGGCAAAAACGTCGGTTTTGACGAAAAGCTTAAAAACAATGATGTTATTTTTTTCATGCGACCTGCATCCGGTGGCTAACCAGTTTCCATTGAGGGCACTCCATGGGGTTTTAGTTGCATTTTTGAGATTCTCATAATCATTTAGGAGGTGTGACGATGTCTGGAGGCTATATAGGTAGGTATGCTGTTGTTGATTTGTCATCCGGGACGACTGATATCGTCACGTTGTCTGACGATTTTTATCAAAGGTTTCTGACAGGATATGGTCTGGGGGCGGCGGTTATCACCGAACGTCAGAAAGCCGGTATCGATCCGCTTTCACCGGAGGCCCACCTGGGTTTTTGCTCGGGTCTTTTAACCGGGACAGGGGCACCTTTTTCAGGCCGGTTCATGGTGGTCGGAAAATCGCCCCTGACCGGCGGCTGGGGGGATGCGAACTGTGGCGGCCACCTGTCGCGCGAAATCAAGCGGGCCGGTTTTGACGCCGTTTTTTTCACCGGCTGCCCCGATAAACCGGTCTGGGTCAACATCGATGATCAGGGGGTAGCAATCAAAGACGCGGCAGACCTCTGGGGCAAAGACACCGTCGAAACCGAAGAAAAAATTATAGCCCACCTTGGGGATAAAAAGGTTCGGGTGGCGGCAATCGGGGTGGCCGGAGAGAACCTTTCTTTAATCTCCGGCGTGGTGACCGAAGGTGGCAGAATTGCCGCCCGCTCAGGCCTGGGGGCGGTAATGGGCAGCAAAAAGCTGAAAGCGGTCGCTTTCAGTGGCAGCCAAGAGATCCCGGTGGCCCGCCCCCAGAGCGTCAGGGACCTGACGTCGCGCTACCTCTCGGATTTTAAGAAAAAACCGCGACTGATGGACAAAATAAGCATCCGGTTCCTTGATGTTGTCAGCAAAATAATTTCCAAAACCGGGATCCGCTTTCCGGCCGAACCCGGCACGGTCAGGGAACTCTGGAGCCGCTGGGGCACCTGCGGTCTGACGGTCTATTCGGCCCTGATCGGGGATATGCCTATTCGCAACTGGGACGGCGCCGGATATGTCGACTACACTTTTGAGATGGCCGACCGGGTATCGGGCGAAAACGTCATCAAGCAGCAAAAGCGAAAATATGCCTGCCAGAGCTGTCCGATGGGTTGCGGCGGCATTATCGATATCCAGGCCGGCCGCTATCGGGGGACCACGGGCCACAAACCGGAATACGAAACCATGGCTGCTTTTGGGGGGCTGATCATGCACCATGATCTTGCGGCCATCATCGAGCTGAACGAGATGTGCAACCGCGCCGGCATCGACACGATTTCCGCGGGAGGAACGGTTGCCTTTGCCATCGAATGCTTTGAAAAGGGGCTCATCGACTCAAAGGCGGCCGGCGGCCTTGATCTGGGCTGGGGCAAAACCAATGCCATTGTAAAGCTGACCGAGATGATTATCAACCGTGAAGGTTTGGGCGATCTGTTGGCCGACGGCGTCAAAGCAGCTTCCGCGAAAATAGGAAACGGCTCTGAGGCCTTTGCCGTACACGCCGGAGGTCAGGAGCTTGCCATGCACGATTCCCGGCTCGACCCCGGATATGCCATTGCCTACCAGTGCGAACCGACCCCCGGGCGTCACACCATCGCCAGCTATCAGGATGCTGACCTGCGGAGCGGGAAGAAACTGTTCCCGGAGGTCCAACGCCTGGTCAAGAGTGCCGACAATAAAGAGAGCAAAAAGATTGCGCTGCACACGTCCGCCAGCATATACGCGCAGTTGATCAACTGCAACGGACTGTGCCTTTTGGGTGTGGACAGCCTGGATTACCCCATGGTCGATTATCTCAACGCCGTTACCGGCTGGGATCTTCCGGCAGATGAATATTTCAAGACCGGCCGCAGGATTCAAGCTCTGCGCAAGGCATTCAACCTGCGCGAAGGATTGCGACCAGGGGATACGAAATTGCACCCGCGCGCCCTGGGCAATCCGCCGCAAACCGAGGGACCGCTCAAAGGCAAAACCATCGATCTCGATTCGCTGCAAGCCGTCTATTACCGGATTCTGGGATTTGACCCGGCCACCGGCGGACCCACTCTGGAAACCCTGCAAGAGCTGGAAATAGAAACCCTTTTTACCTGAAATCAGACGGTTTTGGGAGCGAATGGAAGTGTTAGAAGGGGACGTGGGGTACTGCTTTAATAAAAGTCGATTTATATGTTCCCCCGGCTTTTTAAAAAGGTGCGATAGAAATCAGGATGTCTTTGTGGGGAGGGGGGCAATTTTTTAACATTGATATTTAAATTATGTAATCCGGCCGTTGGTGAAAAAGGATAGCGAACGCATCCCGAGCAACTAACGGCTAAAAGAGGGCTTTCGATTTTCTCCTGGATGGAGAATTAGGCATGCTATCCATTGATTTTTAAGTGATTATAAAATTTATCCGGTAACCTCATCAAACACCATAAGGAGCAAAATTATGTTCAAGACAGCGATTACAGAAATGTTCGGCATCAAATATCCCATCATCTGCGGGGCGATGATGTTTTTGTGTAAACCTAAACTCTGTGCGGCTGTATCTAATGCCGGGGGTATGGGCAATCTGACGGCGGGAAATTGGGAAACGGAAAAAGAATTTCGCGCAGCCATTGAAGAAACCCGAAAATTGACCAGTAAGCCATTTACGGTCAATATTACCCTGTTACCTTCGGTTCGGTTGAATCCCGAAAATTATATCATGTGGGCACGGGTTTGTGCCGAGGAGAAAGTGGCTGCCCTTGAGGTATCCGGTACACCCCTCGATAAGGCCCTGGGCATGGAAACCGTGGAGATGCTCAAAAAAGCAGGAGTAAAGCTTTTTCACAAGGTAGGGTCGGTCAGACATGCGATCCATGCTGAAAAAGCGGGATATGACGGCATCTATGCCGCCGGAGTTGAAGAGGGAGGCCATCCTTTGAATGACGATGTGACTACGATGCTCCTGACCCCCCGGATCGTTGAATCGGTCGATATACCGGTAGTTACGGTAGGGGGCATAGCCGACGGGCGTTCCCTGGCCGCGGCCATGGTCTTAGGGGCCCAGGGGGTCATGATGGCCAGCCGGTTTATCGCCACCCAGGAGTGTGAAGTCCATGAAAAGCAAAAACAGGAGCTGATAAACAGGCAGGAACAGGACACGGTTCTTTATGGGCAGACCACCGGCCTTCAGGGCAGAGGCTTGAAGAACAAAACCGTATCAGAAATCAAGACCATTGAAAATCGGGGTGGGAAGCTCGATGAGATGCTTCCACTGATGTCCGGACTACGAATGAGAGACGCCTGGATTTCGGGAGATACGGAATCCGCCATTTTACCGGTCGGCCAGTCCATCGGCCTGATCAGGGATATACCCACCTGCCAGGAATTACTGGACCGAATGGGAAGAGAGGCCGCGGGATATTTGGATAAAGCCAGGAAAATGATTCAGTAGCGGGAAAAACCGGCTGAGGATACAAAGAAATGCCTCCGTCCCATTGTGCAGGAGACGGCAGCAGGTAAGTTATAAGTTGAATGTAAGTTGAAGCCGGACCTATCCAACAGGTTAACTTTTCAAAGAATGATAATAGCTCAAAATTATAGCTGAGAGCTCATAGCTCAAAGGAATGAATGGGAAGATGGGGGCATAGGTGAATTGGCTGGATTGATATTTTATGGCCCGAATAGGCTTTAAAGGCTTCAAACCGTCAAGACACGCAACCAACGGACCAATGAAGGCCTTTCGATTCTTATATAAAAGGAGGGAATTTCGATGAAAAGGTATGGAGATTTTATCACCTCGGACGAAGATCTGGCCTTTTTGACATCCATTAGAAAATATATAGATAAAGAGGTGATGCCGATTCGCCTGCAACTGGATGAAGACTATACAGCGTTTGAAAACGCCTATGAAGGTCTGGTCAAGCTTGGAGTCCAAAAGCGGGGTTTCTCACCTGAATATGGCGGCCTGGGAATCCGGTCGGCAACCACGATCTGCGCCATCACAGAAGAGATATCCCGAGGAGACAGCGGGCTGTCCCTTCACGCTCTCATTATCCCCTGGTGCCTGGCTGCAGCCATGGGTGCCCGTAATAAGCCCCTTATGGACAAATTCATTCCCATGTTTTGTGGAGATACCCCTCGGTGCGGATGCTTGGCCATTACCGAACCGGCCGGAGGCTGCAATATTGAAGATGCGGCCGAGAAGGGGCTGACCATTCGGACCAGGGCCAGACTGGATAGAGACGAATGGGTGATAAGCGGTGAAAAAATGTGGCCCAGCGGAGCCGGTGTGGCCGACCTCTACTGCGTGGTCTGCACAACGGATCCCAAACAGAAAGAACAAGGCCTGGCTCTGATCTATGTCCCCAAAGACACCCCTGGCCTTTCCTTCGGGAAACCGGAACAAAAAATGGGAATGAAGGTAACGGACTTCAATGCTGCGATCTACTTTGACGACGTGAGGGTACCTAAAGAATATCGAGCTGGTGGACCCGGGATAGACTGGCAGCTTTTCAGGAACAATGTTTCCTGGGGCCGACTCACGAGCGCCCCCATGACCCTGGGAAATGCCCAGGCCGTTTTAGATATCGTCATCGAATATACCCGAACAAGGACCTATGGAGGGAAACCCGTTCGGAACCATTCACTGCAGGCAGCCATGATCGCGGACATGGCCATCGGCATAGAATCGGCCCGCGCCTTTTACCTGTCCGTGGCGGCCATGTTCAACAATCGGAAGAAATATGGAAATCCTAATGAGGATTATCTGATGGCCCGCACCAGTGCGGCCAAAGTCTATGCCTGCGATGTAACTGAGATGGTCTGTAACCGGGCCATGGAACTCATGGGTTCTTATGGCTATGCCCGAGATTACCATGTGGAGAAGTACCTCAGGGACTCCAAGATCATCCAGATATGGTTGGGGGGCGGACAACTGGGGAGGTTGGATGTGGTTCAAAGCTATTACCCCTACATTGGAGGCCAAAAATAAGGGATTGGGGTCAACTCTACTTTTGGGCTTTACCCTCTGCTCCATCTTTTCCCAGGGCTACCTGGTTGATATAGATAATTTTCTCGGTTAGGTCATTGAGTGGTTTTTGGAATATTCAAGGACATCAGGCACATTCCCCACCGACCATCGACTTTGGTCACGATCCAAAGTGCCTCGTGCGTGATATATTTGGTGCCGTCGGCTTTATAACGGCTGTAAGCCAGCTTGAAGTGGACTTTGTTTTCCCACACCTGCACCGGCTCGATATAGTCAAAGGCGCTATGGTGCCAGCCCTCGGTTTCGACCAATGTTTGGGTAGGAGATTCGAAATCAGAGGCCTTGGCGACAGGCCGCACACGGGAGTTAATAATCCAACTAAAGGGGAAATGCAGGTATTTGCGGATAGCTTCCTTATCTTGGGCGTTAAAGGCGGCAAAATAATCCTCCATGGCCTTTTGGGCCTCTTCAACTGCGGACATGATAATCCTCCTTGTAAAATTTTTATCTTGAAGTGCGGTGATAATAATGGCCAACGTATTTCTTTTTCATAAGGAGTATAGGAAAATCGATATTGGCTGTCAATACAGTTTTGATCCGACATCGAAAATAGAAATTTCTGATCGAATCCCCAAAGAAAATTAAAGGGAATAAGGACCGGGGGGCAGGTCTATAGTCTTGCACTTTGGGGCAGACCAATGTAAAAAGAGATGCTGTCAGGTTTTTAATTTTATATTTCTAACAGCGAACCATTTTCATTGATTCGAATGTGATCCGATGAATCATTATCAGAGGCTGCTAAATCAGCCAATCCGGGTTAGGCAACCTGGAGATTACCCATTCACGGAAAGACAATCTGTGGATCACCTGCTGGTGCACGGGGATAAACTTGAGGCGGCCTGGTTCGGGCCTTTACCGGAAGAGGCCCCTACGCTGATATTCCTGCACGAGGGTCTGGGCTGCACGGCCATGTGGCGGGATTTTCCCGCTCGATTAGGAAAGGCCACGGGCTGCGGTGTACTGGTTTACAGCCGGCTGGGTTACGGAAATTCGGACCCGTGCTATTTACCCAGGCCCCTTGACTATATGCAGAATGAAGGGCTTAACACGCTACCCGAAGTGATAAGGGCGACGGGGATTAGGGAGTGCGTGCTTATCGGGCATTCGGATGGGGGTTCCATTGCTATTGTCTACGCCGGTGGAACACCTGCTTTTCCGTTAAGGGGATTGATCACCGAAGCAGCCCATGTCTTCTGTGAAGAAGCTTCTGTGCGATCCATCCAAGAGGCCGGAGAGAATTATCTCCATATGGATCTGTCTGAAAAACTAAAGAAGTACCATGGCCTGAATTCGGATATAGCTTTTTGGGGTTGGAATAAAGCCTGGCTTGATCCGGATTTCATGAACTGGAACATCGAGGAGTTTTTACCGGGCATTAGGGTCCCCTTACTGGCGATCCAGGGAAAAGAGGATCAGTATGGAACTCCTGCCCAGATCAAAGCAATCGAATCCGGGGCGGGAGGGGAGGTAGAAGTCCTTATGATCGATCGTTGTAGGCACTCTCCTCATCTGGAGCAGGAAGAGATTGTTTTTGAGGCCATGAAAAGATTCATTCTCAAGGTGACAGCCGTTTAAGTAAATTTTCCCACTTTTCAAAAATGTATCGGAAAATTAGGACGAAAATTAGGGCAGCGCCCTTTTTTCACCTTCCTTTTGCCATTTCTTCTAAAGGTTTGGAAGTCTAAGGATCTCAAATGCCTATTTATGAGTATGAGTGCCGGTCTTGCCTGCGGATCGTAAGCGCCCTGATCCTCAAGAAAGAGGAGGAAAAGGATGTTCAGTGCGCACACTGCGGAGGGGACCGGCTGACCCGGGTACTGTCCCGTTTCGCTCTACACAAGACCGAGGGGCAACGCCTTCAGGATTTTGACAGGCACGCGCCGCGGTCCGACGCTTTTTATAATGATCGCCGCAACATCGGGTTGTGGGCCAAGAAGCGTGCCAGGGATCTTGGCGTGGACCTGGGCACCCGCTTCGACGAGGTGGTGGAGAAGGCCCGAACGGCCGGCAGTCCCGAGGACCTCGATCTATAAGCAGATAAAAACCGGAGGCCTTTTTCATCAAGAAGTGCTCCTGAGAGATTAAATTCTTCACAGAGTCGCAGGGAAGGCCAAGGGGAATATTTTTACTTTTATATTAACTTAAAAAGGATTGGGAAAGGAGGACATCATGGGTATTGCCGAACTGAACCTTGATTTGACTGAAGAACAAAAGGCCCTACGGGATTCGTCCAGGAAGTTCTTTATGGAAGTCTGGAGGCCGGCCGCCATCGCCCTGGACAAGATGCCCCGGCCCGAGGACGTGGTGGCCAAGGGGTCCATTTTCTGGGACGTGCTGAAAAAAACCTATGAACTGGGGTACCATCGCATGGGCTTTCCTCAATTGGTGGGCGGAATGGAACTGGACCCGCTTTCCGTGGCCCTGGTCACCGAGGCGATGGGCTATGCCTCACCCGGCCTGGCTGTGGCCTGGGGAGTCTGCACTACGCCCTACAACTACGCCATGCTCTCCACGGACCCGGCTGTCCAGGGCTGGACCGTGGCTTTCTGCCAGGATACCCAGGCCAAGATGACCGGCTGCTGGGCCATCACCGAACCGGACCACGGCTCGGACTGGCTGCTCCTGGACGACGAGATGAGTGCAAACCCGGCTTGCTCTCCCCAGGTCCGGGCGACGCTCCAGGGGGACGAATACGTCATCAATGGCCAGAAGGCGGCCTGGGTCAGCATGGGCACGGTAGCCACCCACGCCGCCCTGTTTGTCAACCTGGACCCGGCCAAAGGCCCGGGCGCCGGCGGCATCGCCACCATTCCCCTCGACTTGCCGGGTATCTCGCGCGGCAAGCCCCTGGACAAGATCGGGCAGCGCGACCTGAATCAGGGCGAAATCTTTTTCGATAACGTGCGAATCCCCAAGTCCATGATGGTCGTGTCTGATCCGGAGATGTACAAGGTCATGATCGACGCGCAGCTTACCGGGGCTAACGGCTGGATGGGCGTCTGCTTCACCGGCTGCGCCCATTCGGCCTACGACGAGGCCCTTAACTATGCCCGGCAGCGCGTCCAGGGTGGACGCCCCATCATTGCGCATCAGAACATCAAGCTCAAGCTGTTCGAGATGTTTACCGCCGTCGAGGCCTCGCGCTCCCTGTCCCGGCGGTCCATGATCTATAACAGCACTCTGTCGAAGGCCTTGCAGCCACCGGCCCTCGAGTACGCTATAGCCTCGAAGATTTTCGGTACCGAGACGGCTTTCCGCACGGCCAGTCAGGCCATCCAGATTTTCGGCGGGAACGGCCTGACCAGGGAGTACATCATCGAAAAAATATTTCGTGATGCCCGGGCGGCGTTGATTGAAGACGGGGTGAACGAGACCCTGGCTCTGGGTGGGGCTAGCCGGCTCTGAGGATTTCAAAGGAATGAACTGCTTAAGTCAATTCAGAAACAATGGGACTTCTTTCAGGTGAATGGGGCTACATGGTCAAATAAAAGGTGTTGGGGTGAAGGGAAGGGGAAGACCGATGAATTATCAAACCATTATTTTTGAAAAAAAGGAGGGTATCGCGACCATAACGCTCAACCGTCCGGAAAAGTTAAATGCTCAGACCCCCCTGATGTACCAGGAATTATCTGAAGTTTACCGGATGGTCGATAGGGATGATGAGACCCGAGTATTAGTGATTACCGGGGCGGGCCGTGCCTTTTCCGCCGGCGCAGATGTAAGCGAAACGCTGTATAAAGAAAGAATTGAAAAGCGGGAAAAACAAGGCGTACCTGACGTCATACGAGGTGTGGGCTTTTCTCTGGCCGATGTCAGGAAACCGGTGATCGCTTCCATAAACGGCTATGCCGCAGGTATAGGTCTTACCTTAACATTGGCCTGCGATATTCGAATCGCTTCGGAGACCGCCAGATTCAGTGTGCGCTTCGCCATGTTGGGGATTACGCTGGATTATGGCTCCAGTTACTTCCTGCCCCGTTTAGTTGATTTAGAAACCCCCGCCCTAAGGGCGGGGTCCTGTGGACTGGCTATGCCGGTCCCGAATGGGCTTGGCTGAAAGGCCATTTCTTGGCCCGTTTCGTCATTCCGGGCTTGACCCGCTTCTTGCCCGTAGGCATCCAGGCCGGAGGCGGAATCCAGAGATTTCAGCTTTTCCTGGACCCCGGCTTTCGCCGGAGTGACGGCATCTATTAGATTTTAAAGTTTAGGGTTCAGGTTTGAATCTGGTATTTTAAGCCCCCCTATGGGGGGCCCAATTAAAGCCACGCCCGGATTATTTACAGTTTGATTCTAAAAAGAGGACTTTATCTTAATATCAACTATAGTGGACGACATAAATTTTTATCTATAATGAGCATAACCCATAACGTCATGCCGGACTTGATCCGGCATCCAGGGAAATGAAAACTCTGGATTCCGACTTTCGTCGGAATAACATCTTATACACTTATTTTTGTCTTTTACCATAACTCGTATTCGAAAGGATTTCAGATGGAAAAAATAAGGCTGGGGAAAACCAATCTTGAGGTGACCAGGGTCGGTTTTGGAGGCATTCCCATTCAAAGGTGTACCGATGATGAGGCCGTGGCCGTGGTCGAGCGGTGCCTGGATCTGGGCATAAATTTTTTGGATACGGCCAATGCCTATACGACGAGCGAGGGGCGCATCGGCCGGGCTATAACCGGAAGGAAAAGGGAAGATCTCATCATCGCCACTAAAACGGCCCACAGGGAAGGGGATAAAATAAAAGGACACCTGGAATTAAGCCTGAAAAAACTGGGCACGGACTATATTGATCTCTATCAATTCCACAATGTGAGTGACAGGAAAAATCTGGATATGGTGCTGGATCCCAACGGCCCCATGGTTGTTCTTGAAGAGGCCCTGAAGGATGGAAGGATCAGGCATATCGGTCTGACCTCTCACTCCCTGGAAATCGCCAAAGAGGCCGTAAAAACCGGGCGATTTGAAACGATCATGTTTCCCTTTAATTTTATAACGGTCGAGGCCGCAGAAGAGCTGATTCCTCTGGCCAGAGAGAATGATGTGGGTTTCATTGCCATGAAGCCCATGGGCGGGGGACTTTTGGAGAATGCCGCCATTGCCTTCAAGTACCTGCTTCAGTTTCCGGATGTGGCCCTGATTCCGGGGATTGAAAAACCTGAGGAGATCGGAGAAATCGCCGGAATCATAGCCGGCTCCCGGGAGATGACCGAAGAAGAGACCCGGGAAATGCAGCGCCTGAGGGATGAACTGGGGACCCGGTTCTGCCGGAGATGCAATTACTGCCAGCCCTGTACCGAAGGCATCCCCATCTCCACCGTCATGATCATGGGCAGTTTTGCCAAAAGATTCCCTCCGGAAAGGTTATTCACCGGCGACCTGGCCAAGGCCATGGACAAGGCTGCGGATTGTTCGGAGTGCGGTGAGTGTGAAGAAAGATGCCCCTATAAACTGCCTATCCGGGAAATGATATCCGAGCAGGTAAAGTGGTATCATATTGAGAAACGGAAATTTCAGGCGCCGACCGGTTAAATTGGTCAGTATATTAACAACACCGTCATCTTGGAAATGGGGGACGACCTTTAATCATTCAATTGGTATAACGACGGCCGCCGGAAAAGCCGTCATTTTTACCCCTTTCTTTCAAATGGATTAGAAGCCGTCCTCCTCGCCTTCCCTTCTACCCTGCTTTTTCCCTTGCCCCGGTCTTTTTCTTGCCATATACCTCAGACTATCTTGAGTCTCGGTCTGCATTATGCGGGGGGAAAGAGAAATCAGCGCATTTTCCAGGTAGGCTTTCGTTTTTCAGCAAAAGCCCTGGGGCCCTCTAATCGGTCATCGGTCTTGGCGATCTTTTGGCTGATGGGTTGGGCCAGTTTCATGCTGTATTCTACCGGCAGGTTCCGTCCTTGCATAACGATCTGCTTTATCGCCTGAACAGCGAGAGGGGCGCACTGCATGATATCGTCTGCGATCTGCTCAACCCGCTCCATGAGTGCGGCCCTGTCAGGTACAATTTCCTGGATGATTCCCCATTTTTCGGCGGTTTCCGCCGTAATATGACTGCCGGTGAGTTGGATATAAAGGGCGTGTCCCAGGGGGATCATGCGGGACAGGTTATGCAGACCATATCCAGCCAAGAGGCTCCGACGCGGCTCGGGAAGGCCGAATTGGGATTGCTTGGTTGCTATGCGAATGTCGCATTGCAAAGAGAGCTCCAAACCGCCTGCCAGGCAGTATCCGTCGATCGCTGCGATTATCGGTTTCCAGACCCCTAATTCCGTCCATCGATTATCAGCCGTAGGGACTTCCCTGGACGGGTTGGCGGCTTGGTCTGATTGGGCCCGCTGTTTCAGATCCATCCCTGCTGAAAAGGCACGTCCGCCGGCTCCGGTGACGATACCCACGAGGATATCGTCATCATCCCGAAGATCAAGGATCGCTTCCCGCAAGCCCTGGCTCACCGCCCTATTTAGGGCGTTCATTGCTTCCGGACGGTTTAAGGTGATATAGGCTTTCCTGTCCCGTTTTTCATATAATACAACCTCATTTCCTGAAAAGGCCATAGTCATCTCCCTTCTCTTTTTAGGTTTTTTTAGGAAATGTACATAAAAGATGGGAACCTGTCCACCTATCTTTTAAAATGTATCGGGGGACAAGTCTATTTCCGGACATTGTATAAAAATTAGGGGCAGCAACCGTTTTTTCACCTCCTTTACTTGTTTATGAATAAGAAGACGCCATTCGACTCCTTAACTTTCGATTTACTTTTCTCCTTGCTCCGGTCTTTTTGTTGCCTTATACTCTTTCAGAAAAAAATAATTTCTTATCAACTTATTGGTTCTGCATAATAAACGAAGGAGGTAGGCCAAGCATGGACAAATCATCCCCTAAAGAGGTCTACAAAGAATTATTAAAGAGTGAAACCGTGTCTCTGGTCATCGAACATGATTTACGGGATGTTACTCCTGAGATGCTGGACTGGTGGTGGGACAACATGGACAATGACACCTATAAGTTATGGAATCCCAAGGACCACATTGCTCTTGAATGGCAAATCCCGCCAAGCCAGAAAGTTCATGTTGGTGCTATTCATATGGCCTGCGAGAGCATAAGCGATATACCTCCTCAAATTTTACGTATCCGCTGGGAAGACCCGAGTTCGGCACTCATTACCCCCATTTACCGTCATGTCAATGTGGGCAGTTCCCTTGCTCCCGGGACTGACGACACACCACTCGGCAGTCTCGTCCATGAATATGAAGCGTCGTCTTACGGGTCACGAATGCGTTCCACATTTGTTCTTCCTGCGATTGTGCCTCAATTCTTCCTTGATTTTTTGAAACAGCACAATATAGACGAAATGGGACGATTCCCCGAATTTCTGCCGCAACTATATAAGCAGAAAACCGTCAAGTGACGAACCGCGCAAGAAGGTACGTTAATAACGAAAACCCTTAACGACTCGTTTAGGAAAATTTATGCAAAAGTTTTTGATCTTTTTTTTAATCCTCATAGGGGTTGTGCTTGTCCTGGTGGCGGGAATTAGTATTTTTGGAAAGGATAAATTCATAAAATTTGTTTTACTGAAGATATCGGAACCCGGTTCCGGCTTTGAATTATCCTCCAGGATTCCTGCGCCTGATTATGCCCGACCGCAAAACTGGGCGGCACTGCCTGATCGAAAAGACTTGGCGGATTTAGTCCCCAAAGGGATTGCCACGGGAGACAGGCAATCGGATGCACTGGTCGACGTATTTTTTATTCACCCAACCGGGTATCTGCATGGCGACACCTGGAACTCGCCTATGGATCCGAACAGCATTACCGAAGAAAACACCCAATGGATGATGGCCAACCAGGCCAGCGTTTTCAACGGATGCGGCAGGGTTTATGCGCCCAGGTACCGGGAAGCCATTCTTTATTCCTTTATAAGTGAGGACAAAGAGCAGGCAGAAAAAGCCATGGATTTTGCCTATCGGGATGTGGAGGCGGCCTTCGATTATTTCCTGGAGCATTTCAGCCGGGGACGCCCCTTTATTATCGCCAGCCATAGCCAGGGTACCTGGCATGCCCTCAAACTCCTTTCGAATCGCATTGACCGAACCGATCTGGTGCAGCGGTTGGTTGCGGCCTATATCATCGGCGGCCAGGTGACCGTTGAAGATATTGAACGGATGACCGATATTAAGGCCTGTAAAAACGCTACCGACCTCCACTGTGTGGTCCACTGGAAGACGTTCGCTGAGGGTGGCAAGGAAGATCGAATAAAACCGAACGAAACGTTTCTATGCACCAATCCCTTATCCTGGAAGGTCGACCATGAAAGGGTCTCGGCTGACTTCAATCGCGGAGCGGTTTTGCCGACCGGTAAATTTAATGTGAAACTTTGGGGAAAGGACAAGGCTAAAGGAACCGTATTCGGACCGCTGGAAAGCCCGATACCGAAACAAACCTGGGCCCAGTGCCAATCCGGACTGCTTTATGTGGCCAAGCAAACAGACAAGGGGTTTTCAAAGTACGGGGCAATGAAAAACTACCACGGATTGGACTATGCCCTTTTTTATATGGATATTCGCGAAAATGCCATTCGACGGGTCGATACCTACCTGGAAGGGTGGCGTTAATACAACCTTATTTCCCAAGAGTTACCCCTTAGAGATCAAACTATTTTCAGGGATTGGGGGCAAATCTTGACAAAAAGGTCGCGTCTTCAAAAATGACGCACTACCTACGTGGACATGACCCGGGAAAAGGGCAATCCTTTTCATTACCTAATGCTTTTCCACCCAAAGGAATTCACCATACAAAGGTTGATAATCCAGTTCGTAACGTTTTATCACGTGGACATAGGGCTTTCTAATGGAAAAGCGGGATTGGGTATAAAGACAGACAAAAGGAGCATCGCCCATAAGTATTTTCTGGACCTCTCTGATCAAAGCCCTTATCTTTTTACCTCCATTCGCAATCGGTCAATTCGATTTCTGGCCGGTTGTAAGCATCTTTCCGTCTTTGTTCCCGCGATGGTGAGAGTCGAACCAGTCAAAAACCTCTTTGAAGGTCCGCAGGGCCACTGAGTCGTGATCTCCACCGGGAATCTCGAGGTATTTCAAATCGACCTGCAGGTTCCTGGCGGCCTCGACCATTATTCGTGATCGTTCTACGGGAACGATTTTGTCGCTATCTCCGTGGACGACCAGTTGTGGGATATGAACTATCTTATTCATCCCAGCGGGATTTCCACCACCGGCCACCGGAGCCAGAGCAGCAAAGACTTGCGGGTGATTCATGGCAACCGACCAGGTCCCGTATCCCCCCATAGAATGGCCGGTTAAATAAATTCGGTCCGGGTCGATTCGATAAGCCTGTTTCATCTCTTCAATTACATCCATAACATCTTTTTCCGCCGGCCCAAGGTACATGGAAGCAGGTTGCCGGCCTTTGGGACAGACCACAAAGTATCCTCGTTTTTCCGCATCAATCTTGAATGCCCCCGATCCATATTCCTCAAAATAACTATTCTCGTCCCCGCCCATTCCGTGGAGGGCAATGATTAGCGGAAATGGCTTTGAAGCATCATAAGTTGATGGAATAAAAAGGCGATAAGGCTGAAGCGTGCGGTCCACATTAGAGAGATAGGCTTTCCGAAGGTCTCCCCGGCGAGTAGCGTATGGATCGCGGCCGGCTTCAAGGTCATCCAGAATCCTTTTAGCCTCTTGAAGTTCTTTTTTAAAATTAATATGTTCATGGTTGATCTTTCCCGCGTTGGCCATATCAATCAGGCCGATTTGATAACTCGCCGATTGCATGGTCCTTAGAATCGAATCTTTTCCAACAGATTGCAGCTTGTTTTCAATCTTTGCCGCGCGAGCCTTCACTGTCTTTAAAGAAACCTCAAGCCCGCTCTCGATATGAATGGTTACGGTTTTGGTTAATGGCTGAGTCCCGGGACCTGATTTCAGTTTGACCGCCAGGCGATACTTGCCCGTTTTTACTTCAGGTACGGTCATTTCTATCAGGGCAGGGTTGACGAAGAAATCGGCCTCCAAAGGTTCGATGATTTTTAGGGTCTTCAACGATTCATTGCCCTGCATAGCCAAAAGTTCCACCGAGCCGCTTATCTTGTCTGGGAGCTTTTCATCAAGGGAGAATATCTGACCAAGATGTAGACACAAAGAACTCAAAGGCTCAATTACCACCCGTTCTGCCTTAAGAGTGAGGGCGGTCGACAAGGCTGCTTCAGGCGTCCAAGACGAACCCCGAAGGAGAACAATGGCATGATAATAGTTTTTAAGTGCTTCTCCATAATTTCGAGCGGTAGTGGCTTCCTGCGCCATCTGTCCTAGTTTTTCAACCTCGGTGCGTTTTTCCGGACTAAGATTTTTCGCTGATCTTTTGAAATTGCTATATCCAATGGAAACGCGGAGCACTTCTCCGGCATCTTGAGCGGAGACCAATAATACTGTTACTATTAAAAAAAGGATGGAAAATACCAGGTGTCGGGTAATTCGGGAAAGCATGCTAATCTCCTCTGTATTGTTATGGTTTCCTTTTTAGAAAAGAACCTATCTTTGTTCAAACCTTCTTCCCAGCATGGCCGAGGCGATGTTAATCCGCTGCATCTGGACCGTTCCACCGGCCAAGGGCCAGCCGCGGCTGTCCCGTAACATTCTTTCAATCGGATATTCCTTGGAATAACCATAGCCTCCGAAAACCTGGAGGGCCATATCGGTGACTTCTTTAGCCATTTCATTGGAGAAACATTTGGCCACGGAGGCCTCGAATACCGAAGGTAAGCCGTTTCCGGCATTGACCACCGCACAGTAGATCAGGAGTCTGGCGGCTTCAACCCTCATAGCCATGTCCGCCAGCAAGAATTGAATGGCCTGAAATTCGCAGATCGGTTTTCCAAAGGCAATGCGCTCCTGGGCATATTTTTTGGCTGCTTCCAGTGCCCCCCAGGCGATCCCCAGGGATTGGGTGGCGTTCCCGCAGCGTTCCACATCAAAGGCCTGCATCAGTTTGGCAAAGCCGCCCTCAGGGATAATCAGATTCTCTTTGGGGACTATGCAGTCTTCAAAGATCAAATCACAGCTATGCATCCCGTGCATCCCCATGAATTCTTCCTGTTTGCCGAAAGTGAATCCGGGCATTCCCTTTTCAGCCACAATCCCGCCGATTCCCCGGTGGGCTTTTCGATCGCTCATTCGAACATAAACCATATACCAGTCCGAATGACCCCCTCCGGAGATAAATCTTTTCTGCCCGTTGAGGACATAATGATCACCCTTGAGCACCGCCCGGGTGGTCAGATCGGTCAGGGCCGATCCGGCATTCGGCTCGGTCATGCCGACGGACATAAATTTATCGCCTCTGGCGCAGGGCGGAATAAAACGTTGCTTTTGTTCTTCAGTGCCGAATTTTTCTACCGCCCTGATCGGACCCAGGCTGCTTTCCATGACCAGACCGGAAGCCCGGGTAGTCACCCTGGCCAGTTCTTCCATGGCCAGAATGGCAAAAATGGCCGGGAGTCCCTGGCCTCCATACTGTTCCGGAAGGGTAATCCCCAGTAGGCCTAAATCCCGGTATTCAGCAATCAGGTTTTTCCTGTCCAGGGAAAGATCCCCCTTTTCCCAATAGTCGACCATGGGTGCGATTACATTATCGGCAAAATCATGGACCGATTGTTTGAATAGTTTTTGTTCCGGTGTTAATTGAAAATCCATTGTTGATCTCCTTTTAAAGTAAGGGGTTTAGGCTGAAGACTGAAGGCTGAAGGAAAAACATGAGGAACCCGAGGATACCAGGGTCTGCTTTTCCTTCTGTCTTCAGTCTTCAGCCTATTCACCTGACTTGTTTTTGTCGCTAAATTGTTCGACCAACTTATTCTTCATCACCTTCCCGCCCGGATTGGTCGGCATCTCGGCTAAAAAGAAAACCTTTTGCGGAATTTTATAGGAGGCCAACTGGTCCCGGCAGTACTCCTTTATTTCTTCCACTGTTATTTTCCCGGTACCCGGTCTGGGAACAACCGCACAGACCACAATGCTGCCCATTACCGGATCAGGCAGGCCGAAAACGGATACATCCAGGATCTTGGGATGGAGATGAAGGATATTTTCCACCTCGACCGGGTAGACATTTTCCCCTCCACGGTTGATCATCTCCCGGCTGCGCCCCACCAGATAAATAAACCCATCCGAATCGAGATAAGCCCTGTCGCCGGAATAAAACCATCCTTTTTGATAGACTTTGGCGGTTTCCTCCGGAACCTTGTAATACCCTTTTGTGACATTCGCCCCACGTACCGCCAGTTCACCGACGACATTCGGACCCAACTCTTGTCTGGTGACGGGATCGACCGCCTTTACTTCGGTGCATAAATTTGGTTTTCCAACCGATGTCGGGTGGGTTTCCATGTATAAATCAGGAAGTGCACTGATAGAGGGAGCTTCCGTCAGGCCATAGCCGTTCCTGAGGCGGGCCGAGGGGAAAACTTTTTTAAGTTCTCTTAATAAATCAGGTGCCATGGGGGCCGCGCCGAAACCAAGCCTCCGGATACTGTCCACCTTGGATCCGCGAATGGCTGTTTTATTGAGCAGCAGCCAATACATGGTCGGTGTCCCGGTCAGCCCGAAAAGTTTCCCCCGGTTTATGAGTTCCATAATTTCCTGCGGATTAAAGGAGGCCAGTAAAATACTCCCCCGGCCAAGGAATACAGCAGCCATCATTTGCTCTATGGCCATGATGTGAAATAAGGGAGCGACAATCAACATATATTGTTTTTAACAAATAATAATTAAAAAATATAAAAAATAAAAATAATAAAAATAATAAGAAAAAAATAAAAAAAGTAATAAAAGTAAAAAAAGCAGAAATTAACGAAAAAAATAAAGCAAAAAACGAATAATAAAGGAGAGAAAAGTTGAAAGAGAAGATAAAGTCCAAGAGAAAGAGAGAATGAAAAAAAAAAACGTGAAGAATTACAGCTCACATGAAGAAAAAACGAAAGTAAACAGAACACTGGGACAGAGAAAAAAAACGGTAAGGGGACACAAGTGAAAGACGCAAAGGGACAAGGGCGCAGGGCAGCCAAGCCACAGGGCGCTAGGCAAAGAAACGTACGCCAAGGCGTGAACACAGAGGAACCGAAGAAGAGCAACGGACAACGAGAAGGACAGGGGAGGGTATGCCGGAACGGAGCGGGAAAGCACGGAGGACGAAGTGCGGGGAAGAGAAAAAAGAACGGGCCCGCAAGAAGAACGGCACGACAAGAGGTAAGGCGGCAAACGAAAAAGCAGGGCGCAGAAAAAAGCAAGGAAAAGGCAAAACACGGCGAGGGACGGGAAACGCACGGAAGGGAGGACACCAACGCAGAAAAAACCGACAAAGGCAGGGCAAGGAGAAAGGAGGAACGCGAACAAGGGCAAAAAGGGAAGCCAAGGCCGCAGGAAAAAAAAGCGAAAGATGTAGAACAGTCAAAGGTCTGAGTCACTCAGTCGAACGTGTGCCTTTGCGAATAGACAAGGGTACTTTTTGGAGCTTCTGGAATCGGTTTATGTTTATGAAATGGTATGGTAATATTTTAAATGTTAAGGATGTGAGGGGTTTTTGGGAGGGTGCCTGGACAGTGGCACCAGAAGAAGCCGCCAGGGCCAATCCATGAGCGATCGTTACCCCGGACCTGAAGGCACAGGTTATGATATTGCGATGGGTCAGCATAACCCCTTTCGGTGTCCCCGAGGTCCCGGAGGTGAAAAGTATAAAGGTCGTATCATCTTCAGAAATTCCCGTCAAAGAAGGCGACTGATCCCCTTTGGGTAGATTCTTTAAAAGGACATCATCAAACACAATATGCTGGAAAATAAGCTCCTCGTTTGGGATTTCCCGGACCTTGGAAGACATTATCGGGGAAGAAAGTAAGATCTTTAAATCTGAGAATTGCAGTTGGCGTTTTAGTTCCGGAACGGCTAAGCGGGTATTAAAAATGACTGCCGTCGCTCCTAAGTTTTGAATGGCCCAGAAGGAGAGGATAAAACCGATGGAATTTTCCATCAGAATTCCAATCCGGTCACCTTGACCGACTCCGTCCATATCCTTGATACGGGCTGCCAAACGAATCGCCAGATCCGCGGCTTGGCCGAAGGTGATCCGGGTAGGTCCTTCAATCAGATAAATTTCATCCTGATAGGTGACGGTGCTTTGAAGAAACATTTCCCATACATTCCGGAAGCGGTTCTTGAAGGTTTGTATCGGATAACCTCCCACCTCAACGGTCTCTAATGAAAAATCATCGATCAACATGAATAGAAATCCTCCCGCCCTTTGGTTATTTTGTATGATAGTATTAAAATATGATGGTAATGTATCATTACCTATTTAAAAATATTAGTCAAGCACTTTTTTGAGGCATGGCTTTAGGGAAGGAAAGGGCAGAGTTATCTCTTTTAAATTGACTTTAACTGTTTGTTATGGTTAAAATATTATCTTAGTTTTCTATTAGAGGCGTGTCCGTGGAAATTTTTAACGATAAACTGGTAAAGAAAATCAAATCCTTTGAAGAGGTTTTCGGCGATATACGGGAATCTCCCTTTATACTCAGGGAAGCCGTCGAATATCTGGAAGTGGCCGAAATAACCCTGAGGCGATGGGTGCAATCCGGTCTCATTCCGTATGAAAAAGATGGAAGGAATATCGTTTTCGATCCCGATGAACTGAAGCGGGCTAAGAAATCCAAGGCGAAAAAAAGATAAAACCAATTATCAAGAAAAAAGAAGTTATCCCTTCATTCCAGATTTCTTAACAGAGTTGACAAACCTTTAACCGAAAGGCTGGTCCATGAAGCAGTCCGACAAGACCCCATTTTTTAAAAATAAGATGGGGTTTTTGTTTTGAGGTGGGGGAGAGGAAGAAAACTTATTTTGTTCGAGCTAATAATTGGGGAACAAGAGGTAACTGGTAAGTTGTTTTAACACCAGCGTCCCCCTCCTAGCGGCTGAGTTTGAGCGTTCTGCAATAGACAATAGGAAAAATGCAGCGTTAAACTTTTCGGGGGAGATATTTTAATTGAAATAGCATTGCAAGGATTGAAGAGTCCAAAATTTGGGCATTACGGAAGTGATTCATCCATTAATGATGTTGGCCCATATTGCCTGGTGGCGAAGAGATTATTCAAATCCTCACTTCATGAAGGGGGGGGGGGGGGGGGGGGGGGGGGGGGGGGGGGGGGGGGGGGGGGGGGGGGGGGGGGGGGGGGGGGGGGGGGGGGGGGGGGGGGGGGGGGGGGGGGGGGGGGGGGGGGGGGGGGGGGGGGGGGGGGGGGGGGGGGGGGGGGGGGGGGGGGGGGGGGGAAAAAAAAAAACTGGACAATATGAAAAGGAATTTGCTAAACTTAATTTTTACAAAAAAGAAAAAAAAAAAAATTTCGGCATATTTCTGAACTAATTTCAACAAACTGGGATGTAATTCTCTATTCAAAGAATGCAGTTGAATATAAAAAAGCTAAGATTTCCAGACTGATAATCGTATTTTGTGACTTTATGTACGGGAGTTTACAAACACGTGGCAAAAACACTGAAGAAAAAAAAGTCGAATGGAAATAATAAAATGAAAAAAAATGCAGAACCTTTCACTCCCGCCGACCGCAAAAAGCCGCGTCTGATTGAGATTGCTGTTATAAATGGCTATATTACCATAGGATTATAAAATGAATGAGAGATTTCAAATTCCAGGGGTAGCCGGAATAATTGAAAAAGAAGAATTCAACGAAATAAAAATTTTGATTCAAGAAAGAGTCAAATCTGACGCCCCAAAGGAAAAGGGACTAATTGAAATTCCGGCTGGTAAGATTCGAGAATTTGAGAATATATTTGACTCGTTGAGAAGAGAAGTTTTTGAAGAAACAGGATTAATAGTAACCGAGATTTTAGGGGAACGTACCTCTGCCATCGTCTGTCAGAACGGTTACAAAGTAAAAGGTTTTGGAGCCATTTTTCGTAAGCCAAAATTTAGCTGGTTCTTATCCTATCATGGTGATAACTTTTTTATGTAAAACAAAAGGTAATGCACTAATGAAATCTGATGAATCTGAAAACATAAAATAGGGTATCGATCCATGATTTGAGCCAAATGCTCCTGAATCATCCTGAAAAATTTTATCCAATGCATCTTTCAGCATTAACGAAATATGTTAAATCTCAACAATAAAATTGTATAACCATCTCTTTCGGCGGATCGCAAAAAGCCACGTCCGCTGAAGAGCCGGAGGGCCAGAAAAACGAAGACATGGATATAGAAAACATAATTAACGCTATTTTTTTCTCTGGTTCCCCTAGTAGGTTGTGATAAAGTACGATCTTTAGCCGAAATCCGCTTGTTGGTGACAATGACCTTATATTCGTACCCATATTCTAAAGGGATAAAGAGATCCAATTGGATAGGGCCTTTTAGAAATTTGTTTGCATCGCTGTGGATAAAGACAAACCGAAACTTGGCTGACCATTTTTTAGGCTTCCAGGGGGTTTCAAATAGGACCAGCGATTATTTAAGTGACGCCAACGAAGGCGATTTTCGATCATTGATTTCAATTGGGCAAATGGTTCAAACGGAACGTGGTAAACTCAATAAGACTCCTCGTCTAATAAGGTCACAATCTCCTGGCTGAAAAAGGCGCTATCCATTGGACCTCAAGGATGATATCCGGCAGTTGTTGTTCGAGCGCCCCAAGACATTGTGCTTGGATGAACTCCTTGGGCGCCCATTGAGGATGATGGACATTACCAAAGCGATGATAAAAATCAAAGACTTGCCCGGTTAGAGCAATCGCTGCAAAACAGAGGATAATAACTTCGGGCTCCTTTCTTTTTCTTGTTGAATCCGACGGCAGTTCCTTCAGCTTTTCGAGAAGTGGATAAGACCGATCCGTCAAAGTCAACGAGTAGTCGACTCAGACCGGTTTTTTGGAGACGTTGGATAAACCATCTTGGCGGTTCGGTTTCAGTTTCAGAATGGCTTTGGAATCGGTACTCTTAACGCCCGACGAACGGTGGAGACATCGGTAATCGTTTCATTCCTAAAAGCCGTTGAACAAGAGGATGATCTTTATAATAGTCCATGTCCCGAAAGCCTTCGAAAGCCCAATAGTATATGGATAATCAGCAGCATCATAATGACATGATGCCCGATAATCTCTGAAACGTGAACGTCCAGAGACAGATGTCGCAGTCGTTCTTTCAAATCCAGGTTTGAAATAATGATTGAAGAATAATCAATCCGGAAAAAGAGAGTAAGATAAGCTGATCTTGAATCGAAGATGAGGTATTTTATAGACTCAACTGAAAAACTCCTTTTTGCTATACTACCTTAGGTGGCCTCCTGTGACGGTATTTAGTGTGATGTGCTAATCTCACTTTAACCAATACTGGAGCCACCTTCAAGCTTTTTATCACCTCTTTTGAACTTTTTTTATGCTATTATGAGTGCAACACTATCAGGAATAATCGTGTGAGAATTACCGATCATGCAGATGAGGAAGCGGTCGATGATTGTCTAACATACAAAGAGAAGATGCTTGGGTAATCCATGGTGAAGTCATTGAGATTATCCAAGTGATAAACCATATCCAAGCTGTTTGATTCTGGGTAGGAATTTTCAGGCGAGCCAATCCATTGCGTTTGGGTTTATAATCCGGAAAATGTCTGGGCGGTTTTAATCAGTCGATCGGCAGATCCAGAGCGATGAATGACTGGAAAGTGCGGTGAAAAAATAAAGCCATAGGAAAAATGTCCTGCCTGTGGTGGTGATTTCGTAAACAAGCAAGTAGAAAAACTACTTAGGGGCGGAGGGAATAGAGTTTCCATGAAGTCACTGCTGAGGTATGTTTGCATTGTGGAGAAAGGCTATATGCTGAAGATGTAGTCAAATGGTTTGAAGAAATTCGAGGTAAGTTACGAAAGCAAGAATTCCGTCATCAAAAAGCCTTGGCCAGTCTTTCACGGTTGACGAGAGTTGGCCCAACAAAGCCATTCAGCCGACCGCTTAACATCGCCGCTTCGCTTTGGGTTAAGCGGCGCTTGATGTCAATCGTTGGGCAGGCGTAAAATTGAAATAAATTAAGAGATATAGAAAAAAATAACCCTGTAAGTAGGAAAACTTGTATATGGAGTTTCAAGCGTGTGAGTGAAGTTTTTATGAATTGTATAAAATATTTTTTCCACCCCTCTTGTTACAATTATTTCAATCTGTAGTGGAGTACTCGCCTATAAACGCTTCAGACTCGAATATACCAAACCAAAAATTGAAATTTTGGAGTCTATTGCAACCCCGGATCATTTCCATCAAGGATCATTGTTGAAATATCCAACCAATAGAAACTTGAAAACCGCATTACAGGATTTGAACTGAAATCAAATCCGCATTTAAAGAACTTGTAAGGTGGCCGAGAAAGGTAGATTAAATGTTTGGGTCGAGGCTGTGACATCAAATATAAAATCAAAAATCTCAATTAACTTTGAAATAACGAAAGACCTTTGAGGGCGGAACACAATCCTCGTTCTAAACAACACGAGAAGGTTCAAAAATTACGAAAAAATTCAGATTTATGCCAAGCTATAATAGAAAGAAAGTTGATAAGGCATTCAAACAAATTGCCAAAGGTGCTACTTTTGATATAAAGGAGGGAGCAACAAATAACTATGTCGAAAAGACTTCAACAGATATGATTTGTGGAAGATTTTTTTTTCTGATCTTGAAAGAATTTCATATTAATATTTTGAAGAAATTTTATGAAAAAGGAGACTATGACGTTCTTGATGTATCGAAGAATTTAATATCACCATTTAGAGAATTGAAAGGGTTAGGATTTCTCGATTGGAAGTCAGAAACCAAAAAAAATGATTGCATTATATTGAATGATTTTGTTTTAACGAAAAGTGCAAAGGATTTAGTGAAGTCTATAAAATAAGTAAAAAATAATAACGTTTGAAATGGTACCAACACGTCCTTTTAAAATTTAATTGAAATTTGTAATTTATATCAAGAATGTCACCAAACAGCTTGGCGTTAAATACCATGAGGTACAGATTTGAAGAAGAAAGAGCTTGACGAGATCTTTGGGAATATGCCAGGCGCCAAGAAGGTGGCAGATGGCTATCTACTAGATGATGAAAATGTTAGAATTGCCGTCTTGGACGTACATGCCGCAGAGGAATTAAAAGGACTGGATCAATATGAAACTTCTACCTGCCGTTATGTATAAAGATGAGATGTTAAGGATTAGAACACGAAGGTCTTCTTCTGACTATTTACTTTGGCTAAGAGCAGAATGAATAGCTGACTCTCCGAGGGCCATACGTGTATTTGGGGAAAAAGCTAAGAAATAAGAAGACTAATATAACCAAATACTTTTTTTTTTTTTTTTTTTTTTTTTTTTTTTTTTTTTTTTTTTTTTTTTTTTTTTTTTTTTTTTTTTTTTTTTTTTTTTTTTTTTTTTTTTTTTTTTTTTTTTTTTTTTTTTTTTTTTTTTTTTTTTTTTTTTTTTTTTTTTTTTTTTTTTTTTTTTTTTTTTTTTTTTTTTTTTTTTTTTTTTTTTTTTTTTTTTTTTTTTTTTTTTTTTTTTTTTTTTTTTTTTTTTTTTTTTTTTTTTTTTTTTTTTTTTTTTTTTTTTTTTTTTTTTTTTTTTTTTTTTTTTTTTTTTTTTTTTTTTTTTTTTTTTTTTTTTTTTTTTTTTTTTTTTTTTTTTTTTTTTTTTTTTTTTTTTTTTTTTTTTTTTTTTTTTTTTTTTTTTTTTTTTTTTTTTTTTTTTTTTTTTTTTTTTTTTTTTTTTTTTTTTTTTTTTTTTTTTTTTTTTTTTTTTTTTTTTTTTTTTTTTTTTTTTTTTTTTTTTTTTTTTTTTTTTTTTTTTTTTTTTTTTTTTTTTTTTTTTTTTTTTTTTTTTTTTTTTTTTTTTTTTTTTTTTTTTTTTTTTTTTTTTTTTTTTTTTTTTTTTTTTTTTTTTTTTTTTTTTTTTTTTTTTTTTTTTTTTTTTTTTTTTTTTTTTTTTTTTTTTTTTTTTTTTTTTTTTTTTTTTTTTTTTTTTTTTTTTTTTTTTTTTTTTTTTTTTTTTTTTTTTTTTTTTTTTTTTTTTTTTTTTTTTTTTTTTTTTTTTTTTTTTTTTTTTTTTTTTTTTTTTTTTTTTTTTTTTTTTTTTTTTTTTTTTTTTTTTTTTTTTTTTTTTTTTTTTTTTTTTTTTTTTTTTTTTTTTTTTTTTTTTTTTCTCTTTCTCTCTTTCTCTCTTTCTCTTCTCTCTTCTCTCTTTCTCTCTTTCTCTTCTCTCTTCTCTTTTCTCTTCTCTCTTTCTCTTCTCTCTTCTCTTCTCTCTTCTCTTCTCTCTTTCTCTTCTCTTTTCTCTTCTCTTCTCTTTTCTTTTCTCTTCTCTTCTCTTCTCTTTTCTTTTCTTTTCTTTTCTTTTCTTTTCTTTTTTTTTTTTTTTTTTTTTTTTTTTTTTTTTTTTTTTTTTTTTTTTTTTTTTTTTTTTTTTTTTTTTTTTTTTTTTTTTTTTTTTTTTTTTTTTTTTTTTTTTTTTTTTTTTTTTTTTTTTTTTTTTTTTTTTTTTTTTTTTTTTTTTTTTTTTTTTTTTTTTTTTTTTTTTTTTTTTTTTTTTTTTTTTTTTTTTTTTTTTTTTTTTTTTTTTTTTTTTTTTTTTTTTTTTTTTTTTTTTTTTTTTTTTTTTTTTTTTTTTTTTTTTTTTTTTTTTTTTTTTTTTTTTTTTTTTTTTTTTTTTTTTTTTTTTTTTTTTTTTTTTTTTTTTTTTTTTTTTTTTTTTTTTTTTTTTTTTTTTTTTTTTTTTTTTTTTTTTTTTTTTTTTTTTTTTTTTTTTTTTTTTTTTTTTTTGCGCACTAGTACCATGTAACATTATATATTTCGTATTTATGGAAAGTATGATATCTGGCGACAACTCAATCAAGGAGGTCGCCATGTCGCCAAGATATCGAGTAACACTGACCAAGGAGGAGCGCAAAGAGCTCGATGCAATGACACACCGCGGAAAGACCCACGCCAGAAGATTTATCCATGCCCGTGCGTTACTACTGTGTGATGCCGGTGCGGATGGTCCGGCATGGAATGTTGCCGATGTTGCAACAGCGCTTGGGGTCACCAGTCGTGCGATTGAGCACCTCAAGAAACGCTTTGTAGAGGATGGCATCGAAGCAGCGCTTGAGCGTAAGCCAAGGGAAAAACCGCCGCGGGAAGTCATATTTGACGGGGCATTTGAAGCAAGATTGATAGCATTGGCCTGTTCAGACGCCCCGGAAGGACGTCGGCGATGGACAGTCAGGCTACTTGCCGACAAGGCCGTAGAACTTAAGTTTGCCGAATCCGTGTCACATATGACCGTACAGCGGGTTTTAAAAAAAACGAACTTAAGCCTCACCTCAGCAAGTACTGGAAAATCCCTCCCGAAGGGAGTGCGGCCTTTGTAGCCCAGATGGAGGATGTTCTGGAGATCTATCACCTTCCGTATGATCCTGAATATCCGGTGGTATGCATGGATGAATCCTGCAAACAAATGATCGGTGAAGTCCGGAAGCCGATACCTTGCGCACCTGGAAAACCGGACGTATTGACGATGAGTACGTCAGAAACGGGGTCGCAGAGATATTTATGGAAGTTGAACCGTTGGCGGGTAAAAGACATGTGGCGGTCACGGAACATCGCACCAGAAAAGAATGGGCGTTGCAGATCAAGGAGATGCTTAATGAACGTTATCCGAATGCGATCAAGGTACGCTTGGTTATGGATAATTTGAACACCCATAATATTGCCTCACTTTATGAAACATTTAAACCCAAGGAAGCCAGACGTTTGGCGGAACGACTTGAAATCCATTACACGCCGAAACATGGAAGTTGGCTGAATATGGCGGAAATTGAACTCAGCGTCTTAAAGGACAATGCCTTGATCGTCGGATTCCCGACATGGCAACCATGCAATCGGAAGTGACCGCATGGGAAAATGACCGAAACAACAGTGCTAAAAAAATTGATTGGCAATTCACAACCCCGGATGCTCGGATCAAATTAAAACATCTTTATCCGAATTTATAAGAGATACATTGTACTAGAGTTGCGCCATCTCCCTGACTTTCTGATAGCGATTCAACTGCTAACTGGATCTATGGCCACTCTTCCACTTACAGAGGATTCCAAAATCAAAGTCAGTGAAGATATTCGTGAACTAGATATGGCGTTGGGCAGCCTGTTTCTGAATTTAGATGAAACTAATCTTCGAAAGCTGGAAAGCTTGCCGGATGTCCTTGAAGGGCTGGGATTATTTATGGCACGATCCGCGCTCCTATATACACTAGGTCACGCGGAACACTTTGCGAGCCGACGGTAGTCTACCTGAATCTGAATCAGATGAAGATGTAAATCGCATTTTTTCAATGCTCGCAAGCCAGCCGGTCTCGCAAAACTTACACGTTATTCTAGTCCTCAATCTCGAAAACCCGCAGACTCTTACCACAACCATTTTAGGTATGGCCGTTGAAATCAATATTGAAGGCAGTATCCAATCTATTCTCATTGCGGAAGCTGTCTTGGGTTCTCTGGAAGCGTTTTTTGCCACGGCAATTGAGCAACGTATTGCCCCTCATACAGAAAAATTGCTGCTCAATTTGGTCGAAGATGCTAAAATATCAAAGCCTTCATTTGAGATGGACACTTTGGATTTGGCAGGCACCATAGTTTGGCCTTCTGACCTGTCACCCACAAGCTTTGAGAAACAAGGAGAGATTAATCGGTATTTGGCAGAAGTATTGGGCCATGTCCTTACCTGTTGCTGCATAATTGAAGGTGCAAAGGCTTTTCTGGAGAAACTTTATACTGACGAATCGGTGCAGCACAGAATGACAATGGTAACTATTGCCTTAACTAGCTACCATAGGGTAGCATCGAAAAGTGTTTCTCGGATATCTGATTAGCAAGGTATTGTAAAAAAATCTTACGAATTACGCAGCGTGCGCCCTACAATCACACTTATTACTCTTAAGGAAGAAGGCACCTTAGAAACCAGCGGTGCAGAAGATCAAAGCGACAAGCCACCCAAGCCAAAAGATCATCGAGCATATAGCGTCCGGTCGGTCATTGATATTCATGCTTGGGATTAGGCCCATTGGAGAGGCACAGCTTACGCACAGTTTAGCCCTCTACAGCCGCCATGTGTGGCTTTTCTTTTTGAAAACGAAGAAGGTGGCAGAAAGATTTTCGAACGCTGGCGAGAACGCTTCGGAACGCAGGATGAACATGAGGATATTTACTTGTCCATTATACGTCAACTGCCAAGGCAGAATAAACACCACTATTGCGTCCTGATAACATCCAAACTACCAGAAAATGACAGTTTTGAGCCAAAAAAAGTGATTACAATAGCCAGCCGATCGTTGGTTATGAAGCCCGACAGTGACATTAACCTGGGAAAATTATTGGAATCGTACCGTCGCTTCAAGGCGTTCTATATAATGCCAGCAGTTTTAGGCACTTCAGGAACACCCGACCTGGTTTTTGATCTTTCAATATTGAAGCGTGATTTCACTATTACAATAGCTTCAAATGTTGGTGAGCGTGATTTAGAAGCTATGGCACTTCATAGATTTAATAAAACTTAGTTGACTATCAAAAAAATGTAATCGTATGTCCGCTTATGACAGACAAGAAAGCTGACGTATAGGAGTGGGGAGCAGGGTGCCGAATAACAAGGATAATTCGATGAGTGGGGTCGGGATATGGAAACACATTTATTTCATGGGGAATATTATTATCTGAGCCCTCTAAATTTAGTACTATATGAGTTTTTTGGGGCCCCCGAAGGCGGTTTTCCTAATATGACGATGGCGAAAAGGCAATCCATTCCTGAAAACGTCTCGAAAGCGGAAATCGATTCAGATGGATTTAAATCGTTATGAAAGGGGTTGGACAATAAAAAAATTGTATTTATTCCTGTAAGATATCGGATATAATAAAAGTTAGGTGACAAAGACAATGAAACAGCGCAGTTACGTGAATCAGTCCTGGATACCTTGAGGATGCATAAAGGGGAAATCTTGAAGGAATTTCCCGTGAGGCGGCTTGCGCTTTTTGGTTCCTCGGCACGTCAGGAGCAGAGCGGGGAGAGTGATGTAGATATCCTCGTCGATGTTGATCCCTCCATTGGGCTTCAGTTTATGACCCTTGCAGACAGGTTACAGGAAATACTTCATTGCAAAGTTGATCTCGTGTCCCGCAGAGGGATTAAGCAGTCGCTTCTCCATGTTATTGAAAAGGAAAGTATTGATGTCTAACGGCAAGTTGATTCCAAGTTACATAAACACGAGTCAGAATATCCGACAGCTACTTGACCGTCATGATCCTTGCCCAATAGGATTCACAGCAGGGAGGCGGGCTTTTCCTCTATGGATCGGGAAACATTCGCCCTTGTTCAACAGATCGATCAACTGCTTTTTCCAAACACTTAGGAACCTCCTTCTCGGTCAGAGGTTTAAACGGCCGCTTTCCCTCGGTTTAAGAAATCGATGGACTGCCTTTTTCAGTTCAGGGGATTTAAGCCTGATGGATTGGTAAGCGGCTTCCCAGGCAAGGACCTGATCCAGGGTCATGTCCAGGCTGCTATCAAGACCTCTTTTGATCAGGGCTATTGCCGTCGAAGGCTTACTTAAAAGTTTTTGTGAAAGACTGTCCGTTTCGGACTCCAGTTCCAAATCGGGAACCGATTTATAAATAAGACCGATAGATGCCGCCGTCTGCCCGCTGATTTCTTCGCCAAGCAAGGCCAGCTCTCGGGCCTTGGCTAAACCGACAAGCCTCGGCAGGAAATAGGTACCTCCCCCGTCCAATAAAGCGCCGATATTGACGAATACTTCGGAGAGTCGCGCATCATGGGAAGCCAAGACAAAATCTCCCGCAAGGGCGGTGTTCAGGCCGACGCCACAGGCTACGCCCCGCACCTTCGATATGATGGGCTGAGGCAGTTCCCTCATGGTCCTTATCAGCCGGGAAAGAACCTGCATGACATCTTTGAGGTATTCGTCCGCTGTGTGATCTTCGGAGAGGAGGTTCATATCCGCCCCTGAGGAGAAGTTGCCGCCGGCCCCGGTCAGAATAATCACACCCGCTTCCTTGTCGGAGGCCATCCTTTCGAAGGCGCTGATGAGCCCCGAGCACATTTCCATATCGAAGGCGTTCATGACCCGAGGGCGATTCATCGTTACCGTGACTATTTTTCCCTTTTTCTGAAGTAGAACCTTTTTATTTTCCATTGCCCTTTGCACCTTTCGCGGGAGAGAATAACCATTGACTAAGAGAGACCCCCTTCTGAGTATATTGTCTCAATAAAGGATTTACAATAGCTTTAATTCGTCATTCCTGCGAAAGCAGGGATCCAGGTTAAAAAAACTGGATTCCGGATCAAGTCCGGAATGACAACCATGGAAAGCGATTACGGTTACACTACACTATTCCTCTTGATTAGGAAGGGGATTGTTGATTGGGCCGGTCGGGCCTGTAAAGCCCGGCCGGTCTACCGGTAAATCATTTCTTTGAGAACTGTTCCACCAGAACAAATTTGGTAACTTTTCCTGTGGCCGTCCTGGGGATGGCATCAACCCAGATGATCCTTTTGGGGACCTTGAAGCCTGCTATCTTTTCCTTGCAATAATTCATGATCTCTTCGTCCGTAGCTTCGGCGCCCGGGGCCTTGACGGCAACAGCCGTAACCATTTCTACCCAGGTGTCATGGGGAAGGCCGATGACGGCGCAATCGGTAATGGCGGGATGGGTAAAGAGGACATTTTCAACTTCCACGGCGAAGACGTTCTGCCCGCCGGAGATGATCATATCCTTGGTCCGGCCGGAGACGTAGAGGAATCCCTCGTCATCGAACCTGCCCAGGTCTCCCGTATGAAACCAGCCATCCCTGAAAGTCTCCTTCGTTTTGCCCTCATTCTTGTAATACCCGACCGTGGTGGCCGGATGCCTGCCGATGATCTCACCCACTTCCCCTGGCGGTACATCTTTGCCCTGGGGATCGATGATCCGGACTTCCCCAAAGAACAGCGGTTTTCCCACGGACTGAGGCTTTTTCTTCTTTTCCTCAGGGCCCATGGAGACCAAGGCCCCCGTCTCCTGCAATCCATAGTACTCATAGATGTTCGGGCAGAGGCGCTGTCTCGTTTCCTCGTAGATCTTGGGGGGGAGGGGAGAACCGGCATAGACTATGCCTCGCAACGATTTCAGGTCCTGTTTTTCCAACTCGGGAACGGCGAGGATAAAGCTGGCCATCGTCGGGACCCAGTTGGTAATGGTCACCTTTTCCTTCCCGATCAGTTCCAATACCTGGGGGGGATTGAAGTTATGGATCACGTTCTTCGCGCCGATATATATCCCCGCTGCCGTCCAGGCGAAACCGACTCTGCCGAACATGGGAAAAACGGTGAGAATCACGTCCGCCTGCGTCAGATCTACCATTTGGGGCAGTATTAAGGCGGCGCCGGCGTTGTTGTAATGGGTGAGGAGGTAAGATTTGGGAAGACCTGTTGTGCCCGAGGTAAGATTGTAATACTGGAAATCCTCCTCGAAAACCTCCACGGCCGGTTCATCCCCGGACGACCGGGCCAGGAGTTCTTCGTATTGGACGGCAAGATCGGGGCAGTCCCCCAACCCTACATAAAGTGTAATGGCGGATAGTTCCGCCTTCACCTTCTTGGCCACCTCGAAAAAGGGGGTATCGAAGAGAAAGGCCTTTGCCTCGCAGTCGGCCATCAGTTCGATTATCTCCACCGGTGCCAGCCGGTAGTTCAGGGGGAGACCGATCACCCCGATCTTGGCCAAGGCGAAATAGATCTCCACGATCTCGGCCCGGTTGGTGCAGAGGAAGGCTGCCGTATCTCCCTTTTTGAGCCCCTGGTCCATAAGCCCGTTGGCCAGTCTGTTGACTCTATCGTTGATCTGCCGGAAGGTAAATCTGCGGCCGGTGGCTGTACAAACCATGGCTTCCCTATCACCGTATCTTTGTGCTGCTGTTTTCGGTAAATTCCCGATGGCCATTGTTCCTGTTGCCTTCTGTCCCATAACTGTTCCTCCTTTATTGAAGTTCAAGCTTTGTTCAAGTTTAGAGCAACGAAAAAAACCACCCCCAGCGTTTTATTAAGGGTCTTATGTTGATACTCTTTTAAGACCCTTAATAATCCACCGGCAAACAAGGTCACCTTGCCGATCCTGACGATTTATCCACCGCGTCGTTTCGTTTTACGGGCCTGCACGGCCGATGCCTTTTCCTTAGACGGCGGCAACAAAGGTTCCCACCAACTTGACGTTCCCCAGGCCGTCCTTCGCCTGGACTTCACAACGGATGCGTTTTTCCCCGGCCTCCTCGAATTTCTCAACGACGGCACCTGTTATGGTAATCGTCGCTCTTGGACTCGAATTCGCCGCGTCATCCAGGTCCATAGGTTCGGTCATTCCGGCAAAACGGACCCCGAATTTTCGCAGGTTCTTATCTTCGATCCATTCCGTGATGGCCCGGCCCATGATTCCCATGACGAACATTCCGTGTGAAATAACCCGGGGCATTCCGAGCATTTTAACAAACGTCTCATCGTGATGCAGGGGATTGAAATCTCCGGAAGCGCCGGCATAGCGCACTAGGTGGGTGCGGGTTATGGGCTCCGAGGTGAAGGTCGGCATGGGGTCGCCGACATTAATATGGTCATTGGTGACGGCTTTCGACATAACTTCCTCCTATCTCTCTACCAGAGTGGTACGGGACCGTATCACCAGTTCCCCGCGCTGGTTCTTGATTTCCGTCTCCATGACGGTAAACTCCATGAATTTTCCAGGTTTGTCCTTCTTTTCCTTGTCGTACATGTTAACGATCTTCGTCGTCCCCGACATGACATCACCGGGATGAATGGGGGCCAGGTATTCGTATTCTTCCTCCCCGTGGAGCAGCCGACCCAGGTTGATGTCGAGAGTCTGAACCATGCCCATCATCCCATTTCCTCCCCAGAGGGAGAAACAGGTCTGAAAGGTCGGCGGAGGAACAATGTCTCCGTATCCGGCCGCCTTGGCGGAATTGGCGTCAACATAGATGGGTTTCACCTGGTCTTTGCCCTCCTTCTGGAAGACAGCCATGGCGAACTCGGCGATCTTTCCCTTTTCCACCTCGAAGGTGTAGGGGGGAAACGTCATTCCTACTTTTGTTTTGTCTGCCATTTTTTACTCCTTTCTGAATTACTTCCCGTATGGTCCGATAATAGAAATGGCGCAAACGTTCTGGTGGGGAAAACCGCCAAGGTTATGCGTCATTTGACCGCAGGCGGGATTTACACAGAGATCAGCCTTCGGAAACTGTGGCGTTCCCCCCGGGGCCACACTAAAGATCGCCGGTGCAAACCAGCCCATGGCTTGGAAGATGGCCATCCTCTCCAGTCTCAGACGAGGAATATAGAACCCGTAGGATGTGATTCCAGTCATTGTCCACCCTCCTTCTTTCCCTCCAGGGCGGTGAGCAGGTCGCCAAGCATCAGTGCATTCAGATCGGTATATTCCTTGGCGTCCTTGAGATCCGTAATCTTTTCCCAGTTGGCAGAGATATCTTCGACGGACGGAATTTTGCGATTATCACCGATGACGATCCCGGGCCCGGTCACTATGGCGGCGCTGTTGAAATAACCGGCGCCGCAGTTGTAGATCCGACCGGTGTCCGGGCATTCCTCCGAACAAAGATATAAAACAATAGGAGCCACATATTCCGGTTTCAACTTGGACAGCATGTCCGGCGGGAGAATATCCTCGGTCAGACGGGAAGCGGCAATGGGGGCAACCGTGTTGACCTTGATGTTGTATTTCGCACCTTCGAGCTTCAGGGTGTTCATAAACCCCACCAGTCCGAGCTTCGCCGCGGAGTAGTTCGTCTGGCCGAAATTTCCATAAAGGCCCGCTGCGGAGGTGGTCATTATGATTCGGCCGAACCCGCTATTCTTCATGACCGCGAAGGCCGGCTTGGTCACGTTGAAGGCACCGGTCAAATGGACATCCAGCACTCCCTTCCAGTTTTCCGGCTCCATCTTGAGAATTCCCTTGTCGCGAAGGATACCGGCGTTGTTGATGAGGATATCCACCTTACCGAAGGCGTCTACCGCTGTCTTAACAATGTTCGCTCCGCCGTCCGACGTTGCTACATTGTCGTAGTTGGCTACGGCTTCGCCGCCCAATTCCTTGATCTCCCCGATTACCTGGTCCGAAGGACCTGTTCCGCCTGCACCCTGTCCATCACGGCTGCCGCCGAAGTCATTCACCACTACCTTCGCCCCGCGTTTAGCCAACTCAAGGGCATAAACACGGCCCAGCCCGGCTCCCGCTCCGGTCACGATGGCCACTCGGCCATCAAAACGAATTTCGTTTATTGCCATCATATTCTGTCTCCCTTCTTTTGAAATGGATATTGATGATCATAGATGGCCTCAGGTGCCATCAGAATCCTACCTAAACATAGGTCTATGAAATAAGTTTGGTAACTACTTTGAAAAGACTGAAGGCCGAAGGCTGAAGGGCATACCCCCTCCTCATTTGTTTTTTTTCTTCACCAAAGGTCAGATTTGTTCAACTTGATAGGGAAAAAATTTAGCTGAAAGAACTTCCTTAATCCTTCATGGAGGAGAAATTTAGCAAGAAGGCAATGGTATGTCAATAAAATTTATTTACTATTTGTTAATTTAAATAACTAATTAAATTTATAAGTAAATATAATTTACAAAAAGAGGTAATATAAGGCTGTCTTTAAAAATAGTCCTTGACAAGAAGGGATCTTTAAATAATATTTATTTGCACTAAGAATCTGTTCTTTATCTTATTAAAATCAGTAATAAAAATATTTTACTTATTATTCAGCCGTCCTGGGAATGCAGCCATTTTTCAGTATGAAACTCTGGAAACTTTTAATTCGGTTGCAGCGCTCCCGGGTTTCATCATTAGAACTAAGGAAAATCCTATGCCCGACATCCAAATGGATACAGAGAACAACCAGAGAGGCCTCCTGGCCTTGCCTGCCGGAGGTATCAAGATTACCGAGGCTTTCAAGGATCTGCTTGGCAAAAAAGAATTTTCTGCCATCACTATCGCCGATATCGCCGGCACATCAGGAGTCAATGCTACCCTGATTTATAAATATTTTGGGGATAAGCGAGGTCTTCTCCATCACATTTTAAGTGACTTGATGGATGGGTATCTTATTAATCTGGAACAAGATCTGAAAGGAATCAAAGGCGCTCTCAATAAATTGAGAAAGCTCGTCTGGTCCCACCTCAACAACTGCGAGACCAATCGGGTTTTTGCCCGGATTATCCTGCTCGAGGTGAGAAATCATCAGGGTTATTTCGAGAGTGACAGTTATCAAAAGGTTCGACGTTACAGCGCAATGGTGAGAGAGATCATAGAAGAGGGCATCAGGGACGGCGACATTCGTAACGATATTCCGATCTGGTCCATAAGGCAGGTCTTGTTTGGTGCAATCGAGCATCAAATTCTTCCCAGGGTGATAAAGGGAAAAGCCTTTAATGCTGAGGATATGACGAACGATGTCTGTAATATCATTTTCAGCGGCATCGAAAAGCGCAAGTAAATAGAAATCAGGGAATTGAAAGGGAGTATAAAAAGTGACCAATAGCTGCAAGCCAACAAGGCGCTTGTTGCATACATCCGATTTGCATTTGGAGTTGCTGGGGGATAGGGGGTGTCAGGAGTTCACCTCTTTGATTAAAGCGGCCAGGCAGACGAAAGCTGATCTGGTAATCATTGCCGGCGATCTTTTTGACAGTCAAAGGGTAAAAGAGGATCTGATCCGGCTTGTAGTAAAGGAGCTAAGGAACTTGCCGGCACAGGTCGTTATCCTTCCGGGAAATCATGACTGTTTGCTCCCAACATCGACCTATGGCCGGTCATCGATCTGGGCGGAGTGTCCCAATATCAGAATTTTCAGTTCACCGGAGGGCGAAACAGTGAAGTTCCCGGAATTGAATTTAACCCTTTGGGGAAAACCGGTGATGTCTTACAATGACGATATTTTTCCCCTGGAGGGCATCCCCCGGCCTGAGTGCAATGGGAGTTGGAATATTGCGGTAGCCCACGGTTTTTATATCGGTAATGATCAGCCTTATTCTCCAAGCTACCAGATCACCCGTAAGGAGATTGTAGAATCGGGCTGGGATTATATCGCTCTGGGCCACGTGCCGGTCTTCAATGTTATCTGTGATAAACCGGTGATGGCCTGTTATTGCGGTTCCCCGCAGGCAAGCGGCGGGTTTTTAATTGTCGAATTGTGCGAAAAGACAGGAATAAAATTGTTCCGTTATCCCGGGGAGACGTAAGGCGTTGATTCAGTTCATAATTTTGAACCCGATTATCCATCTTCTTAAACCTGCACCGAGTGCCTGCTACTTTGATCAATTGAATTTATGGTGACCAACCATCCACCACAAGCAGATCAACTGAACCTAACGGGGCGCTTATTTGTATTTAGTATTGGGCTATCAGTATCCGTGCCCAACAAGGATTTACAGTATGGAGTCGTGTTTTTCCGCCACGAACCGGGAAACGGTCTCCCTGGTTCAACAGATCAATTAATTGGGTTCCTGCTCCTGCCGGCAGAGTCAAGTCAAAGGAAGCGGGTTTACCGGCGGCATTGACGGCCACGACGACCAATTCTTCGGGGGTTTGGCGGGCAAAAGCCAATTGCTCGGCCTTGACCAAAAGCGGGTGGTAATCACCGTGTTGCAGGGCTGAGGAATGATGCCGAATTTGCGCCAGACGGCTAATGGCTTTTGATAAATCCCGGTGCGGGCTGTTCTGTGAGATTTGGGAAAAATCGAGGTGCGGCCGAAGGGCCTGGTCATTTCTGCTGGTTCTTTTCCCTTCAATCCCCCATTCGCTTCCATAATAGATCGAAGGGATACCCGGCATGGTAAACAGCAGGCAATAGAGGGGATAGAGATGGGCCGGGTTTTTGAGTTGACTGGCCACCCGGTTTACATCGTGGTTGTCGGCAAAAGAGTAGAGCAGGAGATTCCGGTACATCCCGGTTTCTTCAAATTGACGATTCAAAGTATGGGCCAGCTCAAAATAGTTTTTGTCCACGTGGCTCGAATATAAACCTTTGTACCCCACATAGTTGGTGACCGAATCCAGGGTTTCCGGGTTGGCCCACTTTCGGTAATCACCGTGGATCACCTCACCCATCAGCCAGAAATCCGGCTGGCGACTTTTACAAAAAGATGATAATTCTTTCAGGAAGTCGAAGTCCAGAGAATCGGCTACATCCAGTCTCAAACCGTCAATATTAAATTCCCGAATCCATAATTCAATGGCGTGAAATAGGTGAGCCTTAACCGAGGGATTGTTTAGATTGAGCTTTACTAGATTGTAATGGCCGTTCCAGCCTTCATAGGTGAAGGGATCGTTATAGGGGCTGCGTTTGTGGAAATCGAGCCCATGGAACCAGCTGCAATAGGCGGATTGCTCGCGATGCGCCAGAACATCCCGGAAGGCCCAGAAATCTCTTCCGACATGATTGAAGACCCCATCTAAGACCAGGCGTATCCCCTTTTGGTGGAGAGCGGCACTCAGATGGGACATCATTTCGTTGCTTCCCAAACGGCGGTCTACCCGGAAATAATCAGCCGTATCATAACCATGGGAAGTAGATTCAAATAACGGCCCCAAGTAGAGGGCATTCACTCCCAATTTTTGGAGATGATCCAGCCACCCATACAACTGTTCCAGTCGAGGAATAACAGGTGCGGAAAAATCATTTTCAAAAGGGGCCCCGCAAAATCCGAGCGGGAAAATGTGATAAAAAACCGAATCGTAAGCCCAATGTTCCAATATTAAACTCCTGACCTATCGAGATATGGGTGAGCCCCATGCTTTTTTCTAAATAATACTAAAGAAAATCCGACCATTAATTTGTTTCCTTCCAATTTTTCCTTCTTTTTCCAGTTGTATCAAATGGACAAAGGTTTCGTTAAGGGCGAGGCCCTTGTCAAAACCATGGAGAGAAGCGCCGAAAATCTTTTCGGATATTTCGGCGGCCGTTTGAGGATTTTGGGTAACGGACCGGCTGGTTAAGTCCTTTCTCTGAATATGATGCTCTAAGATTTCTCCCACTCTCCCTTTGATATTATCAAAAGGCTCACCGTGGGCGGGATAAACCGTATGGACCGGCAAACCTCCGATCCGCTCCAGCGACCTTATAAAATTTTCCAGGGGCAGAAATGACGGACAATTGAAGTCGGGGCTCAAATTAGGGGTTATATGTGGTAATATACAATCCCCGGCCAGAAGAATATGTTCTTCGGGTAAAAAGAAGCAAACATGTCCCCGGGTATGGCCGGGGGTATATAGGGCACAAAAGGTCCTGTCTCCTACCTGTATCTGTTCCTGGTCTTTTAAAAAATGATTCGTACTAAATGGGGCTGTGGCTAAGGCAAAGGCGTCTAATACGGCACCAAAGGTGTGAATGGTTTTTTCATCCAGGCCATAGGACCGCCAAAACGGCCCGATCGAGTCCATTTTTCGGGGATCTTGATGTGCCCGGGTTATGGCCGCGAATTCTATCTCCGATAAATAAATCCGGGCACCTGAGATTTCTTTAATCCGTCCGGCAACTCCACAATGGTCCACATGGGAATGGGTGATGAAAATCCGGTCTACATCCTCCGTGGACCGCCCGATACAGGCTAAGGTGTTTTCATAGATGGATAAACTTGATGACATAGATGGCCCGGTATCGATTAGGGCAACCCGGTTCTGATCGATAGCTGCATAGGTATGGACATAATCAAGGCCGAAGGCAAGGGGGATACTGATTCGGTACAGCCCCGGGGCGATTTCTTGAACGGTTTCTTTCAATACACACCTTCTTTCTTCGGAGGATCCTTTTTTATTTTTTTCCGCTTCTAAGTCTGGTCATGGAAGCCTTCATAGCCTCTTGGCTGTCCAGGGTGGTCCGAATAACTCCCATGTGAGAGGAAATCATGTCCAGGGCCGTTCTTAAATCAACACGACTGCTCTGGTAGGTGGCCCGCTTGATCAGTTGAATGACCTTGGTAGGTCCTTCTGCGAGACGTCGGGCGAATTTATAAGTTTCCTCCATCAACTGGGCATCGGGAAAAACCCGGTTCACCATACCTATGCGCTCCGCTTCAGGGGCATAGATAAAATCGCCCGTCCAGAGCAGTTCAAGAGCTTTAGCGATCCCCACGAGTCTGGGGAGATAGTAGGCCCCGCCGTCTCCAGGAACGAATCCTACTTTAACATACCCTTCTGAAAACCGGGCCGATTCAGCCGCAAAACGGATATCGCACATGAGGGCCATGTCCAATCCTGCCCCGACGGCCACTCCATTTAAAGCGGCAATGACCGGTTTATCCATATCTTCCAAGGTTAAGGGTATACGGTGGATCCTGTCCCAAAGGGTGCTTTTATGGTTGTATGCGGTCTGTTCCCTGGCGGTTCCATCTTGTGAAGGGGCGAAATAAGCGCCGGCACAAAAAGAGTCGCCACTCCCTGTTAAGACAATGACTTTTACCTCCGGGTCGATACGCCATTCCTGTAAGGCATTAGCCCATCGGTCTATCATGTCCAAGGAAAAGGAATTCTTTCTCTCCGGACAATTCAAGATAATTGTGGCGATCCCGTCCTCTTTTTTAAATAAAATTTCTTGTTTGGTCATAATTCGGTTATCCTTTCTGGTATGGCGAGGTCAGAACCCTCACCTTTTTATGGTTTGGTAATCAAATAAATCCTCAGCACAATTTCGGGGCAATGGTTCTAATGATCTGAAGAGCGTTATACAGGGATTCAATGTCCTCATCCCCAAGCTCCGATAGGTTTTGACGGACGATTTTCTTTAAACCCATCATACTCTCTTGTAAAAATTTAATTCCCTTTTTGGTTATGAAGACGTTGATCACTCGCCTGTCCGAAGTGTCGAACCTTCGTTCAACCAAACCGTCTTTCATGAGTCTATCGATAAGGGTGGTCATGTTTTGCTTGGCGATTATCAGTTGTTTTCCAATGGCCGACACCGGAAGCGGTTGACTTCTTTCCAGGATTCGAAGGATATGATAGGTTTGGTTTCTTAAGGGTGCAAGCGCCGGGTCGCCCGCTTCTCCATTAAAAAGTCGTTTCAGCAATGGAAAGAGTTGAAGGGCACTCTCGGAGATTCCATCGACTTGTTTTTCTCGCATAAGGACTCCTTTTACAGGATAGTATATAATTATGACAGTAACATAATATTACCTAATTTCAGATGAAAGTCAAGCGATTCTTAGATCGGTGCCGGAAAGAAGAAGGAGTCTATCATATGTTTTGACATTTGGTCCAATCCCCTTGTACACTTTAATTTTGATTGGGTTTAGGCCGCAAGCAGTCCGGAAATTAAACCCAATCAGGATTAAAAGCTAAAACGTTACCATCTTTTTAATGTAATACTTTTTCCTGATGAAAGTCACTGTAAAATTATTCGGGACTTTGAGTGATCTTTTCCCTGATTACGATTTTGAGCAGGGTCTTGAAGTGGACCTGCTCGAAGGCTCGAAGGTGGCCGACCTTTTGGCTCTTCTGAATATTTCCGATGACCAAGGGGGAACGGTGTTGATGGACAGCCGGATTTTATCCAAAGGGGAACCGCTGGTCCCCGGATCACAGGTCCTGATATTTCAAGCCCTGAATGGGGGTTAAATTACTTCTGTTTGTCCCGGGTTCTATTCAGTATGCCTGAATATTATCATCATTGTATCGGAGCGTTATTATGTTTCCCATTTATGTCGACTTGGATGATGTCCTGTCGGAAACGACCCTGGCCTTCAGCAAATTGTTGAAGAGGGAATACGGAAGGGAGGTCGGTTTAGAGCAAATTACTTCCTTTAATTTACAGGACGCCTTTGGTCTTACTCCGAAAGAGTTTGATTATTTTTTTGATCTCATTCATAGCCCGGAAGAAATATTACGTTTTGAGCCTGTTGATGGGGCGATAGAGGTTTTGAATAATTGGACTGCTCGGGGGTACGAAATTATCATAGTAACCGGTCGGTTAACTTCCACTTATGAAAGCTCATTGGAATGGCTTCTTTTACATAAGTTTCCCTACGATTCTTTCATCATGGTGGACAAATATTCCAGACCGGAGACCGATCCTACCATAGCCATTTCTATGGATGAACTTTCTGAGAAGCAATTTTCTCTCGCCGTAGAAGACTCCCTGTTTATGGCTGAATATATATCTCAAAACATGGAAACCAGGGTGGCCTTATTTGATCGTCCCTGGAATAGAGGGCATCTCCTGAATGGAAAAATCAAAAGATGTTCAGGTTGGGAACAAATTGGGCCTCTTTTTAAGTAATTTATTAAAGGTTTAATCCTGATGTTTACGATGATTTTACCTGCTAATGACAATCTTGAGACCCAAAAGAAAATGCTTGAGTCGATTGTATTAAAGAACCCCGTAATCAGGACAATTCTTGACCGGGTGCCGGACCTTTCGCTGCCTAACTGGTACCTTGGAGCCGGATGTATCGCCCAGACCGTATGGAATCATATCTCAGGCTACGATTTGCAGTCAAATATAAGCGATGTCGATTTGGTTTATTTTGATAATACCGATTTGAGTTTCGAGGCTGAGGCCAAAAAAGGTAGGTTGGCCGTTGAGTTTTTCCCGGACCTCCCCATTCCCCTTGATATCAAAAACCAGGCCCGTGTTCACCTCTGGTACGGAAAGCACTTCGGATATCTGATTAAACCCTACCTGTCGGTTGAGGAGGCCATCAACAGTTGGCCGACTACGGCAACCGCTGTTGCCGTCAGGATCGATGATCAGGGGAGTTTCAATGTTTATGCCCCTTTTGGACTGAGTGATTTATTCGGGATGATTGTCCGCCCGAATAAAGTTCAGATCACGGAGGATATTTATCTGGAAAAAGTCAACCGGTGGAAGGACTTTTGGCCTGACCTGAAAGTAATTCCATGGTAGGTAGATCGTTAAGAGCGATCGCATTTCACTGAAAGGTAGTTGCGAAGAAAATTATGCTTGGAGCGGGAATAGCGCTGCTGACATCTCTGGCCTGGTCGATCAGCAGTATCTGTGTCAAATTGGTGGCTGATAAGATCAATTCACTGGTCATCAACACCCTTCGCACCTGGGTCGGTTCAGTCCTGCTCATCTCACTGATTTTTGTTACCGGCCGGTATCAGGCTTTTTCCCATATTCCCTGGGTTTCTTTGGTCTATGTGGTCGTCTCCGGCGTCTTGGCCATGGCCATCGGGGATACGATCTATATCAAAAGTGTGGCCCTTTTGGATGTCTCCATCGCCTTCCCCCTTTCCCAGTGTTCTTTTATCCTCCTGGCCATCCTCGCGGCTATCCTGTTCTTGGGCGAAAAGTTTACCTGGATCACAGTGGCCGGGGCCATTTTAGTGATCATCGGGATTTACCTAATGACCTCATCCCGAATTGGCAGAGGGTACTCCGTGGAAAAGAAACGAATTAACCCCAAAGGCTTGTTTTTTATATTAATCGCCGTCATGGCCTGGACCGGGGCAACGATCCTGTTGAAAATAGGGGTAACCGGAGTCGATCCCTTTATTGCCGCAGCCTTAAGGATTTCCACTTCAGCAATTGTTTTATTATTCTTCCTTTCAAGGCTGGGCAAGGGACTTGTATTAATTCGACGGATCAGCAGAAAAAATCTGGTCTTGGTTGCTACTGCCGGTCTGCTTACCTATGGGGTGGCGGCCGTGGGATACATATCCGCTATTCAAATGATCGGGGCCGGTAAGACTGTACTGCTGACCGCCGTCGCACCAATTTTCGCCCTCCCTTTTTCAATCCTAATCCTCAAGGAAAAACCTACGAGATTTACCATCATAGGGGTTATTATCAGCGTTGTTGGCGTTTGGCTGGTGGTGGTATAAAGCCCAAACCTTTTTCTGGAATGATAGGATAATAGAACTGGACTTCTCATTAAAGCCTGTCCCTGAACGCCTAAAATAATTTCGGCGCTCAAGGACCGGGAGACGATTAACAAATATTGTTTAAGGAAAAAAACCTCAATAATACATCAATGTTATTTTTTTCTTACATCTTCTTGGCTTTTTCCAGATAAGTTTTCACGTTGGTCTTGATGTCCCGTTTGTTGTATTTTCCCACACTGGTCTTGGGCACATCATCGACGATAGCCACCAGTTTGGGCAGCATCCATTTGGTGATTTTGCCTTTGGCCACACCTTCGGTTTCTAGAAATTTTATAAAGTCGTCCTCTGTCGCATTGGATCCGGGGACCAGTTTGACTAAAGCCAGGGGTATTTCCCCCCAGACGTCATCGGGAACTCCCACGATGGTGGCTTCCAGGACAAAGTCGGCCATACCGGCCAGGTTTTCCAGCAGGACCGTGGGGACCATTTCCGAGCCGCTGCGGATAACGTCGGACATCCGGTCGGCGATGACGACGAAATCTTCTTCATCCACGGTGGCCATGTCTCCGGTGTGGAACCAACCTTCTCGCCACACTTCCGCCGTCTTTTCTGGATTTTTATAATACCGTTCCATGACCCAGGGACCGCGGATAATGATTTCGCCTATGGTTTTGTTGTTATGAGGCACGGGATTTCCTTTATCATCCACTACCTCGACCTCCAGCCCGAGCACGGGAAGCCCCGTCTTTACCTTGACTTCATCCAGTTTTTCCTTGGACCAATCTCTCATATATTTTTTTACAAAGGCCAGTATGGTCACCGGGGCCGTTTCGGTCATGCCGTATCCGGAAGCGGCACTGAATCCCGGAATCCGTTTCTCGACCTTGGACTTCAAACCCAAAGGCAGGGCCCCGCCGCCTACCCCCACGGACTTCAAACTGCTCAGATCATACTTATCGATATCCTTAAATTCCAGAATTAAAGCTAAAATAGTCGGGACAACCGCCACGCTGGTTACCTTTTCGGTTTGGACCAGATCGCAAAAACCATCTACCGTGAACATTCCCGGTAAAACGATTTTTTGGGAACTAAAGACAAAAGCAAAGGGCTGGCACCAGGCATGGATATGGAAGAGAGGGGTGGTCATCATGGGCACACCATTTTCTCCGACATACACGGTGCTGGGATCATTGTTGATAGAGGTCATGGCCATCAGATGAATCGTTTGCAGATAAAGGGCCCGGTGAGTAAACATGGCCCCTTTAGGAAGACCGGTGGTCGCCGTGGTATAGCACAGGGTGGCATAAGTGTCTTCGTGAAGATGGGGCCATTCAAAGCTGTCCGATTCCGCATCCAGCAAGGCCTCGTATTCATAAAGATTTTCAATCTTACTTTGAGGCAGTCCCCGTTTGTCTGACATATAAACAAACGTTTTGACCTTGTCTTTTATCTGGTCATAGATGCCTTCAACCATGGGCAGAAGGATATCGTCAAAAAAGATGATCTTGTCCTCGGCGTGGTTGATGGTAAAGATGATATGTTCCAAGGCCAACCGGACATTGATGGGATGAAGCATGGCCCCGGAGCAGGGGACGGCGTAATAGAGCTCCATATGACGGTGGGTATTCAAGGCCATAGTACCGACCCGGTCGCCCGGTTCTCCCGGCTTTCCGGGATTGATGCCCAGCTTCTTTAGGGCGTTGGCCAATTTACAGGTCCGTTTATACCATTCCAGCCAGGTAAATCGCTGATACTCGGCTGTGAACTGGTTTCGGTAAACGATCCCGATCTCATTAGGATAGATTTTAACCGGCCTTCTCATAAAGGTGGTTAGGAGCAGAGGGTAATTGGTGCTGTACTCAGGAAAGGTCCTTGATTCCATTTTAAATCTCCTTTCTGCGGAATGAATGTTTGCCTGAGGGGCTATAATTGACTTTATATATCACAGTCCTTAAAGATATCAAGGTTTGTTTTATCGAAGTACAATATACTTGAACTATTGAGGTTGATTTTCAAGGAACTGTTGTTAAAAAGCCCGGATAACTATGAAAAATTTAATGGTGGATAAAAAATATCAATCCTGTTAACATACAAAAATTTTGGCAAAGAGTTGAAAAACAGAGTAATAAAGATATAGAGATGCGTAAAAATAAAAAAACCAGACGGGAAAATGATCGATCAGAAGATGGGGAGAGTGAGAAGACGTTTATGAAAAAATGGGCATTTCGAGGATTAATCGTATTGCTGGTCATTGGGGTGGGTATTTATTTGACCATATATTTTATCCGCTCCCTCTCTCATGAAAGAGTGGAAGATGCCTATGTGGCCGGAACCGTTGTTCCTATCGCCTCAGAGGTCAGAGGACGGGTCGAAAAGGTTTTTATCAGGGACAACGAGCATGTAGATGCAGGAAAGCCGTTGCTTGAAATTGTCCCAGATGATTTTGCCTTTGTTTTGCAAGAGAAAAAAGCGGCGATTGAACGCCTGGAAGCCGAAGAGCTTGAAATAAAGGCCGCCATAGAAGAAAAAAAGAGGGGATTATTACAGGCCCGGGCCAGCTTGAATGCCGCTGTGGCCGAAGAAGCTCTTGCAGTTAAGGAATTGGAACGAAATAAAAATCTTTATAAAGAAGGATTGATCACTACGAGTCAGTATGAACACGTGGAGTCCGTATTAACTGTTACGGGGGCACGAAAAGAAGCGGCAGCGGCGGCTTCGGCCGGGGCTACAACGGCAGTGAAAACGTTGGAAGCCCGTTTAAACACCCAGCATTATAGAATCCAAGAGGCGAAAATAGCAGTGGAAAGGGCCCATCTGGAACTGTCGAAAACAACAGTAACGGCCCCCGTCACGGGGACCATTGCCATGAAAAATATTGACGTGGGAAAGTACGTACAGTCCGGACAGACACTCCTGGCCATTGTCAAAGAGAAAACCTGGATTCTGGCCAATTTTAAGGAAACCCAAATCAAGAAAATGGCAGTTGGACAACCGGTTGAGATCACGGTGGATGCCTATTCCGGTATTGTTTTTAAGGGACATATAGAAAGTCTTCAACCCGGGACCGGCTCTGTTTTCAGCCTGCTTCCTCCGGAGAATGCTACGGGTAATTTCATCAAAGTGGTGCAGCGCATTCCCGTAAAAATAATGATCGATTCTCCCTTTGATCCGGATCATCCCTTATGGCCCGGTATGTCCGTAGTTCCGACTGTTGATGTGAGTCGGCATACAGGCTCCAAACTGTCTAAACCTTAGAGGGCCTATGGACGAAACGCATGAAAGTCCGACTCATAAGTGGTTGATTGCCATAACGGTGATGACCGGAACTATCATGGCGGCCATGGACGGCAGTATTGTTAATGTCGCCCTTCCCCATATCCGGGCAACGCTCAGTGCCTCCGTCGAGGAAATATCATGGGTGGCAACCGGCTACATTCTCTCCAGCGTCATTATCATGCCTATTGTAGCCATGCTGAATTCCCAGTTCGGACGTAAGCGTTTCTTAAACATTTCCGTACTCCTTTTTACCATTTCTTCCATGTTGTGCGGATTGGCCTGGGATTTGAATTCCCTGGTTGCCTTCCGTCTTATTCAGGGAATAGGCGGCGGTGCCCTTATCCCGACGGCCATGGCAGTCCTGAGAGAAACCTTTCCCCCCGAAGAGCAGGCTAAAGCCATGGGCATTTATGGGATGGGGGTTATGCTGGGTCCTGCTTTGGCCCCTACCCTCGGAGGATGGATTACCGATAATTATTCATGGCCCTGGGTCTTTTATATCAACGTTCCCATCGGAATCATTAACATCCTTTTGGTTATGCGGTATATTAAAGATCCGCCTTATCTGGTTAAGGAAAAAGGAAAGATGGATTTTGCCGGCTTGTTGTTCATGGCCGTTGGACTCGGGGCCTTTCAGATTTTTTTGGAAAAAGGGAATTTGGAAAATTGGTTTTCATCCAATTTAATAAAATATCTGGCGATAACCGCCCTCGTTGGTTTTCTGCTGTTCATATGGAGAGAGTTGACCGTGGAAAAACCGGCTGTTAACCTGCGAATCTTGAAGGATGTCAATTTCAGCACAGGGACCTTTCTTGGCGGTCTCCTCGGCATGGGCCTCATGGGGGGTCTTTTCACTCTGCCACTCTTTTTACAGCAGCTCCTAAATTATCCTGCTTTCAATTCAGGTCTGATGGTATTGCCGAGGAGTATAGCCATGCTGATCGCCATGCCGGTCGGCGGCAGACTCTATAATAAGACCGGGCCGCGGTTGTTGATCGGAATCGGGCTTTTTATGACCGGTATTTCATTTTATCAGTTTTCGCGTCTATCTCTTTCTGTCGGGTATTGGGATATATTCTTCCCCCAATTCCTGCAAGGAACCGGTTTTGGTCTCATCTTTACTTCCTTAAGCACAGCGGCCTTGTCCACCATTGACAAACCCCATTTGCAGGCCGCTACCGGATTATATACAGTCATTAGAACGGTATTTGGGAGCATCGGTATCGCCGTGGCTGCGACCCTGTTGAGCCGGGGAGAAAGCTGGTATAAGGCGGTACTGATTGAAAAAGTAAGTGCTTATAGAGATATCACATCCGACGTATTATTTAAATTCACATCCTATTTTTATGCTCGGGGTTTTGATCAAATGGGTGCGGAGAGTAGGGCGGCCAAAGTTATAGGAGGAATTGTTGTGAAGCAAGCCAGTATGCTTTCTTTTAATCATGTTTATTTCTTGGTCTCCATGCTTTTTTTTATTTCCATACCCCTGGCCTTCTTCATCAAGGATGACCGATTGGCGACTTTTGAATAACATATTTTGACTTTTTAATTTTTTTATGGATTTTGGCATTTAGCTGTTTTATCGTTTTAGAAAGAAAATATCGATGGAGGATTCTTTATGGAAAAATCACTTGTAACCATAACCCTATCGAGACAGATCGGAAGTGGCGCCGCTTTTGTCGGGTATTCGGTGGCCAAAGAGCTCAATTTTAAATATATTGACCGGGAAATTTTGCGCCAGGCCGCTGAACGTCTGGGGAGCGAGCCCGGGGCGCTTGAATATATGGATGAAAGATCGGCCAGTCTGCTCGAGACGATTATGCGGGGATTCTCCGTCGGCATGCCGGAAATTTCCGTTCCCCTTCCGCAGAGACTGCCGGTTGACCATAGAGAATTATTCGCTATGGAGTGTAAAATCATGAACGAGATTGCCGACCGATACAATGCCGTCATCGTAGGTCGGGCGGGCTTTTATGCCCTGAAAGAGCGATCTGAAGTGATTAAGGTATTTATCCATGCTCCTCTGGAATTTCGAATGAAACGGATTCAAAAGGCTCAGAAAATTACCGACGACCGGGAAGTGCTGAGCAGGATAAAAGAATCCGACCACGTCAGAGCCAAGTTCGTACGGGATATGGCCGGGCTGGATTGGATGGATACCCGCAACTATCAACTCTCCTTTGATTCCAGTGTCGTCGATTTCCCTTCGATTATTGAATTGATAGTCAAGCTGGCGAAAAAAAAGAAGTCTTAGCAGAAACTCCGGCCTGATTCTAAGGTGTTGCAAAGAATCGGGCCGGAGTACCAATCTGAAAAAGGTTTAATTATTCTTAACTATTCGAGATTATTAGCTTGACAAAAATATTTTGATGTTTATTATAATTCCATTTTTCCAAAGGAGGACCTGCAGATGAGTTCATCGAATTATTATTTTACTTCAGAGTCGGTTACGGAAGGACATCCCGACAAGGTGGCTGATCAGATTTCCGATGCCGTTTTGGATGCCATTTTGGCCGAAGACCCTAAAGGGCGTGTAGCCTGTGAGACCATGGTAACCACCGGTCTGGCCTTAATCGCCGGAGAGATCACCACCTCCTGCTATGTGGATATGCCCAAGATTGTCCGGGAGACAATCAAGGAAATCGGGTATAACGATTCTTCCATGGGATTTGATTGGGAAACCTGTGCGGTCCTGACTACCATCGACAAACAATCTCCGGACATTGCCCAGGGGGTTAACGCCAAAGGAGAGAAGAAAGAACAAGGGGCCGGGGATCAGGGCATGATGTTCGGCTATGCCTGTAATGAGACCAAGGATCTGATGCCTATGCCCATTTGGTATGCTCATCGCCTGGCCAAGAGACTGTCCGAGGTTCGAAAAAAGAAAATCCTCGATTTTTTAAGGCCTGACGGCAAAACCCAGGTGACCGTGGAATATCAAAACGGAAAACCGATTTCGATTCCAGCCGTGGTTATTGCCGCTCAACACAATCCTGATATCAGCTATAAAAAATTACAGGAAGGGATTATCGAGTCGGTCATTAAGAAGGTCATCCCTGCCGGCCTTTTGAGTAAGAAGACCCAGTATTTTATTAACACCACCGGACGGTTTGTGGTTGGAGGACCCATGGGGGACTGTGGGGTGACTGGGCGGAAAATCATTGCCGACACTTATGGAGGCCGGGGAAGCCACGGTGGGGGTGCCTTTTCCGGTAAGGATCCCTCCAAAGTCGATCGGAGTTCCTCCTATATGGCCCGCCATGTGGCCAAAAACGTGGTTGCTTCCGGTCTGGCCGATGTCTGCCGGCTACAGGTCTCCTATACTATCGGTAAGGCCGAACCATTATCTATTTTTGTAGATACCCGAGGAACCGGAAAAATACCGGATTTCCAAATCAATCAGCTTATCAGACAGATTTTCAGTTTTAAACCGGCCGAGGTAATTTCCTATCTGGATTTATTGCACCCTATTTATAAGAAAACTGCGGCCTACGGCCATTTTGGCAGGAACGAACCTGGTTTTTCCTGGGAAAAAACGGATAAGGCCGCCATCCTTCGGGAACGGGCAGGATTGAAAAAGAAGTAATCAAAGAAAGGAATGAACCATTGAAATATGATGTCAAAGATTTAAATCTGGCTCCCTCCGGAGCGTTGCGAATCGAATGGGCCAATCAGAGTATGCCGGTCCTGGAAAGCATCCGGAAACGTTTTGCCAAAGAAAAACCCTTAAAGGGTATTCGCCTGGCTGCCTGTCTTCATGTGACCACCGAAACCGCCGGTTTGATCCGAACCCTGAAAGCCGGGGGGGCCGAAGTGACCCTGTGTGCCTCCAATCCGTTAAGCACCCAGGACGATGTAGCCGCGGCCCTGGTTCAACAAGACCAAATCCCTGTTTTTTCCATAAAAGGGGAGGACGGTCAAACCTACTATAAGCATATTTATCAGGCCCTGGAAATAAAGCCCCATTTGACCATGGATGACGGGGCCGATCTGGTATCCACTATTCATTCTGAAAAACGGGGCCTAATTGAAGAGGATCATAGGGGGAACGGAGGAAACCACCACCGGCGTGATTCGTCTGCGAAGCATGGCTGAAAAAAAGGTGCTCTCCTATCCGATTGTCGCCGTTAATGATGCCAAGACCAAACATCTGTTTGATAACCGCTACGGTACCGGGCAAAGCACTATTGACGGGATTATCCGGGCCACCAACCGCCTCTTGGCCGGGAGCACTTTTGTGATCTGCGGTTATGGCTGGTGCGGCCGGGGTGTGGCCATGCGGGCCAAAGGAATGGGAGCCGATGTGGTCATTGTAGAAGTGGATGCCCTCAAGGCCCTGGAGGCGGTCATGGACGGCTTCCGGGTGATGCCGGTGGCCGAAGCGGCCAAGGTGGGGGATATCTTCTGTACCCTGACCGGGGATATCAATGTCATTCGCAAAGAGCATTTCCTGACCATGAAAAACGGGGCCATCGTGGCCAATTCGGGACATTTTAATGTTGAGCTGGACCTCAAATCCCTGGGGCAGATCAGTAAGAAACGACGGTTCATTCGTGAATATGTGGAAGAATATACCCTGAACAGCGGGAAGAAGATCAATGTCCTGGGAGAAGGTCGGCTGATTAATCTGGCTGCAGCCGAAGGCCATCCCCCCAGTGTCATGGACATGAGCTTTGCCAATCAGGCCCTGTGTGCCGAGTATATGGTAAAAAAGGGCAAGACCTTAAAGAAGACCGTTTACGGCGTTCCGGAAGAGATCGACCTGGAGATCGCCCGGCTTAAGCTGGCTTCGATGGGGATCAAGATCGACAATCTGACCGCCGAGCAGAAAAAATATCTGTCCTCCTGGGAGATGGGAACTTAGCAAAAAATACGCCTGGCGGGTGACGAGTTTGATCGTCTTCTAATGATTAAAGAGAAAAACCCCGACGGTCGGCTGACCGCCGGGGTATTGTTATTTATAATTCGGCATCGTGAGCCTTAAAAAAAAACGCAAGACAGGGACAAGCTCGATAATCGATCCCATTTTTCGAGTTTGTTCAAATTCGGGGATAAATTTTTCGCGATTCGTACTATAATACCGGCTATCATCCGGTCTTAATGCTTTTTCCAACAGTTTAACCCCTCCATATGAATCATTGATTTCATTTCATCACGTATTGTTTCTCCAGTTTACATTCCAATTTTCATGGGAGGAACAAATCTCCGTGAGGTATTCCTCGATCCAGTCTTTGATATCAGGGCTGAGGTAGAACTTGGGTTCCATGAGCGGGTCGTCAGCAGAAATGACACCCTCGCTGACCGCGATGTCGAACAGCGGGGTATGGGGCATTAACCGTATCCCCGGGCAGAAATCCAGCATCATGGGTTTTCGTTCTTCGAGGAAGCGGATGGTTTCTTCCACCGTCTCCCGGTTCTCGCCGGGGGCGCCGAACAGCAGGGAAAGGATATAACTTATTTCCATCTCTTCCAGCATGATCAGGCAGGACTTTAATTCATCCTTGGTGAATCCTTTTCGCATGACCCGGAGCATCTTTTCAGAACAAGTGTCACATCCCGGTGAGATGCTCACACAGCCGGCTTTTTTCATCATTTCAAGGAGTGATCGGTCTACAAAGGCAGGATGTACTGCCGCTATCCAATATATACTCAATCCGCGATCGATAATAGCCTGGCAGATGGCTTTGGCATGTTCCGGGGGATGATTGAAAATGGCATCCGTAAAATAAACCAGTTTAACGCCAATGTCCTTCCGGATTGATTCCAGCTCCGCCGCTACGGTCTGCGGTGATTTCATCCGCCAGTGATTACCCATAACATAGGGACCGTCACAATAGAGGCACTCAAAGGGGCAGCCTTGTTTTACCACGATATTGGCCATGCCCCTTTCTTTGGCATATCGCTGATTATCGAACAAGTCCCGGCGCGGAGGTTTCAGTGCGTTTAGGTCGGTGACAAATCCGTGCGGATTATGATGAACTCCAGATACATCTCTCCAAACCAGTCCCGGCAGATCGGTGTAATCAGAGCCTTGTTCTATTCGATCTCCCAGATTTGGGAATACGGTTTCTCCTTCGCCGATAACTCCGAAATCGGGCTCAAGATATTCAAAAACCGCCACCGGACTGACGGTAAATGCCGCTCCACCGATGATAATGGTGGCTCGGGAGTTTTCCCGGCATAGTTCAACGAACCTTTTTTCCTGTGGTATATAGTATTCCGTATTGAAACCACTCTGATTATCCAGATTTCTGATGGAAAGGGCGATTATTCGGGGCTCAAATCGTGCCAAGGTTCGAATTAATTCTGCTTCGGGCTCATCGCAAAACATCAAATCAAGCGCTTCAATCTCATGTCGCGATTCATCCATCTGGGCAATGATGGATGCCAATCCCAGCGGCATGGGCAACAAGGTGGCTCTGGATCGATTAGTCGAGACAAACAGTATCCTCATACCAGATTCTCCTTTCTGCGTTACTTCATCATTTTAGAAATGGTATGGCCGGTCGAACGGCCATGATAAAAGAAAAAATATAAATGATTTCAGGGGCAAGCAGGTTTGATCCCATTTAATAATCCATCAAAGAAAGACTGACAGATTTTATCAACGTCAAATTCCGGTTTTAAAATCATATGATGTAGACACATCCCATCAATTAAGGCGATCCAGGCAGCAGCAATCGCTGCTGAATCGAGTTCCTTTTTGATTAAGCCTTTATTTTGAGCGTCCTTGATTATGTCGATCACGGAATTTTTTCCATTGTTCAGATAGAACCGAAACTTAGGAATGAATTCATCGGTATTTCCGATTTTGGAAATCACTAATTCAGTCCAGTCGGCAAACAGGAGCCGAATAATTTCATTTAACAACTTTTCTTTATTAGCAAAATAATCATAAAACGTTCCCTTTCCCATCCCGACTTCAGCAGTGATTTTCCGTACGGGGGTATTTTCAAAGCCATATTTGGCTAATAAGGATATCGTTTTCTGGCAATCTCGATTCGCTTTTGTTCTTTATCAACGATTTTTGGCATGGGTTATATCCTTTATTGGCCGACCGCCCGGTCATTTTAAATTTATATTAGATAATTTTGTTTTTTTGTCGAGAGAAGAAATTAGGGGGGGCAAATAGGGTAGGGGTTCTGAACTTTTAAAAAAGACCTATAATTCGTTTTATAAGGGAGGAAGCGAAAAACCTGAATTTAAAATATTTCTTTGCAAATTAGCCAGTTATAGTCTATAATTCCCTTCAGCATTACCAGGAAACTAAAGAACCAATTACTTCAGGTTGTTCAAAAAGGTTTAGCTGGAAGGCGCCCCTAATCTCGAGGAATGAGGCGTATAGAAATACGCCGGAATGACGAGGGGTGAGGGCAACGCCGTAGATGGGCCTTTTTCAACATCCTGAAAAAGATCTTGAGGAGATTTATGGTCCTTATCCATGTCTCAAAAGATCCACTCGATAAAACACCCGTCTCCGGTAATATTCATATTTTTTCTCAGGTTCTGAACCTCAGATGGAAACAGGACCGGAGGTTGTTCAAATTAAACGGAAAACCTTCTAAGCATAGAAATCTGGTATTGAACAACCTAATTAAATTTATAATATCAATTAAGTGTGGATAATTTATGTTTTTTAAAATGATCAAATTAATACTTCCCCGTAATTAAAAAGAAACTATTCACAGTTGGTTGGAATGGTAGTTTCAGAGATTTCATATGTTGAACCCACGATAAGTGTTCAAACGAAAAGACCTAGAGTTACATTCGAGCAGAACTCCGGCCTTTCAAACGTCTTACCCGCTGACAAGATACTAGAGTTACTGCGCTCGCCGGAATTTGCAAAGGCCGGTGAGCCGGCGACAAAGTGAAGAAGCTGCTAACCCGTCGTTCCACCGGATCGCTAACGCTCCCGGTGAACTTGGCATTGGCGCTCCGCTGCGAGGAGCGCCAATGCCCTAAAATAGCGGTTTACCATAATATAAATTCCCTTGACGTATTGTCATAATGTAACTACAATACCAATATGAAATTTGAATGGGATGAAACAAAGCGGAAGTCTAATATTAAGAAGCATGGAATTGATTTTGTTGATGCTCCCAGTATTTTTGTTGGGTATACACTTACAATTGAAGACAACCTATATGATTACGGAGAAGAACGCTTTGTTACATTTGGGATTCTGGATGGCAGGGTAGTTGTCGTTGTACATACAGAATCCGAAAAATTAATAAGAATTATTTCAATACGAAAGGCTACAAAATATGAAGAACAAGAATATTTCTCGCAAATCCCAGACTGATTGGGCTCAAGTTGATAAATTGCAAGATAACGAGATAGATTTTTCTGACAATCCTGAGCTTACTCCCGAAATGTTTGCAAAAGCTATTGTAAGAAAAGGATTAAAACCTGTAGTTCGAAAAAACCAGGTCACATTGCGGATAGATGAGGATGTATTGACATGGTTTAAAAAACAGGGGACAGGTTATCAAACACGCATTAATTCATTGTTAAAAGCTTACAAAGACGCACATCAAATTAAATCCGGGAGAACATCCGCTTCCAAGACGACTCCCTAAAAACGGGCGCGCGTGAAGCTGCACGTTCTCACCGCCGCTGGCGCGTCGGCGAGAATGGGCGCCGGTTTGCCACCCGGTTGTCCCGCCACGCCAGCACGGCAGAACAACGCGGTTGCACCTGACGTCCCCGTGTCCAAACAAGTTTGTCCCCGGTGCCGCAGGTGAACCGACGCCCATTGGCGCCGCCCTTGAGGGCGTCGCCAATGCGGCGTTGCCCCTATCGGGTCCATGTCTCGGTTGGCTCCGCTTTGGGCGTCGCCAACCAGGCCATTGGACTGCGATGGCCCTTGCGCACATGGGCCTTCGGCCCCCGCACGCTGCGGGCCACGGGTCAACGCCGCATTATGGTTGTCTAAGCCATATAAATAGCCATATAAATATATTGACACGAACCTAAATTTATCATATCTTAACCAATGGAAAAACAATCTGATTTTGAGTGGGATTCTGCTAAGGACCAATTGAATCAGAAGAAACATGGCGTATCTTTTGCCATGGCGCAACTCGCTTTCTTGATCATAATCGTGTCATCTTAGAGGATCTGGAACACGGCGATGATGAAAAACGATATTATTGCTTTGGCAAAGTCGCGGAAGGAATCATGACCGTAAGATTTACCTACCGAAACAGTAAAATCAGAATTATTGGCGCCGGATATTGGCGGAAAGGCAAGAAAATATATGAAAAGGAAAATAAAATACACAGATGAGCCTATCGGAAAAGTGAAGGTTATTTCAGACTTCCTGCCTTCACCTGAAGAACTGGTCTTGAAGGATGAAACCGTGAAGGTCACTATTGCTCTAAGCAAAGCCAGTGTGGAATTTTTTAAAGACGAGGCAAAAAAATATAATACTCAGTATCAGAAAATGATTCGCAGGCTACTAGATGATTACACAGCCCGCCATCTATAACAACTCACTGGTGCGGTTGCAAAAGACGCACCGCACAGTTCGATTTGTTAATCCCTGGAAGTACAGAGAGGAGAGCACGATGAGCAACGAACAGGTGGCACCTGAGACGAAAGGTGTTACGGTGAAGTTACTTGCAACGGTTGACCTTGGCCCTGAGATCGAGGGCATGGCAGGGCGCCAACTTCGAATGCGTATGGTGACCATCGAGCCTGGAGGCGTCTTCGGCCCGATTCACGACCATAAAGACAGACCAGGCACCGTCTACATACTGCAAGGAACGATCACTGACCATCGAAATGGAGTCGCTACGGACTATGGGCCGGGAGTGGGCTGGCCCGAGGATAGGAACACCACACACTGGCTTGAGAACAGAGGAACGATTCCGGCGGTGGAGATCTCGGTCGATATAGTCAGGCAAGAGTAAGCTCAGGCCCGACATCTAACACGGTCGGGCCTAACACGCGGCTCAACCGTTGTGGAAAGAGGATCTGGTCTTATATCTTGATATATTTATGAAGTGTAATGGTTGAACTTGGGATCGAATAAAACTCGTTTGATGGTCGGATCAACTTCGCAGGAAGAGCCAAGATCAGCTTTGACCCATACCCTCAATAATACAACCATCCATATTTTTCTTCTTGATCTTGATTTTCTATTTTTATATATATTCAAGGTATTCCAGGCACGGGGATTCAGAGTCAGGCTATCGGTCTCGGCAGCCTGGGTAATATCCATCTGACCGACGAATTCAAGGGAAATGCGCGCCTGAGCCTTGCCGACACTCGACGTACCTGGCGCACGTTGCGCTCCATCTCGACATGATGATGGGGGGATAGTCTCGACTGCACGCTTGATGTATTGCATCTCTACGGTCATGACCGCCGCCGACATAGATGTCGCCATCGTCGTGCTCCAGGACGCCCTGCCTGTGTTGCGCGACGTCCTGCGTCGAGAAAAGCCAGTAATTATTTATTGAGAAAAAAACGGAGCACCAAGAATGCTACGCCGACCAAAGTTGGGGAAGTTGCCAGGGTGGCTGTCATAAGCCCACAGAATAATCCGGTTACAAAGTGATGAATTCAGCAAAACGATAAAGAACACTTAAGAAGGAAACGGGGTCCGTGATACCAGTCATAGGAATATTGTTGGGTGATGCAACCGGGATAGGTCCGGAAATTGTTTCAAGGGCGTTTGAGACCGATGAATTGCTGAAATACTGCCGGCCGATGACATCATCGGAGACCGGCGCATCATGGAGTGGGGAAATAGAATTACAAGGACCGCCTTTCCGATACTCGAGATTGAAACCCTCTCACAGGCGAAATGGGAAGGCCCTATCCCCTTCATCGATCAAAAAAACCTCGACCCGTCCGAAATCACCCTCGGGCAGATCAGTGCGACCGCCGGTCGTGTTATGGGAGAAATGCTGCTTTATGCATCGGAATTTTGCAAGAAAGGAGAACTCGATGAATATACTTTTGCACCCTATCATAAGGCGGCCATGGAATATGGGGGATATCCTATAAACAACGTTTTTGCCCGGTACGTGAGCAGGGATAAACTCTTTGATGAACTGAATGTGGTCGGCAATCTCTGGACTTCCCGGGTGACCAGCCATATTCCATTCAAGCAGGTTTCTGAAAAATTAAGTGTGAAAAGAATCAAAGCCGTGATTGGTCTAACCTTTGAGACCTTGAAAAAGGCCGGATTTGACAATCCTCGGGTGGCGGTAGCGGCGTTAAATCCTCACTGTGGTGAAGACGGACTATGCGGAAAGGAGGAGATTGAAGTCATCGGTCCGGCTGTGGAAGAGGCCCAGTCGGAAGGTATTCCGGTTTCCGGACCTTATTCCGCTGATACACTTTTTGTGTCGGCAATAAACGGGCAATTTGACGGAATTGTCACCATGTATCATGACCAGGGACAAATTGCTCTGAAACTGATGAATTTTGAAAAGGCTGTAACCGCTCTTGGTGGTTTGCCGTACGCTGTTACCACGCCGTCTCACGGTACGGCATTTGATATAGCCGGAAAAGGAATCGCCAACCCCGAGGGCATGAAGCAGGCGGTCATCATAGCAGCAAAAATGGCCGGCTGGAGATAATTGAACGGGGTCGGGCCGAGCCAAGGGATTAAATTTCCAATGAATGAGATAACCTATTTTTACTCCTTGACCCTGTCTATTTCTTTTCCTATACTTTTCCTTTTCCGAGCAATTTTTTTCAGATGGTTTTCGTGTTAAGGGTGGCCGGAAACCGGTTTGGTTTTCTGGAGAGGCTTTTCCGGCCGGCTGATCTTAAAATAAACTAAAAGAAAGAGAAAAATGGCTTTAGAAAAGAAAGGTCCTCCTATTCATATTTTCCCTGACCACTGTGCCGGCTGCCTTATCTGTGAATTACGCTGTTCACTAAGATTTGAAAAGGCCTTTAATCCCGTTAAGGCCAGGATCAAGGTCCGCCGATTGGTAAAGGCCGAAGTGGAATATGAAATTGTTTTTGATGACCACTGCGACCGTTGTGGCATCTGCGCCCGACACTGTCCCTATGAGGCCCTGGTTCAGGAAAAAAACCTCGATTTTTCTAAGAAAGGAGAGAACTAATGATGTATGGGTACGCCGGGCATATTTTGTATGTGAATCTGAGCCATAATCAAGTTCAAACTAAAGCCCTCGATCGGCAGTGGCCAGGAAGTTTTTGGGCGGTTGGGGGGTGAACGCCCAAGTTGGCCTGGGAGGTGATTCCTCCCAAGGCGAGGCCCTGTCACCGGAAAACGCAGTGATTATAGGGACCGGTCCTTTTGCCGGAACCATAGTCCCCGGTCCCTCTGAACTGTCGATCACTACCAAGATGCCCTTATCCGGGGGTATCGGAACGGGCTGGCGGCGGTCATTTCCCTCTCATGATGAAGACCTCGGGTTACGACCATGTGGTGATCACCGGCAAAGCCGCCGAACCGGTTTATCTCAAGATTTATAATGATGAGGTCGAAATCCTTGGCTGACGATCTATGGGGACTGGATACCTTCGAAACCGTGGATACCTTGCGTCTGCGTCACGAACCCTGCTCCATTATCCCCATCGGCCCCCGCCGGTGAAAATCTGGTCGGCATTTCGGTCACCTTCATCATAAAAGGCGGGACCGTTGGCTTTGGCGGCCTGCCCACGGTCATGGGCGCTAAAAATCTCAAGGCCGTGGTTGCCTGCCAGGGGACCGCCCCATCCAACCGGCAGATCCGAGGCGGCTGGGCAAGGTCGTCGACCGGATGATGGCTCAAATCAAAGACTATCGCTTGCGGCCCAGATTGATTCAAGGAGGCACCTTTGCCATGACCTTAGATTGGCTGAAAGCCATGGGTCGATCCAGCGGGGAATGGGAAGACATTCACAATAAAGTCCGTCAGACCTTAGCCTGTCCAAGCTGCCCCATGGGTGATAAGGAAGTTAAACGGCTGCGGGAGGGAGAATTCGCCCCCGGCACGGTCTACATGACTGATTTTATGGGTCAGGATGAAAGCAGTGCCGGAAACCCGCTCGACAACCACAACCGGGCTGTGCATCGAGTGGACTTGTTTAACCGTCTGGGGGTCTGCCGTATAGGTTTTATGAATGTCCTCAACTTGATGGTCTCCCTTTACGATCAAGGCCTTCTGACCAAAGACCGGACCGGGGGTTTGGAAATCAACAATAATTATGAAACGGTTTTGAATTTAATCGAGATGACGTCCCGGCGGGAAGGGTTCGGAGATATTATGGCTGATGGGCCTTTGGGGGCTTCCCGGCGTCTGGGTCCTGAAGCGGAAAAACAGGCCATCCATATTAAAGGCTGTTCACCTTTTATTGATCCTCGAATAGACAGCCTGAACTCTATGGCCTTTGCTCAACTGGTCCATCCCGGCCGATCTAATTATGCCTGCGGGGGCATCGGCATTTATATGCAAGGCCGGCCGGTGGATCAGTTTGTCCATCATGCCCGGCGAACCGGTATGGCCGAGGCAGAAATCACCCGGACCTTTAAAGCGGACTCCTATGAAATATCACGACTGACGAAACATGCCGAAGACTGGTATTCCCTTTTCAATTCATTGGGTCAATGTCACCGATTATATATCCACCGATTTCAGAGCATGGAGGTTTTCGCGGAATTCTATGGGGCGATTATCGGCGAAGAATTGGAGACCAGCGAATTACTCAAGCTGGGAGAACGGGCCTGGAACATGCAGAAACTGCTCAACCTGCGGTTGGGATTCGGTCGGAAAGACGATGCCGCACCCGACTTGTGGTTCGATCCCATAAAGGTAGGAGGCCAAACGCGTTCCATGATGGATTATTATGGACAAAAAGTCATCACCAAGGCGGATGTAGAACGCCTACTGGACGAATACTATGAAGCCCAAGGGTGGGATCGGGATTCCGGAATCCCTTTAGACGAGCATCTCCAATCGCTTGGATTGGAAGAATTAGCGGTTTGATACTGCGACAGGAGAGGCCTTCATTAAAATATGAAAACAGTCCACTTATCAAGAAGGTAAAGAATTCGTTATATCCTACTGTTGCTATGGGAATGACGTCGATTGTGCCCTTTGCGGGGCTTGGGTAGTTTTCCATATTGCCGCTAAAATGGAAGAAGCCGGGATAACTCGCCCCTGAGCCTGGCCGTAGGGCGAACGGTAACTCAGGGACAGCTTTTTACCTATTTATTTAACTAAAAAGGGGTTGGGCCAAGTTAACCGATTGGAATAAAAAAGGAATGTGTCGAGCGTCATTTGGGTCGATGTGATAAACAAATCTAATATAACTCGGTTTAATGAATAGGTGTGCTGAGAATATCCGCCGTGCCCTTGAACTGGTGATAGGAGCTGAAGGAGCGTTAGGTTTCGTCCTTGCAACAGCACTGGACAGGTGCCGCCGACAGGAAAACATCACCTTTGAGGATATTGCCGCACTGTCTCCTGACGACGGCCGGGAGGTCATCCTGTTGGCCTGGGACTGGAAACTTCTGATCCCCCGCCGCAGCAGACAATCGGCGGAATGGGATGACCGGATCCTGCGTCTTGAAGCCGGGGAGCACTTCGAGATGGTGAATATTGTTAAATTCCTGCTGACATCGGCGGCTGAAAGTGGGACTTGGGATCTGGCAGCGGCGGTTCGATCGCTGTATGGCCAAATGGGCGAACCGGCTTTTGAAAACATGCCGTCCCTGATTAATGAAATAGCCAAGCAGGTAAAATATTCAAGCATTTTCGGAACCGCTATTCATGCGGCTTGTGTCCGCACGGGTTTTCAAGACCGGACCGGGTCGATGATCGCCATATTAAAAGGCGGCGGTGTGATCAGCCCCAGGCTGATGTCAAGCAATCCCTCAGAAAAAATAGTATCGCCCCTTTACGAGATGCATCCCCTGGTTTTAAAATTATCAGCGAAATACGCAAATGCCGCCTAATCCACACGAAAACTTGGTAACGGCCCTTTCATCCGTTTTTACCGGGGAGGACGCCGTCTGTCTGGCCCGGCTCTTGCTAAGTGCTGCACCGAACGGTGAAGTGCTTTACGAAACCGTCGATCTACCCGATGAGATCAAAGACGAATGGATTCTGTGGGCTTTCGAGGAACGGCTGCTCCTGCCCCGTCTGTCCAGACCCGGCGGTGCCTGGCAGGACCGACTTTTAACCATGCAGGCGGGGGCCTTGTATTTCATGCCGCCGGTAGTCCAGGTCCTTATCGAAGGGGCGTCCCTATCCGGCGTCCTCGATACGGCCGACACCATCATACGGACGCTGCCGGAAACGGACAAAACCAAGGCAGGGCAACTGGTGCAACTGTTTAACACTCTGAAACAGCATGCGGTGGCCTTTCAATTGGAAGCCGGATTAATGAATATCCTCAATAACACCTATACGCCCGGGCTCAATCTTCATGATTCCTTGGATCAGTTCGTCTTGGCAGGCATGATGAGTCCCTGCCCAGCCCGCTCCATGACCACCGGCTTGGCCTGGTATGAAATCAATCGGGCCCTTTGCTGGCATGAATCGTCGGCACCATGTTAAAATGGGACGACTGTAAATATTAAAATAACTTGATATAAAAGTATAAAAAGGACCGTAAAAGGGCACACTGTTATGTATTAGGTTGAGAAGACTTAGGTCATGGGTCAGATCTCAATTTATAATTAATGACTTTTTGTTGAATTTATTTTACATTTGAAAGCTTTAATTGGAAAACAGCGAAAATCAATCAAAGAAATGTCACGGCCAGACCGCTGAGAGTGGAATAAGAACCCAATTCGAAATTTGCACGGAAGTAGAATCTTTATGGAATTGCGACGCCGTAAGGTTTTTTACTTTCACTATAGGATTACAAGATAACCAGGGGCGTCGACGCCAGAAACCTTAAGACCTAACAGCGTGCCGATTTATGGTGAGCTTCCCGTTGGCCGTAATCGTTCGCCTATGGAGCAGTCAAGTACTGAGCGAGTCATGAAGACAGGCTCTTTCCGATACGATGGATTGCTAGTCTGCAAAGTCAGGGTTGTCCTGACGGGTTTCCGGCCCGGTTCATGTGACTATCAGGATTTGGAGGACTGCAGGGAGGATTATTTTGGCACGTTTTTCAGGATTGACTATGGGAACCGCCCATTTATTATTAAGTTTGTGTAATCTTATCATCCCATTCCATATCGTTGGGGACTTCATCTACCTGTTCCAACGGAGATCAGACCGGGAGCCCATAGCCGGGTTCTGCAGGTTGAGTCTCCGAGAAATCTGACAAAGACCGGCCCCCGTAAAAAAGCAAAGGAGAACGACCTATGAAGAGTTTTCAAACCCTATTCAAAGAAAAATTGGTTACTGCCGAGGAGGCGGTAAAGAAAGTGAAATCGGGAGACTGGATTGATTGGGCCATGTTCAATGGCAAACCGGTTGAACTGGATAAGGCGCTGGCAGCGCGTAAGGACGAACTGCGCGATATTGTTATCATGGCGGCTGTGACCGTACCCCCGATTCCGGAGGTGGTACAGAAAGACCCCAAAGGCGAAGTCTTTACCTATAACGATCAGCACTTCAGCTTGCTGACCCGTATGTTACAGGAAATGTGTGAAGGCGTTTTTTATCAGCCGACTCTATATGGTGAGTCTGAATTGTACGTATTTAACGGGATGAACGACCGGAAAAAAGCCGGTACGCCATTACGTGATTTTTTCATGGCCCAAGTCGGCCCCATGGACAAAAACGGATATTTCAACTGGGGGATGCACAACTCCTGCTGCTATCTGCAGGCCATCAGTTCAGCTAATATTATTCTCGAGGTGAATCAGAACATCCCCTATGCCTACGGTGGCAATATGGAGCGCATCCATATTTCTCAGATTGATGCAATCGTTGAAGGCAACAATACGCCGCTGGCCGAACTCCCGGTCATCAACCCGACCGAAACGGATAAGAAGATAGCCGAGCATGTACTGGCCCATATTAAGGATGGGGATTGCATTCAGCTGGGAATCGGGGGCATGCCGAACATATTGGGCAAGATGATCAGTCAGTCCGACTTAAAGGATCTGGGTGGCTGGACGGAGATGCTGGTCGATTCCTATCGTGATATGTGGGAGGCCGGTAAAATGACGGGAATGAAAAAAGAGTTTGATCGAGGCAAGATCAATTACACCTTTGCCTTAGGGGCCAAGCCGCTCTATGACTGGATCGACCATAATTCGGCTTTGGCCTCCTGTAGCGTGGGGTATGTAAACCATCCCACCAAGTTGGCCCAAATCGACAATCTGATTTCCATCAATCAGGCTCTACAGGTGGACCTATATGGACAGGTCAATGCGGAAAGTTCAGGATTCAAGCAGATTTCCGGTAACGGCGGGATGTCTGATTTTGTATTAGGCGCTTATTGGTCCAAAGGCGGGCGTAGCTTCATCTGTCTCCCTTCAACGCATAAGAAGAAAGACGGTACAATCGAATCCCGTATTGTTCCGAACTTCGACATCGGAAGCATTACCACCGTAACGCGCCAGATGGTCAATTTTATTGTGACCGAGTACGGTGCGGTTTCCCTGAAAACCTGCCCCACTTGGTATCGGGCGGAGAAACTGATCTCCATTGCCCATCCGGATTTTCGTGACGAGCTGATTAAAGAGGCTGAAAAAAGAAAAATCTGGCGACGTTCCAATAAGATGGGTTAATAAATGACTTTCCCCACTCCTTTTTGGGGAATGTTCCAAAGTACTGGCGTAAAAGGGTACGCTGTTAGATTATTAGGTTGAGAAGACTTAGGTCGTGGGTGATTGAACCTCAGGAATTATCCTTGCCATTTTAGGATGCGACCATGGCACGAAAATTTAGAGTGTAACATCCCGATGGCCTCAATCATTTCCTATTAAAGGCTACCTTGAATATTTTGTTGACATAACTGAAATTTCAAGGTGGTTCAAGGTAATTTAGGCGTCAAATCTTTTATCTTTACATTTAAGGATGTTTCTGGGAAAAAAGGGAATCTGTGTGGAGTCCGCGTCAGCCAAAAGTTAGGAAAAAAGATTCGAAACCAATTTCGTATTATATCATTCCATAAAAGGCAGGTGACCTATGCAAGAATACCTGGAACCGACGTTTATCATAGACGCCAAGGCAGATGCCATCCAAAGGATTGCCCGGGAAGTGTCCATCGACAGCCGGGATGATATCCAAAAGGCGGTGCGACTGTTTTATTTTGTGCGAGACCGCATCGGTTATAATCTTCATGTCCCCAGGTTTGACCCGGAGGATTTTCGAGCCACAGCCACCCTGGCCCGTGGACAGGGATTTTGTATCCAAAAAGCGGTCCTGCTAATTGCTTTGAGCCGGGCTGCAGGCATACCCGCCCGCCTGGGCTTTGCGGTCATTCGCAATCACCTCCTTCCGGACAAGCTTCTGTCCATATTGAAAACAAAAGAGATTCCGGATCATGGCTTTGCCGAACTGCACCTGAATGGACAGTGGGTCAAAGCCACCCCCGCCTTTGATCTGGCCACCTGCCAAAAAAACCGGTTCCAACCCGTGGAATTCGATGGTTCCGGCCACGCCGTTTTTCACTCCCGTGATATGGATGGACGGCCTCATATCGAATATGTGCTGGATCGGGGCAGATATGCGGATCTTCCCCATGAGGATATCAAGAACTGGGTCCTGGAAGCCCTTATGCCCGAGGCCAGGGAAAAATTCATGACCGGGAACCAAGAAGTGCCGCCCGGCGATTGAACGAATATCATCAGCTACATACAACCTGCCGTTTGATAAAAAATCACTTAAATTAAGGGTAATTGAGATTGATTCGGTGATTAGATTATAAGAACCTGGATTTTATCCATAAACTCTTATATGATGTTCAAAATTTTAAGATGTCTTTTTCAAGCAAATATACAAGGTAATGTTATGACTGTATCGAGGTATAAAGAGGAGAAAAATGAGGAATAATATCGTTCATCCCGGGGCAAAAAATCTGGTATACGAGATCCGTGAAATTGTTGCGATCGCTCAGAAGGTGCAAAAAATGGGTGTGCCGATCGTTTGGGAGAACATTGGTGACCCGGTTGAGAAGGGCGAGGAGGTGCCGGATTGGATAAAACAACATGTAATCGAGGCGGTATCGGAGAATGCCAACTATGGGTATTCTCCAAGCAAGGGACTTCTAAAGGCGCGGGAATATATCGCCTATGAGCGAAATATAGAAGGAGGCATTCAAATCACCCCGGATGACATTCTTTTCTTCAACGGACTTGGGGATGCCATCTCGATGATCTACAGAAATCTCAACCGCAATGCGAGAATTATAGGTCCCAATCCCGCCTATCCGACCCATTCGTCTGCCGAAGCAGCCCATGCCGATGCGCCTTATATTACTTATGCGCTCAATCCATATAATGGGTGGCAGCCAGATCTTAATGAAATGGAACAAAAGATCAAGGAGCATCCCGAGATCTCAGGCATTCTTATCATCAATCCGGACAATCCTACCGGCTTTGTCTATGAAGTTGCTGTGATGAAGCAAATTATTTACCTGGCACGCAAGTATAATCTTTTTGTCGTTTCCGATGAAATCTATTCCAATCTGACCTATGGAGACGTTGAATATAAAAAGCTTGCAGCCGTTATCGAAGACGTGCCCGGAATAGGTATGCGCGGCATTTCAAAGGAATTCCCATGGCCGGGGGCCAGATGCGGCTGGATAGAGTTCTATAACCGAGACAAGGATAAGGATTTCAATGCTTATACCAAGGCGCTTATTGATTCAAAGATGCTTGAGGTTTGTTCAACGACCCTCCCTCAGAGTGTGATTCCGACCATCATGAGCGACCCTCGTTACTATCCCTATGTCGAAAAGCGTTGCAAACAGTACAAACAACGGGCGGAGATCGCCTATGATCATTTCTCAAAAATTCCTGAAATTGTTGTGAACATGCCCCATGGAGCGTTTTACATGAGCGTGATCTTTAAGGATGGAGTGCTTACCGATACCAAGGCGCTTGCCATTGAAAATGAAGAGGTCAGGAGTTTTTTGGGAGACATGATTGCCAAGGAAAAGGTGCTTGATAGAAGGTTTGCCTACTACCTCCTGGCTTCAACAGGCATCTGTGTTGTGCCGCTTATGTCGGGTTTTAACTCTACCTACCATGGTTTTCGATTCACTCTTTTGGAGCCGGGTGAATCGAAATTCACCGAGACCATTAAAATAATATGTCGATCAGTCAAAGAATATATTTCTTCTATAAACAGAAGGTAGATGAAATGGAAAGGGACGGTTATTAATTTTCCAGGGAATAAAAGTAGTTTTGATGCAATAGCATGAAGGGTTGAGTTCATTAGATGGCCATAAGCCCAGGTGCAAAAATCATGGAGCGGCCGGTCTTTGGGAATCGAAAGCTCGATTTTTAATAGTGTATAGTGGACTATACAGTTGACATATACACTTAACGCCTCTATATTGTTACTAACCTAAAGAAAAATTTCTCTGAAAAGCAGGAGGCGCTATGGAAGAAGTCAATGCCTTGACTATTCGCAATAAACTGGGAGAAATCCTGGATCGGCTTGAACAGACGGGAGAGCCTATCCTGATCAGCAAAGGGCGAAAAATAAAAGCTGTATTGGTAACTCCCTCCCAATTTGAAAAACGTTTTTTAGACCACCAGGCCGAAGAAAAAAGGGCCTCTCTTTTAAATTCTATAAAAGCCCTGAGAAGGAAACGAAATAAAGCGGAGACTAGTTTACAGGCCTTACGGACCCTTCGAGGGTATGAGTCGTGATTTGGATCATCGATGCTTCGGTGGCCTTACGATGGTTTATTCAAGAAGAGATCCATCCCCATGCCGATTTAGTGCTTCGTGAATTGATTGATCATCCGGAATCTTTTGCCGTCCCCGAATTGTTTTCTTTTGAGGTCTACTCACTATTACAGCGCCTCCATCCTTCGGGATTGGAAGTCTTCAAACAAGGATTGATCCCTATCCTCCAGGGGGGATTGTTTCGACAACCCATGACCACGAAGCTTGCCGTAATGGCCCATCGTTATATCCGTTTGGGATTGACCGGATATGATGCTTGCTACGCCGCCTTGGCCCAGGATATGAAAGGAGTCTGGCTAACCTTTGACTCTAAAGCCCATAAGGCGGTACAACGGGAGAAGATTTCCTTTTTTATAGAAAAGGTCATGCCCCCTTATTGGGCGGAGGCGTGATAAGATTTGAAAGTTTGATATTTGGTTTCTTATATTGATTTACTGATGTGACTTACATAGGATAGAAGAAAATCATGTCAACCGGAGGTGGTTTATGTTTGATGTTAAGCTTACCGTGAAATCTGTAAAGGGATTTTGTTCGGCCGGATATAAGGCCGGTGATTATTTTACTATCAAGGGTGGATTGATGATCGAAGCAGGCGAACCGAAAGGGATTTGTATGTATGCCCTGCCGGCCCTTATTCCCTACCTTACCGCCTATTGCCGTGAAACCCCGGAGAATGATTGGATTAATTTAAAAAAAGAGCTTCAGTGTCCGGATAATACCAATGCGGTTATTTTCGGATTGGAGCGTTTAGAAAGCAAATGAAAGGGTGATCCAGTGGAAAATGAATATGGTTATACCGGAAAGATCCTGAGAATTAATTTATCTTCAGGGCAAATCAGTTATCTGCCCACGGCTCAATATGTCGATCGATTTATCGGCGGCCGGGGTTTGGCCGCTAAGCTTTACTGGGACCTTGTGCCCCCGGAAGTCGATGCCTTCGATCCTCGTAATTGCTTGATTTTCGTTACCGGACCTTTGGCCGGGTTTGGAGGCTTGTCCGCTTCACGCTGGCAGGTGTGTGCTAAATCTCCGGCTTCCGACCCCCACACCTTCAGCTATTCCAATATGGGGGGGCACTGGGGAGCACAGCTCAAGTTCGCCGGCTACGATGGATTGGTTGTGGAGGGGACTTCGGAAAAACCGGTTTATCTTTCGATTACCAATGAAAAGGTGGAAATCAGAGATGCCTCTCCCCTCTGGTTGAAATCGGCCATAGAGGTCCGTCAAACCCTCAAAGAAGACCTGGGACGGGAGGTGCGGGTCCTGGCCACCGGCCCGGCCGGGGATAACGGGGTCGTCTTTGCCGGTTTACTCGCCGATAATGATGCCAGCGGTTCCAGCGGGTTTGGCGCGGTTATGGGATCCAAGAGGCTGAAAGCCATTGCCGTCCATGGGGATCAAAGGGTCAGGGCTGTTGATCCGGAAAAATTGCGGGAACTAACTGACTATGTGCGGCAACTTAAAAGACTTAAACCCGGGACTCTGGAGAAACTGATGCCGGAAGGATCGGGATTGAAAAGAGAAGCCTGCTTCGGTTGTATCGGGTCCTGTATTGGAAGAATGGTGTATCAAGCCGAGGACGGGACAAAGGGAAAGGTCATGTGTCAATCGGGTATGTATTACATTAGGGCGGCCTGGAAATTTTATGGGAAGCGGACCGAGGTCCCGTTTTTCGCCACCCGCATCGCTGACCGCTACGGATTTGACACCATGGTCATGGATTCAGTCATTACTCTGCTTATTAAGGGCCACAAGGCCGGAATATTTACTGAGGAAAACACCGGCCTGCCTTTGACTCAAATCGGCAGTCTTGAATTCATCGAAGCCCTGGCCCAAAAAATTTCGTTCCGCGAAGGGATCGGGGATATTTTGGCCCAGGGAACGACTCGGGCGGCCGCGATAATAGGGCAGGGCGCCCCGGATATGATAGCCGATCAAATTTCCATCGGAGATCATGGCCCGGCCTACTGTCCCCGGATGTATATCACCACCGGTCTTTTTTATGCCACTGAACCGCGCCAGCCGATTCAAAACCTTCACTGTATCAGCCGTCCTACACTCAAATGGGTAAGTTGGCTGGGGGGAAACCCCGATTCTCATATGACCACTGATTTGGTCCGCTGGATCGCCAGGAATTATTGGGGCAGTGAAGAAGCGGCTGATTTTTCCACATACAACGGAAAGGCCCTGGCCGCCAAATCAATTCAGGATCGTGAGTATGCCAAAGAGAGTCTGATCCTTTGCGACTTTGCCTGGCCGATCACCGATGTGGATTGTTCGGAGGATCATAAGGGTGATCCGACTGTTGAAAGTCAGTTATATTCGGCGGTGACCGGCCGGGAAACCGACGAAACCGGTCTGAATGCAATCGGAGAGAGGGTCTTTAATTTACAGAGGGCCATCCTGACCCGGGAAGGGCATGTAGGCCGGGAGGCCGACCGTGTTAACGAAATGTTTTACTCGGTACCTTTAAAAGAGGCCTTCATGAATCCCGAATGCCTGGTCCCCGGGCCGGGAGATGAACCGATCAGCAAAAAAGGGGCTGTTTTCGACCGGGAAAAATTCGAACAGATGAAAACGGAATATTATCAATTAAGGGGTTGGGATTCCCAGACAGGTCTTCAGACCAAAGAGAAATTGCATCAACTCGGATTGGATGATATTGCCGGAGAACTTGAGACAAAGAATGTTTTAGCTCTTTCAAGTTGAGAAGGTAAAAACTCAAAGAATTGAAATAGTCCCTGATTTTTTCTTTAAAGGGGCCTGATAATTCTTTAGGGTTTTCATATAATCCAATAGGTAAACACTCGGCTTAACCGGGGGTTTTTAACTTTAGTTTGTCAACGGTGGGGGCTTTTTTTCTGTATCCCGCATCCGACAGCCTGCAGGAGCCACCCGTTAACCAGACACCACCGGGGCTGCCTTGAGCAAAAGGCTTTTCCCTCGCAATCCCCACCAATTATTCGTACTGGAATCTTCCGCCGGGGAACCCTTCTTATAACTATATTTTCTGTTTTTCAGGAATAGGAGACATACTTTTCCGGGTAATACTTTCTATTCCTTCTAAATAATTAAAGGTTTTTCCCCCGGCCCAAACGCCTTCAGGCGGGGTGTCTTTGTATTTACGATAATACGCGAGCAGATCCTCGAAGGTATCCAGATCATTCCAGTACCGGAGCAATTTTGTTTTAATCGAGTTTTTTTTAGCCGTTTCAAGAGTCTTTTGCATAACCGTGGCCGTACTCCAGGGAATATCCCGAAACAGTTCAGGATGGGGTTTGCGTAACCCGACTAAATAATAACCGCCGTCAGAACAGGGTCCGAACACCGCCTCGGTCCAGCCCGACGTCAGCCATTCAAATGACTCCTGGACAATGGACTTAGGCAGATCGGGGCTGTCACTGTCAACGACCGTAATCACGTCGTACCCTTCAACCGATTTTTTAACGAAGATATTATTGAGCCGTTCCCCTAAGTCGTTACCTTTTTGGGGGAAAAGAGAAAACCCGTAGGATGAGAAGGCAGTAAAATAGGCTTCAGAGTCATCGGGCGTATAAGCAATCGCCAGGTCAATACCCTTAAGGGATCCCATTTCGATAATTTTGTCCTGAAGGAAGCAGCAATACAGATCCGTTGCCGCTTCAGGAGTTAAATCCGAGTAAAACCGGGTTTTCACCATACCCGGGATTGGTGCTTTAGCAACGATAACCAACAACAACTTTTTAAGCGCAGTATTCATCAAAGGCTCCACAACAGGCCACAGCCCGGGCAGCATTTTGGCGCTGATGCGGTTTGGTGTCTTTTACAGAAATTATCATATTGAGTTTCTAACCAAAGGAAGCGGAAATTTCAGCAATCTTTCCCTTATCGCAGAAAAAGGTTCTTAGCTCCCGGTGCGGTTTGGAATGTCCGGACGTCATGCCTTCTGTTTGTTTCCTGGTCCATGAAGGGATTGGATTTCCTCGGGTCAGCAAGGGCATACCAGGTCTTCGCTCCACTTTTTAAGAGGATTCGGGAAGGTGGATAGTTCCCATTTATTTTAAGTTACTTTAAGGAAATCGGACAAGTCTTTGCCGGTCTTGCGCGCTTGCAGTAAAACACAATGATCCAGTGTAACCATGCCCCGCACAACATCTTCGGCAAACACCCGGCAACTTGGTGATCCGCAGGCCGAGCAGTTTCGGCCGCCGATGACCTCCAAAAGGGATTCGATTTCGAGATACTGATTCATGGATAAAGATACTTTTGGGCCTTCTACTTCCCCGGCCCTTCCTGCGGGGTCTTCCCGGTAAAAGAAATCGCCTGATTCATAGCGGTCAATGATGTCTCCCCTGCGCAATCCGGTGCCCGTGCCGAATATGCGCAGCATTTTGTGAATGAATCCTTTGGCAATATACTTGTCGATGGTGGTCAGGACGCCTCCCAGACAGCCTTCAGGACAGGTTCGAAATTCGATGTACTCCATCTCTTTAAAGAGTCCCATCTCGATTTTTTCCAGGTAGGTCATGGTTTCCTTCAAACCGTGAACGGCCAAAGAGCGCTCGATGCGGGTGCCTGAAATTTCTCCTCCGGACATCCCCCAATTGAGGCTGCGGGAGAGGTCAAACTGTTTCGACTGCCGGTCGACTATGGAGCCCATGTCCAACGTTTTTCGTCCCTTAATACACTTGACCAGTTCGGCGTAGACGTCATTAATCCCGAGCACGTGGTCCATTGTGGACATCTCCGGAATCAAGCCGGAACGGATGGAAACCAACTCCGCGGGGCAGGGGGTGATATAACAAAAACTGATCGACCCTTCGGCCAGCCCGAAAATCTTTTCCAGCCGCCTTTTTTCCCGGGTATCAATCAGGGCCAAAGGAGTCTTCAGCGGAAGGATGTTCGACAACAGCCTTGGGAATTTGTGGGCAATAAGACGAATAACGACGGGACAGACCGGCGAGATCAGCGGCCAAGGGGCAGGATCTGTCCGGCGGCGGTTGCGGAGGATATGTTCCACGGTGGCCTGCTGGAACATCTGAATATAGGGAAACAGATCCAAAACATAGCGGAAACCCATATCTTCCAGGGCTTGACGCAGGTCTTCCGCGAAAACACCCGGGAACTGGGTATAGAGAACAGGGGAGGGAATGACCACAGGGAATAGATCCCGCTCCGGGGAAGGTCCCTGCCAATGCAGCGGCTTGACGGCCTGGGTAGGACAAACCCTCAGGCACTCGCCACATCCGATGCAGTCTCCCACTAATTGAATGGAGTTGTCATTCCGAACCCGGATGGCCTGGGTCGGACAAGCTCTAACGCAAGCTATGCATTCATTGCATTGCTCAGCATCGAATTGCATCAATAAGAAAGGGCTTTTCTTCTCCGACGTCATGAAGTTTTTTCCGGGGCCGGCAATTTAAACAACATATAGACCTTGGTGCCGGCCCCCACTTGAGAATCGATCCGAAATTCGTCAGAATTCCTGCTCATATTCGGCAGGCCCATTCCGGCTCCGAATCCCATCTCTCGTTGTTCATCGGTGGCTGTGGAAAAACCTTCGGTCATGGCCAGGTTGATATCCTTGATTCCCGGGCCATTGTCGGAAATTTCCATAATCAAATGATCCGAAAAGATTTCCAGGACCATGGTCCCATCTCCGCCGTGCATGACCACATTGATCTCACCCTCGTAACTGCAGATGGCCATGCGGCGGATCAATGAAGGGTCGAAGTTCATCGATTTCAAAATATTTTTCAGGCTGATCGACGCCTCACCGGCGTGGATGAAATCATTTTTTCTAATACGAAAGTGTTGCTTGATAGAGGCCATACAGGCAATTTTTGCCTTTCTGTACCGGGATAAACCACGGATTCGACACGGGAGTCCCTAAAAGGGGTACCCGGTCAGGCCCGGTCCCGTTGTGTTTTATCGAGAGCCATCGAGTCCGGTGACGCCCTTGCCGTGCAGCCGGCCGCAAGAAACAAACATCGAGTAAGGCGTCGATATCAAAGGAAGATTTTCCGCCAGCGCCAGTTCGATGACTTCCTCCGGTGGCCGCTTGCGGCGGACAAAAACGATCGCCCCGACTCCTGCTACTATAGCCGTACGGATCACCTGAATCGTGGTCAATCCGGTCAGTAGCAGGCAGCCGTCGGAAAACCCCGCCAGTATATCGCTCATGAGATCGCTGGCCCCGGCGATTTGAATTTCCTTTTCCGGATAGCCCTCTCCACAAATAAGGGTGGCGTCCAGAATGTCGATAATCTCTCTAAGTTTCATTGGATAATAATATTTTTTTATTAATGGGAAGAATATAAAATAAAAAAATGACACGGTCAATGAGAAATACTGGTTGAGCGGGGAGGAGGTGAAGGGTATCTTCTGAAAAAAATTGGACAATACAAGGCTGGATTTAAGAGATTGAAGGAGATAGGGCAATGAATGAGGTACACCCTGCTTAGTTGAAAACTAACACCTACAAGTCTTTCGCCGAGACCAATCCCAGAAGCACCGATTACCGTTAGAACTCTTCAAAAAAAAGGGCGATGTACGGAGAGATTGGGCTTGCCATGTTTCAAAAAATGGGTTTGCTCAGCTGCCTATTAAAGCCTTTATCAAGGAACTTAGTGCTTCAGGTTACCCTTTCCACATCCCTCAAGCTATGTGGGCGAACTGCCGGACTCCCACCGTCGGACGTTAACCGCCAAGTCATACGTTTTACACGTAAGACCCGACAAGTCTATGGAATGGAATCGAGGAAAGAATGAATATTACCAATTCTAATAATAACTAAATCCTTTCATGGTCACCTGCCCACCCCTCCAACAGGCTAACAGGATTTCAAATACTAAGGAAATCTGGCAGCCGAAACAATTGTTCATGCCCTTACTATTTCTTCTTGACAATTAGTATTATTCCTTTTAATTTAATAAGAGAATGGATAAAATTTAAATTTACCAAAGTATAAGGCGGGAACCTTATGGAAACCGTTTTTTCGACCAAAAACATAGAGAAAACGAAACGTTTTGCCGCTTGGCAAGAAGCTTTATGTGAGCACTATTTAAGAGTGGATATCCACACCCAAAACCCTGCTGACTATGAAGGTTTTTTAACTAAATCAGTCCTGGGTCCAACTGTTTTGTCTGAGGTTTTTGGCTGTTCCCAGGATATTGTCAGAAATCATCGACACATTGCCCGGCTGGATAAGGATTGCTATTATCTCATGTTTCCTTCTAAAGGATCACTTCTTGTAGAGCAGGCTGGAAAGCAGCAGTTTTCCACACCAGGGACGGCGGTGTTATTCGATGCTGCAGTGCCCTATCATTTGCGTTGCCGCGATTATACTCAGTCGATGTATGTTGAAATGCCGCGGTCGATTTTAATCGATAGATGTCCGGTCGACAAGCTCGAGAGTGTTCCGGCTTTAAATTTTGCCGATGGGTTGGGGTGGGCTGTAGCCGAATTCTGTAAGTTAGTCGCCTTCGAAGCGGATTCGATAGGGAACGACCTGGCCCCGAAAGTGGCTATGGAAATAGCAGATCTTTTAGCTCTATGTATTGATGCTGAACTTAACCACAAGCCTACCGGCGAAAGCCTGTCCAGCAAATTCCGTCTTCACTCGTTGAAATCATATATTGAGAGTAGGCTTGATGATCCTGATCTATCTCCTGAGATGATCGCCAAAGATAACCGGATATCCGTGCGTTATCTGCATTACTTGTTCAAGGGTACCGGTATGTCGGTATCTGAATGGATTCGCGAACAGAGACTAGAAAAATGTCACCAAAAGCTCACCAGCGCCAAGTTCGATAAGGAGTCAATCACCGACATAGCCTTCTCCTTGGGATTCAATAGCTCTTCTCATTTCACCCATTTATTCAAACAAAAATTTGGTATGCCGCCTCGATATATTCGGCAAAAAGCCAAGCAGGTTGACTGAGACCATTAAAAACAATGGCTATGGCTTATAGGCCGGATATGCCTATTTCATAAACGGCTAAAGTATGGTTTCAGTCTCACCGATAGGCCGTTACTCAATGTTTTAATGACCTTAGTAACCCGATGTTTGCCACCGTTAAAGGGGTAAAAGTCGTAAACGGATTCCCTTTTAAGGCCACTACCCCATTTCAAAGTCTTCAATGAACTACTTTCCATAGCACAACTCCACAAATCCATTTGGCTTCTCTTCTATGTAAAGGATTTTAGGTCCTCCGTTTTATCCCTGGAAAAACAACGAAAATCCAATAATAAAAATTCATTTTGCATTGCGCTAAATGACAAAAAACTATGCACTGGGAGGCAAGAATAATGTCCTACGTTAATATTAAATTATCCTTTAATTTATTAATCCATAAAATGCTAAAAGAGTAAATAACATGAGGATATCACGTCATATTTTTACACAAGAGAAAATTGTAATTGGGATTGCGGCGGCGCTTTTTATCGTCTTCTCCGTTACGCTCAGACGTTTTTTTGTAGCCGAGAATTTGTTCACACTGGTCCGGAATGTCTCCGCACTGGGAATTCTCGCCACGGCAATGGCCGTTGTCGTTCTTGGTCGAGGGATTGACCTTTCGATCGTTTCTACGATGGCGATGTCCACTGCCTGGGCTTTTTATCTCGCCGGTCATGGTTTTTCCATCGAGACCGCTTTGATTATAGGGCTCGGTTTTGCCCTTATTGGTCGGCTTGATCAATGGATTGATTATTGCCTATGCTGAAATTCCGGCGATCTTCTGTACGCTGGCAATGGGAATATTTGTTTTTGGTATCGTACGGCTCAAGCTAATCGATTTTGAAGTTGTTTATATGCCGCCAAATGCTTCATCGATTACCTGGATAGGAAATAAATATCTTTTCGGCCTTATACCCATGCCGGTGATAATTTTTTATCGTGGTCTTGGCCTTAGCCGCTCTTTTCCTGAAATTCACGAGGCCAGGCCAACAAATCTATTCGATCGGTGATAACCCTGAGGCAGCTCGTATAGTTGGAATACCGGTTCGTCCGATAATAGTTTTACAGTACACGCTGTCTGCTTTTATTGGTTATATAGCGGGAATTATTTCGGCCGTGACGGTGGCTTCCGTCAATACACGCCAGGTTAGCGGGACTTTCATATATGACGTGCTTCTTGTGGTCGTCATCGGTGGTATGAGTCTTTCGGGTGGGCGAGGCGGCATTCGCAATGTTATTGTCGGCACACTCCTGATCGGAATTCTCTGGAATGGCATGACCATCATGGATATTCAATACACCCTGCAAAATGTTATTAAGAGCGGCATTTTGCTGATTGCCATCATCATAGACAGCCTAATGAATCCCCGCGATGAGCAAACCGAACAGCAGGGAGATATCTAGCTCATTTATGGCAGAGTTTATTTTTGTCATTAAGTTATCATAAAAAAAGTGACGAAAAAGGGATAAATAAATAAGAAGGAGGTAAATTTTTAAAGCCGTTGAAAAGGTAAAAAGAGTTTTATTTGTAAAGAGGTTAGAAGCAAAGTCGATCGTTAAATTCGAAGAATTAGAGTAAGCGTTTCCGTGTACGGAAGCGAAATTGTTTAAAAAATAACAAACAAAAAACAAAGGAGGTAAAAAAATGAAAAAGGAGAAGGGTAGTTTTATGCTTATTAATTTCATTCGTCATCGGCGCTGCGATGCTTCAGAGCGCTATGGCCGCGGGCATTGATGATCCGGCGCGTCTCGATTATTATAAAGCACTCAAGGGAAAGAAGATTGTGTTTATTCCCGTTGCCATGGGTTCTTACTTGACGGATGGTTGGGCTGCTACTCTGAGAAACCTGGCAACCGACGTGGGAATGGATTTTTCAATACGTGATCCGAATTATAATATCGATGCCGGAGCCCAGGCTATTACCTCCCTGATCTCGCAGAAACCGGACGTAATCGTTGTTCATAATCCTGATGTGAATTCTTATGCCAAGCTTATCCAGAGAGCTGAACAGGCCGGTATTTATGTAATCTCGGTTAATATGAGATCGAGCATGGGAAGTTCCGGATTCGTGGGCGCCGACTATACACGGATCGGTGAAATGCAGGCGAGAACAAATCGTTAAGCTCTGCGGCAAAGGCTCGGGCACAAGCGGTAAAGTTGGTAATTGTGCAGGGTGTTGTTACGTCGGCCGGCCAGTGGCTTTGCGAGGAAAGGTATCGAGAATGTCCTGTCCAAACATCCCGAAATTAAAATAGTTGCCGACCAGGCTGCGGACTGGGATGCGACGAAAGCCCGCAACATCACAGCTACAATTCTGCAATCAAATCCGGACATTTGCGGTATTATCGGAATGTGGGATGTAATGGACACGGGTACCGCTGCGGCAGTCCAGGAATTTAATAAACGGGCCAAGCGAAATAAGCCCGTATACTTGATTACATCCGGCGGCGGCGCCAAGTTTTCCTGTGACAAAGTCAAGGATGGGACATTTAGCGAAGTTATGTCTCTTATAATGTTCCTGCGCAGGGCCGTGATATTTTCACTTTGATTTCATACCTGCTGCAATCTAAAGTAAAGCCGGGAGAGTATAAAGTTTCCATAATTTCACCACTGCACCTGATTAATAAACAAACCATAACCCCTGATGCCTGTTGGGATCCTGCTGAATTAAAGAAGAAATAAATCTTTTAGCCGGGAGCCGGGCCTTAATGGCCCGGCCTCAGGAATCTTAATTCCTGGAAAGTATAAAAAATGTCTTTCTACGATAGATTGATGAGGTTTCGTTATGATTACCTGCCGACCCATCTTATAGGTGAAATTCTTACGAAGCGTTGGATTGATAATTTAATTCCCTTTCTGGTTTTAATTGCCGTTGTTACAACGTTAGGTGCAATCATCCCGGATTTTTACACGACAGGCAAGTCTCAGTCGACACCACCCGGCAATTAGGTGAATTCGGTATAATAGTAATTGCCATGATGATCGTCATGGTCTCCGGCGGCATTGATCTTAGCGTCGCCTCCACCTTCGCTCTGGTAAATATGTCCGCACTGGGACTGACATCTCTTGCTGGTTGGCCGATAGGAATCGTGTTTATAATGTCTCTTCTGATTGGAGCGCTCGTCGGCCTCGTCAATGGTGTATTAATTGGTTATCTGCGGCTTCGCGCTTTCCTTACAACGCTTGTCACTCTCGTCATCGTCAGGTCATTAGTGGACTTATTGTATTTGCGTTATGCCACCGACATGGCGGGTAAATTTCCGGACTCCCCCATATGGGATTTCCTCGGCGCAGGGACTTTGCTGCAAATTCCGGTCAGTTTTTGCGTGCTCATGATTGTGGCTGTCGTCGTACATTTAGTTATCAGCCGGATGAAGCCCGGCTGGCGTATTATGGCGATAGGCGGGGCACGCCGTTCAGCTTATAATGTCGGGATCTCCGTAAAACGCGATATTTGTCTGACTTATGTCGCGGCAGGCATTCTGGTTGGTCTGGCAGGCTTCCTGTATGCAACAAGACTATCCAGTGTAGGTTCCGATACCGGCGTGGGACTTGAACTCATGGTGCTTACTGCTGCAGTGGTCGGCGGGAACAGTTTAGGTGGAGGCAGAGGTTCGGCAGCAAAGGCAGTTATGGGCGCCCTTACAGTTCTTCTTCTGACTAACGGCCTGATTCGCCTTGGACTGAAAAGTGGCGCCACTCAAGTATTTCTGGGGATTAATGCTTCTGTTTGCAGTAATTGTTGACATTCGGTTTGTTAAAAACCGTTTCAAAATATTAACCAAAGTTTATGTTTCCCCAACTTTTTTCCCTCTTCCGCAGGCTCCGGCCACGGAGGCAGGATCAACATCGCCTATGCAGTTAATGATCGTCTGCGTGATGTCGAGGTGATCGGACTTGGCAAGATCGATGGACCGGAAGACATCCTCCTCGACAATAATGACGATATTTATACAGGTAATAGAATAGGGGATATTATTCGTTTCAAAGCCCCCGATTATAAAGAGCCGGAAGTATTTGCTCATTGCGGCGGCAGGCCATTGGGGTTGGCATGGGACAAAAATGGCAATATTCTGGTTTGCATCGGGGGGATGGGGCTTTACAGCATTGATCAGGACAGAAAAATCACTAAATTGACGGATGAAACAAACAGGACCCCCTGGTCGATCATCGACGACTCTCGTTTGAGTCTGGCCGATGATTTGGATGTAGCGCCGGATGGAAGAGTATTCTTCAGCGAAGCAACAAAGCGTTATGAAATGAACGAATGGTCTGTGGATTCTCTTGAGAGCAGAGGAAACGGACGTATTCTTTGCTATGATCCTTCCACTAAAAAAACAAAAACGCTCATCAGGAACCTTGTGTTTCCCGAATGGTATATGTATGGCTCATGATAATAACTCATTTTTCTTTGCGGAAACATGGGGATGCCGAATCAGCCGTTATTGGCTAAAGGGCCCGAAGGCCGGAAAGGTTGAAAGTATTATACCCAATATACCCGGGTATCCGGATAATATCAATCGAGCCTCCGACGGCAATTACTGGCTGGCGCTCGTTGGTATGAGAACACCGACGTATGATCTGGCAATGAAAATGCCCGGTTTTCGCAAACGAATGTCGCGAAGAGTAGCCAGTGATGAATGGTTGTTCCCGAACATTAACACGGGTTGTGTGATTAAGTTTAACGATCGCGGTGAAGTCCTTGAATCATTTTGGGATCTCGGCGGGGAGAATCATCCGATGGTCACCTCAATGCGCGAGCATCGGGGTTATTTATACCTGGGAGGGATTTATAACAATCGCATTGGTCGGATTCGTCTTCAAGGAGCGGATATCTCTTGGACAGGAAAGATATCATATTGGGGAGACCGCTCATGATAAAGATGATAAATAAATATTTAGGTCGAGGAGAATTTTCGATTACCGTTCCTCCATTGGATGGGGCATTAATGCCGAATGAGTTATTAGAAGAAACTGAAAAGTTATTAATTGTTGACGCTCCGGATTGCCTTGCGCTCATGAACGGTGTACCCGTTGTAAGCAGCCGTTCCAAGGTCTTGGAAGTCGATAAAGGAGGTAAAGAGGTCGCCCGGTTCGATGCCGAGATATCCTGTATGGCGGGATTACCGGATGGAGGACTGGCCGTTGGATTGGTTGATGGCCGGATTGCCATAGTCAATGGACCAAACCATGGCAAAATCATTAAACCAATTGAAGGAGCCAAATGTCCCACAGCGATGCAGGCCGATTCCGGAAACAATTTATTCGTCACCCATGGATCTTCTACAAACAATTACAATGAATGGAAGAGAGATCTTATGGAGAAGAATTCATCCGGATCGTTATGGCGTGTCGAAATAGCCACTGGCCATCAGACAAAGATATGCGGCGGTTTGGCTTTTCCCTATGGCATTTACTATGATGGCAAAACGTTTATCGTTGCCGAAAGTTGGCGGAGCCGGCTCCTCAGAATCTTTTTAGACGGGAGCAAGCCGCCGGAAGAGGTGCTGGGCCACCTGCCCGGCTATGTCTCGCGGATGGCCCCGGCTCAAGGGGGCGGCATTTGGCTGACCATATTTGCTCCGCGCAGCCAATTAGTGGAGTTTGTGTTGCGAGAAAAAAGATACCGTAAATTAATGATGGAGAACATTGATCCCGATTTCTGGGTGGCGCCGACCTTGCGTAGTAATCAATCGTTTCTATGAGCCGTTGCAAGCCGGCGGCGTCAAGCAGTTAGGAATACTGAAACCATGGGCGCCTGCCAGATCTTACGGTTTGATTATCCGGTTGGACAGTAATTTTCAGCCGATCGCCAGTTTACACAGCAGAGCAGATGGGACAAGGCATGGTATCACAAGTTGCATAGAACATAACGGACGATTATTGATGGCCGTTAAAGGCGACGGCATGGTCGCATCGTATCCGATTGATCGGGTTGAGAAGGGATAAATAACTATGGCTGTAATTCTCCAGATGAAGGAATATCACAAAGGAATACAAAGGGGTTCCGGTTCTCAAGAATGTGGATTTTGACCTGGAAGAAAAGGAAATCCATGCCTTGGTTGGCGAAAACGGCGCCGGTAAGTCGACGTTGACGAAAATACTGGCAGGAGCCGTTACTCCGACAAAGGGAGAAATTATCCTCGATGGAAAACCCATCAAGATTAATCATCCGACAGATGGTGTAGCGCACGGCATCGCAATGGTGTTTCAGGAGACAAGTCTTGTGCCGTCGCTCACGGTCGCCCAAAATTTATTTTTGGGAAAAGAAAAATTTTATAATCGACTTCGAGCGATTTACATAGCGGCGCAGCAATTTCTTCAATCTCTTAATTTTCCAGTTGATCCCTCGGTAACGGTGGCCAGGCTTGGTGCAGCGCAAAAGCAGATGGTCGAGATCGCCAGGGCTGTGTATTATAATGCCCGCATCATCATTTTTGATGAACCTACTGCTACGCTGACGCCTGAAGAAAAACATCATTTTTTTGCTTTACTGATTCGCTTACAAAAAGCGGGTGTTACAATAATATTCATAACACACGTCCTGGAGGAAGCACTGCAATCAGCGGATCGTATTACAGTGCTTCGTGATGGTGAAATAGTAGTAACTGATGCCGCTTCTAATTTTACCAGAGATAGAATAATTCAAGCCATGGTCGGACGATCGCTTGCCGGTGGGGTCTATGATGCCAGTGCGAAAGGCAGGAAAATAAGAAAAGCCGGTCGCCTGGTGTTAAGCGTTCAAAATTTGTCGATGCAGAATATTGTCCGTAACAACTCATTTTCGGTCTTCGCAGGACAAATTACCGGAATTTTCGGTCTGGTAGGTTCCGGCAGAACCGAGACGGCAAAAATTATTGCCGGCGTCGTGAAGAGAGACCTCGTTCATGGCGGAGAAGTAAAATTTGAAGGTAGATCAGTCAGGTACAGAGTGCCGAAACCGGCAGTTAAGGAAGGGATTATATATTTAACTGAAGACCGGAAGATCGAAGGTTTTTTTGAAACGATGTCCATTGCCCGGAACATTTACATAGGGGCGATCACTGCCGGAATGACAAAGAGGTTCTTCGTCAATATGGGTGAAATGCGTAAATTGGCAGAACATTGGACGAAGGCGACTCAACATCAAGGCAACGGACAGCAATGCTCGAGTTATCGAGTTATCCGGGGGTAATCAGCAGAAGGTAGTGATTGCCAAGGCGCTTGCTCAACGTCCCAAGCTGATCATTTTCGATGAACCTACCCGCGGCGTAGACGTCGGAGCAATAGCTGAAATTCACCAAATTATCAACAAACTTGCAGATGATGGCCTTCCGGTAGTAGTCATTTCTTCATATTTGCCGGAAATTCTGCATTTATCGGACCGCATTCTTGTTTCCCGTCAAGGGCGTATCGTTGAGGAATTCAAGGCGGCTGACGCAACCGAGACAATGATAATGTATGCGGCAGTCCATTAAAAATGGGCAGCTTCTGTTACACCAATATAAAATATTTGAAATCGTAAGGATTAGGATGAGAACAACGAAGTATACTATACCCATTAGAGACCTTGAGGATATTGAATCCCTTGAGAAGCAGCCATATGACGAGTTGGTGACCGCCAAGAGTGTCTATGATCTTTTCATTGCCACTGCCACGCTTTTTCCTGACCGGCCAGGTTTAACGGTTCTCCCTTCAGGAAATTTGGATGATATCGCCCATACCCGCAGCAATCTCGAACTATTGCAGGAGGTTACACGTGTGGCCAACATGATGCACGACATGATCACGAGGGAAGACGGAGCGGTCGCCATTATTTCTCCGACCTATGACCAAATCCCGGCCACGATTTGGGGTACGCAGACGGCAGGTATTGTGAGCAGCATCAACTATCTTCTTAGCCCCGAGGTAATCGTTGATTTGTTGCGCGCGGAAAATGCGGAAATCCTCGTCGTTCCCGGTCCGAATGTAGACAAAGACATTTGGGCAAAGGTCCAGGCAGTCATAGCCCAAGCGGATATGATCAAGAAAATACTCGTTCTCGGCGGCGTGCCGGTAAAAGATAGCCGCATGGTTGACTTTGATAAAACAGTTAAAGAATATCCCAATGACCGTTTAACTTTTTCCAGAGAAATAGGAAGAAATACGGTGGCCGCGTTGTTTCACACCGGTGGTACAACAGGAACTCCAAAGCTTGTGCAGTTGACCCATGGTAACCAGATACATGGCGCCTGGGCGTTTGCGCAAATGTGGGGTATCGATGAAACGGATGTGATCTTGAATTGTCTGCCCATGTTTCATGTCGGAGGGACGATATCAGTCAGGCATGTCCGGAATGGCCGCCGGTGCACACGAGGTCATTCTGTCGCCCTATGGTTTTAGAAACCAGGATATAGTTCGCAACTATTGGCGAATTGTTGAACGGTATAGAGCGACCATCGTCGGTGGCGTGCCAACGGCAATTGTTGCCATTTCCGATGTCCCGGTTGGAGATGCTGACATTTCTTCTGTGCGAATGGGGTTTACGGGTGGTGCCCTATGTCCGGTACCTGTCGGTGAACGTTTTGAAAAGAAGATCAACAGTTTCTCTTTATGAACAATACGGGATGACGGAAACGGGTGCAATGATTTCCAGCAATCCTGTCATGGGGAAAAGGATTCTTGGATCGGCTGGCTTAAGGGTTCCTTTTTCTGATCTTATGATTGCCAGACAGAAGGAACATTGAAAAAGGAATCGTGGTGAAATGCGATGTCGGGGAGATAGGGTCCGTCCTGGTTCGCGGACCGCAAGTATTTCCGGGATACAAAGACCCGCAGCAAAATGCCGGGGCTTTGTTGGAAGGCGGCTGGTTGGTAACCGGAGATTTAGGATATATGAATGATGAAAATAGGCTGTTTTTAACAGGTCGCGAAAAAGATCTCATTATTCGTAGCGGTCACAATATCGATCCGGCCGCTATTGAAGAAGTAGCCAATGCCCATCCGGCGGTAACTATAAGTGCCGCGGTGGGTATGCCTGACGAATATGCTGGTGAGGTGCCGATTCTCTTTGTGGTAGGGCGCCAGGGGAAAGACCTTGATATCGCGGATCTTCAACAATTATATGACGGAACATATTGCCGAACCTCCCGCAAAACCTAAAAAGATATTTGAATTAGCGGAGATGCCAACAACAACTGTCGGCAAAATATTTAAACCCCGTCTTCGCGAATTGGCGGTACAGGAAAAGATTCGTCAGATTCTTACAAAATATATAGATCAAGGAGTATAGCGGAAATCACGACCAACCCTCTCAAAGGTGGAACGACCGACGCTACCGTAATCATAAATCCGGCGAAAGGAAGTCAAAAATAAACAAGAGACAGAGACGGCGATATTCAAGGCCTTCGTCGATTTGCCGATCAATTTGAAAATAATTTGGAGTTAATTGCCTGTAAAAAGAGTTTCCTGGGTCAGGTAATTAGTTAAAAGCCTTTTTTAGGAAAGAGAAAGAAGGATGAAGATGGCTGGAGATGTTGAAGTTAAGACTGAAAAAGGTATTCTGATCTTACCCCTCAATCGAGCTAATAAGGGAAATGACATCTCCTTTTTCCTGAATAATTACAGTATGGAGCCGAATGCGCCGGTTGGACGTTTTTTAAACGGATTAATAGGGCTTTCCAAACCTCTGGTGGCTGCCGTTCAAGGGACGGCGGTAGGAATCGGACCTACTCTCTTGCTCCACTGCGATCTTGTTTTTGCCACTTAGGATATTCGCTTGTCGGCGCCTTTTGTCAGCTTGGGGTTGGTTCCCGAGGCTGGGTCGATTCAACTGCTTCCCGCTTTGATCGGTCATCGAAGGACTATGGAGATATTCCTGCTCGGTAAGGTTATAAAGGCGGAGGAGGCTCTGGCCTATGGCTTTGTCAATGCTCAGAAAAGATGGCTGTGCCGGACACCATCGATATACCCGGACGGTGTTGATCCATCTGCATTGCCGATTCAGAGGGACAAGGAAACTTCCATCATTGTGGTGCCCTGGTTTCATGCCATGGGTACCGTCGGGTATCTCAATGCCCAGATTTTTATGGGAAGTACCATGGTGGTGCTGCCGAGGTTTGATCCGAAAGAGTATATGGATGCCATTGTCAAATACAAGGCGACCTATATCGGCGGTGCCCCTCAGTTGTATATTCCCATGATCAATCATCCGGATTTTGAGAAATACGACCTATCTCACGTAAAGTTTGCCGGTTCAGGGGCCGCACCGCTGCCCGTAGCGATAATTGAAAAACTTACCGGAGCTTTCGGAGTGGAATACATCAGCGAAGGATATGGCTTGACCGAGTGTACCATGGGCGCCACGATGACGCCTCTCAACGCAGCCGGTGCACGGGTTGGATCTGTCGGTCTACCGGTTTTTGATACCGAAATCAAGATTGTAGAAGTCGCCACAGGCAATGAACTTCCTCCCGGACAGGAAGGCGAGGTTTTGATCAAAGGTCCTCAGGTCATGAAAGGGTATTACAACAAACCGGAAGCCACCGCGGAGGTACTGAAAGACGGATGGCTTCACACGGGTGACATCGGCAAAATGGATGGAGACGGTTACCTCTTTATTACGGACCGATTGAAGGACATGATCATCTACAAGGGCTACAACGTCTATCCAAGGGAGCTCGAAGAGATCCTCTTCCGTCATCCGGCTGTTGAACAACGTGCGGTGGTGGGTAAACCCGATTCGGATGCGGGAGAGATCCCGGTTGCCTTTTTGAAGCTCGCTCCGGGCCAGGAGGTCAGCCGTGAAAAATTAATGCAATTTTTAAACACCGAAGTAGCGGCCTACAAAAAAATCAGAGATGTGACTTTTGTGAACGAGATTCCCGTAAGCGGAGCCGGAAAGGTTTTAAAGCGAGAGCTGAGGGAACAATTGAAATAAAAAAATGGCGATCAATAGTTCACTCAAACGATTTGAGCCAATTACCGATAGGATCGACTTTAAAGGTGAGATCTAATGCTCCCAAAGCAAACTGATCTCACCTAATGAACCGGTCCATCGGCAAATGATCCCCGGGCCTTTTCCGGAAGATAGGTCATTCGTTCTTGAGACAAAGAGGGCCGGATGATGTAACGGATTAAGTTTTCCATAGCAGGTGGGGCATTGATTATTGCCCAATAAATTTAGGCTTTCGTTTTTCAATGCAAGCAGCCAGGCCTTCTTATCCTCCGTGGAAAAAAGGATGATAGGCCCCTCTTGAAATAGGATTAAAGGTCTAAGGCTTAGGGTTCATGAAAAACCAGAGGTCCAAGGCTGTTGATCTTTGATCGTTTTCTTCTCACCCCTTTATCCTCCTTCCTGCATTCCGGGCCGAGATCCTGGCCGGAGATCGGGGATGAAGGGATGGACCGCAATGTCGACAAAGCCAACCGCCGCAAGGTAGGCCTTTACCTCCTGCTCCGAATGGGATCGGCCCGGGCTACCGAACAAGGCCTCGTGAAGACCCCAAAGGGCCGGACCAAAGAGGACCCGTCTTATCATCGGTGAGGGTCTCCCCGATCAAGATGAAACTCGCCTCCCGGTTCGAGGGCCTTAAGGGCCTTTTTGAACACCCCGGTCAGAACCTTAGCGTCATACTGCGGCAGATTACTCGCCATAATCATGCAATCCGCTCCGGGAAGAAGAGGATCGTTGGTAAAGTCCCCCGGATGGGTGGATATCTTATTCTGCATTTTCCACGGGCAATAAATTTCTCGGCAATCTTACAGACTGGTTCGAAATCGAGCACAATCGCCCTGAGGTGCGGATATCGCTGAACAGCGGCGATGAGTAGGCACCGGAGCCCCCACCCAGATCAGGAGAGAGCGCCGGCTTAAGTCAACATCCCTGGCAAAGAGCATACCGGCACCCAGTCCCACACTGTAGGTAGCTTCATGGTATATCCGGGATAGGTCCTCGGTAAGGTTTTCGTACAGACCGAGCACTTTGGGCGGCTCATGGGACTTCAGGCTGACGGCCAAATCTTTCCAATGTTCAAAATCAAATCCGTTAAAAAGTAACCACGGACCGATATAGGTCGGTTTACCCTTAACCAGAAAGCGCTCAACGTCAGGGGCATTACGATACCCTTCTCCCTCTTCCAGGAGGTCGAGGGCCGAACAGGCAACCACGAGACGTTCCGTATTCAGGGCACTCAATTGGAGCGCCTCCCGTATATCCGCCAGACGCGGAGCTCCTTTGGAAACAATCGTGAAGAGATCGAGCTCAATCGCCGCTCGGAACGTTCCGGCCTGCTTGTGGGCATAACTCAGATTTTGCAGACGAACGGTATTCACCTTGCCTTGGGTTTTTTCCACTTGACCTTCCCCCTTATTCCGGACCGAGTACATAGTCCCTTTTCTCTTCTTCCCCTTGCACTTCCATTTTTTTGCAGGGCGATTCACTTCGTAGAGGATTATCTATCTGTGGATAGCGATTGAGATCACTTTCCCGGTTTCCACTCCTGAACAGGTCTCGCTTCCGCTTCCAGCATTTCCTCCATGCTTTTCCTATAATTAGACCAATCGAAGGGTTCGTCCCATTCATAGGACAGATCGAAAATTTCTCCTGAACGTGTTGCCGTAACAAGAAGGGAAAGCGCATCTCGGAGAATACCTTTTTGCATCGCACCATCGTTAGGCCTGCCGCATTGACGGCCGAGCGGGAAATTAACAAAAGCGGCCCTGGGGGGCTTGATCCGGGCCATCATACAACGGCAGGAGCCCAGATAGGTAGTGGAAATTCCCGCTTCTTCAATGGTTCGGGCGATCAGTCCGACCGACTGATGATCGAGCGGTCAGGCCGCAAGAAGCACCGCATCGGTATTCTGTCCCCGGAGCACCTCGACTATTCGAGGCACGGTCTCCGTCTGCAAAGCCGTCCGCTTGTACAGTCTCCCCATCCCGAGGGTGATGGCCGTCGGTGCCAGACGCCCGATAACCCCCTCCCCTCCAATACTCCTGAGCCGCTCCAGAGGGAAGACGCAATTCAGGTCCTTCAAAGCATCCCGGTGATCGAAATAATTATGATGAAGTTTGAGCCTGGTAATGGGTGTATCTTTCGGAATTTCTCGAAAGCTCAGGTCGTTCACCGCCCAGGGATCAAAGGGTTCCTGATCCTCCCTAAAAGTACCTGCTGAGCTGATCAGGGTCAGCGTCGCCTCATTGAGCGGTTTCTTAAAGGAAGCCCAAGGACTGGTATCAAAGACCGACCAGCGGTAGGGCGGAAATCCCTGACTTTGATACATGGCATTGAGACCGGTTACGTAATCTACAGGTTCCATCTCTTCCCTCCCTTATGAATTGTGAATATCTTAAGGATTATAATCCCATTTCCATGGCCAGCCATTCCCAATGAAAATCGGCATCGCCGAACATCTGTTCGGCTGCTTTGGCCGTTTGAAAGTAAAAGCCTGCAGGTCAAACTCCTCCATTAATCCCATGCCGCCGATACACTGATGAGCCAGGGCAACGAGTTTGCGATAGGAGTCGCTGGCCCAAGCCTTGCACGGAGGCCTCTTTTTCGAAGGCAAGCCCGCACTGATCCGCCAGGCCGCCTGATCGGTCATAAACTGCAGGGTTTCGGCAAAGGTGAGCATGTTTGAACAGTGGTGTTGAACCGCCTGGAAGGCGCTCGACCGGTTTCCCGAACTGAACCCTGTCCTTGACGTAAGCCACCGTCATCTCCAGCACCCGCCGGGCCCCGCCGTTTATCTCAGCGCACTTGGCTACGGCCGCCATCAGAAGCACTTTTTTCAAAACCGGCCACCCTGCATTAAGATTGCCGAGAAGGTTCCCCTGGGAATTGAGACCCCGTCAAAGATCAACGCGCAGAGCTTATCGCCGGCCAAGGTTTCGAGGGGGGTAAGGCCAAGACCGGTGCTTCCCGCCTCAACTAAGAAGAGTGAAATATCGGTTACTTTTTTTCCTGTTCGGGCGGCGCAGATCACATAGTCGGCACCAAGGGCGTCGGGAACAAAGAGCTTGGTTCCTGAGAGCCTGTAGCCGTTCTTTTTCCGCTCGAAGTTGAATGGCTTCGGGCGTATAGAGCCCTTCCTGCTCAAGCCAGGCCAGGGTCAGGAAGAGCTTCCCTTGTGCACAATCCGGTAACAAGGCCTCCTTCTGCGCGTTTGCTTCCCGTCTCAAGCAGGGTCAACCCGCCGAAAACAACGGTTGAAAAGAAAGGCCCGGGCAGGCAGAAATAACCCATCTCCTTGAGAAGCACCGCCAGGTGGAGAAAATCCATTCCGGAACCACCGTAGGGGTCCGGAATCATCAATCCCATCCATCCCAGATCGGCCATCTCCTGCCAGACCCCATCGCTGCATCCTTTCAGGTCCTCAGACATGGCCCGAACGTAATCACTCGGGCAACGCTCATTCAGAAAGCGCCGGGCCGTTTCCCTGAGAATATGCTGTTCTTCGTTCAGATCGTAGTCCATTGCTATCTCCTTTACTTACGGGGAAGTTCCAGTCCACGAAGGGCGATGATGCTCCGCTGAATCTCGGAGGTCCCCGCATATATGGTCTCCACGACGCTGCTGCGATAGATCTGTTCCATAATCCCTTCCAACACCGATCCCTGGGAACCCTTCTTCAGTTGACCGAAGGGACCCAATACCTCCATGCCGGTATTGGCGATGTGCTGGGCCACTTCGGTGGCGAAGAGCTTTTGCATCGAGGCCTGATAATTGGGAACCTGCCCTTTATCCAGCAGGTGAGCCAGCCGGTAGTAGAGAAGCCGGTTGGCCTCCAGCTCAATAGCCAACTGGGCGAGCTTCTGCCGGATGAGCGGATTCTTAGAAAGGGGTCGGCCGTTCACTTGTTTCTCTTGAGCGTACTCAAGGATCAGATGATAAATCCGGCCGTAAGCGGCCAGGGGAAACATTCTTTCGTAGTCCAGGGCGTGCATCAGATAGTAGAATCCCGCATTCAACTGTCCCACTAGGTTCTTCTTGGGAACGATGACGTCATCATAGTAAACCTCGTTTGTCCGCCATCCGGCCATGGTGATAAGCGGCCGGATGGTGATACCGGGGCTCTTCAGGTCGACCATGATCATCGACATATTTTGATATTTTTTGGCCTCAGAATCGGTTATGGCGGCCAGCCAGTGGTAATCGGCCACGTGGGCGTGGGTGTTAAAGGTCTTCTGGCCGGTCAGGACAAAGTGATCGCCTTTGTCTACGGCCCGGATGTTCAAGGCCGAGAGATCGGAGCCGGCCTGGGGCTCTGTGTAGCCGAGACAGAATTCAACCTCTCCCCGGGCGATGGGAAGCAGCCATTCCTTCTTCAACTCATCGCTCCCGAAGTGCATGATGGTCGGACCCGCCATATGGGCCGCCACAAAGATGAGCGGTACACCGGCATAAGCCATCTCTTCGCGGATGGCAAAGGTCACCACATGGGAGGTTCCCAGTCCACCGTGTTCTTTGGGCCAGTTGGGAGTGAGCCAACCCCTGGCGGCAAATTTTCGAATAAACCGACGACCCTCCTGGCCGCCGTAGATGAAACCCAGCTTACGCGTTTCCTCCCGTAGATCCGGTGTTGATTCCGATTGCAAAAAGGCACGTACCTCATCGACCAGTTCCTGCTCTTCCGAAGAAAATGAAAAGTTCAATGATCAACCCCTCCTTTCCTGTCTTTTTGATTACGGTTTGATTTAGAAACCACCGTGGCCACAAACGATTCGACCTACATTCCCGGTTAAGGATCAAGGAAAAATACATTTATTGATGGACTTTTAAAAAATCCATCAGGGCGGAACCACCTGAACCTACTTCAAGTGGTCATCTTTATTGGACCTGATGGACCTTTTGAAAAATGGATCCGGGCAATGAACCTCCTCCAGCCCTTTAAGAAGCAACCCTCAAACTTCGTTAAAAAATTATCTCCACCCCTGAATTTAACGAGTTCACCTACAACTATTGCAAACAGGTCTTTCCAAAAATAAACAATTACCATTCGAATTTCCCAATAAAGGCAGGGCGAAATGACCCTGCTTTTATTGTGTCCGACATTAAAAACGAGCCAAGCAAAAATTTGACCCTGTCGCTGTTCCTAAGCTGCCACTTTTTTTGTATGGGCCGAGATCGCCTTCACGATTTGCGGCCATGGTCCTCTATACGGTAGGTAGTGTCCCATGCCCTTAATGATCATCAATTCTGCGCCCGGTATTGCTGCAGCTGCATCCCTGCCGTTCTCCACAGGAACGAGGGGATCCTCATCGCCGTGAATCACGAGGGTGGGTGCAGTTACAGACGGTAGCGCAGATCTCCGATACCCGCTCGCTAAGATGGCCAGCAAGTTGCGCCCTACACCTTCAGGATAGTAGGATCGATCATATCCTCGGGCGAATGACTGACGAACCCCTTCCTCCTCTAAGGGAAAGCCGGATCCTGATATAATCCGAAAAGTATTGATCATTTGCTCGATATATGCATTGCGCTCTGTAACCGGGGGCTGCATCAGGAGACTCATGATTTCGGGTTTGGCCTGTGGAAGATTGGGGTTTCCAGTTGGTGAATATATCAACATGAGACTTGATACGCGCGAAGGATGGCTGATACCTATAGTCTGCGCAATAGCTCCACCCATAGAAATGCCGCAGATATGGGCCTTTTTGATGCCCAAGGCATCGAGCAACCCCACAGCATCATCGCCCATATCGTAGAGGGTATATAGCGTTTGAATCTTCTCTCCTTTCATTAAAGCACTCATCGCCCCTACGATATCAGGCACACCGGCTTCTTCCATTTTACTGGAGAGTCCCGTATCACGGTTGTCGAAAACAATAACGAAGTGCCCTTCATCCACGAACTGTTCCAAAACCTCTTCCGACCAGCCGGTCAATTGCCCGCCTAAACCCATAATTAAAAGGATAGGCCGTCCAGATCGATCCCCGAAGGTTTCATATTCGATCTCAATCCCATTTGCTTTTGCTTTGGCCATTTTCGTACCCTCCTTTTTCTATGATTGATGTTGAGTTCAATAAAGTAAAAACCCCATCGCTCTATTGAGAAATGGGGTCTATTTTTCCATCAATACTCCTTTGTAAAGGGTTGACAGCAAGAAAACATTTATTTCAGATTTATAGAAGTTCCTATCAAATTAGTCCCAAAAGGTCAAATCGTTTTTATTTATTTTAGTTTATATTCTTCTGATTTTTCAAAAATGGCAACTGAACGATTACAGGAAGAAAGACTTTAGAGAGACTAGTAAATAATCCACGCCCATAGGGCGTGGCTTTAATTGGGCCCCCCATAGGGGGGCTTAAAATAACAGAATCAAACCTGAACCCTAAACTTTAAAATCTAATAGGTGCCGTCACTCCGGCGAAAGCCTGGGTCCAGGAAAAGCTAAAATCCCAGAATTCCGCCTCCGGCCTGGATGCCTACGGGCAGGAAGCGGGTCAAGCCCGGAATAACGAAACGGGTTAGGTAATGGGCTTTCAATCAAGCCCATTTGGGAACAGCCTTGTCAGTCCACATGACCCCACCCGTAGGGTGGGGGTTTCTACTTCAAACTAAAATTTCCTGCTTCCTTGCTATGAAGAAGTCTTTGAGCAGTATTTCAGGAGTTAGGCGCAAACTCCATTCATTCTTCACTTTATATTTATTAAATCCAGGCCGGCAAATTCCCTTTTATTCAGAAAACCCCTTCCCCCTTGCGCATGGCCCTTTTTTTCTCATTGATTGTCTCAATATTTTGTTTTATGCTCTTCCCATCATAAAGCAATTTCTGCAATAGGTCCTAATATGTATTGCTTCAGAAGCTTTAATAACAAACCCATTATCCAAGGAAAAAGGAGGGAACCATGATTGAGAACCTGAGCCGTGAACAATTAATCGCTATACTCGACGTGTGACCCCTCGAATTTATCTTTATTGATGATCAGGAGAGGCTCTTGTATGCCAACAAGGGCGAAAAGAGATCGAGACCCGCTCCAACCGATATCGTTGGGAAAGACATACGAGATTGCCATAAGCCGGAGAGCCTCCCCTTGGTTGAGCAGTTTGTCTCCAACCTCAAAAGCGGCAAGAAAGACGAAGAGGAATTCTGGCTCCTTTTCCCCGACCGAAAAATATTGAACCGCTTCTTGGCCGTCCGGGATAAATCCGGCACTTATCTGGGTATGATCGAATACCTTCTGGATTTCAAGTCGATGGAGGAATTGGCTGAAGCCAAGAAGAATGCCCACGTGTGTGATTACTCCACCCCAGACCTCCAGGACACTCGAAGAAAACGTAAAACAAATCATGTAGTGGCCTTTGAGGTCGAAAGAGTGATGAATAATATTTTAGATCATCTGGCTATGGTTGCCAAAAAAAGTATCGTTAAACGAATATCATTTGTACTCTGTCGTTTCCCCTATGGTTGAATTTTGCGAACTTCAGGAAGCAACACTATGACATTACTTTGTATAAATTCATCCTGCCTCAAGGTAATTCAATTCCCCTACCTTTTACTTTTCAGCGTCTAAGACATACAACTAAACTTGTACTTTTCTGGTGTGGGCTGAGATGACCTTAACTATCTGCGGCCATGGTCCTCCATGGGGAGGGTAATGCCCCATACCTTTAATGATCACCAATTCTGCCCCTGGTATTGTTTCAGCAGCATCCTTAACATTTTCAACAAGAACAGCGGGATCCTCATCACCGTGAATAACCAGGGTAGATGCAGTTACGGAGGGGAGAGCGCTTCGTCGATTTCTACGAACACGGCCAGACAAAAGTTGGCGTGCCAAGCCTTCTGGGTAGTAAGAACGGTCATATGCTCTTGCGGCTCCCTGACGAAGTCCTTCTTCATCCAAGGGGAAGCCGGATCCTGATACCGTTCGATGCCAATTCATCGTAATCTCCACAAAGGTTTCCCTATCTTTAATTGGTGGTGTCATCAGCGCCGTTAGAAGTTTTCCAATTTCAGGGTTGGGCTGCGGAAGATTGGGATTTCCAGTAGGAGCATAAATTAAAGTGAGACTCAACAGACGCTCAGGATGGCTGATGTCTATGGTCTGAGCTATTGCTCCCCCCATAGACATCCCCGCGATATGAGCCTTTTCAATGCCCATGGCATCAAGTAAACCCACTGCGTCATCACCCATATCGTAGAAAGTATAGGGGACCTTGACCTCTTCCCCTCTCATTGAAGCGGCTATTATTCCAATGACGTCGGGTATCCCAGCCTCTTCCATTTTGCTGGAGAGACCCGTATCCCGGTTGTCAAAAACAATTACAAAATGCCCTTCCTCGACGAGTTGTTTAACTACCTGCTCGGACCAGGCAATCAATTGCAATGAAAAACCAGGAATTAACAGTAGAGGTCTTCCCGATCGATCCCCAAAGGTTTCATACTCTATCGCGATCCCATTTGCCTTTACTTTGAAAATGATCTTTAGCTCCTTTGTTTATATTCTGATGCTTTCCTCTCTAAAACAAAAAAACCCCGCCTTCTATTGAAAAGCGGGGACTATTCTTCCATCAATACTCCTTTGTCAGGGGTTGACAGCAAGAAACCTTATTCAGAGTGGGAAAATTTTAATCTTATTAGAAAAAAAGTCAAATAAATTCAAAAGGCTCTTTTAGGAATTATCATTTATACTCCTCTGATTTTTCAAAAGTCTAAGTTGCAAGATTTCCGGATTAAAGGCTTATGATCTTTCCATATATTCTCTCTCAAACCCAACTTTAACGATGACACTCTCGAAACCTAATAATTTCCTCTTATTTTAAACTATCCGATTCTTAGAGAATCAAAATATTGTTATAATCTTTCCCGTAGCTCCCGTTTCAGGATTTTCCCCGTGGGGGTCCTGGGAATCTGATCGATCAAAATGATTTCCGAAGGGATTTTGTAATTGGCCAGTTTGTCGGAGCAGAATTGCTTTATCTCCTCTTGGGACACACGCTCCCCATCTCTGACCACCACAAAGGCCGCGACGATTTCCCCTAATTCCTGATCCTTTTTCCCTACTACGGCAACATCGTCGATAGCGGGCATCTGGATGAGAACGCCTTCAACTTCTACCGGGTAGATATTGACGCCACCCCGGATGATCATGTCTTTCACCCGGTCCACGATGTAGTAATACCCTTCGCTGTCACGGACAGCCACGTCCCCGGCGGTCATAAATTTTCCTCGGTAGGCCTCGGAGGTGGCCTGTTCATTCTTGTAGTATCCGTCCATCATGATGGAATTATACATGTATAGAACGCCCCGTTGTCCATCGGGGACCTCGTTGCCTTTCTCATCATAAATTTTCAATTCATTGTTGGCAAAGGCCCGGCCAACACTGGCCGGACGTTCCATCATCTCTCCGGGAGTAATGGCGGTATTGACACCGGTTTCGGTAGCCCCGTAGTACTCATGAAGGACAGGCCCGTATCTCTTAAGAAAGGCCAATTTATATTCCGGAAAGAGAGGAGCGGCGCCGCATATGACACTTCGAAGGCTGGACAGATCGAGCCTGTCGGTCACCTCCGGGGGAACATCCAGCAATCGGGTCACCATGGTGGGTACCAGATGGGTTGAGGTTATCTTGTATTTGTCTACCAGTTCTAAAAATTCAACTGCATCAAAACGGGGCATAAATAACTGGGTTCCACCCAATATAAACGTTATATTACTAAAATAGGTCGGGGCCGAGTGATAGAGCGGACAGCAGACCAGATGAATTTCGTCTTCCGCCAGCTTGAAGAAACCGATGGAGGTAAAAAGATATTCCATCACCCCTTCCCGGGTAATGAAATCAGTGCTGCGGGCGGCGCCTTTGGGCCGACCGGTTGTGCCGGAGGTAAAGATCATCGAGTGGCCGGCCTCTTCCGCCAGCGGTAAATTGTCCAGGTCCAGTTCAGAAGGATTAACAAAAAGATCCTCATAATCACCTGCTCCTTTTTGGGTCGGACCGCCAAAGGAAATGAAACCGCTCGACAGGACCTTGGGATATTTGTCCCGGTAGGGTAGAATACGGTCGGCGAATTCATGAAAAAAGATCAGGAGCCTGGAATCCGAATTGTTAACGATGAATTCGATTTCAGGGGCCTGCATACGGTACCCGACCATCACCAGTCCCACTTCCAGATAACCCAAGGCATTGGCCACCTCCATCGCCTCGGTGGAATTATAGGTCATGATGGCGATCTGATCTCCGGGCCTTACCCCCAGGTGATAGATGCTTTTCGCCAGGGCCCTGGCCCGTTCCCTTAATTGTTTCCAGGTCAGGCTCCTCCCCGTTCCCAACATCACCATCTTGTCGGGGTGTTTTTCACAGTTAATTTCAAGGTAATTGGGAGTTTTTACACGGGGCTGCTTCTCGTTCATGGTTTCCTCCTTCGATTAAAGTTTATAAAGGATTGAATTACCCTGTAATTTCCAAAGAAATAAATAGCTTTTTGAAGTTGGAAAATTATGGTGAACACTCGGCTCGTTTCTCCTTGGCCTCAAGGCCTGTATTCTTGCATCTTGTTTTTTCAATGAACCCGGATCAGTATTTACTCTCCGACAAGATGCTTGGAAAGCCGCTTCCCGAGCCCGATGATGGTATTGGTGGGCGGCATCCCCCAGGCTTCCGGTATAACCGAACAATCACAAACATAAAGATTGTCATACTCGGTTTTTAGATTCGAATCGACCAGGTCTCCGATTTTAACGGTTCCACCCGGATGGGCAGCGAGATAACCTGTTTTGAAAATCCCTTTCGCTCCCGCTTTTTTCAGTATTTCCTTGGCGCGTTCATATCCCCGGTTAAGTTTCTGCTTTTCTTTTTTATCCAGGATCTTCCTGACGCCTCCATGGTCGGTCAGATAACCCCCTAATTCATCTTTAGCTTTAATCATGATCTGGAGCGTATTAGGGCGTGAAAAAATCTTATGCGGTCTGAAGGCCGTGGCGGCAAATAGGGCTGAGGTAGCAAAAGGATGGGACATGTCGGTCATCATGTAGCCCTCGTCTTCCAGATGAACCCCGCAGGACATCGGGATTTCACTCAAAGGGACCTCAATGTCTTTTACGGTCCCCCGGACGCCGATCAAGGGATCGAAAAAGAATTGATAGCCCGCTCTCTTGATTCCGCTGGATCGCAGGATAACAGGTGAACCAATACCCCCGGCCGATATCACGGTAATCGGCGCGAACACCTTTGATAAATTTCCCCCTTTTCGATATTCAACACCGACGGCATTTTTTCCCTCAAAAATTACCCTGGTGACCCGGGCCCGCTCAATCAACTCCGCCTCATGAGCCAGGGCCTGTTCAATGTACATTCTGGCGCTCCATTTCACGCCGTATGGGTCTCCATAATGGCCGAAGGCAAACTTTGGATTCCAGCGGTCCTGGTACATAAATTTATCCAGCTTCCGCCAGTCATAACCAAGTTCCTGAGCGTTCTCCCTGATCCGTTTTGACATGGGGCCGATCATTTCGTCTTTGAGGGGCGCTACCGGGAGTTCTTTTCGTATCTTTTCGGCTTCCAGCGTAAGGTCGATACCATAGCGCTTAAGCATATCGAAGGGGACAGGAAAACAGGTGGCATAGTAATGGACGGTGCTTCCTCCGGTGGTGATCCCTCTCACCATTCCCAGAAGCTGTTTGGTCAAAAGCAGGCTCTTTCCCGGAAAAAGCAGGGTCTTGAACCCATACCAGAAACTTCCGGTTAAAGGATTGTTGTCCCCCCGCTCTAAAATGAGCACCTTCTTGTTTCTCAGGGACAATTCTTTGGCAACCGTCGCTCCCCCAGGCCCGGAACCTACAACAATGACATCAAAGTTATTTCTATTTTCTCTGTCCATCCTTCCCCCTGAATATAACTGTTTTTTGCTAAACGGGGCATGTTGGCTTTGAACATAAGCTCCGAATTTACTGCAAGTATCTTTTCACATCTCCACCAGGCATGAGGGGCAGGACTACGTAGGGCTCCGCAAAACTTCGAACCTTCTGGATTTTCAGTTTCGCACATCGGGCACTTCATGGTTATGCCCTTCCCTATTGAGGGTTATGATAATGAAGCGAAAGCATTTTAAGAAGATAAATTATTTTCTGAAGTCTCTTATTCTGTTTCAGTCAATTGGTCGATGTCTATTTTCACGGCTACCTCAGAAAAAAGGGGATAGGTTTTCTTATTATCCTTTTTATATGGGCTTAACTATTTTAAGGTCCTTGAAATAGGTTTTATATATTCCAAGGTCCCGGGTGAGCAAACAATCGGTGGTAGCCAGGGCATGAGCCCCGATGAGGAAATCCGCCAAGACAGGCAGTTGTCTGGTGATCGGTTTATTGCATTGAGGACAAGTAACCGTAAAATTCTGACCGCATTGAGGGCAGGAAATCCTGTCTTCCTTGATTTTCCTGGAATATTTTGCCCACCGTGTCCCGGCGATATAAAGGGATTTTGGGTTTGAGTATTCCAGCCTCATCCCGGTCTCGGCCAAAAAAGTTTTAAGTTCCGGTTCGGAGGGAAATTGAGCCGCAAGTTCGGCAAAGACGACCTCGCAAATGATTAACTTCCCTTTGGAGAATTGTTTTTCCAAAAGCGCTTTAGAGGATTGGCTTAAGGGATCACCCGGGATGAGGACATCAAGGATGATGTTGGTGTCAACGGCCGTTATCATGACCGCGTATCTCCCTGATCAGATCATCACTATGACTTCCCTTCAGATGTTTCAACTTGCCTACCCACTTGTCAAAAGGAGATTTTGTTAAGGCCTTTTTCAGTAAAATCTGTTCCCCTTTTTCTTCAAAGCCCACTTCTTCCCCCGGATGAACTCCCAATTTATCTCTGACTTTTTTAGGAATGGTTACCTGCCCTTTAGATGTCATTTTGGCAATGATCATTACGCACCTCGAAGTAAGAAAATATATTCCTTACTATTATGGTAAGGAATTGAATTTTTCCTGTCAAGGTATATTTTGATATTGTTTCGAATGATAAAATACATCCTTCTTAGGTCTTAAGATTCTCCTTATGCCGTAGCGCTCTCTCCAGAGAGGGCTGCATTTTCATGTCTCGGAATTCGGCGATGGAGAAGTCGAGATGGGCGTTAACCAATCCAAAATTGCCGATCTTGGCGATGCCTTCAGTTCCCATCCGGATTTTTCAGCGCTTGACGTCACGATGGATAATCCCTAACCCTCCATTTCCTTGTTGGCTGCTTATATCTTGGGCCTCTCGCTCCTGGATTATCTGACCCAGCTCAACGTTCAATCGGTGTCTCGAAAAACTCCTTCAATAATTCCGAATATTGCGCAGCATGATTCAAGTATGGGAAATGACCTGCCTTGTGGAAGGTAAACACCCTTGCGCTCGAATAGGTTGTTTTCAAGGCATCACGCAAGGCCGGTTCCACCAAGGGGTCGTTATCTGATTCGATGATCATTACCGGAATGTCCAGGGCCTGGACATTGGGCGCGACAAAAGGCTCCACGACACAGTAATATCGTCCAACCATCTGGGCCTTATTCATCCGCCCGTGACTGAGTTCATTCAAAAAAGCCAGGGTAAATTCATCATTGCCAGAGTGGGATAGATGCTGTTTTTAAAACTTCAGCGAAAAACTTTAATCACAAGCCATTCCGGAAGATAGGGAAAAAGCAGGCCAATGGTTTTATTTCTCTCTTAAAATACTGCGGGCGATGGTGATCCGTTGGATTTCGGAGGCCCCTTCATAGATACGAAGCGATCGTTGCATCCAGTAAATACGCTCGATCGGCGTCCCTTTGATCAGGCCGATCCCGCCATGGATTTGGAGCGACTCATCGACTTCAGGCGCCAGGGGGGCGAGTCTTTCTTCAGCGAACTTCCGTACGCGGCGTCTCAGTTCCTTCTGTTCTTCGGTAAACATAAAGTCCATGATATGCTCCTTTCTTGAACATGGGAATAACGTTCGTCGTTCGTTGTTCGGCGTTCGTCGAAAACCATTTTCATTTTTGTGGCACCCCAGGGTGCATGATGTTTTTATTTTAAACCATGCCACTGGATGATCTCTTCATCCCTGGCCACGCATCCGGTTAGGCCCCGGGCATCTTGCTGGGCCGGGAAGAGGGCGGCCTTGACCATTTTTTCCGGGCCGACCAAACGTGATTTATCATAGTCAGCCGGCAGATTGAAAACGTATCCTTCCGTAGCCACTCCCTGGGCCGGTTTATAGCAGTTGACGGCAATATTGTATCGGCCAAGTTCAGCGGCCAGGCTGCAGGTTAAATGTTCTATCGCCGCCTTGGCCGTGCCGTAGGCAAGGCCGGTGACCCCGTAAACCCGACTGTCAGCCGCACCGGAACTGGTATTGATAATGCTGCCGCCTCCCTCCTTTATCATAATGGGAACAACGGCCTTGGAACAAAGAAAAGTCCCCAGAAGATTTACCCCGATGACCAGATTCCAGCGACGAGTCGTCGTTTCGAGGAAAGGGCCTGGCGCGGCTACGGCCGCATTATTAACCAGAATATCGATCCTGCCCCACTCTTGCAAGACCTCCTGCACCATCGCCTGGATTTCCTCTTCAACCAATACATTCGCTTTTATGGCCAGAGACCGGCCTCCTTCTCCCTTAACCTGGTTGACGGTATCAAGGATGGTCCCGGGCAAACCTGATTTGAGCGGTTCAACCGTTCGTCCAACCACCGCAACTTTGGCCCCTTCCTTGGCGAATTCAAGAGCAACCGCCTTACCGATTCCCCTGCTGGCTCCGGTAATGATGGCCACTTTTCCATCAAGCTTTCCCATGGTGAACTCCTTTCTCCCAGAAATTCTTGGCAACCAACTTTGAGAATTTATTGCTGCTTTTTTAAAACTTGAGATCATCCGCTTCAGGACAGACGATACTGGATCCTGGATGCTGGATAAAATCAAAAAACCAATACTGGATCAAACTGCCGATGCTGGATACTCGATAAAAATCCAACTTCCAGCACCAAGCATCCAGCATCCAGAGTCAGGGTTTATTCCCATCCGGGAAAAGGAAAAAAATTAGATTAAAAAGTAACGATAATAGTAATTTTGAGTTAATTCGGATTGCTCACTGTTCGATCGAGAAATTCATGATAGCCGATAAAGCGGCTGATGGCTTTGGCCGCAGAGGGCACGCTGGGGTAAACCGGCAGTCCGGCCTCCAGGCATTTTTGTTGGGCCTGAAGCACGGCGGTTATCGTTTCCGCCCGGCCTCCGGCGTAAAGGACAATTACAAAGGGTTTGGATATTCCTTTGGATAATTTGAGGAGGATGCCAATGGTTTCGTCCAGAGAACTGTTTAAACGATCCCCGGTTCCACCATAGATATCGATCCCGAGGTGGGTCAAGATGATATCGATCCCCGGGTCTTTGTCAATGGCCTTCAACCCTTCTTCATAAAAGGCGGCCCAGGCGGCCAGACCCTTGTCGGGTTCCACCGGATTTCGGGCACTGGTCCCGGCATCGGGGATCAGTTGTTCCAGCCTGTGTTGGGTATCCAGGTGAAACGGGGGAACTTTTAAACCTGCTTTTTCACACAGGTCCGTAGCCACCACCCCCAGACCGCCGCCACGACCAACGATTCCAACATGCCTCCCGGCAGGCCGCCGGAGATGAATGAAGGCCATGGCCATGTCCAATAATTCCTCCAGATCATCAACCCGGATGACCCCGGTCTGTCTGAAAAAGGCATCCCAGATGGTTTCCGAACCGGCCAGGACCGCTGTATGAGAGGCCGCTGCCCGGCTTCCGCCTTCGGTTATCCCTGCTTTAAGGACAATAACCGGTTTCTTCCTGATGCATTCCCTGACCGCGTTGAAGTATCTCCTGCCGTCCTTGACGCCTTCAAGATAAGAGGTGATGATCCGGGTCTCCGGATCTGAAACAGATACTCGATAAAATCAGTCCCATCGAGATCAATGGCGTTCCCATAACTGGCCACCTTGCTGAAAAAGATCCCCCTTTCATTACCCTGGGTAATCACTCGGGAGGCCGAGGCCCCGCTTTGGGAAACAAAGGCCACCGGGCCTGGTTTTTTTGAAAAAAACCGGCCGAAGGTCAGCCCCCCCTGAGGAAAATAAAGTCCCATACAATTAGGCCCAATCACCCTTATTCCGGCTTCTTTGGCGATACGTTCTATTTCATTTTGTAGCCTGATCCCTTCCGGTTTACCGGTCTCGCTAAACCCGGCGGTATAAAGGTGGGCGAATTTAACTCCCTTGGCCGCACAATCGGCCATGATCTTGTCCGATATCCTGGAAGGGACATTGAATATGGCCAGGTCAACCGGTTCGGGAACGTCCAGGATTGAGGGGTAGGCTTTAAGGCCCATAATTTCGGAGGCCTTGGGATTGATAGGAAAAATCGTTCCCGGATAGCCGAAGGCGATCAAACGGGAAACCCAGCCGTCGTTTTCCACTGATTCGTTGGAACGGGCGCCGATGACGGCAATCGTTCGGGGGTGAAAGAGTTCATCAATCACATTTCTTAATCCTGAATCAGTCATCTTCTTCCTTTCCGGATTGCTGGAAAAGAATCTATCATAGGGCAGTTTGAACTGTCAAGACGACCATTGGACTGTTGGAATCAGCTCGATTCCTTCAGGGCCACTTTATACCACAATTGAGTTTGACTTATCGGTCCAAGGAAGATATACAAAAAGAAATTTTGGATTCAGGAAGAAACATACCAATCACCAAAACCTATTTATTTGAACGGAGGAAACTAATGACAACCAATTTGCCTTTTACCGATCCCCAGGAAGTGGGGATGTCGGCGGACCGTTTGAAACGGATTGAACCCATGATCCGGAAATATATGGACCGGCAATGGATCCCCGGTGCGGTCACCATGGTCGCCCGCCAGGGAAAGATCGTTCATTTCGATGTCCAGGGTTTTCAAAATGTGGAAAAGCAAATTCCCATGACCAAGGAGACGATCTTCCGCATGGCCTCCATGACCAAGCCGATCACATCCGTGGCTTTAATGACGTTGTATGAACAGGGCTTGTTTCAACTGGGGGATCCCATTTCCAAATGGCTTCCGGCTTTTAAGGATATGCAAGTGGCCGTTTACAAAAGCGGAAGGGGGTATGATCTGGTGCCGGCCGACTCGCCCATCACTGTCTGGCATATCCTGACCCACACCGCCGGTTTTGCAACCGAATACAACCCCCAAAACCATGAGCTTTATATGCAGGCGACCAAATTCCGCAGCCGTAAAGAAGTAATCGGCGACTTTGTGGACCGTCTGGCTACGGTACCTCTTAACCATCATCCTGGAACCATGTGGGACTATTCCCGTGCTACCTGTGTGGTGGGCCGGCTGGTCGAGGTCTTATCAGGACAAACCCTGGCGGATTATTTTAAGAAACATATCTTCGATCCCCTGGGTATGACGGACACCTATTTTTTTCTGCCTGAAGAAAAACTTCCCCGCTTTGCCGTAGCTTACACACCGGGGGAGGATAAAACGATCAAACTGACCGATCCCGATACCTTGGAGAGTTTTTGGCTCAGCAAGCCGGGCATCTACTTTATGGGCTCCGGCGGATTGGTCTCCACGGCTTTTGATTATTTCCGTTTTGCCAATATGCTGATGAATGGGGGGAAGAGCGGGGAGAAGAGAATCCTGAGCCGGAAAACAATTGAGCTGATGACCAGGACTCATATAGGCGATCGGTCGGTCTGGCTGACCGGCCCGGGTAATGGATTCGGCCTGGGATTCGGCGTTACCTTGGACAGGGGGCGGACCCACAATATGGTCACCGAAGGTTCCTATACCTGGGGTGGCGCCTTTTGTACTTATTGGTGGAATGATCCCAAAGAAAAATTGTTTGGGATGGTCCTGACCCAGGTTCGTCCCTACGATCATCTCAATATCCGGGCGGATATGCAGACCATTGCCACCCAGGCGATAGACGATTAATAGGAAATATGGTTACCTTTCTTCCACAAGAAAACGGGAGAAAAATCTAAACAAATCTATTTGAAATATTTTGTTGTGGGTTGCGGGTTACGAGTTGCGAGTTTTAAAGAAAAGGAGAAAATTATGGCCAAAATAATTCCAGGCACCCCGGAGTGGCTGACCCAGGTGGTTGAAGAAATTGTGGACCCTGAACGTCCCATTGTCGACCCCCATCATCATTTATGGGAAAGACCAGGAGGATTTTCATATCTACTAAAAGATCTCTGGGGAGATATCGGCTCCGGTCACCATATTGTCAAAACGGTTTTTATCGAATGCCATGCCGGTTACCGAACCGATGGCCCGGAGCATCTGCGCCCTATTGGTGAAACGGAATTTGTGGCGGCGATCGCCGCGGAAAGTGCTAAAGGGGGAGAAGGACAAGCGGAAATCTCCGGAATTGTGGCCCATGCCGATCTGACCCTGGGTGACCGGCTTGAAGAAGTGTTACAAGCCCATGAAAAGGCCGGGCAGGGATTGTTTAAAGGGATTCGTCATGCCGGGGCCAGTGATATAAACAGGAAGGTTTTTTTCATTCCCGGGTCGCGCTCCGGAACATTTGTATCAAAGAGAGGACTTCAGGCAGGGGATGAGGGTCCTGGGTCGCAAGGGACTCACCTATGACACCTGGCATTATCATCATCAGAACCCGGCCTTTGCCGAGTTGGCTCGGGCCGTGCCGGAAACCCTGATGATCCTTGATCATTTCGGAACCCCCCTTGGCGTGGGCCCATACCGGGATAAACGGGAAGAGATTTTTGCCCAATGGAAGAAGGATATCGCCGAAATTGCCCAATGTAAAAACGTGTTTGCCAAACTCGGCGGAATGGCTATGCCCGATAACGGTTTCGGCTGGCATACCCGGGACATCCCGCCTTCGTCGGACGAATTTATCAAAGTTCAAAAAAGATATTATCTGCACACCATTGAATGCTTCGGGCCGGAACGTTGCATGTTTGAAAGTAATTTTCCGGTGGATAAATATTCCCTGTCTTACCAGGTGGTCTGGAATGCCTTTAAAAAGATGGTGGGCGATTTTTCCGAACCGGAAAAAGATGCTATGTTTCGAGGAACCGCGACCCGTGTTTATCGTTTAGGGTAGGAATGTCGGTACATCCATAGAGAAAAGTCGCAATTAGTCGGTTCGAAGAGGAAAGCCTGGCGGTATCTTTTCCAGATGGTAAATATCCTACTCACATCTAAACAAAAAGAGGAGTAAAGCAACAAACTTTACTCCTCTTTTGCAGGACCCTTATCAGATATCCTAAGTTGAGTTTGTAGTTATCCTCTTGTCATTTCATGAACAGTTTTCCCGGCTCATTAATGATCAGTAATGTATTTTGTTATGTGGCCGGCCACTTCTTCGATCGCCTCTCTAACGTCGTGGCCTTGACGATCAAAATGCCTCAGTTTGGCGATGATCACGTAATTTTTATCCCGCAAGATCGTTTCGATCCCTATGCCTGCCTGCATTTGCCTCCCGCCGACGAAGGGTATCCAGGCCTTACCAGGGCTGAATTTCTGGACTTCGGTGATACACAACTCCGCCGTGAGCGTACCTTTGCTTCCTTTGGTTCCGTTGGCAAAATACTCTTCGAAGATCGATTTAACCGATTCAGTTAACGATTTGGCGAACATGTCCGATTTATTTTCAATATTCCCAACCGTTACCTTGTATTGACTGAGATTTTCCCCAGGTTTGACCCAAACCCAGTTCACATCGTCTCCTTTGACCATGTCCGTATAATCCGTGATGATACCCTTGTGAAAATCCTTGTCCTTGTACTCATTATCATCAACCAGCCGATCCTCACTGCTAAAGGCTACCGAGGGGATTATTACGGCCAAACTGAGAATGAGACCTAAAGATAAAAGAACTGCCTTGGACCACATCTTGTTACCGAACACCATTTTTGAAGTTTGCCCTGACATAGAATTCTCCTTTAAAAAATTTTATTTGCTGAGATGAAGGAGAATGTAATCATTAATTATACCAAAATCAATCCGTTTGGCTAATGGAGCCAAAAAACCTCGTAAAAATTCAAGACAGGACGTTTCATGAGGACGGAAATCCTGCTGACGGGACTCTCCCGCCACTTGAAAGAAATTCATAGGGTTGTAAGGCATGGCTTGTCCAGTATTATTTTGATACAAAAACCGGTTTGCGTTTCTCTGAAAAGGCCGTTAAACCCTCTTTCCCTTCCGAATGAGCAGCACAAGTGGCTATCCCCCGGCGTTCTCTTTCAATCTGGGATTCGAAAGAGCTGTTAAAAGAGTCAGTGAGGAGCTTCTTGGTCCACCCGAAGGAGTGGAGGGAAATTTTAGAAAGCTCCTGGGCCATGTGGTTGGCTTCAGCAAGGATGCTTCCATCCTCAACAACCCTGGTAACCAATCCCCAGGACAGGGCTTGGTCGGAGGATATGGGCTTATCAAATGCCATGATCTCCAAGGCGCGGGCCAATCCGACCAAACGAGGCAGGATAAAAGACCCCCCTCCATCGATACAAAGTCCATTGGAGGTATAGGCCTGCCGAAGAACAGCTGATTTGGACATAACCCGAAAATCACAGGCCAAAGCCAAAGAGAAACCTCCCCCGGCGGCAATACCGTTAATGGCGGCAATGACCGGTTTTGACATGCGCCGAATCTCCAAAATGGCTTGATGAAACCTGGCGGCCAGTTCATGAAAAGCGGCGGGAGGTCCTTGGGGAATTGTCAATACCCATTTCAGGTCGCCACCGGCACAGAAGGCCTTTCCTTCCCCGGAAATGATGATGGCCCGAACATCCGGTTCGGTTGACAGGGTGATGAGATGACCGGCAAGACTCTCGATCATTTCCAGATTGAAGGCATTGAAGGCTTCCGGTCGGTTCAACAGAACCGTAGCAATTCCATCAGCCTTATTTATTGTCACTAACTCAGCCATGTTTTTTACCTCCTTGTGCCACGAATTTTAAATCTGAATCTATGGTGTTTTGATTAAAAGGTGGTTGCCTTTTCATTGCTTTTTTGCCATGACAACAAATTCCTTGTTGGTCTCCAGGCCGGGGTGAAGGGGGGTCAGGCATTGGAAATCAAAGTTGTTAACTTGAACAAGAGCGGTGAACCCTGAGTTAATCAATAATGAATAAATATCAGATAGAGACACATAACGGCGAAGGGTTTGAATTTCTTCCCGACGACCGGACTTGTAAATAAAGGCTTGCCGGCGTTCTTCAAGATGCTTGTTCGGCATGCGGCGAAAATCCTGCAATAAGATCGTTTCGCCTTCCACCTGGTATTGTCCCTTATCGATCCATTTATCCGAGGTTTCCGGATGGAGCAGGGGATTAGGATAAAATAAATGGAGGGCAATGACTGAGCCCGGAAGCAAACTTTCGGTCAGATGATTCAGGAAGGCCTTCTGATGCTCCGGTGAAAGAAAATAGTTAAAGGTATAGAAAGTGACCAGGGCTAGACTGTAGGTTTGAGGCAGGGCCTGATCAACAAAATTGTGATTCAATAAAGTGCAGTTCTCCCCTAATTGATTTCTATTGACCTTGTTGCTGGCCAGTTGCAGCATCTCCTCGGAAATGTCCACACCGGTGACTATGTGGCCGGCTCGCAATAACGGTAAAAGCACCCGGCCGCTGCCACAGCCGATTTCCAGAATAGGGGATTGAACCTTTGAGGCTAAGGCCAGATAGAGTGGCAGATCGAGGGCAAAATCCCCGACATAAGCATCATAGAATTTGGCAAAAAGGGAATAAGTCGATTGGGTAGTCATTTGCATAAAATCTATCCAAAGAGAATTGAAATTGGATTTATATGATCGAACCTTCAAAAACTTCGAAAAGACTCAATCTTTTGAAGGGATACCGGATATTTGATACTGGTTACTGGATATGGATTAGCTTTTTAAGAATCGAGTTTTGTTTTTATCCAGTATCAAGAGACCAGCATCCAACATCCGGTTTTTCTTGACGAACCTGTTGTATTTAAAATAGAATATCATAATTATTCAAAAAATGAATCAATTATTTCCCACGATTTTGAGAGGCTGCAAACCCGCGAATCCGGCATTATAAGCATTTTTTAATTGACTCTGATAGCCGGTTTATTATATAATTTATACATAAAGGTACCAAAGAACGGTTTAAAAGGGAAGACGGTTTAAGGCCGTCACGGTCCCGCCGCTGTGTCCGGGGACGAAATCCGCAAGAGCCACTATCCGTTTAAGACGGGTGGGAAGGCGTGGAAAGTAGAATGATCCGGAAGTCAGAAGACCTGCCTTTATGAAGAATCCTTATCCAGCGTTGGACCTGAGGGGATTCGACTTAATGGATCAAGTAAGCTGGGTGCCATCCTTAAGTTCAATTATTGGACTTAAGGATTTTTTATTTTGGACCCGAAGATAAACCAGCAAGCCCGCCTGACTCTCATTACCGGACCGGTGCGAAGTGGTAAAACCCGGCTGGCCGTCCAATGGGCCTTAAGTTTCCCTCCCCCTCGAACCTATATCGCCACAGCGCAAAGTCTGGACCCGGAAATGGCTGAACGGATACGCCGCCATCAAGAGGAAAGAGGCCCGGCCTTTCTAACCGTCGAAGAACCTTTGAATTTAAGTTCCCGGATTGAAAAAATTATAGAGACCTGTTCCATAGTGGTTGTGGATTGTCTGACCCTGTGGGTGAGTAATTTATTGGGGATTATGGATAGTGAAGGGCAGGGGATTCAAATTCACATGGATGAATTACTGGCGGTCCTGAAGAATACCCCAACCCCGGTGATCCTGATAAGCAATGAAGTGGGCTGGGGGATCGTCCCGGAAAATGCCCTGGCCCGGACCTTCCGCGACCTGAGCGGACGTCTTAACCAGGAAATTGCTCAAATAGCCGATCAGGTTATTTTGATGGTGGCCGGGCTTCCCCTGGTGGTCAAAGGGAAAGGCCAATGAATTCATTATGCTTGGCCCTTCGTTTTCTAACCATAATTCCCTTGGGGCGGGGAGGAGAGATTGCCCCCGATACAGTCGCCTCGGCCGGGAAATATTATCCGCTGGTCGGCTTGATTATCGGCGGGCTTTCCTGGTCTTTTTTTTATGGGATTCAGTATTTTTTCCCCCTCTCGGTTTCAGTTGCCCTGCTCCTTACCTTCGGGGTGATTCTGACCGGGGCCCTGCATCTGGACGGTCTGGCCGATTGTCTGGACGGGCTTTACGGCGGAACCAATCGTGAAGAACGCCTAGAGATCATGAAAGATGTTCACTTGGGGACTATGGGGGTCGTCGGTTTGATCCTGATATTAGGGATCAAATATCTGGCTTTAAGAGAAATCATGTCTTTTCCTTCTCTGTGGCTGTGGATCATCCTTATACCGGCTGTGAGCCGCTGGACCCCGATTTTTTTGGCCTTCCTGTTTCGATATGCTCGACCTGGAGGGGGATTGGGTCAGGCCCTGGTAACCGGAACAGGGAAAAAGGAAATCTTCTGGGCCACCCTTTTGGCCTGGGTTCCGGTCCTGGCCCTGACCGGATTTTTTGGTTTGGGTTTGATACTGGTCATAATGATCTGGAGTTTATTATGCGGCTGGTATTTTTTTATGAAGCTGGGAGGAATAACCGGGGATACCCTGGGAGCGGTTATAGAATCCAGTGAGGTTTGGGGAATGCTCTATATCGTGGGGAGAATCACTTATGCCTGATTCAAAAAAACCGACCCGTCTTTTTCTGGTCCGTCATGGAGAAGTGGTCCGGCGGGGTCAAGGAACATTTTTGGGATTTACCGACCTGGGGTTAAGCCTCCGGGGAAAAAAACAGATCCAAACCCTGGCCGAATATTTAAAGGGTGTTTCTCTGGATCAGACCTTTGCCAGTGATCTGACAAGGGCCAGAGACTCTGCCGGGATTATCTGCCGGGACCGGAATATCAAACCTGTTTTACTTCCGGCCTTTCGAGAAATGAATATGGGCGACTGGGACGGAAAATCCTGGGAGGAAATCAAGAAAAGGAATCCCGGGGTCAACCCCCGCTTTTTTTATAATTTGAAACAATTTCATTTCCCGGGTGGAGAAAACTGGTCCCAGTTTCGAATCCGGGTTTTGAAGGGAATGAAAACGCTGCTTAAGGAAAGCCAGGGGAAAAATATTTTACTGGCGGCCCATGCCGGAGTTAACCGGATCATCCTGGCCCAGGCCCTGGGATTGCGGTACCGGAATATGTTTCGTATGGATCAGAGCTATGCTTGTCTGAATATAATCGAGTATTTTGAGAAGGGATCGAAAGTTGTTTCGATGAATAGTATTTTTTATAAGCGATGAGTAAAGGGAAGGACCGTAAAGCGTTCGTCGTTCGTTGAAAAATTCACAGAAGCCTGAAAAATTCGAAAGTATGTCGTTTATTTTGTCCTTCAGTTAGTTGATGTCTGAATGGTTTGATTTTGCTTATTAAGGGTCTCGAAGTAATATTGACAATAAAGGGACCGGGGGTATCTTATTTTTGGGGATTGTCCAAAGGGTAACTTGTCGCCCGATCCCGGCCCGTCCAGCAAAGTTTGATTCGAGGCAGGCCTGGAGCCCCCCAGGTGCACCGGTGCCTATTGCCTGCAATTGTGTAGGCCTACTTCAGACGTAATAAAAAAATTTGGCTTGGTAAAGAAGCTCAAGGCGTTGGGGTGGACAACCCCAAAAATAAGATACCCCCGGTCCCGTGTAATGCAAGCCCTTCAGTCTCATGTCAATACTATTATGAGACCCTTAATAACAGACAAAAAGACCGGAAGGACCAAATAGACGGAATAGACCGGATAGACCTGTTTTAAAAATTGCCGTGCTCCAGGAAGTCTGGATAAACCAGCACTGCCCCGCAACTGTAGACGGAACGAAATCCCAGCAAACCACTGTCCCGATTAAAAGGGATGGGAAGGTGAGGAAAGTAGGATGCCGTCAGTCAGGATACTGGACCGGTAAAATAACCAGACCTCTTTCGAGGGAAAGGAGCAAGAAATGAAGTGGCGTTGTTTTGGTTTTTTTGTTGTTGGGTTGTTGTTGATGAACTTAACTTTTAGCTGGGCCGATGGCCCCCTGGTTCAAATGGAAGAGGTGGTGGTCACCGGCACTCGAACCAGGGAAGAAATAAAAAATGTTCCCAATGCGGTTGTCGTCATTGGTGCCCAGCAGATGGCCGCCTCATCGGCCAAAAATGTAGGGGAACTGCTGAAAGAGACTTCTTTGGTTAATGTAACCGGGTATGGCTCTCTGGGGTCGGCCCAATCGGCCAGCATTCGGGGGTCCAGTGCTTCCCAGGTCCTGATCATGATCGACGGCCGGCCGACCAATTCCATTACTTATGGTTCCGCCGATTTAAGTGAAATCTCCCTGGACGATATCGAGCGAATTGAAATCGTTAAAGGACCCACCTCCCATCTGTATGGGGCCAATGCCATGGGAGGGGTCATTAATGTCATCACTAAAAAACCACCGGCACAACCCTCTTTTAAAGCCGGATTTTCCTATGGCAGCTTCAATACTCTAACCATGCAAGCCGAGCATGGACGGACCCTGGACCGCTTCGGTTATTTATTGAATGCCGGATATAAATCCTCGGATGGGCATCGGGACAATTCCAAGTATGAAGGTAAGGATTTTTCCTCCAAGCTGACTTATCAATTGCTGGACCGCTTATCCCTGAGTCTGCTGACTGCCGTCCATCAAGATGGTTTGGGCGTTCCCGGCCCAAAACCAGCCGCCGGGTCCTCACCCACCTTTGGAAACAGCCAGGTTACCAGCCTGTTTGATTATCAAGACGGGGATCTATTTAACAATACCCTTCAATTGCAATGGGAACCGGCGGACAATCTTCAAGTCCACTGGCAGGCCTATCAGGATTTTCGTGAACTCCGATATCGACAACGATACCTGGGGTTTCCTTCGGCTGTTGAAGACCGTTCGACTTATTGGGCCGATATTTACGGCAGCTCTTTCGATGCCCGCTGGGCCTTCCATGATAATCATAAATTGACTCTGGGAGCCGATTTTAGACAGGAGGCCTTGGAAGGGGAGCAAAAAGTGAAAGACCTGGATACCTCGGCGGTTACCACCACCCGCTGGACGCCGGACAACACTCTCTGGGGTCTGTTTGCTCAAGAACATTGGCAGGTCCTTCCCCAATGGAGATTGATCGGAGGCATTCGTTACGATCAGACTTCCCGCTACGGGTCCGAAGTCAGCCCGGACCTCGGGTTGATTTATTCACCCTTAGATCGGACCAATATCAAGCTGCATTACGGCCAGGCTTTTCGTCCTCCGACCTTCAACGATCTCTTCTGGCCCGGGTCGGGAAATACCAGCCTTTCTCCGGAAAAGGGGACCAGTTATGAAATCAATTTTGATCATACCCTGAAAGATAAAAACCTGATTATTTCCGCCGGGATTTTTCGCTGGGAGGTCAAGGATAAGATTCAGTGGGTCCCGGATGCTACCGGAAACTGGCAGCCCCAGAATGTGAATGAACAAAACACCTGGGGAGGGGAAGCCGGGATTCAATGGAATCCGCTTAAGGAACTGAGCTTTTCCCTGGGGTACACCTATTTGGATTCAAAACAAAAGAATCGGGAAGTAAGGGATGCCTTGACCAATTCCACCGAATCGGTTGAGCGGAAGACGATGGCTGTTCCTGAGCACCAGGCCCGGTTAACCATCGTTTATCTGTCGCCTTGGAAAACCCGGTTAAATCTGATTGCCAGGTTTTTAGGAGAACGTACCTTCTACTATGATGATTACAGTGCTTACCCCACGGTGACTAAATTGGAAAAAAAGATCGGTGGTTATAATACCCTGGATTTCAAGGTGAGCCATCCCTTTGGAAAACATTGGGAGGGGACCTTTTCTATCTTGAATCTGACTGATCAGAGTTATTTGGAGCAAGCCGGGACCAGCTTTACGGATCAAGGATATCCGGCCCCAGGCCGGTCGATAATGGCCGGGGTGAGTTATAAGTATTAATAAATTGCTGGAAGTCAGAAGTCAGAAGAATAAGATCACTATTCAAATTAAGCAAAAACGTCAACCCACTCTATCTCTCCCCCTCGAGGGGGTAGAGATAGAGGGAGTAAACGATGAGTAAGAAAATATTCGGTTATTTTATTTTTGTCCTTCTCTGGGGAGTGATGGGCCCTTTTCCCCTCAGAGCGACAAGTGATTTTGAATATTACAATAAACAGGTGGTTCCGCGAGAGTACCGACGGATCGTCTCCCTGGCCCCGAATATCACCGAGATCCTTTTTGCCCTGGGATTGGGAGACCGGATCGTCGGGGTGACCAAACACTGTAACTATCCGGCTGCAGCCTTAACCAAAACCAGCGTGGGCAGTTATATCGATCTGAACATTGAAAAGATCCTGGCCTTGAATCCAGACCTGGTGATTGCCACGGCCGACGGCAATGAAAAGGGGTCGGTGGAACGGTTGGCGGTTTTCAAAATCCCGGTTCTGGTTACCAACCCTAAAAACCTGGGTGAAGTGTTTGAAACCATAGAAACCATCGGACGCATCACCAAACAGTCCCATCGGGCGGAAACCATGGTCCGATCTTTGAAGCAAAGGGCCGATAGGGTTATTCAGGCCTGTTTGCCTTTATCCCGGCCCAGGGTTTTTTTGCAGATCAATGAACATCCCTTAATCACGGTGGGCCAAGGCACTTTTCATAATAATTTGATTAAACTGGCCGGCGGGATCAATATCAGCGGAAACGATACCATTAAATACCCGAAATATAGCCTGGAACAGGTGCTTCGATCCAAGCCTGATGTCCTGCTGATTACCACCATGGAGCGAGGGGTCATGGCTGAGAGGAAAAAGGAGCGGTGGAGGCAATGGGCCCAACTTCCAGCCGTAAAGCAGGATAGGATCTATATCCTTAATTCCGACCTTCTGGACCGGCCTTCTCCCAGACTGGTTGACGGGCTGGAGGCCCTGGCCAGGGCCATTCATCCGGAGTTGGGTGAAAACAAATGAAGTCCATAGCTCCCAAAGCGGTGGTCCTCTGGACCGGCGGCAAGGATTCGGTTTTGGCCCTTTATGAAGCCCGCTTGTCAGGCTATGAGATCGTCAACCTGGTAACCTTTATTCCCGAAGGGGCGGATTTTCTGGCCCATCCCATCCCTTTTATGGAAGCCCAGGCCCGGGCCCTGGAACTTCCCCATCGGACCATGACCATCTCTGAACCATTTAAAGAAAATTATGAAAAAGCCCTATCTTCAATTAAAAATAGTTTTGAAATTGATGCCTTGGTCACCGGGGATATTTCACAGGTAGACGGTTATCCCAATTGGATTCGGGAATGCAGCCTTCCATCCGGGGTGACGGTTTTAACCCCGCTCTGGGATCTTGACCGCCTTATGATTTTAAACCGGCTCCTTTCTTTTGGGTTCCAGGTTATTTTTTCAGGGGTCAAAAAGCCCTGGTTGACGGAGGAGTGGCTGGGACAGGAGATCAACAGTCTTTCCATAGAAAAATTACAGGTCATCGGACGGAAAACCGGCCTGGATTTGTGTGGAGAGCAGGGTGAATATCATTCCCTGGTTTTGGACGGCCCTCCTTTTTTTAAGAGGATCGAGGTAAAGACCTGGTCAAAAGGGATCAAAGATTCGATGCGGTATCTGAAGATAGACGACTGGGTCTTACAGGAAAAATGAAAGACAGGAGTCACGTTGGTAACCTATAAAAAACTTTTTTCCATCCTCGGTCTCCTGGTCCTCCTGCTCTTAGGGGCTGTTTTCTTGGGCCTGGGATTGGGTTCGGTGCGGGTGCCGGTCTTCAAGGCCCTTATGGGGGCGGGTTTGGATGCTACCTCGCGGGCCATCCTGTGGGAGCTTCGGCTGCCACGGGTCATATTGGCCGGAATTGTCGGTTGGTCCTTATCCACCGGCGGGGTGGTTTTTCAGGCCCTGATGCGCAACCCCTTGGCCGAGCCTTTCCTCCTGGGGGTCTCCAGCGGCGCCGCTGTCGGGGCTGTGGCCGGGATCCTGTTCGGTGTCCTGTTTTGGGGGGGGATTCCGGTTATGGCTTTTCTGGGGGCCTTGATAACGATCAGCCTGGTTCTGGTTATTGCTCAAAGGGCCAGGAGCATTGATTCCAATACCTTGATTTTAACCGGGGTCATTATCAACGCCTTCTTCGCGGCCTTGATCATGTTTGCTTTGGCGACCACTTCCGGTGAAAAGCTTCATTCCCTGCTTTTTTGGTTATACGGGGATTTGAGCCGGGGGAGTTTTGTCGATCTCTGGGTAATCATTCCGGTTGTTTTGGCCGGATCTCTTTTCCTTTACGGGATGGCCCGTTCTTTTAATTTGATTGCCTCCGGGGAGGAAGTGGCCTCCCAGTTGGGCGTGGATGTGGAGCGGGGTAAATGGCTCTCTTTAATTATTGTCTCTCTGATGTGCGGGGTCACGGTGGCCTTCAGTGGGATTATCGGCTTTGTCGGATTGCTGGTCCCTCATCTGGTGCGTATGGCCTTCGGACCGGACCACCGAATCCTTTTACCGGCCTCCGGTTTGTTCGGGGCCTCTTTTTTGATCGGGGCCGATTTATTGGCCCGAACCGTTATTTCCCCCAGTGAGCTTCCCGTTGGGGTTATCACGGCCTTTCTCGGGGCCCCTTTTTTCCTATACCTTTTATATTTAAGGAGACGTCCGTGGGCCCTTTAATTCAGATGGATGAAGTTGGATATCGTTATAACCACCAATGGGTGATCCAAGGAATTTCCTTCAAAGTGGACCGGGGGGAGCTTATCGGGTTGATCGGGCCGAACGGTTCAGGAAAAACGACTTTGCTGAAATGCCTGGACCACCTTCTGATCCCCCAGGAAGGTCAGGTTTTATGGGAAGGGCAGCCCCTGTCCCATTTCTCCCAAAACAAGATCGCCCGGAATATGGCCCTGGTTTCCCAGGAATCCTCGCTGATCTTTTCTTCAACGGTTCTGGAAACGGTCCTCATGGGTCGGTATCCCTATCTGAAACGGTTCCAGTTGGAAGGGCCGAAAGATCTCCGTCTGGCCGAAGCGGCCATGGATCAGACCCAGATAAGACATTTACAAAAACGATCTTTATCCGAACTTTCCAGCGGAGAAAGACAGCGGGTTTACCTGGCCCGGGCCCTTTGTCAGGAACCCAAAGTGCTTCTTTTGGATGAACCGACGGCTTTTCTGGACATTCAGCATCAGGTCGGAATTCTGGACCTGGTTTCGAGTTTGAATCTTCAAAAAGAGTTGACTATCCTGGTGGCCTCCCATGATATCAATCTTACCGCCCAATATTGTCAGCGGTTGATCCTGATTCGTCAGGGGCGGATCGAAACCATTGGACCGCCGGATCAGGTGATAAAGGAAGAGATCATCGAAAAGGTTTTTCAGACCCGGGTGGTAGTGGATGAGAATCCCTTTACCCGAACCCCTCGAATAACCTTGATGGGCGATCGGGAAAGACATGCCTAAGGAATTTTTAAAATCCCTGTTTTGGGCCGTCAGTCTTCATGGGGGTGTTTTGGGGATTTTACTTTTCTCCTGGCCGTTCCTGGCCCAATCGGTTTTTTCCTTTGACCGAGACAGGATTATTAAGGTTTCTTTGGTTTCTATGGACCTTATTGGCCAGCCCGGGGACAGAGAAACCCAAAAGGTTAGTTCGTCCGTGAGGAGTGAAAATCACAAAAATGCTACCCCCCAGGCCGCTTCGAACCCGTTGGTTCCGGAATACAATCACTCCCCCGAGCAAACCTGGAATCCTCCTTTGGAAGACCAGCGAGAAAAAAAGGAACCCGGTTTGGGAATATCCTTTTCACCCCAGGTAAGTCGGAACGAAGATACTTCGGGAGAAAAGGGCAGGGGAGGCGAAAATGCTCAGGCAGGGAATAATAAAAACCTGTTGGTGGTTTCTACATCGACTCATAAGTCTGCTGTTGGTTCCACCCTGGCCATACCTCGTTACGGAAAGAATCGTGAACCCTATTATCCGGCAACGGCCCGGGAGCAGGGCTGGCAGGGGACAGCTTTGCTTAAGGTCCTTGTTTTGAAAAACGGTTCGGTGGGTTCGCTTGAAATCCTGCGTTCCTCCGGTTATGCAATTTTGGACCGATCGGCCTTGAAGGCCGTTAAAGAATGGAAATTTATCCCTGCTCATAAAGACGGGCAGCCGGTCGAGATAGGGGTCGAGGTCCCGGTTACCTTTCGGTTGGAATGATTGAGGCATAGAACCTGAAAAGGGTAGGGGCATTATTCGTGAAGGGAGAGACGAGAGGGGAGAGGCGAACGGGCAAGAGACATGCGGCAGGCTGCCTCTATAAAATTATCCACTAACAGTCGGCCAATCATTCAGCCGTTAAAGCTCCTGAGCGAGAAGTAGTCTGAGACGAGAAAGCTCCTGATCCGACTTGCGGATGCGCTGAGACATCTGCTGAAGGATCTGGAAAGCCAGGGAAGGATCTTCATGGACCCTCCTCAGGAAGGCCCTTTTATCCAGGGTGAGCACCCGGGCCATCCCCTTAGCTCGGACCGTCGAAGAACGAGGTTGCCGATCGATGATGGCCATTTCTCCAAATATGGCCCCGGATCGAAGGGTAGCGATCACCACTTCATGGCCTGATTCCTCCTGTAACACCTCTACCTGGCCGCCCTGCACTATATACATGCAGTCACCGATTTCCCCCTGGCGGCAGATAATCTCTTGGTCGGAGTATTCCTTACCCAGTGATCCTTCTTCCATTTTACCTTTCCTCTCTTTTCTTGTGATCGCGACTCATGGATCTTGCACTTTCCCAAAACAGTCGTAACACAAAACGCGGGTTCATGATCCGAAAAAAAACCTCGCGATAAGGGGCACTGCCGGTGAACATGTCCCACAGCACCGTGTTCATAGGCCTGGGAGTATCGGGACCGTACTGCTCCCCGGCGGCCATAGCCAGGATACCGCGAAGCATCGGGGTGAGATGCTTGGTCAGATGCATAAAGGTAAATAATAACGAGCCGAACCGATTGTCCCGGGTAATCTTTTCACAGAAAGGCAGGTAGTGCTTCTCAAAGTCCTTGGCAGAAACGCCCCCGAAGATGGCGGTGCGGGCCGCGGCCTTGGCCGTGCGATAGGCTGTTCCTATGCCGTCTTTGTATAGCCGGGTAACACCGCAATCGCCTATCAAAACAACCCGGTCCAGGAAGGGTCTGGTTACCCCTCCTACATTAATCTTCGGAGTACACTGGCAGAGGCCTTCCTCAAACCTCCAGGTAATGGGGAAACATTGCCGTACGGCATCGGTTTTGAAGAAAGCCTCGATCAGTTTCTGGTCCACGCCCTGGCCGAGCAGACAGACGGTAACAAACCCCCCTTTGGGGATAACAGAGGCCACACTTAGCTGAGGCAGGTCGAGCAGAAAAACATGAATGGACCTTGAAAAGTACTCGTTGGTCGCCTCCGGACCGAGCTCCAGTTCAGTGATGTAGGCTTGAGATGTTTTAGGAGATCTTCCTTGGAAACCGAGGTCTTCAAATATCTGTCGGCCGTAAGAATTGACGCCGGTTGCACCGACCAGGAGGTCGTAGGTTTGTGTCGACTGTTCCAAACAGACCTGGGGACGTCCGGCATCCCGGGCCACTTTGTCCACACCGGCCCTGATCACTGTGGCCCCTTTTTGACAGGCTAAGTCCAACAAGTAGCCGTCCAGTCCGCCCCTGGCAACACTACAACCCTCTGTTGGTCCGCCACCTCGGTGGACGGCTGCGATCCTTTTTTCCATCAGCGGGGTGTCGAGTCTGACGTTTGAATCTTTGGTGTGCAGGATGTAAGAGTCTATGCCCCTTTGGACAATATTTGATGGCAGGTTGATCCCCTCAAGGGCCATGGCTTGGATCAGAGACTCAGAAACCACCCCTCCGCACCTATTACACCCGCCCAAACCTGGTTTACTGAAGTCCCTGGGCTCATAAATATCCACGCTTAATTCCAGGTCAAGACGTTCGGCAAACAAGAGGGCGAAGTAGGCAAAAAGAGAGCCGGCCGGGCCTCCGCCGATAACCCCGATCCGTGATCCATCCTCGAGAGGTAAACTCATTTCAGACTCGCCCTTACTGTTGAGAGGGTTAGGTAATATTTTTAAAAAGGGATCGTCATCCCTTTGAAAGGAGGGTCGGCGGCTTCTGCTTAACCGGTCAGAAAAAAAAGGCGAAAAACAGGTTCGGTATCTCTTTAATAATTGCCTTTTCCTAAAATCCCTTGCTTTCGATAGGATTCAAATAGTTGGCCCCAGGGAGACTCCTGAAGCCAGGTTTGATAAATTCTTTTTTCCTGAAAAGGCCAGTGCAGGACATCGTGATAGAAGAAGGAATAAAAATTTCCGAGATAGAGCAGCGGTGGTTTGGTGAACAGATCCTGAAGGAACCTGGTCGGCCCGAACCAGGTCACCCACCCGGCAAATTTATGAAAACTGTAGCCGACTTTAAAATCCCAGTTTTCATGGATGATTTCGGAATCCCCGACTATCTCGATCTCTTCAATGGCCGCGGTCCCCAGGCCCCTTTCCTGGGCCAAACGAAGATACTTGATTTCCATCGGATCGAATCCCATTATTTTAGCAGCCACGGCATCTACGGCCACCTGATCGGTGCTGGCCAGGAAAATATCTTTTTGAAAAGGTTTCATGATACGCGGTCCCGGCCCGTTTCCGGCCGTTGTTCCATCCATGATGCAGAAAATGCCGGGATGGATCTCTTTTTGAATGGCCAGTAGATCAACCAGAGTTTCGTGAATGACTGAATGGGTTTGGTGCCGTTTATGGTTTAAGAGTCCCCCGAAGGCATTTTTTAAGGCCCCGGTTGTTTGGGTGTAAATATGACATTTCGTAGTCGGCAGATGCAGGATATTTTTGCCGATGAAATAATCCGGGATACGGAGTCCTTTCGGATAGATTTTATCCAGGGCCAACATGGCCGCCTTAGGCCGATATGGGATCCAGTTCATGTCCTCTTTTTTGAAATTATAAAGGACGGGGATATCATAGGCCGAAAAAATCGGAGAATATAAATTAAGGCGTTCACCCTTATGGGCATCGGTCACTTCCGTCTTGTTCTGGACACAGGAGATATTCGGAAATCCATGTTTTCTTAAAGCCAGGATGGTTCCCTCGAGCTGCCAGGGGGTGGTGTTGGCCGAGGGGAAAGGGTAATGCCAACTGATATTATCTTTCAGGATGGTGGGAACATGAGTGGAAAGAAATTGAGGACCATCGGCCCGTTCAAAGAGCCTCCCAATATCGGATAAGACCTTTTTCGGTTCGGTCCTGAGTATAGCCACTTTAGATTTCTTCATTTTTCATCCCTTGAAAGAATATTTATATGTTCCCTTTCAGATACCGCTGTCTTAACTTTTCCGGGAATTTTTCGATGGCGTAGCGGAGCATGGTCCGCGGCATGGTTTTATAGTGGACCTTTAAAAACGATTCTTCGGTTTTCTGATCCCGTTTGCCGATTTCCCGCAGCATCCAGCCGACCGCTTTATGGATCAAATCTTCTTGATCCTGTAACAGCCGTTGCGCTATCGACAAGCTTAAAGAGAAGCGGCCTTTTTTGATGAAATAAAAAGTGGCCATAATGGCGATCCTGCGGTCCCAGATGAGGTCCGATGCGGCCAGGGCTTGAAGGGGGTCATCGCTCTTGTTTATTAAATGAGCCCCGACAATATGGTGGGCGGACAGGTCCACCAGGTCCCAATTATTAATAAAACGGGTATGTTCTAAGTAGGTGCGGTAAATCTCTTCTCTAATAACCTCATCGGCTTGGGTATAGGTCCGAACCATAATCAGCAAGGCCAAAAGTCTGGCTTCATGGATAGGTGAATGGAGCAACTGAACGGCAGTGGAAAGGGGAATGGACTGGTATTCTTTAGCCAGCGTACGGATTTCCGGCACCCGTAGTCCAATAAAGATATCTCCCTCTCCATATTCACCGGGACCGGTTTTGAAATACCGTTGCAGGTCCCTGGCCCTTTGCCGATCGCCCAGGTCTTTTAATCGGGAAAGGATTTTTTGAAGGGTTATCTTGCTCATATATTTTTCAGCGTCATTCAAATATTATTCAAATGTACCATATTTTTTTGGTTGGGACCTTATTATTTTTACTTTTCTTTCTATTTTTGATAACATTATTGCAAAGGAAGACCATCAAATAAGGGTCAACATAGGAGGAGAAAATGCCTGAGAAAAAATTCAAGGTGCGAACCATCGCTGACATCGAGACTCTTGAGAAAATCCCTGTCCGGGAAAACGCTACGGCTTTTAATACTTATGATTTACTGCGGGAGGGGGCTGCTATTAACCCTGAAGCCCCGGCCATCAGTTTTTTCCTGACTGGTGAGGATTATGCCACTCCCCAGAGGATAATTTACAAGGATTTTTTGTCCAAAATTACCCAAACAGCTAATCTTTTTCATGATCTTGGGGTGGGTCCGAAGGATGTAATTTCCTACCTCCTGCCCAACCTCCCAGAGACCCACTATGTACTCTGGGGAGGGGAGGCCGCAGGAATAGTCAATCCTATCAATTCTCTGCTTACTCCTTCCACCATCCGGGAAATTTGTCAGGCTGCCAATACCAAAGTCTTGGTGGCCCTGGGCGAGTTTCCCGGGGCAGACATCTGGCAAAAGGCCATTTCAATTCGGAAGGATCTGCCAAACCTCAAGGCTTTGATAAACGTGTATGGACCTGGAGATGAAAAAGAAGGGATTTACAGCTTTAATGAGCTTCTTCCCCGTTACCAGGGGGATCGGCTCGATTCCGGCCGCATCATCGACCCCGAAGACATCGCCTCCATGTATCACACCGGCGGAACTACCGGGACCCCCAAACTGGCTCCTCACACCCATTATAATGAGGCGGTTATGGCCCGGATGGTCGCCTTAGGGGCGGAATTATATGCAGGGGAAGTGATTATGTGCGGCCTCCCGCTTTTTCATGTCAACGGGACCACGGTGACCGGATCCTTCCCTTTCTCCATCGGGGCCCATGCGGTGATCCTTTCGGCCCTCGGCTATCGAGATCAGGCGGTTATGAAAAATTTTTACAAGATCGTGGAACACTACCATGCGGTTGCCTTTTCTGCCGTTCCAACCATTCTCTCGGTACTCCTGGATATACCTAAAGGAGAGGCGGATATCTCTTCCCTTCGCTATCTGGTTTGTGGGGCTGCCCCTCTTTCCGTAGAACTTTTTAAGCGATTCGAAGTTCACAGTGGTATGAAGATCATCGAGGGCTACGGTCTGACTGAAGGGACCTGTGCTTCGTGCATGAACCCCTATCATGGAGAGCGGAAAATCGGGTCTATCGGCCTGAGGCTTCCCTATCAGGAGATGAAGGTTTTCATGGTCGATGAAGAAGGAAAATTTTCGAGAGAAGCGGAAATCGACGAGATCGGAGAAGTCTGCATCAAGGGCCCCAATGTCTTCAAGGGATATTTGGAAGAGGCCCACAACAAGCGCATTTGGCCCCTTCCGGATTGGTTCAATACCGGGGATCTGGGAAGACAGGATAAAGACGGTTATTTCTGGCTCACCGGAAGGAGAAAAGAACTCATTATTCGTGGCGGCCACAATATTGATCCGGCCATAATCGAGGAACCTCTCTATCGACTCCTGGATGTCAAAGTAGCGGCTGCTGTGGGAAGTCCCGATCCCCATGCCGGGGAAATACCAGTGGCCTATGTAGAACTGAAACAAGGGGCCGAAATCACCGAAGATGAAATTCTGGAATACCTTCGGAAAGAAGTGGGTGAACGGGCGGCCATCCCCAAGCAGGTCTTTATTGTACCCCAGATACCCCTTACCCCGGTGGGAAAGATCTTCAAACCGGCCCTTAGGTGGGAGAGTATTCGAAAAGTCTACCTACATGAGCTTTCTGCCCTTGAAGACCTGGTGAGTAAGATAGAGGTTGCTGTTTCCGAGGACAAGGTTCATGGGTCCCTGGTTACCATCACCATCCATCCATCTCCCGGAGTATCGGAAGAGACCATCCGGGATAAGACTGCGGAAGTCCTGGCCCGGTATACGGTTCGTTATCAATTGAATTTCAGAGTATGAGTTATTAGAGAATAAAAGATGGTTTCAATTGAATGGAATTTAAATAGTTCCAACCTACCGGAGGCGGGGGCGGGATTTAATTCCGCCTCGGTAGGATCTGGAGAATGACTTTTCAACGCCTTTTTTATATTTGTATTAAACGCTCATGTCCGCTTGAAGCGGGCACCGACTAAGCATGAAAATAGGACTTAGAATCAAGTCGTTAAGAGATTCTATTCTGAATTCTGGCTCTTGGCTCCTGGATTCAAGAATTCTATTTTCGGACAAAAGGTATTTCACTTAATCCATCTTTGAGCGCTGTTTACTTTTTCTTTTTCTTCCCTGTCTTTTCCTTGATGGCCGCCTGGGCAGCGGCCAACCGGGCGATCGGCACCCGGAAGGGGGAACAGCTCACGTAATCCAAGTTGAGGGAATGGCAGAATTCCACTGATTTCGGCTCCCCGCCGTGTTCCCCGCAAATGCCGATTTTCAGATTCTTTTTGACCTTCCGGCCTTTTTCCACGGCTATTTTCATAAAGGCCCCTACCCCCTCCACGTCAATGGTGATAAAGGGGTCCTCCTGGAGGATGTGATGTTCCAGGTAAAAGGGCAGGAAGCTGCCGGCATCATCCCGGGAAAACCCGTATACGGTCTGGGTCAGGTCGTTGGTGCCGAAGGAGTAGAAATCAGCTTGAGTGGCGATTTCATCCGAGGTAATGCAGGCTCGTGGAAGTTCAATCATGGTACCCACCATATAATTTACCTTGATCTTGGTTTTTTTCTGGACTGCATCAGCGGTCTGAATGGTCAGCTCGCGGCATGGAGTCCAGTTCGTTGACATGGCCCACCAGGGGGATCATGATTTCGGGAAGGACTTTGATCTTTTTCCGGGTTAATTCACAGGCGGCCTCCATGATGGCCTGGACCTGCATTTCATAAATCTCCGGAAAAGTGATACCCAATCGGCAGCCCCGGTGACCCAGCATGGGATTGAATTCGTGGAGGGATTCGTTTTTGGCTTTCAGTTGGGTAAAGGGGATATTCATTTCCCGGGATAGTTCCTGGAGTTCCTCGTTGGTTTTGGGCAAAAATTCATGTAAGGGCGGGTCTAAAAGGCGAATAGTCACCGGAAGCCCTTCCATGGCCTGAAAGATACCGAGAAAATCCTTTTTTTGTACCGGCAGGAGTCTGGCCAAGGCCTTTTGGCGGCCTTCCAGGGTGTTGGAAAGGATCATCTCCCGTACCGAACGGATTCGCTCGGCATCGAAAAACATATGCTCAGTACGAGTAAGACCGATGCCTTCGGCCCCGAAGGTTCGGGCTGTTTTTGCGTCTTCGGGCCGGTCGGCATTGGTCCTGATTTTTAATCTCCGGCTTTGGTCGGCCCACTTCATCATTTTCAGATACCAGGGATTATTGGCCGGATCGGCCGGTAATAATTTAAGCTGGCCTTCAAAGACCCGGCCCCGGGTGCCGTCCATGGTGATCCAGTCCCCTTCCTGAAGCTCCCGGCCATTGACCCGAATTATTTTATTATGGGCATCGATATCCAGGGCATTGGCCCCCACCACACAGCATTTTCCCCAGCCCCGGGCCACCAGGGCCGCATGACTGGTCATACCCCCTTTTGCGGTCAGGACGGCCTGGGCGGCATGCATCCCATGGACGTCTTCGGGAGAGGTTTCGTTCCGGACCAGGATCACCATTTTCCCTTGTTTGCCCCAGGTTTCGGCATCATCGGCGGTAAAGACGATCTGCCCAACGGCGCCACCCGGACCGGCCGGCAGCCCCTTGACTAATTCCATGGCCTTTTTCCCGGCTTCCGGATCCACGCTGGGGTGCAGGAGTTCATCAATTTGATCGGGGTTGACTCGGAGCAAGGCTGTTTCCTTGGTGATCAACCGGGACTCGGCCATTTCCACGGCCATCCGGATGGCCGCCTGTCCGTTTCGTTTTCCAGTACGGGTTTGCAGCATCCAGAGCTTGCCGTCTTCGATAGTGAACTCGATATCCTGCATATCGGTATAATGTTTTTCCAACTTTTGCTCAATTTTGAATAACTGCCGGTACAGATCGGGCATCATTTCTTCCAAGGAAGTAAGATGCCGGGTATCCGAGGTCTTCCCCGCCTTGTTGACCGGGTTGGGGGTGCGAATACCGGCGACCACATCCTCGCCCTGGGCATTGGGCAGCCATTCGCCATAAAATACATTTTCACCGGTGGCCGGATTCCGGGTAAAGGCCACGCCTGTTGCCGAGGTGTCTCCGGTGTTGCCAAAGACCATGGCCTGGACATTGACTGCCGTGCCCCAATCCTCAGGAATCCCTTCAATCTTTCGGTAAGAAACCGCCCGTTTGCCCATCCAGGAATAAAAAACCGCTCCGATCCCTCCCATCAATTGTTTTTGAGGGTCATCGGGAAATTCTTTTTTAAGGGTGTCTTTGATGATTGTTTTGAAATTTTCACATAATGTTTTAAGGTCGTTTGCGGTCAGGTCCGTATCCTGACGGTAACCATGTTTTTCTTTCACCAGGTCCATGGCCTGTTCCAGCTTATGCCGGATGCCTTCTTCGTCAGCCGGTTCGAGGCCGGCGGCTTTTTCCATGACTACGTCGGCATACATCATCAACAGGCGGCGATAAGCATCATAGACAAACCGCTCGTTATTAGTCCGCTTGATCAGCCCGGGGATGGTCTTGGTCGTAAGTCCGATATTTAAAACGGTTTCCATCATACCCGGCATGGATTTTCTGGCCCCGGAGCGGACGGATAAAAGAAGGGGGTCTGTGGGGTCTCCGAATTTTCGACCCATGATAGTTTCGACCCTGGCCAGGGCGGTCTCCATCTGTTTGTTCATTTCCTTTGGATAAGTTTGTTTGTTCTGGTAATAATAGGTGCAGACTTCGGTGGTGATGGTGAATCCGGCCGGAACGGTAACGCCCAGGTTGGTCATCTCAGCCAGATTGGCCCCCTTACCGCCCAGCAGGTTTTTCATGTCGGCATTCCCATCGGCTTTACCTTTTCCGAAGAAATAGACATATTTTTTATTTCTCGCGGGTTTGGGGGATTTTTGGGATGTGATTTTTACTTTTTCTTTATTTTTGTTCATGCTTTCGCACCTCCTGCAGTTAATTAATTGGTAACACGTTAGCTATTTATCAAATACTTTGTTGCCACATACCCACACGGACAAAATCCGGACAAAGGCATATCTCCCACAGAGCTCTCAGAGTCGCAGAGACAACTTAATTTTATTGATTGCCGGTGAGGGGCCGGCAATCAGCCGGCAATCAATAACCAGCCAGTGCCTTTCAGCGAACATAGTCCCGCAGGGTAGCGGGATTGGGTAAATTGCCTGAAAAAGAAAGTCCCTCTCTGAGAACTCTGAGGGATCGAGCGACCGGAGGGAACAGGCGAGAGGAAAAATATTTGCCCGTAGGGCCTGAGGTAGGAGGAAGACAAGTCGTCTTACTCCTGTCCTGCAGTTGTCTGTGGCAAAAAAAAGTTGCTTTGCATTTTTTTCTCGTCGCCCATCACATTTTTATCTCACCATCTTATCAGAGCACTACCCCAGGTCAGACCCCCGCCGAAGGCCGTCAATAAAACCAGGTGTCCTTTTTGGACGGCCTTGCTGCGCACCGCCTCATCCAAAGCAATGGCGACGGAAGCCGAAGAGATGTTGCCGTATTTTTGGATGGTCATGAAGAATTTTTCCATGGGCAGGTCCAGGCGTTTGGCCAAAGCCTGAATCATTCGAAGGTTGGCCTGATGGGGGATAACCCAATCCACATCCTTGATGGAAAATCCATTGGTCTCTACTGCCTCATGGCAGGCATCGGCGAAATGTTTAACCGCCACCCGCACTGAAGCACTGGCCTCGATCATTTTGAGGGTATGAAGATCTTTGTTTACACTCTCATGAGAGATGGGGGTCGTTTTCGAACCCCCTCCGGGCATCAATAGATTGGTTCCATTGGCCCCATCGGTATGAATGTGGGTGGAAAGGATTTGGGAGCCCTCTTTATTTCCGGTCAGGAAAACAGCCCCGGCCCCGTCTCCCCAAAGGATGGCCGTGGACCGATCTTTCCAGTTTAAGGTCCGGGTCATTATTTCTGAGGCCACGACCAGGACGTTTTGAACAGTCCCGGCCTTAATATATTGTTCAGCTACATTGAGGGCAAAGATAAAACCCGAGCAGGCCGCGGTTATATCAAAAGTAACTGCCTGAGGGGCCGTTAATTTGGCTTGAAGCCAGTTGGCGCCGGCCGGACAATGGGTATCCGGGGTTATGGTGGCCATGATGATGAGCTGGATTTCTTCTGGTTTTTTTCCGGCCATTTCCAAGGCTGAGCGGGAAGCCTCCAGGGCCAGATCGGATGCGGCTATTTCCGGTTCCGCCATACGTCTTTCATGAATACCGGTTCTTTGGGAAATCCAATCATCGGTGGTGTCCAGGACTTTTTCCAGATCGCGGTTGTGAAGAACTCGGGGCGGTACATAGCTTCCTGTTCCCAGGATTTGAATCGGCATTTTGCAGTACTCCTTCCAGGTAAAGAGGTCCGGTAAAGTTAGGTCTATTCTATCGAGAGTCTCTTGACTGAGTACCCATATTCATTAACCGGGAAGGTAATGAATTAATTAAGAATACAAAATCATGGGCCGTATGTCAATAAACTATTAGCTAATTGAACTTCAAATCGTTGGCTAAGTTACCATCGGGCCGTAAACCCCCGGGTGTCTATATGAATCGAGGGACCGTTATTCCCCCGGTCAAATATTCCCATTCCTCCCCGTAATCCGGTTATTGTTTCTATTTCTTCAATGAATTTAACCAGGACCAGGATGTCTTCCCGGTTTATGCGGCCATCTTGATTCAGGTCATCCATCCGGCCGTCTTGAGGCGAAAGGTCCACAATAATATCAGCGGCATCGCCGTAGATATGCCGGCTCCAATCGGGCCCCGGAAACCATTTGATTGTACTTCGGGGTTCGGAAACCGCTGAGAATGGTCAGTCGGGCCTTGGGGTTTTGGGAATATTGCTCCAAGTATAGGGTCAACCACTCCAATTTAAGCAATAGGGCAGGGGAAAGAGCAATAAATTGAGGGAAAGGGGTATTGAGATGGCTGATAAAATCCTTTAAACAATAATGTTGAGAAACGAGCATTTTCTGGTTTGAATCGGTGACTTCTATAAACCCTTTAGGGGGGAGATAATTGGACCTGGCTGCTTTGGGGATAACCTGCTCAGGGGCCTCGTCCGGATCTGGATAGATGCCTATTGGGAATCGTTCAATAACCCCGTCTTTTAACCTTGAAAAAGGGTGAAGGACAATGATCTGGAGGGTTTCCCTGATTTTTTCCGTTTTTTGGCCCTGGCTTATATTCTGGGAAATAAAAGCCCGATTCAATTTCTGCCGGCTTTCAATTTCCAGGGGGTAAAAACCGGGTTCTTCGGGAACGGTTCCGGAGAATCGGTTATTCCCATCAGAGGCCAGAAAACGGCTATTAAGCTTAACAGACCAGGATCTGTCCTGATCACCGGTCGCTTGTTGATTATTACCTTGAATTTGAATGACCAGAGGATCCTCCGGAAGCAAAAAGAGAGTAGGGACTAAAGGGGATACCCTTTGACCGTTAACCTCTACACGCATCATGGCGAATTCCGGGGCAGGGATACCCAGGGGAAAGGGTGCCGGTCGGGGTTTAAAAGTCACTCGTGTTTTGGCACAAGCAGCCAGTAAAAATAGAAAAAAAAGGAAAAAAAATAAGAGGGACTTTTTGGTTTGGTCGGCCATATGGGCTATAGCTTTAAAGGAGGGGCCAGGGATTCGACATTTTCTTCTCGTTGTTCGTTGGGAATCCTATTTATGGAACTATCATAAAAAGAAGACAAATAAAAGGGAATATTGAAAGCTTAACCAAACCTATTTGAAGTTGGGAGAAAAATTTTCGGATTTAGGAGTAAGAATCAATGCCTCATCCAGAAGTTTACCTGAAGAGAGTGCCCTCGATGGAGGAATTGCCTTCGAATAATGAGTCAAAACCCCCTTTTCGTCATTCCGGGCTTGACCCGGAATCCAGGAATTTAATTCTCTTCTGGACCCCGGCTTTTGCCGGGGCGACGTCTAAGAGGACTCCTCGCAATATCATCAAACAGATCGACAAAACTTTGTTGATGTTGAATGACTGACCGCCTATCAAGGACGGGCCATCAATCAAAGGGGAGAAGGGGAGATGAGGGAAAGGGCAGGCAACCAGTTTTTTCATTGAGGATCCATTAAAAATTTATCTAAAAAAACTTAAAAACGTTTGACATATTTGTTATGACATTATAACCTTCCTTAAACAAAAGAAGGCGTCTATAATGAAGTTAAAGAAAATTCCCGTCCCTCTTTATCATCAACTGGAAAAGGTTCTCCGAAAACGGATCCTTGCCGGCAAAATCAAGTCCGATCAGGCCTTTCCTACTGAAAAAGAATTATGTCATGAATTCGGGGTCAGTCGCATTACTGTCAGACAGGCCCTTTTGTCCCTCGAAAGCGACAACCTGATTCGTCGGGAACAGGGGCGGGGCACCTTCGTTTCTTTTCGTAACGACAACAATTTCCAGTTCAGGCTCTATGGAACGGTGGATGATCTTTTTCATCTGGGGGCTCAAACCATTCTAGATCTTCAGTCTAAAAAATTGATCAGCCCTTCTCCCGAACTAATAAAAGATATGAAGCTGGCTCCGGAAGTAAAGCTATATCTCTTCGAAGGGGTTCGGCAGCTTGAAAATAAACGTATGGCCTTTTTCCAGGCCTATGTCCCGGAAGAGATAGGGAAAAAAATCGAGTTAACAGAATCGGATCACCCCCTATTTATTAATCGGGTCGAAAAGGAGGCTTTGGAAACGGTAAGGAGAAGTCGGCAGGTCACCTCCGCCTCCGTAGCTGATAAAAATTTAGCCGCAGTCCTGAAGGTCAAAAAAGGGCATCCCCTGCTGGTAATCAAACGGATTTATTTTTCAAAAACAGGTCGGGCACTCGAGATGGCGGTTACTTTTTTCCCGGGCGATGCCTATAAGGGCATAGCGGAATTAATCCGTGATAATTCTTAATCATTATTTATTAACCACCAAAGGTTGTCTGAGATTTTTTACATTATTTGTTGCGAGTTACGAGTTCCGCGTTACGAGTTATCAGGGAAAAGATCAGGTTTTCTTTCATTATACCCGTTTACCCGTAACCCGAAACGATAAAAGGCTGAAGAAAAAGAAGTAGAAATGAATTTAAGACATTTTGAACCATGGCAGCAAAATAAACAGGAGGGACCCGATGAGTGACCAATTTGAGAAAATACGACAAAAAAGGAAAGCATGGGAAGACCGGACCGTTAAAAAAGCCATGGAACGTTTTCCTTATCTGAAAGAAGCCCCCAGTCGTTTTTATACACCGCTGGATACGATGGATTTTGATTTCCTGACCCAGGTGGGATTTCCGGGTGAGTATCCTTTTACCGCCAGCATCTACCCCTTTGATCCGAGGGCCGGTACATCCAAAATGGCGGCAAAAAGGAAGGCCGGATCAGGTTTGACGCGCGCCTCCGGTTATTCAGGATATGGGACACCGGAAGACACCCGGGATTATTATAAACAAAATATTGCCAGGGGAGTTCGCCAAGGTCCCAATTTAGCAATGGACCTGGTGACGCAATGCGGCTATGACTCGGACAATCCCCTGATGGCCGGGGAAGTAGGCAAGGTAGGCGTGTCCATCGATACGCTGCGAGACCTGGAGGTGATTTATGAACCCTATCAAGGGGACCTGAACCTGGACCGCATTGCTTCAAATTTTACCATTAATGCCCCGGCTATCTATTTGATTGCCATGTATGCGGCTTTGGCTGAGAAGAGGGCCATTCCTCTGGACCAATTGCAGGCCACTCCCCAGAATGATATTTTAAAGGAATATATCGCCCGGGGCGCTTATATTTTCCCCCCAAACCGGCTATGCGTCTTTTTCGGGACACTCTGGTTTTTATCAACCGGTATATGCCGAGAATGAACATCACCAGTATGGGGGGCTATCACATCCGGGAGGCCGGTGCCAACCGAGTGCAGGATCTGGCCTATAGCATGGCCATTGCCTGTGCCTATTTACAGGAAGGGATCGATGCCGATTTGGAAATCGATGCCTTTGCCCCCCGTTTCACGTTCAATGCCATGGGCGGCAGTATGGAGTTCTTACAGGAAATAGCCTTTCAACGGGCTGCCCGACGAATGTACGCCCGGATTCTTAAAGAACGTTTCGGGGCCAAAAATCCACGCAGTATGCTTCTCAGACAACAGATGGCCGCCCATATCGGTCCATCCAGTACCACCAAACAACGTCCTCTGAACAACCTGACCCGGGCTGTTCTTGGGGCCGTGGCCGGGGCCTTGTCCGGGGGGCCGCCATCGGCCTTTCCGCCTTATGACGAACCCCTCGGATTGGGCTGGAGCCGGGAGGCTTCACAATTATCCCAAGATGTCAGCCGCATCCTTTCCTGTGAAGCCAAATTGCTGGAGGTGGCTGATCCTTTTGCCGGATCTTATTGTATGGAAGCCATGACGGATGAGATCGAGAAAGAGGCCTGGGCTGAACTGGAAAAATTGGATAAATTGGGGGGGATGGTCGCCGCTATTGAACAAGGCTATGTCCAGCGGGAGGTGACTCGAAGTGCCTATGACCATCAGAAAAAAATTGCCAATGGAGACGTCCAGATCGTAGGGGTGAATTGTTTTACCGGAGAACATGAGCTCGAGGTTCAGACCACACGGCTGGTCCCCCATCCCTATGATCCCGATCGGCGTGCCCGGGCAGAAGAAAGGCAGATCGCCAGTCTGAAGGAGGTCAAGAAGAACAGGGACGACCAGGAAGTACAACAACTCTTAAATGAATTAAAGCAACAGGCCGAGCAGCCGGAAGTCAACCTGGTGCCTCATTTGATCCGGTGCGCTAAAGCCTATGTAACGTTACAAGAGGTTTGTGACGTATTCAGAGGTGTTTTCGGTGAATATGATCCCCCGTCCATATTTTGAGGATTTCATGAAGGACTTGGACGGAGGCAAGACGCTTAGCAAAAACAACGAATTTCTTTTTCGATACCTTATCGATAAGAGTTCGGATTCGCATTATTGGAACCTGAGTGATTTACCGGGCAGACACCTGCGACTCCTCCTGGATCTTATATCTCCAACCTGGAAAAGAGAAGAGGTCCGCATTGATGGCTACCGTTCCCTTGGGGAACCCGATCTGATCCATCCTCTTTTTGCTGATGAAACACAGGATTTCGACCGGTCCGGTAATCGTCTGGACCTGTATGAGCCGCGTCTGACCTACATCCAGAAGTTATTACAATCTCTCCTGTCCCAAATTGAATTCGAATATAAAAATGAACGAGTTCAGATAGACGGGTTTCATTTAAAAAAACCGGCCCAATGGCTGAGGCCTGGCGGTGGGGCCGCCGACATCCTGGCCCAAGCCGCCACCCACTGTAATCTTCGATGTCGTTTTTGTTATAACCTCGGCAGCCCTCCGACCTTTCGACCAGTGAACCGCAAAACCGAAGAAGAATTCCGGGAAATTATGACCCGTATCGTTTATTATGTGCCCGGATCCAAATTAGGATTTTTCCCGGATATGGGCAGTCCCTGTGAAATGCTGACCCATCCCCATATTTTGGAAATCCTGGCCTTCCTTCGTAAAAAAACCACCGAGGTCTTACGTATTCCTACCAACGGTGCGCAACTGACCCCGGAGATCATTCAAGCCCTATCCCAATTCAAGCCTTTGTTTGTGGATATCTCTTTGAACAGCAGTTCTTCCATCCGGCGACGATGGCTGATGGGAGATCCTTGCCCGGAAACGGCCATAGGCGCCCCGGCCAAACTTCAATCGGCCGGAATTTCATATTCGGTGGTCATCGTCCCCTGGCCTTTTCCTTCCATAGGGGAAATGGTGAAGGATCTGACCCGGACCGTTGCTTTTTCAGCCCAATTTAACCCGGCCTTTATTCAGATCAGTTTGCCGGGATACTCAAACCGGTTTTCCAAAGAGACCCTTTTCGATCGGGAAGAGGTATGGAATCAGGTGAAGGATGAAATTCTGCGCCTTCGCCAGGTAACCGATTGTCCCTTAATCCTTCGTCCCGGCCTGTTTGAAGAGTACTTAGACCCGGAGGCTGTCGATGCCCCCCGGCTGATCGGTGTAATCAAGAATTCCCCGGCAGCCGAAGCCGGCCTGAAAATGGGCGATCGATTGACGGCTATTAACGGCCTGCCGATCAAAACTCGGACCCAAGCCCTTTCCCTTCTGGGATTGGTCCAGGGAAGTAACTTGGAAAGGGTCTCAGTGATGGTTGCCCGATTAAATGGGCCGACCGATCTGTCCCTGGAATTAAAGAATTTTACTTATCCGTTTGATCCAGCCATAGCCCCTTATGCCGGATGTGTTTTCCCCTCGTCCGGTATCCCTTTGGATTGGACCGAGGAAATAAGAAACTTGATAATAAAAACACAGGCCCGGGAGGTTCTTATTTTAACCTCCACTCTGGTACAACCCACTTTGGAAAAAAGGATCAAAGAATCCTTTTTCCCGAACGATATAAAGCTTCACCTGCGGGTTCCTCCCAATCGGTGCCTGGGTGGAAATATCTTTATGGGTGATTTGTTAGTGGTTGAAGATTTTATTGAAGCGGTAAAAGACTTTTTACTGGAGGACCGCGGATCTTTAGACCTGATCGTCATCCCCTCCTCTCCCTTTCACTTAAGCGGATGGGGAAGGGATTTAACCGGACGGGTATATAAAGATATTGAACGGGTTACCGGTATCCCGGTGCAGCTTTTGGAGTGTGACCCTATTTTTGATTGAAGGAGAACGACTATGACCGAAAAAAAAGTTAGAGTCCTGGTGGCCAAGCCCGGATTGGACGGCCATGACAGGGGGGCCAAGGTGATCGCCTATTCTCTGCGTGACGCCGGTTTTGAAGTGATCTATTCCGGGCTTCGGCAGACCACCGATTCCATTGTCCGGGCGGCGATACAGGAGGATGTGGATGTGGTGGGGCTCTCCATTCTTTCCGGGGCACACCTGTCCCTGACCCGCCGCGTGGCCGAAGGCCTTAAGGCCCAGGGCGCGGATGATGTACTCTTGTTGGTGGGGGGAGTGATCCCCGATGAAGATATCCCGGCCTTAAAAGAAATCGGGGTGAAGGAGATCTTTACTTCCGGGACCAGTGTTAATCAGGTGGTGGAGGCCATTAAGAAATATGTTCAGAACAACGGGTGAGTTGGGAAGGGTATAGGGTACAGGGGGAAGGGTGTAAAAATCTTGTTTTTCACCCTTCCCCCTACACCCTACTTGAAAGCCTTTTTGAATCCCATCATAAGATGACTTTTCGCCGGACGCCGAACGCTTAACGAAATTAAGGAGGCAGAATAATGAGCACAGATATTTTATTGGTTGAAAAAAAGGACCGGGTGGGCACCTTGATCTTCAATCGTCCTGAAAAACGTAATTCCCTTTCTCCGGATCTGCTGATCAAGATTCATCAGACCCTTGAGAATTTCGCCCAGGAGGATGAAATTCGGGCCGTGGTTCTTCGCGGTGTCGGGGATAAGGCCTTTTCATCAGGTTACGATATCGCCGCCATCCCCACCGAGGTCCCTCCAAAAACCCAGGAAAAATTATGGGATCAAAATCCTTTGGAACTGGCCTTGAACAGTATTATCCATTTTCCCTATCCTGTTATTGCCCTGTTAAATGGCTACGCCTATGGTGCAGGCTGTGAATTAGCCGTCTGCTGCGATTTGCGGATTGGCGCCGACGATATCCGGATGGGCATGCCCCCGGCCAAATTAGGTTTAGTATACCAGCTTTCCGGCCTGATACGTTTTATTCAAGTTGTTGGAATTTCCAATACCAGAGAAATATTTTTTACCGGTCGTTTTTATCCGGCCCAAAGGGCCAAGGAGATGGGACTGGTGGATTATCTCCTGCCCCGATCGGAAGTGGAGTCCTTCGCCCATGAGATGGCTGAAGAAATAGCCGGCAATGCCCCTTTATCGGTCAAAGGAACGAAGCGCGTCTTGAACTTGTTGTCTCAGTCGATCACCCTGTCAGATGAAGACCGTCGGGAGGCGAATAGAATTATCGCCCAGGCCTTCAACAGTGAAGATCTCAAAGAAGCCCAGAAGGCCTTTTTGCAAAAACGAAAACCGGAATTCAAGGGGAGATAATAAGTACGAGGCCTGCGCCTGCAGGTACGCAGGGGCAGGAGGTTTGAGAAGTTGTTTTTTTTCTTGAACCGTTAACCTTGGACCTTTGACCATTTATTTTTAGGAGTAAAAGATGGAAACAACTTCAGGATTGACCCGGACCATTGCCCGGTTTATCACCCAAGTTGAGCAGGCCTCTATTCCCCCGGAGGAATATGAACAGGCTCAAATTGCTTTTATGGATTGGTTGTCTGTGCTTTTGGCCGGCAAAGATGAACCGCTGGTTACGAAGCTAATCCGCTATGACGCACTCATGGGCGGCAATACTCAGGCCACTATTTTAGGTCATGGACAAAAAACCAACGTCAGTCATGCGGCCTTAATTAACGGGGCCATGTCTCATGCCCTGGATTATGACGATACCATGGCCCAATTTCAAGGACATCCTACGGTGACCTTGTTTCCCGGTCTCTTGGCGCTATCCGAATGGAAGGAAAAAAGGGGGCGAGATTTCCTGGCAGCCTACATTATCGGCCTAAAGGCCGGGGCGGTTATCGGGTCCTGTGCCGGAGCAGAACATTATAGAGCCGGATGGCATGGAACCTCCACTATCGGTCGTCTGGCTTCGGCCGCCGGATGCGCCCGCCTCTTGGGGTTGAATGAACAAGAAACTGTGTATGCCTTGGGCATCGCCGGGACCCAGGCCGCCGGATTAAAGCGGGTTTTCGGAACTATGGGCAAACCTTATCATGCCGGTAAGGCCTCTCAAGTCGGATTGGAATCGGCTTTGTTGGCCGGAGATCTTTTTACCTGTGCGGAGGATATTTTGGAAGGGCCGGATGGCTTTTTTCAACTTTTAAAAGGCCGGATAAATCAAAAGGCTGTCGATTCAATGGGTAAAACCTGGGATACAGGTAAACTGGCTCAGAAATACCATGCTTCTTGTCATGGTACTCATTCGGCAATTGAGGTGGTGTTGCAAATGGTCCAGAATGACAATCTAACCCCTTCCGATGTAAAATCCATCACCATACACACCACCCGGACGGCCTTAGCCATTGCCGGGAAAAAGACGCCCCAAACCGGTTTGGAGGGGAAATTCAGTATTTATTATTGTGTAGCTAATGCCCTGTTAAGAGGAGATACAGGGATGCAGGCCTTCACCGATGAAAAGGTTAATGACCCTGCCGTAAAATCGTTGATGGAAAAGATATCCATCGTAGCTGTGCCGGATTCGAGCATCCTGGGCTTGGCGGCCAAGGTTGAGGTGGAGACTTTTTCCGGTAAAAGGCTTGAGGGCTTTAATGATATCCTGAATGAAATCCCTGCACTGGAAACAAAAAGAAAAAAGGTGCAAACCAAATTTATGGATTTATGCGTACCTGTTCTGGGCCGGAAGGAGGCCGAAGAAGTGATGAAGGCTTGTCTCGTCCTTGAGGGGGAAGAGAATATAAGGGGCCTCATAGAGCGCTTTCGTGGGTTTATCAGTTAGTCCAGGGTATAAAAACTTCTTAACCAATATGAAATTTCAAATATTTTTGTCTGGCGAAAAAATGGGAAGATAGAAAGGAAATGCGTGAATGGAAACTGCATTAGCCAATGTAAGAGTTCTTGATTTAACCCGTGCATTAGCCGGCCCCTTTGGTGCCATGATTTTGGGAGATCTGGGGGCGGAGATTATCAAAATCGAGGCCGTGGCCGCCGATAGAGGGTTCACCGGACCGACGGCCTATAGGGGACAGGATGCCTACAATATGAGCATCAACCGCAGTAAGAAAAGCATTACCCTGGACACCCGAACAGAGAAGGGGAGAGCCATCTTCTATGATCTGGTAAAGATATCCGACGTCGTCTTTGACAATTTCAGACCCGGCGTCCTGGAGAGGCTCAAGATGGACTATGAAACTCTCAAGAAAATCAACCCTCGGATTATCTGTTGCTCGATCAGCGGGTTTGGCTCAAGCGGCCCCTATCGGGACCGTCCGGCCTATGATGTGATCATCCAGGCCATGACCGGGTCCATGAGTATTACCGGAGAGGAAGGCAGGCCGCCGGTGAGGGCGGGAATCGCCGTCAGTGATCTGGGCGCGGGCATGTTTGCCGCCCATGGTATCCTGGCTGCCCTTTATGCCCGGGAGCGCACCGGAGTGGGGCAAAAAGTGGAGACCTCTCTTTTTGAGGCCACCTTGGCCATGCTCGCTTATGAGGCCAGCATTTATTTCGCTTCCGGTGAAGTGCCGGGACCAGTGGGCTCGGGGCACCGCGTCCTCCCGGTTTACCAGGCCTTCCAGACTGCTGACGGTTATATCGCCATCGCCGCCGTGGGAGACAAATACCCCCGTTTGTTTAAGGCCATGGGCCGGGAAGAACTGCTTAAGGAGGCCCTCTTTACCGGACCATCCACTCTTGAAAATAAAAAGAAGCGGAATTCAGTGCTTCAGGAAGTTTTTCTCACCAAAGGGAACGAGGAGTGGCTGAGGCTGCTCATCGAGGCCGATGTGCCCTGCGGGCCGGTGAACACCTTGGACAAGGCCCTGGCCGATCCCCAGGTAGCAGCAACCAATATGGTGGCTACTATTGAACGGGCTGAAAGTAAACAGATCAGACAAACCGGGAATCCCATCAAGATGTCAGGAACACCACCCGAATTGAGGCCCAGATACTCGTATCCTCCTATTATGGGGGAGCATACGGAAGAGCTGTTAGCTCAGCTTTTGGGTTATTCAAAGGAAGAGATAGACCGGTTACAGCAGGAGAAGATAATATAATTTAAGAAGGGACGCCATATGAAGCAAAGTCGTAGACTCCGAGAATTATTGGCCAACAAAGAACTGCTCCTCGCCCCCGCAGCTTATGACGCTCTTTCCGCCAAAATCATTGAAGAGGCGGGTTTCAAGCTAATGGCGATCAGCGGGTATGGGGTCTCGGCTTCACTGATAGGGAAACCCGATGTGGGGCTGACGACCATGTCTGAAGTGGTGGGTGTTGCCCGTAATATCGCCGGGGCGGTGGATATCCCGGTTTTCAGTGATGCAGACACCGGATATGGGAATGCCATAAATGCCATGCGCACTGCGGAGGAATTTATCAAAGCGGGTGTCGCCGGCATCCACCTTGAGGATCAGGTCGCCCCGAAACGCTGCGGCCACGTGGCCGGGAAACAATTAATCTCCATTGAAGAAGCCGTCGGGAAATATAAGGCGGTCGATCAGGTACGCCGCCGATTGGACCCTGATTTTGTCTTGATTGCACGCACGGATGCCAGGGGAGCCTTAGGGGGAGGGATGGAAGAAGTGATCCGGCGAGGCAAGGCCTATCGGGATGCCGGAGCGGATGTGATCTTTCCGGATGGCCCGACCAGTGTGGAAGATCTGGAACGCAGCGTCAAAGAAATCCAGGCCCCGCTTTTATACAATATGACCGGTGTTTCTCCTATGCTGTCTATGTCGGACCTCAAGACCATGGGCGTCGCTATGGTCGAGATTGCAGGTGGTGCCTTTGTTTCTGCGGCCAAGGCCATGTGGGATTTCATGCATGGACTTCAATCAGGCGGCACGGATTTTTTAATGGAATTCGGGATGGGACTGAAGGACCATCCGATTCGCAATTTTCATCAATTTATTGGATTTCCAGAAATCAGGAAATATGAAGAAATGTTTCTACCTGGGGAGGAAGTCCAACGAAAATACGAGGAGACTGTAGGTTATCAACCGTAATTACGGGGATCCATGATAAAAGATTAACCAAGGGTATTTGAAATTTGATTTCTTAGTTCCGATTCTCAAAGAATAGGGGATGGTCGCATTTGTTGAAATGATCCAGTAACCAGGATCATCCCTCCAGAGATGGATGATTGTGCATTTTAAATAAGTTGGAGATAAATTCTCAGACTTGATTGCTAAGAATCTATCAAAATAAGGGAGTGCACTTAATGGGAATGACAATGGCCGAGAAAGTCCTGGCCCGGGCTTCAGGGCAGAATGAGGTTCAAGCCGGCCAATATGTGACCGCCGTCATTGACAGGATGATGTGCCACGACGCCTTTGCCGTGAATGGGTTGACCCTGAAGGGAATGGGAGTCAAGAAGCTCTTTGACCCGGACCGGGTTGTCGTTATAGTGGATCATTATTTCCCGGCCCCCACCGAAAGAATGGCCCAGGGGCAAATTATTATCCGGCAAATGGTCGAAGAATTCAAAATTCGCCATTATCTTGGCTTTGCAGGAATCTGTCATCAAGTTATGTGCGAAGAAGGATTCGTCATTCCAGGCCAGTTGATTCTGGGTACGGACTCCCACACGACCACTTACGGTGCCTTTGGTGCGGCCAGTGCCGGGATCGGAATTACTGAAATGAATTATGTGTTGGCTACGGGTGAATTATGGATGCGGGTCCCTCCCACGATCCGCTTCGAGTTCACAGGGACCCCGGGACCGGCCTTAATGTCCAAGGATCTGGTGCTTTATTTGGCCGGGCGATTCGGGACTGAGGTTGCCCAATACCGGGCTATCGAGTTTAGCGGTCCCATTGCGAATCGAATGAGTATCTCCGGCAGGATGACCCTGTCCAACATGGGGGTGGAACTTGGGGCCAAGTTTGCCTTTTTTGAGGCAGATCAGAGGACGATCGACTATCTGCAAGGTCGGGCCCGCCAACCGGTTTCAGTCTTCGGCCCTGACTCCGATGCCTCTTACGAAGAGAAATATTTGATAGATATCTCCGAGGTGGAACCCCAGGTCTCCGCTCCGCACAACCCCGGAAACGCCAGACCCATCTCAGAGATAGGGGATGTCCTGATCGATCAGGCCTTTCTCGGTTCATGCACCAATGGCCGGATGGAGGATCTGGATGTAGCGGCTAAAATTTTAAAAGGTCATCAGGTGCACCCCAGGGTCAGACTGCTGGTAACCCCGGCTTCTCGCAAGGTACTTATCGAGGCTGACAAGGCCGGTATTATCCGGATTCTTCTTGAAGCCGGCCCCATATTACGCCCACCGGTTGCGGGCCATGCCCGGGAGGCCATATGGGACTGATCGGTTCCGGGGAGGTCTGCCTCTCTTCCACGAACAGGAATTTCAAAGGGAGAATGGGATCGCCCGAATCAGAGGTCTACCTCGGATCTCCGGCGACGGTGGCCGCTTCGGCGATTGAAGGCCGTATCACGGATCCACGTAAGTATTGGACTGAAACAACCTTAGGATGCTGATATTTAAGACGGTCGGGATTAATGACGGCGTTGTAAAAAGCCGTCATCCCGGCGAAAGCCGGGGTCCAGGATATTTTGCTAATTCAAAAAACTGGATTCCAGCTGAAGTCTATCCCGCACTCGATGCAGGACTGGAATGACTTAAAGTTGATTTCGGCGACTTTTTAAGAGTTTAGTATTAGTAAATGGCTATTTTTATTACACTGAATAGTACATACAAGCAAGAAGGTTCTTATGGATTGGATCATTAAAGGCAAGGTCTGGAAATTTGATCATGATGTGGACACAGATGTTATGGCCCCCTGGAACTCTATTGGTCTGCCCTGGGAGGAAAGGAAGAAGGTTATCCTTCATAATCGAGCCGGGTTTTCAGATCAGGTAAAACCTGGGGATATCATCGTGGCTGGTCGTAACTGGGGATGCGGGTCGAGCCGGGAAAATGCCCCGGCCAATTTAAAAGAATTGGGTCTTGCGGCGATTATTGCCGAGTCATTCGGGCGCATTTACTTTCGGAACTCTATTGCCATTGCCTTTCCGAATATCGCCTGCATTGGGATTCATAACGCCTTTGTAGAGGGGGATGAACTGGAACTGGATCTCAGAACGGCAAAGATCTGCAATGTTACTCAAAACAAAGAAACTCCAGGGACAACGTTATACCGAAGAAATGCTGCAAATCATCGAGAAGGGCGGGCTGATGAATGTCTTGAAGGAGCGTATTGCCGGTCCGGTAAAGTTATCTCAAAACAAGATCTGAGGCCCGAAGGTTTAACTTTTAGGAGGAGTACATCATGTGGAAGGCAGCCCTGTGGAATTGAAAAATGATTGGTCCGAACTTATTGAAAAAATGAGAGAGGGTTCCATTGGGCCCTGTCCCGTCTGGTGAGCCGGGTTGAAAATAGAGAACCAGGCTGGATGGAGGCGATGCAACAGATTTACCCTTTGACCGGGCAAGCCCGGTTGATCGGTATTACCGGTCTCCCGGAGCGGGAAGAGCACCCTGACCAACGGCATGGCCCGTGATCTGGTTTCACGGGGTTTCAAGGTAGGGATCATCGCCGTAGATCCATCAAGCCCTTTCTCCGGCGGTTCCCTACTGGGGGATCGGGTCCGGATGAAAGATCTGTGGAATTTGGATGAGGTCTTTATCCGTTCCATGGCTACCAGGGGCGCTTTGGGTGGGTTGAATCAATCTGCCCGGGATGTGGCTAAGATTTTGGATGCCTTCGGCAAAGACTTTATCCTCATTGAAACAGTCGGGGTGGGACAGGACGAAGTGGAAGTGGTCCGGGCAGCCGATTTGGTGCTGGTCGTCTGCGTTCCGGGGCAGGGGGACGGTGTCCAGGCCCTTAAGGCCGGGATCATGGAGATCGCCGATATCTTTGTCGTCAACAAGGCCGATCGGGAAGGTGCTGATGCGCTTTTCCTGGATATTCAATCGATGCTGGAAATGGACCCGAACCAGGACAAACCCAGGACACCGATCCTTCGGACGATAGCCAATCAAAATAAGGGTCTGCCGGAATTAATAGTTTCTATCTTAGATCTTTTAAAGTCTTCAATGCATCGACAGGTCTGGCAGGAAGTGCGGATCAGGGAAGAGCTCATCGGTTTGCTGGAAAAACAGCTGACAGGTCTGATCAAGGATCAGTGGGAAAAGGACGGAAGCCTGGAAAAAGCCGTTCGGCAAATCGAAAGAAGGGAGCGTGACCCTTATTCCATTGTTCAGGAAAGATTAGGTTTTCTGTTGCGGAACTTACCAAAGAGCGATTCTTCGAACCAACAGTAAGGCCTTGACGAACCACATCAGGAAGGTATCCTTAAAGAAACCAGGGAAATTTGAGATCACGTCCCTAAACATGGAACAAAACTGAACCTGTATTCTAAAATTAAAAAAGGAATCAACCGTAATGGGTTAACTCCTCTAATAGTCTTGGTGGAGCTGAACGGGATCGAACCGTCGACCTCTTGACTGCCAGTTATTTCATTAAGGGAAAGATATTTTCCTTTTTGTAGATAACTTTATGTTTTTTAGAAAAAAGAATCCGGAGAAGAGATCTGTATTAGGTTATCTTTTCCGGGTTCTTCCTTTGTTAGGTGCACAATTATTGCACAAAAGAGTGATCGGCCTTCACTTAGAGGCCAGGCCCTGGAAGTAATGGTCAGGACCGTTGAAGAGAGACCCGGCCCGCGCATTTAAGCGGCAATTTTAAATCCAGATGCTTCCCCTATCGGCCTTCTAAAATGCCCTATGACCGACGATCTAAAAATAACGGGCTTTTTTCCCCTATGCCTTCCGGCTGGATCGTTTTACCTGGCCCAAAGGCTTGTTGATTCTCCGACCTTAAATCCAAAGCCAAACAATACCTCTTCCTCATCAGGGATTAAGGAGCTGGGCTTGGGTATCTCGGCAGCGGCCGGCTGCCCTGAGTTCTTTTTTCGATTGATCTCCGCAGATCTCCGCAGTGGTCAGAATGAACTCAACATCCGCCTGGGGACCGGACCTGGTTAGAAGATCCCTTACGGGTCTGGGAGATTCTCCTGGAAGTAGATCGGCGCCGGAGATCAGGCCGAGTCAATCACCTGGGGCAGAAGGGTGGATTGATGGACAGACTCCCAATTACTTACAAACAGTGCTGTATAGGGCATCCCATTGTGACCCAGGAACAATGTTGTAATCAATGTTATCAAAAGGGTCATGAAAAGGCTCCCACCCTTTTCCAGTATTCACAAGACTTTCAATGTCCTTCCAGGTTCTTAGCGAACAAGTTATCTCTTTTAACGTCATTGGATCTAAGGGTATCCCTTCAATCCTAACCCATAACCTTATTCGATCTTTATCTGTATACTATATGCCAAGCAACCCTTTTGTCTTATGTGGATAATGTATGCTATCTTTGTCATAAGAATATTTAGCATCATTCCTGGTGGTAAATATTTTCCAGGTTTCGGCATAACAGGCATCAATTAAAACAACTAAGGATAAAACTCCAAGAAAAATTAATCCAATTTTTTTGTTGTCTTTCGACAAGATCACGGCTCCCCCTTAAAACCTCACCAAAATTACATTGCTTTATTTTAAATTGCCTCTCATTAGGGGCCATTTTCTCCGGATATTTTGGGGGCTTTATATTTCTAAAGAGCGAATTACTCAGGCTGCCTTTGCAAGCTGATGGGCTTCCTGCAAGGCCTTATATTTTATTTCAGCAGAATTACCAAACCATATCCTCTCAAGCTGCCCTTCTCTATTCTTCGTTCAGCAGGGTTTGGGACTTTATAGTCTTCGAAGGAATTGAATTACTCGCATTGTAGGCAGCCCGTAAGGAGTCCCTCTTATCCCCTGGAATAGTAAGCCAGGGATGGCTTTCTAATAAGCTCCATGGATGTGGGTCCCCATTTCGGTGGTTTTCTATCTCTGTTTCTTTTGCTCTTGCGGTTTGGGGAAAACATCTTCAAAAATTCGTTGAGCATTGTTCACTTTCATTTGAATGGAATCTTGACAAATTTGATTGAAAAGGTCTTCGGTATATTCATAAACCTTGATAGTTATGGGCCATTAGAACTGAGAGTTTGTTTAAGCCTTTTCAGTCATCTAATATTTGCAATGGCGAATTCGACACGCTTTCTGGCCATCTTCCATAGAGAACAAGAGAGTATTTTGACAAACAACCCGGATCGTCGAAAATTTAACTATAACCTGATCCTTCCCCCGTGTGATTATTCGATGAGAAGAAGATACTTTTAAGCAGTCATCCCCCTGTGCAACCTCCATTGACATCGGGTAGTTTTGCCATACCCCAAATGCGCTCGCCTTGCCCAAGTGAACCAGCCGTCTCGAAATAGGCGTTGCCCTCTTTCGATATCAGGATAGAAGAAAGAAAAGGCGTCCTTGTTTTGAAGAGGATTATATCTGTTTGAACTATTACCTCTAAAAGAATTCCCTCTTCTTTGCGGGCTGGGACCGTGGTAATCGGAATAATTCATACCGGGAAGCCTCCTCTTTTCTTTATTAATTTTTGCTCCTCTTGCCGGTCTCATTTCGACTTCCCAATCAAGCCCTGCTGCTTTAATCATTTCCTCAGAATTTACCAATAAGAGGAATTTTTACCCAAGCCCATGCCAAGGAACGATTCCGTAGTATGCCATTGAATCGATATTATCAGCCATATGTTTTCCTCCGTTCTGGCGATTAAATTGACAGAAGATTATTTTTACCCAGGCCTGTAACCGACATTGATGGTAGTTTTCATCATAAAACCTAATATTGCCACCCTGTCAAGATATTTTGCCGGTTTTAATGGGTTTATTGTGGGGTTGAGGCTGAGCTATGCGTTCCAATGCCAAAAGCAAAAGAAAATCAAAATGTTCTCCTGGGGCGGCGTATCCGTGCTCTGAGAATACAAAAGAAGTGGACCCGGCGGGAGCTTGGTGGGAAGGACGATGAACTACAAGTTCCTGGGAGAGATCGAGCGGGGCCAGCAAAATCCTTCCTTTGGTATTTTGGCCAAGATCGCCACTGCCCTGGGGGTAGATCTTCCCGAGTTGTTCCGGTTTGAGCATGAGGTTTCAGATAGAAAAGAGATTGAGGCCTGGATAGATCGTATCCTAAAGCCTTTATCAGATCAAGACCTGCGACAAATCCTTTTGGTCCTGAGTGTTTTATATCCTATCAAATAGAATCTTTTAGGTGTCTTCGTATAGACCATCCCTCTTATGCGGCTTCTTAATCGGCATCCCCACATCGTTAGGCCCCAGCTTTGTTGAACGCATTTAATATTCTAGATCAAATAGAAGGCCGAGTTTGGTCCTGTCTAAAACAAAGCTCTTTTATGGCCCAAGTTCCTCACCAAAACCTACTATATTTTCTTCATGCCCCCGTAGCTCGGTAGGATAGACGTCAGTTCATAATCTGTAGGCCGTGAGTTCAAGTCTCGCCGGGGGCACCAACAATAAAATATTTTAAAATAAAGGGACTTAAATGGCTAAGATAAGCTTTAAGTCCCTTTTCTTTTTTATTCTGTTTTTGTCGTTTTTCGCATTTTGTCCGCATTTTTTACAAAATACCGGTGCCCCCACCCGATTTCGTTTCTGGAAACAAAAAGGCAAGACAGTTTTCCCAACCAGCCTTTAAATTCCAGTGTCTCTTTTTTTCTTTTCTTTCATTTTATGAAATTTTATTCAGGCTCATTTAAAAGGCCTAAAATCAACGATCTCAAAATGGACTACCTCGTCTATGTCCCTTGGCCGGATCGTTTAGTTCCGGTCTGGTCTCTTTTGGCTTTACACATCCAAATTCGGAGACGAATGGGTCTTTCAACCAAAAGTCTTAGTGGTTTTAGATTGTGCACCCATTTCCTTGCTGGGATCCTGACTTCTTGGATCTATATTAATAGACGATCTCCTGGTGTTACCCCTTTCAAACTTAAGTGGCCGATTTGGTCCCACAGCCTGACAATCTAGGACCGGGCCCCAGATGTATATCAATCCTCTTATGTAATGAATTCATCTCTTCTGACAATCTCCGATAGGGATACCAGCTACGACAATGGATGTAAGTTTTTGCTAGGATTGCGTGTTACTAACGGTCTTGGGACCCAGGCTGCCTGCTTATGAGATCGGTCGGAAGAAGAGATGGCAATTTTGTTTGTCCCCCGGCAAAGACAAATGGCCATGAGGATAGAATGGGAAGTCAGAAAATAACCCACAAATGCAAACGGCCGCCCATGGGAGGATCACCATTCCTGCCATCAAGAACATAAACCCCCCGGGATATGGATCGGCTGTTCTCTGGTCGCTTTTATGACCGCCAGTTTAATTGTCTCGGTAGATTTAGACGAGCTCAATTATTGTTTACCAGGGCACTGCGAGTTCGTTGATCCTGGGGACGCATAGGAGGCCGGGGGGCGTTAAGAAAAAAAGGTTGGCCTCCAAATCCACTAAAAGGGCAGCCTCTAAAATTAACTATT
>CAWAKF010000047.1:0-66182 GCA_963782435.1 uncultured delta proteobacterium
ACACCAGAAGATATCCTTGTCTTTATAATCAAAGACATACTTAAAGGTAATGTAGGTATAGACCATATAACCGCCGATAGTGTGGAGAACACCTTTTGGTTTGCCGGTTGAACCTGAAGTATAAAGGATGAATAGGGAGTCTTCAGCATCCATCGGTTCAGCCGGACAGTTGTCGCTGATATCGGCAGCCTTCATTTCATCCTGCCACCAGAAATCCCTTCCGGCAGTCATCGGCACCTCAAAGTTCTCCAGCCGTCCCACCACAAGTACCGTATCTACCTGGTGTCCTTGCTTGGCACAATAATTAATTGCGGCATCAGCGTTAGCTTTGGAACTCACCTGCCTTCCGGCTCTCCAATACCCATTGGCTGTTATAAGAACCTTGGCCCCGGCGTCGAGAATCCGGTCTCTTAAGGCCTCGGCTGAGAAACCTCCGAAAACGATGGTGTGGATTGCCCCGATACGGGCGCAGGCCATCATGGCGATGGGAAGTTCGGCAATCATGGGCAGGAAATAGCCACCCGGTCGCCTTTTTTTACCCCTTTTTTCTTCAGGACATTAGAAAACCTTGAGACTGCCTTCAACAGCTCCTTATAGGTAAATTTCCTTACATCATCGTCCGGTTCGCCTGAAATATAATCGCTACCTTATCCCCCTTTCCTTTTTCAACCTGGTAATCAAGACAATTATAAGTAATATTCGCCTTGCCGCCTATAAACCATTCTAATTGGGCATTCTTAAAATCTTCGACATTCACCTTGTCCCATTTCTTAAACCAATACAGCTCAGAAGCTATACCCCCCCAAAATTTTTCGGGGTTCTCGATCGATTCCTTCCACATCGTTTCATATTCTGCTCTGCTTTTGATGTAGGCCTGAGCAACAAACTCTTTTGAAGGGGGAAACTGTCTTGTTTCCTCCATCATTGATTTTATTTCTGCCATACCCAAACCTCCTAGTTTTTATTTAAATGGGTTAAAACAAAAAGTTATAAATTACTTGTTTATATTTTTAGAAATAATATTAAACAGTTAATTTTATGTGTGACTTTGAGGCCTTGGTAATCCCTCCCCTCTTAAACAGTTACAAATGGCTTAGGACGTCAACCAATCAATTATTATAAATAGTTTGAAAGTATAAAAACTATATATGATATTAATAACCTTTTGTCTGAGGTTTTGGGTTCAATAAATCAATTAAGCGTTATACTAAATAATTTGCAAACTTTATACCAATCAGAAGATTCAGTTATGGAAGGGGGGGAATAGTAAAACCCTTTCCACCAGGCACTTCACAACCTAATGATTTAGGGAAATAATTTGGTAGTGTTCCTGGATTTTTTATGTTTAAAACTTTTTTTTGTGTCTTAGGATTAATCTGACAAATATGCCAATATTTTTTACAAGCTGTAAACTCAATAGAAGGGAAACATAGTGTAATGATTCACAAACATTTTATTCCAATCACAAATTTCGAGACTTTTTCCGGTCGTCATTCACCAAAATCCTTGCCGATAGTGATTTTCCAACCTGAAAAGTTTAGTCCATCTCATTAATACGTAAACAAGATTATTGTGTTATTTCAAGTTTTTCTTGCAAAATTTCAAAAATTTGATAAGGATAACAAGCTGAAAGAAGTTAACCCGACAAAGGAAGAGGTGACTTTTGATATTTCTCCGGGATCAAAACAATCGGCAGTATTTTTAATCCGGGGATGATACATCCTTCGTGAATTGTTACACCCTGATCACCTGGGAGTATCGCTTCCGTTGGGATTTAGTCTGGCCCAGGCCAAGGTCAAACCCGGGCAACTGACCCTTGCCCATAGGCTGTCAACTTTAAAAGAGATTTATTATATTTTGGAAGGCGAAGGGGTTATTCGTATTGACCAGGATTCCTGCCGTACACCCCGGCCCGGTCGTATATATTCTACCTAATTCGAAACAATATATTCACAATACCGGTTCTCGTGATTTTACTTTTTTATGTATGGTTTGCCCACTATGGAAAAAAGAGGATGAGGTCATCTACTCATAATTTGCCGTCAAGGAGGGAAGGGTTATGTTGAAAAATTTGGTTTGGGGTTGGATTCTTTGTCTTTTAACCGTGAGTCCGGTTTTGGCCCAAGATGCGGTTGTCGAATTTGAAGGGCGTTACTGGATGACTAATCTTTCTGCCGAAACCAAATTGACCCAGGATGGCATAGGTACGGATATTGACTTGAAATCGGATTTGGGAATAGCCGATAAGAATTTCCCCTCCGGCCGGTTTGTTATTTTTATCAGTCCAAAACATCGGTTAACCATCGATTATACTCCTATCAGTTATGACATCGATTCCAATATCAAAAGAACGGTAGAATTCGGCGGGGAGACTTACGCGGTCAACACCCGGTGAAAGCCGCCCTTAATCTCCAATATCTGCGTTTTGGGTGGGCTTATCAGTTTATCAATCTGGAGGGGGGAAAATTTAAATTCGGGACCCTGGTGGAAATCAAAGGGGTCCAGGGAGATGTTTCCCTGGCTGCTCCTGATCTGGGTATAGATAATGCTTGGAATTATACGGCGTGGCTTCCTACCGTGGGATTGGCCTTGGACATAAATCCCGTTCCCTTCTTAAATATTTTTGCCGAATTTTCGGGACTGCCGGCAGGTCAATATGGGACGATATGGGAGGCCGAAGCCGGAGTCAAGTTCATCCCCATTAAAAACTTCACCATCAGCGGCGGATACCGCCTTGTGGATATAGACGCCCGTAACGATCCCGACTACGCCAGAGTTAAACTTGGGGGGCCGTATGTAGGGCTGTCTCTACGGTTTTAAGAAAAAACAGGCTAAAGGAGAAAGGCTATGGGGAAGAGGCAAGAAGGATAGGAAAAAATATCAATTGATCCCCTATTGCCTATTGCCTGTTGCCTGGTTTTCATTTTCACTCACCCCGGCTGAGGCAAAGGTAGCCATCTCGTTGTAAATTTTTATAGCCGCCTCAATTATGGTCATAGCCAGGGCTGCACCGGTCCCCTCCCCCAACCGCATTTTCAAATCCAGAATGGGTGCCACTTTGAAAATCCTTAAGAAGGTGGCGTGACCGGCCTCTTCGGACAGATGGCTGAAAAAGAGGTAATCCTTTACCGGGGGACATAGCCTGCAAGCCGCCAAGGCCCCGGCTGAAGAAATAAAACCATCCACTACCACCGGGATACCGGCAGATGCCGCACCCAGACAAAGACCGCAGATCCCCGCTATCTCCAACCCCCCAAGAGCCGCCAGGGTGTTAAGCGGATCAATCAGCCTGGCCTGATTCACTCTCAAAGCGCGTTTAATGACATCCATCTTTTTAACCAAACCGGCATCATCAATCCCGGTTCCGCGCCCGGTAATATCTTCCACCGGGCAAGGGAGAAGGACGGAAAACAAGGCCGAAGAAGGGGTAGTGTTGGCAATACCCATTTCCCCTGTCCCGATTAAAGTAACTCCGTCCCCCGGTGCCGAGCAGGCCAGGTCGAAACCTATCTCTACCGCCCGAGTGGCTTCTTCAACACTCATCGCCGGACCTAAGGCAATGTTATCGGTGCCGGATTTAATTTTTCGACGGAGAAGACCCGGGGCCTCGGCCAAGGGATCGTTTACACCAATATCGATCACACATGTTTCCGCCCCGGCATGGCCGGCCAGGACGTTAACCGCCGCTCCCCCAGCCAACATATTTCTGACCATTTGAGGGGTCACCTCTTTGGGATAATTTGAAACACCTTCTTCCGCCACACCGTGATCCCCGGCAAAGGTAAAAATCTTTTTCTTGCCCAGTAGAGGAGTCAAGGTGTTGGAGATCAGGCAATACTGGGTTGCCAGGTCTTCCAACAGTCCCAGGCTTTTTGGAGGCTTGGTCAGTTGGTCCAGGTGAGCACGTATGTCCGGTTCCAACGACCGGTTAATGGGTTTGATGGATCCAATAATTTTGTCCAGGTTGGTCAAGTTTTTTCTCCAATCAGAAATATATTAAGAATGCAGATTCCAATAAAACGACGAACTGCCTTTGGTCCGGAGAATTATTTTGCCATGGTTTTTACTTGGCCCAACCTATTCTGCAGCCCCTCTTCGGTCGGTACCCCGGAAAAGTAAATTCCATCCATAAAAATGAAGGTTGGGGTTGAATTAATCCCCTTTTTCCGCAGGAAGGAGATTGAATTGTTCACTTTTTTCTTTCCTTCCGCACACTGGTTGTCGGACCGATACCCGCTGTCAAACCCTTCTATTCCCTTGTTGTCACACAGTATGGAAATACATTGTTCTTTTGACCCCTTATGGGAGTCCAATGGGAAAAATATAAAACGGACAGACAGGTCCTCTCGCTGAATTAATTTCTTGATGAGAGATTCTGCTTGTTTGCAAAAGGGACACTGGGGGTCCGTGACCAGATAGATCACTTTTTTCCCCTGACCCAAAGTGAAGGCCGATAAAGCCCCGATTTGGCGAAGTTCCTCCGGAGTCAACCGGTTCAATAGTTGGATGGTTTCCTCGGTCAGATTCTTTCCGGTGTTCAATTCATGAAGATTTCCGGTCAATAGGAACTGACCCTGGTTATCGGCATAAATGAGTTGATACAGAGGGCCTATTTTTAGTTGTACCTGACAGAGACCTTTGACCTTACTGGGATCGATCCGGATGATCTCAAATTTTAATTTGGGAAAGGTCTTTTGGATGCCATGTTGGATTTGGTCCTTTTTCGGACATTGAGCCCAAACCGACGAGGAAAAGCCGGTTTCTTCCCCCAAGGTCAGTGAAATAAAAATAAAAGGAAAAATAAAAAGCCGGGTTAGTCGATCCATAGTTTTCTCCTTCGAACTTATATCAATTCCTCATACTTTGGGATAGCTTCCTTTTCTTTGCGGGATCAGCGCGGAAACCAACCGGGTTTAAGCTTCAAGAAATGGTCCAAAAAGGTTTTGAGATAAAAAGATTATAAATAGGCAAAGGGTCTTAGGTCAAGAAGAAAAAACGAAGTAAAAAACTTAGGTTATATTCCGTCCTGACTAAATAATTCTTTTGACATTATCTTAAATAAAGAGATCTTCTGGCTTCAAGCAATTCGTTCTGAATCGGTTCCTGATCATCCAAAGCCAGAGGATATTTTTGGGGAAGACCAAAGCCGCTCTTACCCAGAACCAAGGCAATGCCGGACCATTCCTTGGCAAACCGATAGATCGACATCCGGATATTGCCGCGACTGGGGTCCGCCAGGTAAATACGGTCCCCCCGCGCTCCTTTTAACACGGCGAAATGCTTGTAACCCTCTCGTTCCAGATGAATAAACACCGGCCCTTTCAACTTAGGCAAGCTGGCATATTTCAATTTCACCCCGGCAACCTGGTAACCCCTTTGTTCGGCGCAGCGCTTCAAATCAAGCAGGGAAAGACCTTTTTTCTCCCTATCTTGACTCTCTTCGGTCATCCGGCCGAGAATACTGAGAAGAAGCTCCTCCTCGCTCACCTTATCTCCGAAGTAATACCGCATAAGGGTGGCTAACGCTCCTGAACCGCAGGAGTAATCAAATTTCTGGATGACCACGTTCGATCGCGAGGTCTTTCCAGGAAAAACAAAAACATGCTCCGTCCTGATTCCTCCTGCTTTTAACGGCACCATAGAAACATTCGAAGTGTGCGTTGGTGTAGTGCAGCCCAAAAACGACAAAGCGACAAAGGCCGCTACACAAATAAAAGATAAATCCTTCATAAGTATGACCGGATTTAAAAACGGCGTGTACCGGAAAGACTAATAATGAAATTCGGCGTATCGTTATTAAAACCGAAGGTTACAGACGGCTCGATATAACTTTTCTTTGAAATTCGATAAGTCAAAGCCGCTCGCAATGAAACCGGCTCAGTGGAAGAACCTGATACCGTCGTTCCATCGGAATGAGTCTCCCATTGATAACTTCCGGACACCTGGGAGCTCAGCGAAACATTTTCATTCACGGCGAATCCAAAACCAAAGTTATAACCAATTGTTTCCCCCGGCTGGACATTATGAGATCCGTCTAAATAAAAGTGCCGTGCCGCGAATTCATGTGTATATTGAATCCCCCAAAAAAGAACAACCGGGTCTACCGTTTTGATGAATTGTAATCCGACCGTGCCGGCCCAGTGACCGGATCCAAGGGATAATCCTTCCTCTTTCGGGGGATCTCCTGTCGGAGCCTTTATGCGGAGGGCGGTAATGATCTCCGGCCAATCGGCACTTTCCCGATAAAGTTCAAAATTCAGTCCGGTCATGGCATCGCCGATCCCGGTCTTATCTTTTTTGGTACTGCCGTCAGCGAAAGACAGATCCTGTTGGGCATAGGAAAAAGGAACGGCCAGGAAACCTTCGATTCGATCCAGAAGGCCTAACCTGAGGGTCAGGGGTAGTTGAAATTGGCGGAGCTTAAAATTGGCAACGGAGGAAACCGATTGATTGCCCAGGTAAATTAATCCTGTCTCGAATTCCGCCTGGCGAGGACGCATCAAAACGGAGTTTTGCCGAAGAAAAATTTTCCTGATATCTTCCTCATCTTCCGGCTTTTGGCCGATTGTTTTGGTCTGACCGATCTCCTCAGATGATTTTGCAGCAGGTTTTTCCGCTACAGTGGAAGACTCTGAGCCCTTGCCACGAACATCCTGCAACTGAACCGACAAAAGGTTTGTTTCTTTATGACGGTCCGATTTGTCCGCTCCGGTTTTGGGGATATTTCCCAACCTGTCAGGGGCGGCTTTTACCCGGGAGGGTTCATCAGATGAAATGGGATGAATAGCCTTTACTGCCTCAAGGGCAATAGTCCGGGTGCCCAGAACCTCGGATTGAATGACTACCGTTACACTTTCCCCCGGCATTATCCTGCCGATAACCCGTTCTCCTGAAATCAACTCAACAACCACCCGGTTATCCGTGGCTAAGTTCTGGACGGATTTGCGTTCAAGGTTGAGGGTACCGGTATATAGTGTAGAAATTCGAACCACCCTTTGTGAAAAGGTGATTAAATTTCCGCTGATCCGGTCACCATTAGTTAAGAACACCTGATCTGCCAAGGCCTGGTGCAGCCAGGTTCCCAAACAAAAGATGATCAGTAAAAAAACAAGTCCTCGAGGAAAAGAGAATCGCATGCCGAGCCTGGATGTTTAATAGCTAAGGTATAGTGTCTCAATTTTGATTGGCTGAATCCCCGGATTTTCAAAACACAAATCCATGGGATTCAGCGAAAAGTGAATTGAAATTTTTTAATTGATTCTAAGTAACGACTTTCCAAGAATCATAAGCTGAACTCCATACACGGCCTCTCTGCGAGAATATTCTGAGTAAGGCATGTCCTTATAACCGCGGAAAACTTTGCCTCCTATCAAGCTGATGCCGAATACGCTGACGTTTTCGGGGGCGCCATCTAGCGATGCAACGTAGATATCCCCCCAGTATTTATAGGCATCGGGGGGTGTCTCGGAGCGATTCAAGGTTGGTAAGCAACGTTCTATCGGCTTTGCGTCTCTCCGCAGCACTGGTACCGGGTTCATAAGCCGAATCGTGAGTCATGAAAAAATCATCCATCGCGTCTACAGGCGCATTGTAATCTGATAGGGGCTCACCTCCGTTGCTATATCCTGGCCCGCCCCAATTTCCGTAACGATACGCCAAGGGATTCCAGGACCACGTAACGCCGGCACCGGTATCAAACATATTGAGTAATGTCTTGACCAAGACATACTGGGCCTGCCCACGTACTGCTGCGGCCGTCATGTCATCCAGAGGGATGGCGTTTGCCTGGCCCAAGGACATCAGGATGGCGGGAGTGCCCTGTGACAAAATGGGTTGATTGCCCGCTAATAAAGCCCCTGGGATCAGCAGTAGCATCACACCCAATGCAATGAAAAATATTTGCTTTTTCATCTCCGTTCTCCTTTCTTTTGTTTAATGGGGTTTTGTTTTTTGGTTAAATATTTTTGGTGGTTGCCCGGTAAATGTTTTCTTTTGAACTTGATGAAGTTTCCAGTTTTGTTCTGCAAAACAGAATATCCACTTAATGAACCAGCGGGAAAACAGGAATAAGAGTTGACTTGAAGTTTTTTAAAATAACAAAAAATTGAATTTTATCTTATGAAAATATAATGTCAATAAATATTATTATTCAAGATTATTTTGGACATTATTTAAACAAAATAAATTGCTTATGATAAGACCCCAAGGAGTCAGGACAATTCAAAATTTCTATTCACCCTTTCGGCCATTTATTCTGTTGTGTCTTTTATTGTTTGTTGATCAAAGTGGCCAGATATCCGGCGCCGAAGCCATTGTCGATATTAACCACGGCTACACCCGAGGCGCAGGAATTGAGCATCCCCAGCAGGGCAGCCAGACCGTTAAAACTGGCCCCGTAACCGATACTGGTAGGAACGGCAATGACCGGCCGGTCCACCAGTCCTCCGACCACACTGGGCAGGGCCCCTTCCATGCCGGCCACGACGATCAGGACGGAGGCGGACAGGATTTTTTCCTGCTTGGCCATCAGGCGATGCAACCCGGCGATCCCCACATCATATAAATACTCGACTGGATTGCCCATGATCTGGGCCGTGAGCAGGGCCTCTTCGGCTACCGGCATATCGGAAGTTCCGGCTGAAATAACCAGAACCACCCGCGGCTGGCCTGGGTTTTAACGGGTTTGTCCAGACAGGTCAGAACCCTGGAAAGGGGATGATAAACAGCCTCAGGAAATCGCTTGAGAACGGGAGCGGCTTTTTTGGCATCCAGCCTGGTGACCAGGATATTGTCTTTGTTTTTTTTCATGCGGGCCATGATTTCTATGATCTGCCGGTCTGTTTTCCCTTCACCGAAAATGACCTCCGGAAAGCCTTTTCGAAGGAGCGATGGTGGTCTATCCGGGCAAAGTCGATATCTTCAAAAGGCAGGTGCTTCATTTTTTTCACAGCCTGGTCCACAGACACTTTTCCCCATTTGACCTGAATTAAAAGGTCTTTTAAACGTTCCGGATTCATGTTGCCTCTCCCTATTATTGTTGCTTCAAGGTTTTGGGTTTTCAAGGGAATATAATTGATTTTAAAAATCTATTCTATTAAAATACAAAGAATTAGCTATTCTGTCAAATGGATCGATTATTATGACAAACCCCCTATCCTGGATTGAAATTAGTTTAACGGTCCCTCCACAATTGTGCGAGACCTGTGGTTCGATTATATTTGAAGAAACCGGCCAGGGATCATTTACCGAGGAAGAGCAAACAATAGGGCAGGGACTATCGCGACTTAAGGCCTACCTGCCCAGGGATGAATCCTTCCGGAAAAACCTGCTCAAATTAAAAAAACGAATTGCCTCTTTGTCCGCCTATTTTCCGGATTTTCCGCCTCCGGTCTGGGATCTTCGATTGATTTTTGAAGAAAACTGGCAGGATAATTTTAAGCAATTCTTTAAACCCCTTCGGGTCTGCTCCAGGATTATTGTTTGCCCTACCTGGGAAATTTATGAACCCAAACCGGATGAGAGGGTTTTAAGACTGGACCCGGGACAGGCTTTTGGCACGGGTGGACATGTCAGTACCCGATTGTGCTTGAAGGCCATGGAATCGTTGGCCGAGGATCCGAACGGGCCCGACTTTCTTTTTTCCAGGGTTCTGGATGTGGGAACAGGAAGTGGGATCCTGGCTTTGACGGCCGTTTGTTTCCGGGCCGGGTCGGTATTGGCTATTGATAATGACCCCCTGGCCGTGGAGGCTGCCAGGGATCATCCGCGTCTGAACAAAATGGAAGATCGAATCCGGGTGGAACTGACCACACCGGAAACGGTGAATGGCCCTTTTTCGTTAATATTGGCCAACCTGACTTTGAATGATTTACTTCCTATGGCCGGTATTTTCAAGGAGCTGTTGTCACCCAAAGGGGCTTTGGTGGTTTCGGGTATTCTCGAATCTCAGACCCGATCATTACTCAGGGCCTTTGCCCGGGCCAAAATACCTTTAAAAACTTTGATCCTTGAAGAAGAATGGGCCTGTGTCATTTTTGGGGAATTCGAATAGGAGAACAACATTCTATGCGTCGATTTTTTATTCCACCCGAACAACTTCATAGCCCCGTTCCTTTTATTGGGGGAGATGAAGCCAAGCATATATTACAGGTTCTGCGAAAGAAAATAGGAGACCAAGTCCTGCTCTTTGATAATTCCAATCAGGAATTCCAGGCCCGGATTCTTTCCATAAGCGGAGGCCAGGTTCAGTTTGAGATTTTGAGCGGGGAGACGGTTATGAGGGAATCCCCGATTCTAATAACCCTGGGAGTGCCCATCGTTCGGCCCCAGCCTTTTGAATGGATTTTGCAAAAAGGAACGGAATTGGGGGCTGTCGCCTTTCAACCCTATTATTCGGCCCATAGCCGTCGAAATTTCGAGAAAGCTGATCTGGAATCCCGAATGAAGCGCTGTCAAAGAATTCTGGTGGAGGCAGCCAAACAATGTGAACGGAATGTTCTACCTGAGCTTTTCCCCGGTTGTCCCCTTGGCCGGTCTTCTCGAAGGAAGTCATCAGACGCTCAAGATCCTTCCTTATGAAGAAGAAAACTCACAGACCTTGAAGGACCTTATAAGACCCCCATCTTCTTCAGGAACAGTTATGGCCCTAATCGGCCCTGAGGGGGGGTTTCAAGAAGAGGAAGTACAACAGGCACAGAAAAAGGGTTTTGTTCCCATATCGTTGGGCCCCAGGACCTTACGATCAGAAACCGCGGCCCTGGCCCTGATTTGTCTGCTTCAATTCCTTTGGGGTGATATGGGAATCGGGAGAACCTGACGAAAGGAATTTGAAATTATTCTCTCTAATCCGATTTGGAGGAGTTGAAGGGCTGCTTAAGTATGATCGAGCGATACCGGATTCTGCATACTGGATCTCGGATAGATATCAGGCACCCAGTATCGGCTTTTGGTTTTATCCAATATCCCCTCCATAAACACTTTTGACCCCGAGCAGTTTGAAGTTTGGGGATAATTTTTAAAGTTTACTGGTCTTTAAACCTTAACAAGAGTAAAGGAGGCAAATATGCGCTGTCCAAGTTGCGGTTATATCAGTTTTGACTACCTGGCTCGGTGTGTTAAGTGTAATGCTGATCTGACCGTCGAGAGGCATCGGCTGAATCTCCCGGAGACAAAGCCGAATCCGATCTCCTTACAGGATATCATGGAACGGATGCCGATCATAACCCAGAAAAGAAGTGCTCAGGAAAGGGGAGAGACGACGATAAAAGCCCAGGGTCCGGGTGTTTTCAAGGTCCCGGAAGTTGATCTGAGTCAAGGCCTTTCTATGGATATTTCAATTCCTTCGGATCAGAAGGCCGCTCCCCGGGATTCAAAAAGTTCTTCTTTGAAGGAAGGGGAATTGGAATTGACTTTGGAAGGATTCGAAATCAATAGTAATCCGGAAAAAAGAGGCCAGTGATTCTTACGGGTCCGGGTTTTTTTTCTTGACAAATTTTTTAGAAACGATTAAGTCTCCAGTTGTGCCGAGATAGCTCAGTCGGTAGAGCAGCGGACTGAAAATCCGCGTGTCCCCAGTTCGATTCTGGGTCTCGGCACCACGGTTTTTCAATAAAATAAAAATGGTTAGCCAACCTCGGTCTGACCATTTTTTTTGCCAAAATGGTCAAGTGTAAATTAGACAAACCGGAAGGTCGGAACCTCCCAGCAGATCAGTGACCTGCTGAATCAAGACCCGCTCCACTGCATTATCCTCGAAGATATCGCCGGCCAGGAGGATGAAATCAATGGCCTGATCCCGGGCCAGCCGAACGATCCGCTCCGCGGTTTTGAGCCGCTCGGCACGGACTCGTTCTCCGGCCCCTCCCACCTGGGCGGCCTTCATCCCCAACTGCCAGTCTGCGGTGTGGAGAAATTTCATGCTGCTCTCATTCTAATGGATGATTATTGAGGATCTCAGGGATGCTGAGAGGTAAAGGCATAACTTCCAATCCATCTTGCCTTTTTCGAGATCAATGGATCGCCGGGGAAATTTTACCACCCACAGATGTGTTCAGATCAAAGACCCCTAATTTATTACTTCATGATCCTTCGATTACTGGATGAAGAGAACCACATCCCCTTCCACTTACTATCCTATGTAGGATCAAAGACTTCTCGGGGCTTAACTCCATTTAACCAACTATACGAATTTATTTGACAAGCCGATCTTTCATAATTATAATTTTAACATATGAAAACTAAAGATAATAAGGGGGTATCTCCTGTAAAGAAAAAGCTCCATAGTTATAAGCGTCCCCCTATCACGGAAGTGGTATGTGGGATTCGATTTAATCCTTCTCAAAATTTTACTTTACCTCATATTGGCCTTCTTTGGAATAAATTTAGAGGAGAATATCCTCAAGTTCAGCACGCAGCCCCTTTAGTCTCGGTTCATGGTGAACTTTTATTAGATAAGGTTACAGGAGCCCCGCTTCCCAGAATATGGTTTATTAATCAGCAAGGGAACCAACTTATCCAATTTCAACCCGACCGCATCTATTTCAATTGGCGTCAACGCGAGGATATCTATCCTCGGTACGAATATGTTATTTTAAGATTCGAAGAGGTTTTAGGAACGCTGCAAGCATTTTTTGAGGAATTTCAACTTGGGGAGTTTACCCCAATTGAATGTGAGCTCACCTACATCAATCATATTCCCAAAAAGGCTGAGCAAGCGACGGTAGAAGAGTTACACAGAATTTTTAGGGATTTCTCATGGAATCCACCTCCACGTTTTTTGTCTAACCCTGTCGATATCTCTTGGACCCTTAAATTTGAACTCCCAGAAAAAAAGGGGGGGCTAGTTACAACCATCAAACAAGCTAAACTTATTGAAGGCAACGTCCCTATCTTTGTTTTAGATTTTACGGCAAGAGGAATTGGTACATCTATTGGCCGAACTGGAATACGGGACTGGTTTGATACAGCACATGAATGGATAGTTTGCGGTTTTTCTGATATTACAACCGATACGATTCAACAGGAAGAATGGGAACGGGAACATGTATGAGTATAAGGTCAGTCAATTAGAAAAGGAATTTGAAAATCCAGCAGCCATATTTAGTTCGGAAGCAGTAGTTCGAGGGACGGAACTTACATCAAAAAACCAAATTGGGGCTGTCCATGGAGCGGTTACTCTTTCTCTCTTGTTTCCGGATTTTTCTACAGATGCGACAAGTATTCTTCTTAAAAACACTCTTCCCAAAAACATTAGGATTGAATACTCTACTCCAACCATCCAAGAAACAGCAGATATCCCTAAATGGCAACGTTATACTGGAGTTGTAGACCCAGCGACTGAATTGAGTACTCAAGAAGGCAATGAAAACAGAGTGGCAGACATAATTAGGAATATTAGAGATACTAAATCAATTCCAGACCATGAGGTTGTTGCTCAGCGACTTTTTGAGTTGTTGGAAGATGTTAAGGAGGAAGACCCGGAAAGTAAAGGAATTTCCTTAAAATCTTTGCTAAATTTTTATAATTTTTTGCAAGTATATGGCTACTGCCTTAAGAAGCCATCAATTGGCTTGACACCTACCAATGAGATTTATGCCTCATGGAAAGAACGACAATCGTCCGTCTTCAGTATTCATTTTTTGGCTTCAGGGTTCGTTCACTTCGCGATAATCGCCCCGTCCTCCATCCCTCGCATAGAGAAAAAAGTTAGTTTATCCGGTACAGTGAACCCTGATACCCTCCTGGAGAAGGTTAAACCATGGGGGGTACTTAAATGGGCTGGGCGTGAAAGGCGATAAAGTCCCCCCCACTGACCATATTGCTCGCCTTTGCTATGGCAAGGGAGTAGAAGATGGGCAGATCCTTGGTGCAGCTTTTTTGCCCCGTCCCACGGATAATTACATCTCAGTTAATTGGCTTGAATTTCTTAATTGTCCGGATCGGCTATTAGAGATCGCCGAACTTCGAATTCGATATGCCGCTATTCCACTCAATTTAAAAAAGAAAGATCTGATAGCAATATTAAATGTGGGGGATATGTGTATGAATGTTGAGGAGGAGAGCCAAGGAGGTTATAAATTGAGAGTGACCCATGAACCTACACAGACCGATGACTCGCATTGTGGAATTTGGGGTTTCTCGGAGAACAATGGAATTAATCTACTTATCGCCGAATTAATTTGGTCAACGGTTCTTGAGATCTATCCAGCTATCGAGACACTTTAAATCTCTGCATCTGTCTCATTTTTTTATCACCTTCAAGTTTAATGCTCCAAGAAAACAAAACCCCATGAAATATCATTTCCCGGAAAGTGCTTCGTGAAGAGTGGTTTCAAGGAGTTGATGGCGGGTGGTCGTGGTATTTTTGATCCGGGCTTCCAGTCCGTCGCATACTGCCATTAGTTCGTTCACTTTCATTACAATCCGGTTTTGCTCACCTATGGGGGGCAAGGGTATTGGTAATTTTTCCCATTTTCCTTTGCTGATGATCGGAAGTGTTCCGGTCCCGGCATTGAAGAGTAAAAGCTTTTGAAAAAAATCGGCCTTGAAGGTAAAAGCCAAAAAGGGAACCAACTCCTTGAAGTAAGGGGTTATTGTATTAATCTGCTGGTTACAGCACACATCTCTATCGGTGACATTCACTTTCCCTATTGTTGAACCTATGCAAACCATCAGTACAGAGTTTTTAGGAATAAGGCGGGCGAATTTAATCCCTTCCTTTGAAATCCCTTCACCAACGAAGTTGATTGAATTCCCGTTCAGATCTGCTGGTTTAATGAATGGCATGTGATTTCCAAAATATTCCGAATGAGTTTTTGAAGGGGTGTTTCCTGTTTGGGTAATTCCAACATCCCCCACTCTAACCCATTCCCAGCCTTTTGAAATAGAGTGGGGGATTTCATTAGCATTCAATTCATTAAAGGATGTCTGACTACTGATTGACCTGGTTTCAAATAACCTTTTCTTCTTAAGTAGAATTTCTTTTAGGAGGACAATAGCCGGTTCATCCTTCGGATCTTGTGGAACGAGTTTGCCGCGAACGGCGAGGTTGAGGATGGTCTGACGGAGTTGGTGGATATGTGTAGGCCGTGAGACCGCAGAACAGGCGGCAGACACAGAAAACTTTAGAATTGGGTTTTTTTCTTTTTCATCGGTTAATTTGGCCAGTGAGGAGGTAATCAGCCGGTCCCGTCGCTTCTCCCGCTTCAGCTGAGCTGCCTCCAGCTCATCGCAAAGCTTCATCAGTTCATCCACTTTGGCTACAATGCGTTTTTGTTCGGCGAGAGGAGGGAGAGGGTAGGACAAAATTCCGAACGTCCTCAAGTGAGATATTGTTCATAGCCCCCCCTCGAGCTTTGGTCATCGCTCGCTCAAGAAGACAGGACATAGAAGCATACTGAAGAAATCCTACTAAGAAAGCTGTCTCAGTACCTGAATGATCGCAAGGGCCTGATTAATATTAGCAGGAAGAATCGTCTCGGTCACAACGGCGCAGGTCCCTATGAAGATCCGGCAATAGAGAAAAGAAAATCCCCTTTTTTAAGCTGCGATCGTTTAAGAAAATCGTGCGTTTCTCTCGAAATGAAACTCGTTACATTTTTGGGATATCTTACCCCCCCGAATAGCCTCAACCTTTATAAAGTTTACACCAGATTGGGTGAAACTGTGACCATAGGACGTAGGGGTGCTTCCTTTTGTAATTAAATTTGAAACTTCTCCCAGGCGAATCCATCTCCATGAGGTTGGAAGGTCGAATAGATATTCGCTTTTTCTAACATCTCCGAAGGATTATTTCTTCTTCTTAAATCAGCTTGTCCCCTTTCTCCTCTCTTAATCCTTTGAACAACTCCGCCGCAGGCTCATCATTCGAGTCCTGTTCCACCAACTTCCCCCGCACAGCCAGGTCCAAGATAAACCGCCGCAAGCGGGAGATGGCATCGGGGGCTTCACTGATTTGGTCAAAATATCGCAAAACCGCAGAACACGCCGAAGACGCAGATAGGTCTAATTCAGGAATATTTTTCTGCCTGTTCTGCGTATTCTGCGGTTTATATCTCTTCCCCACACTCTGCGGGTTCATGATCTTGTCCTAACAATCCGTTCGAATTGAACCTTCGGGTAATGCCCGAAGTTGACCAGATAGCCCACAGTCAGACCAGTTGCCTTGAGATAATTATGAAGTTGCGCCCGGTGTTCTGGTGATAGCTCAGTCACAGCCTTCAATTCCAGAATGATCTTATCGAAACAGATCAGATCCGGCTGGTAGGTTTGCCGGAGGCATTGCCCTTTATAGAAGATGGATAGCACCGGCTGAGCGCTGAAGGGTATCTGCCGTTCTTGTAGTTCCCTTTCCAGGCATTCCTGATAAATCCCCTCCAGAAATCCGCAGCCCATTTCCTCATAAACCGCAAAAACAGCCCCCAGAACGGCATAGCCCTCTTCCTTCAAAGGGAAATCCTCTTTCTGCCTGTTCTGCGTATTCTGTGGTTTCATCGCGAAAAGGCCATCGCCAGTAAATTCTTTTTTACCGCACACACGCCAAATACGCAGAAGTTATGCAACAAAAATGATTCTGCTTTTTCTGCCTATTCTGCGGTTTATATCTTTCCTGCGTATTCTGCGGTTTCATTGCAATTCCTCGGCCCATTCCATGAGCCGTTGCTTCAAGTCTTCTTTGGAAGGCAAATAAAGCTGATATTGGGAGGCATAGATATTGGCTTTTTTCGGCAAAGTAATTTCCACCATGGCCTCGTGCTTCTTTTTACAGAGAATAATGCCGACCGTCTGATTCTCGTTATCCAGTTTTACATGTCGGTCGAAGTAGTTGACATACATTTGCATTTGTCCCAGATCTTGATGGGTCAGCTTGCCGATTTTCAGATCGATCAGTACATAGCATCGGAGCAAACGGTTATAAAAAACCAGATCGACAAAAAAATGCTCTTCCCCGAAGGTAAACCGCTTCTGGCGGGCTTCAAAGAGGAATCCCTTACCCAGTTCCAACAGAAACTGTTCCAACTTATCGATAATGGCGGTCTCCAGATCACTTTCAGAAAAGCTGGCCTTTTCGTCCAGTCCCAAGAACTCCAAAACATAAGGTTCTTTGATCACATCCTGAGGCTTTGTGACGACCTGCCCTTTCCGGGCCAGTTTCTGGACCCCTTCTTTATCCCGGCTCAGGGCAAGGCGTTCATAGAGCCCGGAGTCGAACTGGCGCCTTAGTTCCGGCAATGTCCAGCTATTTTCCACTGCTTCTATCTCATAAAAAGAACGCTCCCGCGCATCGTTGATACCTATAAGGAAAACGTACTGGGACCAGCTCAACCGGAACGGCAAGGTCATTTTTAAAACATCCACCTCTAAGGAAAATCCAGACACGTTCAATTTGCCAGACGGCATCTGGCTTTTCTTATTCGCTCGAGTCTTTAATTTGTCAGACGGCATCTGGCCAATTTGCGACAAGCGATCCTGGTATAGCAGGAAGAAGTTTCGCATATTCTGAAGGTTTGAACGCGAAAATCCTCTACCGAATTCCTCTGTTAGCCTTTCGCCCAAGGTCTTAAGTATTTGCTTTCCATATTCTGCTCTGGCTAAGCCCTGCTGCTCGTGTTCAACGATCATCCGTCCTATTTGAAAATAGGTGATAACCTGCAGAGAATTGATAGTGGTCACGGCAGTTCTTCGCGCAGTCTGTATGAGTTTTCTTATCTGTTCGAGCAGAATCCCTACAGACTTACCGTCAGCATCATTGTCTTGAGTTTTTATAGGCAAAATGGATATTTTCATTGAAAGTCCCACAATTTTGCAACAACTTGTTGCAAATGTATTTTCATCACCACTGAAAATGCAAAAGTAATGCAATAAGACTTTTTCTGCCTGTTCAGCCTATTCTACGGTTTAATCATAAAAGCTTCACCACGGACAGTCTCTTTATAACCGCAGAACACGCTGAAGACACAGAAGGGTTAAACCCTAAAACCTTTTCTGCCTGTTCTGCATTTTCTGCGGTTAATCTCTTTCTGCGGTTTCATCGAAGCAGGGCTTCCTCTAATATACCTTTTAACTTATCCCGCAGTTTGGCCGTCTCCAATTCACTCTCCTCCAGCTTGGCCATTAATTCCACCGGGTCTCCGTGATCTTCCTCCACGGTATGGGGATTTTTGAAATCAAGATTGTAGTTTCGGGCCTTGATCTCATCGATGGTCACTTTCCAGGAGACCTCATTCGTTTCCCTTTTGTCCCACCAGTCGATACAGGGTTTCAGGTGCTCGAATCGAATGGGCCTGGTCATAGAGTAGGCCTTTTGCCCTTCAGGGACACGATGCTCGTAGAACCAGACCTCTTTCGTAGGTGTCCCTTTTTCGAAAAAAAGAAGATTGGTGCCAATAGAGGCGTAGGGTTTGAAGACGCTGTTGGGCAGGCGGACGATGGTGTGGAGGTTACACTCGGAGAGGAGGTGTTCTTTCAAGCGGGTTTTGACTCCTTCGCCGAAAAGGGTGCCGTCGGGCAGGACGATGGCCGTTCGTCCGGTTGGTTTGAGCAAACGAACGATTAGGGCCAGAAAGAGGTCGGCTGTCTCCCTGGTCTGGAAATTTTTCGGAAAGTTGGTCTCTATACCATCTTCCTCACGCCCGCCGAAGGGGGGATTGGTGAGTACGATATCCACCCGATCGGACTTGGTGTAGCTGACATAGGGCCGGGCCAGGGTGTTATCATGACGGACAAAAGAGGGATCATCGATGCCGTGAAGCAGCATATTGGTAACGCAGAGCATATGAGGAAGCTGTTTTTTTTCCGTAGCCCTTAGAGCTTTTTGCATTTTTTGTTCATCGGCCGGGGTCTTCACATAGCGCTCGCGGATATGGCGAACGGCACAGGTCAGAAAGCCACCGGTGCCACAGGCCGGGTCAAGGAGGATTTCTCCCGGTTTCGGGTCGATGCGGTCGGCCATAAAGGCCGTGACCGCTCGGGGGGTGTAATACTCACCGGCATTACCGGCGCTCTGGAGATCATTTAAGATCTGTTCGTAGATGTCGCCGAAGTGTTGCCGCTCGGCCAGATTGTTAAAATCAACCTCACTGATCTTATTGATCACCTGTCGCAGGAGCTGGCCGGACTTCATGTAATTGTAGGCATCGGCGAAAACATCGCGGACCACCAGGCGGCGGCCGTTTTGCCCGGCGTCGGGCAGTTCCTTGAGTTTGGGGAAAAGCTCGTCATTAATGAAGATCAGCAGGCCCTCCCCGGTCAGACCTTCGGGATTAGCGGCCCAGGCCCGCCACTGGAGGCTTTGAGGAATGGGCGAACGGTATCCCTTCTGAAAGGTCTCCAGCTCTTTATCTTTGTCGTCAATGATCTTGAGGAAAAACATCCAGCAGAGCTGCGAGATGCGTTGGGCATCGCCGTCGACACCGACATCCTGGCGCATGATATCTTGAATGGATTTAACGGTGGTTCTTACGTTCATAATGGATCAGGCTGCCTTTTCGTAGAGTGCGGATTGGAGTTCATGAACGGCCTGTTCGAAACCTTTGAGGTCTCCAAAGGGTTTCAACAGCTCCATCGGGGTGCCCATGGTATCGAAGGGTGAGATTCTCAGGATTTGCGGGTCGTCGAGTTCGGTGACCTCGTCATCCTGGTATTTCAAAAGCAAGGCTTCCAGGACAGCCCGGGCCTGCTCTCCATACTTGGTGAAAACATCGCGCTTGCGAACGTTATCGGCCCGTTCCCGCCGGGTTAGAGGCGGCTGATCGAAGGCCACATGGCAAATCAGGTCAAAAGGATCGAAATCTTTTCCAACCTCTTCGGCCAGGGCTTCAAAAATTACCCCTTGTTCAAATAATTCCTCAAGCACCGCTTGCTTTTTTTCCGCCCCATTCCATTTTCTTAAGAAATCGCCCAATGAGGCATATTCTTTGAGAACATTTTTGCGGGTGTAATCTCTCAGGGATTCGGTAATAAGCTTGCCGTCCGGGCCGTAATACTGCACCCGTTCCCGGACCACGAAAACCGGAACGTCATTGACGTAATACTTGGTCCGGCCTTCCCCTCCATTGCCCCCTGGTCCGGGCGGGGGCGGATCCACAAAAATATCTTCTGGATCTATTTCATCAGGGTCTTCTCCTCCCGGCTCATCAGGAGGGACCGGAGGGTCTTGCGGCCCCGGTTCATAAATCTGCACCGGGTCCCCGTCAAAGGCGGGGTCGGCGAATAGTTCGGTTGCCCTTCGGAAATCCATGATGGTGAAGAAAAACTTATCATACTCTTCGTTGATACGGGTGCCCCGGCCGATAATCTGCTTGAATTCGATCATGGAGTTGATGGATTTATCCAATACGATGAGCTTGCAGGTCTGAGCATCCACGCCGGTGGTCATGAGCCTGGAGGTTGTGGCAATGACCGGATAGGGACTTTCGGGGTCGATGAAGTTATCCAGCTCCAGCTTGCCTTCCTCGTTGTCGCCGGTGATCCGCATAATATATCGATTGCTTTTGGAAACCATGTCGGGGTTTTCATTGACCAGGGCGACCCGCATCCGCTCGGCGTGGTCTATATCTTCACAGAAAACGATGGTCTTATCAAACCGGTCGGTCTTCTTCAGGAATTCGGTTACCTTCCGGGCAACGACTTCGGTGCGTTTCTCCAGGACCATCTCCCGATCATAGTCCTTTTGGTTATAGACCCGATCCGGTACCTCCACCCCAAATTTATCGAGCTTCCCCTGTTCCGGACGCCAGCCGAAATCCTTGTCCAGATCAATACGCACCACCTTGTAAGGGGCCAGAAAGCCGTCATCAATACCCTGTTTTAAGGAGTAGACATAAATCGGTTCACCAAAATAATGGATATTGGATATGAATCGGGTTTCCTTGGGTGTCGCAGTCATACCGATCTGGGTGGCCTTATTAAAGTAATCCAGAATCTCTCGCCAGGCCGAATCCTCGGCGGCACTGCCCCGATGACATTCATCGATCATGATCAGATCGAAGAAATCAGGAGAGAATTCGCGATAAATATTCCTGAACTCTTCCGTGCCGGATATTCCCTGATAGAGGGCCAGGAAAATCTCGTAAGACTTATCGACCTTTCGATTTTTAATTTTGGTTAAAACCTTACCGAAGGGTTTAAAGTCGTTGGTCATGGTCTGGTCAATCAGGATATTGCGATCCGCCAGATAGAGAATGCGTTTTTTTCTGCCGGATTTCCATAACCGCCAGATAATTTGAAAGGCGGTAAAAGTTTTGCCGGTCCCGGTGGCCATAACCAAAAGGATACGATTCTGTCCTTTGGCAATGGCCTCCATGGTTTTATTAATAGCAATGGCCTGATAATATCGGGGAGTTTTCCAGTCAGGCTCAATATAGTAGTCCTGGGTCAGACAGGACTCGGATTCCAACGGGATCGCCTTCCATTCCAGATATCGTTGCCAGAGGATTTCCGGGGATGGAAATTCTGCCAGGGAGAGCTTCCTCTCAATTTTTCCTTTGGCAATCGTGCGGTCATGTTCCATAAAGCCATCGCCATTGGAGCAATAAACAAAGGGGATGTCCAGGATATCGGCATAGGCCAGGGCCTGCTGCATACCGGAACTGATAGAATGGGTGTTATCTTTGGCTTCTATCAGGGCGATGGGGATGTTGGGCTTGTAATAAAGAATATAGTCGGCCCTTTTGGCCTTACCACGGGTGATCAGCTTACCGCGAACGATGATTCGGCCTTTGGTAAAACCGACCTCCTCACGAATCTGTTGATGGAGGTCCCAACCGGCAGAGGTTAAAGCAGGGGTAATGTACTTGGAGCAGATGTCGCGTTCGCTAAAGGCTTTCTTCATATTCTTATGGCATGAAATACTTTGCAGAATCCAAACTAAAAAACCCCACCTTTTTTTAAAAAAATGGGGTCTTGTCGGGTTGTTTCATGGACCAGCCTTTCGGTTAACGGTTGCCGGAATCATTAAAGTCAAAAATCAGAATTTTTTAATGATAACCATAACAAATAGTTAAAGTCAATCTCAAATTTGGTTATTCACAGATGAGATCCCCCTCTCGAGTGCCAAGGATTGTGTAAAATATTAACCTTTTTTTGACAACTCTATCCGTGGATTCTTTCTACTGGTGCTAATGAATTGGTCATAAAAATAACTTGAACAGTTTAATAAGAAACAATAAAAGGTTAAAGGACTTCATTCGCCAGAAATCTATTACGTCTATATTCCTCATAGGGAGGATTTTTCGCTTGATCATTCTAATTTTTGATATATGCTTATACGTTATTTTCTTTTGGAATTCGAGAATTTTTAGCTTGATTAATTTTTTCCAAGGAGGTTTTCATGAATGAAAAATTGATTAATCTGATGGCCGATCTGAAAGAAGAAGAAACCCTGGCTTTGGTCCATGAATTGATTCAGGGAGGAACCAACCCCCTGGATATCCTGGGTGATGCCCATTCGGCCATGGAATTGGTGGGAAAGCGGTTTGAAACAGGTGAATACTTTATCCCCGATCTCATCATGGCCGGTGAAATTTTAAAAGGTATTTCCGATATCGTCAAACCTCTCTTGGAGGCCGGCCAGACCGGCACAAAAAAAGGCAAAGTGATTATCGGGACCGTGGCCGGAGACATCCATGATATCGGGAAGGATATCGTAACTTTTATGCTGGACGTGAACGGATATGATGTCCTTGATCTCGGTATTGACGTGCCGGTCCAGGTGTTCGTGGATAAGACTATTGAATTCAAGCCCCAGGTCGTGGGCTTGAGCGGGTTTCTCACCCTGGCTTTCGAGGCCATGAAAAAAACCGTGGAAGCCTTAGAGCAGGCCGGCTTAAGGGATTCCCTTAAAATTATGATCGGAGGCGGCCAGATGGATGAAGAGGTCCGAAAGTACGCCCGGGCCGACGCCTACGGCAAGGATGCCGTTGCGGCCGTTAATTTATGCCGACAATGGATCGGAGGTTGATCATGTCTAAAACACCGGCGGAACTTTATCAAGAGAGAGATCGTCGGGTGGCCGAGGCCATAGCCCTCCAGACCCCGGACCGCGTTCCCATAATGGTTTTTTTCAGTTTTTTCCCGGCAAAATATTCAGGTCTGACGGTTGAAGAAGTCATGTATGATCCGGAAAAATTGTGGGCCTCGGAATGGCGGGCCTTGAACGACTTCCCCATGGATATGGCTCATAATCCCTATCCCTTGCGCTTTATCGGCCCCTTGCTGGAAACCCTCGACTTCCAACAATTGAAATGGCCGGGACATGGTGTCGATCCGCACTCAACCTATCAGTTTGTTGAAGGGGAATACATGAAGGCCGAGGAATACGACCACTTCCTGTTGGACCCCAGCGACTTTATGGTCAGAAGGTTTTGGCCCCGCATTTATGGGGCGTTGAAACCCCTCGAAAAACTCCCTCCGCTACACAGCTTCATCACCTATTACATGGGCACCCCTCACGGATTTGCCGTATTCGCCTCACCGGAAATGATCGAAGCCCTGGAAGTACTGAAAAAGGCCGGAGAACGATCCGCTCAAATCCAATCCTACTCCCGTAAATTTATCCAGGAGGCCAAGGCTAAAGGTTTCCCGCTTCAGGTCGGTGGGCTGACTCAGGCCCCCTTCGACACCCTTGGTGATTTTTTCCGGGGGACCAAGGGTTTGATGCTCGATATGTATCGCCGTCCGGAAAAGGTGATTCAGGCCTGCGAAAAATTACTTCCCATTATGATTGAAATGGGAGTGAATGCCGCCAGGGCCTCCGGCGTTCCCAGGGTTTTCATCCCGATTCATAAAGGTTTGGATGGTTTTATGTCCATGGATCAGTTCAAGAAATTTTTCTGGCCCACCCTCCGGGACCTGATGATCTCCCTTATTCAGGAAGGCTTAATACCTTGCCCCTTATGGGAAGGAGATTGTACCTCCCGTTTGGAGATTATTAAAGACATCCCGCGGGCCAAAGCCTGTTACGCCTTCGAAGCCACTGATCTTTTTAAAGCCAAAGCAATTTTAGGAGACACGGTTTGTCTTCGGGGCAATGTGCCTCTTTCCCTCCTGGCGACCGGTACAAAGGAAGAAGTAAAAAACTACTGCCGTAAACTGATCGACATGGTCGGAAAAGATGGTGGCTTTATTATGGACTCTTCGACCGGGCTTGATGATGCCAGGCCTGAAAACGTTAAGGTCATGTTTGACACAACTTGGGAATACGGGGTATATTAATTTCGGCAGGCATGATCGCTTAGTGAGAGAGTTTTCATGGAAACAAAACTTCTAAGTCCCAAAGGGAAAGAAGTAATTATCGGCGACAATCGGCCTGTGGTTTTGATTGGTGAACGGATAAACCCTTTTGGAAGGGGCCCTTTGAAAGAGGCCATGAAAACCGGGGATATGGAGCCGATCCGGGCCGAGGCCTTAAGGCAGGTGGAGGCCGGGGCCGATATCCTGATGGTCAGCACTGCCGCCTTCGGTCTGGATGAAACGGTTGTCCTTCCCCAGGTCACAGAAGCGATACTGAAGACCGTGGATGTTCCTCTTTGCCTGGAAAGCAGAAATCCCCTGGCCCTTGAAAAAACGCTCCAATTGGGCTGCGGCAAGCCGATCATCAGTTCGGTGACCGGGGAAGAAGCCCTGTTGGACCAAATCCTGCCTTTAGTAAAAAGGTACCGTACGTCCCTGGTTCTGTTGGCTTCAGACACTTCAGGCATACCTGATCAGGCGGAAAAAAGGCTGGAGATTATCGTCCACATAATTAAAAAGGCGCGGGAAACAGGCATCGACCTTGAGAATTTTATTGCCGATTGCGTGGCCGAATCGAGTGCAGTCAATACTTCGGCCGCCGCTGTCACCCTGGAGACCATGAGAAGGGTCAGAGAAGAATGGGGGCTGAATCTGATACTGGGTGCCAGTAATGTCTCCTTCGGTCTCCCCTGCCGTAGTGTCCTCAATGCGGTCTTTCTTTCCATGGCCGTACAGGCCGGAATGAATGCCGCCATTGTCAATGCCAAATCCATGAAACCTTTCCTTATGGCTGCCGATTTATTGCTGGGACGGGATCATCGGGCCCGGCGCTACACGAGCTATTGCCGAAACTTGAAAAGTGTCTTGCCACATTAACACCGTTACCGACGCCCTCAACCACCACCCGCCTGGTTTTTTACCTCGAGGGGAACTGTTCATTGACCGGTTTTTCCTTGATCATTTTTTTCCCACCCACCGAGGGGATTACCTCAAGCAATTAGCCCAAGCGGCCCGATGCCTGGGCCTATCTCTAATAGGGGTGCCCCTCGCTTCGGAAGGACCGCCGTTTGTTCTGTTGGACAAAGGTCCCCAAGAACTTGAGCCCTATTTTACTGTTGGGTGCCTGAACGGCCCGGTTTCCTCTTTAATCACCCATTATGGATTTATAGAGGCTATGCTTAGTTTGAAAAAAAATCCCAACCTCTTAAAGGAATCAGCAACAAACCTATTGAAAGATATTGAAGAAATAATTAATATGGCCCGGGAGAACGGATTCAGGGCCATTGCCATAACCGATGATATTGCTGGAAACTCGGGACTCTTTTTTCTTCGGATACTTTTGTTGATCTGGTCTGGCCGATTTACAAGAAGCTGGGAGAGAGGATAAAGAAAAACGGCCTGTTTTCCATCTTTCATTCGGACGGAGACATCCGGAGGATTATTAAACTCTTGATAGAAGCCGGATTTGATGGGTTCCACCCGGTCGATTACCAGGCCGGCCAGAATCTTTATGAAATAAAAAAGGGGTTTGGTGAAAGAATATCCGTGATGGGTCACATCAATATTATAGATTGGAAAGAAGAGCAAATTAGTTACGAAATCAGCCTGGCCGAACATGTGTTCAAAAAGGGCGGCCTGATACTTGGATCAACCTGCGGGTTATCCAAGGAGACAGCAAGTACTAAGCTGGAAGTGCTTTACCCCCAATGGAAATCCAAAGTGCCATACCCATGAAGAGACATCGTGTCCTTTTTACACCCTCTTCCAAGGAGATCCTCGTAGAGGAAGGAAAATCAGTTTTGGATGCCGCCCGTGAGGCCGGGATTTATATTCATTCCGACTGCAGCGGGAAGGGACAATGCGGGCGATGCCGGATCCGCCTGATAGAAGGGGCCGTCAGTCCTTTCAGCGATGAAGAATCCGTGTTCATCAACGACGTTGACCGGGAACAGGGATACCGTTTGGCTTGTTTGAGCCGACTCACGGGGGAGCTTACGGTTTGGATCCCCGGAGAGCACATCCTCGATTCTATACCGTTGAAAAAGGAATTCTCCAAGCGGTTGGAGAAAATCGATCCGGCGGTGAAAGTTTATTCCATCGATTTATCGGAAGAAAAGAAAAACAGCCTTAATTCTTTTGAAAATATTGTCCAATTTCTCGAAGTGCACTATGGACTGAAAAACCTTACTGCCGACCCGATTGTCATTAAAGATATGGCAGCAATACTCCGGGAAGACCCGCAAAGGGTTTCGGTCCTGGTCTGGATGGATCAAGAGATTATTTCGGTACAACCCGGCTGGTCCCCCCCCTGTCTCGGACTGGCTGTGGATATTGGAACGACCACTTTAGCCGTCTATCTCTGCGATCTACGCAATGGCGAGGTTCTTGCCGGCGGGGCGGCCACCAATCCGCAGGTCCTTTTCGGAGCAGACGTCATGTCCCGGATCGCTTATTCCGTGAACCATCCCGGAGACGGGGTTAAAAGGATGCAGGAGGAACTCATCGGTTCTCTGAACAGCTTGATCGACCGGATAACGGCTCAGAGCGGTTTTTCCAATAATCAGATCGTGGACACCACGGTTGTCGGGAATACCGTCATGCATCATATCTTTCTGGGGATGGCCCCTGACCAACTGGGATTGTGGCCGTTTATCCCTAAAGTAAAGGGTTCGGTAAAAATTAAAGCCGCGGAACTCGGATTGCGCGTCAATCCCTCCTCTTATGTCCATGTCCTCCCGGTGGAGGCCGGTTTTGTTGGGGCCGACAATGTTGGGGTCCTGCTTTCCGAGGAGCCTTACAATCAGGAGGAACTGTCTTTGATCATCGACCTGGGCACCAATGGGGAGATTGTTCTGGGAAATCAGGAAACTCTCCTTGCCTGCTCCTGCGCCACCGGACCGGCTTTTGAGGGGGCCCAAATTTCCTGCGGGATGCGGGCTCAAACAGGAGCGGTTGAAAGGGTGCGCGTCAACCCGGCCAATTGGGAAATCGATTACCAGGTGGTGGGCCGTGAAGGCTGGGCCAGTACACATCAACCCGGAACTCTTCAGCCTGCGGGGATCTGCGGTTCAGGGATTATTGACACCCTGGCCCAGTTAGTTAGGATAGGGGGGATAAAAGAGAGCGGCGCCTTTTCCGAAAAACTGGAGACACCGAGACTCAGGAAAGGGCCGTCCGGGGTGATGGAATTCCTCTTGATCCCAAAAGAGGAAACAGCGACCGGACAGGACATTGTCCTGACACAGCCGGATATCAGGCAGATCCAATTGGCCAAAGCGGCCGTCTTCAGCGGATGCAAGGTTCTACTGAATCATCTTGGGCTGGACTCCATAAACCGGATAAAGGTGGCTGGGGCCTTCGGCCACCATATTGACAAAGAAAACGCCCTGGCCATAGGCCTTTTCCCCTGGTGTGATCCGAAAAACGTTACCCTCGTGGGAAATGCCGCCGGGCATGGGGCCTATCTGGCTTTGCTGAATAAAGAAAAAAGGAAAGAGGCCGATCAGGTTGCCGACAGGGTTATCCATATTGAATTGGCAACAGACGATGCCTTTCAAAGGGAGTTCATGAAAGCCCTTGCCTTTCCTTATCATTCCACAGGAGATCCATCATGAATCTGGCTCACCATCTGGAACAATCGGCTTTCTTTTTTCCGGATCGTCCGGCTGTCCGCCAGGAAGGTTTGGAAATGACCTATGCCCGGCTTAACGATGCGGCCAGTCGGGTCGCAACCGGTCTGATTAAAATGGGCATTAAACCGGGGGATCATGTCGGTCTATTTGCTCCGAACTCAACCGAGTGGATCATCTTCTACTTCGGCGTGCTCAAGGCCGGAGCCGTCGCCGTCACCCTTTCGGCCATACTTAGCGGGGATGAATTGTCCTATTTGGTTCACCATGCTAAACCGCGTTTTATCTTTAGCGCTCCAACCAGGCTCCTTGAAGTAGAACGGCTGAAAAAGAGTGAGGGGATTGAAAAGATAATCTGTGACGGGGGTGATCTGGATCTTCAAACCCTGATAGCCACAGGATCCGAAACATTCAAGGCTGTTGAACGGGAACCCTTTGATACCGCCGCCATCCTTTACACCGGCGGGACCACCGGGACGCCGAAGGGGGTCATGCTCACTCATGAGGGCATCAATCTTTCCAGTTACCAGGTGGCTCACTTCGAACGATCTACGGAAACCGACCGGGCCATGTGTTTTATGCCCTTCAACCATGTCTTCGGCCAGGTCCATATCATGAATGCCACTATCTTGAGTGCCGGCTGCCTGGAACTTCTCCCCTCCTTCGATATCGATCAGGTTATGGAGGCCATGGAAACCGGCCGGGTAACCAAGCTCTATGCCGTTCCAACCATTTATATCCGCCTTTTGGCCCAAAGCGATCTGGAAAAAAAGCTGGGCAATTTGCGCTATTGTTTTTCTGCCGCTGCCAGTCTGGCCGGGGAAGTGGTTAAACAATGGAAGGACCGAACGGGGATCAAAATATCCGAATCTTACGGCATGACCGAAGCCATGCCCGTAACCTATAACCATTATTACCGTCATGTGGTCGGCTCGGTGGGGCAGCCGATCTTCGGAGTGGAAGTTCAAATTCGGGATAAGGTGGGAAATCGGAAGGAATCAGGCCAAGAGGGAGAGATCTGTGTTCGGGGACGTGTGGTCATGAAAGGGTATTTGAATAACCCGGAGGCGACCCAGGCCGCCTTCTGGGAGGGGGGGTGGTATCGCTCAGGAGATATCGGCTTGATCGATTCCGATGAGTACCTTTTCATTGTAGACCGTCTCAAGGATTTGATTATTACCGGCGGCGAAAACGTCTATCCCCGGGAGGTAGAGGAAGTCCTCTATACCCGGCCGGAAGTGTCGGAATGTGCGGTCGTCGGGCTTCCCGACCGGGAGTGGGGGGAACGGGTAACCGCCTTCATCGTTCCTAAACCCGGTTTCTCGCTGGCCCCGGAAGAATTGAAGTTATTCCTCAAGTCCCGATTATCGGCCTTTAAAGTCCCTAAGGAATATGTTTCGGCAAGCGACCTCCCCAAGAGTCCGACAGGGAAAATTCTAAAAAGGAGACTCAAGGAACAGTTTGTCAGGAGTGGCGGTCGTTCCGAGGAAAATAAAAACCCATAGACCCTCCGATTGCTTTTTAAGAATAAGGAGAGGGAGGTTTCCGCTTGCGGAATAATTTTTCCATTTTGGAAAGAATCTTTCCGAATTCAAGGGCATGCTTTTGCATCGCCAGAGCCGCCTTTTTCGGATTTCCCGCCAAGACCGCCTCTACGATCGGCCGATGCATCCCGGCCGGATGCATTAGGTGATAATCTGGATCGGCGGCCTTGACCACCCTCCAGGTTAAACCCAAGAGGGAAAGGATCAGGGCTTCAAAAAACCGGTTGCCGCACATTTCGGCCAAAATATAATGGACGGCCGTTTTTCGTTTCCGATCCTCCTCCAGAGAAGTGGAGGGTTGTTCTTCGGCTTCCAGAGCCTCCTGAAGCTTTTTGACATAGCCGGCGGTGATCCGGGTGGCCGCCATTCGGGTCATCTCGGGCTCGATAACCAGCCGGACCTGATTCAGTTCGGGAACCGAGATCTTTTCCGCCAGAAAAAGATCCAGAAAAGCATCAGATAAATGTTGGAAAGATAGGTTGGTTACAAAGGTCCCGCCCAGGGCCCCCGGCCGGGTAATAATAAATCCCGCGTTTTGAAGGACCCGGAGGGCCTCTCGAACAGCCACCCGACTGACCTGCAATTGCTCGGCCAGTTCCCGTTCAGGAGGAAGGCGATCGCCGGGTTTGAATTGCCCTTGTAAAATAGACCGTTTCAGTTGTTCGGTGACTTCTTCGGAAACACGGACTTGCCGAATGGGCGTAAAGTTGGACATAGTAAATATTATAAGGGGAAATATTATTTATATCAACTTCAAAAATTTTTATTGACAAAATATTTCTAATATTTTAAACATTAGACCATTAGACCATAGTAAATGGTCCTTTAACTAAAATCCGAGTTTCAACCACCCAAATTTCTTGAAAGAGATCTGGCTTCCCTCTTTTTGAAGGATACCGATGAATGTTTCCGGGAATTTAGAACGGTCGGCCATATTCTTTCCCCAGTGTCCCGCCCTCAGCGAAGGGGAGCGGGAGATCTCTTACCAAACCTTAAATGAATCGGCCAACCGGGTAGCCACTTCCCTGATTCAGCAGGGGATAAACCCGGGAGACTTCATCGGCCTTTGTGCACCCAATTCGATCGATTGGATTATTATTTATTTCGGAGTGCTCAAAGCCGGGGCCGTCGCTGTAACCTTCTCCAGTCTTTTGCCGGCCAAAGAACTACAACTGCTGCTGGATCATTCCACCCCCAAAATGATTTTTACTACGGAGGACCGAATTCCTGAGTTAGAAATAATCAAGACCTCGGGATTCCTGAAAAAAATTATCTGCCCCCAGGGTGACCTTACACTTACCCAATTGTTGGACCAAGGACGGGGAACCTTCCGGGCTGTCGATCGTGACCGGTCCGACCCTGCCGCCGTTTTGTATACCGGAGGGACCACCGGGAATCCCAAAGGGGTTTTGCTCACTCATGAAAACATCATGGTTTCCAGTCATAATGTGGCCTTTTCGGAGCGGTCCGATGAAAGCGCCCGGACCCTTTGTTTTCTTCCTCTTAATCACGTCTTTGGGCAGATGCATATCCTGAACGCCACCATTTTAAGCGCCGGGAGTCTGGAAATTCTGCCCGCTTTCGAGTTGGAAAAAGTTTTAAAGATTATCTCCATGGGCAAAGTCACCAAGTTATATGCCGTCCCTACCATTTATACCCGTTTATTAACCGAGAAAAACCTAAAGGAAAAATTAGGCCAAGTCCGCTATTGTTTTTCGGCTGCCGCCAGCTTAGCAGAAGAAACCGTCCGGCAATGGAAGGAAACCACCGGCATGACTATTTATGAAGGGTACGGCATGACCGAATCGGCATCTGCCGTCACCTACAACCACTTTTACCGCCATGTCGTCGGATCGGTTGGGGAGGCCGTCCCCGGAGTCGAAGTTGAAATTCGGGATCTCTCGGGCAATAAGCTGGGCGGGAATCAAGAAGGGGAGATTTGCATCCGGGGACGGAATATCATGGCCGGTTATCTGAATAATATCGAAGACACCCGGGCCGCTTTTTGGAATGATGGTTGGTTTAGATCCGGAGATATCGGTCTCCTCGACGATCAGGGATATCTTTATGTCGTAGATCGTTTGAAAGATATGATCATAACCGGCGGGGAAAATGTCTATCCCCGCGAAATAGAAGAACTCCTTTACACTCGGAATGAAGTCCTGGAATGTGCGGTTGTCGGGCTTCCCGACCGGGAGTGGGGGGAACGGGTGACCGCCTTTGTCATTCCCAAGCCAGGGCACTCGATCGCCCCTGAAGCTCTGAGGTCATTCTTAAAATCCTATGTATCCTCCTTCAAAGTACCCAAAGAGGTGGTGACCGTGGACGAAATGCCCAAAAGTCCCACCGGTAAAATATTGAAACGGGAATTGAGAAAAGTAATGGTGGAACTCAGATCAAGAATGGGTTGATATTAGGGTATTTGATTTATTACCTATTGACTTATTAATTCCGGTTTAGTATGGAAGAAAATCAAAGAAACCTTTCCCTGCTGGGGGTAAGTTATCTTTGATTTTCCATAACTATTCTTTCTCATTCCGTATTCATATATGATGGCTATGTAAAAAGGCTCCCTCTCTCGCATTAGGGGGAATTGGTATCCGGCACCGTTGACCCATAGGGGTAAAGACAACCACGTACTTAAGAATTCGTGTGTTTTGTCCCGTTTCCAGGGGGAGGTCTTTTTACAACGCCATCTCTAATTTTATTATTTTCCAAGATCTATAAACAGTAAGCGAAACAGCCTTTTCGTCCAGGTTACTTAGGATATTCAATAAAGGATAAGAAATCCGGGCCTGATTAGGAGTCTATTTCAGATGGAAACCAATCCCGTTATACTGCGGATCGAAGACCTCTCGCTCAGTTTCGGCGGTGTCGGGGCTCTGGTGGATATCAATCTGGATATCCGGGACGGAGAGATACTGGCCATCATCGGGCCAAATGGCGCCGGCAAAACAGCCCTCCTCAACTGCATCAGCGGCTTCTACAAACCTCAAAAAGGTGAAATCCTTTATAACGGGGAAAGGATTACCCGAATGCGCCCCGACAAACTGGCGGCTTTGGGTATTGCCCGGACTTTTCAAAATATAGAACTATACACGGGCCTGACCACCCAGGATAATATCATGGCTGCCCGGCACGTGCTGATGAAACAGAATTTTATCACCGGCGCGTTATACTTCGGCTGGGCCCTTAAGGAAGAAATCAAGCATCGAGGGACGGCAGAGGAGATTATCGACTTCCTGGAAATAGCCCCCATCAGGAAAAAAGTGGTCGGCCTACTGCCTTACGGGATGAGAAAAAGGGTCGAGCTGGCCAGGGCCTTAGCCCTGGAACCGAAGGTCCTGTTACTGGACGAACCCATGGCTGGGATGAACCTGGAGGAAAAAGAAGACATTGCCCGGTTTATTATTGATCTCTTCGAAGGCCAGGGGGATACCTATCCGGACACCCCTGTTTTGAGGGACGGTATCGGCTGCATCATTCTGGTCGAACATGATATGGGGGTGGTAATGGATATCGCCGACCGGATTATCGTCCTCAATTTCGGGAAAAAAATTGCCGAGGGCACCCCGGCCGAAATCAGCACCCATCCCGAGGTGCTCAGTGCTTATCTGGGAAAAGGAGAATAGGGATTTACGATACAAAGTCCAAGGCTTACGGTGTAAGGTTTTTACCTTAAACCTTAAACCCTGTTTGATACATTTTGAAACCCCTTTAGAGGAGCATGAAGGTTTATTTCGATGCTGACTGTTAACAACATTGAAGTGGTTTATCTGAAGGTCATTCAGGTGCTGCGAGGCGTATCCTTAGAGGTGGGGGAGGGGAAAATCGTTGCCTTACTCGGGGCCAACGGAGCAGGGAAGACGACCACTCTTAAGGCGATATCCGGGATGTTAAAGACCGAAGAGGGGAAAGTAACCGAGGGGCGTATTGATTTTGATGGAAAAGAAATAGACCAGTTTGGTCCCGAGGACATTGCCGCCATGGGTATCAGCCAGGCCATGGAAGGGCGAAGGGTCCTTGAGCACCTGAGTGTTGAGGAAAATTTGTTGATCGGCGCCTACTGCCGAAAAGACCGGGCCGGGGTCAAAAGGGACCTGCAGATGGTCTTTGCCTATTTTCCCAGGATAAAAGATATGCGTTATCGGACCAGTGGTTATTTGTCCGGAGGGGAACAGCAGATGCTGGTCATCGGACGGGCGCTGATGGCTCGTCCAAAGCTGATGCTTTTAGATGAACCTTCGCTGGGGTTGGCTCCCTTGCTCGTCCGGGACATTTATGAAATCATCCAGAGAATCAGTGTCGATCAAAAAATGGCCATTCTCCTGGTGGAACAAAACGTCAATGCCGCCTTGGGTATCGCTGATTATGGCTATGTGATGGAGAACGGCCGAGTGGTTTTGGGCGGACCGGCCGAGCAGTTATTGAATAATGAAGATGTTCGGGAATTTTATCTGGGGTTGTCGGCCGTTGGCTCCCGAAAGAGTTATCGTGATGTCAAGCACTACCGGCGTAAGAAGAGGTGGTTGGGTTAGAAAATGATGGTTCAAGGTTCAAGGTTTAAGGTGCAAGGCACACAACCATTTGAAGAACTAATGCTTTTTCATCTTGGTGAAGAGAAATGATATTAGAAGAGGGCGATACCTGGCCCAAGGTACTCAAGTTTAACTTCGAAAAGTTCGGCGATCGCCACCGGGCCATGCGACATAAACATTACGGTATCTGGCAGGTCTATTCCTGGAAAGATTACTATCTGAATGTAAAATCCCTGGCCCTTGGCTTGTTGTCCCTGGGTATTGAACCCGGGGATAAGGTCCTGATCATCGGGGACAATGCCCCCGAGTGGTATTATGCCGAACTGGCTGTCCAGGCCGCCCATGGGGTTTCCGTGGGAGTGAGTCCGGACTTACTCCCCTGGGAGATAGCCGCCATCGCTGACCATTCCGAAGCTCGATTTGCCCTGGTCGAAGATCAGGAGCAGGTGGACAAGTTTCTCCAGATCCAACCCCAACTCCCCCTTCTCAAAAAGGTTGTTTTTTGGAACTACAAAGGATTGGCCCACTACGATAACCCGATATTGATGGGCTATAAACAGGTCCAGGAAAAAGGGGAACAATATGAAGCGGACCATCCCGGGATTTTTGAACGGCTGGTGGAGACCGGAAAAGCCGACGATATCTGTGCCCTGGTTTACACTTCCGGGACCACGGAAAATACACCCAAGGGAGCGGTTCATACCTTTGAAACCATGAGGGCGGGAGCTGACTATTACCTGCAGGTTGACCCTTGGTATGAATATGACAATGTCCTCCCCTTTTTGCCGCCGGCTTGGATGCCTGAGCAGTGGTTTGGAATCGGCTGTCACTTGCTTTCGGCCTGTACCCTGAACTTCGCTGAGTCACCGGAGACCCAACAACGGGATACTCAGGAAACCGGACCAAGCATCGTATTTTATAACGCCCAATTGTGGGAAAGTCTGGCATCTAAGATTCAGGCCAGGATTCTCGGAAATGATGCCGTCCAAAAACTCAGTTTCCGTCTGTTTATGCCGATCGGGTACCGGATAGCTGACTTAAGGGTTCAAAACAAAAAACCGGGTTTGTCCTTAAAAATACTTCATGGGTTGGCTGAAACTATTCTGTTCCGGCCCCTTAAAAAGAGTCTTGGTCTATACTATACCAGAATCTGCTATAGTACCGAATCCTTTCTCAGCCCGGAGGCCTTCAAGTTTTTCCGGGCCTTAAATCTTCCCCTCACAAGCCTGTACCATACCACAGAGGGCGGTCCGCTGATCGATGCCCGGGAGGAAGGCGTCTGCTCTGAGATCCTGGCGCCGGTCCTCCAGGGAACGGACGTAAAAGTGACCGAGGGAGGGGAATTGATTTATCGTCTTCCCAGTGTTTTTGTCGGTTATCATAACGCCCCGGCTAAGACGGCGGAAGTGATTAAAGAAGGGTGGTTTTACAGCGGCGACAGCGGTTTTATCCGGGAGGATGGCCAACTTGTCTTTTTCGATAGGATTAAGGACGTTATTGAATTAAAAAGTGGCGAAAAACTGGCCCCACAGCAGGTTGAAAGCCGTCTGAAGTCCAGCCCTTATATCAAGGAAGCCTGGGTCCTGGCCGGCCCGAATCGGGCCTTCGTCTCGTCCGTACTTGTCATTAATTACGATACGGTCAGAAGCTGGGCCGGACAAAGAAGGGTGGTCTATACCACCTACGCCGATCTCTCCCAAAAGCCGGAGGTGTACGGGCTGGTGGAACAAGACCTCGAAAGAATTAACCAAACGCTTCCGCCGGACTCTCGGATCAAAAAATATGTAATCCTTTCTAAGGAATTGGATCCGGATGAAGGTGAGGTAACCAGGAACAGGAAGCTTCGGAAACAATACCTGGAAGAAGCCTTCCGCGATTTGATTGATTCGATTTACGGGGAAAAGACCGAAGTACCAATAGAAACAACAGTTAGACATCAGGATGGACGGACGGGAACCATCAAGACCACCCTTCACATCAAGTCTGTTGGAGCAGGGACCTTATGACCTTCTTTCTACAATTAGTAGTGACCGGCTTTGCTCAGGGTATGATCTATGCCCTTATCGCTATCGGTTTTGTTATCATCCTTAAATGTTCCGAGGCCTTTAACATTGCCCAGGGGCATTTTGTTATGATAGGCGGATACCTGGGCTATACCTTCTTGATCACCCTCAGCCTTCCGGTTTGGGCGAGCCTTCTGCTGGCTATAGGTTCAGCCATCATCATGGGCCTGTTAATAGAACGGCTTACCCTCCGTCCTCTGGTGGGTGAACCGGTCATCGCGGTAATTATGATGACCATAGCCCTGGCCACTGTTTTGGAAGGGCTGGCAACCCTCTTCTGGGGCGGCGAATATAAAACCTATCACGGCGTACTGCCGACCCTAGCCCTGAAGATCGGAAAGATATCCATACCCTCAGAATCGTCCATCGGCCTCTTTGTTTCCATTGCTACCGTAGTGATCCTCATGCTTTTTTTCCGCTATACCAAGATCGGACTGGCTATGAGGGCCACGGCCGAGGATCTGCAGGTGGTGCAAAGCGTAGGGATCAGGGCGAACACGGTCTATGCCCTATCCTGGGTCATTGCCTGTGTTGTCGGGGTGATTGGCGGCATCTTATTGGGTGGCGTATCCGGTGTGATGATCGAAATGGCCAGTGTCGGGCCTAAGGCCTTTGCCGTGGTGCTCTTGGGAGGAGTGAATTCCATCGGCGGGGCCATTATTGCCGGGATGATACTGGGAGTGCTGGAGAATTTAGCGGCCGGGTACCTGGACCCCTTGCTGCCGGCCGGCGGTGGACTGGCCAATGTCTTCCCCTTTATTGTGATTATCGTCGTATTGATCTTCAGACCCTACGGCCTCTTTGGTCTGGTCAAGATAGAAAGGATTTAACCGATGGGTTCAGGCGCCGGGACCTTTCAAGAAAACTACAGGCAGGATATGGCCATCTTTCATTCCGGTCTGCAATGGGGATGGCTTTTAGCCCTTTTGCTCCTCCTTTTCAGCTGCCCGTATTTTTTCAGTGACCGGCAATTGACCATCATGACCATGATCGGCATTTCGGTCATCAGTGTCCTTGGGCTCAATATTCTTACCGGTTATTGCGGACAAATCTCCATAGGGCATGCCGGATTTATGGCGGTCGGTGCCTATACCTCGGCCATTTTAACCGCCAAGCTGGGCTGGCCCTTCTTGGCGGCCTTGCCCTGTGCGGCCCTGGCTGCAGGGATGGCCGGGTTGATTTTTGGCCTGCCCTCACTAAGGATCAAGGGCTTCTACCTGATTATGGCGACCATCGCCGCTCAATTTATCATTATCTGGGTGATCCTTCAGTTGCGAAATGTCACCGGCGGCGGTGATGGATTGGCTGTACCGAGACCGGAGATATTGGGTTTCGCCTTTAAGTCCAAAGCCAGTTATTACTATCTGGTTATGATCATCGCCTGTTCGGCCACCTACCTGGCGGTTAATATCGCCAGGACCAGGGCGGGCAGGGCCTTTGTGGCCATCCGAGATAATGAACTGGCGGCTGAGGTTATGGGCATCAGCCTTTGGAGCTATAAGTTGCAGGCCTTCTTTATCGGATGTGTGTATGCCGGTGTGGCGGGATCACTGCTGGTCCACTACTTCGCCTTCGCTTCCCCGGAGTTGTTTCCCTTTATGGATTCGGTCTGGTACCTGGGCATGCTTATTGTCGGCGGTATGGGCAGTATTCCTGGGGCCATTCTTGGTGCGGTCGCCCTCAAGCTGCTGGATGAGCTGGTCACTATTGTAGGGCCTATCCTGTCAGCCGCCGTGGCTGCTCAGGCGGCCGCCTCTTTGGCCCTCATCGCCCGGGGAATGGTCATTATCCTTTTTCTTATCTTCGAACCCAGGGGACTCGATCACCGGTGGGGGATGATTAAGGCCTATTTCAGGCTTTGGCCTTTCTCCCATCAGGAAGACTGAAAGGGGGTGACCCAAGGCAATAAAAGTTTATTATTTTTTTAGGCCAAATAAATGAGTACAAATGAAAAAGGAGGACGCTATGTCTAAGATTAGTTCGATGTTAGTCATCTTCATGATGGTGACCGGATTATTCCTTTTTACCCCCGGTGCCGACGCTGCAGGAAAAACTGTGTATATCGGGGGCACCATGTCGCTGACCGGCCCCTATGCTGAGGATTCGGCGGCGATTCTGGCCGGCTTTGAAGACTATGTCAAATATGTTAACCAGACCAAACAACTGGCCCCCTGGCTGAAGGAGAAATGGCCCGCTGATGTCACCATTGAACTTTTGTGGCGGGATGATGAACTCAAGCCGCCCAAGGCCCTGTCTATCTATGAGGAACTGAAGGCCAAGGGGATGCTGGTTTACCGGATATCGGGATCGCCTATCGCCCTGGCCCTCATGAACAAACTGAAGGATGACCATATGGGTGCCACGAGTATGGCCTCCGGCCCCTATCTCCTGAAACCCCCCAAGACCGTCTTCCCTCAGTATCCTATTTATACTGACGAAGGGGCGACCTTCGGCGAGTGGTTCTTAAAAGGGTGGAAGGAAAATAGAAAACCACGATTTGCTTTTCTCACTGCGGATTCCCCTTTCGGCCGGTCGGTTGAGACCCCAGAGCTTAAAGCCTATCTGGAGAAAATTGGTTTTGAAGTGGTTGGCAGCCAGTACGTACCGATGGTACCGACTTCCCCACCGACCACCCAACTGATGTGGCTCAAGCAAAACAAAGTCGACCTGACCTTCGGTTGCATGATTAACCCCGGTTCCCAACCGACGATCAAGGAAGCGGTCCGATTGGGTATGGGACCCGATAAGGCTTACAAGATTACCTTCGGTTTCGCACTCCCGGCGCACCTTCAGGTCTTTGTCCCGGCCATGGGTGAACTGGGTAACGGTGTTGTTGTCGTGGGTGGCTACCCCTCCCATTGGCCGACGGTTTCCAAAGAGGACGTACCCGGAATAAAGTTCTGTCATGAACTGATAAATAAGTATCGTTCCGGAAAAACAGTAGCCCACATTATGTACCCCCATGGCGTGGTTGAAGCCATGATCCAGGTAGAGGCCTTACGGCTGGCCATGCAAAAGACACCTGTGGAAAAACTCAAACCGATCGATGTGTTACAAAACGGCTTCTATAAGATAAAAAACCTTAGCACCGGTGGAATAACCAGTACACCCTTGACCTTTGGTCCGAATGATGTCGAGGGAATAGATGCCATACGGGTTCAGCAGGTCCAGAAGGGCAGGATTGTAGAACTGGGCGTTTACCCGACCCGTCACATTTATTAGCATGCCTCAATGTTTTTCAGGGGGGTCGGAGAGAAGACCCCGGAGAATTTTCAGTCACCTTTCTTCTCTCACTTTAAACCAGGATTCCCTAAGATTCCTTGGATCCGTCAAGGGCGATGAAACGGTCGCCCTTGACGGGGTCGAATTTTTTAATGGAAAAATATCGGACTAAGATATATTAATTGTCGCATAATAGTAGTTACATTTCCCAAAGCAGGTGGGGCTGTATTTTCTGGAGTCATTGACTGGAGGGCGCCGTCTTTCCCGGACTTATTAATGGGGGAAGCCGCAGCTCGCCCGCTGGTTTTTAGCAGGCGAGAATGCGGAGGGGGCAAAGTATCCCCCGTGGATAAGTCCGAAGAAAAGACCAGCCCGGAAGTCACAGACGGAAGAAAATGCAGCCCCACCGGGTCAATACTACAATGGGACAGTTATTAACTGTTTTTAGTCGGCAGCTTTGACTGTCCAAAAGGTTTTTCTTTGACTCGATGTGTCTGTGGTAACCCATTTTCTTCCCCTCCCCTTTTTCAACTTAGGAGATTCCAATGATTTTCACTGAACAAGAACAGACTGTCTTTAAACGGTTTGAATTTGACGTACAACCCGTGGGCGTTAAATTCCTGGCCAGAAGGCCTGAACTACTCGAACGGCTCGATGAAAAATCAGCTTTCTGTGAAATGCTCAAGAAGGCTCAGGAAGGGAAGACCTTTTTTGCCGATGCTGAGACCCATGCCTGCGAGGCCGGGTTGTATGTGTTGGGACAAGCCGACGCCCCGGGCCCATATATAAGCGGGGAATTCGGCGCCGGTTTGAAAATCTTCGAAGAGCCTCGTTCCGCCGCCAGGCTTTACCACACTATCCCGAAAATAACTCCAGGGGTTGTCAACTATGTGGCCTTTTCCCCCTTAGACCGTCTTGCCTTCAAACCGGATGTATTGATTCTTTTGGCCGAACCCGGCCAAACCGAAATTTTACTGCGGGCCATGAGTTACCGAACAGGAAAAATGTGGACAAGCAAATTTTCAGCGGCTATCGGCTGCGCCTGGATTTTGGTTTATCCCTATCTGACCGGGGAACTCAATTATGCGGTGACCGGCCTGGGACATGGGATGAAGCGGCGGAGTCTGTTTCCGGAAGGCCGCCAGTTGGTATCGATTCCTTTTGATTTACTCCCTTCTATGCTGCAAAATTTGCAGGAAATGCCCTGGGACCTTCCTGCCTACCAACCGGACGGAAAGGAATTTGTCCAGCAGTTGGTTAATGAATTAGGTCTTGCCGGACCTGAAAAGAGATAGGTCGGATGGGGGCAACAGCTTTCAACTTTTTCGATGGCTTCCCAAAGGTCTTCGATCAAAAGCTCTGCCGACCTATGTGACATCTATCAAATCCTTTTGGATAACGTTCCAATACCTCGGTTTGATGGCGGGACGGGAAACGACATCAGTTGGAACCCCCAGGGTGGCCTCTATTTCTTCGACCAATTCTACAAACCGGAGTCCAATGGCCGGATCCACCTCCACCATGATATCCACATCACTTCCTTTGACATAATCCCCCCTGGCATATGATCCAAAGAGCGCCAGCCGGGAAATACCAAACCGTTTGGTCAAATCTGGTTTATGCTCCTTGAGAATATTAAGTATTTCTTCCTTGGTTTTCATAAGTGGATCAACTTTTTAAAAAGACTTTGGATTATCGGTATCATGGCGGAAGTGCATGGGAATCGAACCCAATTTTTTGCTTGTAACTCGCTGAAATTCTTATACCGAAATTTGGCTACCTGAAGATTACCTGGAGGTTTTTTTTTCTGCTGCCCTTCCCAAGTTTAAAATCTGATAAAATCTCATTCATCGTTACCTTCTAAGACTGTACTTTGGGAATTGTGACCCATCTTAACTCAACCCCAATCCTTCCCTTCCTCTAACTAATTTATGATTATTTTAACATGAAAACTCTTTATTTAACAACCATTTCAGGATATTGATCTCCTAAAAGAAATCACTATTGTCCCAACGTTATTCAAATAAAGTCAACTGGTTACCGATAGGCACCTCTGGAAACGGGATGCGACCCGACGAAAGAGCCTGTAAAATAGCGGTTTTTTCGAAAAGCGTGACGCTCAAAATCTGTAAAATTGTGTAGAGGCTCTAATTTAAGTTTAACCGTTTCTTGATTATGGCCACGAGAAGATAGACCGAGATGGCAATCCATATTTGGGTCTTGACCGCATTTTCGGAAGTGCCATAGAATACCTTGAACCGTAGATGTTGTTTTGATCCATTTGAAAAACAAGTCTACTCGCCAACGACATCGATACAGCTCGGTGATAGTCAAGGCGGGCAGGGAAAAATTCTTGGTTAAGGATATAAGGCGCTGGTTTTTCTCGAGGTCTAAGAAGCGGATGCGTCTTAGTTTTTCCGGATAATCTTCTTTGGCGTAGTAGTTCACCGGGACAATAGTTTGATCGCATTGAAATCCAGACAACTTGTCGATGGGGTGGGAATAAAGACGTTTGAAATTGAAATTGCTTTTGGTCCGAGTTACAAAGAAGGCCATATCCTGATGGATTTTGTAAAGACGAGCAAAATCGACATAACCACGATCCATGAGATAAATGGCCCCTGGTTCTTTCCATAGATGTTTTTAAGCATTTGTATGTCGTGGACTTTTCCGTGAGTAATTAAGATTACGGTAGGAATACTCCCTCGTAAATCCAGGAGGGTATGCAATTTTACAGCCCCTTTTCGTTTTCGGAACTTCGCCCATGGGAAAAGGGATTGACACAAATCGATGGTCGTGGAATCCAGAGCGTAAACCGTTTGATCCAATTCGAGGCCGAAATCTTCGTTGGCGCATAAAGAGATCGCACGATGTGGATGAGCACTTGAGCGAAATCGGCATAAATACGCCAATCTCTGACTTGATTGGCGTTGGCCAGAGTATTGCGTGAGACCTGGCCTCGAAAGCCCATGTGATATAGTTTGGGTTGGGCCACTCTTTAGCAGGCTTTCGATATCTCGAAGGCTTTCCCGATAAGTCAATCGGGCAAAAGCCAGGCAAAGAAATTGATCCCAACAAGAGAAACTTTTTATTTTGTAATGGCCTTGGTACTTTTAGACACATTTTCGAAATTCGTACTTCTGGCAGGAAATCCATCAGTTGGGCGAAAATTGTTTTTCCGAAATTCATAGGTCATCTCCCTCCTCATTGTTGAGGAAGTATGACCATTTTTAGAAATTTTATTCAAATCGATAAATGACATTTTGTTTCAAAAATATCGCTTTTTTATAAACTTAGGTCCAGTCTTAAAATTAAACGTTGGGACAGTAGTGAAAAGAAATAAAAGATAGGTCAGCAACTTCTCCTAAAAAGTGATTATATAGAAAAGTCAAGTAGTTGTCTGTTATTTTATTTGATTTACTCCCCCAAGTCATATTATAGCACCAGATAATCTCTTAATTGCTCGAGAATTTCAGGCAATCTATTTTTCAAGGAATATCAATCAAGGGCTATGGATATAATCATCAAAAGGTCCGCCTGTTTCTCTCAAATAAAAAGGGGAATATCATGATGGCATCATGTCAGTCTCAGTCTGGGCTTTAAAGTCATCAGCCATTGTCGGCTGTCATAAATAAACTGCACGAGGTTGAAACCCCCAAATCAGTAGCTCAACCTGATCAGTTAACAATGGTTTCTTTACTAATTTATCTCAAGGCGGTTACATCCCTTTTTTTAGAAGAAGAGACCAGATATTTTGACCCTTTTTAAGTAAAGTGCTTTACAAAAGAAAATAATTATGTTAGAAACAAACGGTTGGTAAACAAAGGCGAGAAAACCGTAAGCCTTTGATTTTGAGGGAAGACATGATTCCCACCATAAGGGAGAATTTTAATTTATAACCCGTGTAGAATTTACCCAATGACCTATCAGATTATTTTCAGAAACTGAAGGAAAATTCTAATTTTGACCTTTCAATAGATTTTTCATTTTAACTGAATTTTCAAGCAATAGAAAAAGGATGGTGAAATGAATTCCATAAAAAAACCAAAAAAAACAACAAAAAGAGGTACAAAAAATACTTCTTCCTCAATACTCGATGCAGCCGCTAAAGTATTCAGGGAAAAAGGGTATTATCATGCTTCCATGTCTGATATCGCTAAACAAACTGGACTTTTAAAGGGAAGCCTTTATCACCATATTACCGGAAAGGAAGAATTGCTCCGCCAAATAGTCATGGAGGGTTTAGAATTATATACTGAGTCTATCCAAAATATTTTGACGGAAAATAATCAACCTGATGAGATGCTAAGAAAATCGATTGTCAGTTTTATGGATCCAATAGATATCAGTTTTGATCGGATTGTCGTTTTTCTGAATGAGAGGCAAAACCTTCCGGAATCATCATTAAAAGAGTTGAACAAACAGATAAAAGATTATGAAAACTTGTGGATTGAGATTATTGAAAGGGGGAAAAAATTAAAAATATTCGGACCAGAAATCAACTCAAAAATATTGAGTAATGCTATTTTCGCGGTTTGCCAATGGACTTCAAGGTGGTTTAATCCTAAGGGAAAGTATACAGGCAAAGAGTTAGGGGAATTCTATGCGTCATTTATTTTAGATGGGATAAAGGTTAGAAACAGAGCACTAACCAGTTTACCATCTGGGGGTATTAAAAAGGGGTTAAGAAAAACCCGATAATTCGAATTTTTATTCTTCATCCAAATACCCAAATTTAGCTTTTCAACCCCAACCAAAATCCTCTGGCTATAACAAGAAGAATATCCATCGAATTTGAAACATTATGAAAAGGAGACAGCTCTTATGATCAAATTTATTTCTATTATGAAAAAAAGGAATGACCTTTCTTTAGAAGACTTTTTAAAGTACTGGTATAATCAGCACAGTCGTTTCGCCTATATGGTGCCCAATTTAAAACGATACGTACAAAATCATGCCGTACGTCTTCCAGGTGGGGGAGAACCGCCAATCGATGGAATAGGTGAGTACTGGTTTGATGATCTTGCCTCCTGGCAAAAATCATCGAAATTTTATTTCAGCGAGGCAGGAAAAGTTATTATAGAGGATGAAGAAAAATTTACTGAAAGGAACAAACTTTTTGGATTAGTTACAGAAGAAAAGATAATAATCCCGTAGCTCCCTTAAAGTACAGCTTATTTTAACTTATTTTCAAAAAAGTGCCTTCCCCAAAAAGAAGAATACATTTGTACAGGGTTAATAAAGTATTCTGTTTAACGGAACTAATTTAAGGAGTAAAATATGGTTAAACTCTTTGTGATGGCTAAAAGAAAGAAAGATATCAGTCAGGAGGAATGTCTAAGAACATTGGTTGGAAGTTCATGCTCCTCTTATTCTAAAAACCCTTCCGGGCATAAGAAAATACGTACAAAATCATGCTATTCAAATTCACGCAGCTGGAACACCTCCTTTTGATGGTATGGCCGAATTGTGGTTTGACGATCTTGATTCCTGGAGGAAGGCAGCAGAATTTTATTTGGGCACAGAAGGGAAAGTTATTCGTGATGACGAAGAAAACTTCCTGGACATGACATCTCATAAATCTTTTGTATGCCAGGAGAATTTGATAAAAGACTGGGCGGATGATTGAAATATTTATCAAAGAAAAATCAGCGGCAAAAATGGATCAGAACCTTACGAAATAGCCTGGAGAACAGGTATAACAAAAAATTTCAAAGGGTGGCCTGAAGGGTGTAGTTGTCGAAGAATACGGGCTTACAGAATGTACCATGGGGGCTTCGACCAATCCTCCAATCCGGGGGGGAAACCAAACAAGGCTCTGTGGTCTACCCAATCCGGACACGGTAATTAAGGTCATTCATCCTGAAACAGGAGAAGAGCTCTATTCCGGATCAGAAGGAGAGTTGGCTATCAAGGGCCCACAGATCATGAAAGGGTACTGGGGCAAACCTGAAGTCACGGGGGAAGTTTTTAAAGATGGCTGGCTCTTGACCGGTGATATTGGCAAGGAAGAGGAGGACGGACATTTCTATATCACTGACTGCAAGAAGGACCTGATCCTTTATAAAGGATATAATGTTTATCCTCGAGAAATTGAAGAGGTATTTTTTGAACATCCGGCGGTTCAGCAATGTGCGGTGGTGGGCAAACCGAGCCCAAAGTCGGGAGAAATTCCGGCAGCCTTCGTCCCGTTGAAGGAAAATGTTCCAGCCGAAAAAAATGAAATCTTAAGAACAACGAACTCCAAAATCGCCCGTTACAAGAAAATAAGGGATTTATTTTTTGTCGAGATGGTACCGGTTAGCAGAGCCGGAAAAATATAAAAGCAGGAACTGCTTGCCCTGGTTAGGGGAAAAGACTTATAGCCCTTTTCTAATCTTACCAACTCATCTCTAAATATAGGTGTCTGGGGGTCCCTTTTACTTGAAATTCAGGGGGGTCTTTCAAGCCCCCCCTGAGACTTCAAGACAATGCCCAGTAATATAGTCGGATAGAGGGCTAGCCAGAAAGAGGAGTGGCCCTGCGGCCTCCTCCGGGGTTCCTGGCCTTCCTAAAGAAGCAAACATGGGAATAGTGTCATGGACAGATGAAAAAATCCCAATGGGTATTTTTTTATCTCCTCGTTCGATGACCGGGTTGTTTTCTTTTTTTTCAGTCAAACGGGTTTCGATCCAACCAAAGGCCACGGCGTTAACTTGAACACAAAATGAACCCCATTCTTTGGACAAAGCCTTAGTAAATCCAATAAGCCCCGCCTTGGCAGCCGAATAATTAGTTTGTCCCACCATGCCGACGATCCCTGATTTGGAGGAGATATTGATGATTTTGCGATTAATGAGGGTACCTGCGGCTTTTTCATTTCGAGCTGCATCTCGGAAAAAAGGGGCTGCCGCCCGAACCAAACGGAAAGGAACCGTCATATTAATGGCCAGCATAGCTTCCCATTGTTCGTTACTCATTTTATGAACCATAGCATCCCAGGTGTAACTGGCGTTATTAACCAGAATGTGAAGGGCCCCCCATTGGTTGATCGTTTTCTCGATGATCTTTTCAGCAAAACCAGGGGCGGTTAGGTCGCCGGTAACTACGATACATTCACCACCATGAGTTTTAATCATTTCCGCCGTCTCCATTGCGGGCACTTGATCGATATCATTGACTACCACCCTGGCCCCTTCTTTAGCAAACAACATGGCCGCTGCACGACCAACCCCCCGTCCGGAACCGGTGATAATCGCTACCCTATTTTTAAGCATCTGGTCCATAATCTCCCCCCTTTAAACCCTATTTTAAAAACCATCATTATCAATTCAACGATAAACCCATTGCACCAAATCCGTTTAAGAACAAATGGTAACATTTCCGCTCTCCCAAATATCATTAGCCGGATGGATTCATAAATTCTTCCGGTGGCATTATGCTGGGCTTAATTAACTCTCCGCCATCTATAATAATAGTCTGACCGGTTACATAGATCGAGACTTTAGAAGCCAAGTAGATGACGCCTCCCGCTATTTCTTCTGATTGTCCCATTCTGCCCATAGGTTTCTGGTTATTTATAGTCAGAAAAGAACCTCCTAATAAAGCTGCAACTCCTTGGGTGGCAATTTCCCCCGGCGCAATGCAGTTAACCCGAATATTATACTTTGCCAGTTCCACCGCGCATGTTTTGGTGAAATGAATTATCCCCGCTTTGGCCGCGCCTAAGCGGGATTTTGAGGAAAGGCTGATATTCCGGCCCGGGAAGCAATATTAATTATGTTCCCGGTCTTTTGGTCGATCATTACCCGACTTGCCGCCTGGGTACACAAAAAAACGCTTTTGATATTTTCTCTGAAAATTGCATCCCACCCGTTTTCTCGTATTTCGACTAATGAGGCGTTAAACGTCCCCCCGGCATTATTGACAAGAATATCGATGTGACCAAACTCTTTTACCGCAGCCTCGACCATATGTTCCACCTGGTCCTTGACCCGGACATCGGCCGGCACAGCAATACTGTGGACTCCCTTGCTTTTTATTTCTTCAGCGGTGGCATTAATATCCACCATGGTACGTGCGGCAACTGTGACACTTGCCCCGGCATCTGCAAGTCCAAGAGCAATCGATTTTCCAATTCCCTTCCCGGCTCCGGTTACAACCGCCACTTTGTTTTCTAAGCCGAAAAGGCTTAAATTCATGGGTCCCTCCTAAGAATTAAGTATGCTACAGTGAACCCTAATCTCAAGAACTCTGTAACGTCCTTCGCGAATCATTGATGTCGGACGAAAAATTTCCTTTTGGAATAGATCGGCCAGGCGCTCCAAGCGGAGGGTCAGTTCGGCAGGATCCAGTTCCCGGGCAGCAGTCATAGGTCCTCTTTCAGTGCCCAAACCATAGATAGTGGTTTTGTCGATGTCGTCGGCCGTACAGATCCCCTCTTCGATAAGCTTTGTTCCTTCATTGATGATAACCGCCATAAGGTCAAGGGGACTGATCTTATCCGAACTCTTGGATACATCCAGAATAGGTTTCCCCTGGTGGTAATCGTAAATTCCCTTGCCCGTCTTTCTTCCCAATCGTCCGGCTTTGACCAGCTCTTCGATCTTACGGGACGGTCGATAATCCGGATGGAGGGCTTCGGCCAGATACCTGCTGGCGCCCAGATAGATGTCCAGACCGGCGTAATCCATCATTTCATAGGGGGCGACCGGTACTCCCAACCTTCGCCAAGGTCCGTCGATCTCATCAGGTTCAGCCAAACCTTCGTCTAAAATACAGCCAAGCAGGACTGATTTGGGAAATTGACTGACCCGATTGGCAATAAAGCCGGGGGTATCCTTCTTCACACGTAGGGGGACTCGATCGGTCAAAAGGCAGAAGTCATAGGCGGTTTCCATGGTCTCTTCCGAGGTCCATTGTCCTCGAATAATCTCGACCAGCCTCATAAAAACCACCGGGGTGAAGTAATGCAAGCCCAGAACCTTTTCCGGGCGATTGGTAACCGAAGCCAACTGGCTGATGCTCATGGTCGAGGTATTAGAAGCTAGCAGGGCCTGGACGGGGGCCACCCTGTCGATCGTTTTAAATATCTCCTTTTTCCAGTCCATAACCTCGGGAATAGCCTCGATAACCAGGTCGGCATCCCGTACAGCCGCTTCAAGATCCTGACAGAGTGTAAGCTGCTCCCTCATCATCTTTTCGCGATCCTGAGAGGTGATGATCCCTTTATTAGCAAACCTATTCAAACTTTGATCGATATAGGCAACACCTCGATCTAAAGCCTCCTTGTTGATATCTTGCAAATTGACCTTCAAACCAGCAAGGAGATTAACCTCGGCTATCCCATGCCCCATGGTACCGGCACCCAGGACGGAAACGGTCTTGATTTCTTCTGCTTTCATTGTTTCCCTCCCTCTACAGACCCATATTCTGGGCCACAAGTTTTCGATGAAAATCGGCATCTCCGAAAGCCAACTCAGAGGCCTTGGCCTGTCTGAAATAAAGCTGGAGGTCGTGTTCCTCCATGAAACCTATTCCACCCATAACCTGATGGGCCAGGGCAACCAATCGTCTATAGGAATCACTTACCCAGGCCTTACACATGGAGGCGGCCATGGTGTGGGGAATCCCCTGACTGATCTTCCAGGCCGTCTGATCGGCTATATATTTGATGGTATCCACATAAGTCAAGATATTGGCACAATGATGTTGTACCGCCTGAAAGCTTCCAACCGGCTGGCCGAATTGAACCCTTTCTTTGACATGGGGAACGACGAATTCTATGACCCTTTGAGCTCCTCCACTCATTTCCGCACACTTGGCTACCGCTGCCTTTAAAAGGACGGATTTCAAAACCGGCCAACCCTGATCCGGTACTCCTAGGATATTTTCAAACGGAACCCGTACCTGATCAAAGATAACCTCACATTGCTTATCGTCGGCAATGGTGTCTAAACCGTGAACCGATATCCCTTGAGCCCGACTATCGACCAAGAGGAGGCTGATTCCGTTTTCAGGATCCGGTATGGGATCATTGGTTCTTACCGCGCAGATAATGGTGTCGGCCACCTGCGCATAGGGGACGAAGAGTTTTGTCCCGGAAAGGAGATAATGATCATTTCGCCTTTCAGCCTTCAGAGAAATCCCTTCGGCCTTATAGGTCCCGCCGGTCTCATTCCAAGCCAGGGTTACGATTTGTTTGCCGGAGGCGATATCGGCCAGATATCTGTTTTTCTGTTCCTCGGTCCCGGACTCAAGAATGGTTAGTCCACCGGCAACAGCCGTTGTCAAAAACGGCCCCGGCCAGCCCGCATATCCCATTTCATAGAGAATAACGGACAAGTCCTCAAAATTGCCTCCGGTGCCTCCATATTGTTCCGGAAACAAAAGACCCAGCCAACCAAAATCGGCCATCTGCGACCAGTGGTTGGGAAGAAAACCCTTCTTATCCTCCTGCATCTTTCTGACAAAAACACCAGAACATTCTTTGGTAAAAAATTTATGAGCAGCTTCTTTAAGTATTTTTTGTTCTTCACTCAGATCATATTCCATCTTGACGCTCCTTTCTGCGATAGCTTTACTCAAACCACGGACACGGATCGCTGCCCCGTCGTATTATTCAGGCGAGTTTTATTTCCTTGGCAATCCTAACCCGCGAGTAGCCATGATGTTTCTTTGAATTTCAGATGTACCGCCATAGATGGTATCGACAATTGTCCATCGGTAATAATGTTCAATCGTTCCGTCCTTGGGCGCCCTCTTTGAACCTCGCTTTAATTGGCCGTATAACCCCATGACCTCCATTCCAACGTTGGCGATCCGCTGGCCCAATTCGGTAACAAAGGTCTTTTCCATGGAGGATTGATAGCTGGGAATTTTGCCTTGATCAAGCATATAGGCTAACTGAAAATAGAGTAAACCGGCCACTTCCAATTCAATGGCGGTCTGCGACAATTTCTGTTGAATCAGGGGATCATTGGAAAGGGGCTTTCCATTAACCACGGTGGTTTTGGCATAATCGAGCACCTCATCGAAGACCCTCCTAAAGACACCCGGGGGAGCCATTCGTTCAAAATCCAGCGCAGTCATGGAGTAGTAGAAACCCTGATTTTTCTCCCCTAATAGATTTTTCTTCGGCACATTAACATTGTCATAATACACTTCATTGGTTCTAAACCCAGCCATGGTGATCAAAGGTCGGATGGTGATTCCCGGACTTTTCAGATCTACCACCATCATGGAGATGCCCTTGTGTTTTGGTAGTTCAAAATCCGTTCGGACCGCCAGCCAATGATATTCAGCCAGATGACAGCTGGTATTGAAGGTCTTCTGGCCGTTAAGCACAAAATAATCTCCTTTATCTTCAGCCTTCAAATTCAAAACAGAAAGATCGGACCCGGCTTGAGGTTCCGTGTATCCCAGGGCATATTCGACTTCACCCCTGGCAATAGGGGGTAAAAATTCTTTTTTTAACTCATCGCTGCCAAATCTAAGGATAGTTGGTCCAGCCATATGTGCTCCCACATAGACAATGGGTGCCCCTGAATAGGCCAGTTCCTCTCGAATGAGATAATTTAACATCTCCGATGAATCGAGCCCGCCATATTCTTTGGGCCAGTTTGGGGCCAGCCACCCATTGGCCGCGAATTTTTTCATGAACTTTCTGCTCTCCGGCCCGCCGTAGCATCTTCCGGTATCATTGGATTCGGCGATCAATTCCGGAGTGACCTCCTTTTTCAGAAAATCACGAACTTCCTGCCTGACGTTTTCTTCTTCTGGTGTAAATTCAAAATTCATCTCTTCGTACCTCCAAATGAGAGTGAAGATCCAAAATGCATTTTTCCTCCCTGTTACAACAAATTGCCTTAGAGGCAAAGATACTTCTCTGTCGGGTTTGCACAAAAATCGGCAACCCGGTAAAACCGGGGTCCAGAAAAAGTTCCAATAATAAAAATACCGGATCCCGGCTTTTACCGAAATGATTCAAAATGGTTTTTTAATAATTTTCTCAATTGTTGTAAGGTAATGCAATTTTGTAAGATCGGAAAAAAGGACCACATCTTTACCGATTATTCTCGCACTTTCTGCCCGTGCATAGAACCGGTCTCGATAATCTTCAAAGGATGGAAAATGCAATTCCGCAATAGCGTCGATCTCAGGAGCATTGGTTGAGAGAGCCGCTTGAACAAAATTCTGAACATATCGGCCGATTCCAGGATGATGTTCCCGTGCCAGAGAGGAATGGTCGTTCCGATAATGTTCGGCAAATTCTTCCTTGGAAAGATGAGGACTTCGACAGCTGAAGGGGATAACCTTGAAACCCGGTGAAGTGACTCCTTCAGTCCAATCCTTCAAATTATCCCAATGGACCACCTCCTCCAGTTGATATATATGGGTCTCGCTCAATAATTTTTTCTCTTGGGCTGTTAGAAGTTCATTCTGCTTTTGTGAAGTATAATCATGTAAGAATTCATCAAGCTCTCTGAAATACAACGCCGCTATCCCGTCATAAGGGGATCTATTAAAATTGGGTCCCATATGATTTGGGTTCAGAGTACGATTATCAGCCAGATCGAAAATGCAGCCAACTAAATCTCTATAATGGTTTATCAGGAGAGGTAGATATTCTTTTAGGTAAAAGCCAGCAAAGGCTTCATGGGTGAGCGATGGAGCTCTTTGCATCGCGAGAAATATCTTAACCATTCCTTACCCCCTCCGGATCATCGTTTGTTTTTAAATAAGCCAGGTATCAGGATTAAACGAATTAAGGAACGATGACCTGCTCTCTGGTGATGAGGAAGGGGGCCTCTCTGACAACCATAAACTTGTCTGCATCTTCCTGATCGTGGGCATGTTCCGGGGAGTTTGTAGCTTCCCGGATTTGCTGGGTATCTTTAAACCAGACCTGGGCTAGGCCATCATATAGCGGGTTCTTACCGCTGTCGTAAAAGGAGCGCCAAGTATGATTCTGTACATATCTCAGGGATCCGGGAACAGCCGCCCCCAAGGGACCGTGGACTTCCAGCCAATATTTCTGAAAAGCATCCACCTTCCACTCCGGTCGGCGTCTGACAAAAACCATGGACTTCAGGTATGCATCAGGAATAGGCCCATCTTTTATCACATGTTCCTGGCAGTATATCCAGCCCATGGTCGGCACATCAATAAAATTGTGTTCATCCGCTCTCAGGGTTTCATAGGCCTTTGTCTTGGCCATCTCCTTAATGGTTTGGGTGTCTTCATACCAGGTTTCGGCCACACCATCCCATACCGGTTCCAAACCCTTGCGGTAGGCCGAGATAATGGTTGAACATTGAACATACCGTTTCATGCCTCCCACCTTGACAGCCAGCTCAGCATGCCCGGTATGCCAATAGTGCTGAAAGTCTTCAACTTCCATCCCTGGTTTCCGTTTAAAAAAGGCGACGAGTTTGACCATTTTTATTTCCTTTCTGCGTTTTCAGGCAACCGACCTCCATCCTATGGTTCGATCAGGGAAAAATGTCCCGGCAAAGAAAGGCAAACCATGTTTGACCGGTTCGTAATAAATGAATGGCTTTGACCCAACTATTAATTTTCTACGAAATTATCATATTTGCCGAACGACTCTTACGGCTTCTTCTTTCGCTTCCAAAATATTTCGTGGTTCGACGCAATCACCAAGACTATAGAGCTCGGCTACTCCGGTGAGTTTCTTCATCAAGTCGTTGTCAGGTCGCAATCCCACCGCTAGAACAAAGGTGTCCCCCTTGAGGGTCATCCGTTCTCCTTCTTTGGAGATGACCAGTGCCCCTGTTTTGACTTCTTCGACTTCGGAGAGAACCAGCATCTTGACCCCATATTCCGTAAGTCTTTCCAAAAGGGTCGTTAAGGCGGTTATCCCCATACCGGATCCCACTCGCTTCAGTTTTTCTACTACCGTAACTTGTTTTCCTCTTTGACAGAGAAATTCAGCCACTTCAAGACCCGTCCTCCCTCCGCCGATTATGACCACTTTTTCCCCTGCCTTGCCCCGACCGACCAAGATATCTTGAGCCGTGACTACATTTTCATGATCTATTCCAGGGAGAGCCGGAATGAACGGCACAGCGCCGGTAGCCAGAATACAGACATCCGGGGCCGTTTCTTCAACCAGCTTCCTGGATACCTCCTGGTCTAACCGGATCTCCACCTTTAATTTTTTGAGCTGTTCGGCAAGATCAACGATGATCTGACCTAGGGCATCTTTATAAGGTGGCTTATCGGCGATGTTGATCTGCCCTCCCAGGGCTTTACTTTTTTCGAACAGGATAACCTGGTGTCCTCTCAGAGCAGCCACCCGGGCGGCCTCCATTCCGGCCGGACCACCACCAATGACCAGCACCTTTTTCGGTTGATCGCTCGGACTGATCCTGTATTCTTCTTCTTTGCCTACGCAAGGGTTAACTGTACAAGCCAAGCCGGTAAAAATAAGGCGATCTATGCAAGCATTATCGGCAACACATCTTCGAATTTCATTCGGCCGTCCTTCCGCTGCCTTTCGTACGAAATCGGGGTCAGCAATCAGCGCCCTTCCCAGGGCGACAAAATCTGCTTTTCCTTCTTCCAAAATTCGCTCGGCCAATTCGGGGGTATTGATCCGGCCCACGGCAATGACCGGGATGGAAACTGCGCTTTTCACACCCTCGGCTAAATGGACAAGACAACCCGGAGGAGTGGCCGAAGTTTGGGTCGTCCATTTAATACTCTCATAAGTGCCGGCAGAGACATCGATGGCATCAGCACCGGCCTTTTCGAACAAACTACCCAGAACTTTGGCATCCTCAAGAGTGCTCCCGCCATTTTCCACAAAATCACTCCCATTTATTCGGACCCAGACAGGATAGTCGCCAAGGGCGGCTCTAATACTTTGAAGGATCTCAGATCCAAATCTGGCCCGGTTATGAATATCCCCACCGTATTGATCCGTCCTTTTATTGGTATATGGAGATATAAACTGCCTCAGGAGATATCCATGGGCGAAGTGAAGTTCGATTCCATCAAAACCTGAATGTTTGGCCCGAATGGCCGCCCGGGTGAAATCCTCCACCAGGGCTTTAATTTCATCCACGGTTAGAGGACGGGGCACTTCGGCAAAGGCCCCGGCAACGTCTGAGGCGGAGATCGGCTGGGCACCGATAACCTTTGAGCGGCTACGACCTCCCCCATGTCCTATCTGTATAGCGATTTTACTCCCTTGGGCATGGATCGCATCCGTTAGTCTCTGGAGACGGGGCAGGAATTTATCATCATAAACAGCCAGTTCATTGGATTCTAATCGTCCCAAAGGATGAACGTGGGCAACTTCGGTAGTAATGAGTCCCACTCCCCCTTTGGCCCGCTCGATCATATACCGCGTAATACGATCCGAGACATATTCACCATCTGCGTAACAGGTCAACATGGGTGACATAATAAGGCGATTGACCAGATTCAGGGTTCCGATCCGTCCGGCCTCGAATAATTTTGGAAACATTGATAGCTCCTTTCTCTTCTTTTGGTGCCTGGGAGATTCTGAAGGACTTTCTTTTTTTACAATCCCAGGTAGGCCTTTCTTAGAAATTCATCAGCGAGGAGGTCCTGGGCCGACCCTTCAGCAAGGATATGTCCTTTAGACATGACGTAGTTTCGAGAGGCGACCTGGAAGGCGTAACTGACATCCTGTTCCACCAGAAGGATGGTTAGTCCTAATCCGTGTATTTCATTCAACCGTTCAAACAATTCATCTCTCAACTTGGGTGACAGACCGGTTGAAGGTTCATCGATCATCATAAGCCTGGCCTTGGACATTAGGGCCCGGCCAATGGCCAGCATCGTCCGTTCTCCTCCGGAGACGGTTCCGGCTATCTGCTTTTCCCTGTTTTTAAGAACAGGGAAAAGACTATATACCTTCTCCAGATTAGCACTAATTTCTACCTTGTTACGGTAGAGATAGGTTCCGGCCATCAAATTTTCTTTGATGGTCATCTCTCGAAACGGTTTTCCTCTTTCAGGGCAGAGGATGAGCCCCAAGACAGCTATTTTGTGGGCCTTGAGGTTATCCACCCGCTTTCCATCAAAGATGACTTCCCCTTCAATCGTTATCCTCCCAAGCTTGGTGCCGCGAAGTGTTTCTTTTTCCCAGTTGACCAGACCGGCGATCGTTCGAAGCAGCGTGGTTTTACCCGCACCATTCGGTCCGACCAGGCTGATCAGTTCACCTTGATTCACGGACAGGTTGACCCGGTTGAGTACCTGGGCGGTATCAAAAAAGACACTAAGATCCTTGACCTCAAGAAACAAGATTTTTTACTCCCTTCCCTATATAAGCAGAGATGACCTCCTCATTCCTAACGATCTCTTCCGGAGGGCCATCAGCGATAAGTCGACCCAGTTGTAAAACGATGACCCGGTCAACTATTTTCATCAAATCCGATAATTTATGTTCAACAATCAACATGGCTGGGCCTTCACTGTGTAGTCGACCAAACCTCCCGCCCTTATTGAGCCTCTTTATGGAACTTGTTATTAGGGAAGTTTCGGCCGGGTTTAGTCCACCCAAGGGTTCATCAAGAATAAGGAGCTCCGGTTCAGTGGAGATGGCCCGGGCCATTTCCAAACGTTTCAGATCCCCGTGGGAGAGCACCGAAGCGGGTTCCTTGATCAAGTCGGCGATGCCGCAAAATTCAAGGGCATCCAAAGCTCGCTGCTCGGCTGTCTTAATCCAATCCCCCGATTTTTTCCCTCGAGGACTTAAAACCGGGACAAGGACATTGGCCCCCACAGGTAAGGCGCGAAAAGGTTTGACAACCTGAAAAGTGGCCGCCATGCCCATGTTTACAATTCTGAAAGTCTTATTACCGGTAATATCTTTCTCTTTAAACAGAATGGTCCCCGAGGTCGGTTTCAAGATATTCATTAAACAACGGATCATCGTTGTCTTTCCTGCGCCGTTGGGGCCGATGACCCCTACCATCTCCTGGGGAGCAATTTGAAAGCTGACCTGGTCAACCGCTTTCATGCCTCCGAAATGCTTACTTAAGTCTTTTACTTCAAGCAAAAAGGCCCCCATGTCAATTTTCCATTTCTCTAAGTTCCCGGCGTGAAACCTTGCCCACATCGGTCTTGGGCAGCTCACCTAAAAAAACGACCATTTTAGGGATCTTGTAATGGGCCAGTTTGCCCTCACAATAGTCAATAATATCCTTTTCAGACAATTTCCCACGAGCATCCTTTTCCAGGACGACATAGGCTTTTACAACCTGGCCTACCGTTCGGTCATTAACACCGATCACTCCCACTTCCTTTATTTGAGGATGGTTATTAATAACCTCCTCGACCTCCCTGCTGTGAATTCGTAAGCCTTTATATTTAATCAGATCTCTTTTCCGGTCATAGACGTAAAAATGGCCGTCTTTATCCATCTGTCCCAAATCTCCACTGCGAAACCAGGTTTTACCATCTATCACTGCTTGATTCTGACTTAATGCCTCTGGGTGATTCCAGTAACCTTTCAAAACCTGGGGGCCGATGACCCCGATTTCCCCGATCTCTCCCGGAGGAAGGAGCTCATCCTTTTCCGGGTCCAGGATAGCCACCAGGGTGTTGGGCAAGGGGATTCCGATCGAATTGCCCTTCGCTTTTCCAAGAGGGGTGCAAGTCCCGGCAACGATCTCAGTTGCTCCCCAAAAGTTTTGCAGGGTAGTGCCGGTCCGATCTTTCCAGTCATCAGCCGTGGCTTGGTGCAGGGCATCGGCACCGCTGGCCACCAATTTCAACTTCTTCCATTTTACGATGTCCGTCTTATCATAATCTTTGAGCATTTCATAGATCGTCGGTGCACCGCCAAACCAGGTGATATGATAATCGACAATGGAATTCAGGATGTCATCGATCTGGGGATTTGTGAGTATGACTTGGGTCCATCCCCTGACGATGGCGATGATCACTCCCCATAAAAGCCCACCGATATGGTAAAAGGGCATATAGCTGATTATGGCTTCAGCTCCTTCCTCAAAAGGATAAAAGGTATTCATCAATGCATCGGCGGTGAGGAGATTATGATGCGTGACCATTACTCCTTTCGGTAAACCTGTGGTTCCACCGGTATAGGGTTGAATAGCCACATCCTCAATGGGGTTGATATCTGGTAGGGACGGTTTTGAGTTGTGGGCATTCATTAAATCTTTAAAAAGGTAAAATCCTGGTCCGTTAGGTAGATGTTGATCGGCTAAAGCCCTCTTTTGATAAACCGCTCGGAGCACGCTCTTACTGAACAATTTCTTAAAGGCCGGAAGAAAATCAGAAATATCGGAAAAGATCACATTTTTCGGTTTGACTCCTGTTTTTTCTACTTTCTCCCAAAGTAGATTTTGACAGATAAGGGTTTCGATTTTACTGTCTTGTATTTGATGCTTGATTTCGGGAGAAGAATAGACCGGACTCATAGGTGTACAAGTTGCTCCCAATTTTAAGATGGCGTAAAAGGAAATAATAAATTCAGGCGAATTAAGCAAAAGTAGACCCACTCGGTCTCCTTTCTTTACGCCCAGATGAGCCAAGGCGGCAATAAATCCATCGACTTTATCCTTGAGTTCTTTATAGGTTATCCTTCTCCCATAAAAAATCATGGCCGTTTTATCTTTCCATCTGTCACAGGCTTCATCAAAGGCCTGTCCTATGGACCTGATCGGTATCTCGATATCTGTAGGTACCCCTTCCGGATAGGAATTCTTCCAAGGTTTTTTTTCGTATATGGATAATGTTTCCAAGGTTCGACCTCCTTAGGGTGATTAAAGCTTCATCAGTCGGTGCTTTGGGCGGCCATGGTGGCTGGATGTTTAGCCTTATATTCGGCGAGTACCAGTTGAACGCCGTATGAATCCTTTGGATGGAAGAGGACTTCTCTTAAACCTCCTTTATTAATTTCACCGACCCGGCGCAAACCTTTTTGTTCAAAACTTTTTACGGCCTCGGACAGATCTTTGACCTTAATGACTACACAAAAAACCCCTTCACCCCTTTTCCTAATAAATTGATCAATAAGCGTATCTGGTTTTGTTGCTTCAATCAGCTCAAGACCAAAGGCACTGTAGGCCGCCCTGAGGCCGGCTTCCTCATTCATCCCCGGTTCATCAAAATGGATGTCCAACAAATCAGAAAAAAATTTTTCTGCTTTTTCAAAATCACGCACTGCGATTGCCACCCTTTCAATTTTTTCAAAGACCATGTTCCAATCCTCTTTTCATATCTTTCATCGGTGCCCGGCAGGCCCGGCAATGTTTAAAGGTCCATAGGTTAATTATTTTACATCTCGGACACTCATTTTCCAGATGATCTCTTATCCAGCGAGTAATGCCATGGGGCATGAAAAGGAGTGCCACAATGAGGATAAGGGCCTTAACAATAATCCTGAACTCCTCCCCGATAGGATGGAACCGCATCACTTCAATCAGCGGGTAAAGAAGGAAAGTGCCAATCAGCGCCCCATAAATCGTAGTCAGTCCACCAAAAATAGCCCACAGGATGACATCAAAAGAAAGCGTCAGATCCAAAGTCGAGGGTCCGGCGATTCTTATCGAATGGGCGAATAATGCCCCGGCAACCCCGGCAAAAAATCCACTAAAACAAAAACCGAGGGTTTTATAGAGAGTGGTATTGATTCCCGAGGCCCTAGCGGTAATTTCATCCTCCCTTATGGCAAAAAAGATAATCCCGGTTCGTATAAATCGACTCTCCGTATCGGTGAGCTTCCACATGATCACCAGAGAAATAATCATGATAACTAAGGTTATATAATAGTTTTTTAGAGGAGAATTCGTCAAAAGTTGCACGCCATAGATTCCCAGCTCTCCTCCAGAAAAATTAGGGAAGAGAAATATCAACCCGCCTAAAACGACAGGAAAAGCCAAGGTGACCAGAGATAAATAAAAACCTCTTAAGCGCATGGTAGGGAGGGCGATGGCCAGCCCAGCCACAACGGCCATAACAGCGCCGCACAGGATGGCCAAAAGAGGGGGAACATGAAAATGAATATTGAGCAAGGCCGCGGTATAAGCACCCACACCAAAAAAGGCGGAATGGCCGAGGCTGAGCTGGCCGACATACCCGGCGAGCAGGTCCCAGCTTGCTCCGAAAATCGAAAATATGCAGGCAAAAACCAGGATCCTTAACACGTAGGAATTAGTTGTCAAAATAGGAGCCAGACACAATAGAAAAACCAATAAAAAGAGGACGATCCTCCAGGGGATGGCCCAAATTTCCAGTTTAAACCAGTTCCATATTTTTCGCTGAATAATCAACTTTTACAATCTCTCTTCCTCGAAGACCACTCCGAATAAGCCTTCGGGTTTGAAAGTCAGAACAATGACCATGGCCAATAAAGAAATAGCCTCTCTTAAAAAACTGCCTTGCGGGATAAAGCTGATCACGGCTACTTCAATAAAAGCGAGGAAAAAAGCCCCGACCACGGCTCCCTTGAGACTGCCCAGACCGCCAAGGACAACTGCGGCCAAGACGATGATGAGCGGGTGAAACCACATATGAGGTTCGATTGAAAATAGTGGGGCCACGAGGATTGCGGCCAAACCGGCTAACAGAGCCGATATCCCCACGGTGATCATCTGGATGAAGCTAACATCCATTCCCATTAAATTGGCGGTTTCAGTGTCCTGGGATACGGCCTTAATGGCATTCCCAAGCCAGGTTCGAGATAATAGCCACCAGACACCCAACAAAATAATTCCACCAATAATTAGGGCAAAAAGGTGTTGATTGGAAACACTGGCCCCAAAAATTTCTGTAAAGCCGGGGATGTAAGGTTCGATGCCCAGAAGATTGGCCTGGAAAGCAATCAAAAATCCCTCCTGAATAAGCAAAACCAGGGAAAAAGTAAGAATAATCACCGGGAACTCATACTCTTTTATCCGCTCAATCAAAAGCTTATAGAAGATTACAGCCAGAATCGGAGGAGAAAAGACGGCTACGAGGATAGCCAAGGGCAAGGTCAGACCTAATGTGGAAATAAACAGGTACATCACAAAGGCGCTCAGCATATACAAACCGGTATGGGAAAAATTTAATAGCCTGGCCACGCTGAAAACAAGGGCAAACCCAACCGCCAGGACGGCGTAAGTGCTTCCCAGGACTAGCCCATTAATTAGAAAAAGAGCTAAACTCATAACGATCTTGTTCCTTACGGTTTAGAATGTTACAATAAATCTCATGAAAATTTAACTTTCAGCTTTTTATACCTCGGAATCTGACGATCTCGACAGAACTTTCATGGATACTGAATAATCCACTCGATCCGTCAAAAATAAATGTTTTTATTCAGTATCCAGAAGTCAGCATATAGTTTCTTTTGAAAGGACTTAACCAGAACCCCGATCTAATTCAGATGGAATTTGAGATCATTCCATGGCTGCTGGTTACTTTTCAGAAAAGACTGTCGTAAATTGCTATTTCCGTTATTTCTTTTTCTTCCAGTAATCAACCATCCAGGGGGGCAAAATATAATCTCCCGTCCCCTTGAATTTAAGTTTACCCAGATAGGCGCTCTCAGGGCTTTTGGCCAATATGACCTTGTCGACCGCATGGGCGGCCGGGAAATAAACAATTTGTTTTCCATTTCTCCATTGAAAGCTGACCATGGTTCGATATCCTTCTCCATAGATGGCTTGATGCGGAGACATAGAATCATTAGGGTAAAATTTTAACCGACCGATGGGGTCGTGGATATCCGTCTTTTCTAGCTCGGGTATTATTTTGAGGGCGTCCAGTGAACCGGCTCGCTCAATAGCCCCTTTTAAGGCCATGAGGGCGCCCTCGACAAAAGGTGAATTCCAACCTGGTTTGTCACCATATTTTTTAAGATAGCGGTCATAAAAATCAATCGTTGTCGGGCTCATTTCAACCCGGCCGATGCTGTCGTAGCTCCCTATATAATTGGCGGCCCCGCCAGTGGTCTTCCAAAAGGCCAACCGCTGGGAATCGGTGACCGTACCAACTATTGCGGCAGGGACTTTCAACTTCGACCAGGCGTTTACAAAGGCCTGACCATCCGGTCCCGACATGACAGCCCAAATCAACTGTGCACCTGAGGCCTTGACGGCACTCGCCTCGGCAAAGAGATCTTTTTCGGAATAGCTTGGTCTCCAGACTCCCACTACTTCATAACCCATCGCCGGAAATAATCCCTGACCAATGGTGACAATGGGATCGGCATAGGCTGCCTTATCGATGACTAAGGCCACTTTTACTTTTTCTATTCCTAATTCCTTTTTTATCTTTTGGCCGACATAATCGGCATCAGATAAACTGAAGGCAATGGTCGGGAAACCTACAGGAATAGAGTTTCTAAAAAAATATTTATAACGATCATAATTCTCTTTCACCCGTTTAATCATGTTTGGGTGAGCCGAATTGACATCGATAAAGATCTTTTTGTTATCGGCGGCGATGTCCATCATGGGTAAAGTGGCCTCGGACCTGGCACCAGCTATGATGAAGTCACTTTTTTCAATCGTACAAGCCCGTTCCATGGCGTTAACTGCGTCCGAAACGCTGAGTAGATCGTTGGTGTCGATGCTCACCAGTTCAATCAGGTATTTGACCCCTCCAACATTAATGCCGCCTTGTTTGTTGATTAATTCTGCGGTCAATTCGGCTGCCCTCCAAGTATATTCTCCGAAATAAAACTTGGAGGGCCCCAGGATGGAAATCTTGATCTTCTTTGCCGCTTGGGCTTTGACGATTGAAGGAACTAATAGAAACATTCCCAAAACAGCCAAGGTGATACTAATGAAGGCTGTGTTTTGAAAAAATTTACTGATTTTCATTTTCCCTCCTCATTGGCGGAATTTTTATAATTGTTTTAAAACCGTTCACTTCAATTAGCGATTCCACAGATACCCCAGAATATTCTTTTTGATATCGTCGTAGTTGTACCCCCGCCATAATTCCATAACACTCGGCCATATGGATCCTTCGGCATGAAGTTCACCTACGTCTTCGAGTCCTCCATAGAGACCCAGGTTCTCCCTGATCAAAAGGAAAAGCTTGAATCGATCTATGCCGGACACATTTTTCCCGGCGATATATTTATCGATGTCTTTCCTTAAAGCTTCATTATAATAATCTTCAGCGCCCGGGGCGGTGATGGCCATTCCGCCGGCTATATCGATAACCGCTTCCTTGGCCCTCATGTGACCCAGATTGGAATAAAGTTTTCCCAGATTGGTGTAAAGGGGATTGGGCATGGCGATGCCAGTTTTGGGATCGATCTGGCATTCATGGGCTGCCATTTTTGCACACACCTTTTGCATTTCCGCATAGGAAATCAAGTCGGCAATATTTTTAATAATATGGGAAACCTTTTCAACGCCGTTATATTCGGAAGCCAATTTGGCAATACCAACTAAATTCGTGGCCAGGCAAGCCCTATAGGATACGGCAGTAAAACGGTGGAATAAGGCGAAGGTTAGGGCCAACTGGGAAGCCAGCTTTCCATTTTTATAAACAAACACCCGTTCCCAGGGCACTAAAACATCGTCGAAGATGACCATGGCCTCAGTAAAGTGCCGTCCAATCCTCAACCTGGCATTTTCCATCTGGTCCTGACTGGATTCCAGCTCTAAAGCGGGTCGGCAGATATATCGAATACCCTTAGCGTTAGCAGGTATGGCGAAAGAAATGCCATAGTCTTCTTCACCTTCCACCATGGCCCTTGAGGGGATGACCAGGAGTTCATTGGCCGCGTAAGCCCAGGAGGTATGGGTCTTGGCTCCACGCACGACGATTCCATCCGAAGTTTCTTTGACCACGTGGACATACATATCCGGATCCTTTTGCTGTGAGGGACGTAGACTACGGTCTCCCTTGACATCCATCTGGGCCCCGGCCAATATCGGGTTATTGGTCACCAGGTATTTGGAAAAATTATCCATTCGTTTACTATATTCTTCGCCCATATAACTGGATACCATCTGCATTGCTGTAAACATGTCCGATCCGATATGGGCAATATTGATTAAAGAATCTTTAGTGAAGTTATAAGTCATTTCATACCGATTAAGCAGGTCGGTACTGCTTTTAGGGATGATATAAAATTTGCTCAACAATTGACCCGTATCAGGGTGTGTAAAAAAATAGTCTTTCTTTTGCCGGTCATCGAGCAGGTGACCATGGTGTATCCGACCTAAAAATTCATGGGTGTATTTCAATATGGGATGGGTCGTGATATCTTCAACCTTCTTACCACGGTAGTAAACCTCCCGACCGTCCCTCAGGCTTTCCACGAAGGCTTCATACGTTTTCATGATTGTCTCCTTTCATGATTAAATTGTGCTTTTCAATTTGATTATTAACCGGATTTTCTTTTTGAACTCATAATAATCTTCAGAGAGGACCTCACCGGTTTATCATGGCCAGGACTAGGTCCTTCTCTTGTAGATAGGTATTAAAATTTTTCAATCTATATTTTTATTGAGGAAGAGGAAGACCCTGCCACTCTTTTTCAAAGTATTCCCTGATCTGGGCGACTTCTTCTTTTTTAACGATTGTATCGGTTTTTTGATAAAGGCCGACCCTGCTCACCGGGGGAATCCCAATACGATGCAGGTCAACCATCAACTCAGCCATTTTTAATGATACTGAGACTACATTGAGAATGGGAACATAAGCGACTTTGGGTTTTACCGGTATCCCGATGTCTTCAAGCTTGTTAAATCCGCCTCTGGCAGCTATCAAGCTAACTCCGGTACTATCCATGACAATCACTTCAGCTCCTCGTTTCACTATCCGCTGAGCAGCCGGTATATAATATTTTTTAACAAAAGCCTCGGGATCGGTATAACCTTCCAAGACCAGTGTTTTTTCTGCGGTAGGGCCTGGCTCAATTACGGGTTCAACCGGATTGGTTATGGCTTTGGCCTCCAGACCGTACATTCTGATCTTTAGCTCCGTTCTGGCCATAAAGGGTCTTGTTGGCCAGGCCAGAACTCCAAATTTATGACCCATCATGCTTGCCAGATGAATAGTTGACTCGAATTCCCCGATGACGGGAATATCCACCAGTTGCCTGGCGAATCGCAGACCCGGATCATCGGTACAAACGATAATAGCGGCATCGGCCCCGGCCTTTTCTGCTTCAATCGCCCCCTTACAGATAGGTGGCACGGCCAAAGCGTTCATAAAGTAGTCCACAACGGTGCTGGGTCCTTTCCAAAACCCGGGGGGGCAGCCTACCTCCATAATTTCCGTATCAGGGCCTTTGGCCTCTTCAATGGTCTGTTGATGAAGTTTTAAAAATGGACCGGCATATTGCATGTACAGTTCTCGATCCGGTAAAGGTTCGAGCAGGGCAATTTTTTTACTCATAAAGTCCTCCTTATTTTTATTGACTCAAATAGTTAAAGCTATCAGACGGGCTTCTTCGATCGCTTCGGCGGCATCACCGGGTTTTTTAGCATCTCCAATCAGATATATCCGGACAAAAGTATCTTCCAAGTTTTCATGCAAAGCATTGTTGGGTTTTACACCCACAGCCAGGACCAGAGTATCATAAGATAAAATATGCTCTTTTTCCTTCCAGCAAAATGCGGATATGGCCGGGATCGATTTCTTTATATTCTACGTTGGTTAGTAGGGTTACACCCATATCCTGCAGTTCCTCCAGTAACATGGTGCGGATACTCCATCCGGCTTCTACGGCCATTCGAGGGCCTTGTCGCAGAACAGTGACTTTTTTGCCTTTTTTAGCCAGATATTTAGCGGTTTCGCAGCCGGTATGTGCTCCACCAATAATTACTACCCTTTCACCAGACACCTCCCTTCCAGCCAAAACTTCATGGGCAGTGATCGCATTAGCGACTTCTAGTCGCGGGATGTCCGGAATAACCGGCAGAACACCAGTAGCCAGGACGACCGCATCCGGAGCTTCCAGACGTATCTTTTCCACAGTAGCCTCTTGTCCCAGTTTCAGCTCAACGTTCGAGTTTTGCAGTTGCCTTTCATAAAAATCTATGAGGTGCCTAAATTCACTACGTCCGGGGGAGGCCATGGCCAGAAGGAGTTGGCCACCGAGACGGATATTTTTCTCCCAAAGGGAAACTTGATGTCCCTTTTGAGCCAGGGTGAAAGCAGCCTCCAATCCTCCCGGCCCACCCCCGACCACCAGGACTTTTTGGGATACTCCTCCAGGTTGAATCTCGGCCGACCGGCCGTGTTTTAATTCCGGATTGACCAGAACATTTCACGGGACGGCCCACAAAAAGATTGTCGAAACAAGTATTACAGGCCACACAAGGTCGAATGCTTTTGTTCCGTCCTTCTTTAACCTTCCGGGGGAAGTCGGGATCAGCAAACAATGGCCGGCCGAGGGCAATCAGATCGGCATCGCCCGTAGGAGGATCTCCTCGGCCAATTCCGGTGTACTGATCCGCCCAACAGCCACCACCGGTTTGCAGGCGATTCGGTGGACTTCGGCAGCCAAGGGGACAAGACATCCTTGGGGTTGTGACATGGGTGGTATCATCCATTGAACCGAGGCATAACGTCCGGCGGAGATATGGAGGGCATCCACCCCAGCCTCCTCCAGAAGAGGAACCATTTTTTTCGTGTCGTCAAGGTGAACACCATCCACATATTGTTCGGCACTGGTCCTGAAAAAGATGAGAAAATCTTCTAGGGTTTTCCTGATTCCTTTGACAATTTCAACAGCGAATCTGGCCCGGCCTTGAACATCGCCTCCGTATTGGTCGGTCCGCCGGTTGTCCCAGGCAGAAAAAAACTGGGAGAGAAGATAACCATGGGCCGCATGAATTTCTATTCCGTCAAAACCTGCTTTTTTGGCGCGCACAGCAGCCTGGAGGTGTCTTTCCACCAATTTCTGAATTTCCTCTATAGTTAGAACATGTGGATCTTCTTTGAAAACCGGGCAGGGTACAGCTGAGGGAGCCAGTGTGGGGTGCCCAAAAAATT
>CAWAKF010000048.1:0-202059 GCA_963782435.1 uncultured delta proteobacterium
GCCCCCATCTGTTTCTGATTAATGTATTTCTCAAAGATGTAGCCAAGAACATCGGGATTGATTTCATTGTCGGCTCGGAGCGGGCGCTCATCGAGGTGCCACTGGTACTGGTCGAAAAAATCAAAGATATGCTCAAAGGCCTCGTCGGGAATCGAGGCTATCTTTTCCGTAGCGCTCCGGCCGCTCCAGATCGTGCAGATCGAACAGTACCGCTGTCGAGATAGGGAATTTTCCCAGCAAGTTTTTCCAATTCCTTTGATCGGGAGCGGCCACCAAGCCCCTCATGGAACAGGCGTAAGAGAAAATAACGATAAAAGGAATAAAATTTGTCCCGGCCATATTCGGCGCGCATTTGGTTAAGCCGGTTACGGAGATACTCAGTATCCCCATCAAGAAAGCCTTTACGTTGTATGAAATAGACGAACATCAAACGGTTGAGCATGACCGAGGCATACCACTCATGATCCGCCCGGTCGGTAATGCCCGTGATGAACTGGAAAAATTGGGCATGTTCAGCCTTGAATCGATCGTAAAAACGATCTTGGTTGACCCGCTCCACATCGAAGGCCGTTCGGGTGCGGCCGGTAACGTCCGGGAGGGAAAGTCGTTCTTCCTCCTCCAGGGTGAAGGAAATGGCTTCAAGCTTCTGGAGCAAGGCATCGCCGGATTGGTTTTGGTGAAAGGTATGTTCCCGGCAGGAGGCGGGTTTACCGGCCTCGGGTTTAAAACCCATTGCCAGATCCTATTCCCGCTGCTTTCATCGGTAAAGATAATCAGATGCTCATGAACCGATTTGGAAACCTGGCGTTCGATCTTACGGCGTAGAGGGTAGTCAAACAGGTGTTGCCCGACAGGCACGGGGCATTGATAGGCGACCAGGCCTCGCTTGTGGGCCAGTGCAGAAAGGAGGATCGAGTTGTCGTCAACTATGACTTCCAGTGCAACCTGGTAGCGGTCCCATCCAAGCTCCTCAAAAACAGGCCCCGTATATCCCCCTGGGTCAGGAATTGACGTGCCCTGGTTTTATCGATCGTCATGCAAAAAAAATCCTCAGTTTCCCTTATCCAATATCCCTTGGGCCATACCCAAAGAACAGATAATCTGCGGCTCGCTTGGTCTTTCTTCTTCATGAATGATACAGAGCCGGGTCGTCGCGGAAGGCCATAACCAGCCCGGCGAGTTTCTCGTCGGATACCCCGGCCCGAAGCTGCCGGTTAAGGGTATCCACAGCCGCCTGCCGGAGTGGAAAGCGGTAGATATCTTCGATACTTTTAGCCAGCTCCGGCAAGTCAAAGAGAGTGCCTTTGACCTCTTCGGCGTAGCATTTCAAGCGCTCATAGGTGCGAAAGCGGGCACCCGAAGGCCGTCCTAATTGACCGCCTATGGATCTTTCTTCGGCGGCAATCAATTCCACCCCCTTGCGGACCAATTCATGGTGGTTCCTCCTGCCGGGAAAGAGCAGGAGTACCCGGCAGGCATTCGGCCGCTTTGAGGATTTCGAACTGTGACTCGGTTACCGGCCGGCCTTCTTTATCCATCCAAGCCAGGGCGTCGTTTCCCTCTGCGGTTCGCAGATACACCAGGACACCATGAGGTTTTTTCTCTGTGGCCTGGTGGGTCGGGTTGAAAAGACTACTGGCGGCATAGCCGGTATAATTTGCTGCAGTTTTGGGTCACGGTCGATGGCGTTTTTCCATATTTGGTAGGCATAGGAAGAAAGGTCCACTTCCGACTCATCGTCCCCGTCCAGGATGCCCGCCTTCTCATCATAAAGGTTATAAAGGGTTTCCCGTTCCTGCTCATCTTCAAAAAAGCCTCATCGGTGCCGATCACTTCCGCATTTTCATTCAGCCGCTGGCGAACCCGAGCCCGTAGCCGGATCAGGTTTTCAACCCCTTCGGCCGGCAGGAAGGAATAGCAGAGAATCCTTTCGGATTTCTGCCCGATACGGTCCACCCGGCCGGCGTGCTGGACCAGGCGGATAATGGCCCAAGGCAGGTCGAAATTGACGATAATGGGGCAATCCTGAAGGTTCTGCCCTTCGGAGAGGACATCGGTAGCGATCAATACACGAAGTTCATCCCCCGGTTGAATCCGATCCCGTTTGGCATTGGATTCCGGACTGAAGCGCCAGGCATAACCAGTTGGGTCTTCGTCCTCCCCGGTGACCTTGGCCAGTTTTTCTATACTACGGGTGCGTAATTGGTACTCGATGTAACGGGCCGTATCGGCAAACTGGGTAAAAACCAGGACTTTCTCTTCCGGATGGCGCTTGGTAAGAAGTTCATGAAGGGCCTCAACCTTGGCATCCTTTTTCGGGTCCCAATCCCCAACCGAGCAGCAAATTGATCAAACTCAAAGCATCTTCGGCCAGTCTTGGCGAACGTTTTGACGAAAAGGTCGGACCGAAGCCATTTGAAGCGATTTTTGAGCTGAGTGGCATAGGTTTCGTAAACTTCAGCGGCGCGAGTTTTGAAATCGGTTACAGCACGAAAGTGTAATGGCCCTTGTCTTTTTTGTAGCTCCTCATCGTTTCGTTCGAAAAGTTCAGCAATGGCCGTAATATCATCCACGTTTCGTCTAAAAACCGCGGTCCAGCAGGCCGATCCTGGGTACCCAGAGGCGTAGCCGGTTGTTCTCCATGGCATGTAGAAAAACAATGATCCCGAAGGACATGCCGCTCAATGGACTGCTGAAAGCGGTTCCCCGCCGCTTTCCAGACGCTTGAAGAGGTTGGTCCGACAAAAACCCATTAAACGCTTACCCGCCCTGAAAACCTGTAGTTGCCTGGCCTCGATCGGCGTGGGTGGTTTGTGGGGGGTAGCGGCGATATAGTTCCCCAGCCCATAGCGAGGAAGTTTGAGCCGGTTGATGGCCTCCACCACATCCGGTGCGTAAAGGCGGGCATATTGGTCCGAAGGGTCTTTTTCATCAACCTTGAATTTTATTGTTTTGGGGTCCGTTCGGGGAAAAAGGATCGGGTCCCACTCTTCGAAAGTCAGGTACTTTCGTTTTGTGGCCGGATCGGTGTCGGCATAGTTGTCTTGAATGAAACTCCGTGTCCGCCTGACCATGTAGAGCCGCATCAGCTCCCGCCAGTCGTCGGCGTATTCGCTCTTTTCGAAAGCGGCAATGGAGCGAACCGGGCACTGGTGGCGGCGGATAAACTCGGTTTCCCCCAAATCCCGGAGCAGCCTTTCAGGACGAATCCCCAGGTCCTGGTCCTCCGACACAAATAAACGAAGCTGACTGGAAAGATCGAGATAAGTTTTGTTGTAGGGCGTAGCCGAAAGCAAAATGCATTTGCTCTCATTTTCCTGAATGTATTCCTGAATCGCCCGATATCGTTTTCCTTCCCGGTTCCGGAGGTTCTGGCTCTCATCAATAAGGACCACCCGGTAGCGTCTAAGGTCAGGCAGTTCGCGAATGGCCCTGGTTAAAGAAAGTACTTTGGCCAACAAGCGGTACTCATCCACATAGCCTTCCCACATCTTCACCAAATTTCTCGGACAAAGGATTAGGGTTTCGGTGTAATGGTCTTCCTGGAAGATTTTGGCCAGGGCGGTGGCCATCAGGGTCTTCCCCAGACCGACCACATCGCCGATCAACACCCCACCGCGCTTGTTAAGATGATGGGCGGCAATTTTGACCGCGGCCACCTGATAATCGAAAAGGCGACGGCCGAACTCCGGGGGAATCCGAAACTCTGTCAACCCGGCCCGGGCTTCCTGGGCCAGATGATAGGCCATTTTTATGAAGATTTGATAAGGAGGGATGGGCTCTTCCCGAGCCCAGCTTTCGTCTATGGACCGGATTAAGTCCTGTGTGATATCCACACACCAGCGGTCGTTCCAGCGATCTTTAAACCAGTCGGCCAGCTTTATGGCGGCATCGTGATCCAGGACATCGACGTTGAGTTCTCCCTGATGGAAAGTCCTAAAGGGTTAGATTACTACTGCCCAAATAACCGATGACCGGATTGATGGGATCGGAGCGGAACAAAAGATAAAGCTTGGCATGAAGGGGATGGCGCAGAAACAGTTTAACGACGACCTTGCCCGCCTTGAGCTGGGCGGATAATCGTCGAAGGCCTGCTTCGTCGGCATTGGTCGGCACCCCGAGGATTAACTGGTTTCGGAATTCTTCAGCCAGGGTCTTCTTCAGACGTATGACGGTATGATTGTCAAGCTCATCAGGACCATTAACCCGACTCAGAGCTTTGCGCAGTTCATCTTGGGGCAGCCGCTGCATGCCCACCAGCAGTCGGCATTGTTTCTCTGGGCCTCCGGGCCATTTTTCAATAAGGTCATCGATGGCTTTCCAGCCCCGCAGGTTAAAATAGCCGACACAGAAGTCGGAACGGTCGGAAAGCTCGAGTGCTTCCTCGAAGGGCTGGAGAAGATCGAGCTCGATGTTATCGAAGATTCGGGGCATTTTAATCTCCTTGTTTAGAAGAACTGGGGTTCTTCATCTTCTCATGGAGTATTTCAGGAAATACTTTCGACGATCTTCATCATCCGGGAAGGTCATGCCCAGGCATTCCACCGGTGAAACTTTGGATTCAAGATTATCAGATTCAAGATTCAAGATTTGTTGTTCATATTTCCTCATCGCTTCTGTTCCTCTCATTTCAGAGGATTTGAGATATTGGATGAAACCAGAAATTTGACTGGAAATTGAGATTAAGTCAGCGTTTAGTGAATTGAAAGTATCTTCTTCGATGTATCCAAGATCGAGAGCTATATAAAGTTGTGATCGAACCTCCCCGGCTGACCCTTTGGCAATAAAAAGAAACTGAATAAATTCTTTGTTCGTTCCTCTTTCAAATCCTTCGGCGATGTTGGACATGATAGAGATCGCTGCTCGTTGAATTTGTTCACGAAGACCGAAATCCCGGGAAAATTTGCCTTGGCATGTAATAGAGTAAATCTTTTTCACAATCATCCTGGCCTGCTGCCAAACCTCCATATCTTCAAATCTCCCGATTTTAGCCATGTAAACCCTCAATCTTGAATCTTCAATTTGGAATCTTTAATCATTTTCAGTCCTTTTTTCGTAAGGCGGTATTTCTGCTTGCTGCTGCGGGGCTTGTCCGGAATGGTCATCTCAATCAGTCCGGCGTCCAGTGCCGGGTGAGGTATAAGAGACGAAAATTTTTTCTTGCCTTCAAGCCTAGCGCGCGTTGTAAGGTTTCTCGATCCTCAATCCCTTTAATAGAAGAGAGCAACCTTAATACTTGAGGTGTGACTTGGGGTGCATCATGGGGCGAGACTTGGGGTGTAACTTGGTGTGTGACTTGTGCGGTGGCTGGCTCACATCCCAGGTAAAACAGCAGGCCGACAGGTCACATAAACCGAACCGGATTGTTCCGACCCTGCGGGTGTCGGGTTGCTGTTTTCCACGCACCAATCGATTATGTTCAACGTTCCGCTCCCCCAGCGCTCGATGAACTTAGTGGCGCAGACCGTCTTGGCGGCCTCTGTTCGTTGGCCGGTGGAAGGCTTGAATTCCAGACGCTCCGATTCGTTATCGGATATCAGGTCTTTTAGTTCACGAAGATTCATGCTGGTCCATCCACGGTTTTACTCAATCACAATACGCACTTTGTCAGGTTCCTTGTCCTTGGTGAGTTGATCCAGGAATTCCTTGAACCGTTTCCTCATTTTTATGAATTTCGCTTGTCCAGTCGGCTCGTTCCCAGCCAGCTATTGATCGCCTCCTTGCGAAAGCGCCAGTGACGGCCGATCTTTTGACATGGAACCTTCCCCTCCCGAACAAGTTTATAAAGCGTTGATTTCGGGATCTTGAGATATACCGACAGCTCATCAATGGTGAGGATATCGCTTAGCTTATCTTTCATTTAATTTGCCTTTGGAGGTTGATAAAAACTTAGAATGGTGCAATTAGACAGCTTATCAATATCAGTTAATGATAGTTGTTGTCAAATTAATTGATAGGGTTTTTAAATGAAAGGATTCATTGGGACCAAAGCAACGAGGCAGGATATATCAGGAGGAAATGGTGTTAATTTTTTTAGGAGCCGGGGTTTTTTGAAGAAAGTTTTTCCAGAACCTTTTCACAATAGATCTGATTTTCCTCCAGCAGGGGGGAGGCCCGGCGCATCATATTGAGTTTCATGATCTGGAAGTTGAGCCGTTTCATCAGGAGGTACTTTTCCTCCACGTCTTCCATGCCCTGCAATAAATCCCTTAATTGGACGATTTCCTTTTTGAGTTCCACCTCGGGAGGCAGGCAATCGGCATTTTTTAAAATTTTATAGGCCATTCTCAATTCTTCAGGAATGCTGCTCTCATCCTCAAACTGCAGAGGTTTGCCTTTTCCGGGCAGGTCATCCAGCTCTCCATTCCGGATGGCTTCCTGGATTTTTCGTTCAGCGATGATGTGGGAGAAAAACATAAAAATACTACTCCAAAAATTGGGCAGACTTCAGGTTTAATCGGCACTGAAAATAATGGTCAAACAAAACTATCATTTAAGGGAAAAACCTCTTCGGCGAACAATTATTCTTTCAACCTTGTTCCTTATACCTTATACCTTAAACCTGCCTTCTTGATCAACCTCCGATTTTAGACATCTGCCGCTGGCATTTCCGGTGAAGGGGATTCATTTCAAGGGGATGTTCCTTGGGTTTCCGGGCGATGGCGGTCCGGATAACGGTTTCCAATTCCGTATCCGAAGCCCCGTCTCTTAAAGGGGTTCGCAAATCGGTTTCATCGTCGGAAAAGATACAGACCCTCAAACGTCCTTCGGCCGTAAGACGAAGACGGTTGCAGGAAGGGCAAAAATGGTCACTGATGGGGCTGATTAATCCAATTTCCCCCCTGGCCCCGGCATAAGCCATCCGTTTGGCCGGACCATCCAAACCCTGGCCGTTAATCGGGAACAGGGGTCCCAGAACCTGTAATTTATTAAAAATATCTTCCGAAGAAAGGAACCTCTCGGCACTCCACCCGTTTTCGAGTCCCACCGGCATAAACTCGATAAAACGGACATGAAAAGGTTTTTCAATAGACAATCGGCCGAAGGCCAGGATTTCATCATCGTTGATTCCATTTAAGGCCACTACATTGATCTTGATCGGAGAAAAACCGATACGCTCGGCCTCTTGGATCCCTTCCCATACCCGGTCAAAATAGTCGACTCGGGTGATTCGAGCAAAATTTTTCCGGTTCAAGGTATCCAGGCTGATATTGATTCTTTTAACCCCGGCCTCCCATAGGTCCCGGGCCTGTTCGGCTAACAGCACACCATTGGTAGTCAAGCTGATATCCCGGATGCCCGGAACTTCTCCTAAACCTTTTATCAGATCGACAATGTTTTTTCGGACCAGAGGTTCTCCTCCGGTGAGACGGATTTTTTCAATCCCCAGGCCGATACTCAACCGGGCCAGCCTTAATAATTCTTCATAAGTGAGAATATCCTCATGAATAAGCTTGGGTACCCCCTGCTCGGGCATGCAATAAACACAGCGCAGGTTACAGCGATCGGTTAAAGATATCCGCAGGTAATTGATATGACGATTAAAAGAGTCCAGTAGCATGAAAAGACCCCTGATGTTTTTTTTTACGGTTGCAATACTATGTCTTTTTTAACATAATAGTGACATATAGTAATTTTGTCAACCTGTTACCCCAGAAGGTTTTTAAATACCAGGCAGAAAAGAAATTTTATGAAGCCATTTTTTAAGGTCAAAACATCAGAAGAAATTTACGAAATCATTCAAACCCTGCCCCACTTGAAAAAGGAAAATGCCGCTTTAAATAACGGATTGAACCGGGTCTTGAGTAAGGACCTTTTTTCCCCCGAAAATCTCCCTCATTTCCCCCGGGCGACCATGGATGGATATGCTGTACGGGCCCGGGATACCTTCGGGGCCTCCGAGGCTATTCCGGCCTTATTGACCCTGGCCGGAGAGATCGCTATGGGTCAGGAGGCCAACGACCCGATTCGACCGGGACAATGCGCCCGCATTGCCACCGGAGGGATGCTGCCTCCCGGGACCGATGCCGTGGTCATGATCGAATATTCCCAGTCACTTGACTCAAACACATAGAAATCTTCAAATCGGTTTCCCCTTTGGATAACATCATTCAAATGGGGGAAGATCTCCGGCAAGGCCGGCCGGTTTTCCCGGCCGGTCGAGCCTTCGCCCACAGGACCTGGGGATTTTGGCCGGGCTGGGCATCAGGTCGCCGGTATATCGTCACCCCAAGGTGGCGATCATTTCCACCGGGGATGAAATCGTCCCTTTCGAGGACCACCCGCCCCCGGTTATATCCGGGACATGAATTCCATGACCTTACAGGCCTTGATCCTTCAAGCCGGTGCCATCCCTGAATTTTTAGGTTTGTCCAAAGATAGGTTCGAAGAGTTGAAAGTTATGCCAAAAAGGCCCTGGAGCATGTCGATGTGGTCCTGATTTCCGGCGGTAGTTCCGTGGGCGCCAGGGATTTACCCTGGAGGTCATTGGCTCACTTTCCCGGGTGCCGAAGTCCTGGCCCACGGCATTTCCATCAGCCCGGAAAACCGACCATCCTGGCCCGGATCGGGCATAAGGTCCTCTGGGGTTTGCCGGGACACACCGCCTCGGCCATGGTGGTCTTTACCATTTTCATCAAGCCCAGTCTGACCCACCTGGAAGGGGAACTCCCTCTTCGACAACCCCGGCCTAAAGGCCCGACTGTCCCGGAACCTGGCCTCGGCCCAGGGCCGGGATGATTATATCCGGGTCGCCCTGCGAAGCGGCAAGGAAGGCATGGGAAGCCAAACCGATCCTCGGAAAATCCGGGCTTATTTCCACCATGGTCCGCGCCGATGGGTTGATCCGAATCGACCGAAACGGAAGGAAAGGAAAAGGGAGAATGGGTGGAAGTGATGTTATTTTAGTCTGAGAATAGGGTTCAAATTGCGGATTACGGATTGCAGAATAACAGAGCCCAATTGTCATAACTCGTGATGGCAATGGGCGATACCACGGCAGACCAAAAATGTAGGTCTAAAATGTACGGCATAAGGGTTTTCCAAACCAATGGACATTTACGTAGGATAATCAATGAAACGAAAAATATTACTTCAAATGAAAACATTGAAGGAGGCCCGGAAATTTTCTTGAACTGTCTCGATTACCTTCGATGTTAGGGGGAAGAGATATCCCACGTCGGAAGCCCTCGGGCGCGTCCTGGCCGAACCGGTCTTTGCCCGTTTTTCCTCTCCCAATTTCCATGCCGCCGCCATGGACGGGATCGCCGTCTGGGCCGAACAAACCTTCGGACCACCATTGAGCGTCCCAAAAAGCTGACGGTTGGAAAAGAAGCTTTCTGGATCAATACCGGCCATCCCCTGCCCCTCAAACCAACGCCGTGATCATGGTGGAAAACCTCAATCCGCTGGGTGATGACCGTCTCGAAATCCAGGCCTCCGCCTATCCCTGGCAAAACGTCCGCAAGCTGGGCGAAGATATGGTGGCCACCGAACTCCTCTTGCCCCAGGGACACTGCATCACCGCCTATGATTTAGGGGCCTTGATCGCCGGCGGCATATTTATGGATTCCGGTGAAACAACGCCCCAAGGTGATCCTGATCCCCACCGGATCCGAATTCCTGGATTGGGCTGAACTGCAGATAAGCCTTTCCCCCCGGGCAAGGTCCCTGAATATCAATACCCTGATTCTTTGCGGCTTGATGAAGGAATGCGGAGGGGATGCCCTAACGCCGGCGGATAATCGCGGACAAGACCGATAAAATTCAGTCGGTCCTGGCCCAAGCCGCAGATTCCGACTGTCAGATGGTCATCTCAACGCGGGGTCTTCCTCGGGCAGCGAGGATTACAGTTTACCGCCATTCAAGCCCAGGGAGAAGTCCTGGTCCACGGGGTGACTATCATGCCCGGAAAACCAACCATTCTGGGGATCATCAGAGGAAAACCGGTGATCGGGAATCCGGATATCCGGTTTCGGCCACGATTTCTTTTGAACAGTTCGCCCGTCCGGTACTATTTCAGATGCAGGGCATCCTGCCCCCGGAGCGAAAAATGGTTACGGTTTTCCGGCCCGTTCTTTTCCTTCCAAGCTGGGTCAGGAAGAATTTCTGCGGGTCAACCTGGGGCAGGTAGGGGAAAAGATGATCGCCAACCCCTGCCCCGCGGGGCCGGCACCATCACTTCATTAACCCGGGCCGATGGGATAATCCGCATCCCCGAGAACACGGAAGGACATTAACATGGAGGAGCCGATCTAGGCTGAACTGTTGCGGGAGGAGCAGGTTTCGCCCGGACGGTAGTCATCGTCGGCAGTCATGACAATACCCTGGACCTGCTGGGGAATTTTTTACCCTCTCCTTCCCCCGATTTCGTCTGACCTCCAGCAACGTGGGCAGCACCGGCGGCTCATGGCCCTCAAGCGGGGAATCGCCCATCTGGCCGGGTCCCATCTGTTGGACCCGGAAACCGGGGAATACAATATCCCCGATATCCACCGATTGATCCCGGACGTTCGGGTCAAAGGGGTAAATCTGGTTTATCGCCAGCAGGGACTGATCTTGCCAAGGGGAACCCCAAGGAGATTAAAGGCCTGGAGGATTTGACTCGACCGGACTGACCTTCTGATCAATCGTCAGGCCGGATCCGGAACCCGGATTCTGCTTGATTTCCGTTTAAAGGCATTGGGGATCGATCCGGCAGCCATTCGGGGATATCAGGACGAAGAGTTCACCCACATGGCCGTGGCCGTCGATATGTCTAAGCGGTCGGGCCGACGTCGGGATGGGCATATACGCGGCCGCCAAAGCCCTGGATCTCGATTTCATCCCCGTGGTCCAGGAGCGAATACGACCTGGTCATTGCCGAGAGGTATTGGGAGGAGGAAAAGATTCAAGGCCTGTGCTTTCGGTCATCCGGTCGCAGGAATTTCAGGAGGCCGTCCGAAGACCTTGGGGGGCTATGACCTGTCCATGACCGGACAAACTGTTTTTTGATTCTCAGAACTTCATTCAGAAAATGATCAGAAAGGATATCTTAAATGGAAGCAAAAGAAGTTATCAATATTATCGAGACCTTCATCAGAACTTCCCCGGAAAACTCCCTTAAAAATGAAGCCGATGAACCGGCCTGGGATGCCCCTTTGATCGGCTTTTCTTCCGGTGCTGACCCGATCTATCAAAGCTACAAGGAACATGTGGGCCCTTTTCACTTCCTGCCCGAAGAGATTTTCAATTTGGCCTTTCCGGATTCACCGGCAAAGCCGGAGGAATTGACCATCATCAGTTATATCCTTCCCCAGAGGGAGGTCACCAAAGCCGACAACCGGGCTGAGGACTTCTATCCTTCCGAGCGATGGGTGCGGGCCCGTTTCCCGGGAGAGGATTTCAATGTCCTGCTCCGGAAGCATGTCGTTGCGGAACTGGGTAAAAAAGGCATTTCGGCCGTTGCCCCAATCCTGTCGCCGGAATGGAAAATGGTCATGTCACCAAAATTCGGCCTGGCTTCCCGCTGGTCCGAACGTCATGCGGCCCATGCCTCGGGTCTGGGGACCTTCGGGCTTTGCGACGGTCTGATCACGCCCAAAGGCAAGGCCCACCGGGTGGGCACTGTCGTTGCCCGGCTCCAGATTCCCCCCACTCCCCGGCCTTATAAAAATCACCGGGAATATTGTCTTTTTTTCTCCTACGGCGGTTGTATGGTCTGCGCCGAACGCTGTCCGGTGGGCGCCATTACTGAAGAAGGGCACGACAAAAAGAAGTGTTGGGATCATGCCGGCGGCACCTGTGGGAAATACGTCAAGGAAAAATTCGGATTTGACGGGTACGGTTGCGGTCTGTGTCAAACCGATGTCCCCTGCGAAAGCGGTATTCCGGGAAAGGCAGGAAAATAATAAGGAAAAGTCGGAACCCTTCGGCGGGACTCAAAATAAAAAATCGTCCACTTACAGAGGCTATTTCCTTTTATTTAATTTTTTCCAACATGACCTTCATGGGCTTCCAGTAGGCATCGATCCAGCCTTGCTTGATATCGGTGTAAAATTTATCGGGTACACCGCTGTGGGTGAAGTTGAGCCTGGTGCCGCCCTTCACCGGAAAAAGCCTGAAAGTGACCCGGGAAGTATGACCTTCGGGCCATTCTTTGGCGTGCCACTCCTGGACAATTTTTTCATCGGCAACCAGTTCCAGGTTTTTACCGATAATATAGCCATCGTAGGCCATAATCCTGCCCCAGACCTTCCGCCTGATGCCGGCCTTTTCCCCGGTGAATTTTCCATGCTTTCGTGAATCCATCAACTCCTCATAAACATCGTGGGGTGCGGCCTTGAAGGTTACTGACTGACGAATAAGTTTTGGCATCTGGTCCTTCTTTAAGATAGTGCTAATTATTTATATGAAAAAAATGGTCGCATCTTAATTGTTTATTATTACTTGTTAGGAATGCAGCCATTGCTTCCAATAAATTATAATTAAGACCTGCCCTTACTCTTCCGCGTCTCCAAAACCAGCACTTCCGACGGAACCCCAAATGGAGTCACAACTCTTTGGTACACTACCTGCCACTCTTGAAGGTCCACGAAGGAGTCAAGGTGAATGGGACGGCACCCGCCAACGATGGCCGGGCTCATGCGGAACACCGTCATCCACAGAGACGACACGATTCGCGACGGTAGGCTGACGCCTCTTGTAAGGCTCGATAGACAGACTTTGCCGCTTGGAATCATCACACGGCGAGCCTCCGAGAAAAAACGCCGAATGTTTTCCTCTGAGAGCAGATCCAGGACGTAGCTGGAAATAACGCGATCGACCGAATGATCGGGGAGCGGAAACTGCACTGCTCCATCGGACAAGACCACTTGCGCCCGCTCAACGTAAGCCTCTAACCTGTGTTTCGCGAGGTTGATCATAACCGGGCTGACATCGCAGCCGATATAGCTCGCCGAGAGAGGTAAGTGCTTTTCAAGAAGGCGAGCCGCTAATTTGCCCGTGCCACAGCCAAACTCGAAAACGCCCTGGGCGACTTGAAAGCCGGCATGGGCGATCAGGTCATCCAACGCAGGGTTTTCGTAGAAACCTTGGCTGTCCTGCTTCTTCCCAAATCGATCGTAGTAAGTCCGCGTGGCAGACGGATTTAACACGCGTTCCTTGCCAAGCATGCGTATCTCCTTTGCTTCTCCACCCAATGCGGCGTTGACCCGTGGCCCACAGCGTGCGGGGGCCGAAGGCCCATGTGCGCAAGGGACATCGTGGCCCAGTAGCCTGGTTGACGACGACTGTGGCGGAGCCGGTCGGGACTTGAACCCGATAGGGGCGACGCCGCAGGCGGCAACAATTATTTATTGAACAGTTTTTCTGATAATAACAGATAATTTCAACCTATTCAAGAAAACATAAGAGGCACCAAAACGTAACGACTCAATTTCATTATATTTTTAATGTTTGGTAAAATGGCTTTCTTCCTATTATACAGTTTCTGTTCAATCTCCCTTTCGTAATATATCCAAGTTTGTATTTTCAAACAATCAATCTGACGACAACGAATCGGGCGGTTAAATCCCTTGAAATTCATATAAAGGGGATGTTCTCCGATATTAGCCGGCCTGGAATCCAAAGTATCGGGGTTGTGAGTGAGGCCCAACAATCCATCTCGGTCATCGAGCAATCCCTTCTTACTCCTGAGCTATTGGGAAACTCTGCTGATCAACCGTTAATGTTCAAAGAGCTTGACGAAGCCTGGAGTCGAGGCGAGAATGGTTTAAAAAGTTTCGAGGCCTTGCCTCGAACTAAAGAAGTAGAGACCCTTTGGGGCAGCTTGAAAAAGGAAGTTGGCAGAAGCGTCTAACGGTTACCGGAACTGCAATCGGAATCCTTATGGCCATAGTCTTCGGTTTTTTTCTCGCCGGCTCCATCACCAAGCCGATCTATCGAACCATCAATAACTTATCCGGAACGTGCGATCAGTTTATTTCAACCTCCGGGCAAATCGCCTCCTCCAGTCATCACCTCGCTGGAGGGACTTCAACCCAGGCGGCGGCGCAGGAAATCAGCCGAACAGCCCAGAATAACTCTTCCAGCGCCCAGGATTCCGCCTCCACAGCTCAAGAGATAAACGCCCAGGCTATAAGTATGGCAAACATTGTTGAAGAACTTAAACGGGTGGTGGAGGGGGAAGGGCTTAGAACCTGACAACGCCTCCGCAATCGAATAATCAGCATTGCACAGCATTGGGACCGAACCCCGTATAAGAAAGTTTTGCACGGTTATCGAAAATCAAACAGGACCTTGAGAGTCCCTCGTTCAAGGGCCTTAGCAAAGGCTTCCGTAAATTTTTCTGGTCTGTAACTCCCGGTTATCATTTGCTTGAAGGGGAGAATACCTTTAGCCATGGCCCGGAGGGCCGGACCGAAGGGGCCGCAGCGGGAACCCAAAAGGGTAATCTCATCTATTACCAGAGGTGTGAGGTTCATTTCTTTTCCGGCGGCAATGGTGCTCTTCAACACGATAATGCCTCGGGGACGCACGCATTGAACGGCGGTCTCGAAGCCGGTTGCTGCCCCAGTGGCTTTCTATCACTACATCATAACTCTTTGCAGGTTTGAGGTCAGGCCGGTGGATGGTGACTATACCCTGTTCCGAGGCCAGGCGCAGTTTTTCCTCGTGGTTTCCGCAAACGGTTACCTCCAGTCCGGCCAGGTTAAGGACGAAGGCGCAGAGCAGCCCGAGTTTCCCATCGCCCAGCACCAAAACGCGATTGGTGGGGGTTAGATGTATCTGTTCCAGGATCTCGAAAGCTGCTGCCAAGGGTTCGACAAAAACGGCCACCTCGTCCGGCAGTTGGGGGGGCACTGCCCAAAGGTTGGAAACCGGCAAGGTGAGGCACTCGGCAAAAGCACCGTCTTTGTTCCTGATGCCTAAGGTAAACCGGTTAGGGCAATGGGTCTTCATTTCCTTTTGACAATAATCGCAGGTGCCGCAATAACAGTTAATCTCGCCCACCACCCGCTGTCCGACCAGTTGTTGATCCGGCCCGTTAACCTTCTCCACCAGGCCAACGAACTCGTGACCCAGGATGCCCTTGAATCCCATGTAGCCTTTGGTGATTTCCAGGTCTGTATTGCAAATCCCGGCCATCAGGACTTTGACCAGAGCCTCGTTCGGCCCCGGTTCAGGAACGGGATAGTCTTTGAGATATTTCATTTCGGTGTCAAAAAAAATGGCTTTCATTATTTTATCAACTCCAAAAGGCTACTGTTGGGATCGAACCTGATGTATAGATTTCAAACATTGGCTTGCACAGTATGATTAGAAATGGCGCTTACTATTTCCGCCCAACCCCCTTTTGGCCTGTCATGCCCCATTCCATTGATGATCAAGGGGTACCCTCCGTGGCAGCTTTGATTGTGGCCATAATGTCAGGAATTCCTGCTTTATCAAATTTTGTCGAAAGGTCTGCATCTCGGTTATCAAACCGAATCACAAAGTAACCTTTTTTTGCTAATAACTCGCAGAATTCGACCTCCCCAAAAATCATCTGAGCACCATTTCCCGCAATTAATTATAATGCCGGGAAAGAACTATCACCAAGAGTATCATACTCAATCTGAATTCCATTAGCTGTCACATTAGGGATTGCTTACTCCTTATCCTGTAATTATCATGATTTACTATGTTTATCTTGACATCCGACTCACCCGGAGCGGATTTTTTGGCGATCGGGTGGCAGGCATTTGTTCGATGTACATCTCTCAGTCCCTTATTTGCTTCTTTGCCGCCTTGATGAAGCGCCCGAAGGCCTTGTCCTTCTTCCGTTTGTCTAAGTACGACATCTCGTGGTACTCGGACTCCTTCTTGAGCTTTATATAGCTGGAATAGCGATCTTCATCCAATTCACCGCTTCTGACTGCAGCTCGAACCGCACAGCCGGACTCATGTTCGTGGCTACAATTCGCAAAGCGACAGCTTGCGGAAAGGAAGAGAATATCTTCAAAGCCTTGGCTGAACCCATCGCTGACACCAAGAAGACCCAACTCTCGCATTCCGGGTGTATCAATCAACATGGCGCCTTGACTAAGAACTATGAGCTGCCGACGCGCAGTCGTATGGGTGCCTTCTCCCGTTCCACTGACAGCTTTTGTGTCAAAGGCGTCCTGACCGATCAAGCGGTTGATGAGTGTTGTCTTGCCAACCCCAGATGAGCCCAGCAGGCAATATGTTCTTCCCGGGACTAATACCTGTTGGAATTCATCAAATCCGATGCCCGTAATATTGCTGAGGGCAAGGACTCTGGCTGTAATGGTGCTTGACCTGATGGCGGCAAGCTTTTGTTCCAGTTCTTCGGGGGTAATCAAGTCTGTCTTAGTAAGAACAACAATCGGTTCAACACCCCCATCAGCTGCCATTACCAGGTACCGATCCATCCTCCGCACATTGAAGTCAAAGTGGCACGACTGGACAATAAAGGCGGCGTCAATGTTGGCTGCAATCATCTGAAAATCCACCTTTTCACCGGCAGATTTGCGGCGCAGAAAGGTCTTTCTCGGAAAGACCTCATGGATAATTGCTGCAGTGTCGTTGTTGTGGTATTGCACGGTTACCCAATCCCCAACGCACGGCAGGTCAACCGGGGATTCAACCTGGAAATAGAACTTCCCGGCGAGTTCAGCAGGAACTTCCTTGGTTTGATTTCTGATGAGGTATGATCCACGGTCAACTGCCGATATGCGGGCAATGCCGCAGTCCGCCAGATGCAACTCGCTGAGGTACGCCTCAAACCATTGGTCGAAACCTAGATCTCTCAATTTCATAAAGTTATTTAACCTAATGGGGTGTTGACCCGAGTCCCGCCGTGTGTGGGGGCCGAAGGCCCAGGTGCGCAAAGGACATCACGGTCCAATGGTTTCGTTGGCGACCGCCCGCGGCGGAGCCGATCAGGACATGGACCCGACAGAGGCACCGCCGCATTGCCGACACCGCAGGAGGCGCCAACAAGATATTACCAAAAGGGTCACCCATTACACACTATTTTTATTAGGGACATACCCCTTTCCCCCAACCCTTTATGCCCTTTCAACCCTTAATCAGCCCCGCATCCTGAAAGCTGAAATGCCCTTTCTTCGCTACGATGATATGATCCAGGACGCGCAGACCGAGAATCTTCCCGGCTTCCGTTAACTGTTCATGCATCCGCAGATCTGTATTGCTTGGCTGAAGGTCGCCGGATGGATGATTGTGCACAAAGATTACTGATGCCGCCCGATCCACCATACATCGGCGAAGACTTCGCGGCGGGTGCACGGGGCTCATATTCAGGAGACCGATGGTGACAATCCGTTTTTCGATCACTTCATTGGCCCCGTTTAATGAAATGCAAATAAAATGCTCCTGCCGTTTATCGGCCAAGTCGGAAACCAGGGGCAAAATATCCTGGGAACGAGTGATTTTGATCACCTCCTTGATCAAATGACGACGCGCCAGCTCGAAGGCCGAAAGGATTTGCGCCGCCTTGGCAAGTCCCATCCCCGACACCTCCATTAAATCCGTAAGCGAAAGATCTTTTTGCCGCTCACGAATGAGCGCGGCCACCTGTTTGGCAATGGTCCGCACATCGCGCCCGGCAGTGCCCATGCCGATAATCGCCGCCACCAGTTCCTCATCCGTCAGAGCCGATGCACCTTCGCCCTTGAAGCTTCTCGTGTGGACGGCTGTGTGCCGGCAGGTCCTTGATTGCTTTCATTGGCTATTTCTCTCTTTCAATCCGTTAAAACACTAGGCTGCGAAAACTCGCTTATTTGAAACAGACAAAAATTTTATTTCCCATCTTTACTGATTATTTCGATTACTGGCTGGTGAGCATATAGACCATGTCGCTCGACAAAGCGCTTGAATGAGTCATTTTCGACAAACTGTTTATAAACCTGCGTGTCATCCTTCAGCAAAGTCTGCATCACCTTACTCAGCGCCTGATCGTGGGCCATTCGCGCCGTATGGGGTGTGTTCCTTTGGCGTTCTGATAGGCCGTGTCGGCCGCGACTTTCGGGGCAATATCTTCACGGATTCGGTTCACCACGCGGTCCGCATCGGTAAACAAGCGTGCCAAATAGCTTCATTGAAGTTCTTGATGATATTGCTCGAGACGGTCGAGTTCGGGCTCGATTCTTCGGCCTCCTGCATCGGTCGGCACAGGTTCAATCTCGGCATCCTGATCGGCAAGGCGATCTTCATCGCCGCCTTCTTCTCGACGCGGTAGCTGTCCATGTCGATCGCTTCAAGAATGCCCCTGGCCAGGTCCTCTTCTTTCGGCGCCGGCAGCTTCGGCGATCAGGAGATTCAGCAAGATGGAAAGCTTTTCCCAAGCGGCATTGCTGTAGGGCAGGATCGAGGACAGGAAATTGTAGGTACGGCAGAATACCTTGGCCTTGCCTTTGAAGTCGACCTGCCCGTCTTCGTCGAGCTATCTACGTAAACGCCACGCAGGCATCGAGGATAGGATCAAGCTTGTCCCGGTCGGCACCGCCGAGGAACAACTCGACCACTTGCTGAACCTGTTCCGGTGAATAGACCTGTGCGTTGTCAAGCGCCGCCTTAAGATCGTGTAGCTTGTTGGGATCTGTTTCCTCGCCAGCAGCGTTGTGCGGTAGTAATCCTGGAAAGCAAAGGTGATCGTCTCGCTGTTGTTCTGGAAGTCAAGCACAAAACAATCATGTTTCTGCGGATGAGCACGATTAAGCCGCGAGAGGGTCTGCACCGCCTTGATACCGGACAGCGGTTTGTCCACATACATGGTGTGCAAAAGCGGCTCGTCATAGCCGGTCTGGAACTTGTCGGCGCAGATCAGGAAACGATACGGGATCGTTCTGGATATTCTCTGCGATGTCGCTGCTGGAAAATCCATTGAGCGATGCCTCGCTGACTTTGACGCCATCGATATTCATGCTCCCCGGAAAAAGCCACAATGGCCTGATAGGGGCTTTTGCGCTCGGCAAGATAGCTTTTCACAGCCTGAAAATACTGGATAGCCCGCTCAATGCCGCTGGTCACGACCATGGCCCGCGCCTGCCCGCCGATCTTTCCCGCCGTCGAGCACCTGATCGTGGAAATGGTCCACCATAATCTCGGCCTTGAGCCGGATGGCGTGATCGTGGCTCTCCACATAACGCCGTAGCTTTTTTCGGGCCTTTTTGGTGTCGAACTCCGGGTCGTCCTCGATCGTCTTAACCAGTTTGTAGTAGCTGTTTACAGGCGTGTAGGTCTTGAGCACATCAAGGATAAAGCGTTCCTCGATGGCCTGCTTCATGGTGTAGCTGTGGAAGGGACGGTGCTTGACCTTGCCCTCGGCGTCGGGCGGCAGAGGTTCGCCGAACATCTCCAGCGTTTTGTTCTTTGGCGTGGCGGTAAAGGCAAAGTAGCTGGCGTTGGTCAGCATCTTGCGCGCCGCCATGCGTTTTTCCAGAGCATCGTTTACCGTATCTTCGGGATCGGGCGCCTCAGTCTCTCCCAGGGCCTTGCTCATGGCCGCCGAAGTCTTGCCGCCCTGGCTGGAATGGGCCTCGTCAATGACGATGGCAAAGGTCTTACCGCCTTCGTTGGCGATCTCGTCAAGAATGAAGGGAAATTTCTGGACCGTCGAAACGATGATCTTCTTGCCCTGTTCAATAAATTTGCGCAGATCGCCTGAATTTTCGGCATGACCGACCGTCGCCCCCACCTGCATAAACTGCTTGATGGTCTTCTGAATCTGGTCGTCCAGAATCCGCCGGTCCGTAACCACGATGACAGAATCGAAAACCTCCTTGCCCGTGCGTTTGATGCCGATGAACTGGTGGGCCAGCCAGGCAATGGAATTCGATTTGCCGCTGCCTGCCGAGTGCTGGATCAGATAGCGCTTGCCCGCGCCCTGTTCTTGCACATCAGCCAGCGCTTGCCGCACCACATCAAGCTGGTGAAAGCGCGGGAATATCTGGTTTCGTTTCTTCCTGACGGTTTTCTTGGCCTTATCTCGATAATCTGGGCGTAGTTTTCCAGGATATTGGTCAGCCCCGCCGGTGTCAGGACTTCTTTCCACAGATAGTCTGTCTTCAAACCCAGGGGATTGGGCGGATTGCCGGCGCCTTCTTTGAAGCCTTTGTTAAAGGGCAAAAACCAGGAGGCCTTGCCCTTAAGCTCGGTACACATGCGCACTTCGCTGTCGTCCACGGCAAAGTGCACCACGCAGCGGCCGAAGTCAAAGAGCTGCTCACGCGGGTCACGGTCGCGGCGGTATTGTTCGACGGCATCTTCCACGGTCTGTTTGGTGAGGCTGTTTTTCAATTCAAAGGTGGCAATCGGCAGTCCGTTGATAAACAAACACAAATCGAGCGCGCGGCGCGTTTCATCCGTGCTATAGGCAAGCTGGCGGGTGACGGAGAAGCGGTTCTGGGCATGGAGCGCGGTTGCCTTGACGTTACCCTCCGAGGGCGTGCCGTAGAAAGAGATCAAAGTGTCACGGCAGGATGATAGTCAACACCCTTGCGCAGGACGTCGATAACACCCCGTTTTCCGACTTCTGACGAGATGCGGGAAAGAAACTTGAGGCGGTTGATGTCCTTGGGATCGTCGGTCAACGCCAGTTTTTTGAAGGACTTCCAACTGCGTAGCGCGCAGAAAAGCGAAGAGCTTTGGTACATCCGAGCGCGTGGGCGCGTTCATAATCTTTCGGCCTGCCTGCCAGATATCCCGTACCGCCGTAGAAAGCAGGCGGCGCCGACACGGCCTCAGGGATGTCATCCAGGCCGTCCGTTCCGGTCATGTGACGCATGATGATGGTTTCGAGCCCTTTTTCGCAGGTGTCGGTGGTCATTCGGCAACCTCTTCGTCAGGTAGTTCGGTTTCGTCATTGCATTCGTCGGTATCGGGGGCAGTTTCCGCCGGCAATCTCGCCGCGATGTCACGCACGTCGAGCTTGCCGGTCACGACGTCGGCGACGAGACGGGTGCGGTATTCTCGGAGGAGGTCGATTTCGCGTTCGAGGCGGGTGCTGGCGGTTTCGAGTCCGCTTGCTTCCATTTCAATAGCACGAACTATATCCTGTTGCGCTTCCTTGGGAGGGAGAACGGTTGGAAAGTTCTGGAGCAGCGGAAGCCGTAATGAGTCAACAGTTGACTTTGCTGATGCATCAAGAGCTTCGAACCGTAGTGTGGACTGCAAATAGAAGAAAAAGAAACGACCATCAATTTTCTTAAAATTGCTGAACTTATAGACACGCTGATGATAGTCGAATTTACCATTAATGTAATGAAACACCTTAGCAACACCTGCGCCATCACCGGCGGTCAAGACAGCTTCCCCGTCAAAAGAGTACGTGTCAATTCGCTCTACATTTTGAGATCGGACGAAAAATGGATACTGCGCATTATCAATTCGGTTAACCGTGTCCCGTCCGCCCGTCTTGATATGGGTAAGAAACTTCAACCGTTGGAGACCCCAATGCTGCGGAATGTCACCGAGCCATGGGATGCCTGATGGTTTGAGGGGAGCGGATGGGTCGAGGCCGCGGGTTACAGCGCGTTGGATGATGGCCTGTTTTTGTTCATTGAGCAGCGCAATCACCTTCCGCTTCCCCCAAATCGCACGCTCCAGCCGTCCGTTAGTCCAATCTAAAAACCGCACAATCGCTGCCTGCTCGTCAATTGGAGGACAAAGCAGAGGGATCTGTCCAAGCTCGTCAAAGTAAAGTCGCAAACGCATCTCCATAATTCCGCGTGATTGCGCTTTAAATAACATTAAGTAAAGGTTGGTACGAAATAAGTGGTGATAGTAATCTGAATTAAGTTTCTGTGTTGGACGAAGGATGTCATAGGCGGGGCTGGTTACTCCATCAAAGTGTGACACTCCTACAGCCCCCATCCATGCCAAGAGTTTGTTTACTATTACGTCACCTTTTCTTACAACCCAATAATCATCAGTAGTAGATGCCTTATTACCTCGCTGCTCAAGATCCTTGCGCGGTCGCACTCCGATATGAGTATAGACTGAGAGAAGCTCTTTTCCGTGTGCCTTGCCAGATTTCTCGATGCTCAAACGAAACCGCGTCTTGGTTCTGGCGGTGGTCCAATTGACAGGCACATGTGCGAGCCAAGGTAACTCCGTTTCCTTGTACTCCGGATACGGCTTTAAGCCTAAGCTGAGCAAAGCCGAAGCATCGGCAATCATCAATTGCCTCCCTTTTTTTTGCCTTCGGCCAGTCTGTCCCCGTCATCTGCCGGTGTGTTTAGGGCGTAAAATTCATGCAGTTTGGCGGCAAGCAATTTCTTGTCGGGCAGTTGGGTCTGGTATTCAGCGATCAGGGCCGGGGAAAGGGAACGGCTAGAGGGCATATTCGACCACTTCACTGTCTTTTGAGGCGCAGAGGAGCACGCCCATGGACGGGTTTTCGTGGGCCTTGCGATGGTCGCGGTCGAGGGCTTCGAGATAGAACTCCAGCTTGCCCAGATATTCCGGCTCGAAGCGGCCCACCTTCAACTCGATGGCCACCAGGCAGTTAAGCCCTCGATGAAAAAAGAGCAGATCGAGGGCGAAGTCCCGGCCGCCGACCTGGACCGGATATTCCGATCCGACAAAACAAAAATCGCGGCCAAGCTCAATAAGAAATTCCTTAAGCCGCGCCAGGAGGCCGCGATGAAGATCGTCTTCGGTGTGGGGCACAGACAAGTCCAGAAATTCAAAAAAGTAGGAATCTTTAAATACGCTGTTCGCTGCCTCGCCGTGAATTTGTCTCACCACTGGTGACACTTTTGGCGGATGCAAAACAGTGCGTTCAAAAAGGGCCTGACGAAATTGTCTTTCCAGTTCTCTCTTGCCCCAGCGTTCCTGGATGGCCATGCGCAGGTAAAACTCCCTTTCTTCCGTACGCTTCGCTTGTGTAAGAATGATGAGGTTATGGGTCCACGGTAATTGTGTCACCAGCGGTGTCACTTTTATCGCCTGCATAAGTTTCGTAGAACTGACGCATGCGAAAGAGGTTCCGGCGGGTAAATCCGCGAAGTCCGGGAAGGGTTTGCGCCAGATGCCGCGCCAGTTGATCAACAACGCCTTCGCCCCATTCGGCGGTTTCGAGCTTTTCGCCTATGTATTTGCCCACCTGCCAGTATAAACCGACAAGTTCCGTATTGACCGCCTGATAGGCGCGGGTACGGGCCTCCCGGATGAGACCGACGACTTCGGCGAAGGCGGCCTCGAGTGGCAAGGCTGCCGTTTGTTTTGCGGGGATCAGCTTCGTCTTCGGCGCGACTTTCCGTGTCTTCACACACTCCCTCCCTTCAGCAGATCATCCAGCAGCCCATCGGCCTCCTGTTCGATAGCAAGGATATCGGCGCGAATCTCTTCGAGGGTCCGCAGCGGCTGTGGTTTATAGAAATGGCGGGTAAAGCTGATCTCATAGCCTATTTTGCGTGGCTTCTTTTTTGATCCAGGCGTCGGGCGTGTAGGGGAGCACCTCCCGTCGGATAAAGGCTTCAATGCCCCCTTCTTCCCGGAGCGGCACTTGTTCGGTGTCCCGCAGGTCGGAATCCGGCTCGTATTCAACGACAGCGGGCCGGTTGTCAACGACGACCTTGTAAAGGCCATACATTGGATCAGCCTTAACCTTACCGGGCTTGTGTATTTTGGCAATCACCGGTGGAGCGGTCTCCACGCGCCAACTTACGGCTTTTAAAATTTGTTTCAGGTCGGAGGCGGACAGCTTGAGGCTTGCTGTTTTGAGTGCCGCATCCACACGATTGCGGAAAATATTGTGATCTTCATGCAGGGTATCGCCGAGAGTTTCACGCAGCATCCCGGCAACCTCGACCAGATGGCCGTCACGCTCCCAGGTTTTGGGGTCGAGGAGCTTCTTTTTCTTCTTCTCGGGCAAACCCTTGCTTAACACTGCCGCCCTCTTCTTCTTCGTTTTCGTCTTCGCTGCCCCATTCGTCCAGGCGCTTCTCCAGGACGTTATAGATTTTTGCAAAACCCGTGAAGAGATCGTCGCCGAACTCGTCATAGAGCGCGCGCGCAGGTCATCAGCCCCTGAAGCAAAACGCAGCGTTTCAATGGCTTTAAGGGAAAGCCGGCTGTGCAGGCGCAGCGGACGCTCAACCAGCACCTTCCAGCAACCGAAGGCCTCGTTGGGGAAAATTTTAGACTCCGGCGTTTCCGTAAAGGCCAGGAAGGTTTGACTGATGCGCTCGATGTCCTCGGGCGAAAGCTCGCAGTTTTTCTTGCCGAGATTCTTGCGCAGCGGCTTGAACCACTGTGTCGCGTCGATGAGCTGTACCTGGCCTTCCCGGTGTACCGGTTTTTTGTTGGACAGCACCCAGACATAGGTGGCGATGCCCGTGTTGTAGAAGAGGTTGAGGGGCAAGGCGACGATGGCTTCCAGCCAGTCGTTTTCGATGAGCCAGCGGCGGATGTTGCTCTCGCCCTGGCCTGCATCGCCGGTAAAGAGCGATGAACCGTTGTGAACCTCGGCGATGCGGCTGCCCAAGGCTGATTTGCCGTTCATTTTGGATGCCATGTTGGCCAGAAAGAGCATTTGGCCGTCGCTGGACCGGGTGACCAGCGAGAACTCTTCGCCTCTATGCATAACCTTGAAGCGCGGGTCGCGCATACCGTCTTTGCCGCCCATCAGTTCGAGGTCTTTCTTCCAGCTTTTTCCGTAGGGCGGATTGGAAAGCATGAAGTCAAATTCCTGGGCGGGAAAGGCGTCGTTGTAGAGGGTGGAATATTCCGCACCGCCGTAAATATATTCTGCGTTCTTACCTTCGCCTTTGAGCAGCATGTCGGCCTTGCAGACGGCGTAGGTTTCGGGATTGATCTCCTGGCCATAGAGGCGGGTGTCGATCTGGAGACCATGTTTTTCGCCAATCGCTGTCAGTGTCTCCTCCGCTACGGTCAGCATGCCGCCCGTTCCACAGGCACAGTCGTAAATGAGATACAAACCCGATTTAAGCTGGAGCTCTATGGGCAAAAACACGAGATTGGCCATCAGGCGCACGGCATCGCGCGGCGTCCAGTGTTCGCCCGCCTCCTCATTATTATCCTCGTTGAACTTGCGGACCAGTTCCTCAAAGATCGTGCCTATGGCGTGGTTGTCGATCGCAACCGGCGACAAGTCAATTTCGGGATCGAGAAACTTATCGATTAACGTCCCCAAGGCATCGGCCTTGGACAGGGTCGGGATCTGGTTGCGAAACTTGAAGTTTTCAAGGATATCCAGAACATTGGGGGAGAAACCGTTAAGATAATCTTCGAAGTCCGCGAGGAGTTGCTGCCTGCTGCCGCGGGACTTGAGGTCCCTTAACGTAAAACGCGAGGTATTGAAAAAGGCCTGGCCCGCGGCGGCCTCAAGTGCCGTGCGCTGCTCCGTATACGCGCCTCATCCAGCATCTGTTTCGTGTCGAGCACCGCCTGCTTGGTGGGCTCCAAAACCGCATCCATCCGCCGGATAACGCACATCGGCAGGATAACATCCGGGTATTTACCCCGCTTAAAGAGATCGCGCAACACATCGTCAGCGATACTCCCAAATAAATGAGACAATCTTGTTGTGAGTAGCTTGATCCATTATCCCTTTCGATCGATTTCAGACTTATAACGATTCATTTAAGAAGGATCTCCGGTGTTAAAACAACTGGCCGGTTACCCCTTGCCCTCCTACTATAGCTGGGAAAAAACAAGTTGTCCTTTTATCACCATCCCCAAACAAAAACCCCATCTCCTATTAGAAAAAATGGGGTTTTGTGGAGTTGCTTCATGGATCAGCCTTTCGGGTTGGGGTTGCCGGAATCAATAAAGCCAAAAATCAAAATTTTATAATATAAACCATAACAAACAGTTAAAGTCAATCCAAAAGGGGGTAAACCTCCTGGGGATTTTTATGTTTTAGGTTTAAATTTTGGCGCTAATACATAACCCTTTTTTACCTTGACCATTTTTCTTCCCTAATTTATACTTCTTCCATCATAAAGGAGTATACCATGCCGCATAAAATCCTTCTTGTCGACGATGAACCTCATGTCACCGAGGCACTGAAGCGAACTCTTCATAAGGAGCCTTATGAGGTATTGAGCGCCAATTCCGCCAATGAGGCCCTTCAGATTCTGGCCCGGGAACCTGTAGCTGTGGTCATCAGCGATGAAAGGATGCCGGGAATGCCAGGGGCCGAGTTTCTGGCCATTGTCTACCGTGATTATCCGGAAACCATTCGCATCATGCTGACCGGTCATGCCAACCTCGAGTTGGCCATGCGGGCCATTAATGAAGGACAAATATATCGTATTTTGCTGAAACCCTGCAGCGAACAGGAAATCCGCATTACCCTTCGCCAGGCGGTTCAACAGAAAGAACTGGCCGATAAAAGCCGGCAGCTTTTACAAAAGGTCAAAAAACAGAATTTGGTTTTGAACCACCTGGAAAAGGAACATCCTGGAATTACCCAGGTTGAGAGGGATTCCACCGGCACCGTCGTTATCGATGACTTCGGGTTTGATGTGGACAGGCTTATCCAACAGATTCAGGAAGAATTGTCCGAGTCAGGCATCTCTTTTATTCCTCACCATTAGACCGCTTTTTTCATAAATTCTAAAGGCATAGAACATCAGAGGGCCGTCATGATTTTAATGGTCCTAAGAAGAAGGGCTTTAATTTACTACCTCTTTCTCAGAATGGCTTTAAGACCGACTGGAAGTGTTTCGGAATCCCTGAAAAATAGTATGGCGCATTTTTTTCTTGACAAAGAAAGGGTAACTGTCTTATTTATACAAATAATAAATATAATCGAAACAAAAAAGATGGGTAAAAAATTGTTCAACTTCAGTTCTAACTTTTGGTTTTATTTTTATTATTATTACTTCCTACCGGTCTACCCATCGCTTAGGAGTACCTAAAGAAATTTAAAAAAAAGAAAGTAAACAAAAAAAGCCATGGGGAGACAGAAAGATGCTCCCCATGGCTTTTTTATTTTTAACAGTTGGTCAGGCCGGGGGCACCGAAATCGACCTCAGGCATTTGGAAGGAGTCGCCAATGGTGATTGTCATGAAAAAACATGCATCAGATGAGGAAATAAACAATGTGATCCAATGGATCGAATCCGTGGGGTACCAGACCCATCCCTCCCGGGGAGTGGCTCAAACCATCATCGGGGTGGTGGGAGACGACCGAGGAAAGGAACAATTGAAATCGGTCGAGTATCTGCCCGGGGTGGAAAAGGCCGTTCGAATTCTGAAGCCGTATAAACTGGCCAGTCGGGAAGCTAAAACCGGAGACACCATCGTCCGGGTCGGGGATATTGAAATCGGGGGACCGGAATTTATCGTCATGGCCGGCCCCTGTTCCATCGAAAGCGAAGAACAACTCATGGAGAGCGCCTATATCATAAAAAAAGGCGGTGCCCATATCCTGAGAGGCGGCGCCTACAAACCCCGGACTTCACCCTACAGCTTCCAAGGACTGGAAGAAGAGGGACTGAAGATGCTGAAAAAGGTCCGGGATAAAATGGGGGTCCCGGTGGTCACTGAGGTTATGAATACCACCGAAGTTGAGCTGGTCGAAGAAAATTGTGACATTTTACAGATAGGGACTCGGAATGTGCAAAATTTTCCCCTCTTGAAAAAAGTTGGCCAAACCCGAAAGCCGGTCCTTTTAAAACGGGGCATGATGACTACCATCGAAGAACTATTAATGTCGGCTGAATACATTCTTGCCGAGGGAAACAATCAGGTCATCCTCTGCGAGCGGGGCATCCGGACCTTTGAAACCGCCACGCGCAACACCCTGGACCTGAGCGCCATACCGGTTTTAAAAGAGCTGACCCATCTTCCGGTTATTGTCGATCCCAGCCATGCTACCGGTCATTGGAAATATGTCCTGCCTTTATCCAAAGCCGCCCTGGCCGTGGGGGCCGACGGGTTGATCATTGAGGTCCATCCGCAGCCGGAAAAGGCCCTCTGCGACGGGGCCCAGTCCCTTAAACCGGAAAAATTTTATCAATTGATGGAGGAATTGCGGATGCTCCAGAGTGCCCTTAAAAGCATATCAGGAGTTTTGCAATGAATCAGATCAAAGTTCAATTGGATTCCCAGACCTCCCATTCCTATAAAATTCATATCGGCCGAGATATTATCGATCGTATCGGGGTTCTCTTAAATAAAGGGGACTGGATTAATCGCCATATCATCATCACCGATTCTCAGGTCAACACCCTTCACGGGAAAAGAGTATTAGAGGCCTTAAGGAAGATGGAGTTAAAAATCGATTTGATCGATTTTCCTGAGGGGGAGGCTTCTAAGAATATGCAGACCTGCCTTCAACTGGTGGAAAAGCTGATCGCTCTGGGTGCTGACCGACATACGGCCCTGATTGCCCTGGGAGGAGGGGTAACCGGCGATATGACGGGTTTTATTGCTTCCATCTATATGCGAGGTGTGCCTTTTTTTCAGATCCCCACTACCCTGATGGCCCAGGTGGACAGCAGTATCGGAGGCAAAACCGGGATTGATCTCCCGGTCGGGAAAAATCTCCTGGGGACTTTCTACCAGCCCCAGGCCGTTTTTATCGATCTGACCTTTCTCCAAACCTTACCGGACTTTGAATTCAACAACGGTCTTTCTGAAATCCTGAAACACGGGATCATTGAGGATCCCCAACTCTTAACCTCTTTGGAGGAGGAAACCCAGGCCGTCTTAAAAAGGGATTTTAAGCTGTTGGAAAAGATCATCACCAAATCCTGCCGGATCAAAAAGAGAATCGTGGAAATGGACGAAAAAGAAGGGGGACTCCGCCGCATTCTCAACTTCGGTCATACTCTCGGTCATGCTGTGGAAGCCGAATCAGGCTATGCCCTCTCTCATGGCCAGGCAGTGGCCATCGGGATGGTCTATGCGGCTACCCTGTCGGAAAAATTGAATTATTTGTCCTCTAAGGACCGGAAGCGGATAGAATCCCTGATGAAGGCCTTCGGGTTGCCTCATCGCATCCCCAAGGCCCTGGCGTCAAAGGCCCTGCTCTCACGGATGTCGAAAGACAAGAAAAAAGAGGGAACACTTATCCCCTTCATCCTGTTGAAAAAAATTGGACTTCCTTTCATCAACGGAGATATATCCGAAACCATCATCCGGGAAACGATTGAGGCCCTGAAGGTATGAAAATGAATTCTTTAAAAAAAATAAGAGAAGTTTTACAAAAGAAAGACCTGGAAATCGTCACCCTTCTGAATGAGCGGGCCGAATTGGCCCTTGAGGTGGGTCGGATCAAAAATGAGAACGGCAGAGAGGTCTATGATCCTTCCCGAGAGAGTTTGGTCTATCAGCATCTTTCTGAGATCAGTCGGGGACCATTACCCAATAAAGCGCTGCAAGACATCTACCGGGAGATTATCTCCGCCTCGCGTGCCCTTCAGGGACCTATTGCCGTGGCCTATTTTGGTCCGGAGGCCTCCTTTACCCATCTGGCCGCTCTGGCCCATTTCGGCCAATCGGCACAGTTTTCTCCGCAAACGACCATTGCCATGGTCTTTGAGCAAGCAGAAAGAGAAAGAAGTGCTTATGCTGTAGTGCCTATTGAAAATTCCGGGGAGGGATCGGTTAAGCCGACGATGGACCGATTGACATCAACTCCCCTTTCCATCCGAGCCGAGGTTTTTTTGAGGATTTCTCATTATCTTCTGGCTTCCCCTGAAAAAGCGAAAAAGATCAAACGGATCTATTCCCATCCCCAAGCCCTGGCTCAGTGCCAGGATTGGCTGGAGAAAAACTATCCCCACAGCACTCTACTGAAAGTGGAAAATACAGCCGAAGCCGCTAAAAAAGTTTTAGAGGACCGGGAAGGAGCCGCTATCGGCAGTCTGCAGGCCGCCCAGTTATACGGGCTCAAGATTCTAGCCGACCGGATAGAAGATCACCCTTTAAACACCACCCGATTCCTCATCCTGGGAAAAGGTCAAAGTGAACCCACCGGGAAAGACAAGACCTCCATCCTTTTTGGAACCACCCATATACCCGGAGCTTTGCTTCATGCCCTGGAACCCTTTGCCCAGGAAGGGCTGAATCTCCTCAAGATAGAATCCTATCCCTGGCCGGATCGGATGTGGGAATATCTTTTCTTTGTTGATTTCGCCGGTCATCGAGAGGATGAGAATGTCCGAAGCTGTTTGAAAAAAATAGTCAAGGTTACCAATTTTATCAAGGTCATGGGGTCCTACCCCCGGGGAGAAACCCCTTGAGGATCTGCATTCCCATAACCGCTGCCACAACAGCCGAGGCCCTGCGAAAGATGGATGCAGGGTTTGGTCTGGCCGAGATGTTAGAATTGAGAATTGATGGAATCCGAAAAGTCAATTTAGAAAGACTACTGGCTTTTCGAAAAGGGGAACTCTTAGTCACCAACCGGGTCAAGGAAGAGGGCGGGGGATTTTCCGGAACGGAAAAAGCCAGAATGGCCCTTTTAAAAAAAGCCGTGTCCCTGAAGAGTAATTATGTGGATCTGGAAATCAGGACCGAACAGGTCCTGAGGGATGAACTAAAGAAGGAAATAGAAGCTGGACAGGGGCACACCCGACTGATCCTTTCCTATCACAATTTTGAAAGGACTCCGGGGTTGTCAGACCTGAGAAAAAAAATGGAAGAGGGCCGAAAGGACGGAGCGGATATTGTCAAGATCGTCACCTTTGCAGAAAGGATGGAGGATAATATCAAGGTCTTGACCCTTATACCCTATGCCCGAAAAAGAGGTCTGGAAATTATTACCTTTTGCATGGGTGCCCAGGGAAAGATCAGCCGGGTCATGGCCCCTCTGCTGGGTTCTTATCTTACTTATGCTGCCTTGGCCAGGGGGAAGAATCGGCCCCGGGACAAATGACGGTTGGGGAGATGAAAAAAATATTTAGGCTGTTTCAAACTAAATAGAGGTGATAGAGATTGTCGGTAATATTGCCGTTGTGGGTTACGAGTTGCGCGTTGGGAATTCGAATCGTTTTTTCCATCACCGTACAACCCGGTACCCGCAACTCGTAACCAGAAATCTAAAAGTTATGTCATCATCACAAGGAAAAATATTCGCTGTATTCGGGAACCCTATCGTTCATAGTTTGTCTCCCCTTATGCACCAGGCCGCCTTGGACCGGATGAATCTCAAGGCCCGCTATGTTCCCTTTTGCGTAGAAGATATCAAGAAGGCGGTGGAGGGGATTCGCGACTTGGCCATACAAGGTGTAAGTGTGACCATGCCTTTTAAAACCGAGGTCATGAAATATTTGGATGAGGTGGAGGACAATGCCCTAAGAATCGGGGCAGTCAATACCATTTGGAATCATCAGGGTAGGCTTAAGGGATACAATACTGACTGGCTTGGCTTTGTCCTTTCCTTAAAAGAGGACCTGGAAATCAGAGGGAAAAGATTTGCCGTTCTCGGTGCCGGGGGTGCGGCCAGGGGGGTTATTTACGGTCTGATTCAGGAAGGGGGGCTGCCGATTATCCTGAACCGGACCCTTTCCAAGGCGGAAGCCCTGGGAGAGGAATTCGGCTGTCTATTTTTCCCCTTATCCGAAAAGAAAAAAATTGAAGCGGACTGCTTGATCAATACCACTTCTTTGGGGATGGCCCCGAACCATGGGGTCTCCCCTTTTCCCCAGGGACTTCTTAAGCGGTTTTCCTGGGTTGTAGATATCATTTATAATCCCTTGCAGACAAAACTTTTAAAAGAGGCCGAAGAAGCAGGAGCCCGAATCATTTCCGGATTAGGAATGTTTGTTCATCAGGGGGCCGAGCAATTGAAGATCTGGACCGGCCTGGAACCTCCCCGGGACTATATGAGAGCAGTGGTGGAGGCCGAACTTCAAAAAAATGTATCAGTTTAGCTTTTTGAAAAAATAATACAGAAAATGATCGAAATTAAACCCATCAATCAGCCTCAAGCCCTGATCACCATACCGGGCTCAAAAAGCTACACCCAGAGGGCCATGATCATGGCCGCCCTGGCCGAAGGAGACTCCTGCCTTCACGGCCCTCTTATATCCGAAGATACAGGTTATCTGGCCGAGGCCCTTCGTCTGCTGGGAGCAAAGTTAGAGATTCAAAATGAAGACATGCTGGTTCAGGGCACCGCAGGTCTGATCACCAATCCCCAAAAGGCTATTTATCTGGGATACAACGGCACTGCCATGCGTTTACTGACTACGGTCATCTGTCTGGGAAAGGGAGACTTTCTTCTAACCGGGGCACCCCGTCTTCTGGAGAGACCGGTTCAGCCTTTGCTGAAGGCCTTAAAATCTTTAGGGGTGAAGGTACAAAGTCAAGGCAACCTCGGATTTCCTCCGGTCCATATTGAGGCCGACGGCCTGAAAGGGGGCAAGGTCATATTTAAAAACATTGAAAGCAGTCAGTACGTCTCCTCCCTTTTAATTTCCGCCCCTATGGCAGAAGCGGATCTCACTCTGGAGTTACAAGGGACTATTCCTTCCCTGCCTTACGTGGAAATGACCGTTGCCCAGATGAAATATTTCGGCGTAAATGTGACTCGGCCTGAATCGACCCAATTTTTTATAAGGGGTCATCAAAAATACCAGGGAACCTCCTGCCTGATTGAAGGGGATGTCTCCAGTGCCTCCTATTTTTTCCTGGCTGCAGCTTTATGCCGGGGAAAGATCAAAGTTCAGCCTATTGTGCCGGAAACTCTGCAAGGTGATATTCGTTTGCTTACTATCCTGGAAGAACTTGGATGCCGAATTATATGGGGGGACCACGGGGTAGAGGTTTTGGGAGAAAACTTGATTTCGGGAGAATTTAATTTCGACCTTGGTGATATGCCGGATATGGTCCCTACTCTGGCCGTGTTAGCGGCCTGCCGTCCCGGGCGCACGACAATCAAGAATGTAGCCCATCTCCGGATCAAGGAAAGCAACCGGTTGGAGGCCCTGGTCCGGGAATTGATTAAAACCGGGATCAAGGCTCAGGAAACAAAAACGGGATTGATTATCGAAGGCGGCAAACCCCAGGGGGCCGAGATAGACACCTATAATGACCACCGGATCGCTATGAGTTTTGCCATACTGGGCCTGGCCGTACCAGGTATCAAAATCAACGACCCGGATTGTGTCAAAAAATCCTTTCCGGGTTTTTGGGAAGAATTGAAGAAATTATATTGATTCTTCTTGACCGCCTGAGGCCGGCTTCACCATGGATGAAATTGGGGTTCGACGAACGACGAACACCTGACAATGAACGGATTTATTGAACTAAATAATGAGCCATATTATACTGATAGGTTATCGTGGAACAGGGAAAACCTCTATAGGCCGAAAGCTGGCCGAAAGAATGGGGCTCCCTTTTTACGATACCGACCAATTACTGATCGACCATATTGGAAAAACCATCAAGGACTGGGTAGAGGAAAAGGGTTGGGCCTCTTTCAGAAAAGAAGAAAGAGAGATTATTCAGGAACTCCCTTCGCGGACTCCCGGAATTATTGCTATGGGAGGCGGGGCGGTGATGACCCCGGAGATCAGGGAAACCATTCAGCCTTTGGGTCCGATTATCTGGTTAACAGCAGACCTAAAAACCATTTTAAAAAGAATGGAATCCGATCCCCAAAACCAGGATAACCGGCCCGCCCTTTCTGACAAAGACCTTGAAAACGAAGTCAAAGATCTGTTGGCTCAGCGTTCGCCGGTTTACAGGCAGTTGTCTGATTTTTTTGTAGACACAGAAGGAAAAACGGTTGAGGGGGTTACTGAAGAAATAATGAGTCTTATCAGGACCCAAAGGATTGGTAGGGTAAAGGGCATGAAGCCCCAAACCCAATAAACCCAATAAACCCAACGAACCAAATAGACCAAACAGACAAAACGACTAAACAGACCAAATAACCAAATAGACCAACGAAATCAGAGGAGCGATTATGTCCGGCAATTCAACAGGCCTTTTATTTAAAGTCACAACCTGGGGGGAATCCCACGGGCCGGGTTTGGGTGCGGTCGTAGAGGGCTGTCCGCCTTTGATCCCTCTGTCTGAGCAAGACATTCAACAAGACCTGAAAAGGAGAAAACCTGGACAAATTCAAAGCGCTTCTTCTCGAAAAGAAGAAGATCAGGTGGAGATCCTTTCGGGAGTCTTTGAGGGCCGGACCACCGGAACGCCCATTGCCCTGCTCATCCGCAATAAAGATGCGGACAGCTCTGCGTATGATAAATTGAAAGATATTTTCCGACCCGGCCATGGGGATTGGACCTATTATAAAAAATACGGAATCAGGGATTATCGGGGCGGCGGCCGTTCCTCCGGCAGGGAAACAGTGGCCCGCGTAGCGGCCGGGGCCATTGCCAAAAAAGTCTTGGCCAGGGAGAATATTGAAGTCCTGGCCTACACTCTGGAATTGGGCGGGATCAGAGCCGAGGTTATTTCCCTTGAAGCCGCTTCGAAAAACCCCCTCTGCTGCCCTGATCCCCAGGCCGCCTTAAAAATGGAAGAAAAATTAAGAAAGGCCGCTGAGCAAGGGGATTCACTGGGAGGGATAGTGGAGATACTGGTTCGGGGATGCCCCCCGGGATTGGGAGAACCGGTCTTTGATAAAATGGATGCCGATCTGGCCAAGGCCCTGATGGGCATCGGATCGGTCAAAGGGGTGGAAATCGGTGCCGGATTTAAGGCCGCCAGAATGACCGGTTCTATGTGTAACGACCCCATCACGCCTGACGGCTTTTTAACCAACCATGCCGGGGGGATCCTGGCCGGCATAACCAACGGTGATGATCTGGTAATCCGGGTAGCTTGCAAACCTATCGCTTCCATCGGAAAAGAGCAGAAAACCATCGACCTTTCGGGGAACCCGGTTACCTTAGCCATCAAGGGTAGGCATGATGTATCAGTCATACCCCGCATTATACCGGTGTGCGAAGCCATGGTCAGTCTGGTGTTGACCGATCACCTTTTAAGACAAAAGGCGATAGTCCAATGAATAAATATTCAATTGGAATTATCGGCGGGACCGGGGGCATAGGAAAATGGTTTGCCCGTTTTTTCAAGACGGAAGGCCATGAGGTCCAGGTCACCGGTAGAAACACCGGCCTGGATCTTCCCTCTTTAACCCGAAAATGTCCTGTGGTGGTGGTCAGTGTTCCGATCAAGGCCACCGTGGAGGTGATTGAGCAGGTGGGGCCGTTAATGCCGGAGGGATCCCTGTTGATGGACTTCACCTCTCTCAAAGAAGAACCGGTAAACTGCATGCTCAAATCTTCAAGGTCCGAGGTCATAGGTCTGCATCCCCTGTTCGGACCTGAAACAAAGGCCTTAGCCGGACATAATATTGTAATCTGCCCGGCCAGGACTCAAAAATGGCTTCCCCGGATAAAAGCGGTTTTTGAAAAAAACCAGGCCCGGATTATCGAAACCAACCCCGAACGACATGATGAATGGATGGCCCTGGTCCAAGGACTGAATCATCTGAACACCATCACCATGGGTCTGGCCCTGCAGAGGTCCGGTTTTGACCTGAAGGAACTCTATCCGGTATCCACACCGACCTTCGATTCCAAGATGGATCTTCTGAAAAAGATCTTCGGACCCAATTCAAGACTCTATTCCGAGATCATCACCCAGAACCCCCATATCGACAAGGTCTTCAAGGATTATCAGAAAAGCCTTTCCGAACTGAAAAAATGGGTTGACCGGAAGGACAGCGAGAATTTGCAGAAACGGATTGATAGCACCAAGCTTTTTTAAAGATTCCAAGGGAGGAAATAGAAACAATCATGAGCTTCAAATATATTCGAGAAATAGCCACACCGCAGGATATCCTGGATTCCATGCCCCTTTCCCAGGAGCTTACTCAAATCAAAAAAGAACGGGACCAGGCCATCAAAGCCGTCTTTACCCGGGAAAGCAACAAGTTCCTGCTCATCATCGGCCCCTGTTCGGCTCATGATGAGGATGCGGTTTGCGATTACATTTCCAGACTGGCCCGGGTTCAGGAGGCGGTCCGGGATAAAATCCTCATTATCCCAAGAATCTACACCAACAAGCCCCGCACCGACGGAATGGGATACAAGGGCATGGTTCACCAGCCCGACCCTAATCAGGCCCCCAATATCGTGGAAGGCATCCGGGCCATTCGCAGATTGCATATCCGCGCTATCAAAGAATCAGGCCTGCCGGCCGCAGATGAAATGCTCTATCCCGGGAACTACCCTTATCTGGAAGATGTCCTGAGTTATGTGGCCGTGGGGGCCCGTTCCGTGGAGAATCAGGCCCATCGTCTCACCTGCAGCGGTCTGGAGGTGCCTGTGGGGATGAAGAATCCAACTTCCGGGGATCTTGAGGTGACCCTTAATTCCATCCAGGCATCCCAAGCCCCCCATGTCTTTAGCTATAACCGATGGGAAGTCAAGACCACGGGTAATCCCCTGACCCATGCTGTCCTGCGCGGGGCAATTGATCACTACAAGACCGCTCTACCCAATTACCATTTCGAAGACTTGAATGCCTTTGCCAAGGCCTATCAAAAGCGCGGACTGGCCAATCCAACCATCATAGTGGATACGAATCACGCCAATTCCAACAAAAAGTTCGCCGAACAACCCCGTATCGCCAAAGAAGTCATGCACAGCCGAAAACATTCGGTTCTGCTTAAGGATATGGTTCGGGGATTGATGATCGAGAGTTTTATCGAGGAAGGGGCTCAGCCGCCGACCGGCACCGTGTACGGCAAATCCATCACCGACCCCTGCCTTGGCTGGAAAGACACCGAAAAGCTAATACGAGAGTTGGCCGGACTGCTGTAGTCCATGCTGGTTTATACTTCAAATATTGGGTAGAGCAGAAAACCGGCGCCGTGGGATTGGTCGCTGTAACAGGATTGAAAGAGGCTACAGAGGGGCTGATATCAAACTAACAAAAGTTCATGGAAGAAGGTCAGAAATGGGTTAACAATTTAATTGTGCCATATTATTATTTAAATAAATTACACAAAAAAAGGAGTGAAGATGGGTTCCGTCCGAATTAACATAAGTCTTCCGGAAGAATTGGTCGGCGAACTTACTCGGGAAATTGAACCACGCCAAAAAAGTCGTTTTATTGCTAAGGCTATACGATATTCACTGAAAGAAAAAAGAGAAAAAAAATTGGTTGCCGAATATCAGGAAGCCGCGGCGGAAATCCGTCGGGTCAATCAGGCCCTTGAGGGGGTCCTTTCCGATGGTCTCAATTAAACGAGGTGATGTATTTCTGGTTAATTTTGATCCTACCTTAAGGGCCGAAGCTCAAAAATCCCGCCCGGCCGTAGTGGTTTCTAATGATATTAACAATCTGCATTCTCCCATCATTTCTATTGCCCCCATCACCTCTTCCGTTTCCAGAATTTATTCTTTCGAAGTAGGTATTCCTGCCGGCATGGGTGGGTTAAAGGTCCAATCTAAAGTTATGGTCAACCAAACCCGTGCAGCAGATAAAATCCGGATGATAAAAAAATTAGGACATCTTTCAGAGGAGGTTATACTTAAGGTGGGGCGTGCCTTGAAACTCCACTACGATCTATCGTAAGACTCTCTCATCCTAATTTCTCAAAGAAAAACTTCCATTTCCCAACACAAAATAAATAGGTATGATGTCCCCGGATTTTAGATGGGAAGTCAAGACCACGGGTAATCCCCTGACCCATGCCGTCCTGCGCGGGGCAATCGATCACTACAAAACCGCTCTACCCAATTACCATTTCGAAGACTTGAATGCCTTTGCCAAGGCCTATCAAAAGCGCGGACTGGCCAATCCAATCATCATAGTGGATACGAATCACGCCAATTCCAACAAAAAATTCGCCGAACAACCCCGTATCGCCAAAGAAGTCATGCACAGCCGAAAACATTCGGCTTTGCTTAAGGATATGGTTCGGGGGTTAATGATAGAAAGTTTTATCGAGGAAGGGTCTCAGCCGCCGACCGGCACCGTGTACGGCAAATCCATCACCGACCCCTGCCTGGGCTGGAAAGACACCGAAAAGCTAATAAAGAAGCAAGGAAATGTTAAATTTAAATAAAAAGACAGCTCAAAGCTGAAAGCACATAGCTCAAAGGAATTTGGAAAAAGCTTCCGTCGTTCAACGATAAAAAAAGCAAATTTCCTTTCAAAACTGAATAATCAAAGATAATAGTATGAAAATAAAGGGGAAAATGGGGGAAGTCAAGGGAAAAAAGGAATGAGGCATGAGGCCGAAGAGGCATAAATGGGAAAAGGGAAAAGAAAAAGAGAAGGAAAAGAACGTCCAATGTTTGGCGATAGAACCTAAACATAGGGACAGAAAATCTACTTCCCTTACCTTCTTTTTGAATACCTGTCGTATTTAAAGAGGAAAAAAAGAAATAAAATGGCCGCAAGCCAGGCCGTTATCGAACCATAATAAAAGGTGGCCTGGGGACCCATCCGGTCCCACAGAAACCCTCCGATGAAACTGGCTGGGAGCAAGGACAATCCCACCAGGGTATTATACAAGCCGAACCCGGTGGCTTTGAACTCCGCGGGGATCAGGGTGGCTAAAAAGGCCTTCTGCACCCCTTCGGTCATGGCCATAAAGAGACCATAAGCAATAAACAGCATCCAAATGTGAACCGGTTGTTTTGCCCTGGCAAAGCCCAGATAGATAAATCCAAAAAGAATAAAGGCCATGAAGATAATCGGCTTTGGTCCGATGCGGTCGGAAACGATCCCGGCCGGCAACGAGCCCAGAGCATAGACCACATTAAAAACCAGATATACCAGAGGAATGATGGCTATGGGGATGCCCACATTTTGGGCCCGCAGGATCAGGAAGGCGTCACTCGAATTACCTATGGAAAATAGAACAACCACTATGATAAAATATTTATAGGACCCGGAAAAACTGGACCAGCCCAGTTTGGGTTTCAGGACCTGGTTGAGGGCACAAGCCCGTGTTTCCCGAATAAAGAAAATAATAGTCAGGACGGCAAGGCTTCCCGGAATCATGGAAAGCCAAAAGACCAAACGATACTGTCCCTGGAAATAAGCCAGCAGACCGAAGGCCACGGCCGGGCCGGCAACGGCCCCCAGGGTATCCATCCCGCGATGGAAACCGAAGGAACGCCCCAAGCGTTCCTCCTCGCAGGATTCGGCGATCAAGGCATCTCTCGGGGCATTACGAACCCCTTTACCGAAACGATCCACAAAGCGCGAGGCCAGCACCTGGCCCCAATTCGGGGCCGTGGCGATTAAAGGACGGCTCAAGGTGGAAATCCCGTATCCGATGGCCATGAGCCATTTGCGATGACCCAGGCGGTCCGAAAGCCAGCCGGAAAAAACCTTCAAAAGGCTGGCCGTGCTCTCGGCAATGCCTTCAATCAAACCAATCACGGATTTCGGGACCCCAAGAACGGAAGCCAGGAACAAAGGGACGAGGGGATAGACCATCTCGGAACTGAAATCCATAAAAAAACTAACCACCCCGGAAAAGAAGATGTTTGGATTCAGTCCGCAGATTTTATCTGAATGTTTTTTTTCCATTGTTGTATCTGTTTAGTTTTTTGAAAAAAAGAAAAGCAATTTTTTTGCCACGGACAAGTCAGACAAAGGCGGGACAAGAGGAAGACGACTTATCTTCCTCCTATTGTCAGGCCCTTCGGGCGCTAATATTTCCTCTCGCCCGTTCCCTCCGGTCCCTCGAGCCCTCAGAACTCTTAGAGAGGGACTTTCTTTTTCAGGAAAGCCGTTGAGGGGCCGATTTTTTATAACCACTCAAGCCTTCAGTCAAAGTGCGCGTATGCGCCGATCTGGTTTTTCATTGTGGTCCCCTCAACCACAATGAAAAAAAATGTTACGTCTCTTTATTAGAAACCCAATGTTCTCCCAACAATGAGCTAACAGCTTTGAGCTATGAGCTTTCCCTCCCTGTACCTCTGTGCGCTCTGCGAGAGACAAGCTTCTGTCCGGCTTTTGTCCGTGTGGGTCTGTGGCAAAAAAGCATTTTATAAAAAGGTTACATGGTGCCCATTACCTTATTTTCACCCACAACAATCGCGCCCTTTCTGAACTTACGTTCTTCCATTCCACGGGCATTTCCGAAACCAGACAAATAACCTCACCGGAATGCAAGATATATATCTCCTTGCCCAGTTTAATTTGCAGTTCTCCGGACAGTAAATAGCCCATCTCCTCCCCTTTATGGACAAAGAAATGGGAAGGAAGGGTTTGAAGAGGGGGAATTTCAATCAAGTAAGGTTCGGCTTTGGTCTCAAAATCTACCGGGGTGAGTAATTTGCCGGAAATACTTCCTTCCGGAAGGTCCGGAAATTTCAATGCCACTGCTTCCTGAGGGGAGAAAACAACCCGCCTTTTTTTCCCGGTTTTTTCTTGAAAGAAGGAATTTACTTCAACCGAAAGGATTTCAGCCATCTTTAATAAACCAGGGAGGGAGGGATAAATCATATTGCTTTCCACCTGGGAAATGGTGCTGGGTGTCACCCCCACCAACTGGGCCAGTTCTGTTTGGGACAACCCCTTCTTCATACGCAGTTCTTTGACCCGGTGGCCCAGGTCTATTCCCATGCCGATGCGTTTTTCCGAATCAAAAGAAACGGTCTTGTCTTTGACCCAATAAGGGTGCGGCTTATGTAAATTCTCCAGGTCCCGCTTTTCAGCCTTTAGAATGGTCAGGGAGGTGGTTCCCCTTTTAATGGATAAATCAATGGCCACCTGGGCAATCTGGTTGATTTGGGCCCGGAAACGAGGGGTATGGGCCTTTTTTTCCATGACCCAGTAGGCCACGGTATTCAATTCATAAAGACGGGGACAGGAATGGGAATAGAATTGGAGGGCCTGTTCCTCCCCTCCCCAAAGCTCGGCCATCCCGGTCAGGCTTTCGAAAACCAGGCGAACATCGCCTTTCATGGGGGCATGAAGGTCATAAAGGTTATCCACCACCCGGTCCATTTGTCGCGGATCTTCCACCCGGACAATCGAACAGGATTTTTCAGTCCCGGGTTGTTCATAAAATTTCAAAAAAACCGGAGACCCGGCCCCTTTTCCAAAGGTAAAACAATCCAGGATGGTCAGGAGAGGATTTTCCGACAGGGGACCCAGCTTTTCCATGAGATTACGGGGTGAGCGGTCAAAGGTCACATAAATAACCGGCTTGTTTTCATTTTGTGAGATCTGGATAAAGTTCAAACAAAATACCGTGGCCAGGCTCCCGGCATCATCATGCCAGACCACATTGTCACCGATATAGAGCCCCTCCAAAAAGGGGTCCAGTTGGCCGACTCCCGACGAAATCCGAATCTTTTCTTCCATGGTCTATCCCCTATTATTTGGAATAAAAAAAGAGTGTAAATCTCCCTCAATCTCCCCTTTTCAAAGGGGGAATTGTTGGATTCTCCCCTCTAATTAGGTTCGCACCAGCAGGGCTGGCGGTTTAATCTTCATTATTAGCCGAATTTACCTGACTGGAAGGATTTTCCGATAAGCTGAAACCCCTACTCTTTAGCCACATGGCCGCCAGAAAGTTTATGATCAAATTTAAACAGTCTCCTTTTGATTGTTTTTTGAAGATTGATTCCGCTGACGAAGGAATTCAAAAATAGCGGGCAGCACAGAGATGATAATAATAGCAAAAATAACAAGGGTAAAGTTCCGTTTGACCACAGGTATATTGCCGAAGTAAAACCCGCCTAACACGAAGACAGGAATCCAACAAAGGCTGCCCACCACGCTGAAGGTGATGAACTGGCTGTATCTCATTTTTCCTATGCCTGCCACAAAAGGGGCAAAGGTGCGCACGATAGGAACGAAGCGGGCGAGTATAATGGTTTTTCGCCCGTACTTTTCATAAAAGTTATGGGTCCTGTCGAGGTACGCCTTATTGATGAACCGGGAACCCTTACCGGCAAGAAGTTTTCCCCCGATACCCCGGCCTATCCAGTAGTTTGTCGAGTCGCCCGCTATGGCAGCAAGTGGAAGAAAAGCAGCAAGCCACCTAATGTCGAGGGCGCCAAGAGCGGCAAAACTGCCCGCAGCAAAGAGGAGCGAATCGCCGGGAAGGAAGGGGGTCAATACCAATCCTGTTTCTATAAAAATGATAACAAACAATAGCAAATAAGTCCAAAGGCCGTAATCCCGGATAATGACATTTAGATGTTGATCCAGATGTAAAAAAAGGTTAATCAGGGTGGTTATCCATTCCATGGGTTCCGTTAGGCATTCCTTTCCTCAATCAAAATGTTTGGAACATAGCATACTCGATCCGGGTATTGCAAGGTAAGTTCTCCCGCCGGGACTGTTTGGGATCAATATTATTTTTACAATTAATTAAAGCGGCCCCCAAAAGGCAACCAGGCTTATTTAGTTTCTATCCGAAAATTCAAGATTTCCGGACGAGCACTATTTAGAAAAACGGCCGGACCTGGTCCTACCAACCTTGAGGACTGAAAAGCCAATGCCCTGAGCCTTTAAAAAACGATGCCCGCCAGAACGGCTAACCCGTTCAGAAAATAGATCATACGGACATAAGATCCAAATTGGTCCAGGAGCTGCCAGTTTTCCGTTTTCATGACCAATCGGATAACTTTTATCATAAGCGGCGCAGTGAATAAAAAGGTAAGGCCCCAGGCGGAGAGGACTCCCCGGATAATCAGCAGGGACAGGCTCAAATAAAGGAAGAAGAAGAAGAGGATTAAGCCTATCAAAGCACCCTTTTCTCCAAGCCTGACCGCCAGCGTGTATTTCGCCGCTGCCTCATCGGTCTTCAGGTCGGGCAGACTCTGGTAATATAATATCAGGGCCACCATAATCCCAACGGGGATGGAAATCAGAAGCGGCACCCAATCCGGATGTCCGGTTATAACCCAGTAGGTACCCACTACCATGATAGGCCCCATGTTGATCCCGACAAAGAGTTCTCCCAGGCCGTGGTACCCATAACGAACGGGTGGGGCCACATAAAAGTAACTGCTGAATCCGGCAAAAAAAATCGGTATGGCCAAAAGGTATAACTTAAACCCCAGAATAATAATCAGGGCAACCACCAAGGCCAGGACATAAAGACCGACAATGACCCTATACATGGTCCGGGGGGTGATCTTTCCTTCCTGAATAACCCGAGAACCTCCGATAGCTTCTCCTGAATCGGTTCCCAGCAGGTGATCAAAATAATCATTAGCCAGATTGGTCAATAAATGAACCATGAAGGAACCGAGAAACACCAGGACAAACCGACCGGGCCGTACCTGACCCTGCTGCCGGATGGCCAGGACCCAGCCGATGGACAGGGGGATGAAAGTGGCCACATAAAAAGGCAGACGACTGGCCTGGACCCAGGCCTTGATCAGTTCTTTATCTACCATTGAAATATATTTCCTTGACCCTGGCGATTGGCTCCCCTTCTTTAATGTTCCTTCCGAAAGGTTTGGTGAGCCCTACTGATCTTTCCATTTACAAAACTTCCTTTCCAGCAGATCAAAACATTCATAGAGGATGATTCCGATCAAGGAAAGGGCGATAATTCCAACAAACATGGTCGAATAATCCGCCCGGCCCCAGGCGTCAATGATGTAATAGCCCAACCCCCGGTTGGTGGCAATGGATTCCACAAAAAAGAGAACGGCCACCGCCGTACCCGTGCCGATACGCAAGGAAGTAAAAATTCCCGGAAGGCTTATGGGCCAAACAACATGAACATAAAAATCCAATCGGCCGGCCCCGAGGGACTTAAGGGAATAAATCGTCTCGTTGCTGATTTTTCTGGCACTGTCCCGGGTAGTGATCAGAAGCTGAAAAAAAATGATCATGGTAAGAAGCACGATCTTTCCTGTTTCCCCGATACCGAAGAGGACAAATATAATGGGCATGAAAACGATTTTGGGAACGGGATAACCCAGATAGATAAGAGGGGCAAAAAGATTATCCAGCTTCTGGTTGCTGCCGAGAATCAGACCGGCCGGAACGGCCAGGATGAAGGCCAGGGAAAGACCAATGAGCATTCTCAGAACACTGACCTCCACATGAAGCCAGAAAAACGATTTCCCGATTTCCTTGATTCCCTGGCGAACCACCAGGAAGGGGTCTGGAAGGATATTGCTGCCCAAAATCAGGGACAGGATGTACCAGACGGCAAAAATAGAAAGAACGGTTACCCCATAGGTAAGGACTTGTCGTCTTCTCATGCCGTCTCCTCGAGTATATCCCTTATTTTTGAAGTCAATTCGAAAAAGGTGGGTTGGTTACGGTATCCGACCTCTCCCATATGGGGGTTATCGATAACCGATTGTATACTTGGACTCCCAGTCCCCAAAACAACAATCTTTTTCCCGAGAAAAACCGCCTCTTCTATATTATGGGTAACAATGACAAAACTAAATTCCCTTTTTTTAAAGGCACTCAGGAGTTGGTTCTGAAGTTTTTCCCGGGTCACCGTATCGATGGCCGCGAATGGCTCGTCCAGCAACAGCAGGAGGGGGTTTAAAAGAAGCGCCCTGGCCAGGGCCACCCTTTGGCGTTGTCCGCCGGACAATTGGGCCGGATAGAGATGGTCCAGGCCTTGGATGTCGAGTTCATTTTTTAAGGTTTCCAGCCTTTGATCGGAGACCTTGATTTTCTGAAGTTTTGCCCCGAGCAGGATATTGGCCGCCACTCTTTTCCAGGGAAAAAGTCCGTATTCCTGCAATACCAGGGCTGTGTTCCGGTTAGGGGTTGTAACCGGGGAATCCTGAAAACATATGGAACCTTCCGTGGGGGGAACCAAACCGGCTATGATAAGAAGGAGTGTGGTTTTACCGCAGCCGGAGGGTCCGACAATGGCTATAGAATCATGAAAGGGGAGGGCAAAACTTACTCTGTTTAGGACCGTCTTCGATTCTTTTTCAGAAATGAAGGTCTTCTTCACCCCTTCGACGTTCAGGAATTTATGGAAGGTATCCATCAGCGACCATATCCTTGTAGGTCATGTTTTTGGAAATGATCTTTTTTTCATGAAGCCATCCATAGACGTCCATAACCTGTTTCGGAGTGGGTACCGCCAGCTTGGGAAATTTGGGGATTGGGAAAGCATCCTTGAGCGGTTCAGGAACCTTACAATCCCGATTCATGATGGCCCGCACTTCCTGGGGATGTTTATTGATATAATCGGAAGCCTTATCCACGGCGGTATGGAAGGCTTTAACGGCTTGGGGGTTGCTCCGGATAAACTTCTCACTGAAAGCCAAAACGGTTGCCGAGAGTCCTCGACCTCTATCATCTATAAGGGATTTTGCCCCTTTCATTTCAGCCAGGGAGGCCAAAGGTTCCGGCAGGAGGGCTGCCGGGACCTGATTTGACAAAAGCAATTGGACCCTGATAGGGATATTTTTTACATCAATAAAGTTGATTTTCCCCTTGCCGATTTTCCGTTGTTGCAGAAGCCGCTCAATGAGGTACTCCGAAATGGTATTGGTGCTGGTAGCTATACCGGCCTTGGCAATTTCTTCCAGACCCTTGTTGGCTGATTGGGGAGAAGTTAGAATGGCAAACATCCTCTGTTCCCGGGTAGTATTAAAATTGGTGGCCGTTATCCTGACTCCCGTTTGGTTGGCCTGAAGAACCATAGGGGTCATCAGATCTCCAAAATAACCGTCAATCCGGCCTGAAGAAAGGGCGATATCTTTTTCCATGGCCGAATTAAAGAGGCCGATTTCCACATTAAGACCCTGTTCCTTGAAAAATCCCTTTTCGGCGGCGACGAAAAGAGGAAGTGATTGAAGAACGGGAATTGTGCCGAACTGAATGGACGTCGGTTTCTCAAAGGTTGAAGCATAACCGCAGATAGAGGTCAAAAGCATAAATAAAAAAATGATAGGAGTAAAATACTTTAAGGATTTCACAAAGATCCTTTCCGCCATGACTTATAATAGCTATTAATAAATAATAGGGCATTTTTCATGGTTTGTCAAAAATGCCACGACATTTTCCTTAATAAAAAAGGCCATTTCCTATAATGGGAAATGGCCTTGAAGGTTCTATCGGTTTTTTAAATTGGTTATATTTCCAGCCAGGAATCGGAAAAGAGGGTTTGACCCAGGATAACTTTGGCTGTTTTGACATAGTCCTGCATCTCTTTGGCCAGACTGCCCATATCGATGTTTTCCCCGTCCATAACCTTATGAACGATCTCGACGATATCCGGACGATTCCCCCGGGCGATGTCAAGTATCTTGTCGTCAAACCCATCCACGATGCAGGAGTACATACCGCTTCGTTCCAGCATGATCATGTAGGTTTGATTCAAGATAGGTCGGAGGTGATCCGGCGGCCCATTGGAAACATTGGATAATCCGCAAGTGGATTTGGCCCCCGGGGCGATATCCTGAAGCATACTCATAAAAGTTAATGTGCTTATCAATTGCTGCTGTTGAATATTGACCGGGGTGATAATGGGATCCACAAAGATATCTTCATTGGGAACCCCGCCTTCATTGGCGGCATATAAAAGCTCGGCTGCCAGGGCCCCCCGCTCGTTTTCATCCCGGGGTAATCCTTCGGGTCCCCACAACAGGGCGATCATTGCGGCTTCGTATTGCTTACAAATAGGGATCATGACCGTATATCGTTCCGGCCGGGCCATAATCGAATTGATGATGGCCTTGCCCTTGTGGACTTTAAGACCGGCCTCGATGGCGGCGATATTGGATGTGTCCAAGGCCAGAGGGATATCGGTAACCTCCTGAACAATATTAACCACCCAGGGCATCAACTCTTCACCATCCTTTCTGGCCGGCCCCAGGTTGATATCGATAAAATCCACTTTGGCGGCAGCCAGCTTCTCGGCCATCTCCCGAACGGGTTTAGGATCTCTTTCTTTGAAAGCGCGGCCGATACCTTTGTTGATTACGTTAAGATTTTCTCCAATGGTAAACATAATGTTCTCCTTTGTTGTTAGCTCTTAGCTGAAAGCCCACAGCTCAAAGGGGAGTTCATTGAGCCTTGAACTAAATGCTTTGAACCTTTATCAGAATTAAACTTTGGACCTTGACTATCAGCTTTGAGCTATAGGCTATGAGCTAACAGCCTTCGGCCTTATTTCAGCTCTCTCAGGTATTTAGGTAAATGGGCTGCTTCTCTGGGGCCGACCTTAATCGTCCAGCCCGGTAATTCTTCTTCCAGATCACCGGCAATGGCCGCGGCATACCCGGGAATAATCAGGTTACGATGCTTGACTTTGTCGGCGATCCCGCTCTTTTTGATAAAAATACCGACCGCATCTCCGACGAATTTTCCGGCCGCCCAGGCGGTCATAACCGACAACCCTTCCGTATCCATGATGCAGAGCCAGGTCGGGATCCGGCTGCTTTCGATTTCTCCGGTAACAATAAAATAAGTCAGAGAGAAATTGGAGGTGACACAGACGGGGGAGTTTTCGTCCGGACCATTTATTTCATAGATCCCCTGGGTCACGGTCATGGGTCGTTGAGGATCGGTGAATATATTCAAACGTTCCAACAGCAGAGGAAAGATGGATTCCCCTTCGAAATCGGAAAAGACCGCTAACCCACCGTATTTGGCCACCATAACGGCACCCATGAGGGTCTCCATTTCCAGATCCTTGGCCATTTCGAAAGGCAGGCAGATAGTCGGAAAACCCAGGCCTTTTTCTTTTCCCGAAAGGGCGGATCGGCGGATGGCGATCTGGTCTTCGAAAACCTGTTTGATCCCCCTGGCCCCGGAATCCAGGACGAGATCCTTTAATCCGGCTTTGGTTAAATTATCGGTCAGAGTAATTAATCCCTCCAGACCATCTCCTTTGACAGCCAGGGGGCAGTTGGCTTCTTTGGCCAAATCAGCCATGGCCTTCCAGTTGTCTTTGGTTGCGGCATAGAGCAAGGGTTTGCCACCCGGACAGGCCGAAAGGCCTTCTTTTAGAACTTCGGGCTTTTCACTCATTAATATTAAACTAAAATTGCTGGTTTCAAAAACCTGTTTAACCACCTTTTTAAATTTGGCCCCATCTCCGGCCATGTCTTTTATGGCTACCAATTCGGGTCTTAGATTCAAGCCGACCCGCTCATACTGATAGGTGTCCCATTTCCTGAGCTTGGCCGAGACGACATCCTCTGCCATATCGCTCGTCAATAGCGCTCCCAATCCGGTGGGATTAAAAAAAGTCTTTTCGTGCCGGAACAAAACCGTCTCACCACCGGTCTTTATAGCATGATCGCCGGCCCCGATGGTTAAAGGCCGGATAGGCGGGGCTGAGGCCTCGGCCAGTTGGGCTTTGGCTTCCTCGGACACATAGGGGCAGGAGGCCAATTCCGCCTTGCCGGAGGCCAGATTCATGGCAAAGGCCAAACATGTCGGCACCCCACATTCCCCACAGTTGGTTTTGGGCAGCAACTTAAAGATTTGAATTCCTGTTAATGCCATCTTTATCTCCTTACTCGAATTATATTTTTAACGCTCTTATTTGTTCTTGGGTATAGAAAAGAGCGATTTTACAATCAATCACAAATAAAGGTTCACGGTTCAAGGTATAAGGTATAAGGAAAACCGTAAACCTTACACCTTAAACCATATACCTGTTTTTTTAATTTATCCTACAATCGACTCCATGTTCAAGGCCGGGTGGCCTTTTTCCTGAAGCCAGGGCATGATTTCATCTTCGGTCATCCCGACGGTTTCGTCGGCAATCATATCGATCAGGTTGGGGTAGCCCATCTCTTCACCCCGTTTGATCAATCGTTCACGGAGCTCTTCTTTGAGCTGTTTGGGCATCCAGACCATACGGAGCAAGCCGCCGTCTCCGATAATAAATTTTCTCTGGGTGATATTGTACTTGCTGTGCCCCACAAACCCGGGGGAGGAGGCCCCGCCGCCCATGACACCGGCCAGGGTGGTGAACTTCATCCCTGAGGGGGTCATACCGGTATAATCCCGGTTGACGGTCATGACTCCGTTACAGGTCGGAAGAACGGCCGCAATACATTCGCAGCATCCGCAGGTGGTCATGGGATCATAGACCAGGCTGTAGAAGTTATAACCTTCCACCTTTTGTCGAGAGGCCTTATAGACAAAATCATTAACCCCTTTCCATTGGCCCAGCTTGGGATCCAGGCATTCCCCTTTTTGAACCGGCTGGTTCGGCCCGGTAGGGTTGATCTCAAAAGAGGCCTTGCAGTCCATCCAGTTATAGGCCCCGCAAAGGCCGGTCCGCTCCGGGCTGACCATACAGACATGGTTGGGGGCGAATGACTGGCATAGGGTGCAGGAATAGAAGGTTTCCACGCCTTCGTCGGTCATCTTCTCCACCCGTTCGTCACGGGTGTTGTAAATCGCCCTGGCCTTCTTGGTCAGCTTGTCTACATCATCCTTTTTGGTGTACAGGGTAACCTGGACCTTATCGAGGATAGCCCCGAAATCCTGATGGAATTTGGCATGAAGGATGACCCCGATGTCCTTCAAGGTGAATCCTTTCTGGATTGCCGGTTCCCCTACGCGGACCCAGGAGATGTCCCTTTGCCCGATGTGCATAACACCCTGGGCATAGTTGATTAAATGATGGATCTGCCGCTCCAGGATCGGTTCAAAATCTTCCTGGAACTGACGTCCGGCCACCTGAACATAAATCCCCAAGGGCAGGCGATCCCCTTTTTTGGCATCCTTGACATCAGGACCAACGATCTCCACCTTGCCGTCCTCAATGGCGTTCATGTCGGCCATCTGAACCAGCTCCGTGGCCTGGGTCTTCCCGCCGCCCATTTCTAAGTACAGGTCTTCTTTGCGGACCCGCTCCCCCTCAAAGGCCGGACCATAGGCCAAGGGGATATCAATACTACTTACTGTGACCTTGAGGCCCCGTATCTCAATGGATCTTTGGGGCATTTCCCTGTGACCCACATTGGCCACCACATGCTCGTAGGTGCAGACACCGGTGGGCAGGATTTCAGGGATGTCCGTATCGGCGATGGTCGGGAAGCCCCAGTTGACGCAGCCGGCGGCATTGGCCGCCCACTCGGCTCCGACATCGCCCAGGGCATTGACAAAGGCAAAGATACGGTCCTTATTATACATTAACATTTTTTTATAGTCGCCGGGTTTGATCCCGCCGAAGGCCATAGCCGCCCGGTTAGCAAACCCCAGGGCGAAGACCGCAGCCGAAATGTCCGGCCCGAAGGGGACCAGACGGGTATTCCAGCCGATCTGCACCCCGGCCTCCAAAAGCTGTTCAGAAAAGGTGGTACCGTTCTGGTTGGCCACCATAAATACATAAAGATTCTTTTTCTGATATTCCTCGGCAATCCACTTGGCCGTTTCCGGGTCAGGGGCCGCGCCGACGATGGCAGCAAAACCGGGGGCGGTTCCATCCACGAACTCAACCCCCCGTTTTCGGAAGACCGTATCTTCGGCCGCACCGAGCCAGATCTTACCGGAAGCCTCGTCAATATCCTCACTGACTAAGTAAAAATTGGGGTCTTCCAGATAGCGAATGGCTTCGGCGACCTCTTCGGCGAAAAGGGTAGCCATTCCGGCATCAAGCAACGGCCCGAGATAAGGCAAATGGTACATATTCTTAACGTGGGCCGGGAGGAGTTTTCTGGCAACGTCCATGGGTTTCTTGGCATCTCCCAGGGTCTTTACCGGAATCCCCAGGATGGAATAGATGATCGGCAAATAATAAGCGGTATTGGGAAACTCGATCTTCTGATCCGGACCGAATTTATCAACGGCCTTTTTCAAGGTCCCCTCCGCTTTGGAAACGATATTGTATGCGCCTTGAATGGCGGCAAAGGCAACTAATTTAGACATGAAACAAGTTCCTCCTTTCTTAAGAGGTCATTAAAATAAAAATTAAACCGCTTCCAGCTTCTGCCGGTCGGCCATATCCATAAGCACACGCTCCCTGGTTTTGTCGATACCCAGGGCCTTGCGTTTGGCATCAATGTGGGCAATCATCTTGCGGGCCATTTCATAAGGATCCTCTATCAGATCCCATTTACCGCCTAAAATCTTTTCCATTCCGTTGAAGAGATATTCTTTAAACACCGGGGCACCTTCCACCGGAAGAGTGACGCCAAAGACCGTATAGACTCCGGAAGCCACAAAATAGTGCCCGATAGAGATGGCCTTTTCACTCATCCATTCAGGGGCACACCCGGCTGCAGGCAAGTCACTGATATCGTTTCCTAAACCACCTGCTTTGACCACTTCCGCGGCGGCCATCAGGATCCGGCTGTTATCCACACAGGAACCCATGTGCAGAACCGGCGGGATACCCACGGTCTCACAGACTTCAGCCAGTCCCGGTCCGCAATAGACCTTGGCGGATTCCGGGGTGAGCAATCCGGCCTTGCCGCAGGCCATGGCATTACAACCGGTGGTCAGGACGATGACGTCGTTTTTCAACAGTTCTTTGACCACGATCAAATGGTCGCTGTCGTGCATGCTCCGGGCGTTGTTACAGCCCACCACACCGCCGATCCCGCGGATACGGCCGTTGATGATGTTATCATTCAACGGAGTATAAGATCCCCGGAAGGTCCCGCCCAGATGGTAGTTGATGGCCTCATAACTGAACCCGGCCACCATTTTTTCTTTTACGTTTGGAATCAAGACTTCAGCTCGACGATTAGGGAAGTTGTCAATAGCGGTCTTGACGATCCGTTTGGCATCCTCCAAGGCGTGATGTTCGTCGAATTGAATATGAATGGTATCCCCGGATTTTATTTTTGCCCGGGTGTTGGTGGTAATGATTTTGGTGTGGTAGCAGGAAGCCACATTGGCAATGTTTTCCATGATACACTGGACATCAACCACCATAGCCTCCACGGCCCCGGTGATGATGGCCAATTCCTGCTGCAAATAATTACCGGCAATGGGCATACCATGGCGCATCAAGACCTCATTGGCCGTACAGCACATACCGGCCAGGGTAATCCCCTTGGCGCCTTTGGTGGCTGCATACTGAATCATCTCCGGGTCCTGGGCGGCAACGACGATCATCTCGGAAAGCAGGGGTTCATGACCATGGATGATGATATTGACCTGATCTTGTTTCAGCACCCCCAGATTGATCTCCCCGTGAATGGGATAGGGGGTCCCGAAAAGGACATCCTGCAGGTCCGTGGCAATCATGGATCCGCCCCAACCGTCGGCTATGGCCGCCCGGGTTCCCTGTTTCATCAGGTTTTCATAATCCTGATCCACCCCCATGTGGGTCCGGTGCATGATTTCGACGATCTCCCGGTCTATCCCCCTGGGAACCACATCCAATTTTTTCCAGATATCGTATCGCGCTTTGGGGGCCCGTTTGGCATAATAAATCTCGCCTTCCTGCTTGCCCCATTCCGCCAAAGCCTTTTCGCCGACTTCAACGGCGATATCATAAATATCGCGGTCCTTTTCCTCGCCATCCACTTTTACCGTGATGGGCACGTCAAAGTCTCCAGCGATTTCCTTTAATTTATTCTCATCCTTAATGGCATAATCATGGGTCTGTTTCCGTGCTGCCGCCAAAAAGACCTCGGCCACTCCCCGACCGTGATCGGAGTGAGCGGCGGCCCCACCAGCAATCATGCGAACAAAATTACGGGCGGCGATGGTCTCCGGGGTGGCTCCGCAGAGGCCCATCCGCATATCCTTTCCCTCCAGATCTTTCTTGGTCAAAGGAAGGCGGCAGGGCCCCTGAGAACACATTTTACAGCAGGTCCCCTGGATTCCGATATTACAGGGTTTCATGGTTTCAGCCCGGTCAAAGATCGTTTCCACCCCATCCTTCTGCGCTTTATAAAGCATCTGGATGGTGGCGGGGTCCACACTTTTGTCCTCGGGTTTGATCTTCTTTTTTTCTTTTTCAACAACCTTCAAAGTTTCTTTGGCTTCTTCTGATGCCATTTTTATTTCCTCCTTGATCCGAATTCGGTTCGGATTATTGTTAGAGTCTCAAGTTACTTACCCTATTTGGCAACGGCGATGGGCAAATTGAAAATTTTTCCTCTTGTCTATTGCCCCTGCTTACCCGCAGGTGCCTAAGACCTGTTTTTCTAACTTCTTTTATTAACGCGATTTACTTGCGCCAACAGTTTGTCGACTGCTGACATCTGGACCTCGGCCACCTTCATTTCTTTGGGACCTTCGGCAACAGCGGCTTTTCCGGTTTCCTTCTTGGCCCTTTCGGCAGCCCGGGCGGCTTGCAGGGCCTCCTCGTCGGCTATAACTTTGGCTTTGGCTTCATCTTTCGCCTTTTGCTCGGCCTCTATCTTGGCCTTGGCTTCCGCTTCGGCTTTAGCTTTGGCCTCCGCTTCGGCCTTGGCCTTAGCCTCAGCCTCAATCTTAGCCTTGTTTTCTGCTTCAGCCTTAGCCTTAGCTTCAGCCTCAGCCTTTATCTTGGCCTCTTCTTCAGCTGAAATCTTAGCAGGTTCTTCTACCTTGGGTGCTGCCGCGGCTTTGGGAGCAGCCGGTTCAGCCATGGGGGCTGCCGCCGGGGCCGGTTTTGCCGGAGCCGCTTTCGGAGCGGCTTCCTTGGCCTTGGCCGGAGCCGCCTTCTTCTCTTCTTTAGCCGGTTCGGCGGCGACGGCGGTCTTGACGATCTCTGGATATTCCCCCGCCGGTTTCACATTTAAAGCAGCCAATTTGGCAGCCAAATCGGCCGGACTCAGATCCAGATCTCCGGTAATCAACTGGTCCTTTAATTTTTTCACTAATTTTACGGTTTCGGGGTGTCTTAAAATCAAGATATCCGATCCGGCCAAAAGATAAGATACAGCTCCCACTGCTTCCATAAGAAATCCCCGCTTGGCGGCATCCCCCAGGGTCGGGGCTTCTTCAGTGGTCAGTTTGGCCTCTTTGGCCTTCCAGATTTCATTTCCAATATTGTTGATCATGGGATATTGGAGTTTTTCGTCCTCCTGGGCCAGGGCGGCCATGCGAATCCGTTCCATAACCGAATAAGAGTATTCCAGGCCGTATCCGAGTCCACCGGTAGTCGGATCAATAATGATTTTTTCTTTGGAGACTCCCAAGTTTTCCAATAATATATTCAACTGTTTGGCTAGGTTTACATCAATCGGGGTGGAGGCGATCAGGGTGTGATTATATCCCAGGGCCGAGGCTCCAATCTGCTTGTGGTTACCTTCAGCCACGGGCCCAAGGGTCAGGTTTTCCCCCTGGCAGTCTTCACTGATCTTCCTGAGGACATCGGTGTCCTTCTTTTCATTCGATGACCCCCATACGATCACCGGGACTTTGACCGCTTTTAGCACCTTTTTAACTGTTTTGGATGCTTCTTCCGGCCCCTTATCGAGTCCGTTAGGGTCGGTACTTTTAAGTTGAACAACAATGGCTTCCGCCCCGAATTTTTCCACGCATTTTTTGGCCCAGGCCGCAGGATCATCCAGTACATCGGCAAAAGGGGCCATGGCCGTTTCCGACCAGTCATCCGGTTTCATGTCCCAGATTTCCATGGCGATTCTGGGGGGGTGAGGCATCTTCCCTTCAAATAAATGAAATGGGTAGGAACTTTCTCCTCCGACTGTGACGGGAGAAGCTTTTCCAATGGAAACCTCGTTTATTTTTCCTGAATAGGTAATTTTTGGTATTTCAAAGGCCAATGGTATTCCCTCCTTTTTAAATTAATAACAAATAATATTCATGGGTTGTATCAGACACCCCGAAGCAGGCAACAGGAGTTCTCTTTAGGCATGGTTTTTGTTTCTTTTAGGAGAGAAGACCTGCCGCACGGCAGGGATTTATCACTACATTATAAACTAATGTGAAAATTATTACTTAATGGAATATAATGCTGTTGTCAAGAAAAAATAATTAAATAATCTATCTTTCAAGGCCTTTTTTGACAAGGGAGATTTATAGCAAGCCAAAGGTTTAAAAGGATAAGAGTTTCCTTTTTGCTCGGTTCCCTTACCTTACCTCGTTGGCCCAAAACGGCCTAAAAAAAGGCACTATATTTGCAATGAATGAGTATTGATTCTAAAAATAATAAACCCAGGCAATAGTCAATTTTTTGAAACCAATTTAAATCTCTGTTAAATTTAAAAAATGATCTTCATCTGATCATCGTGCAAAGTCAGAAAAGAGTCAATTTATTGACCCACAAATAAAAAAGGAGTTAAAAAAATATGGAAATTCAAACCACCGGGAATAAGATTGAGATCCTGGACCTTAAAATTAAGCCTTCAATTCAAAAGGTTTCCGATAAGAGGGGATCCAAAAATAATTTTTCAGAACTTCTGAAGGCCAGCATGGAAACGGAATTGCCTCCGTCCAACCCGGTTGAGAACAATCCCATTGAATACATCGTTAAATCAGGCGATTCCTTGTGGAAAATCGGCAGGAAGTTGTTTCATAAAGATCCCTATCAGATCGCCAAGGAAAATGGACTTTCCAATCCAAATCTGATTCACCCCGGACAAAAATTATTGATTTACCCCTCTCCTCCCAAAGCGGCCCCGACCCTGGAAAACAATGAGGTGACCGCCAGTTGGTATGGAGTGGAACACCATAATAAAATTACAGCCAGCGGTCAGCGCTTTGATATGTACAAATATACCCTGGCCCACAAAAGCCTGCCCTTCGGGACTAAGGTCCGGTTGGTCAATCCTGAAAATGGAAAGACTGCCGAAGGGGTAGTCACTGACCGGGGCCCTTATATTAAAGGCCGGGATGTGGATACCTCTTATGCCCTGGCCAAGCAACTCGGCTTTGTTAGAAAAGGGGTTACTAAACTGAATATTGAAATCATGTGAGGTTCTTTAAAGATACCCTCGCAAAAAGTCAAAAACCAACTTTTCGCGAAAGGGTTAATCCCGACCCGGGCAGGGCCAAATGATGGACTTTTTGTAAGTCCATCTTATTAAAATACCTTTTTTGCCTCCCTCCCGTAAGAAAACGATTCTTTTCTTGTTCTTCCCTTCATTTTAACTTTTGAGAACCAGGGGAAATCTCTTCAGGATTCAAGATTTCTTTTTTCTGATTATCGATTATTATCTCAAGAATAAATTTTGAGTTTGATAATGAGGTGTTTCATGAAAAAGAATAGATCTATCTTAAAATTTTTAGGGATAGGAGTCATTCTGTTTTTAACTTTGGCCCTTATCTCCAGTGAAGTCTGGGCCAGGGCCGGGGGAGGCCGTTCGGGAGGATTCCGGGGCAGCCGTTCCTTTTCAGCACATAGGACTCAGTCCCCTGGAACCTCGCAGTTTCAGGGGAGCACTCCGCCCTTGAGGCTGTGTCGTAATTCGATTTTTTGTCATTTCGACCGAAGGGAGAAATCTTGGTGCTTAATGATATGAAGAAGTTAAGATTCCTCGCTTCGCTCGGAATGACAAGTTTGCTTATTGTGACACAGTCTCCTTGGCGGGGGTAGGACCAAAGGTGGAACCACTTAAATCCCTTTCCAGGGACAGGAGAAAGGAACCCATTGCCCGCCTCATGAAAAAGCCGGTTTTTGACCTTTTGCGAGAGTATCTAAATAATTTTTAATGAAGCAAAAGTAATCTCTTTTTCTCTTGACCACCTCTTTACGCGACATGATAATCCTGTAAGTCAACATAATAATGATTGATTTTTAATGTTTTCATTCCAATTATCTTAAAAGGAGCCTTGAATACCGATGTCTAAGGGAATTCTTCGTTTTAGCCTGTTTGTCTTGTCGATCCTGGTTCTTTTTATCTTTCCATCCTTAGCCCTTTCTGCCCGCGATTACAGTGACAAGGACTTTTCAGTACGATTGCCGGCGGCCTTTATTCGATTCACAGAGATCTCCGTCATGGGTGGCGAGACCGTTGCCAACCGATTTTCTTCAGCAGTTAACCCGGCTTCTTTGGGCTGGACACCCCTCCCTGGTAAAAATGGAATCGTGGTGGCCCCCTACTACTCTTTTCTTAACTTCGAAAATGGGATGCACCTGAACCTCTTCGGTGAGTCCATGACCTGGGACACCCGAAGTTGGGGGACTATTCAGCCAACCCTAAGCCAGGTTCGCACTAATAACACCACCGCCCGGGACGGTCTGACCTTCGATTACCAGGTAGATGTGGCTAAAATTCAATGGGGTAAACGGTTCGGGAACTGGGCCTTTGGGGCAGATATCAACTATGCGGGAGCGGATGTCGAGCGGAAGGGAACTCTGATGACCCAAATTCCCGGTCTTCCAATGATGGTACCGGTGGATGTGGATACCAAGACCTCAGCCGACAGCTATCGCGGTCGCATCGGCGGACTTTTTCAACCGGCGGAAAAGTGGCTTCTGGGGATGATCTTGGAGTTTGGCAGCCAGTCCTATCACTCCAATACCACCACACAGACGAGTCTCCCGCCCATGCCGACTCCCATACAGCAAACCGCCGAGGGCAAAGGGAATCTCCAGGAATATATTTTCCGTCCAGGGTTCTCTTATGAATTATCCAAGAGATCTAACATCTTCCTGGATTATCAACTTGGAATTTTCAATAGTAACAAAGACACCCTGGTCGATCACCGGCTGAGTACCGGTATTGAACACCGACTCTTGGAGTGGCTATTTGTCCGGTTTAGTCCCTCGATTGATTTGGAGGGAAATGTCGGATTGAGCGTCGGCCTTAGTGCCTTCCTCGCCAAATGGTGCTCCATCCAGGCTGCTTACCAATATAATATGATACCGGAATTAGAGCCCGAATTTGGCCGGGTCCAAACTATCCAGAGCGTTTTGGCCTTCTGGTTCTGAGCCGCCTGACTTTCCTCGCCAATCCAGATTATTGCTCAAAGAGGCCTTGATATAAGGCGAGGAAGCGGAATCCTCTTCGCATTAATAACTTATTTGACGGCTTAAGATTATTGACCACTAAGTTCCTCGTGAGGGAAAAAACAGCACCCCCATACGGATTCATCCGTTTTATTACCGTTATTGTTTTTCTTGAATGGATTCATCAGGCGAAAATGCTTTACCGGACCTGCTCTCTTGTTCCCGGCTCCTATCTCCTTATGAAAACCCATTGCGGAAAAGGCAGTCATACCCGGTAGTGAGGGAGTAAAACTTGAATTCATGCGCAATACCATAAAAAAGACCGCCAGGTTTAGTGCCGAACATCCCTGGCTTATTTTATCAATTGCTTTGGTTCTAACGCTTCTTTCTATTTGGGGGCTCTCAAGGCTTCCGGTTTACACCTCGCGAAAGGCTTTACTGCCTAAAGAAACCCCTGTTGCCAAGCGACTGCAAAAGTTTATTGACAAATTCGGCAGTGCTTCGGATTTGATTGTAGTTTTGGAAAATGCCCCCCGAGCGGAATTGGAATCCTTCGCCAGTGATTTGGCCGATGCACTTCGAGTTCAACCCGAAATTTCGCAAGCCTCCGAACGTCTGGATATGGAATTCTTTCTTAACAATGCCTTTCTGATGATTCCGGCCGATCAATTGAAACAGCTCTCCAGGGTTATGGATTTCTTTAACAAAAAGAAGAAGACCCCTGCATGGCCGGGGTTAAACCGGGTATTGGGTCAGACCGAGAAATGGCTGCAACATCCGCCGCCGCTTTCCGATCTCAATCTTGACCTTAAAACAGCTCAAGAAAGCGTGGAGTTATCAGTGTTCATATTGGAAGAGTGGCAACGCTTTTTAGAGTCTGATCATCCTAACCCTTCAATCATCGCTTGGAATCGATTGCTGGCCGAATTCGGCGCTGAAGGTTTGACCAAAAGCTACTTCAGTTCGAAAGACAACAAAATGTTGTTTGTTTTTGTTCATGCCCGAAACAGCTCCGAAGAGTTTTCGAGTTTGAACCCCTTTATTAGAAGAGTTAAAGAAGTCTCGCAGGGCCTGATGGACAAATACAAGGCCCTGGGGAAATCGCCTCCGACAGTGGGGTATACCGGCCTGCCCGCCATCATTTATGAAGAATATACGGCCATTCAACGGGATATCCGGCTCATTCTCGTTACGGCTGCTTGCTTTGTTTTATTGCTGGTTCTATTTTCCATGCGATCAATCAAATGGGCGCTGGTGATTTTTATCCCCATGGGACTCGGCGTGGTCTGGAGCAGTGGCCTTACCTTTTTGGTCATTGGACACCTGACGATTGTCACCTCCGGTTTCACCGCAATTCTGTTTGGGTTGGGAGTGGATTATGGGATTTTTTCCAGTTCCCGCATTATGGAAGAACGCCGAAAAGGAGTACCGCTGGTCGAAGCCATTTCAATCGGTATGTCCGCTTCCTATAAAGCCATTCTAACGGCCGGCGGGGCCTCGGTCTTGATTTTCGGTGCCCTAAGTACAGTCGAATTTCCCGGTTTTGCCGAATTGGGCATTGTGGCCGGTCTGGGGGTTTTATTAATTCTGATGGCCACCATCTTTGTATCACCGGCCATTTATGCCTTAATCCCCCCGCGCATCCCTCAAGCAAAATATTTAACTGTAAGTTCCGACGATGAAAAAGGCTCCCAGCCATTTAATATGCCCCGTATAGCCGCTGCCACCATTATTTCATTGGCTGTGGTTTTGGCTGGTTTTGGAATTTACAAGGCCTTCTTTATCCCCTTTGATTATGATGTCATGGAAATGCTGCCTAAAAATTCCAAGGCGGCCAAATACCAGAAACGCATGGTCCAAGAAAGTGATTTCCAGGGGGAAGTGATTGTTTTTACTGCACCAACTATAGAAGAAGCCCGTCGCATTTCCGAAGAAGCGGCCAAACTGAAAAGCATTTCTCATGTGCAGTCCATGGCCTCTCTTTTCCCCCCCGACTCAGCCGACCGGGTTCAAAAGGCTAAAAAGGCCGGGTTAATGGTAGCCGGGTCTCCCGATGTAAAAAAGTTCCTTAACCTGAAGCGTGTTTCTTTGTCCAAGGAAGAATTTAGAAAATTGCGTGCCGTGTTAATAAAAGGAACGGGTCTGATTGATGAATTACAAGAACAGGCCTTTTCTGCCGGTCATTCCGCATTGATTAACAACCTGGAACGGCTGCGCGATCAACTTTCGGCTATCGACACATGGATAAACAAGAATCCAAAACTGGCCCTTCAGCGGTCCGAGCCTTTTTTTCAAGGATTGGTTTTATCCGGTCAAAAAGGACTTCATCTGGTTTCAACTTGGCAGGAGGCCAAAGTCCTGACCCCACAAGACCTGCCCTTGGATCTGCGCAGTCGCTTTTTTGCTGCCGACGGAACCATGGCTATTTATGCTTTTCCCAAAAAATCGGTTTATAATATCAATAACCTGGATGAGCTGATCACTGAGGTTTATAAAGTCTCTCCAGAGGCCACCGGGTTTCCGACCACCCATAAGGTCTTTTCCCGTATGGTCGTAAGCAGTTTTTTTAAAGGAACCCGGCTGGCTATTATTTTCGCGCTGATCTGGATTATGTTGGTGCTGCGTTCCTGGCGTGGATTTCTCATCGCGGTTTTGCCTTTAATGATTGGTGGCGGATGGATGTTGGGACTGATGGCCTTATTCGGCATGAAATTCAACTATGCCAATATCGTTGCCCTTCCCCTCGTTATGGGCCTCGGCGTGGATTATGGCGTTTGGTTCGCTCATCGCCGGTTCGAGATGTTGGATTTGTCCCCCTGGCAGGTGGCGGCCTTATCCGGCAAACCGATTTTGCTGGCCTCAGGGACTACCTTTGCAGGTTTAGGGGCCATTACCCTGGCAGAATATCGAGGGGTTTCATCGATGGGGATCGCTATTACCCTGGGATTGGCTTGTTGTTTGCTGGCCGTGCTGTTTATTGCGCCGGTCATCACCCAATTGGTTTATCGGAGGAAATCATGAATACTAATAAGATCGCTTGGATGGCTTGGGGAATTTTTTTGATTTCAAGCACGTTGACTTGGGCAGCGCCCACACCTATAGTGGTTTGTTACCCGGGAGGTCCGGTCAAAGACCAGGAGGCCCGGAACACCATGGAATCCATGCTGCGCGTGGTGGAAAAAGTGGGCCAATGGCCCAAGGGAAATTTCGAGTCGAGTTTTACAACCAAAGCGGAGGAGTGCAAAAAGCTGATTCATGAAAAGAAACCGGCCTTTTCGATCATGTCTATGGGTTTGTTCCTTGAACTTAAAGACAAAGAACAACTCCTGCCGATCATTCAGCCCAAAATCAAAGGCAAAAACACCGAAATTTATCGTCTGCTGGTACAAAAAGGGAAAATACAAAACCCTTCAAGAGCTCAAAGACAAGAGTGTAAGCGGCACCCCCCTGGAAGAGCCTTTGTTCATTTCTCGAATTGTGTTTAAGGGCTTGCTCGATCCTGTTGTTTTTTTTAAAATGAAACCCACCAGGCAGGCCTTATCCGCCCTGCGCAGCCTGGCCAAAGGGGATTTGGATGCGGTATTGGTTACCGACCAACAGTATTCGGCCATGAACGCCTTGCCTTTTACCCGGCAGCTGGAGGTAATTTATTCTTCGGATACGATCCCCTTGATAGGGGTGGTGGCCAATGAAAAAATGACCACACCGGAAGATCGGACCCGTTTCGTTACCGCCCTTTCCAAAATGTGTTCGGATGAAGAAGGAAAAAAATTGTGCGATCTGTACGGAGTGGATTCGTTTTCAAAGGTAGAGGCAAAAACCTTTGTCCCCCTGATTCAGCTCTGGGAAAAAGGGGCCAAAAAATAGTGAAAAACCCTTTACTGCTTTCAGGACTTTTTTCCATCGGTTTAATAATCGGCGGTTGTTCTCACGTTGGTATGGAGGTAGCAGAGCTTTCCCTGACCGGAGATTGCCAGGCCTACGGGGATACCGATTTGTCGGCCAAAGCCGATTCGATTGACTCCAGGACCCCAACCCGCGAAATACAATGTCTGCTGGATTATCTGAGGGCCACTACCGATAACGCGATTCTACAAACTCCTTTTCCAAGCAGAATCTGCCTCCTCTTGGCTGAGCGACAGGACAATCAGAAAATTCAGGAAAAACTGGCCGCCGAAGGGGTGGGTTTTGCCGAACGGGCCATTTCCCTGGGTGCCCGGGAAGACGGGCAGGTGCTTTATTATTGGGCGGTCAATATGGGTCTGGTGATTCGAAAGCATCCTGTCTTAGCCTTGAAAAACCTCATTCCCATGGCCGAACGATTGGAAACGGCCCAGCAAAAAGTGCCTGCCGAAGAATCGGGGGGACCTGGCAGAGTCCTGGGCATGTTGTATTTGAAAGCCCCCCCCTGGCCGCAAAATATCGGGGATTGCGATAAGGCTTTGGCGTTGTTAAAACAAACGGTCGAACAATATCCCCAGCATCCACTTAATCATCTGTTTTATGCCCAGGCCCTATGGGACATCAATGAATCCGATTCCCTGGAAGAGATCAGAAAAGAACTTGAAAAAACCCGGGAGTTACTTAAAGAAACGCAATGGGAGTTTGCCGCCGGGAGTTGGGTCAAAGAAGTGGAGGCCTTCGAAAAACAATTGCCCACCCAATAAATCATCTTGTTGCTTGTTAAATAATAAGAAACCTCTTTATCCTGGGAGCCATAAATTAATTGGTCCATGTTTCTCCTTGACTTATCTCTCTGTTATGATAAGGAAAAGCAAGAGACTTTTTTTCTGGAGGCTGTATGGAATACAAAGAAACATTAAATCTGCCAAAAACCAATTTTCCCATGAAGGCTAATCTGGCCCAAAAGGAGCCGGATTGGCTGCAACATTGGGAGAAGATGAAGTTATATCAAAAGATAAGGGAATCTTCCGAAGGCCGGAAAAAATTCATCCTCCATGACGGCCCCCCCTATGCCAACGGCCATATTCATATGGGCACGGCCCTCAATAAAACCTTAAAAGACATCATTATCAAATCCAGGCAGATGTCGGGCTTCGACGCCCCTTATGTGCCGGGCTGGGACTGTCATGGCCTGCCCATCGAACATAAAGTGGACAAAGAATTGGGGCCGAAAAGAACGACCCTTTCCAAAACCGAAATCCGGCAGCGCTGCCGGGCTTATGCCGAGAAATTCATCGACATCCAGCGGGAGGAATTTAAACGGCTGGGAGTCCTGGGTGAATGGGAAAATCCTTATCTGACCATGAACTATGCTTATGAGGCGGTGATTATCAGGGAGTTCGGACGCTTTGCCCTGCAGGGGAGTGTCTACAAAAGCAAAAAGCCCATCTATTGGTGTACCTCCTGCAAAACCGCCCTGGCCGAAGCGGAAGTGGAATATGAACCCCACACCTCTCCGTCGATTTTCGTCGCCTTTCCTTTGATCTCCGATTTGACGGCTGCCTACCCGGCTTTAAAAGGGAAAAAGGTTTCAGTCCTGATCTGGACCACCACCCCCTGGACCATTCCGGCCAACCTGGCCCTGGCCTTCCACCCCGATTATGAGTATGTGGCCGTCGAGCAGGGGGAGGAGGTCTTTATCCTGGCCAGGGGATTATTGGAAAAATGCTCTCAAAGACTTTCCTGGCCCTCACCCCGGATACTAACCTCTCTGGACCCTGAATCCCTGGAAGGCCTGAAATGCCGCCATCCCCTTTATCAGCGGGAGTCGGTCATGATCCTGGCCCATTATGTAACCCTGGAGGACGGCACTGGAATCGTACATACTGCGCCCGGACATGGACAGGAGGATTATGAAAGCGGGATTGCGCTATCATCTGGATATCTATTCTCCGGTGGACGACGAGGGAAAATTTACACCTGAGGTAGAATTTTTCGCCGGGCAGTATGTTTTCAAAGCCAATGATACCATCAAGGATCAATTGCGCCAGGTCCAGGCCCTGAAAGGGGAGGAACTACTGGCACATAGTTACCCCCATTGCTGGCGATGCAAAAAACCGGTTATCTTTCGGGCCACCGAGCAATGGTTTATTTCCATGGAAACCAACAGCCTTCGGAAAAAAGCCCTGGCGGAGATCGATCGGGTGACCTGGATGCCGCGCTTGGGGTCGAAACCGGATTTACGGCATGATGGAAAACCGTCCGGACTGGTGCCTGTCCCGCCAGCGCTCCTGGGGGGTTCCTATTCCGGCCTTTTATTGTCGGAACTGCGACAACTGGATCATTACAGCCGAGATCCTCTCCCATGTGGAGGCCCTGGTTTTGAAACATGGAACCGATATCTGGTTTTCCTCTTCGGAGGAACGAACTTTGCCCCGGCCGGGACTGTCTGCCCCCATTGTCAGGGTACCAAATTTAGAAAGGAAACCGATATCCTGGATGTCTGGTTCGATTCCGGGGTAAGCTACGCCGCGGTTTTGGAAGCCCGGCCCTATCTGCGGGGCCCGGCCGATCTCTATCTGGAAGGAAGCGATCAGCACCGGGGATGGTTCCACAGTTCCCTGCTGACCGCCGTCGGAACCCGGGGTGAGGCTCCCTATGAGGCGGTTTTAACCCATGGTTTTTTGGTGGACGCCAGGGAAAGAAAGAATCCAAATCCCTGGGCAATGTCACCCATCCCGAGGAAGTCATCAAAAAATACGGGGCGGAAATAATGCGACTTTGGGTTTCGGCCGAAGATTATCGGGATGACATCCGCATTTCCCAGAATATCCTCCAGCAACTGACCGAGGCTTATCGTCGAATCCGCAATACCTGCCGTTTCCTGCTGGGAAATATTTCCGACTTTGAATCCTCCCAGGACCAGGTGCCCATCAAGGAAATGGAGGAACTGGATCAATGGGCCTTGCTCCAATTGCAGAAGGTAATCACCCGGGTCAGACGGGCCTACGATCATTATGATTTTCATGTGGTCTACCACACCCTTTATCAGTTCTGTACCAATGAACTAAGCGCCTTTTATCTGGATATTCTTAAAGACCGACTCTATACTTCGCCTCCCAAGTCCCGGGAACGAAGGTCGGCCCAGACCGCCTTACTGCTTATCCTTAAAGCCCTGGTCCGGTTGATGGCCCCGATTTTATCTTTCACGGCTGAAGAAGTCTGGTCCTGTCTATCGGCCACGGACAAAGAGACCGAAAGTATTCACCTGACCCAGTTCCCGGATTTCAATCCACCTCCGGTGGATGAAGACCTGGATCAACGATGGTCGGTCCTGCTGGCCTTGCGGGCCGAGGTAACCAAGGCTCTGGAACAAGCCCGCCGTTCCCAACTCATCGGCAATCCTCTGGACGCCAGAGTAATCCTGTACCTGCCGGATTCTCTGTTACCGGCCGTCCGGAACTATGCCGAGTTCCTACCGACTCTTTTTATTGTCTCCCAGGTTAAAATCCATTCCGGGGATGGAGCCTTGGAAGGGTTCTCCAGCTCGGAATTCCCCGGGTTGATCATCCGAATCGAAAAAGCCCTGGGAGAAAAATGCGAACGATGCTGGAATTTCCGAACCGAGGTGGGAAGTTTTCCGGAACATCCAACCATCTGTTCCCGGTGTCATCAGGCTATTAGCACTTAATTGCAATTATTATGGTTGTTTATTGAGCCGAACAAATTGGAGTAATGAAGTAAGGGAATAATGGTCTGGGAAAAAACGATACTCCATCACTCCGATTAAAAAAATTGGGAACTAATCCTCGAAATTTAATCACTTAATAAATTTTGGCCGACAAACAATTGATTTAAGGATCTCTATGGGCAAAAAAAAATACTGGGCTCTGGGCCTTTCCTTTCTCGGGGTGCTTATCTTGGACATAGTAACCAAAGAATATATTATCACCAATTTCCCCTTATATTCCTTGCGGCCGGTAATCCCTGGTCTGATCAATTTAATTCACATTCAGAACAAAGGGGTGGCCTTTGGAATCCTGGGAGGTTCGGCTCCGGTCTGGAGAGATATCTTACTTATATTGTTTCCTGTTGTCGCCATGGCCGGCATTATGATCTTCACTCTTAGTTACCCGCAACAAAAAATCGGGACCTATCTCTCTTTAGGAGGGATCCTGGGAGGCGCCCTGGGTAACTTGATCGACCGGCTCCGGTTCCAGGGGGTGACCGACTTTTTGGATATATACTGGGGAAGATATCATTGGCCGGCTTTTAATGTTGCCGACTCGGCCATCACTCTGGGTGTCCTCTTCTTGGCCTTTGGTTATTTGTTTACGAAAGAGACCTAAAGGTGTTTCCCGTCCTTTTTCATATTGGCGGTTTTACCGTTCTCAGTTATGGCCTTTTTATGGCCGTTGGCTTTCTGTTGGGTATAGGGATAGCCGTTAGAGAGGCCCGCCGAAAAGGGATTCCACCCGAAAAGATTCTGGACCTATCCTTCTATATCATTTTTTCAGCCATCATTGGGTCCCGACTCCTGTTTGTATTGATCAATTATCCCCATTATCTTGAACACCCTTTGGATTTTTTCAAGGTTTGGGAAGGGGGTCTGGTATTCTTTGGGGGGCTGATCCTTTCTTTCCTGACCGGCCTTTGGATTATCCGAAAACAAAAACTCCTTTTCTGGGAAACGGCCGATTTAATGGCCCCTTCTATCGCCATTGGTCAGGCCTTCGGCCGTCTGGGTTGCTTTGCTGCCTGTTGTTGTTTTGGACGGACCACCAACCGGTTCTGGGGAGTGACATTTACGCATCCCGACTCCCTGGCACCGACAGGCATTGCCTTACATCCCACCCAACTTTATGAAGCCCTGACCGCCCTGATCATTTTTTTCATTTTATGGTTTTTTAAGGATCGGCAAAAGAATTCGGGAATGATCTTTCTTTTATATCTCTGATTTTATACGGTCTTGGACGCTGGATATTGGAATTTTTCAGAGGAGACAATCGGGGGGCCCTTTTGGGAGGAAGTTGGTCCGACACACAATACATCAGTGTTTTTCTGGTATTTTTATCAATAATTCTGAGTTGTTATTTAAAGAAAAGAAAAATCCGTTCCAGCTAAAAAAAAACTTGCTAAATTTACCCGGTTATATTAGACCTCAGTTTTAAAAGGAAAAAACAATCGCCGTTAGTTTCCACACGGCTGGATTCGACGAAATCTTTTTCATATTGCTTTCTGCCCTGTCCATCAGGTAAACAAAAGAAGGTTTAATTAAAATTTTTCAGATTGAGCGTCGGGAAGAAACTTTTCCACGCATAAAAGGGGGGCATTTTGGTTATCTTAGAAGAGCTAAGATACAGTAAAGATCATGCCTGGGCTCGCCTGGACGACGACAACCGTATCACCATCGGGATCAGTGATTATGCCCAGGAAGAATTTGGGGATATTTCCGGAATTAACCTTCCCGAAGAAGGGGATGAAGTGGTTAAAGACGAGTCCTTTGGCTCCCTGGAATCTCAAGGTGAAGTTTCGGATCTTTTTTCTCCTTTGAACGGAGAAATTGTCGAGATTAACCAGGAACTCCTGGATTCACCGGAAATCATAAATGAAGATCCTTATCAGGACGGGTGGATCCTCCGTATAGAGGTGTCCTCCACAACGGATTATTATGAAATGCTGACCGCAGAAGAATATGATGAATACCTCAAGGAGCTTATCGGAGAGGAACCGGTAGAAGTTGAAATGGAGGAGGAAGAAGAAGAGGAATAAACCCTTTTTTTCTTTTCCAGAGAATCTTGAAACCTGGAGGTGACTTTTTTAAAAATCCATTTCTTTTCGGAAACCCGATCCGATAAGGGCATGGGGGCTTCTTTCAGTCGGGTATTATCAACTTTTCTTGTCTTATTATGGTCAAGATTCAATGGACCTCAAAAGGCGCACTTTTTTTCAACACCCTCTTTTTAACTTCTATTAGGCCGCTACCGACTAAAAGAAATAAAGGATATCGGATCGGAATTCTGGTCTGACAAACGGAAAGTGAATCCCATGTTTTCCATCATCAATCAAAACGAAATATTTTCCATGGTCTGGAACGCCGGGGCCGTTGTCAAAATGGTCCTTTTTTTACTGCTGTCCTTTTCCATCATCTCCTGGGCGATTATCTTTATGAAATATCGGATTATCCACAGAGCCAGGAAGGAAACCAATCTCTTTCAGGAAATTTTTTGGAAAAGCAAAAGCCTGGCCGTGGCCTATACCGATTCCAAAGATCTCCAATACAGCCCGGTAGCAGAGGTATTTCGTGTCGGCTATCAGGAACTGGTACGATTGTATAAGATGCAACAGGAAACCGAGGAAAACGCCCAGAGGGAATCAACGGACATCACGACCACCAGTATGGTTCGCTTTGAAAATATCCCCAGGGCCTTGCGGGCGGCCATGAATTCTCAAGTCACCCGTCTGGGCTATGCCTTGACTTTCCTGGCGACTACCGGCAATACCGCTCCTTTCATCGGCCTCTTCGGCACGGTGTGGGGAATCATGAACTCCTTTCATAGTATCGGTCTCCGGGGAGGGGCCAACCTGGCCGTAGTCGCACCGGGAATCTCCGAGGCCCTGATTGCCACAGCGGCAGGGTTGGCGGCCGCCATTCCATCGGTAATCGCCTATAACTATTTTTCCAACCAGGTTCGGGTCCTGGAATCGGAGATGAATAATTTTTCTTCCGATTTTTTAAACATTATCGAGAGGGACCAATATAAAAAGGCAGGTTTAAGAAAATAAGGTTGATTTATGGATGTCGGCGGCGGTGAAAAAAAATTGATGTCGGAGATCAACGTAACGCCCCTGGTGGACGTTATGCTGGTCCTGCTGATCATCTTCATGGTGGCGGCACCTATGATGATGCAGGGCATGGATGTCCAACTCCCCCAGACCAAAGCCAAAGCGATCTCCTCCCGGGATGAGCGCCTGGTGGTCTCCCTGAATAAAAAACAGGAGATATTCATCAATGAATATCGGGTCAACCGCAGTGAACTGCAGGAAAAACTGAAGATCCTTTACCGGAACAAAAAAGAGGGAGAGGTATTTTTGCGGGCCGACCGATCCCTTCCATACGGTTTTGTCGTTCAAATCATGAGCGATATTAAGAATGCAGGGATCGAAAAATTGGGTATGGTAACCGAACCGGGTGAAGAAAAAAAATGACTGCTAAGACATTTTCCTCCTGGAAAGGTCCCGCTTGGGAGAGCCAATGGATGAAAATGGTCTTTATTTCCCTCGGACTGCATCTGTTGATTTTGGGACTCTTTCTGAATATCTTTCCCCATGGGGGGACGGTCCAAAAACTGGACCCGGCCTATTTCGTCGATCTGGTCTCCTCCCCGAGCAGCGGACCGATCGGCAATAATTCAAAAGCAAAAAAATCAATCGCCGCCCCTTCCCCTCCATCCCCTCGAGTGAAACCCAAACCGGTCATCCTGCCCAAACCGGTTCGGGAAAAACCGGTCCCGATTCAGGATCAGTCTAAGACCCTGGATCAGGCCTTGGAACATTTAAGAAAAAAAGTGCAACAGGAAAAATCTCTTGAAAAAACTTTAAATCGCCTGGAAAATAAGGTCAAAGATGAACAAACTCTGGAAAAAGCCCTGGCTCAAATCGAACAGAAAAAAAAATCATCCTTTGTAGCCGGGCAAGGAACAGGTTCCGGTGGACCGGGCACCATTACTTCAGCCCCATCCGGGCCTCAGGAGGGTTCAGGAATTCAATTCCAATTGTATTATGCCTCTCTCCTCAGTCAGATTAAAAGAAATTGGGGACTTCCCGAAGGATTGTTAAAAGGGAAGGATATATCTGCCGTGGTCATGATACACGTTAGCCGCAGTGGCCATATCGAAGACTACCGATTCGAGAGAAAATCAGGTATAGCCGTCTTTGACCAGGAAGTCGTCCGCACATTAAAAAAATCCGATCCGTTACCGACGTTACCCGAAGGATATCCTAAAACTAATCATGAAATTTTTTTAACCTTTCACTCCAAAGATCTGTCTGGAAATTAAATGGCCAAATCAATTTTCAAATTTTATACGCTTCCAGTTCTTCTGGCAATTTTCTGGGTTATTTTTTTTGTGGTTGTCCCTTTTTCCTTTTCAGCCGACCGGGTCTATCTGGATGTCGATTCTCCCACTGCAAAGAAGATTCCCATTGCTATCCCCGATTTAATAAACCAGGGAACTCTTGGGCCCTCTTTGGGAAATTCAGCAGCAGTTCTTTTGATGCGGGATCTTGATTTTACCGGCTATTTCAAGATGATAGATCCCAAGGGATTTCTGGGACGCCCCGAGCAGCCAGGATCTATCGATTTTAATGCCTGGACTTTGGCCGGAGCCGATATCGTGGTTAAAGGGGCCTATCTCCAGGAAGGGTCCCAACTAAAGTTGGAAATACGGCTCTACGATCTCATCCAGGGAAAGTCCATCTTGGGAAAAGAATATCTTCTTTCCGCCCAGGATTACCCCCAGGCCATCCATCGTTTTGCCGATGAAATCCTTTTTCTTTTGACCGGAGAACATGGACCTTTCCAAACCAAGATAGCTTTTATTTCAACCACAACCGGGAAGAAAGAAATCTATTCCGCTGAATTTGATGGAAGCAATCCCAAACGGTTAACCAATTTCCGGTCTTTTACCCTGAACCCTCGCTGGTCCCCTCGGGGCAACGAGATTGCCTATACCTCTTATAAAGACGGGACCCCGGCTTTATACCTGCTCCATCTTCCTGGGTTACAATCCACCAGACTCTCCAATCGGCCCGGGATTAATATCACCCCTGCCTGGTATCCGGACGGGGAATCATTGGCCGTAGCCCTAAACAATCAGGGAAATTCCCAAATTATTCTTTTAAACCGCAACGGCACGGCTATTCAGAAATTAACCCAAAGCTGGGGCATCGATGTCTCCCCCAGCTGGTCGCCGGACGGTAAACAAATGGCCTTTGCCTCCGATCGCTCCGGGAGTCCCCAGATTTATATTTTGAACATCAATACCCGCGAGGTGAAACGGCTGACGTTTCAAGGCAATTATAACGTAGGCCCGGTATGGTCTCCAAAGGGCAATTTGATTGCCTATGCCGGAAAGGTGGGCGGTCAGTTCCAGATTTTTACTATTGCTCCCGCAGGAGGAGGTCCCCAGCGATTGACCGCTTCTGGGAATAACGAGTCTCCTGATTTCTCTCCGGGAGGGGGAATGATAATGTTCAGTTCCAACCGGCACGGCAAGTCGGCTATATATGTCATGAATTCCAATGGCGCTAATCAAAAAAGGATCACTTATTTATCCGGGGAACAGTTTAGTCCATCCTGGTGCCCCAGGAAATTTGATGAATAAATGTTCTTTCTAACAGTTTTTATTTATTTTTATCTATAATTCCATCCATAAATAAGATATAATGTTTTAGAAATTGAATAATATATTTTCACCTCGTTCCCATCAAGGCAGGAATCCAGGTATTTCAATCCCGCAAGAGGGGACTGGACCCCGTCCTCGCAAGGGCGACAACCTTCTGGTAATTTAAGGGGCTCAAGACAAACAATTTTTCTTTATAAGGAGGATGGCACTGTGAGGGTAAAACAAACCGCTTTTGGGTTATTGATCTTGTTGGTTTTGATTTCCAGCCTTTTCCTTTTTTCTTGCAGCAGGAAGCAGATTAAAAGTGAAGGCCTTGTTGTTAAACCCCCGACCGCCACGGAGGATGAAGCGGAGAAAGCCAAAAAAAGAGTTCGTATCAAAGAACAGGAAGCCTCCGAACAAGCCTTAAGGGAAAAGGCTTTAAGGGAAAAGGCCTTGAGAGAAGAAGAGGCCCGGAGACTGAAGGAAGCCTCCGAAAAGGTCAACTTTGAATCTGAGGATATCTATTTTGAATTTGACCAGCATATTCTTTCCGATTCAGCCAAACAAAATTTAAATAAAAAAGCGCAATGGTTAAAAAACTTCCCGGCAGCCAAAGCCTTGATCGAAGGTCATTGTGATGAAAGGGGAAGCGCCGAATATAACCTGGCCCTGGGGCAGAAAAGGGCCGATGCGGCCATGCAATATCTGGTTTCTCTGGGAATTGACGCCAACCGGATTTCAAGCATCAGTTTCGGTAAAGAAAACCCTAAAGATCCAGGTCATACAGAAGAAGCTTGGGTCAAGAACCGTCGGGCTCATTTTGTTTTGAAATAGACTGACATATAACTTTTAATCATAAGTAAAATTCTTTTCGGATAACGGGTTTGCTGACTGCTGATCACTGACTGCTTAAAGCTTCAGCGGGAACTATTGAGTTTCCGGATGAAAACCAATTAACTTTCCGGGATCCTAATTTCCAGTTTTGTTTTTAAACCAAAATGGTCTGAGCGGTCGCGCACCATGGGTTTCGCCGAACGATCAACGACGAACGGATTTTTCCCCAGGGAGGGTGGATAGTGAAAATAGGACATTGGCTTTTAATCGGATGCCTGATCATGGTTATGGCCGGATGTGCCGCCCGTGATGATATTGTTATCCTGGCCAACAGGACTTCTTCTTTGGAACGAAACCTTTATCAGCTTCGAGAAACGAACGAAGAATCGACAAAGAACCTTTCCAAACATATCGAACAAACCGAGAAAAAGCTCGGTTCCCAGTTGCAACCGATCCTCCAAAATCAAGCTGATTCTACCGTTCAGTTTGAGGCCCTCAAGAATCAGATCCAGACCCTTCAGGGTCGCATCGAAGTATTGGAACACAGCCAAAAGAACGAACAAATAACGATAAGCGAAACACTTTCCAAGGAGTTGAAAGACCTCCAGGCCCGTTTGCAACGGCTGGAAAAACTACCCGCGCCGCCTCCACCGCCACCTCCCCCTTCTGCAACTCCCGACCAGGGGTCTAAACCGGAAAAGGCCAAAGAAATATCCCGCGAAGGCAAAGAAGATCAAAAGGAAGTTAAAGAACCGATCAAAGAAAAAGCCAAGGCTTCGCCCGATCAAACCTACGAGGAAGCCGAGGCTTTGTTAAAAAAACAGGGTTATGCGGGTGCCAAAAAAAAATATGAAGACTATCTGAAGATGGCCCCAAAAGGGAAATACCAAGAAGAAGCCCGATTCGGGTTGGGTGAATCCCTTTACGGGATTAAGGAGTATGAAGAGGCCATCTTGGCTTATCAAAAATTGATCAAATCCTATCCAAAAAGCAAGTTTATCCCTGAAGCCCTCTACAAACAGGCCTTGTCATTTCTCAGCCTGAAGGATACCAGCAGTGCCCGGCTGCTTCTGGAAAAAATCGTCAAGGATTTCCCTAAATCCAATCGAGCCAAGATAGCTCAGAAAAAATTAAAATCTTTATAAAGAAACTTTTTAATTTCCCTTTATACGGAACAAAAAAGGCCGCTCGATATCGGGCGGCCTTTTTTGTTGTCTTCCAAATTCCAATCTGATCCTAATGAATCATTTGAAGGACTTAAACGCCCGGACTTGGACCAATTTGACTCCGAAATCCGCAATCGAAATTCAGAAATTATAACGTTGGTCTGGGTAGTAGTCCGGCCATCTCTACGATTTCGGGAACCCGTTCCTCCCATTCGATAGCCATGATATGGACCCCGGCAATACCCTTCATTTCTTTCAAACGTTGGATGGTCTCGATGGCGATGGCGATCCCTTCCTTGGTTTGGTCTTTCTTGGCCACACCCTTCATCCGGTTAATTATTTCCTCCGGCACATCCATACCGGGCACCAGGTTTTTCATGTAGTTGGCCATACCAACGGATTTCATGGGGGTAACCCCGCCCAGGATGTATACCTTTTCATCAATCCCCATATCCCGTACTTGCTGCATGAATTTTTCAAACCGGTCCAAATTATAAATACATTGGGTCTGGACAAAATCCACTCCGGCGGCCACTTTTTTCCCCAGTCGGACGGCCCGGAATTCCGCCGGATCGGCAAAAGGATTAGCCGCTGCCCCGATAAACATCTTAGGAGGATATTCAATATCCTGATCGTTGATGAATTTCCCATCATCCCGCATTTTCTTGACGGTCTGAATAAGCTGCATCGAATCCAGGTCAAAAACGTTTTTCGAAGAGGGATGGTCCCCGAACTTCTGATGGTCCCCGGAAAGGCAGAGCATATTACGAATCCCCAGGGCATAAGCGCCCAAGATATCGCTTTGAATGGCGATACGGTTTCGGTCCCGCACCACCATCTGTAAATTAGGTTCCAGCCCCTCCTGAATTAAAATCAAACATCCGGCCAAACTGGACATGCGGACTACGGCCGTTTGATTATCGGTTACATTGACGGAATCGACCATGCCTTTCAGGTGAGTTGCTTTTTGCCGGACTATATCCGGATTGGCATTTCTTGGAGGACCGCATTCACCGGTTACGGCAAAATGCCCGCCGGTTAATACCTTTTCTAACTGGCTTCCAGATTTCATAGTTTCAAGTCCTCCCTTATAGTTTTCCTTGGACCGCCGTCACGGCTGGTTGTCCAATCCTTGCAAGGGATGACTTGGGTCAGCCGGTCCATCTGCCCCAGTCGGTTCAGACGATCGTAGATCAATTGCCAGACACAATCGACCTCTTTGCTGATCTCACACTTGCCTTTGGATGATCCACCACAAGGGCCGTTTAACAGGCTTTTGGAACATCGGGCAATGGGGCACAATCCGCCGAAATTATGAATGCCGCAGGCCCCGCAGGCCTGGCAGAATTCGGCAAAGACCCCATGTTCCAGGGACCCGCCAATGAAAGTGGTATTTAATCCCGGAAAGACCATTTTATCCGTGAAGCGGCCGGCAATATACTGCGGGCCAACGCTGCAGGCAATGGAAAGGACGGCATCCCTGTCCTTGATCGCCTCCGTCAATTGTTCCATGTATTCCGGATCGCATTGACGCTCCAGGGTGATTTCCTGAACATCGGCTTCTTGCCCTTCTTTTTTTCGGGCAATCCGGAGCTCCGAGGCCAGGATTTCGACTTCTTTCTTTCCACCGGCGTTACACACTGTTACGCACCCTTTACAACCGGCTACCAGGATTTTTTTATACGGCTGGACCATTTCCAACAGCTCGTTTAATGGTTTTTGTTCAGCCACAACCATGATTTTCCTCCCAACATTGTTATTCTTTAATAGTTACAGGTTAAGCGTTGCCCCCCACCCAGTCGACAAAATACGCTTCATTCGTATTATTTTCGTTGAAAAATTAATTCTTTTTCTTGCATTGCTTTATGTATTCCATTGTCTCTCGCCTCAGGCCTCTTGCCTATTTTTACGCCGCTTTGGCGGTTAGCCCTATCGGACTCGGCCCCAGATTTCTGATCTTCTCAGTCATTTCCCGGGCAATTTCGGCAAAACGGGGACCTTGGGCGGCTGAAAGGTTATACATTTCAACCCGTTCCGGTTCCAGACCTAAATCCGTTAAAATCTTTTTAACCCGTTCCACTCTTTTTCGGGCTTTGAGATTACCGCTGATATAATGACAATCCCCTTCCAGACAGCCGGCAACATAAACCCCGTCGGCCCCTTCCTCGATAGCGTTAAGCAGGTGAATCACATCCACTCGGCCGGTACAGGGGACCATGATCACACGAATATTGGAGGGATATTGCAGCCGCATCGAACCTGCCAGGTCCGCCGCGCTATAGGCTCAATACTGGCAGCAGAAGGCCACAATCCTTGGTTCAAATTGTTGGGACATTATAAATTCTCCTCATTGTTTTTCAATGGTTTATAGATCAACAGGGTTTAGCCTTCAAATAGTAATGTTATCGAAAGTTCAGAGTTTGAAGTTCGGAGTTCAACAAATAGAGGGTCTGTTTAGACCTCTGTACTCCGAACTCCGAACTAATCACTGTCAGGCCGCCATCAGTGCATGGACCTTGGCCATTACCTGCCGATCGGTAAAATGCTGCAGGCTGATGGCCTTGGCCGGGCACTCGGAAACACAGACGCCACAACCCTGGCATTTGGTCACATCGATTTCCGCCGCACCCCGTTCCCCGATAACCGGAACCCGGAAGGGGCAAACCCGGACACAGGTCAAACAAACGGCGCAGAGATCCTCCTGAACTACGGCCACCACACCTCCGACCTTGATGGTCTCTTTGGACAGCAGGGTCAAGGCCCTTCCGGCCGCGGCCTGGGCTTGGGTAATGCTTTCATCAATCGGTTTGGGATAATGGGCCAGACCGCAAAGATAAATCCCGTCAGTAGCAAAATCCACTGGCCGGAGTTTCATGTGGGCTTCCAGCAGAAAACCCTCACTGTTCAATGAAACCTTGAAGATTTCAGTCAATTCTTTAACCGGATTGGGGAGGATGGCCGAGGCCAGGGTCACCAGATCCGGAACCAAAGTAACCGGCCGGCCAAGGACATGGTCGGTGACGGTCACCGTCAACCGGCCGGCCTCTGATTTGACTTCAGGTTTATTTTCCGGGTCATAACGGATGAAAAAGATCCCCTGGTTTCGGGCTTCCCGATAAAGGTCTTCTCTGACCCCGAAGGTCCTCATATCCCGATAAAGGATATAGATATCCATATCGGGATTAATTTTTTTCAAGGTCAAGGCGCTCTCTACACTGTGGGTGCAACATAGCTTGCTGCAGTAAGGCCGATCCGGTTCTCTGGACCCGACACATTGGATAAATACCGCCGTTTGGGCCTTGGCTACCTTTTCTTCCCGGGCAACGATGGCCTGATCCAGTTCCAAGGCGGTCAAGATCCGGGGATCCTGCCCATAGGCATAGACATCCGGTTTCCATTCATGACCGCCGGTGGCCAGGATGACTGCTCCATGGACGATTTCCTCGGTTTGATCACCCTGGCTCAGAACAGTCGTATAATTCCCGACAAAGCCGGAAGACCGCATGACCTCGGTGTTAAAATGCACTATAATCTGGGGATGATTGGTCACCTCATTGACCAGATTTTTAACAAAGGTTTGAATATCCTCTCCCTTCCAGGTATGCCGGAGTTTTAGGGCTGTTCCACCCAGGGTGTCTGATTTCTCAACCAGATGGACCGGATATCCCTGTTGGGCCAGATTCAAGGCCGCCGTCATACCCGCCACTCCTCCGCCGATAACCATGGCTGATCTGGTCAGGCCAAAGGAAATCTTATGCAGCGGTTCCAGCAAGGAGACCCGGGCCACGGACATACGAACCAGGTCTTTGGCCTTGGCTGTGGCCGCTTCATGATTTCCCTGATGCACCCAGGTATCCTGGTCCCGGATATTGGCCATGTCGAATAGATATTGATTTAACCCCGCTTCCCGTATGGTTTGTTGAAAAAGCGGCTCATGCGTCCGGGGGGAGCAGGAGGCGACGACCACCCGATTGATCCCTTTTTCCTGGATAACGGTCTTCATCTTTTCCTGGGTATCCTGGGAGCAGGTGAAGAGGTTGTCCTCCACATGGACCACATGGGGTAAGGTCCGGGCATATTCGCGGACAGCCGGGACATCGGCTACCCCTCCGATATTAATTCCGCAGTTACAGACAAATACCCCCACCCGAATTTCCTGCCCGGCCACATCGATTTCCGGAGGGAGTTCCTGATGCCTAATGAGCTGGCCCCGGGCTTCGGACAAGGATTCAGTGGCTGCACAAGCAGCCGCCGAGGCTTCCATAACGGCTTGAGGGATATCTTTAGGGCCGTCGAAGGCCCCGCAGGCATAAATACCCGGCGTTTCCGTCGTCACCGGAGAAAAACTGCTGACTTTGGCGAAGTTATTATTATCCAGAGGAACGCCCAGTTTCTCGGCCAAGGCAATCGCCTCCGGCGCCGTCTCCAGGCCAACCGACAGGACCACCATATCAAATTCTTCATTCAGGACTTCCCCTTTTTCCGTCACATACTGGATCTGGAGATTATCTGTTTCCGTGATCGAGTCTATGGAGTGGATGCGGGAACGGACAAAACGGATACCCCGTTCCTGTTCGGCCCGGTTGTAATATTTTTCAAAATCCTTTCCATAGGTCCGCATATCCATATAAAAAATGGCGGTGTCCAAGGGCTTCGGACTGTGTTCCTTGGCAATGACCGCCTCTTTGATGGCATACATGCAACAGACGGCTGAACAATAGCCGTGATCACAATGATTAATGTCGCGCGAGCCTACACATTGGAGCCAGGCGATCTTTTCCGGTTCCTTATGATCCGAGGGACGGACCAGATGCCCTTCAAACGGCCCGGAGGCCGACAGTATCCGCTCGAATTCCATGCTGGTGACAACATTGGGGAACTTGGAATAGCCATAACTTTCATAAAGGGAAGGATCAAAGGGTTTGAAGCCGGGAGCCATGACCACCGATCCGACTTCAATGGTGCGTTCAATCGGCTTCATGGTATGATCAATAGCCTTGGCCAAACAGGCATCCACACATTGATAACATTCGGAACAGAGTCCGCATTTCAAACACCGTTCGGCTTCTTCCCTTACCGCCTTCTCGTCGAATCCGAAGTTGATCTCCTTGAAATTACCTTCTCGATCTTCAACCGAAAGCTTCCCTATGGGTGTGCGGCGTTGAGGTGTAATATTCTCCAAAGGCGGTTTTTCATAAGACCAATCCTCCTCCCGACCTTCCCGGAGGTCTTGGCCGTTCAAGTAGCGGCGGATGCTTTCGGCAGCTTTTTTGCCGCTTTCCACCGCTTCAACAACCGATTTTGGACCATAAAAGACATCTCCCCCGCAGAAAACCCCTGGCAGGTTGGTTTCCAAAGTGACCGGATCACCCTGTATGCCCCCACGCTGGGTAATGGGTACCGATTCCTTTTCCAACAAGGAAAGTTCAGCCGCTTGACCGATGGCCACGATGACCGAGTCTGCCCCTATGGACGTCAGGTCTTTTTCATCATAGGTAGGACGGAAGGCTTTTTGATCGTCAAACACGGATATACACCGTTTGAATTCCACCCCGGTCAGTTGGCCTCCACCCTGAAGGAAACGTTTTGGTCCCAAACTGTTGACGATTTCGATTCCCTCTTCCAGGGCTTCTTCGATTTCATATTCCCAGGCGGGCATTTCTTCTCGCTTTTCCAGACAAACCAGGGTCACAGCCTTGGCCCCTTTCCGTTTGGCACTAAGGGCCACATCAATGGCCACATTTCCGCCGCCAATAACGACCACTTTCTTTCCCAGGGCAACAGTTTTCCCCAGGGCCACATCCCGCAAAAATTCCACACCTTTGAGGACCTGAGGAAGATCTTCCCCTTCCACATTCAAGGCACGGCTTTGGTGGAGACCGGTGGCCAAGAAAACGGCCTTGTATCCTTGTTCCTTAAGCGAGGAAAAAGTGATGTCCTTTCCGAAGGTCGTATTGGTTCGAATTTCCGCACCCATGGCCAGGATGGTATTGACTTCGGTCTGGATGATATCTCGGGGAAGGCGATATTCGGGGATTCCCACAGCCATCATACCACCCACCACCGGCAGTTTTTCGAATACGGTTACCGGGTAACCATCCCGGGCCAGGAAATAGGCGGTGCTTAATCCGGCCGGGCCGGAGCCGATGACTGCCACTTTTTCCTCCCGGCGTTCTGCTACTTCGGGGACATAAGGCTGGTCGGCGGACAAATCAGTATCTGCTAAAAATCGATGTGAATATTGAATGGAAATCGGTTCATCCGCATCCCCTCGCGTACAAATCCCTTCACAGGGGTGGTGACAGACCCGGCCGCAGATCCCGGGGAAAGGGTGGGCCTCTTTAAACAATTTCAACCCCTCAAGGTATTTACCCTGGTTGATCAAGGCAATGTAGCCTTGGATGCTGACATGGGCCGGACAAGTGGCCTTACAAGGGGCGGTTCCCCTTTTTTCAATAGCATAAGCACTGGGCATGGCCTGGGGATAAAGCTTGTAGGTGGCCTTTCGGGTCCGCAACTCCTGATCAAACCGGTTCGGCAAATCAATGGGGCAGACCTTGGTACATTCTCCACAGGCCGTACATTTCAGGGGATCCACAAATCGGGGATTCTGCCGGATTTTGATTTTAAAATTTCCGGGATCACCGGAAATGGCTTCAATTTCACTCAAAGTCAAAAGTTCAATATTCAGATGCCGACCGCATTCCACCAATTTGGGGGAGATGATACACATGGAACAGTCATTGGTCGGGAAGGTTTTGTCCAATTGGGCCATCACGCCGCCGATGGCTGAATTTTTTTCCACTAAATAGACATAATATCCGGATTCGGCCAGGTCCAGGGAGGCTTGAATACCGGCAATCCCCCCCCCGACAACCATAACCGCTCCGACTTTTTTTGTTTCTATTTCTGCCATGGATTTATATCCTTCTTACGTAATAGATAATAAACAAAAAACGCCTTCCCTATAGCATTTCGTGGGGAAGGCGAGGGAAAATAATAATAAACAAAAAGCCCAGGGAAATCCTCCCTGGGCTTTTAACTCGTAGGTTAGAATAATCCTTTAGTCTTGCCGGTTTTGACATCCACATCGATTCGGCGGAAAGCCGGATCGGATGACGTTCCAGGCATCAAGGTGATGGTCCCAGCCACCGGACAAAGGAATTTGGCCCCGGAATAAATCAAGACATCCCGGACCGGAAGGGTCCAACCTTTGGGTACCCCCTTCCTGGTCGGGTCATGACTCAGGCTCAAGTGGGTCTTGACCATCATGGTGGCATAATCATCATATTTAGGATCGGTCTCCAGCATCTTGGCCTTGGCTTCCGCTTCCGCAGTCCAGGAAACCCCATCAGCCCCATAGACTTCTTTGGCGACTTTGGCAACCCGGTCCCGTAGTTTCATTTCCAAAGGATACAGGAACTTGAACTTGGATTTTTCTTTGCAGGCATCAATAACCGCATCGGCCAGCTCCAAGGCTCCGTCCCCACCGTCGGCCCAATGGGTCGAAAGGGCGCAGCGGGCCCCGGCCTTTTCAGCCGCTTTTCTAACCACAGCGATTTCTGCCTTGGTATCGGTATGGAAGGCATTGATACAGACCACAGGATTCATCCCCGACTTGCGGATGACCTCGATACAATGAACCATATTGGCCAAGCCCTTCTCCACCAGGCCAACGTTTTCCTTTGTATAGGCATCGGGCAAGGCCAGCCCGGCTACAACCTTGGGCCCGCCGCCGTGCATTTTCAAGGCCCGGATGGTGGTGGTCAGGACCGAAACATGAGGTTTCAAGCCGCTGTATCGGCATTTGACGTTCCAGAATTTTTCAAAACCGATATCGGCGGCAAATCCGCTTTCGGTTACATGATAATCAAACATTTTCAAACCAACCCGGTCGGCGATAATCGAGGACTGGCCGACAGCGATATTGGCAAAGGGACCGGCATGAACCAGACAGGGTTGGTATTCGGCGGTGCACATCAGGGTCGGGTTGATGGATTGGACCATGAAGGCGGTCATAGCGCCCCCTACTTGGAGGTCGCCGGTGGTAACCGGGTTCCCTTTCTTATCAAAAGCCACGGTGATTTCATTCAATCGCTTACGCATATCAGCCAGATCATTGACAATGGCTAAAATGGCCATAACTTCTGAGGAAACAGCGATCCCGAATTTGGATTGCATCATAAACCCATCCTGACGGCCGCCGATCCCTATATTGATATTCCGCAGTGCCTGGGCACAGAAGTCGATGATCCAACCCATCTCCACCCGGGTAGGATCGATGTCCAGCCGGCGCATCTTGGTCAGACGTTTCAACTGTTCATCATTGTAATTCCGCTCGTGCTGCATCCGGGCCGTCAAGGCGACCATGGCCAGATTGTGTGCGTTCATGATATTGTTAATGTCCCCGGTAAGACCCATGGAGAACTCGGTCATAGGGATTAAAAGGGCGTTTCCCCCGCCGGCTGCCGTGCCTTTGATGTTCATGGTCGGGCCGCCCGAAGGCTGCCGCAAGGCACCGCCCACGTTGACTCCTCTCTTACCTAACCCCTCCATTAGACCGCAAGAAGTGGTACTTTTCCCTTCACCCAGGGGAGTGGGGGTTATAGCCGTAACCTCAATGTATTTTCCGTCTTCTTTATCCTTCAGACGATTCATGATTTTCATGAAGTCCATCCGGGCCAGCCGCCCGTAGGGGATCACTTCTTCCTTCTTGAGACCGAGTTTTTCCCGCCATTGATCGGGACCGGGCATGTTTTTTTCCGCAGCTTCAGAAATCTGCCAGTCTTTCATTTTTACCGCATTAAATGCCATATTAACTTCCTCCTTATTAGGGTATTTTAAACCGTTTGGGCCTTAAATTCTTTTTATGACCTAATATAACCTTGTGGTATTTATCACAACAAATATATTACCGTCAAGCTTTTAAACAAGTCCTAATCGGTTCTTTTTTGATAGGCCATTAAAATATGTTGAAATACCCCTTTCATAACATTCTCCGGCCCCGAGCTAGTAAAATGGGGTTAATTCATTCACCGGAACCTAATTATATCAAAAAATTTCAGCCCACTCAACCTGTCGGAGAAATGATTCAGGGTTGATCGGGATGAATTTGGGGGAATTTTTCCAATGAAAATCCTTCTTTATTATTTTGACAGGATGAGGCAACTATGCTAACAATCACAAGATGTATTAAAAATAACCAGGCAATAGGAACAGGCAATAAGTCGATAGGATACAGAGGTTTATTTAAAACCCCAAAACCTTTATTGTTCCTATTGCCCCTTTTGAATCTATGTATCTTCCCTATAGTTTTCCTAAAGGGACATGAGCGTTTAATAAGTAATAAAGGAGACTCTGCCGTGTTTGAGATAGCAGAAAAAGCAGAATTGGCCCAAGGAACTGTAATCAGTAATGTAATCAAAGCCCCTTGATTGCCCGGAAGGCCAAACCCGGCCAGTTTGTCATCATCCGGGTTAATGAAACAGGCGAACGGATCCCTTTGACCATGGCCGATACGGATCCTGAAACCGGGACGATTACCCTTATCTATCAAGTGGTAGGGAAATCAACGGCCTTGATGAAGTCCCTGAATGTTGGAGATGCCTTTCAGGACATCTGCGGCCCCTTGGGGCAGCCGACCCATATTGAAAAAATAGGAACCGTGATCTGTGTCGGAGGTGGAACCGGGGTCGCCGTGTTGCATCCCATTACCAAAGGGATGAAAGAAGCCGGCAATCAGGTTGTAGCCATCATCGGGGCCAGGACCCGGGACCTGCTTATCCTTGAAGACAAGATGGCCCAGGCTTCTAATGAGCTCCGGGTCTGTACGGACGATGGCTCCTACGGGCATCATGGTTTTGTCACCGAAGTATTAAAAGAATACCTGGACCGAAAAGAGCCCATTGCCATGATAGTGGCCATCGGTCCGGTGCCGATGATGAAATTTACCTGCAAACTGACCGAGGGTTATGGGGTGAAGACCATGGTCAGCTTAAATCCTATTATGGTTGATGGCACCGGCATGTGTGGGTGCTGCCGGGTGACCGTGGATGAGGTGACCCGATTCGCTTGTGTGGACGGTCCTGAATTCGATGGTCACAAGGTCAATTTTGATGAATTGATTCAAAGACAGCGGGCCTATCTGGAACAGGAAAAACAGGCCATGGAACGGTTTAAGGGATCAGGGTGTCAATGCAATAAATAAACAAGTTTGGAGCTTGGAGTTCGGAGCCTAAAGTTACCAAAATTCTTTGCTCCGAACTAAAAACTCCGAACTCCGAACTTTATTGGAGTAATAAACGTGACCGAAGAAATCAAAAAGAAAGAAAAAACACCCAGGCAAAAAATGCCGGAACAGGACCCGAAGGTTCGGGCCAGAAATTTTGATGAGGTTCCATTAGGCTATTCTCCGGAAACTGCTCAGTTGGAAGCCGGCCGTTGTCTTCAATGCAAGAAACCCACCTGCGTGGAAGGATGTCCGGTACAGATCGACATCCCAGGCTTTATCAAGCATATCAAAGAAGGCGATTTCTCCGGGGCGATTATGAAGCTGTGGGAGAAGACGAGTTTACCGGCCGTCTGCGGACGAGTCTGTCCCCAGGAAGCCCAATGTGAAGCTTTATGCATTCTGGGTAAAAAGGAGGAACCGGTGGCGGTCGGACGTCTGGAACGCTTCGCCGCCGACCGGCAGCGGACTCATGGGGAGTTCAAGCTCCCCGAAAAAGCAGCCCCCACCGGCAAAAGGGTAGCGGTCGTGGGATCCGGCCCATCCGGTCTTACCGTGGCCGGGGACCTGATCCTGAAAGGACACGAGGTGACTATCTTCGAGGCCTTTCACAAAACCGGAGGAGTTTTGATATACGGGATCCCTGAATTCCGGCTGCCCAAGGCCATTGTGCAGGCCGAGGTGGATATCCTGGAAAAGCTGGGGGCCAAGATCGTCTGTAATGCCGTTATCGGCCGGACCTCTACTATTGACGAACTTTTTGCCGAGGGGTTTGATGCCGTTTACATCGGCGTCGGGGCCGGACTTCCGATGTTTATGAATATCCCCGGAGAGAACCTGATCGGCATTTATTCGGCCAATGAATATCTCACCCGCTCTAATTTGATGAAGGCCTATAAGTTCCCGGAGTATGACACCCCTATTGTCTTGGGAAAAAACGTGGCGGTCCTGGGGGCCGGGAACGTAGCCATGGACTCGGCCCGGACTGCCTTGCGTCTTGGCGCTGACAGCGTAAAGATCGTTTATCGACGTTCCCGGGATGAAATGCCGGCCCGGGGGGAAGAAATCCATCATGCCGAGCAAGAAGGGGTGGAGATGCATCTTCTGACCAATCCTACCCGATTTATCGGCGATGACCAGGGGCGGGTTGTGGCCATGGAATGCATTAAAATGGAACTGGGCGAACCCGACGCCTCCGGGCGAAGGCGCCCCATCCCAATAAAAGATTCCGAGTTCACCATGGAGACTGATCTGGCGGTCATCTCTATAGGGGCCGGAGCTAATCCTTTGATCACGGCAACCACTCCTGGTTTGCAAACCAATCGAAGGGGCTATATCGTGGCCGATCCCAAGACCGGGAAAACCCTTAAGAAGGGGGTTTGGGCCGGGGGGGATATCGTTACCGGATCGGCCACCGTTATCCTGGCCATGGGGGCCGGCCGTATCGCCGCCAACTCCATGCATGAATATTTAACGATAGGATGGTGAGAAAGTGGACCTGAGGCACGAGGCGAGAGGCGAGAGGAATTGTATTCAAATTTTTTCCTCTTACCTCATGCTCCATGCCTCATTCCTCGCGCCTGAATTTTTATGATTGACGTTCAAAGCCAAAAAGACAATCGACAGATTCCCATCGACAAGGTGGGGGTCAAGAATATCCGTTACCCCATTACGGTCCGGGACAAGGAAAACGAGTTTCAGCAAACCGTGGCCAGCATCAATATGTATGTGGACCTGCCTCATGATCATAAGGGGACTCACATGAGCCGCTTTATCGAGGTGTTAAGTGAATACCGCCGGCAGATCACCATGGAAAATATGAATACTATTCTGGATGAGCTTAAAAAACGTCTGGATGCCGAATCGGCTCATCTGGAAGTCACCTTCCCTTACTTTATCACCAAAAAAGCGCCGGTGACCCAGGCTGAAGGGCTAATGGAATATATCTGCACATTTAAGGCCTCCTCCGGAAGCACCAAAGGAAGGGACCTGATGATTGAACTGAAGGTGCCCATTACCACCGTTTGCCCCTGTTCTAAGGAAATCAGTAAATATGGGGCCCATAATCAAAGAGGGGAGGTCCGGGTAAGTCTTCGGTTCAAGAAATTCATCTGGATTGAGGATATTATCCGTTTGGTGGAAGAGTCCGGATCAGCCGAGGTCTTTTCCATGTTAAAGCGGGATGATGAAAAATATGTGACCGAGAAGAGTTTTGAAAACCCCATGTTCGTTGAAGACGTGGTCCGTGAAGTCGCCCAAAAGCTGGAGGCCGATCCCAATATCACCTGGTTTTCTGTGGATTCTGAGAATTTTGAATCCATTCATAATCACAGCGCGTACGCGTATATCGAAAGAGAAAAGGCTTAAAGAAACAGGCAATAGGCAATGGGCAATAAGAAAACCGTTAAAACTACACTTCCTATGCCTCTCGCCTCTCGCCTCTTGCCTCTTGCCTGGAGTTTATTATGGATGATTTAAAAAAAATGTACCGCACGGTTATGGCCGATCATTTTCCACCAACCCTGACCATCACCCTGGGGGATCAATCCCTGGTTTACCGGAAAAGGACCTGGAAACTGCCCCAGGCCGATGGCGTCCTGGAAGAAAAGGGCCTTCGGTACGGAGAAAACCCTGGACAAGAAGCGGCTTTGTATGAATTGATCAATGGAAACCTCGTTCTTGGGAGAATGTCAATTCATCCGCCCCGGCCTGGGAATGGTTTCATCCATTACCGAAACCGAGATGATTCAGGAGGGCAAACATCCCGGCAAGACCAACCTGACCGATGTGGATAATGCCTTGAACATCCTTAAATTCCTTCGGGCTAAACCCGCTGCTGTGATCGTCAAACACAATAACCCCTGTGGCGTAGCTTACGGGACCAGTTTATCGGATGCCTACTTTCGGGCCAACCGGGCCGATCGAATTGCCGCCTTTGGGGGAGCGGCTGTTTTCAATCGCCCTTTGGATAAAACGACGGCTGAGTTGATTGCCGCCAATTATCTGGAAGTGGTGGCCGCGCCGGATTTTGAGGAGGGTGCTGTCCCAATTTTGGCCAAACGAGGCAACCTAAGGATTTTGAAGGTGCCCCGAATGGACCTTCTGGAAAACCTTCGCCAGATCCGGTTTCTGGATTTTAAAGGATTGCAGGACGGGGGCTTGGTGTTGCAGCAATCCCCGGTCAATGTGATTCAAAAGAAAGAGGATTTTTTCACGGCGGCGGCCACCTTCCAGGGTCGAGAATTCCGGATATCGAGGCAACCTACGGAAAAAGAATTAGAAGATTTATATTTCGGCTGGTCCGTGGAGCAAGGGGTGACTTCCAACTCGGTCCTTTATGTCAAAGATGAATGCACCGTGGGGATCGGGACCGGAGAGCAGGACCGGGTGGGGGTAGCCGAGATCGCCGTTTACAAGGCCTACACCAAATATGCCGACGCCCTGTGTTTTGACCGATTCGGCCTGCCCTATAAAGACTTAGAACTGGAAATCGCGCAGGGAAAAAGAAAAGTTAAAGATAAGGAAGAGATTGACCGAAAAACCAAAGAGGACAAAGCCGGACTACCCGGATCGGCCATGATTTCCGATGCCTTTTTCCCTTATAGAGATGGAGTGGACGTGGGTTTGAAACAGGGAGTGACCGCCGTGGTCCAACCCGGAGGGTCTTTGAGGGATTATGAAGTGATCGAAGCCTGCAACCAGGCCAACCCTCCGGCGGCTATGGTTTTCACCGGTCAAAGGGCGTTTAAGCACTGAAAAAAGAATACAGAATCCAGGAGTCAGAATTCAGAAGGAAAAACAATTTTATGTCCCCTTTTTGACAGTTCGGTGACAGCCAGAATTCGGAATTATCAAATGCTTGATTTAAATATGAGTTCAGGTTTTTGTCAGGGGGGCAACTTACTACAAATCCATTCTGCAGGTTGGACTTTTTATTCTGGATTCTGTATTCTGGATTCTGGCTCCTGGCTCCTGGATTCGAAGCTCATGACAAGATTTAAATATATAAGGTTTCCGTATTACCTCTAAAAACCCAAGCGAAACGAACTTATGCGCATAGCCTCCTTTGGCGACCTCCATCTGGGCCATATCCCGGTTCTGGATAAATTCCAGGGAAGGGAAGAGGGTCTGCTCCGTTTTGACGATCATCTTTCCCGGACCCACGACCAGATTATTTTAATGGGGGATATTTACCAAACCGACTATGGACCATTACCCGGATCCCGCTCGGATGTCCTCGAGGCCATATTGAAACGCTATTCCCGCGCAGTCCGGCGTTGGAAATCGTCCCAATATGAAAGCATCTTTGGGAATCACGATCAAATCACCCAAAAAATTATGGGAACTTTAAAACAAATCAGGCTGAAAAAAGACGGCTGGCGAATATGGCTGATCCATGGTCATCAATTCGATCCTTTCATCGGAGAAGAAGGACGGCTGCCTTATTTCATTACCTGGATTATCGGCGGTATGAGGCGGAAAGGGTTAGGAAAACTGGCTGATTTTTTGGAAGGTCCATTTTATGACTTTGGCCAGCAGCTTTTTGAAAGACTGGACATGGCCGCCCGGCAGGCCTTAATCCATGGGAAAAATAATATAATAGTTATGGGCCACTCCCATCAAATGACCTGCCGTCCATTCGGAAAGGGGATCTATGTAAATTCCGGGGCCTGTTCCCAGGATTATATGCGTTATGTTTCCATCGATACGGAAACACGGGTGGTCGAGGTTAGGGCCTTTAAGCCTCCCAATGAACATTTCCTCCTTTTAAGATGGAGGGATGTCCCGCTTCTAAAATGAAGAATAAAAAAGGTGTCATTCCCCGACCAGGAGAATTATTCAGGTAGAGGGATTACCTCATTCCTGCCTGAGCGGGATCGCCTGCTCTCCGAAAAGGGAAAATTTTAACCACTGCAGGGCCAGTTTGAGAAGTTCTTCATCATCGGTTTTCATCCGGTGAATGGATTCCTCCGGGATGTCAAAACGCCGAAAAAAAGTACTTTTAAAAACAAACTGCCGGAACTGATCCAGGTTGTAACAAGCCATAAAAAACATCTGCATTTTTTTGGAAATCATATCTTCCGGTCCCATGGATCCCTTATGGGTGATGATCGCCGTCCATTCATCATTAAGTAAACTATAAGATTGAAGTCCTTGATCCAGGGCCCATTGTTCAACGGTCCATTGTTTTGCCTCATTAAAACCCAGGCAGTGTGCTTCCTTGACGACAAAATGGAACTCCCTGGTTTTGTCCTGTCCCTGGGTCCGGGATGAGGCCCGGCCGATGGGGTAAATCCGGCAAGCCCCGGGACGATCTTCATAAATACTACAGCCGGATGGAGTGACGAAGGGGCAGGTCCGACGATCATCTTCCTGCATTTTAAGGAAAACCGCCGGGAAACCGTTATGTTCGCCGGGTTTGATGACCGCATATTGATCTAATAAATCATTTGAGGACAGCCCCAGACGATTTTTAAGGCGAAGGATATCATAAGGGGTCAGGGCCAGTCTCAAATCCCGGCAACATTCGGTAAAGCAAGACACCCCCGGATGACAGGCAAAGGAAAAGGTGTTGCCTTCCAGATATTCAAATGGTTCGGAATGGTCCATGGTCTTTGAAGTTCCACCCCTGCTACTTGGCGGGTTTGATCTCAGGATTCTTCCAAAGACCGTCATCCTTGGGCAGGATAACGCCCAATTCTTTTTCCTTGGCCTTGATCACCTCTTCCCGGATAGGGAGAGTCGACCTTCCGAGGAGGCCGAATTGCAGCCATTGGAATCCGAGTTTTAACAACTCCAGATCATCGGTTTTGAGGAGGTCGATCTGCTCCGGGGACAAGTCGAACAGTTTTAAAAAATTGCTTTCAAAAACGAATTTTCTGAATCTTTCGGTGTTATAACAGGCCAGAAGGACCATGCTCTGGACTTTCCCGTCCAGCTTATGATCCCCCCAGATCCGTTGGGCCGAGGTGATTTGATTAAACAGTTCCTCAACATCCTTATAGACATCAAGCCCTTGCCCTTTTTCCCATTCCTCCGAGGTCATGGGATGACTTTCCATCAGGCCCAGGCATTGTTTGGGATCAGCCGTGACAAAATATTCCTCTTCTCCTTCATCCCCATCTCGGGTATCCAGGGGATACATCCGGCAGGCCCAGGGTCGTTCCGAATAAACGGAACAGCCCTTATCTGAACTGACAAAGGGGCAACGTTTTTCCGGGTCTTCCCCCATTTTAAGAACGAAAACCGGCAAGCCGGAATCCGACTTGGTCAGAGTCAGGGTATATTGGTCGATAAAGTCCTCAGAAGTGATCCCCAGACGATTTTTCAACCGCAGGATATCATAGGGGGTCAATACAATGGTCACATCGCCGCAGCACCGGGTGTAACACCCAACGCCGGGACCACATTTAAAATTAAAGGTGCCGTGTATGGGCATGATCCCCTCACCCCTGGCAGCCGGTTTAATAGATGGCTTGGTTTCTTCCATAACAATACTTCCTTTCTAAACGCAAATGCCCGCACCAGGCAGGCAGTAAAAAGGCATAAAAAATAGTTGATGCAAGATATAAGGTATTAGGTCTTTCTTCCATCCTTGCCCTCCTGCCCCTGCGGGTCTGCAGGCGCAGGCCTTAAACCTCAAACTCTTTTTTTATTTGGAGGCGGCAAAAACCCTTAATTTTTTGAACGGAGGGTGATCCTGAACAAACCGGAAGGTAGTTTCATCCGCACAAACAACATCGGTGCATAAGCATTGGCGATGGCATTTTTCACAAAAATAATCTTCAGACAGAGGATTACCACATTGGCAAAAGGGTTTCATAACCAGCTCCCCTTCTTCCATCTCTGCCAAGAAATAATCCCTTTTTAAAGTTGGTTGGGCGCTTTCAAGATCAGACATAAAACAGGTGCTCCTTGAAATAATAAATTAGGGCAATCGATTATAAAAGCTAATTTCCGGAGAGCTTTAAAAAGGTCCTCATCTTAGAGATTGAAATATCTTCACCCAGGTACTTCATTAAAAGAAAACAGTTTTAAACCCTCAACACCTTTTAATATATAGCATCGGGGAAGATATTTCAACCTTTGAAGTTTGTCAGACTGGAATGCTCTTTTAACTGGCAGGAATTTATAGTAATTCATAACCACGGACCAGGAGCCATCGGGGAAGGACAAGACTAATTCCGTCAATTTTAGGCCCGTCGCCCTGGGGTTCCCTCGTTTTTCTCAAAGGGGTCTCCTTTTTAAGCCGTTCCTCGCCCTGTGAAATCCAGGGTGTGAACCGGAGTTCCACAGAGCGATGGTTCAAGGTTTCAAGCCTTCCGCACAGATTTAAAACGGTACCGTGCTGTCCAATCTTTCCCAAATACCCGCTATCTCATCCGGATCCACATCGAATACGTTCCCTATAGGTGTTGAGTGTTCGGTTTTGAGAAATTCCGGGTCCGGATCATGGACCTTATGAAATTCACTCCCCTGGTTAAATTCGAGTTCGACTTTCAGGGTCTCCCTGCCGATTCTAACCAGGTCTTCAATCTCCAGGCTAATGCCGAATCGTGCGTTCAAGAGGTCTTTTAAAAAACCCAGAAGGACCTGGACGTCTCCAATCCTGGCCAAAGAACAATACCCGAAGGTATCTAAAGCGGCTGCTAAAATCTGGGCCTTCAGGGACCTTTCAACCTGACCTTCCTTGGACTTGAATTTTTCGTAGGTTATGCCGGCCGTATGATCCGCGCCCATGGGACTGGTTGCATAGGTAACCCCCGCGGCCTTGGTAACCCGGGGATCATGGGCAGGGATGGCCTGGCCTTTGTAAGCCGGAATTCTGGTGATCCCGAAGGCCTTGCAGGTGGAAACGACCCCATTGCCCAGGATATTCCCGAACTCCGAACCCTTTTCCAGTTCATCAAAAAGGGCCAATGCGGACTCGGCATCGCCAAAGCTCATCTTTCCGGCGCTGGCGGCCACACCCAGGGCGCTGCCGATTTCAATGGTATCCAGACCCTGATCATCACAAAGCCGGTCCAGTTTAGCCACAACATCCGGGTCGGACAGGCCCAGATTGGTGCCAAGCAAGGCGAGGGTTTCATATTCTAAGCCCGAGGTCAGATATTTTCCGTCCGGACCGTAATAGGAAGTGGAACAGCGGATGAGACATCCCGGCATGCAGCCTTTTAATCCGCCGCCTCTTTCCTGGTTGACCTTTTCAAAGGCCGAGCCGGCGAGTTTTTCAAAACCCTCGGTCTGCTCGCTGCTGTAATTCTTGGAAGGGGCCGAACCGATGGACCGCAAAGGAACGATTCCCGCGGGAGTCCCATACTTCTTCATGCCTTGAGCCTGCGGATCTGCTTTTAACACCTCGGCCCAATTTTTTATGGTTTCTCTAAAAGACGCTTTATCGACACTTTCCACGGCAGGAGCTCCCTGATCGTCAATAACAATGGCCTTAAGGCCTTTAGCCCCCATCACCGCCCCCAGACCACCTCGAGCCGCGTGCCGGGCAGGATGCCCTTCCGTATCGGTGAACCCCACGCTGGCTGATTTCCAGAGTCGTTCTCCGCCGATTCCGATGGATATGATCGAGGACTTTTTGTCGTATTTTTCGTATAAGGCCTTCGCGAGATCATAATTTTTCAATCCTCGATACTGGTCGGCCGGCTCGATCACGGCACCATCTTTGGAGATTCGCAAAAGATACATTTTATCTTTTGGAGGTGAACCTTCAACAACAATGGCCCTGATCCCGAGCTTATCCATCTTCTGACCCACAGGGCCTCCTGAATTAGCTTCTTTGATCCCCAGGGTAAGGGGGCTCTTGGCCCCTACGGAAATCCGGCCGCAGGATGGGGCCAGTGTCCCGGCCAGAGGCCCGGTGGCGATAATCAATTTTGCTTCAGGCCCGAGAGGATCACTTTGGGAGGGAACCTCAGCCTTCAGGATCCGGTCGCAAAGTCCTCGGCCTCCGATAATCCTCCAATCCTGGGGAAGGTCTTCAAAACCTGTTTCCAGTTTAGTCATATTGACCCGCAGTATTCGCATTCTTTTTTCCTCCTTGATTTAAAGAAAGTGAAAAAGGTGATTATTAATTCATCTGTTCGTTTTATTCCTGTTTGAAAAATTAACCACTTTGGTAGCCCCAAAGTATAGGTAAAGTCGCAAGGTGTGTCAATAAAGATAAATGGCTCTGACCGGGGTAGACTTGTGTTATGGAGTTGTGTATAGTGTTCTAAAAAGAAGAAGATCATTCTACTGCATTGAGAGCCGGTCCCACCATTCCTTAATAAATGAAAATGGAGGCTGATGTAAACACCCGGTCATTATGAAATATTGGATATGCTGGTGGCCCAGACTGCCCCCTTAGTATTCGGGAACATGGGAACCACCGATCTATCCTTTATGGACGTTATCCAGAACTATTGCCAATCCCGGGTAGTTTTTAGGACGTCGGGTGTGATAATTTCGGCGATTAAATTATACCATGAAAAGTTCACCTTAACTTCGGGGCAAGAAAATGCTGAATAAAAGATCGCAGGCTGGGAATAGTTTTCCTCTCGGGGCGACAATCAGCCCGGAGGGGGTCAATTTCAGCGTCTATTCTAAAAATGCCGTTGGAATGGAATTATTACTTTTTGACCAGGCTGATGCCCCCCGGCCATCCCAGGTTATCCCCCTGAACCCGGCGAAAAACCGGACCTACTTTTATTGGCACGTCCTCGTTCCCGATTTGCACCCCGGCCAGATTTACGGCTACCGTGTATCCGGGCCATTTGACCCCAAAAAAGGGATGCGCTTCGATCCCCAAAAAGTCCTGGTGGATCCTTATGGAAAGGCCCTGGTGGTGCCGGAGGTTTACAGCCGATCAGCGGCCGGATTTCCCGGAGACAATACGACCACGGCCATGAAAAGTGTGGTCGCAGATTTACGCCGGTATAATTGGGATGGAGATGTCCCCCTCCGGCACCCTTTTTCCAAAACCATTATTTATGAACTGCACGTCCGTGGCTTCACCCGTCATCCAAGTTCCGGAGTTGCCTTGGATAAGCGAGGCACCTTTGCCGGTTTGATGGAGAAAATCCCGTATCTTCAGGATCTGGGAGTCACCGCTGTTGAACTTCTTCCTGTTTTTCAATTTGACGAACAGGATGCCCCCCCAGGATTAAGAAATTACTGGGGTTATAGTCCGATCAGCTTCTTTGTACCCCATGCCGGATATTGTGCTTGCCGCGATCCCCTCGGACCTTTGAATGAATTCCGGGATATGGTCAAAGCCATGCACCGGGCCGGGATCGAGGTCATCCTGGATGTAGTCTTTAACCACACCACGGAGGGGGGTGAAAACGGCCCGACCCTTTGCTATCGGGGATTTGAAAACAGGGCCTATTACCTTCTGGAAGCCGACAGCGGACGTTACGCCAACTATTCCGGATGCGGCAACACCCTCAATCCCGGCAACTCTATCGTCCGACGAATGATCATCGACAGCCTGCATTACTGGGTCAACGTGATGCATGTGGACGGTTTCCGTTTTGACCTGGCCTCGATTCTTTCCCGGGACGAAAATGGCACCCCCCTGGCCAATCCCCCCCTACTCTGGGAGATTGAGTCCGATCCGGTTCTGGCCGGTACCAAGCTGATTGCCGAAGCCTGGGACGCGGCAGGACTTTACCAGGTGGGCAGCTTTGTCGGAGAAAGCTGGGTGGAATGGAACGGAAAATTCCGGGACGATGTGCGTAGATTTATTAGGGGCGATCTGGACGCCGTCTCCAAAGTTGCCCCTCGACTCTTGGGCAGTCCGGACATTTACGGCTTTCAGGAAAAGGAACCGGAGCATAGTGTCAATTTTATTACCTGCCACGACGGCTTTACTCTCAATGACCTGGTTACCTACAACACTAAACATAACGAGGCCAATGGCGAGGAAAACCGTGATGGGACCGAGGACAACCTCAGCTGGAACTGCGGCCTGGAAGGTCCCACGGATGACCCCGATATCTCTGGACTTCGCAACCGACAGGTAAAAAATTTCCTGGCCGTCACCCTTTTGTCCCTGGGGGCCCCTATGCTCCTCATGGGAGATGAGGTCCGAAGGACCCAGCAGGGCAACAACAATGCCTACTGCCAGGGCGAACTCAGTTGGCTGGATTGGTCCCTGTTGGAAAAGCACTGCGATATCCATCGGTTCGTGAAAGCCCTGATTTCGGCCCGCTTGTATAGAGACGAATCGGTATCCTCGCCGGAAATCTCTTTGAGTCAGCTCTTGGGACAGGCCCGTATTCAATGGCATGGGGTTAAACTCAACAAGCCTGATTGGGGTCCTGAATCCCGTAGTATCGCCCTGACCATCCTGACCCGAAACGGCCGGTTTTTGACCCATATGATGCTCAATGCCTTTTGGGAGCCGCTGGTTTTTGAACTCCCCCCCCTTCAATCCAACTGGCATCGTTGGATCAACACGGCAATGGACTCTCCTGACGACATCAGCCCTTGGGATCAGGCCCCTGTTGTTACAGGATCGACCTACCCGGTTCAGCCAAGGTCGATTGTAGTGCTTATAGAACAAGTAAAATAGAGTTAAACTTGGGGATCTTTCCCCTTTCGGCAAAATAATCTTGACATCCCCCCCCTTCCCCTTTATTTAAAGATGCAGTTCTTTAACCCATTTTTTTCATTAATTATTTAGGAGTTAACCTTTCACTGCAGTAGGAGGGAATTATGAAACGATTATGGTTTGGTTTCACGCTTATTACATTACTGGTTTTCGTCTCCGCTTGCGCCACCACGGCACCACGCCACATGGTGTTAAATGAGAAAACCCCCCTTAACATCAAATCGATCAAACCCGAAACCGGTAAATCTGCTCTTGTTGTGGCCAGGACAACCAACTTCGGGGGAGCCATCCAATTCGACACCTTCCTTGAGAAAAAAATGATCGGCGTGACCCAGTGGAAAAGTTATTTTATCCGGACTGATGTGAATCCCGGCATCAGTTATGTCATTTCCAAGGCAGAAAATATGGAACCGGTAAAAATAAATTTTGAGCCGGGGCGGGTCTATTTGCTCCAACAAATTCCAAGAATGGGTGTGTGGAGGGCACGGATCAGTGTGGCGCTTATGACCCCTGAGAATTTGCTGTCGATGATGGATGACGACTGCAAGCTATTGACTTATGACCCGAAGAATCCTGGAGAGGATTTATCTGACGAAGATTATCAAACAGCGATAACCGATTATGAACGGGAAGTTAAAGAAGGCCTGCATAAGGACTACGAAGGGTACAGTGGGATCCCGGCAAACTAATAGGACTTCTGGTTCCCATTAAAGCAAAACCACGGTCTGATCATTGGGAATTTCAAACCGGCCCCGGCAACGCGGATTAGGGCAGGTGAGGAAATCGTCCACCCGGACCAGGTAATCCCGGGCTTTGGCAAACTTGGCCCGGTCCAGTTCGCCGGCACCGGGCGGCAGTTTCTTCTTCTTGGTGCGGCGCAACCAACGGACCGGGAATTCTGTTTGTTGGCGGCACTTCGGACAGGTGAAGGTGACTTTTTTGGTTTCCGGGGCCTCGTTGTAAAAATTTCTCTCGTCCATGGTTTCTGATTATCCTTTATCGGAGGGCTAAGTCAATTCCACTCTAAGTTTTTTCCCTAATGCCAATGCCGCCCGTTCCAATGTGGATAAAGTGACAGAGGGGTTGGTTGGGTCCAATAGCCGCTCAAGCGCAGCGCGGCTTGTTTTCATCCTGTGAGTCATTTCAGTCTTTGTAAGTTTTCGCCGCTTCATCTCCTGGGCGATCTGAAAGGCCACCATCCGCTTGATGGCATTAGCTTCCACCTCTTCCAACAGACCTTCCTCTCGGAGGAAATCATCAAAATTATCACCAATGTGTTTCTTCTTCATAGTTTTATTCCTTCTGTAATGACGCTAATCGTTGCCGGGCTAACGTCAGGTCACCTGGCGGGATTTTCTTTGATTTTTTTACAAAGCCATGTAACAGCACCATAGTGTTACCTGCCAGGGTAAAAAGTACTCGGGCTATGCCCTGGTTGATGTTTGAGCGGACTTCCCAAATGCCTGTTTCCAGTTTTCTGATCAGAGGCATTCCCAAGGGCCAACCGAATTGGGCGGTTTTGATATCTTCACCTATAATCTTACGATCTTCAATACTCAGCCCTTTTATCCATTCCCGGACCGGTTGATTGCCGGCTCCCGTGCGATAGAATACCACTAACAAAACCGGTTCTTTTTGGCTTTCAGGTTGACTCACTCCTTATATGTACCAAAATTGGTACAAAAGTCAATGGGAATAATTATATTTTTAGAGTTTATAAAATCGTTAGCACCGAAAAGAATTGTGATAAGGATTATGATTCAGTAAGATTTGGTTGATTGAATTTTCAACTTTCAATCCTCCATTTCCTGGAGAAAATTTTATCGTTCGCCCCTGGTATCAATGTCCATAGGGATTGAATTGATTCTTTGCCTTTGGGAAAGGATAGGTGATGCAGAAATCCGGCGAATACCCAAGTTGTGTCCATCCTAACCTGAAATTTTCCTCAAAATCAATTCAAGAACCATCTCGTTATTCTTTCTTCATATAGGGTAAAATGAATAACGACTGAATAATTACCTTTTTAAAGATAAATTTCCCCCTCCCTTATCCATTGACTTTAAGATGAACAGCAGATATTTTTAACCATAACAACCACAAGGAAGGAAATGGAAATGGAACCTGCCAAGCCCAGCGAGGTTTATCAAAAATTACGGGAAAAACTGGATCAGTATTCCTGCGGCTTTCCGCTTACCGAATCGGGAGTGGAGTTCAAGATTCTGGAAATGATTTTCACCGAAGAGGAAGCCGCAATGTTCCTTGGTTTGAACCTACAACTGGAAACAGCGGAAGAAATAGCCCGGCGATTAGGAACCCCTTCGGATGCTGTGGGGCCTTTGCTGCAGCGGATGAAGGAAAAAGGCAATGTTTTTTACTGGCACAAGGGGGAAACATTCAAGTATGGTGCGGTTCCTTTTATTTTGGGGCTCTATGAATTCCAACTCAACAGGATGGACAAGGAATTGGCCGGACTGTGCGAACAGTATTTTACGGAAGCCTTTTTAAAAAGTATTGGTGCCGTTGACCCCCTTATGCGGGCCATTCCCATCCACCGCTCTCTGGAAGTGTCCCATCCTATCGCCACTTATGAAGATTCCAGGCGGGTTATCCAGAACAAGAATATCATATCCCTGGCCAAATGTATTTGCCGGGTTCAACAAGGTCTGGTTGATAAGGGATGCGGCAAGCCGCTTGAGGTTTGTCTTTCCTTCGGGGCATCGGCCCAGCATTATATTGATCAAGGGTTGGGGCACCAAATAACAGCCGAGGAAGCCCTTAAAGTCCTGGATACGGCCGAAGAGGCCGGGCTGGTAATTCAACATTCCAATTCTCAGAATCCCGGGGGAGTGTGCTGTTGCTGCGGCGATTGTTGCGGCTTGCTTCGCGCCCTGAACCAGTTGCCTTGTCCGGCGGAAGCGGTGGCCTCCAAATATTTTGCCGTTGCCGACACCGACCTTTGCACCGGATGTGAAATCTGCCTGGAGCGTTGTCAAATGGGGGCGATTTCCATGTCGGATGAAGGGCTGGCCCTGATCAACCGTGATCGGTGTATCGGCTGCGGCCTTTGTGTGACTAAATGCCCTGCCGGAGCCCTTCTTCTTGAAATTAAACCGGAAGGCCAATGGGTTATGCCCCCGAAAAATGCCATGGAGGCCCTGACCACAATGGCCAAGAAACGCGAAAAAGCAGCCTATTAATTGTCCCATAATAGTACTCACGTTTCCCAAGTCAGGTGGGGTTGTGTTTTGTGGAGTCATTGACTGGAGGGCGCTGTCTTTTCCGGACCTATTTACGGGGGAAGCCGCAGCTCGCCTGCTGATTTTTAGCGGGCGAGCATGCGGAGGGGGTAAAGTGTCCCCCGTGAATAAGTCAGAAGAAAAGACCAGCCCGGAAGTCACAGACGGAAGAAAATGCAGCCCCACCGGATCGATACTACAATGAGACGGTTAATAAGTACTGAGGAAGGAATAAATAAAAACATGGAATATCGTCCATTCGGCCAAACCGGCTTGAAAGTTTCTGAACTGGTCTTCGGCGGCGGGACTGTCGGGGGTCTCCTGATCAATCAGGATGAGGCGACCAAACGGGCCGCTGTCCGGCGGGCCATGGAGGCGGGAATCAATTGGATCGATACGGCTCCCTCTTACGGAATGGGTAAGTCCGAGGAAGCGCTGGGTTGGCTTCTCAAAGAGATTGGCGACAAACCCTACGTTTCGACCAAGGTTACAATAGATACCAGGGACCTGATGGATATCCCCGGTCAAATAGAAAAGAGCCTGACTGCCAGCCTGGATCGCCTTAACCGCGATTCGGTTACACTACTTCAATTACACAATCGGATTGGTGCAGTGACCAAAGGATATACGATTGCCGCCTCCGATGTCATGCGTAAAGATGGTGTCCTGGACGGTCTCGAACGGATGAAGGCAAAGGGGCTTACTCAATATTTCGGGATCACGGCCCTGGGTGAGACTCCGAGCATTATACAGGTGATTAAGAGCGGGAGGATTACCTCCGCTCAGGTCTATTATAATCTCCTCAACCCCAGTGCGGGATTCCGCCTCCCCCAGGCCTGGGGGGCCTTTGATTTCTCCGGCATCCTCGATGCCTGTGAGAAGTCTGGTGTAGCTGCCATGGGGATACGGGTCTTTTCCGCGGGTGTCATCGCCACCGAGGCCAGAACAGGCCGTGAGAGACCCCTCACCCTGGGGGATACGGTTGAAAGTGAAACAATGAAAGCCAGGGCGGTTTTTGAGGAAATCGGGACCGATTTTGGGACAAGGGCCCAAACTGCCATACGTTTTGCCCTGGCCCAGAAAAAGCTCTCCTGTGTCATTTTCGGTCTGGCCGAGATGGACCATCTGGAAGAGGCGATTATGGCCCAGGCCAATGGGCCTATGCCCCACAAAGGGATTGAACGTTTAAAAGCCGTTTATGAAAAAGGACCTGAAAAAGAATCGGAATAGCCCTTCAGGTCCTCCCTGGTCAAAATGATATTTTCCGGTGGACCCTGTCTTTATCTTATTTCTGCCCGGTCCGCTCTTCATCCCATTTCGCCTTGTATTTAATGGGACTCCTATATTAACCCCGTCAAGAGAGAAAGTAGCGTTCAAAGAAAAACAGCGATTTTAATGAGACTGGAAATCCTCCATATTTTTGATGCACCCCCAGTATTCGTCTGACGGGCAAGGAATTCGTTCCTCCCGCTCCCCGAAGTTTACCAGAGAGAACTCCTCTTGCTGCCCGGCAACTGTCAATCATTATAACCACCTGTCCCCCCCGGCCACACTATCCACCCTGAAATGACAGCCTCGACTCTGGCGGTTATGTCGGGCCGCTTGAGAGATGATCAGCGCCACTTCGACGGCGTTACGCAGGCCGATCAGGCCATCACTTAGCTTGGTCCTGCGGTAAAACATCTCGATCTCATTTTGCATGTGTCGTAGCTCCCGGATGGCCCGTGAGAGCCGGTCGGCTGACCGGATGAGACCGACATAGTGCCACATAATGTTTTGAATGGTCTGCATGTCTCCTTGAATAAGGGCCGGATCTGGGTCTTGGGTCAACCCGGATTCATCCCAGGCCGGAATATCCTCCCGGGTGGGTACAGCGGATTGAAGGCCGTTAGCCAGACGGGAATCGATATCACGGGCGGCCCGTGTTCCCCATACCAGTCCTTCCAGCAGAGAGGTCGAAGCCAGGCGGTTGGCCCCATGCAATCCGGTACAGGAAACTTCACCAACCGCATATAAATGATCGATGCTGGTCCGGCCCCATTCATCGACGGCCACCCCCCCACAAAAATAATGGGCCGCCGGGACCACGGGAATCGGTTCCTTGGTAATATCAAGCCCAACCCGCAGGCATTCATAATAAATATTAGGAAATCGGGCTTTGATTTCCTCGCCCGGCATATGCGAGGCGATATCAAGAAGGACATAAGAATAGCCGTGGGTTTCCATTTCCGTATGGATGGCCCGCGCTACCACATCCCGCGGAGCCAGATCTTTCCATTCGGGGGAATAGGCTTCCATGAAGGGCCTTCCGTCGGGACTTAGCAATACCCCCCCTTCACCCCGCAAGGCTTCACTGATGAGAAAACCCTCCGCCCCCGGAACGGCCAGTGCCGTAGGGTGAAATTGGACATACTCGGTGTTAAGCATACGCGCCCCGGCGCGATTGGCCATGGCCAGCCCGTCTCCTCTGGCGCCGGATGGATTGGTAGTGTTTTGATAAAGACGCCCGATACCGCCGGTGGCCAAAAGGGTGAACCCGGCCAAAGTCCGGTGAACGGCTTTTCCTTTGCGGTCGAAAACATAAACACCATGGCAGGTAACCGGCTCATAGGACGCCAGTGGGTCCCGGGAGTGGTGGGGATAAGTGATCAAGTCCACAGCGGTTGCCTCGGTTATCAATTCGATGTTGGGCTGTTGACTAACAACCTGCAGCAGGGCTGAAATGATCGCCTGCCCCGTTCCATCGCCGACATGCAAAATACGTCGACGGGAATGGGCCCTTCTTGTCCCCAATCCGGTTCCCCATTCCCATGTTCATCAAAATGGACTTTCGCTGTTTCAACCAGGACTTCCTTTAAAAGACCAGGTCCCTCTTCGGCCAGGATGCTTGCTGCTCGCGGCAGGGAGGCGCCGGCCCCTGCGGCCAGAATGTCTTCCACCAACAGATCCGGGGAGTCTCCCGGTCCACGCCCGATAATCCCGCCTTGAGCGTAACGCGAATTGGATTCACAGGGGTCAGGGGCACGGTTAATCAGGATGATATGCCGTTGGGGGTTTCGGGCCAGGTTCAGGGCGGCCGTGGCTCCGGCTATTCCCGAGCCGATGATGACTACATCTGTTGTTTTCATAAATATCCTTAATTAATATTCCGGAAAGAGTCGGTCATAAATTTATGACAAATACTCAAAGGATACGTCAAATACCTCGGGCGAATGGGTCAGCGCACCCGCGGAGATGAAATCCACTCCCGTCTCGGCAATCCGGCGGACGGTTGAAAGGGTTACATTGCCACTGGCTTCCAGTTTAGCCCGGTCTGCGCTCAGGCGGACGGCATCGGCCAGTTTCTCGGGTGTCATGTTGTCAAGCAGGATTCGTTCGACCTGCATTTTTAAAGCCTCGCGGACATCTTCCAGAGAGCGCGCCTCCACCTCGATCGCCAGCTCCGTGTGAGCGGATCGGGGCCCGCTTTACCGCTTCGGTGATGGACCCGGCAAAGTCTATATGGTTATCTTTGATAAGGATCATATCGTACAGACCGATACGATGGTTCTCTCCTCCGCCCCGTTGAACAGCCAGCTTATCAACCATGCGCAAACCGGGGGCGGTTTTTCGCGTGTCAAGAATGACAGCCTTTGTCCCGGCCACTGCGTTCACAAATTGACGAGTCAGTGTTGCGATCCCGGAGATCCGTCCCAGGAGGTTAAGAGCGGTCCGTTCGGCGGTCAAAAGGCTGCGGGCTCGCCCCGAGACAAGGGCCAGCACCTGACGGTTCTCCACCCGGGCGCCTTCGCCCATTTGGGGACAAAATTCTACATCCGAGTCCATCATCTGGTAAACTGCCTTGGCCACATCCAGCCCTGCGATAATTCCATCTTGTTTAGCGATAATCCGGCCCTGCATTCGGGCATCGGCTGGAACAATACTATCGGTAGTGGCATCACCAGGTCCAATGTCTTCGGTCAGAGCTCGTTGAATAACCTCGATAATATAGGGATGTAAAGACTTTTGAATGGTCATTTTAACCTGTGGAGGGAGATTTTCTTTAGGGTTGAAGGCTTTTTATTTGTTCTTCGCTTTTGGGTCTTGAGGTCGTTTACGTTATTTCCGAAAACCCACGGTATTTCTAACTATAATTTAGAAAAAATAGCATCAACGCTATTAAAAGTAAAGCCTATACTGAAAACCGGGACTATTTTCAAATCAGTCTAAATATTAGGGAGCTCAAAACGATATAGAGTAATTTCTTCGACATGTATCGAGAGGCCCTTCTACCATTTCCACAATTCAATATCCGGAAGATGATTCCAAAGTGTCTCTGTGGTTGAGTGTGACCGGAGGGCTTCAATTACCACCGGCAGGGGATCCGGCCATATCTCCGGCAAATCGCCTTCACCGGGAAATCGGAGGGAAAAGGCCAATTTCTCTACAGGCGGGGAAAACTGGGCGTTTACCCCTTCCCGATTACCTCGGGGATCAAGCCGATACCAGCCGAAGGTCGGCAGGAGAACGGCATTCAACCCATGCAGACAATAGGGGGGCCCATTATCATCCCGGCTCAACCGTTGATAGCAAAATCCGGCGGGAAGGCCGTTGGCACGTAACAGAGCGGCAAGAAGATGACTTTTCCCATAACAATATCCACTGCCCACCCGGAGCACCTCTGAAGCCGCACAGGTCACAGGGCTTAAACCGTAGTCATGAGAATGTTTGATAACATCCCGTACCCACTCGAAGCAATTCCGGGTAATGCTGACCGGGTCTGAAATCCCGGCAGAAAGCTCCTGTGCCTGACTGGAAACATACGGCTGTTTCCAGTCAATCAATTCGGTTGATCTGAGAAATTTTTCCATTTATATGTCCAGAATCTCTAAAATATCCAGCAAGGAGTTTACTTCGAAATCCGGCTGGATCTCATGTTTCCATTGTTCTTCGGAACGGTTCAACCAGCAGGTTTGGAGGCCTAATTGTTTCGGGGTCAAAATGTCTGCTTTGGAATCTCCGATGTGTAATATATTCTCAGGTCTGATCCGGTAATGTTCAAGTACCTGGGTGAAAAAGAGGGGGTGCCCTTTATAAGCTCTCATTTGTTCGGAGATGAATATTTTATCGAACTCATAAATCTTCTCAATACCCTCCAGCATCTCGCTATCGCAATCCGTGGACAGGCAAACAGGATATCGATTCCCGACAGCTTGTAAAAAAGGGCGGGTATCATCAAACAGTTGATCTAATTTATGCCCTTGAAACAAGGTCTCCGCCGCTGCACGGGGGTCATACTGGAAATTGATTTCTTCAAAAAGCAGGGCATAACTTTCAATAAAAATATCCCGAATGTTTTTGAAAGGGTCTAAGTTGGCAGCCGCTCCATCCAGTGTGTTGAGTAGAATTGCCGTGGCCCTGTCCCAATACCCTTGAGCCATTTTATCATCATAATTTTCACCCAGGAAAGTCCGCCAGATAAATTCACGGTTTTCATCCACTTTGACCAGGGTTCGGAATAAATCAATGCTGATTACTTTTATGGTCGAGATAGGATTCATTTTGGGTGTGGTCCTTATTTAAAATGCTAACCAAAGATATTTGAAATTTAGTTCTTAATTCCAATCCCCCAAAAATGATACCGGATACTGGATGCTGGATTAACTTTATCCGGAATGGAGTATCGCTTTTTGTTTTTATCCGTTATCGTCCGACCAAAGACTGTTTATCGCGTATTATAAAAAAAATGAGGTTCTTTCAAATCTCTAAAATTTCGTCACACCGGCGAAAGCCGGTGTCCAGAATGCATTGAAAAGACTGGATTCCGGCTTTCGCCGGAATGACATCGCTGGACTTTTGCAAGAGGCTCAAATGAGAGATAAATCATAGAGTATTTGAATCTAAAAGCCGGTTTTGAGTTTTCCCCGTCGCTCAAGATCCTTCAAGACGAACCGCAGTTCGCCGTAGGATACGTTTTCGCCCAGGATTTCTTTGGCCGGAGTCAGCCCCTGGTAGGGATTGCTCTGAAAATAGGCGGCAATCCGAGCCGCCTTTTCCGGTTCCATCAGCCGGTCCAAACTCAGTATTCCGGTGCCGACAAAATGGGCCAGATGGCCTTCGATAGTCGTCAGGGTCAGGCCCCGTAACGCGGCCACTTCAACAGGGCTTTTTCCTTCAAGAATCAATCTCAGGGATTCTTCTTTGGTTTTTGTTTTTTTGGGTTTTTATCTCTGCGGATTTATCGTCCTCGTTGACCTGAAACGCTTGCGGTGCAGGCAGATGGTGCTCTGACCGGTATTGATCAACCATTTGCAGGATTTCCGGCCCCAGGCTTTTACCTTTCTTGCCTTTCAAGCCCTTGATGACACCCAGTTCTTCCCTGGTGGCCGGCAGCCTTTCGGAAATTTCGGCCAGGGCCGTGTTATGCAGCACCCAAAATGCCGGCTGTCCTGTTTTCTTAGCCTTGGCTGCGCGCCATCGTTTAAGTCTGTCGAAAAGGTCAGGGTGGGTGAAAGTTTCGGTTGCCACCCCCCGGATTTTCTTTCCGAGGGGTCGGTTTGGCCGTCGGTCCCTGAAACAGGGACTGGGCTCGCACTTTGAGGAAATCGGCAAACACGATGCCTGATCGGCAGGCATTGAGGCAGTAAAGCTTACCGCCCGCTTCCTTGAGCACGGCCTCCAGGGCCTTTTGCAGGGCCTGGCGTGCTTCACGATTGTCGGTTTCAACTGAAAGAGCCTGCAGGGGTCCGGTTACCAGTGCTTCAATTTTATCTAAAAAATAATCAGCAGCCTTGCCCACCCGTTCCTGAAGCAGTGGTGTGGTTTCCAGGTCGGCAGCCTCTGTGATGATCTGCCCGCGCTGGAGGGTAAACTTGTCGGCGACTCCGGTTATCTCTGCCCTTACGGCATCAATAATATTCCCGAAAAAGGCAGGGGTGACCCCCGCCAAGATGGTTTTGAACTCGTTGGCGATTTTCAGGCAGGATAACAGGCAACGCAACAGTCTTGAAAAATCGAACAGCTCATCAAGAAGCATTATCTGATAATCCCGCTTGGCCTCCTGGAGTTGTTCTTGATCCGGAGTATTTTGTTCGAGGTTGCGGGTGAATTCCCCGACAACGGGGCTGCTTTTGATGCTGCGGTTTTCGATCGGGGTGCTGAGCACCAGTCCTTCGAGGGACCGGCAGCGGCTCAGGGCCACATAGACCTGGCCGTCGGCAAAGGCGGCCCGGGCATCAATGATGACCTTATCAAAGGTAAGCCCCTGGCTCTTATGAATGGTGATGGCCCAGGCCAGTTTCAGGGGAAACTGAATGAATTTGCCCGATTCACTTTCTTCAATCGTATGGGTTGTTTCATTCAGGTTGTATTTGATGTTTTTCCATTCGGCCGGTTCAACCAAGATCGGTTTAGAATCACCGGGGCACTCGACAATAAGTCCATCTTCGGTGATTCGTTGTAGCCGGCCGATCTTGCCGTTGAAAAACAACTTTTCATGAGAGCTGTCGTTTTTGACGAACATCACCTGGGCCCCGGGCTTGAGCACCAGTTCGGATGCGGTCGGAAAGGCATAAGGGGGGAAATCCCCTTCCACCCGGGCCTCGAACCGTTTCTCCTTCCCGGGCAATGCGGCCAGCCGGGCCTCATTTATTTTCTGAGCCTGAAAATTGTGGGTGGTCAGGGTAATGATGCCGTCAGGGGTTGCCTGGGCCAGGGCCGGATTGCAGCGTTTATTCAGGACGATCAGATCGGCCTCTTCCATCCGATTTTCCCTGACTTTGGCCAGCAGGTCGATAAACCGCGCATCGCTTTGCCGATAGATATGCTGTAGTTCGATGCTCACAAAGCTGGTCCGGGCCAGGGCCTGGCTGCTGAAAAAAAACATGGTTTGGTAATGGTTGCGCAGGATTTCCCATTCGTCTTCTTTGACCACCGGGGCCAGTTGCTGCAAATCGCCGATCATCAACAGTTGCACTCCGCCAAACGGCCGGGCGCCGCTGCGAAAGCGGCGCAGGACTGCATCAATGCCGTCCAGCAGGTCGGCGCGTACCATGCTGACCTCGTCGATAACCAGCAGGTCGAGACTGCGGATGATGTCTATCTTTTGCCGGCTGAAGCGGTAATGGCCTGCCGGCTTATCGCTGCCGGATTCCATATCCGGTATGCGGGGGCCGAAGGGCAATTGGAAGAAGGAGTGAATGGTAACCCCGCCGGCATTGATGGCCGCCACCCCCGTGGGTGCCACCACGATCATCCTTTTGGGAGAATTCGTTTTCATAGTATGTAAAAAGGTGGTTTTCCCCGTTCCGGCCTTCCCGGTCAGAAATACGTTCCGGCCTGTGTGCTGGATATATTCAAAGGCCAACTGAAGTTGCCGGTTGTTTGGGGGATCGGTCATTTGGGCCATCAAGCGGAAGGATTTATTTGTTTAATAAATTAACCTATTGATATTATCATGATATTATCAGGTTGGATAGGATTTATTTTTGCATATTTTATTTAAATGATCAAGGATTATTTCCTTTCACCTGTTTTCACCTTGACCCTTTATTTGATGTATCTTATACTTCAATGGTCCAATAACCCGGGATTTGGTTTTTCTTAATAATGACTTTAAAGAGCCAGTTTAAACTATTAACGGACTTTTTTAATCGTGATCGACTTGACTTTGCGGTTATCGGTGCCTTTGCCCTTTACGCATATGGATACACCCGGGCCACTCGAGATATCGATTTTATCACCAGATTTGAGTATCAAGACCGGATAATTGGATATCTGGAGTCTCTCGGCTTCGAGACTCTAAACCGATCGAAGGGGTTTTCCAATCATCTGCATTCCATTGACTCAGCAAGAATTGATTTTGTTTATATTGACGGAGCAACAGCCGATATTATTTTTGGATCAACTCAAAAAAAAACTTTTTTTGAAAATACTGATCTGCCTGTCGTTGGCCCTGAACATTTGATTGCCCTAAAATTATTCGCAATCCAGAATGATCCCGATAGAAAGTATAAGGAGTTAGCGGATATTAAGGAAATTTTACGGATTACACAGGTTAATAAGGATCATATTCAAAGATATTTCAGGAAATATGGGTTGGAGGATTATTATCGTGAAATTGCGGGAGAGTAAAATCGACAATCTTCAATTTCACTGGGATCATAAAGCGGCGCAGGCTTTTCATTTAAAACAATTGGACCCTGAAGAAGAACATGATCTTGAGCGATATTTTGATTGGCTTGAAGAAATTAAACCCTGCCGATGGGAATTACGTCAGACAAAAATATTCGACAAACCTTTTACTCTTGGGTCAGGGTAACTCAGTTAAGGCCTCGATCAGAGCCGATTGCCCTCCTATTGTAATCAGGATAAATCAACGAGGATAGTATCTGTCCACTTAAAAAGGTGTTTCTTGAACCGCATCCCCTATTTTCCTGAAGGGTTCTCATAAATTTCTATCACCCTTTTCCATTTTTTCTGAATGTGCGAAGTCGGACTGAAGATTAGGCAAAAATTCAGCAATTTCTTGAAGCTTAAAAAATTTGAAGCTATCCACCACCCGGCCATGTTCCAGAAATCTGCTCATGATCCAAAGATAAAAACTGGTACCTTTATTGTCTTTTAAAGATGATTTTACTGCATCCTCTTCTGTGAACTGCGGATAATCCCAAAAGACCGCTTTAAGGTAATTCATAAGTATTTCTTTCCGTTTGTAATTCTTCCGCATTTCCCTCGACCCCTTGAAACCTTCCTGCATGCCCGCAGGCCTTGAACCCTTCGCTCATCGCCAACTCTTTTGGAGATGAGCCATTATTTTAAATAGCTTCCTTTTTCAAGTCAAGGCAACTTGTCACAGCATGGAAAGATAAGAAGATAGGGAGAGCGTCTATTTTTTCCTTTTCTTCCTTTTCCGGCGGATCGCTTGTTTCAAAGCGACCTTTGCCTTGGTCAGTGGGGTGATTTTACCGCCCTCAAAGCGAACTCGAAATTGGACATAGAACTGCGACAGCGATTCCAGCAGTACCTTGAACAGATCGTCCCGCCCCTGGGTGTCTCCCCGACAAATATGGTGATGACAGCCGATGGCCACCGCCTGAACCGGAAGGAGCATTTGAATCTTTGAGAGATTCTCCAGATCCAGGGGTTTCTCTGCAGATTCCAGTTGCATGGCCGCCGCCCGCACATCGTGCCGGTCCCGGGCGTATTCCTCATAACGTAAAGAAATAAGCTTTTCCCAGTCTTTGAGATACTCGGCCTCTACATCCAATGTCCTTAAATGATCCACGTAGGCCTTGGGGATTTGTTGGTTCAGTTGCTTGAGATACCCGTGGAAGTCGGGGGCAACCCGGAGATCCGGGGCCTCGAGGATGAGCATGATGAGAACGAGGTGGGCAACAACCAGTTCATTAAAGATTCTGTCCTGCTCCGGTTGGTTTATTTTTTCGAACCCGGCCTTCCGCCTGAAGGATGTATTTTGAAACAGCTCAAAAGCGGAATGGGCACAGGCCTGTGATAAGGCCGCGGCCGTGGCCTCGGCCATTTGCTCCAAAGATTCAAATTGAGGTTTTTCCATGATAAAGCTCAGTCGATTACTCTATTGCTGACAGCCTGTTGGGAAAAGAGTATAAGATAAAATCCTTAAGGGTTCAAGGAGAAAGCAGCATTTAAAATTATCCTGTTGCCCTGGGGCCGTTTTTCTTTTATGATCGCTGTCAACATGATTAAACATTACGTTGTAATCCTTATCCTGATCCTTGTCTGTGCAAGTATCCATCCCACCCCGGTCCTGGGAAAACAGCTCCCGCTTTGGGAGGCCGGCCTGGGCGGCACTGCTTTACTCCTGCCTGATTATCGCGGGTCCGATGAATCCAGATGGTACCTTTTGCCCATACCTTACCTGGTTTACCGGGGAGATATCCTGAAAATTGATCGGGAACAGATCAGCGGTTTGCTTTTTAAGACCAATCGCCTGCAACTGGCCATGAGTTTTTACGGGTCCGCGCCGGTTGATAGTTCAAAAAACAAAGCCCGGCAAGGCATGCCCGATCTTGACCCCACCTTTGAAGTAGGCCCTGAATTGCAGGTTCTTTTGGCCGAGGATAAGACTTCGGAATACAAGATGACTTTAACCTTCCCGGTCCGGGCCGTTATGAGCACTGATTTTAAATCATTGAATGCCGTCGGGTGGAACTTCAGCCCCCGTCTGAACCTTGACCTGCTCAATATCGGGAAGAAGGGATGGGATTTCGGCTTGAGTCTTGGCCCTGTCTTCGGCGATGAGTCTTATCATAATTATTACTTTCAGGTGGAACAGCCCTATGCCACCCCCGAAAGGCCGGCCTATTCGGCTAAGGGGGGGTACGGGGGGATGCAATGCACCCTTTTCCTCGGCAAACAATTTAAAAAACTCGTTATGGGAATTTTTGTAAGGGGGGAGAGTTTGCAGGGAACCGCCTTTTCCGAAAGTCCTCTGCTGAAATCCAGTTTTTCCGTTATGGGGGGCCTTTATCTTTCCTGGGTTTTGGGGGAATCCAAGACCCTGGTAGAAGCGGATAAATAAGGACTTCCAATAGATTTATCGTATCAATTTAGTTTTTTGAAAAAAGCACAGCAATTTCTTTTTTTTGCCACGGACAAAGGCTGGACAAGATGGTGGTGACTTTGCCGCCATCTTTACCGGTCAGGCCCTTCGGGCGCCACTTTTTCCTCTCGCCCATTCCCTTAAGGTCACTCGAGCTCTCAGAGTTCTCAAAGAGGGGTTTCTTTTTCAGATAAATCGTTGAGTGGGCCGATTTACCTGACACTGCTACCCTCGGGGGCGAAGGCTGGTTATTGATTGCCGGCCCCTCACCGGCAATCAATAAATAAAGTTGTCTCTGCGAGCTCTGAGAGCTCTGTGAGAGATAGGCCTTTGTCCGGTTTTGCCTATGTGGGCTTGTGGCAAAAAAGTAATAAATAGATTTTGTGTTAATATTTTCCGAATTTTTGTCCCAATAACTATGAACTGGAATTCCTGATGAACCCTATCGGTGCCCATATGTCCATTGCCGGCGGCCCGGCTAAAGTCTTTCAACGAATCCGGGCTGTGGGGGGAGAATGTCTCCAGATCTTTGTCAAGCCCAATGTCCAGTGGCAAGCCGGGGAATTATCCCTGGAAGAAGCAGCAAATTTTAATGACGAAAGGGAAAGGACAGGAATCGGTCCGGTGGTGGCCCATGCCTCTTATCTGTTGAATCTGGCTTCCCCGGAGAGAGACCAAAGAAACCGGTCCATCCTGACCCTGGCTTTGGAAATGGTCCGCTCGGCCCGTCTGGGCATCGAATTCCTGGTCCTCCATCCAGGAAGCCACCGGGAAGCCGGAGAAAAAAAAGGGATTCAATGGATCAGCCAGGGTATTGACCGGGCCTTGACTAAAGCCGATGTTCCGGAAGTCAAAATCCTTTTGGAAACTATGGTCGGCTCCGGAACTCAACTGGGTTGCCGTTTGGAACAACTAAGGGATATCATCAGCCAAAGCCGCAACCCCAAGAGACTGGGGATTTGCTTAGATACCTGCCATATCCATGCAGCCGGATTTAATATCACCGATCCCCAGACTTATCAGGCCTTCTTCCTCTCTTTTCAAAAGCTCATTGGTTTGAACCGCATAAAATGCATCCATGCCAATGATTCCAAGACTCCTCTGGGCTCCAAGGTAGATCGTCACCAACACATCGGCCTTGGTCTGTTAGGCCTGGCCGCTTTTCAGCGTCTTTTAAACGATCCGCGACTGAGACGGCATCCCCTTTATCCTGGAAACCCCCAAAGGGGAAAAAGGGGGGAAAAACTGGGACGCCATTAATATCCGAAAGCTAAAAAAGCTCAGGGCGATGGCTTCGTGAAAAGTCGACGAAAGTCCGTTTTTTGGGGACATCCTATAATAACTTGAATTACTCCGGCATAAATCAAACGAAGTTATCCAACTCAATTCAGAAGTGAAGTGACTATGCTACTTCTGGGCACCGGATTAGTATGTCTTCTGGGACTGCGGAGGAAATTGAAGAGGTAAGTTCTACTTCATTTTCAGCATTAAAAAAGGTAGGTTTGTGAAATCAACCTCGCCTTTTTTATTTTAGATGAACCCCGTTTTCAGAACCCTTTGAGGACTTACGCAAGGAGGGAGATTTTTCCCCAAGATGAAAATGGGCCGACACCGGCAGTTCAAAGGTATCACTCCGTAAAAGGCGGGTTGAGAAAAACAGTATTTCGAGATTTTCAATTTCATTGGTTTTCGGATTTAGGCGGGCAATAATCTCATCTTCTAATTCTTCCGATTCTTGTTCGGGGTAAGGCGCTCTTTTATTAATATAGAGAATATCCCCTTCTCGGTCATATTTAAAACTCAGCTTCGTTTCCATTCCAGTTCCCCTCCGGCCAGTTTTCTGGCCATATAGGCAGTAATGATCCAATTTCTTCTTTTTTTTGATCCCGAATCAGTAACAACGACAACTATAATATATTTCCCATCATGAAGCTCTTTAAACCAACGCGAGAATAACAAAGCGTTTTCAAACCTCGAACTGTGCCTTACTTGATCCGGGTCCGACAAAGTGATGGCAATGTACCTTCGATTATCCGGTAGCAGGTCAGGATGATTTTCGGCTATGTGCCTTTCTCTTTCTTTGATTAAATCAACCTTTCCGTTCAGATTTGGACATGAGAACAGGGCCATCTTCCCTTTCTTACAATAGCAGCTTAAGAAAGCACCCCTTTGTCAGGACCTGGGGCAAAAGGATAGAGGATTAGCTTTGTAGTATTTCATCAGGGCTGTCTACCCGACGACAGTATACCTAAAATATATTCTACAGCCAACTTGATTGTATAGTTCAAGCGCATTCTCCAAATTATGAATTCCAGGAATATAATGCTACTCTAAAGGTCCAAAAGATAGGGCGGCCGGGAAATATTGCTTGATAAGAGAATCGAATTGATTACAAAAATCTTCCGAAATGCAAGGCCGTTCGGCTGATGCCCACGGACATGATTTCCTGAACCAATTCGTTACCCTGAAGATGAAAAGGGATAAAGATCAGTTGATGGTCCAAAGGTTCGATCGTTACAGAAAGGGCCTTTGGGAGAGGACGGGTTTTTAAAAAATCGGCGATGACGGCATTCAAACCTTCTACGGCCTGCTCCCAGGACAAGGTTACCGGATAGTATTGACCTTTTGGCAGGGTCTCGAGTAGCGAATATTCAAGGGGTTGCCGGAGGCTGGCTGCCTTGGAAACTGTAAGGAACACCGAGGGGGAAAGCTTAAAGGCCGGCAGCCAATAAGAATTCTCTGCTTGGCTTTCCTTGGCTGATGATAGTCCGGGACCCAGGGCTGAGCGGGTAAGAGGACGTTGAATGTGACGGTGCCATCCGGTGATTCGTGTCCTGATCCGCCAAAAGGGCAGGAAAAATGGGGAGCCTTCAGCCTTGCCCTTCATGATTCCGAATTCGGTTTGTTTCAATTTATCCCGAGAGTAATCCCAGGTCCGATCACAATTTCGACAGAGCAGGACCCGGGTATCTTTTTCCCCCTGAAGGTCCGCACCGCAGTAGGGACAAATCACCGGAAGAAAACGCACCTGCCGGAGTTCCTCCGGGCCGGAGGCTGGTATTATCTCGAAATCGGACTCCCTGGCCCAGCCCAATTGCCGATCCCCCAGTCCGTCATAGACAGCCCCTGCTTTGAAAAAAATGGGAGTATAAACCAAACTGATAGTCTCCCCGACAAAAGCCTGTCGAAACTGAACGGGGATTCCCAATTCCTGCAGATCGGAAGAAGTGACTTGTTCATCTGTTAATTGTGATAAAAAATTCTCCAGGGGGAATTGGGGTTGAAGGAACCTCCCCTTTTTGGCGAAAGAGAGAAGCCGCAATTTGAAGGCCCTGGCTTGCAAACCCAGATGGGGGGGCATAACCGGCGTCTTGGCTGCAAGAAAGGAGGTATCAACGAACCGGTCTTTACCTAAGGGCTGGAGACCGGAAAAGACCATTCCCCTGATTCGCCAATAGGGGATATAGAGCAGTTCCTGAACGGCTTGTTTTCATTCTCCAGATAGGGATCCAGGTAATACTGTGGATATCCGGGATGGATCATGATCAACCGTACCCGGCAAAAAGCGCAGGCCAGTATCCGGTCGGCCTCTTCCATGGTCACCGGGGCCCCGCATTGAGGGCATTGAAGTTCTATTGCCCAGGAATCAGGCATTAAGTTTTTCACCGCATTGATTACAAAAAACCGAACCGGCAAGATTTTCGGTTCCGCAATGGGGACATGGGGGTGTCGGTTTTTTCTCCTGCACCGCTTGGCCGCAACGGGGACAGAACTTCGCCTTGGGAGGCAAATTTTTCCCGCATTCCGGACATTGGTCAAAGACCACGATTTGATGACCGCAGGACGGACAGAAGCGGCTTTCCCCGGTGATTGGATGTTGGCATTCCGAGCAGAAGAGGGCGGGGGTTCCTGTGTTATCTTTGTCCGCTTTTCTTAGTTGATCGGCAAAAAGGGCGGGCATCATAAACCCAAGCCCCATGCCCATGCCGGCCCCGGCTTCCCCGGTGGACCCCGCCGCCTTTTCCATGGCCATGGCCGCCTTCATCTTGACCAGCCCATTCAGGTCGGTCAAGACCGCCAGGCGGCTTTGGTCGTCAATGGCCTTTTGCACTTCTTCGGGGGGGGTGATGGAAACAATATAGAGGTTGGTTAAGGCCAGTCCGAAATGGGAAAAATCCTCTTCCAACCTTTTTTGCAGTCCCTGTGAAAGTTCCTCATAGCGGCTGGGGAGTTTGAGCAGGGTATCCAGGTTTTGGCCCAATTGGTCATTCAACCGGGAAACGATGACCCGGCTCAAGTATTCTTCGATTTCTTCGGTGGTATAAATTCCCTGGGTTCCCACCAGGCTGTTGACGAAGAGTACCGGCTGGATGACCTTCAAGTTAAAAACCCCGTAGGCCCGGAGCCGGATCAAGCCCAGTTCCGAATCTTTAAAGGCCACCGGGTCCCTGGTTCCCCATTTAAGGTCAATGAAGTTTTTCATGTTGACCATGTAGACTTCGGCCCGCAAGGGGCTGGTGAATCCCCAGGGAAGGCTCAGGATCTTGGTCAGGATGGGGATGTTCCAGGTCTCCAGGGTGTGTCTTCCCGGACCGAAGGCGTCATAGGCCCGACCATTGTAGAAAAAGACCCCGGCCTGGCTTTCCCGAACTACTAACTGGGCCCCGTATTTAATTTCACCGGAACCTTTTTCCGGAATACGATGAACCAGTTCACGACCGGTTTCGTCAAACCATTCGATCATTTCCAAAAAAACAACATTATCGGTTCCCATGGCATATCCTCCCTTGGTGTATTTTTTCAACTTTATTATATATTATCAGTATTTTTTTAGAATTTCTTTAGAAAATTCAAAAAAATGTAATATCTTTGGCTCTGACGTTTTTCCTTTTTTTAAAGATAACAAAATGAATTCAAAAGGGATTTATCTTTTCCGTTGCCTTCAGGGACCGGTTCAGGCAAATTGTTTTCATGGTCCTGAATTATATCTGGATAGCCTTTTTTGTCGTCGCCTTTTTCCTGGGTCTGTTCCGGCTTTTCGTTTTCGGGGATACCGGAATATTTTCGGCCATGATGAACAGTACTTTTGAGATGGCCCGAACCGGCTTTGAAATCTCTCTGGGCCTCACCGGTGTGATGACCCTGTGGATGGGGCTGATGCGGGTAGGAGAACGAGGCGGGATCGTTACCTTGATGTCCAGGGCCGTGGGGCCCCTTTTCCGGCGTCTGTTTCCCGAAATCCCAAAGGATCATCCCGCCGCCGGGTCGATTATGATGAATATTGCCGCCAACCTGTTGGGGCTGGATAACGCGGCCACTCCGCTGGGGTTGAAGGCCATGACCCAGCTTCAGGAAATCAATCCGGAAAAAGACACTGCCTCCAACGCCATGATCATGTTCCTGGTGCTGAATGCCTCAGGGCTGACCTTGATTCCTGTCAGTATCATGGTCTTCCGTACCCAACTCGGTGCCGCCGACCCTTCCGATGTATTTCTTCCTATTCTTCTGGCCACTTTCTGTTCCACCCTGGCCGGTCTGATTTCCGTCGCCCTGATGCAGCGGATCAATCTGTTCAATAAAGTCGTGTTGGCTTACCTGGGAACTTTCACTCTCCTGGTTTCGGGCATCATCTGGTATTTTTCCACCATACCCCAGGCCAGGATCAATACCCTTTCCACTGTTTCGGCCAATATTATCCTTTTCGGCATCATCACCTCTTTTATCCTCCTGGCTTTTTTTAAAAAGGTGAATGTCTATGAGGCCTTCATCGAAGGGGCCAAAGACGGCTTCACCATTTCCATTAAAATCATCCCTTACTTGGTAGCTATCCTGGTGGCAGTGGGGGTCTTCCGGGTCTCGGGGGCCATGGACTATGTAGTGGACGGGATCGCAGGCCTCGTGGGGGCTATGGGGATCAATACCGAATTCGTAAAAGCCCTTCCGACGGCCTTTATGAAACCCTTAAGCGGGTCCGGCGCCCGGGGCATGATGGTGGAAGCCATGAAGCAATTCGGGGCCGATTCCTTTGTCGGTCGGTTATCGTGCCTCTTCCAGGGGGCGACCGATACCACTTTTTACATCCTTGCGGTTTACTTTGGTTCAGTCGGTATCCGCAAAACCCGCTATGCCCTGACTTGTGGGCTCATCGCCGATTTTGCCGGGGCCTTGGCCGCCATTTTCATCGCCTACTTGTTCTTTAATTAACTATTTTCTAAACTCATCCCTAAGGGGTTATGGTTTGGCCGCCGCCGACGGTAATGGAATAGCCGGTCATAAAGGAGGCTTCATTGGAACAGAGCCATAGAACAGCCCCGGCGATTTCCTCCGGCACACCGAATCGTCCCATAGGGACCGTTGAAAGGTAGGCTTCCCGCATGGGCGGTCTCTCTGTAAACCCTTCTTCCAACATAGGGGTCATGATCGGCCCCGGACAGACCGCGTTTATCCGGATGTTTTTGGTGGCATATTCGGCCGCGGCTGATTTGGTCAGGCCCAGAACACCGTGCTTGCTGGCGCTGTAGATGGCCGCCCCCGGTGACCCGCTGATTCCGGCCGTGGAGGCCGTGTTAACGATGGCCCCTCCTCCCAGCTTAAGCATTTGCTCTATCTCATATTTCATACAGAGCCAAACCCCCCTGAGATTGGTATTGATGACCTGCTCCCAGGTTTCCAGCGTCTGCCTGGCCAAACGGGTCATGGGGCCGCCCACGCCGGCATTGTTGAAAGCAAGATCCAGTTTTCCATAATGATCGATTATCTTTCCAATCAGGTTTTCAACTTCAGCCGGGATGGAGACATCTGTCTTGAAGAAAACAGCCTCGCCCCCTTCCGTATTAATCTCCTGGACTGCTTCACGCCCAAGATTTTCTCTTCGGGCGGCAATAACGACCTTGGCCCCCTCCCTGGCAAACGCCAGTGCAGTCGCCTTCCCGATGCCGGAATTGCCTCCGGTGACCAGGGCCACCTTCCCTTCGAATCTTTTCATGATCTTTCCCCCTCAATAAAAAAGTTATTGGAAGTTGCTTTTGTCTGAAAAGAATATAAAATGGATGGGAAAAGAGAGTCAAGGAGAAAAGAGTCCTGCCGAAGTCTCCCAAAAAAGAAAAGAATAAAATGGACAGCCTCCCATCCTATCCCGGGCCGGTTATTTGTGACCAAAAGACTGAAAATAGGAACACCACATGACTGCAAAGCAGAAACCGGAAGGCCGGATAGAAGGACAAAATCCTAAAGAGAAGGACACACAAATCAGAGTCGGCCGATTCATTGACGGGCCGTTGATCGGCGTTGATTACAGTACCCCTTCCGTAAAAGGGATGAGTAAGGCTGCCGGAGCTTTTCGCTTTCGTGATGGCGAGAAAGTCACCTGGGGCATTGGACGGCTGCCTTTGGGTGTTTCAGAAGCCAAAGACCGGATCACCCCTGCCGATCTGGTCTCTGTTTCTAACGATCTTTCATTATCATTAACGGATCATCGAGTTATCAACCGGGCGAGATTCCTGCATAGTCTTGCCTCGGAAACCGATCTATCCCAAGGTATCGTGATCAGTCAGGCTGTCAGGGCGGAAATCGACCAGGTGGCCGACCGGATCGATTTTGACCAGGAGGGAGCCGTCTTCAGCGCCGATCCGGGGGTGCGAAGTCTCTTCGATCGGTTGGGCTTAAGACTGCGCAGTGCCGAAGAATCCCGCAACCATCTTCGTCGCAGTATGACCAACATCAAGAAGATCATGGACATAAAAGCTCCCCTCAGAGACGGCTCTTATCTCCTGGCGGACCTCTATCAACCCCTGGATGAGGGGCGCTATCCGGTTATTCTTCGCTTAAGTGTGTACGGCAAGGCCTTCGGCACAGGTTCCATCTGTTCCCCTGAGGATTATCAGCGCAGCGAGGAACGGGAGGATGCCTGGTTTCAACAGCGCCGCAAGGGCCTGGGACCGTCTCTACGATACGCGGAAAACGTAGTCAGTGCCAATACCATGGACTGGGTACCACGCGGTTATGTGCTGCTACGGGTCGACTGCCGGGGTGTCGGACGCACGCCCGGAAAACTGAATCCCTTTTCAAAACAGGAAGCGGAAGATTATTTCGATGTGATCGAATGGGCGGCGGTTCAGACCTGGGGTAACGGGAAGGTCGGCCTGCATGGGGCCTCCTATGCGGCCACCATCCAATGGAACGTTGCCTCCCTCCAGCCTCCTTCACTGCAAGCCATGATACCCTGGACCGGGGATGCCGATTCATACCGCGACCTCTCCTATCCCGGTGGGATCTTCAATGAAGGATACCGTCGCCAATGGTGGGCAAATCTTTTGGGAAACTCCTGTGGAGCCGAGACCGTCAATCTGATCGACGACATGCTGGCCCATCCTTTTGATGACCCCGAGTTCTACGGACCCCAGGGAAACGGTCCACTCAGTGCCGATTTCAGCCGCATCACCATTCCCTTCCTGACGGCAGTCAGTCAAACAGGGGTCTTACATGCTCGAGCCGGTTTTGAGGCTTTTAAACAATCCCTATCCCCCGACAAAAGGCTGGTCATGGTGGACGCCAATTACTTTCCGTTTCTTTACCGGGATTGTCTGGAAGACCAGTTTGCTTTTTTCGACCATTGGCTTAAGGGAAATGAGGACGAGACAACTAGGTTACAGCCGGTCCGGATGATCATGCGGACCAGTCAAGGCGGCTTTGAATGGCGTATCGAAGAGACCTGGCCCATCCCCGGCACTAATTACCGGAATTTGTATCTTGATGCCGGGGTAAAGAATCCCTTGAGCGGGGTCGATTCGGTGAGACCGTATATGAAACTGGCCGATTCACCCCCGGTGGCCGGGGCCCAAATTGCTTACCCGGCTGAGGTTATCGAACCAGAGGGGTATGCCCGGTCCGGGGTGTCCTTCCTTTCCGATGTTCTTACCGAAGACCTCGAACTGGCCGGCCACTTCACGGCCACCCTATGGGTTTCTTCGACCTCTTTTGACCTGGATGTTTATGTGGCCCTAAGAGTGATCGGACCGGGCGGTATTGAAGTACCCTATGCTGTGTACGCGCGAAAGTCGAAAGCCCCGGTTACCTGGGGGTGTCTGAAGGTTTCTCAAAGGAAGCTTGATCCCGCTCTTTCTACGGTTGACCGTCCCTGGCATACCCATCGTCGTAACGACCGGGAACAGCTTGGATCACCTAATGAGATCGTTCAGATCAAGGTGGAGCTGATGCCGGCTACAGCCCGAATTTCTGCAGGGCATCGCTTCCGGGTGGATGTGCAACCGGTGGAAGGGGAAGGGGGGTTCATCGATGCCCAAGGCCGGCCGGCCCGACGTGCTTATGATGTAAGCTATCACCAGGGGGCTCAGAACAGAATCCACACCGGAACCCGATATCCCAGCGCACTCCGAATTCCGGTGGTGACGCGCCGTACCTGATCCGTAAAAAATAAATTATTGAGGAGGAAGCAATGAAAGCAGCCGTATACTATGAAACAGGGGCACCATCAGTATTTAAATACGAGGAGGTTCCGGACCCGGCCTGTGGTCCCCGGGATATTATCATCGATATTAAAGCCATCTCCATTGAGGGAGGGGATGTGCTCAATCGGGCCGGGGGCCCATACCTGGTGTCCCGCACATCGTAGGGTATGATGCCGCCGGTGTGGTCAGTCAGGTGGGAGAAAAAGTGACTGATCGCCATATAGGGCAACGGGTGACCACCTTGAGCCCCTTCGGCTCCCATGCCGAAAAGCGGGCCGTGGCCGCGATCACCTCCTGGCTTATACCGGATAATGTATCCTTTGAAGAAGCGGCCTGCGTGCCGGTGACCTTTGGTACGGCCCATGACTGTCTGTTTGAATTCGGTCACTTGAAGGCCGGAGAAACCGTTCTGATTCAGGCCGGGGCCGGCGGTGTGGGGCTCGCGGCCATACAGTTGGCCAAGCAGGCCGGGGCCAGGGTCCTGGCTACCGCATCCAGCAACGAACGCCTGGAACGGTTAAAAGAATATGGTCTTGATGAAGGCATCAATTATTCGGACAAAGATCTGGCGGCTGAGGTCAGGAGATTGACCGACAATAAGGGTGTGGATCTGGTGGTCGACGGTGTGGGCGGAAAGGTTCTGCAGAAAAGCATCGAGGCCGCCGCTTTCCGGGGCCGGATTATTACCTTCGGCCAGGCCGGACGGGGTTCCTGGAAGATCGATGTCAGCGGCTTGCCTATGGGTAATAAATCGCTGACCGGCGTTTATCTGGGGGCCGAGATCGCCACCGAACGGGTGCAAAAAATGATCAATCATTTATTAGAAGATATCGCCGCCGGTATTATCAAAGTGCCCATTGCCCGTAAGTTTCCTTTATCCCAAGCGGCTGAGGCCCATACTTATATCGAGAGCCGTCAGGCAGTGGGGCGGGTGTTGTTGATTCCATAAACTATTTATCAGTTAATAAAACCAGTGGAACCCATTTTACAGAATGGCGACATCCGTAAAAGATTGCCATGACCTTTATTCAAGGAGTTTTGATCCGGGGTGGGAGTATTTCAAACCGGATAGGGGCTGTGGAGTTTGGACAAACCACTCCCCTATGGTTCATCTGCGAAGAAAGATAAAGGGGATATTCCGAACTTCTGCGCCGGGGATCAGCCTGCTGCTACTTTTTTTGCAAAATATTCAGGCATCGGTCCCGCCCATTCGTATTGGAGATCGCCAATCACCTTTTTTCCCTCCAGATCGGCTATTTCATCCTCTGACAGGCCGATAACTTTACGATAAACATAATCATTGTCCTCTCCCAGCATGCAGGGCGGATGGGTGACCTGAAGAGGGGTCTTTGGAAAATTAAAAGGGAAAGCCGCATAACGGTAGGTTCCGATATCAGGCCCGGTTATGGTCCGGAAAAAATTCCGGGCGTTCAGCTGGGGATCCATATGGGAATCCCTATAGTCTTCAACCGGTCCGGCGGGCACGCCATGGTCCTGCAGCACATAAAACAATTCGAAGTTATCGCGTTTTTGGGTGAATGCCTCAATGTGCTCATCGAATTCATCATGGTATTTCCACCGGTTTTCCTGACTGCTGAATTTCGGATCCTTGGTCCAGATGGGGTTTCCCATGACCCGGCACAGACCTTCCCATTCTTCATCATTGGTTATGGTGATATTGATCCATCTTTCCCCTCCGTTCATGGCCGTCTCCTCGGTCGGTTCAGGACCCCGGCAGAGATAACACCCCTGGACGGCTGTGGGATGGCGATTTCCAACAGTTTTTTGGTCTCTCCCGTTCCAGGCGGCATCCAAATATATTTCCGCGAAATGGTGGGCCATGGCCTGCATCTGGGCAAAATCGATCCACTGGCCCTTTCCTGTTTTTAACCGTTGAACCAGGGCCATAATAGCCCCGAAAACAGCCATGGGAGGGGAAGCGGAATCCATCGGATAGCGAAACGTATTGTGAAAGGGGTGATCCTCATCATCATACCCCCTGATCCAGTCCTCGCCGCTGATAGCCTGGTGCAACGCCCCTATCCCGACATAATCCTTATAGGGTCCGCTTCGGCCCCAGGCCGGCATGTTAAGACAGATGAGACGAGGGTTAATCGACAGGAGTTCATCATGACCCAGTCCCAGATTTTCCATGACAGTGGCCCCGTTATTTTCAACAAAGATATCACTGGCCTTGATCAGCCTTTTAAAAACCTCCTTGCCTTCGGGCTTATCCACATCAATGCAACAACTGAGCCGGTTCCACAAGGCCCGGGTATAAAAGACCTGCCGGTTCCAGGGCCGGGCTCCGGGGTTGCCTTCCGGGAAATACATCCCGGAATCGGGTCGATCGAGTTGGGACTCGGGTGTCCACATCGCAAAACCACGGGAATAATCCGGCTGATGGTGGGGGTTGTCGACGTGGATAACTTCAGCACCGAGGGCACCGAAAAGCCAGGCGGTTGACGGACCGGCCCAAATGACTCCCATATCCACAACCCTCAGGCCTTGAAGAGGCAGCCTTTGTCGGCCTGATATTTCTAAATCTGATGGGTTGGTCTTTTCAGAGGTAGTAGCTGCTTTGAGGGATTTTTTTTCTAATGGATCCAGGATCTCTTGATTGTGCTGACCAAGGAGAGGTGCCGGTCTCCTGACGTGCCAGGGGCTTGATTCCGCATGAAGCGGATCCCCCGGGTAGATCTGTTTTCCCGTCACCGGATGATCAACTTCCACCCAGAAACCTCGCGCCTTCATCTGTGGGTCGTTGATAAAATCTCCGGGGGTGTTGATGGCCGTGACCCAATACTTCACCGACTGGCAGGCTTCCATGATCTCCTGCTTGGTCCGTTCAGCACACCATTCATACCAAGCCGTGTCCACCTCAGGCTTATTGTTTTCCACATCAAGGATATCCTCCGGATACTTGAATGCTTCGAATTGGGGGAACAGTTTCTGAAAACGTTCCCAGTGGGTTAACCCGCCGTAGGCTCGGACATAGCCGTCCAGACATGGATAAACACCGGTCGGATGGATGGATGTGGCAAAATCCCGGGGATCTATCCGGCCCAAACCAATGGTCGTCAGGGCCATCCCGGAATAGGCAAAGGAGACCAGGTTGGTCATTTTATGGTTGGTGTCAGCGGCTAATACCTGCTGCATGGAGATGTCGAGATGCTGACCAGGACCGTTGTTCAACCGTAACCAATAGGCGGCCAGGGTGGCTAAGGCCGCCATATGACCCACCAGGTACTGCAGGCAGTTACCCCCGAGTTTAAGCGGATGACGCCCCGGCAGACCACAGGAATACATGTCCGCTCCCAGGCCGCTTAAGACCAGTTCCGAGGCCTTGAAGTCGCTGTAGGGACCTGTTTGTCCAAAATTGGAGAGGCTGGTCATGATCAGATTCGGATTTATGGTCTTAAGGACTTCATAGTCAAGCCCCAGTCTTTTCATGACCCCCGGTCTGAAGCTCTCCACAAGGATATCCGCCTCCCCGACCAGTTTTTTGACGGTTTCCTGTCCGGACGCCGACTTAAGATCAAGAGTAATACTTCTCTTGTTGATATTCAGGTTGGAGAAAATCAGGCTTTTTTCCAGATTTGGGTCGTCATTTAAGAACGGCCCAGTGCTTCTGGCCGGATCTCCGATTGATGGTCTTTCTATCTTGATGATATCAGCGCCGAAATCGGCCAAGAGCTTGGTGCAGGAAGGGCCGGCAATAAACCAGCTTAGGTCCAGGACTTTAATAGCAGACAGGGTCTGGTCAGTCATATCTTTCTCCTAACGATAAGGTTAAAAAAACATGAACGTTACAGCTTGGCCTGGAGAGAACAAAAGTAGGGTAAAAACTACACCCCCCGGTCCCTGGCAGTAAAATAAGTCTGAATTAATTTACTTTTAATAAAACCTATATAAACAATCAAGAAGACCCGAGTAAACCTATGGACAGCTAAAGGGTGATCCGGGAAAAAGGATAATCTGATCCATTCTCGCCAATTCAACCAGAGTGTAGGGGATAACCGGGCGGGGGATGCCCGCTATGGAAATCCCAAGCGGACCAATTCCTTTGAAGCAGAAGAGAATAAAACCAAAAGACGAAGTCATGGTCCCAATCTCCAATTTTTTAAAAGACCTTGCTTTTTTTAAGAGTATAGGGCAGGGAAAAAACAGGGTCAAGAGGAAAAAGGCGGCAGTAAACCTACCCCAGTTTTTCTCCAGATTCCTATTTTTTTTAGGGAACGAGCCCACTCGCCGTTCCCACCATAACCTTTTCTCCGCCCTGGTTTTCGCACCAGACATCCAATATCAATCTGATCGGACCACTCTCACCCCTTTTCTCCCGGACAGTGCCCTTGACGGTTAACAGGTCATCCGGCCAGGCCGACCGGATAATAGCCAGGGAAAGGGTGCCGCCAAGATATCCCGGGCCGAAGAATTTAACCAACAGTTCTCCGAAATACTCCATGATCTGACTGGCAAAGACCAGGGGCTGATCGACCCCCCATTTCTGAGCTATGGTGTAGTCATTATGCCAATTCCTGATTCGCGGCCACTGGCTCCGATACAGGCGCATCTTGTCCAGGGTTACTTTTTTGACAACCGGTTCCAGTTGATAGCCGACTTCGATATCTCTGGCAGCGGTGATTTCCATCGGCTTGAAGGCCGTAGGGTCTGGGTGAATGGTATCCATCTTTCTTTTTACCTTTACCTAAGTGGATTCTTTTTCACCGACGGGGAGTAACGGAAAGGCCTGGGACATTCTCATCCGGACGATTTCCCGCCCGTCCTCATCTATGACTAGAAATTCAAAGGTGATATGATCTCTGCCCCGCTTGTGGATCTTATCGGAAATCCGGCCGGTTATTCTGATCCGTTTCCCGACCTTAAGGGCGTTGATGAATTCGAATTCCTGTTTGGCCCAGAGCCCGTAGCCTTCTGGAAGGGCAAAATAATTCCAAAGCATAATATCGGTGTCATAGGCCAGAAAGGTCGGTGAGATAATACTGCCGCCGAAGGGCGAGTTTTCCAGATACCACGGATTATAGTCATCATTGGCCCAGGCATGCCTCTCGGCCATCTCCTCGGTAATAACCATCTCCACCGGCTCCATTTCATGTCCGATTTCAGCGCTGAGTAAATCTTGAGTCCCCGTCTGCCGCCTTTGCTCTTCCATTTTCCCCCCTTGCCGTCGCTGGTCAGCCCTCTTCGCCTCGGTTTTTCCAAAGGGTTATTTCAGACATGTTTTTCATTCTCCGGATACCTCGTCCCCTTGGCTGCGGTTCCTGGCCTCCAGCGTTCTCCGGAGACCTAAGAGAAGCAGACAAGTTGTTTATAAGACCATCATCCTTTATTACCGAGGAGTGTATTTTACCGGATGAAATTGTTGATATACTCGTTATAGGTTGTCAAAGCATTGATAGCGGCGACAGCTCTCTCCGGGCTGGGAAAAATGGGAATCCCATTGGCGATAATTTTTGTCTGCATTGGCTCGGAAGGGGCGCCATAGGTGTACCCGACTATAGGTTTGCCGCAGGTATTGCGTATCCGAATAAGAGCTTCGGCTTGGGTTTTGATCATTTTCTTGTTTTGCCGGATGGATTGTTCTTCTGATAAGCCCATGGCCTCCATTAACAGCGTCGTCCTGCGCCCTTGAGCCATAAAATACATGAGCAGCAGGTCTGCGTTTTCATCTTCCAAAAGAGTCTGAGGAATAATTGAGAAAAGGTCCGAATGGTTCCGGGAAAAGGTCATGTCCACGGGATTATTGATGCTGGCCGTAGGAGGGAAAAAAGGCTTCAGTTTCTCCCTGGTCGTCTCTGACAGACTTGTCAGTTCCAGGCCCGCCCGTCCTACAGCGTCGGCGGCATTAGCTCCAGGTCCACCCGAATTGGTTTGGATGACCAGACGACGCCCTTTCGGCGCCGGCAGGCTACCCAAGGCCCAGCAGAAATCAAACAGCTCCGCAAGTGATCCCGCCCTGATTACCCCGCTTTGTCTGAACAGTCCACTGTAAAGATTATCCGGCCCGGACAGGGCGCCGGTGTGCGAGAACCCGGCCCGTTTGCCGGTCTCCGTGCCACCTACATAAAGAGCCACAATGGGTTTTTGGGGCACAATAGACCTGGCCGTTTCAATGAATGCCCTCCCTCGTCGGATGCCTTCGATATAAAGGGCGATCACTTTGGTGTTTTTACAAGCACCAAAATAATTCAGGCAATCGACAATGTCGATATTGGCTTCATTGCCGACGCTGAAGGCCGAGCTGAATCCCAGCCCCATCGTGCCCAGATAATCAAACATCTGGGTGACAAAACTACCGCTTTGAGAGGCCATGCCTATAAATCCCGGTTGAGCGTCATAGGTAAAGGGCGTCGGGTTGAGCTTCCGATGGGGGTTGACAACGCCGATGCAGTTCGGACCAATGAACCGGATGCCATAACGGTCGGCAGTTCTTTTCAGCTCTTCTTCCAATCCGGCGCCTTCCTCGCCGACTTCTCTAAACCCGCCGGAAACGACTATCGCACTCTTGATGCCTTTTTTGCCGCATTCATCCATGGCTTGACAGACAATGCGGGTGGGTAGGACGATGATGGCCAAATCAGGAATTTCGGGAAGATCCATCACGCTTTGATAAGCCCGGTATCCCTGGACTTTTGTTTCCTTGGGATGAATGGGATAAACAGGTCCTTCATAACCCAGTTCCTTCATTGACATTAACTGGATGGTTCCCATGGTCGTGTAATTGTTCGACGCCCCGAAAAAAGCGATGCTTTTTGGATTGGCGACAGGAAATAGCGGACTCTCTTCAATAAAATTTATCATGGTATAATTCTCTGAAACATGGTTTGTGATTATATCCGGATATGGGAAGGACGCCGTTCACTTTACTCGCATTTTGCGAAACTGGTTCGATGACCCCCCCAAGAAATAGGCCTCTACCCTTTTCTATGAACCAATTCTATGCTTACACCATCCGGGGCTTCGATAAAGGCAATCCGTACGGTGGGGGTGAAATCCATGGGATCGAGTGTGAACTTTACCCCATTCTTTTTTAACTCCCCGCAAAACAAGTCGAACTCCCCTTCAATGCGAAATCCGAAATGATCCGTCCCCCACTCTGTTCCGTTTTTATCCCTAACCTCTTCTCCCGTCCTTTGACCGCGAATAATCACAGTAGCCCCTTTGAAGGCCACAACAATGGAAGGCGCCCCACGGACTTCGGAAGTATTGACCACCCTTCCGCCAAGTTTTTCCTCATACCAGGAGGTTGTTGATTTGGGGTCTTTGCTGACGAGATGAACATGGTCGAAAATAATATTTATGTTATCCATAACGTCCTGCCTTTCTCGGGATTTTTTTTATTTTATACCCCTTATCGGCTTGAGGAAGCAATAGTAATTATGGTTTTTTTCATTTAGTAAATCCCGTAGTCAACGTGTCCCCTGCTCCCCTTTTTTACGAATGTTCCCCTTTATGCATTTCATGGACTACTTATTTTGGAAATAACTGTATGGTTGAGCTACTCGAAGATAAAAAAGTATTTGCAAAGTAACTCACTATGTGATATATTTATCCAAATGATAATTTTCAAAAACAAATGGGTGGCCCGTTGGGCCCATAAGGAAAATATTCCGGATTCCATTTTATATAGAGCAGCAGTTGAGGTTGTGGCCGGGAAGGCAGAAGCTGATCTTGGCGGATATTTATTTAAAAAAAGGGTGGCCCGTGAAGGGAGCGGAAAACGAAGTGGTTATCGTATTCTATTGGGATACAAAAAGCCAAATGTTGAGCGAATTATTTTTCTATATGCTTTTGCAAAGAATGCCAGGTCCACTATCTCGGATAAAGAAAAGGAAGCACTAAGGTTGGTTGCTGAAAGTTTCATTTCATCTGCGAATGAGCAAGTAATCTTCCTTATTAAGAAGGGAACCATAACGGAGATACAATACCATGACTGAGATTTTAGATATTGCCCATGATATGGCACGAGACTTATTTAAGGCCGGCGCCATGGACGAAATCACCATGCGTAAGCTTAATGCTCTTTGCCTGCCGCCCAAACGGATATTTCAACCCGAGGATATTCGACGAATCCGGGTTGCAAACCATGTCAGCCAGGGCGTTTTTGCTGCCATTCTTGGAATAGGTAAGACAACGGTCCAACAGTGGGAACAAGGACAGAAAAGGCCAGGCGGACCGGCCCAAAGGCTCCTCGATTTAATTGATCGGAAGGGATTAAAAGCACTTGGCTGAAAAGACCGATTATAACTTTTTTACAGGTTGAGGCAAAAGGCGGCATATTTACCACTTTTTCATTTTCGTTAAACGGAACTGGCCCAAAGCCACCACGTCTTATTGCTTGAATTATTTCATGAAAGGCCCGGCATGAAGGTTTTAAAAATCCACACCTTGGAAAAAGGCTGGTGTGACAAGGATTATGTCCTCCTTCATGCCGTTTTTCAGATTCTTGTCGATTTTGTCGAACAGGAAAAACCGGATCAGAGAGTGGATTGGAACTTTGATTCGGAACATCGGCAAGCCTGGACGGAAATTTGCTTGCTTTATTGCTGGTGGAAGCAGAAACGGCCGGCCCGTAAAAGTCCTTTGGATCAGAAAGGATTAAAAAGACCTCCCCTGAGATGGAAGAAAATACCGGGAAGTGAGAATTTTCAACTCGTCGACTATGACCGGAAGAAATATACGGCCTATGAAACGGCTCGGAAGAAGCATTGGCTTTTAGAGAAGAAATGGTATGAGGAAGACCATAGGAACCTTCATCGCTTGATCGAGGTCAGGCAATTCCTTTGGACATAATACAGCTGATTGTAAATAATTCGTTGACGGCCAGGGGTCTGGCTCCCTTTTCCAATCGAGTTTCTTTTATGCACATAAGTCAAATGGCGAATTGTTCCCTTTCCACGGGCAAGCCAATGAAAGGAGAATAGGTTGAAAATTCTAAATCTCTATTTTTCATCTACCGGGAATACGGCCAAAGTGGCGGACCGGATAACCGCCACCATAAAATCTTTGGGACATGAGTTCGATGAAGTGAAGATCACCGGAGACATCGACATCGATCTGCTTGGTTATGATGTCGTCTTCATAGGGTCCGGCGTCTATCAGTGGCTGCCTGGAAAGGCCATGCAGGAGTTCATCGTGGCCAGGCTCGGCCATTATTCCGGTAAAGGAGAGATCAAACCCGCTTCCCCCCGGCGCCCCGGGAAAAAATGCGTGGTGTACTGTACCTACGGCGGGGCCCATACCGGCATTAACGAAGCCCTGCCGGCAGGGAAGTACCTGGGGCAGTTATTCGATCATCTCGGATTCGAAGTGGTCGCCGAATGGTACTTCGTTGGGGAATACCCCTCACAAGGACGGATGAAAGATATGTCCCTTGTGGGTCGTCTCGGTAACATTCAGGGTAAGCCCAACGACTCCGACCTCGAAGAGGTTGCCGCAAGAGTTACAGGGGTGTTGAGGGTGTAAAATTGTATTAGTGTTTAATGAGGACGCCCTTTGCATATTTTTATTTCCAAAAACGACCTCTGGGTATTTCCATATGGAAAAAGGGGAAAGCTTATCCACGACAAGCGTTAGAGCATTGAGGATTATTTAAATGCAAATATCCAAAGGGCGTCCTTCAAAAATTCTGGTATGCGGGGGACTAAATACGGATAGACTAAAAAAAGTTGTCACCCCGGGGAAAACCGGGGTCCAGGGATTTTCTAACCTATTAAGACTCCTGGATTCCGACTTCCGTTGGAATGACAGAGACAGCCTTTTAGCGACTTTTTTTAAATTTGTTGGTAATACCTTTAAAAATTAATTTTAAATCGAAAAATGACACCTTGACTTATATTTGGTTTTTTTCTAAAGAGTTAAGCCCCGTTGAAAAATCAACGTTGGGACAGAAGTAATAGAAAAATTATTTATAAAAACAGTATATTTTGACAATTTCAGAAGACGTGCCATAAGGGTTATTTTGTCATATCGTTTATCAACGCCCGGCCGGGATAGGCCCCTTTTTCCAATTCCTCAAAAACTTGATTGAGTTCTGAAAGGTTGGCCGTGCGGCTGATGTGCGTTTTGACCTTACCTTCCGCGGCCAATTGAACCAACTCTCTCATTTCCTCCACGTTACCCACGGCCGAAGCCATGATCAGAGGATCCCGGGCCAACAGATCCAAAGGGGATATTGATAGCGCGCCTTCACTGGCGGCGGGCATTCCCACACTGATAAAGACCCCTCCGCGTTTCATCAATTTTAAACCCAATTCAAATCCGGCCAATTTGGAAGAAAAGACAATACTGGCATAGACCCCTTTGAATTTTTCTTTGACGAATTGGGCGGCTTCCCCGGCATCAACAGCATAATCCGCCCCCAGACTTTTAATGAAATCCAGTTTTTCCCGACCTATGTCCACACCGACAACTTTATATCCAAAAGCCTTGGCGATTTGTATCGCATAATGGCCCAGCCCGCCCGCGGCCCCGACAATGGCTATCGGCTTGCCCGGCAGAACATCATACTTAAGGAGTTTTTTAACAGCGCTGTAAGCGGTTAATCCGCCACAGGCCAATGGGACCTCTTGATTGCCTACTTCATCGGGAAGTTTCACCAACGATTTGGCCCAGAGAGAAATATACTCGGCATAAGTCCCCATAATGCCCTTGGTCTGTTTGCAGAGCCGGGGTCTTCCGCTGAGACAATATTCACAGGCCCCGCACCAATATCCTCCTCCAGCACCCCCGAGGCCCAGGATAACCCGGTCTCCTTTTTGAATGAATTTTTCCGCCCCGGGACCTAATTCCTCTACGATCCCGATTCCTTCATGACCAAGGGGCATAGCAAAGGGCACGGCGAACCGAGGCCAATCTCCTTTAACCAGGTGCAAGTCCGAGTGACAAACCCCGGCGGTGATCATCTTAACCAGGGCTTCTTCGTTTTTAGGTGTAGGCTTTGGTACTTCTTTAATTTCTAATTTGCCTTTCTCTAAAATCGCTGCTTTCATGAATTATGCCTCCCTCATTTTTTTCCCAATTTGTGTAGGATTCTTTTTTTAGTTAAATCTATCAAACTATACTACAACCGGCTTAAATATTTCAAGTTTAAATAGTTTTTCTCAATGAATAGAGGAGGCCCTGCCAAAAGGGCGGATTGCCGGGTAGCATTTTGGTTTGGATTTTTAGGAAAATATCGCCGAACCTATTAACGGGTTTCTGCTGGTCAATCGAGGAGCGGAGGTACGCCGGCTAAAAACTTATAGATAGGTAACCCTGGCCGGATTTCTGGATACCGTTCTTGGGAAATCGATGTCCGGATGCCCGATCACGAAAGAGAGCAGGATATTGTGTTCATCCGGTATGCGAAGCATCTGTTTTAATTCCGGTGAACGGTTTGAAGCCGAAGTCAGAAAACCGCTGAAACAGGTTCCCAGCCCCAGGGCTTCGGCCATGAGCACCATCTGCATGGCCGCCAAGCCGGCATCGGCCCCAAAAGGAGAGGCTTTTTCTGGATCCAGATGAATCATCATAACGGCCGGGGCATAAAAAAAGAGGAGATCTTTTCCCTTTTCATAGACTTTCCCCATTACCCGCCAAAGGGAGGCATAACCCAGCTTAACATCGAACCGGGGAGGTAGCGGCTCCCCGAACTTCCGATGCCTTTCCATGGTCTCCAAGGTTTTCGCTGCCTCCTCCGATAGAAAATCAAAGGTCTTCCGGCGAATGGTTTCGATCATTTCCGGCGAATGTAGAACCACATAGTGATTCGGTTGCCGGTTTCCCCCGGTGGGAATGAAACGCCCGGCCTGGATGATCTTTTCCAAGTCCCTTTTCTCAATCGGGTCTTTTTTAAAGAAACGAATGCTCCTTCGCGATCGAAAAAGGCCAAAAGAGTTTCCGGGTCCGGCCTCTTGTCTTTGGCCAGTACGGGCTCAAATTCGTCTGTATTCAAGAGATGAAGGATAATGGCATCTTCCGGGCAAACACTTTTGCAATGACCGCAAAGGAAACACCGTTTAGGGTCCTTGATTCGGGCCGATACTTCCCCCAGTTCAATGACACTCCGCGTACACACATCCACGCATATTCCACAACTAATACACCGCGCTTCATTGATACTTACAATCTCTTTTTCCAATACGATTACTCCAATTTTTGATGAACTTTTATGTTGGCCCTTATGGTTATCTTAGGAACCATTCAATGTCAAGAATATTGGGAAGATATAATCATATTATCAAGATATCGACCCGGTGGGGAATTAGAATATATATTCATTGACTCGTATTTTCTCTCTGTTCTATAATCTCCCCTGCTTTCGTTATTTTCTTTGAAGTTAAGACTACATGGTCTGGATCTGGAGGGTTCGGTTATCCCGGAGGAGAACGAATGGCTTAAAGAGAGTCTCTCAACCAAGCAGAGGATAAAACCATTATAGAAAGGAAATGCGAACATGACAAAAATAAAAGAAGTGGTGGTTGTTGATGCGGTGCGGTCCGCCATCGGGAAATCGGGCCGGAAAGGAATGGAAAAACAGGGTCAGCTTTGCCAGGCCTCAGCCCAGGATTTTCTGGCCAATACCCTTAGGGGGTTATTGGATAGGGTTCATGCCCGCAGCCCCAAGTTCGATGAAAAAGAGATCGAAAATGTCATCGTCGGGTGTTTGAGCCAGATCGGGGAACAGGCAGTCAATATCGGACGCGTAGCCTCCCTCCTGGCCGGTATTCCCAATGAAGCGGCAGGCTGCACAGTGAACCAGTTCTGCAATGCCGGGCTCAAGGCCATCAACATGGGCGCCCACGAGATCATGTTGGGGGAAGGGGACATCATGGTCTGCGGAGGGGTGGAGATTATGTCCCATTATGCCATGGCCTCCGACCTTCAGGTGGCCATTACGGCCAAATACCCGGTTCGATTGTCCTCTCGCCTTGCGGAAACCGGAATAACCGTGCCCCAGGGATTGTGCGCTGAGATGATCTCCGCGGACCAGGGTCATACCCGGGAGGATCTGGAACGGTTTGGCATGTGGAGCATGCAAAAAGCCATCGAAGCCGAGGGGAAGGGATGGTATGCGGATCATATCATTCCCTTCGAATTCACCTGGGAGAACGTGACCCGAAAGGTGGAAAAAGATGAGGTTCTGCGGAAAAAGGCGGTGGAAGACCCTGAAGGATACCTGCAAGATCTCATGGCCCTTTCTACGCCGTTCAAAGAAAATGGAATAGTCAGCGCCGGCAATTCTTCACAGATCGTGGATGGGGCGGCCGCGGTCCTGCTCATGAGCGGGGAAAAGGCCGAGGCCTTGGGACTTGAACCTTTATGCAAAATCTCCTCCTGTGCCGTGGCCGGGGGTGAACCGGTGCCTATGCTCCTGGCGCCCATACCGGCGGCGAAGAAGGCCCTCAAAAGGGCCGGGAAGACTATTGAGGAAATGGACATCATCGAGCCTAACGAGGCTTTCGCCTCCCCTTTGCTCCAGTTTGCCGACGATCTGGGCTACGACCGTTTCGACCCCAGGGTGAATCCCACCGGTGGGGCCATTGCTCTAGGTCATCCTATTGGTGCCTCCGGAGTTATTTACTTCGGGGAGATGGTCCATCACCTCAAGCGTACAGGCGGGAAGGCCGGCCTTCAGATGATCTGCGGTGGCGGAGGAGTGGGTATCGCCACCGTGGTGGAGGCGATTTAACCCCGAATGGCCGGGGTTTGAATTATGCCAAGACCAACAAACTAAGAGATTATATATCATAGACAAATCTGTCCAAAGAAACACTGGCTGGGGTGGGTTGAAGTAGACCACCCCTCCCCTCCTCAATCCAAGAGGGTGGCCTGGGGGGGAAAAGGTTTTCGATTTGGGTGAATAGCATTGTTCCTATTCGTTCATCCTTCCTATGGGACCATTTAAAGAAAGCAAAGCAATTTCCTCTTTTTGCTACAGACAAAGGCAAGACAAGAGGAAGACGACCTGTCTTCCTCCTATTGTGCAGAATAGGAAGTTACCCGGCTTTCAAACCTGGTCGAAAGCCGTACTTCTTTTTCATCGCCAGAGAAATCTCACTGGTTATTTTTAAGGCCCGATCGGACTCTTCAGGCGTGAGCAGAACCGTCTCACAGGAGGGCAGGACCCAGGAAGATTCGGCCAGGGTTTTTTCATCGATTCCCTGCTGAACGAGACCTTGGACTCCTTCCTCCAGTTTACGAATAAGGCTTTCTGTAGTCTCCCCCTGAAGCAGATCGCTGACTACCGGGACAATACCCCAGCCCAACATCCCTCCCCTTTTTAAAAAGGATTGGATCTCTTTGGTATAAAGGGCAATTTGTTCCGCGTGCTGGTAGGCATCGAAATTGACGATCTGCACATTGGAGTCAAAGAGCAGAGACCAATCGATATTAGCGCAGCAGTGAACCCAGGTGAGAGCGTTTACATTGGCGAAACTCAAGTTGATGGCCTCGATAATATCTTCCCGGGAACCGGTGCCGGCCGAAGATGTAAAATTGACCAAGGTGGTTTCCGGGAGATCGGCCACCACCTCAACCTCCGGGATTTCCTTCCTGATCTTTTTTCCAGCCATCGGGCTTTGGCATTCAGACCCTTGATCAATATATCCCGCAAGGTTTCGTTGTGAATGAGAGAATGTTACCGTCGGCTTGTTTAAGCATATCCCCGAACAACAAAGGCCCGGAGGTATGGAAGAGGACCCATTTGAGTTGAGGGGATCGGGAACCCTGAATCCGTTCGATCATATGATAAAAAAAGGGAGCGGTTTTGGGGGTGGTGGCGAAATAGTCCAAATCTTCCGCCTCAATCCGTTCATAAAATTCCAAAATTTCCCCTTCCCTTTCCGTTGACAAATCGAAATAAACGATCCGCCTTTCCCGGTCGAAGACCAGGCAAGGTATCCCCTCCAGCATCCAGCGGATACCCCGGGTCATATTCGGAAGACTGGGGGCTTCCGGAAAACATTCCAAAATGATTTCTACGGCCCGGTCCATATCCCGATAGGGCACCGCCCCCATCATCGTACCTGCAAAACATGGCTTTCCCCCCATTGTTACCATCCTTCCTGCATTTCTAAACCCTGCCAAAACTTATTAAAATATCTCACTCAATCCCTCTCACTCTTCCCAAACCGGGGATTTTCTGAATTCCTCCGCTAATGACCTTTTCCACTCGTCCGACAACCATGAGGACTCAATCGCATTAAGAAAGACCTGGCAGATCTCCGGCTTGGTCCATCCGCATTCCTACTCAAGCAGGCGATACTCATCGGCCAGACTTGTCTGGAACATCTTCGGGGCATCGCTATTTACCGTGACGATTATTCCGGCTTCGAAGTATTTTCGAATCGGATGCAGTCGAAGACTTTCGACTACAGAACAAGAAAAAGGTGCCCCTAACCGATCAAACAGTAAGGGGCACGATAACTATAACTCAATAATTTATTTGAGGTTACTGTTTTCCAAGCTTAGTCAAGGCATCGCGGTCACCACCACTCATCCCGGCGATATACTTAACCAGTTTCTTCCTGGCCTCAATATCGTATTGGGTGGTGATGGCGATCTGTTCCATGATCGGGGAACCGCCACCGTGGTAATTGCCTACATTATTGATGCCGCCTGAGGCTGAACACAATATATCCCCCAGGTATCGCCAGAACTGGGCTTGATCTTCCACAGCCATCTTCGGATTCCGTTTGGTGTACTTGAGAAGCAGGTCTTTGATATCCGGATTAACAAAGTCCTTCTCATGCGGGAAAGTGGCTGCCACACCGCCGGCCAGATCACAGAGGATCTCCGCTTCCCGATAAACCGCTTCGCCGGTCAAACAGCGACCAACGTTGCAGTAGATCGAATTGGGGATATACGAACCTGGCCCGTAGGGTACAAAGCCCACACCGGGCATGTAGACCTCCGGTTTTCCCAAGTCGGAAGCCGTGTAACCGGCGGCATAACCCAATTCGGTGGTCATGATGATCTCGGCCAGTTTCTCCCGGACATGGGAAGCTTTATGGATATTGTTCACTTCCGCTGCCAGGGCCGCGGTTCCCAGCAAGACGTCACCGATGGCGGGTTTGCAACCTGAATAAGAATGACGGTGAAACAGGGCGAACAGCAGGGCCAAGACACCCCCATGCTGATATTCTCCGGCCAGGAAGACCCTTTCCCAGGGCACAAAGCAGTCATCAAAGATCATATAGGAATCAGTGGCCCCCGGCATAAATCCCCGCTTGAAATGTTCCCTCGACCGAAAATTGTGGATAGTGACCACTTGCTTTAATCCATCCCAGTCTCCGGGAACAGCGAAGGCCACGGCATAGTCCTTGTCCTCTGGACGCAAGGCCCGGGTAGGCACCACCAGCACTTCGTCGGCCACTGAGGCCTCTGAAATATGAAGTTTGCAGCCGCTGACCACAATACCATCTTTTCGTCTCTCCTTGATCCGAACGTAAGCATCGGGATTCTCCTGATCGGCCGGCCTGGCCAGTCTGTCACCTTTAACATCCGTTTGGGCACAGCACCCGACCAAATCCTCAGTCTGGAAGCGCGTCAGCCATTTTTTGAAATTTTCATGATATTGAGTGGCCCCATTGTTCTGCTTATCCGCCTCATAAGAAACATTGTATACGGCATTGGTGGCGTCGATTCCCATGCAACGCTGGATACACCCCCCCACCTTTTGGCAAAGCATCCGGGTTAAATCCTGCTTCTTGTGCAGGTCATCCGTGTTCTGATGAACATGAGTAAACCGGTTGATTCTTTCTCCCGTAAGATGGGAGATAGCCGTGCACAGGTCCTGGTTCTCAGGCTTGGCAGCCTCATCATAAGTTGTGCCGATGGTATTGAAGCAGTCATGTTGGAGTTCATCCGTTCGGTCGATCAAATGACCGTCAAAATAAATATTCCTTTTCATCTTAGATAGACCCTGGATATACTGTTCCTTGGTTCTCATTTTTCCTCCCTTTCAAGAATGTAAAGTTTTTTAATTTTTAATCCTTTTTGAGAATTGTTTATTTCCATCAAATAAAAATATCAGGAAAAAGTCAACCATATTTATTTTATAGGGGAAAAGAGAAGTAGCCTCGCCCCCTTATGGTTCGATCAAAATCTTGATCTGCTCCTTTGTTTTTTGGGCCAGGGCTTCAAAACCCTCGGATATCTGCTCCAAAGGAAGAATCCTGGTAATGATCAACTCCGGCCGGATCCTTTTGGTTTCGATCCAGGTCATAGCCAAAGAAGGATTGATGGAGTTAGTGCCGATCATGGTCGTCTCCCGGGTTACAAAACCAAGCATATGTACGGCAGCCCGGTCGGTAAAAATTCCCTGAACAATAACCTTCCCCTGATAGCGGATCGAGGCCAGACAGTCCTTCAGGGTGGCTTCAATACCCACTGCCTCAATGGCAACATCCACCCCTCGGCCGCCGGAAAACCCTTTAATCCGGGGTGGGATTTTGTCGATCAAAGGATTCAACACCAAGGTGGCCCCCAGCTCTTCCGCCTTTTTCCTTCTGCTATCCGAAGGGTCTGTCATATAAATCGTCTCAACCTCCATGGCCTTGAGTCCAAGCAGGGCCATTAGCCCTACCGGGCCGCACCCGGCGATCAATACCGTATCATCCTTGCGGATGCCCCCTTTTTCAATAGCATAGGCAGCTCCAGATAAAGGTTCAACCACAGCCGCCCGGTCCCAGCCCATGTCCTCAGGTTTTTTGATCACCCTTTCCTCCGGCAGTACCAGGTATTCAGCATAAGCCCCTTTCTGAAAGGCCAGCACAGGATCTCCTATTTGAAATCCGCTTACTCCTTGGCCGATTTCAACGATCTGACCACAGGCCTCATGACCAAAAGGACTTTCCGGGAACGGACCATGCAGATATTCGTGTAAATCCGATCCGCAAATACCACAATATTTCACCTTTACTTTTACTTCTCCCGGTCCGGGGATGGGTTCGGGCACCTCTTCAATCCTTAAATCACGAATCCCGTAATAAACTGCCTTTTTCATTAGATATAACTCTCCTTCTTTTAATCCCCGCCATAAGCAAAGAAAGGGAGGAGGGGATTGATTTCAAAGTTTTAAATAGTAGGGTTAATAATAATTCAAACCTGATTGGGGAAAAATTAGAAAAATTTCTTTTAACTATTTCTTTTATAAATAATTGGGTACGGAAGACCTTTACCTTGTTGGGTACTCTCCGACACCGCGGGATTTACCTGAAGGCGGGAACGCTATGATCGCTCTATTTCTCCCCTCCTGTTTGGCTTGGTAAAGGGCCTCATCAGCACGATGGATCAAGGTCTCCGGAGTGTCACCGGCCACCACCTCGGCAACCCCGATGGAAAGGGTTACAGAGAATTCCTTTCTGTCCAAAAGAAAACGGCTCTCTTCCATTAAACGACAGATCTTCCATCCCACTTCGATCGCCGGAGGATTTTGTGTTTTGGAGAGAATGAGGGCGAATTCATCACCCCCGAAACGGGCAATAAAGTCACTTTCACGGATGCTGGCCTTTAGTTTTAATGCGATCCCCTTGAGAATGCGGTCACCGGCTTGGTGGCCGAGGGAGTCATTGATTTGCTTAAAATTGTCCACATCGATCATCAGCAAAGAAAAAGTGTCATGATAACGGTTTTGCAGACTGACCATCTCAATCAGTTTCTCATCGAAGTACACCCGGTTGGCAAGCTGGGTCAAACCATCCACGCGGATAGCGGTTTTTAGGTTTTCGATCTGTTTGCGTTGAACCTCCAGGTTTTCATGGGAATGGGACAGTTCCTCTTTGAGGGTTGTATTGCTCGATATCATCCGGTCAATTTCGCGGATAAGAAGCTCATGGACCTTATGCAGATCTTGAGGAAGTTCGATGTCGTCAATAGTGGTTCGGACATCCCCAAGGGCTGAAGAAGAATTGCTGGCCGCCTGTCCGGTTCGTTGGAGAAGGCCTGCCAAGCTGAGTAGGATGCTCCGGATTTCCTGAGCCGAATCATTTATTTGCTGCTCCCTGGGGTCCACCTGCGGGGTGGTCATAGCCGTCGTCTCCTGGTAAGTTTCCCGGTTTTTAAAAAGACGCCCAACCGCAACAATAAGGTCTGCCAGCCGCCTGGCAACTATTTCCAACAGGTCGGTGAAAAATTGAAAGCTTAAAAGCTTCAATAGGATGGGAAGAAAAAGACCGACAACCATCCCTCCTCCAAACAATAGTAAGACGGATGAAATATTCATCGGGCTACCCTTTTTATCCGGAATTTTGGTATCTCAATGGAATATGATCGAATTTAAAATATAATAACATTTCTTGAATAAGGTCAAGTTTAAAGCTCAAGAACGGTCACCCCCCAAAATAAAGAAAGGACCATCTTAAGGTTTTTCCAACCCGAACTGGAATATTCTATTTTTGAGGAAAAAACAGTTATTAGGTCCTATTATTGAACTATTTGCGAAAAAAAAGATTCTTCTCTTTTTCGTTTATCCTCTTGACTACCGGGTCCCCGGCATTTTATACTTATATTATTTTATCACAAATGAAATTAGTTAATAATCTGGTAACGTAAATAAAAGATTTATACGTTATGGGCAACGGAATCGGCAGTGCCGTATTAAATAATTTTGGAAGAAAAATAAATTTAAAGGAGGAGCCTTATGATCGAAGAAGTATTTAAAAATCTTTCCTGGTTAGGGCACGACGGAATTTTATACCAAAATAAAAAAACCATCTATTTTGACCCTTTTCAAATTGCCGGAGGGCCGGCTGCGGATATTATCCTGATCAGCCATGATCATTTCGACCATTGCTCGCCGGAGGATGTAAAAAAAATCCAGACCAAGGACACGATTATTGTAACCGAATCGGATTCGGCCAAAAAGCTCTCCGGGAACATCGAAGTCATCAAACCCGGGGAAACCAAAACCGTCCAGGGGATTTCCATAGAAGCGGTTCCCTCTTATAACACCAATAAAGATTTTCATGTCAAGGCCAAAGGCTGGCTGGGATTTATCGTTACTCTGGATGGGGTACGGGTCTATCACCCGGGAGATACGGATTTCATTCCAGAGATGAAGGAGATTAAGGCCGACATCGCCTTTCTTCCGGTTTCAGGAACTTATGTCATGGGGCCCGAAGAAGCCGTAGAGGCAGCCAAGGTATTGAAACCGAAAATTGCCATTCCCATCCATTACGGGGCGATCGTCGGGACGGAAGAGGATGCCAAAAAGTTTGCAGAATTACTCAAAGGTACCGTGGAGGTTCGGATTTTACAAAAGCATAGCTGAATTATAGCCGGATAAAAAGGGTACGGAGATCATTGCCTGTCATATCCTGATCTATGAAATTTATTACACAAATCTCTGTACCCTAAAATCCTTAATTTAATAATACCGGGTCGGTTTTCTGCGACTCCGACTCAAAAGCCAACCTAATAATAGCCCCACCGCCAGCACGAGAGACCCAATTAAAAACCATTTAATCCTTTCCTCGTTCTGCCCCTTTTTTTCCATTTGCCTGAAATGATCAACCTGTTTTTTATAAAGGGCCACATCCTGGTCTAATTGTTCATTTTTGGTTTTAAGGGCGGCAAGTTCAGGGGAAAATTGTTTGTTTTTTTCTTGAGTGAGGGTCTGGTTCAGCCCTTTAAGTTCCCCAACCTCTTTTAGTAACCTGTTTTTTTCCTGGATTAGGTTTTCGTTTTCCCGACTCAGGGTTTGCTTGGTTTCTTTTAGACTACGCAGCTCTTCTTGTATTTTGGGGTCCACCGAAGCAGCTATCTTGACTTGATCCACCAAAAAACGAGTGTTAATCCAACCGATGGTTCCATCGGGCAGTTTAACCTTCGACCAGTTTTTATCCCCTTCAAGGACTTCAACCCGATCCCCGGTTTTCAGCATGGTTAAAGCGCGATACTCCAACCCAATCCCGGAACGCAGACTGATTTCGATTCGGTCGGTAATAAACATGGTCTTGGCCCAAAGGGAGGTTGGGCAAAAGAAAAGGGCTCCAAGAAGGACGATTACGACGGGTAAGGCCATTTTTCCCCCTCTCTGGTTTTGGTGGGTTAGGGGTACTATTAACAAAAATTATGAAGGAAGTCAAGACGATTACAATAAAAAAGCCCCCTGTGACCAGGGGGCTTTGAGTAAACTTCCTTTGTTGGTTCGTAAATTAATACATTCCCCCGCCTGGAGGCATAGGCGGCATGGCAGGTTCTTTTTCTTTGGGTTTCTCGGCTACCATAGCTTCCGTAGTCAATAGGAGTGAGGCCACTGAGGCGGCATTTTGCAAGGCAAAACGGGTCACTTTAGTCGGGTCCATAACCCCGGCCTTCATCAGGTCCTCATAAACTCCGGTATCGGCATTGAATCCAAAGCCCCCCTTGTCGCTTTTAACTTTTTCAACGACAACAGAACCCTCAAATCCGGCATTATTGGCAATTTGCCGTATCGGTTCTTCCAATGCCCGTCGAATGATATTAACCCCTAAGGGCTTCTTCACCCTCGTCTTTAATACGTTCTAAAGAGGGCAGACATCTGTAAAAGGGCGATGCCGCCACCGGGAACGATGCCTTCTTCAACCGCGGCACGGGTAGCATTCAGAGCGTCCTCGACGCGGGCCTTTTTCTCTTTCATTTCGGTTTCCGTAGCAGCCCCGACATTGATAACGGCAACGCCGCCGATCAATTTGGCCAAACGTTCCTGGAGCTTTCTCCCGATCATAGTCAGAGGTGGTTTCATCAATCTGCGCCCGAATCTGTTTGACCCGGCCTTCCAGAGCTGATTTCTCACCTCCGCCATCGACGATGGTGGTATTATCCTTATCGATGGTGATCCGTTTGGCTGTTCCCATATCCTTCAGGGATACATTTTCCAATTTGATTCCTAAATCTTCAGAGATCATCTGTCCACCGGTTAAAATGGCGATATCTTCCAACATGGCCTTTCGTCGATCCCCAAAACCCGGGGCCTTGACGGCCGCACAGGAAAAGGTCCCTCTGAGTTTGTTGACCACCAAGGTGGCCAGGGCTTCCCCTTCAACCTCTTCGGCAATAATTAATAAGGGACGGCCGCATTTTGGCGATCTGTTCCAAGACCGGTAACAGATCTTTCATATTGCTGATTTTCTTTTCATTGATCAGGATATAGGGATCATTCAAAACGGCTGTCATCTTCTCCGGGTCGGTCACAAAATAGGGGGAAATATATCCCCGATCAAACTGCATGCCTTCCACTACTTCAAGGGTCGTTTCCATGCTCTTGGCTTCTTCAACCGTAATAACCCCTTCTTTACCGACCTTCTCCATGGCTTCGGCAATGATATTTCCGATGGTGGAATCATTATTGGCCGAAATAGTCCCCACCTGGGCGATCTCTTTGTGGTCCTTCGTGGGTTTGCTGATACTTTTTCAATTCCTTAACCACGGCCTCAACACCTTTTTCAATGCCTCTTTTAATGGCCATGGGATTGCTTCCTGGCGGCAACCAGCTTAGACCCTTCACGATAAATAGCCTGGGCCAGCAGAGTGGCGGTAGTGGTCCCATCTCCGGCCACATCACTGGTCTTGGAGGCCACTTCTTTAACCATCTGGGCTCCCATATTTTCAAATTTATCTTCAAGTTCGATCTCCTTGGCCACGGTAACGCCATCCTTGGTGATAGCCGGAGAACCAAAGGATTTATCCAAAATTACGTTTCGGCCCTTTAGGTCCCAGAGTAACTTTGACGGCATCGGCCAGAGTATCCACCCCTACTCTCATAGCCTCCCGGGCCTTTGAATCATATTTAATTTCTTTTGCTGACATATATTACCTCCTTTCCTTTATTCAATTACTCCTAAGATATCTTCTTCTCGCATCATCAAAAATTCTTCTCCTTCAATCTTGATTTCGGTCCCGGAGTATTTTCCGAATAAAATTTTGTCCCCGACTTTAACCTCAATCGTAGTTTTTGTCCCATTTTCCAAGATCTTACCTGTCCCAACAGCAATAACCTTGCCTTCTTGGGGTTTTTCTTTGGCGGTATCCGGGATAATAATTCCTCCTTTGGTCTTTTCTTCCTCCTCGATCCTTGTACAATGACCCGATCATGTAATGGTCTAATCTTCATAGCTTCACTCTCCTTCCTAAAATATTATGGGCTTTTTAGCACTCCCTCTAAATGAGTGCTGTTATTAATATAAACACTAAATTATAGAATTCAAGTGCAAAATTAAAATATTTTTCTGTTTTCATTATCTGAATCCTGGTTCAAAATCGGAACCATTCTCATATTTAATAGAGTAAAAACAAAAAGTTTAGCAAAACAGCCTATCCCTATTCTTTATTCAAGGTTCGACAAGGGAACGGCGGTCGAACCAAAATATGGGACTTTTTATTATAACCTATTTCTGATATGCTTTTACAAAATAGAGATGTTCTGGCTCTGAAGCTGTATCCGGCGCAATAAAAGATGGTTCCCAGATCAGAACATTAAGGAAAATTTATGAAAATTAGGGTCTATTTAGAAGCCATTGAAAAATCAACGCTTGCCCCCTATGCCACAAAAAGCGCTGAAAGTATTGGAAGAACCCTGCATGGAGATGAACCGGATGATTTCCGGACTACTTTTCAAAGAGACCGGGATCGAATTCTCTATTCCAAGGCATTTAAGGACCTTCAGTACAAAACTCAGGTTTTTTTAGTCAGTGAAGGGGATTTTTATAGAACCCGGTTGACCCATACTCTTGAGGTCGCCCAACATGCCCGGACCTTGGCCCGAGCCCTTCGGTTGAACGAGGATTTGTGCGAAGCCATTGCCTATGCCCATGACTTAGGTCATACCCCTTTCGGGCACACAGGAGAAACGACCTTAAACGAACTCATGAAAAAGGATGGAGGTTTTGAACACAATCTGCAAAGCCTGCGAATCGTCGATCTTCTGGAAAAACGCTACATGGCGTATGACGGCCTTAATCTTTGCTTTGAAACCAGGGAAGGCATTGCCCGGCACTCGACCGTCTATGACCATCCGGCTGTCCCCAGGGAATTTAATAAATATCCGTCGCCTACCCTGGAAACCCAGATTGTCAACATCGCCGACCCCCTGGCCTATTGTGCCCATGACCTTGAAGATGCTATAAATGCCGGCTACTTATCGATCAATGACATTCCGGACATGGGAAACCCCTTGGTAGATCGGGTATTAAATAAGTGCCGGGAGAACTATCCTGGATTTTCCGAGGCGGGAACTATTATCCGGGCCAGGTTACTGGTTCGAACCATCATCGAAGAAACCAATATCATGGTTATCAAACAGACCCACGAAAACCTTCGATGTATGAAAGTCAAAACGCTTCAAGATGTCAGAACAGTTACGTCTGCCGTGGTGACTGCTCCTGATCGGGATTGGTCGCACTTTAACCAGTTAAAAAAATTCCTTTTTGAACATGTTTATAAACGTCCCCAGGTTTGCATTATGAACGAAAAAGGCCATCTTATTATTTCAAGAATATTCCATCACCTGGAAGAAAAACCGGACATGTTGCCTGGTGTCTTTAAGCATCGTTTTTTAAAAACAAAAAACAAAAAAACCCGTCGTCGGATAATTGCCGATTACTTGTCGGGGATGACTGATCGCTATGCCATGGACCTTTATCAAATGATGTTTGAACCTTATGAAAAAGTCATGTTTGGATTCAGGGAGTAGGGGTATAGATAGTCATGGTTTGGCCGGGTTTGAGTTTTCCTTTTGGGGGAAGGCGATTCCAACGGCTGAGATCATACTGTTTGACTCGAAATCTTTTAGCGATGGTCTTTAATGTATCCCCCTTTCTAACTTTATAGACAATCACTTTCGAGGCCGGCTTCTTGTTCCCTTGTGAATTACTTTTTACTGTCAAACCGTTTAGTTGGCCCTTTAAGAACGTAATTTGTTCTTGAAGGACCTTTGTACGATCTTGAAAACCCTTCTGTTCATCCTTTAAAAATTGGATTTCATTTTTCAAAGGGTCTATTTCACTCTTCAGCGTCTGAACCTCGGTCCTGAGGGCAGTTAATTCAGGGGGTAACGGTTGTTTTTTACCGGAGAAGGCCCCGGAATGGAAAATCGTCCACAGTCCAAAAGCCAACCCAATTGCCACTAAAAGGAGGATTGAGATTAACAACCATTTAGTTACGGGAAAAGATCGGCGAGCTCTTTGGTACCCGGAAGGAAAGGAAAATTCTTCTGGTTCATGATTAACCTCGACTACCGGTTCTTTCCTGTTTTCATTATGTTGATCCATAATTAATCCTTATGTCCGGATAATCCGGGTGTCATGAAATATAAACAGTTATGAGGGGGCGACAGGCAATGGACAAGAAAGAATAGGTTTAAAGGTTTTCATGATTATTCTTTGCTTATTGCCTATTGCCTTTTTGGTTATTTCTATTTTCCTGCTAAACCTCGAAATCAACACTGATCTTAAAAATATTCACGGCCGGAAGACTGATCAATTCCTCAATGCCGGTGGTTTTCTTTATTTCCTTAAGAGTGGATTCGATTATTTCCTGTGATTCTGCTATAAAGGTAAACCATATATTGAAATCCCCCTCCCTTTCATAATTATGGGTGACGCCGGGATATTGATTAACCTTTCCAACAAATCGTTGGATTCTTTCCTTCGGGACCCGGGCGGCGCAAAGGGTGCTGGTGAATCCCAGCTTACGGGAATTAAAATTGGCTCCGATGCGCCGAATGATCCCCCCCTGAACCATCCTGTCAACCCTGCAGATAACCTCCTTTTCCGTGAGAGACAACCTTTCCGCAACCTCCCGATAAGGTCTGACCCTGAGAGGAAAATGAGACTGAATTTCATTTAATATAGCCCGATCAATCCGGTCCAGTTTATGGATCAGTTTTTTATCGGGGGATTCTGGCTTTTTATTTCTGTCCAACTTTCTTTAACATCTTCCGTCAAGGGGTAAAGGGCGATCAACAAAAGGCGGAATCGCTAAAAAATCTCGCCTATTGCCCGTTCTTTTACCTGTTTTTTAGGCTGATAGGTGCAAAGAGGCTCTTCTTCCAAATAGTTTCCGGTAGCTTCAAAGGCCCGAGCCCGGCAGCCTCCACAAACTCGAAAATATTCACACCGACCGCATTTGCCCGAATATCGGGATTGATCCCTCAAAGCCAGAAAAACCGGTGAGGATTTCCATATTTCCTGGAAAGGTTGTTGTTGTATTTTTCCAGAGTCCGTTTCCAGATAACCGCATGGTTGGACCTGCCCTCTGTGGGAAACAAAGCAAAACCCAACCCCACCCAGACAACCTCGGGTAACCGCGTCTAACCCATGGGTCTTGAAAGAAATTTCCTGTCCTTCCCGGCGAGCCGTCTCCCTTAAAATTCGATAATAATGAGGGGCGCAAGTAGCCTTGATGGACAGGGGTAGCTCATTTTTGCGTTTAACCAACCAGGATAGGGTTTTTTCATATTCTTCAGCCGAGATGGTCTGATCGTTCAATGATCTCCCTCTCCCGGTGGGAACGAGCATAAATATATGATGAGCCACGGCCCCTAATTTGATGGCCTTTTCCTGTATTTCTTCCAATTCATGAAGATTCAACCTGGTAACCGTGGTATTGATCTGAAACTCCAGATCAACGGACCTGGCTGCTTCGACGCCCTTGAGGATTCCATTATAAGCCCCATGAACCTGCCGAAAAAAATCATGACTCTCCGCCTTGGCCCCATCCATACTGATACTGATCCGCTGGATACCCGAATCTTTCAATTTACCGGCCTTTTCCTTGTCCAACAGGGTACCGTTGACAGCCATGACCATTCGCAAACCCAAATTGTGCCCATGACGGGAAAGTTCAAAGATGTCCGGGCGGAGTAATGGCTCTCCCCCCGTTAAAATAACCACCGGCTGGCCGACCTCACGAATTTGCTCCAGAAGCAGCAGACCTTCGGCCGTACTCAACTCATCAGGATAGGGACCGGCTTCTGCCGAGGCCCGGCAGTGAAGACAGGAAAGGTTACATTGTCGAGTCACTTCCCAGGCCACTAAACGGAGCTCCGGAAATTTTGGTGAAATCTCAGATTTATTTTTTGAGTGAGGAAGCATGGTCTGATTTTTATCTTTCATCCCGGTAAACTTCAAAATATATCAAGTACCCAACATTGCGATGCATGGGTCCTGAAAAAAAGGGGAAACCTATTTCAATCCATTCTCATTTTTTGACTTGCCCAAGGTTTTTTCTGCGCCCTGTCTACGATTCTGCTTCAGGGTTATGTATTCTAAATCTGCTTATCGCATCAAGCTGTCTTCAAAAGCGGCGCCGCCTGCTTGGCAAAGTAGGTCAAAATCAAATCGGCTCCGGCCCGTCGAATGGAAAGCAGGGATTCCATCATCACTTTATTCTCATCCAACCATCCTTGGTTTGCCGCCGCCTTGATCATGGCATATTCACCACTGACATTATAGGCCGCCACAGGCAGGTCAAACTCGTCCCGAACCCGGCAAATAACATCCAAATATGGCAGGGCCGGTTTGACCATGATTATATCCGCCCCTTCTTCAACATCCAGGCTTACTTCACGAATGGCTTCCCGAAAATTGGCCGGATCCATCTGATAGCCTTTCCGGTCTCCGAATTTCGGGGCCGACTCGGCGGCCTCACGGAAGGGGCCATAAAAAGCAGAGGCATACTTAGCCGAATAAGCCATAATGGGGATTTGCTCAAAACCGTTTTCATCCAGGGCTTGGCGGATTTCGGCCACTCTTCCGTCCATCATATCGCTTGGGGCAACCATGTCGGCCCCGGCTTTAGCCTGGGACAGGGCGGTACGGGCCAGCAACTCCAGGGAGGCATCATTGTCGACTTCGTCCCCCCGGATAATCCCACAGTGGCCGTGGCTCATGTATTCACAGAGACAAACATCGCCAATGACCATCAGTTCCGGCACCTTTTCTTTTAAAGCCTTCATGGCCTTTTGGACAATCCCATTGGCATCATAAGCCCCTGAGGCTTTATCATCCTTTTTGTCCGGAATCCCGAAAAGCATCACCGCGGGAATATTTAAGGCCGCGACCTCTCGGGCCTCTTTGATCAATTCATCAATGGAAAGCTGAAAAATTCCGGGCATAGAAGCGATAGGCTTCCGGACCCCTTTACCGAAAACAACAAACATGGGATAAATCAAGTTATCGACTGAAAGGGTGGTCTCCCGGATCATCCTTCGGAAAGATTCATTCCGCCTCAACCGTCTTGGTCGATAGTCTGGAAACAGCATAAGTCCTCCTTACAGTTTTAAACCTTCGGCGATTTCTTTCAGGGCCTCAACATTTAAAATGGTGATAATATCTTTTTTTATAGTAATAACTCGCTTCTGTTTCATTTTAGCCAGGGTGCGGGACAGGGTTTCCCCGATGGTCCCCAAGCGGGCGGCTAATAGATTTTTTTTCATCTCCAGGGGAATTTCAATTCCGTCGGCAGGAAGGTCAGAAATTTTTTCTGCCTCCTCGATCAGAAACCTCGCCAGACGGGCGGAGACTTCTTTTAAGGACAGATCTTCCACCTGTTGAGCCAATTCCCTTAATAAAAGGGAGAGGCCGGTCATCATATTCAAGGCCAGTTGGGGACTTTCCCGGATAAGAGCGGTAAAATCCGACTTATTTAGATAATAGAGGTGGCTGTCCTCCAGAACCTCAGCCGAAGCCGGATAGGTTTTTCCGGAAAAAACCGCCGCCTCGGCAATGGTTTCTCCAGGTCCAACAATTCGCATGACATATTCCTGGCCGTTTGGGGACAAACGGAATATTTTTATCTTGCCGTCGGTCACCAAGTAAAACCCATGGGCCTCATCACCCTGCGAAAAGAGCGTACCCCCTTTTTTATAAGAACGGTTGGAGGTAATCCCTTTGATCTTAGCCAGTCCGGCTTCATCCAAACCGCTGAAGAGAGGGTTCTGTTTTAATAGCTCTAACATTCTTCTTGCATAATTCCTTCTTGAACCACCGGAAATTATTTAGCCGGTTCTACCAGGGCGTATTTTTTCATTTTGTATTTAAGTAAGTTCTTTTCTATGCCCAGCAGTTCAGCGGCACGAGCCTGAACATTCCCTGACAGCATCAGGGCCTGAGAGATCATCTTTTTTTCTATTAACTCCAGGACCTCATTCAGTTTGGCCCCTGAGGGAATAATGCTGGTAAAAGGCAAATCTTCCAGATGGATAATCGGTTTTGAACTCAAAATAATCGCTCTTTCCAGCATATTTTCCAATTCCCTGACATTTCCCGGCCAGTCATAGGCCAACAAGGCGCCCATCACTTCAGGGGCAAGGGAAGGAACCTCTTTCTTATTCATCTCCCGGGTAAATCGCTCTAAAAAATATCGTATCAATAAAGGAAGGTCTTCTTTTCGGTCCCTTAAAGGGGGGACCTCAATATGCACCACATTAAGACGGTAGTAAAGATCTTCACGGAAATGGCCTTTGGCAATCTCCTTGGTCAGATCCTTATTGGTGGCTGTTATGACCCGCACATCCACCTTAATGGTCTTGTTTCCGCCCACCCGTTCAAATTCCCTGTTCTGCAAGACCCGTAACAGGGTAACCTGTACCGAAGGGGACATCTCACCCACTTCATCCAGGAAAAGGGTCCCTCCATCCGCTGTTTCAAACCGTCCCTTTCTTTGTGCCATGGCTCCGGTGAAGGAGCCTTTTTCATGACCGAAAAGTTCACTCTCCAGAAGGGTTTCAGTCAAGGCCGAACAATTGACCGAGACTAAGGGTTTATCTTTTCTGGGGCTGTTAAAATGGATGGCTCGGGCCACCAATTCCTTTCCTGTCCCTGATTCTCCGCTGACCAAAACGGTGGCCTTGGTTCCGGCCACTTTGGAGATCAACTCTCTAACCTGCCTCACCGGAAAACTGTTGCCGATCAGGTCGGTGGGGCCGAATTTATCCTTCAATTCCCCGGAGAGCAGCCGGTTGGCTTTGATCACTTGCCCCATAGCCAGACCTTTAGCAACCGTTTTTTTCAACAATTCGTTATCAAAGGGTTTGAGTATATAATCGTAGGCCCCTTTTTTCATGGATTCCACCGCTTTTTCAACTGTTCCAAAGGCGGTCATCATGATCACCGGCAGATGTAGGTCTTTTTCTTTTAAAGCTTCCAGTAACTCCATCCCATTCATCCCGGGCATTTTCATGTCCGTAATCACCAAATCCAGTTCGGTTTCCTGAAAAATTCTCAAGGCCTCTGAAGCCGATTGTGCGATAACCACCTCATAACCTTCCCCCCCCAGTAATTCTTTCAACACTAAGAGATAATTCTTTTCATCATCGACAACAAGAATCGTTTCCATTTTTTTCTAAACCCTTTGTTACACGTTGCGGGTTACGCGTTACGAGTTGATGGATAATAACATGTTGTTTTTTACACGCAACCCGCAACTCGAAACCCGTAGACCCCAATCGGTGATTGGGATCTTCTTTCTCGGTCTCATCCCACTTTTCTGGGCAAAGAAATAACCACAGAGGTTCCGCCTGATTCCGATTCTACCATTTGAATGGTCCCATGATGGGCTTCAATGATATTTTTGACAATGGCCAGCCCCAGACCGCTGCCTTTTTCCTTAGTAGTAAAAAAAGGTTGAAAGGCCTTGACCCGCTCTTCCTCGGATAAACCGGACCCCGAGTCTTTGATTTCAATAATCACCACTTGGGAAATATACCGGACCTTTATTTCAATCAGGCCGCCATCGGGTATGGCCTGAACGGCATTCAATAAGATATTTAAAAAAGCCCGATAGAGAAGATCCTGGTCCACAGGTATGGTTTGAGTTCCCGGGATAAAATCTTTTTGAACCGTTATTCGCCGAAGGGCCAATTCCGGATCTAAAAAATGGAGGTTTTTTTCCAGGATCGTTTCTATCCGAACCGGCTCCACCCGGGGAATCTGAGGCCGGGCGAAATCCAAAAACTCGGTCACGATACAATTCAACCGATCGGCTTCCTCCCGAATGACCGAGGCCAATTGGTTTTGAGGTTCAAATTGAAGCACCTTTTTTTCCAACAGATCGGCCGTACTGCGGATGATTCCCAAGGGATTTTTAATCTCATGAGAGACGGAGGCGATCATCTCCCCCAGCGAGGCCATCCGTTCGGACTGATGTAGTTTTTCCACTAAGCGTTTTTGTTCCTGGGCCTTTCTTTCCATGATCACCTCTCCCCTTTTGACAATAAACAAAAGGATCAGGTACAGGAGGGCCATAAGACCGATCGAAAACAAAACCATCAGGTATTGATCCCAGATGATGCCTTCATATTCTTTTGAAATGTCCTGGGTGATCTCAAAAACCCCCAGAATCTGGCTGTCGGGTTTGGATGTGGGTTCAACCCGAAAAGGAATGGTCGTGATTAGTTTGCGGGTCGGAGCCCCAGTTCCGGGACGGATTTTTAACAAGCTCTCTTCCGAAACGAATCGGGAAGCGTATTTCCCTCTCATGGCTTTTTGATAATCCGTACCACCTAAATCCTTCTTGCCCACTAAGGATTTGTCGGTACTGTAGGCGACAATATTGGCCGGGTCATACATATTGACTTTTTCAATTTTAAAACTGTAAATCGTATTTCGAACAATAATATCCAATCGTTTAAATTGTTGGGGGTCTCTAAGCCGCACTGCTTTCCTCTGCATGGCAATCGGCAGGATAAAGTTAAAAAATACCTGATGATTGAGATTCTCGGCTAAGAGAGCGGCAAAGGCCTCGCTTTTTTTCAACAAGGCCTCTTTGGAGCGTTGGGTAATGATCAAAGTCAAGGATACGGCAAAAATCAACATAACAATAAAACTGCTCAAAAAAAAGTATTTGACCAGCTTAAAGGGCTTGGTGGTTTCCGGCAGAATGTCCATGGCCTGTTTACAGGATATATCTTTTATTCTGTTTTGAAAGGGCCTCTCGATCCTTGCCTTCTCTTTCAAAGCCCTTTCTCCCCAGGAAGGCATAGGTCATCTTTTTCCCTTCTTCCACACCGGGCTGGTTTAAGGGATCAATGCCCATTAGCCGGCCGCAGATATAGGTTTCCATTTCCCAAAGAAAAATCAATTGGCCTATGGTGAATGGATTGACTTTGGGCAAAGTAATGGTCAGGCTGGGACGTCCATTTTGGGCCAGAGTCAGCCTTGTGGCCTGCATTTCGGCTTGAATTAATCGGTTCAAGGAATGGCCTCCCAAATAGGCCAATTCGTCTTTTTGAGGGTACAGTTTCGGTAAAGGGATCAAACCGGCAAAGTTTTTAATGCCCAGAAAAGTAAAAACCTTATCGCCGGGGCCTTCCATGTATAATTGCAACTGGGAATGCTGATCCGTAGCCCCCAGGGCCGTTACCGGTGTCTGACCGTTCCAAACCTCCCGCCCTTTAAGGTTATTCCGCTTTCCCAGACTTTCGGCCCATAATTGGCAAAACCATTCACCCATCCCCTTCAAGGAATCCCCATAGGGCATGATCACCCTTATATATTTTTTCATCTGTTTGTAACTCAGGAAAGATAAACAGGCGCACCCATAGGCCGGATTTTTCCAGAGAGAAGCATTCTGACAGCGTCCGGCCATTTCCCTGGCACCGGCCTGCAATTCCTCAATATCGATTCCGCACATGGCGGCCGGCAGTAATCCGACGGCTGAAAGAACTGAAAACCTTCCACCAAGTAACGAGGGTATTTCAAAACTTTTAAACTGTTCTTCTTCGGCAATTTTTCTAAGCACTCCATGGACCGGATCGGTGGTGATCACCAGGTGATCCTTTTCTTTTCGATTGCCCAGCTTTTTTTTAAGTAATTCCCGAATAACCAAGAACTGGCTCATGGTTTCCGCAGTTCCACCGGATTTGCTGATTACATTAAAAAGGGTCTTTCGTACTTCCAGAAGATCGAGCAGGGCTTTGAATCCATCGGGATCCACATTATCGGCCACAAAAAGACGTGGAAATCCCTTGCGCATCGTTTTGGATAGCAGGTTATAGTGGGGATGGGAAAGGGCCGTATGGAGGGCTTTGGCCCCCAGAGCTGATCCGCCAATACCTAGAACCACAAAATTTTCCACCCAGGGTTTGGTCCCCTGAACATATTTTTTTATTTTGGGAACTAATGACAGATCAAAGGGGATGGTCAGAAAAGGTAAAAGTTCTTGGCCTTTTTCTTCTTCGAGTTGTCCGTGAATGATTTGGATCACCGGTTGTAATTTTCCCAATTCCTCTTCGGAAATCCCTTCCTTTTCCCCCAGGACCGGGGCCATCATCAGGTTGGTATCGATTTCCACCCGCATTTCTTGAGTCCATGACGAATCCAGCCATCTTTTCATATAATATTCCCTTTAGATAATATAAGATCTGGTTTTGTATTTTTTACACTATCACTAAGAGGTTACTAAATTCAACCTTTTCCGCCAGTATTCCAAACGGGCTTTTATGGTTTTTTCAAATCCCCGGTCTGTGGGATGATAAAATCGACGGTCTTTTAATTCTTCAGGGAAATTCTCTTGGGCCACCAACCCTTCCGGATAATCATGGGCATAACGGTATCCCCGGCCGTACCCCAAACCCTTCATAAGGGAGGTCGGGGCATTTCGGAGATGCAGGGGAACCGGCAGGGCACCGGTTTTCTCTATACCCTTTTTAACCGATCCATAGGCCAGATAAAGGGAATTGCTCTTAGGGGCTGTGGCCAGATAGATGACTGCTTGGACCAGAGCGAGCTCTCCTTCCGGAGACCCTAAAAAATGATAAGCTTCCTTAGCCGCCAGGGCCTGTTGCAAGGCCTGAGGATCCGCCAAGCCGATATCTTCCGAGGCGAATCGTACCATCCGCCGGGCCAGATAAAGGGGGTCCTCCCCGGCCTCCAGCATTCGGGCCAACCAGTACAAAGCCCCATCGGGATCACTGCCCCGCAGACTTTTATGGAGGGCGGATATCAGGTTGTAATGTTCTTCTCCGGCCTTGTCATACCTTAAGGCCTTTTTTTGCAGTGCTTCTTCGACCATAATCCGGCTGATCAGGTATTTACCGTCAACTCCGGATTGGGTAAAGGACAAGGCCTGTTCCAGAGTATTCAAAGCGATGCGGGCATCTCCATCGGCCAGGTTTTTGATTAAATCCATGGCTTCCGGGGCCAGAGAAGCCGGGATTTTTCCTAACCCTCTTTCTGAATCCTGAAGGGCGGTTTGAACGATTTTTTCCAAATCCGATCCCGTTAAAGACCTTAGAACCAGGACTTTGGTCCTGGAAAGCAGAGGGGCTATAACCTCGAAAGAAGGATTCTCAGTAGTAGCTCCGATCAGGATAATGCTTCCTTTTTCCACATGGGGCAAAAAAGCATCTTGCTGGGCCTTATTGAAACGATGAATTTCATCGACAAATAAAATAGTTTTTTGACCCTTTTCCCGCAACCGTTCTTCGGCCTCCTTGACTACTTCCCGAATCTCTTTGACCCCGGAAAGGACTGCCGAAAATTGGACGAAGTGCGCCTGGGTATAGCGGGCCATCATTTGGGCCAAGGTGGTTTTTCCTGTGCCGGGGGGTCCCCAGAAGATCAAAGGGAATATTCTTCCCGTCTCCAACATCTGACGTAAAAATTTTCCAGCCCCCAGCAGGTGTTCCTGCCCTACAAATTCTTCCAGGTTTCGAGGACGCATCCTCTCGGCCAGGGGAGGAAGGAAAGAAGGTTCCCCCTTCCTGTTTTCAAAATTTTCAGAATTCATTGGATGCCTTAAATCATTTATTCCCCAAAAGGGGGATTTGATTATACACCGGGTTACTTCCGTTTTTCGAAGAACCAGATCAATTCTCCCCCAATAACAAAAATCAGGCAGGAGTAATAGATCCAGAAAAAAAGGACCACCAGCAAACCCAGAGAGCCGTAAACCGCAGTAAAATTATTGATAAAATTCACATACAGTCGAAAAAGATATTTGGCTATCTCCCACAACCCGGCAATCATCAGGGCTGTCACCAAGGCTATCCGGTGGCTGGGTCTGCGACTGGGCATAAAGCGAAACAAGATAAAAAACATTAGGACAGAAAAAAAGTACCCTACCCCCGAACCAACCAGTTTCGCTGCCCATTGAAAATGAAAAATCCCAGGCAAAGGGATCCCGATTTCTCCCGAAAAGGTCTTTATTACATCAAAAATATTCGTCAGGACAATTGAAATCAAAAAAAAGAGTCCGGTAATAAAAACCATGAGCAAATTATGTAGATTTTCTTTTAAATACCCGTATTGCAAGGTCGTTCCCAGGGTCTTATCCAACACCGTGCGTATGGAGCCGAAAAGACGGGTGGCCGCCCATAGCAAACCCAGAAATCCGATTAACCCCACTAATCTTCGGTCTTTGACCAGGTTCAGGATATTCGAAGTCAACCTGGGAGAGGCATGAGGAAGCATCTTTTCCAGGTACAACCGAATGTACCCGAGGATTTCTTGTGAGGAATGGAGAAAAAATCCGAGAATAGATAGGATAACCAGAAGAAGGGGGATAAAACAAACCAACAAATTGAACGCCAAACCTGAGGCCAGGAAAAAGATATCATCGTTTCCTAATTTTTGATAGAATCCGATTGATTTTCTATTAGAACTTCCTTTGCGACTCAAGGGTTTTCCTCCCGTTCGACGGCCTTGATTTTTTCCTGGGCCCTCTGGATTCTCTCAGCAGCCGCATCAGTTTTCTCAGAGGCCCTTTCCACTTTTCTTAAGGCTTCTTCAGCCCTTTGCTGGGTCTCAAAAAGTCGTTGTTCGGTTTCTTCCAACCGACGAATGAGTCTTTCCAACTGAATTTGTTCTTCCGAAACAAATTGTTTTCCCGGTACAATTAATTGTGGTTGATTCGTTATCGGGACCTGGGGAAGGGTAATAATCGTTTTGGGGGGCAAACATCCCCACAATGCCAAACTTCCGGTTAAGGTCAAAAGCCCTATCTTTTTTACAAAGAACATCAGATTATCCAAGACCCTTTTGCTGAAAAATTCATTTTCAAAGTAAATAATCCACGCCCATAGGGTGGCTTAAAATAACAGATTCAAACCTGAACCCTAAACTTTAAAATCTAATGGGTACCGTCACCCCGGCGAAAGCCGGGATCCAGGAAAAGCTGAAATCCCTGGATTCCGCCTCCGGCCTGGATGCCTACGGGCAGGAAGCGGGTCAAGCCCGGAATGATGAAACGGGCCAAGTAATGGGCTTTCAGCCAAGCCCATTCGGGACCGGCATAGCCAGTCCACATGACCCCGCCCTTAAGGCGGGGGTTTCTAAATCAACTAAAAACCTTCCAGGACGAAGAAGGCGAACAATCCCGTCCCGGCGGAGCAAATGGACTTTTTCCTGTCCGGTCACAATTCTATCTCATTCAAAGGGCATTCTTCACAACGTGGACTTTTTTTCCGGCAAAACTCCTTTCCCAGTCGAACCAGAAGGGCGTGGAATTCATTATAGAGTTGGGGGTCCGAAGGCAGATTTTCCATAAAATAATCGTGGAGTTCCTCATAGCCTATTTCTTCATCAATGAGCTGGTGCCGGGAAAAGATTCGATAGGTGTAGGCATCGACTACAAAGGCAGGCATTCCCAAGGCGTAAAGTAAGATGCTGTCTGCTGTCTCCGGTCCGATGCCATTCACTGAAAGCAATTGTGGCCGAAGGAATTCCAGTGGTTGATTCTTTATATTTTTTATTTTTCCCTGATATTCTTTCATATAAAAATCAAAAAAATTTTTTAATCTCCGGGCCTTGATTCGATAATATCCGGCCGGCCGGATCCAATCCGATAAAATCACCTCATCCACCAGATGCAATACCGCAGCGGAAAGGGCCCCTTCGGACTTCAATCGTTCAATCGCCCGTTCGACATTATTCCAGGCTGTATTCTGGGTCAGGATGGCACCCACCATGATTTCCAAGGGGCTGTCTCCAGGCCACCAATGGCTGGGGCCGAAATGCGCGTACAGTCGATCATAAATATTCATCAATTTGGATTTCTTCATTGGTTTTATTGAAAAAGTATAACAAACCCTCCCGGATTAAACAACCCTCTTTTCCCCTCTTGACGAAGTCATGAAAATAGCCTAATATCCTAACACTTTTAAAGGAACCGAAAGAAAATGGCTGGGGAATCAAGACTTCGCAAAACTCGAAACATGGGCATTATGGCCCATATCGATGCCGGGAAAACCACTTTAACCGAGCGGATACTTTATTACACCGGCCGGTCCCACAAAATGGGAGAGGTTCATGACGGGGAGGCGGTCATGGACTGGATGCCGGAGGAACAGGAGCGGGGCATCACCATCACTTCAGCCGTAACCACCTGCCAGTGGCTCCAACATACCATCAATCTTATAGACACCCCGGGTCACGTCGATTTTACCATCGAAGTGGAACGATCCTTACGTATCCTGGACGGGGTCGTCGCCGTGTTTTGCGCTGTCGGCGGGGTGGAACCCCAATCGGAAACCGTCTGGCATCAGGCCGACCGTTACCGAGTGCCTAAGATCGCCTTTATCAACAAAATGGACCGCATTGGAGCGGACTTCAACAATACCGTGGAACAGATTAAAGAGAAACTGGGGGCCCACCCCCTTATTCTCCACCTGCCCTGGGGTCGGGAAGATGGGTTTCAAGGCACTATTGATTTATTGACGATGAGGGGGATTCGCTGGCGGGAAGAAACACTGGGCATGGAGTATGATCCGGTCGATATACCGGAGAGTCTGCGGGATGAAGCGGAATTTTACCGGGAACAGTTGATAGAGACCCTGGCCGATCTGGACGACCACCTTATGGAATTGTATTTGGGAGGTCAGGAAATCCCCCTGGCCGATCTTTTACCGGTCATTCGCCAAGGCACCATTGATCTGAGGATCGTCCCCATCTACTGTGGGGCGGCCCTGCGCAATAAAGGGGTACAACCACTATTGGATGGTATTATTCATTTTCTTCCCAATCCCATGGACATCCCCCCGGTCAGCGGCCGTAATCCGATCGACAAAAAAATGGAAATCCGTCCGGCTTCAGATGAGGCCCCCTTTTCCGGGCTGGCCTTTAAAATCATCATGGACCAGGGGAGAAAGTTGACCTATCTGCGGATCTATTCCGGAATCCTGAATGTAGGGCAGGAGATTTTAAACCCAACCAAAAATATCCGGGAGCGCGTTGCCCGGATGCTGCGCATCCATGCCAATAAAAGGGAGCGGATTGAACAGGCCCGGGCCGGGGATATTATCGGACTGATGGGTCTTAAGGATACCACGACAGGCGACAGTCTGACCGACCTCGATCATCCGATTATACTGGAACCCATCGACGTTTATGAACCGGTCATCTCCCTGGCTATTGAGCCCAAAACCGTCGGCCAGCAGGATAAGATTGTTCAGGTATTAGAAAAAATTTCCCAGGAAGATCCCACTTTTCACTTCCGATATGAAGATGATTCCGGGCAAACGATCATCTCCGGCATGGGGGAATTACATCTTGAAGTCTTGTTACACCGCATGGAACGGGAGTATAATTTGTCGGTCAATATCGGGAAACCTCAGGTGGTTTATCGGGAAACCATCGAAGAAGCAGTGGAGGTGGAAGAAATTTTCGATCGTGAGTTGGGAGGCACTCATCACCAGGCCCAGGTGCGGTTACGTCTGATCCCCAATGGCCGGGGGGAAGGAACTATGTTCCTCCATCTGATTCCCGAAGATGCCGTTCCCCAGCCCCCGATCGAGGCTATTCAATCTTCCATTCAGGAGGCCTTTACCTCCGGGGTCCTGGCCGGTTATCCGGTCACTGATATCAAAGTCATCCTTGAATCCGCGGAAACAACCGAAAACCAAATTTCCGAAATGGCCTTTCGCGTAGCCACCTCCATGGCCTTCCGGAACGGCTGTCTTAAAGCCAAGGCGGTGCTCCTTGAGCCGATTATGAAATTGGAAATTATTGTACCCGACGAGTTCCTGGGCGAAATCATCGGAGATATCAACTCCCGGAAAGGGAAAATCGAACAAATTTCTCCCCGGAATAAAATCCAGCAGGTTCAAGCCACCGCTCCCTTGTCCCAATTGTTCGGTTATTCCACGGCCCTTCGTTCCGCCAGCCAAGGGCGGGCCACCTTCACCATGCAATTTTCCCATTATAATAAAGTCGCTACGGGTCAAAAATAATTACTCTGAGCGGTTCCGGTAGAAGGTCTTGTATTGGGCTGAGTCGTAAACTGAAAAAAAAGGGCTTTTCCCCAGTAGTTCTGGCCTCCCCTTTCTTCAGATTATCTTTTTAGTGTCGGTCTTTAAGATTTTTTGGGATAGTCCCTCCAAATTCGGCTTTGGATTAAGCAGCGCATAGTTCCCTCTTGATAACCTGATCCGGTCCAGAAGATCCCGATAAGAATTAAAACGATCCCATAGGCGGACAATACCCAGTGGTTCAGACTGGTCCAAAGGATCTCCTGTAGGACGGTAAGAAGTACCGCTCCCAAGAAAGGTCCCCACCAACTACGCCCGCCGCCTATTAACACCATCATGACCGGCGGCATGGCCACTGCCAAGCCAAAAGCCGAAGAAGGTCCGATATAACCCGCCTGGCGGATGTAAATCCCACCGGCCAGGAGAGCGATCACTGCACCTAACAAATAGGCCTTGATTTTGGTAGAATAGATGGGGATCCCGACCGACTGGGAGGTACTTTCATCTTCTTGAATCATCCTCAATTGAAAACCGAGTCTTTTCTTGTTTAATAAAAAATTGGCCCCCAAGGACACACAAACAAGGCATAAAGAAAGCAGATAATATTCCCAAACATGGTTACCGAGAGGTAGGGAAAGCCCTTCCGGGCCCCCGGAAAGGAAAGGGACTTTTCCCGCCAATTCTTCCATTAGAATAAGAATCCCCAAGGTAGCCACTGAAAAATATAGGTTCTGAAGACGTAAGAGGAGTAAAGACAACAAAGCGGCAACCGGGAGCAGCAGGATCAGACAGATCCCAAGACTAATTAGAAACGGCCATCCTTTGAGCAATAGGAAGCCCGCGCTATAGGCCCCCAACCCAAAAAAGGTCATATAACCCAAATTCAAATACCCGGCAAAACCCCAGAGCAGGTTGATACCACCAACCAAAGCAATATTGATCATTAAAGTAAACAAAAAGCTAATCCAGTAGGAGGATGCGAAAACCGGATAAAAAATGAAAGAGACGAGGACCACCCCGATAAGGATTCCAGGGAATAGTTTCATCGGGCCCCTCTCAAACCATCAGGGAAAAAAGACAAGAGGCCCAAATAAACCATCAGGGGGATCAAAATACCCCATTGGGGACCTAAAACCGCACTACCGGTCGATTCCATGATCCCCCAGAAAAACCCCGCCCCAATGGCCTTGGGTATGTGCCCCGGCCCCACAGCCATAACCATCAGCATGGACATTAGTGTCAACTTCAAACCCGTAAACGGGGTTACCGGAAACAACAGGATCCAGAGAACACCGGCCAACCCGGCGGCCCCCAAACCCAGAGACCAGGCCCAGGTCTTGGTCTTCTGTAAAGGTATTCCTATGAATAAAGCCCCTTCCAAATCCTGAGGTACTGCCCGGAGGGATCGTCCCAGATCCGTCCTAAACAGGAATAATGCCAAGCAAAGAATCGCACCGGATAGGACCATCAAAACAATAAGGGCCAGTGGAGAAAGGATCAACCCTTTCCAATACCAGGATACAAATCCTGACCGAAGCCCAATTAAAGGGTGTGTCAGGATGGACGCCGTAACTTCTTCCAGTATAAAGGCCAGACCGAGAGTGATTATTAAAAAAGAGACAAAAGCCTTTGAAAGGTCCGGTCCGGACAAAGGGGCAATCAATAAAGGATAGATGGCCCCTCCTAATCCGCCGAACAATAGGGGGACAATGATCAATCCCAGTAGCGGGGGAAGACCTAATCCGGCCGACAACCCATACCCGGTCAATGCGCCCAGGATCAGCAATGATCCATGAGCCAGATTCATAACGTTCAACAGGCCCAGATTCAAGGACATACCCAGGGAAAGAAGTCCATAGATCCCGCCCAGCAAAATTCCACCCAGGGCAACCTGTATGATAAATGTAAGTTCCATGAGTTGTAACCCGTTAGCTGTTTATCAAAGGCTTTTTTGCCACAGACCCACATGGACAAAAGCCGGGCAGAAGCTTATCTCTCACAGAGCGCATAGAGAAAAATGTTTATTGGGTTGGGAGTTTTTTGGGTTACTATCGTTCATTAGGCAATCGGTTCTTTTCTTGAACCCAAAGAACATAACAAACCCAACAAACCTCTAAACGCAACAAACTCAAGAAACACTCTCTCAGACCTCTGGGGGCTCGATTGACCGTAAGGGAACGGGTGAGAGGACGAATTAGTGTCCGAAGGGCCTGACAATAGGAGGAAGACAGGTCGTCTTCCGCTTGTCCTGCCTTTGTCCGTGGCAAAAAAGAAAATTGATACGATCTTTTCATACTCAAATTCAGGGATCTCAAAGAAGTATATTAAAAGGTTACTGTTTCTGCTGACCCGGCACCTGGTTCGGATAATGATGGACTCCGGTCGCCTTCTCTTTTGGCCAGATGATTTGATACCGTCCGTCTTGAATCTGGCTGGGGTAGGTATTGATCTGTCCCAGACCGCTGGCCGCGAAACGGTTTGGGCCACCCAGGGTCTCGAACGTTTGGGTTTTAAGAATTCCCATGATCCGGTCGGGCTCCAGGGACCCGGCTTGCCCCAAAGCCTGTTCCACGATCTCCAGGGCCATCATATAGGCCGGGGCCCAAGGGTAATCATCCAGATCGATCCGGGACTTAGTCATGATCTCTTGAAATCTGGAAGCGGAATTCCCCTTCATCTCCGGGACCCAATAAGTTTGACCGGTCACCCCCTCGGCCTCTATACCCAGGTATTTTTTAAAAACCCCACTGTGATGGGTCACATGAAACTCACGGGGAGACAATCTGAATTCCCTGGCCTGGCGCATAAACAAAGAGGCTAAAGGAATGTTGGCCGAACAGAAAATAATATCCGGATCCAATTGTTTAAGCTTGCTCAGCACCGCTGTGAAATCCCGGGTATCGGGAGGGACAATATCGGCAGAGAGAATTTTTATCCCGCTTTTGGCGGCCATAACCTTCGCCCCCTCATAGACACTTAGAGGATGCAGGGTTTCCTCTATAATAAAAGAAACCGTGTTGGCCTTTTTTTCAGCTTGAAGCATCTCCCAGTAACGGGTGGTATAGCGAGGGGCCTCATCAAGCAAACCGGTTAAATACCGATAGCCGCGCTGATAAATTTTTGGAGAATTGGCACAGACCGTCAGCATAGGAATCCGTTGATTTTCAGCCACCGAGCTGACGGCAAAGGTCAGGGAGCTGCTGTAAGGTCCCAAGAGCAAATGCACCCTATCTTCGGTGATCAACCGCTGATAAAACCGCCTGGCCGTGGCCTCATCGCTTTGATCATCATAGATCACCATTCTAACGGGTATACGGGTGTTGCTTTTTTTCAGATAGAGACCGCCCTGCCCATTGATCTTATCGGCCCAGACCGTCAATAGTTTTTTAAACGGCCCGACCTCCGTGGCAAATTTACCGGTGGCCGAAACCGTGGCCCCGATGCGGATTTCCCGAAGCTCCGCCTGAGCACTTTGATTGACCGCGAAAAACAACAAAAAGAACAATAACCCCATTCTGATATTCTTTCCCATCCACTTCCTCCTTAAAGCAAAAAAGGCCATCCCCTGAGTAGGGATGGCCTTGGCCTGGACATTACTCCGTTTTGTCGAAAATATTTAAGAAGGTATTACGACAGGTTCATGAAAAAATCAATAATAAAATCAGATCCACTTTTATTGGAAGAAAAAAGGGGGGAGACAAAACCTTCAGGAAAGAAGACGGGAAAAGATTTTATTGACGTAATTAAAATAATGGTCGCTGTTTTCCACTCCAAAAACCCAGAGGTCATAAAAACGGTCATAGGCCAGGGAATGCTGTTCGGCATATCGAGTGGGATAAATCAAAACCGGGATCATTTGCCGTTCATCATAGGCGCTCAACTGTGAAAAGGCTTTTAAAAACACATCGAAGGGAAAATTTTCCGGCTCCAAAACAAACAGGGTTACACAATTGGTCAATTCCGATAAATTCAATCCCGTATCAGTTTTGATCAGACTTATAATCGCCTTGACTTTATCTTTCTTCCTAATCGACAAAAGACGGCGTTCCCGTTTGAAACCCAGGCGATGATAAGTCTGATTTAGGCGATCATCCTTCAATGATTCCGGATGCAGATCAAGCGCTTCGATCATCTGTCCTCCGGAGGTATGGTTATAATAATGGGACAATTCGTCCAAATCATTCGGGCCGGTCGGGAGCATGGCCCAGGGTTCGGGAAGTCCTCCTTGATGGGGGCCCAGGATCATGGGGTAGGAAATATAGGCAAAACGATCCAGTGAACAGATTTTCGGGTCTTTTAAGGCTCTGGCCGCTCCACCGAAAACCAGATTGGGAAACTTGTTTTCCGGCCTGAAATAACAGATGATATTATCCATTCGGGAAGATTCCAGGTAATGGGAGTCGATGATATACTGCTCGATTTGCTGCAACAGGGTCAGGGCCACTTTCTTGTGCCTGGAACTGGGAGTAGCCGCAAAGTGGTGGAGCATCCAGGTGGCACCATAAACATGGAGCATGGAAATATGTCCCAGAATGGTTCCCCTCTCCTGGTAAGTCACATGTCTCTCGATTTCAGTAGGATTCTGATAAATCTTCTTATAGATCTTTTTAAAATCTTCCTTATTTTGCTGGATGTAATGATATTTTTGTGGATAAATAAATCCGGCCTGGAAGAAAAATTGCCACAAGGATTCCTCCTCAATGGACCCGCAAATATCCAGATTTATATTCATAGATTTATTAACCAGATTGGTTAATTTGATATAGTCCTCGTTGGACATATTTAAGATTGTAAAGCCGGATTTGATAACCGGGTCTTCCATTTTTTTTTGATAAATGACCTGGGCCTTACAGGATAAGGTAGCGGTGTTGGCCAGATCGATTTGGAGTTCGGGAATGATCATCCCCGGCAAAAGTGTGGAGGATTCCCCTTCTTCTTCGACGGAGAAACCGGAGGTCGACAAATCGCTAACAGTTAATTTGAATAATTTTTTAATCAGCGGGTGGAGGAAATAAACTCCCGGAGAAGGCTGCAGGGTTGGTCTGGGAGCGCGAAACTCCCTTCGTTTGAATCGATGGATCGGTTCATGGCTGGGTTGTAACACCAGCGTTTTCGAATTAATATTTTCCCTCTGCTTGACGATTCTACACTCCCGGGAATAGCAAATCTCATCTTGATCCTTGAAAATGATTTGGACCGGGTATTCAGAATTTATCCATTTTAAGGAGATCCCTTCACCGGAAAAAATTTCCACCCGGAAAGAGTTGACGCTGAAGACATCCAGCCGTCCCGGGAATAAAATCCCATCTTGGATCATTTCCGCCCGAATCTGTTGACAGGGGTATCGGTTGGTTTTTCGCAAGGTAATTTCAAAACCGAATTCCGGCAAAGTCAACCCAATCTCCTGATCATCTATCTCAACCCTTCTGGATCGGGCTAAAAGGATTTCTCTTTTATCTTCGATCAGAAAACAAAGGAGCTCAAAATCCCTTAAGGAATCACCAAAATCCTCCGGACTGACCCAACGGCCGGAAACAGTACCTTCCTGATAAGGCTGGGGTTTGATGGCCCGGGTTATGATCTCATTATATTGGGGATGTCGGAAAACAACTAAAAATTCTCTATCGGAAAAGTTCAGATAATTAAGAAGATCGATCAGTTTTTTTCGGGGGATTCTTTTTACGTTATCGAATCCTTTTTCAAGTTCGCCTTCCGTCAACATTCGGACCAATTCAAACAAATTCTCATAGATCAGATCACGACCTTTGGGTTTATCTTCTTTCAAAAAGGGAACGGCTGGGATAACCGTACCCATTTCTTTTCGGATGCCTGGTTTATCAATATTCATTACAATAGGTTCCATATAGGCAAAACAATTCCTCCGGCTGTGTAATTGAACGGCCGGTGGGGGTCTGGCTTATTATTAGCCCGCCCTTTCAATCCGCCCCCTTACGGATGAAGGTTGGAACCTCCAATTCTTCTTCATCAAAGTAATATTCCGGGGCCTTCGCCGGCCGTCTGGGTCCGTATTTATCAATCTCTTTCCCTTTGCGAACAAAGGTCGGGGTTTCCCGGTCTTCCGATCGGTCCGGTTTTACCTCAGACATCCCGGACCGCAGCCGGTCGAAATCGAGAACCACTCTTTCTTCCTTGGGATTGATCCCGGTAGCCACAACCGTCACTCGGAGCTCATCCCCCATGCTTTCATCTATAGCCGTCCCCCAAATGATATTGGCCTCTTCATGAACTTCCTTCTGGATCAAGGTGGAAGCCTCGATGACCTCCTCAAAGCCAAGGCTTGAGCTGGCGGTGATATTCAACAGTAAGGCCCGGGCACCAGCAATCGAGATATCCTCTAATAAAGGACTGGAAATAGCACGTTGGGCTGCCTCCAAAGCCCGATTCTCTCCGCTGGCTATCCCGGTTCCCATTAGGGCCACCCCCATTTCAGCCATAATCGTCTTAACATCAGCGAAATCAAGGACTATCAAACCAGGAGCCACAATCAAATCGGAAATTCCCTTAACGGCATAAAGTAATACATCATCGGCTTTTTTTAGCATTTCCAAAAAGCCGGCCTTCTTAGTAGCCAGGGAAATCAGCCGATCATTGGGAATCGTGATCAGGCTGTCGACCACCTTCCGCATTTCCACGATCCCTTCGTTGGCCTGTTTCAACCGGATCGGCCCTTCAAAATGAAAGGGTTTGGTCACCACGGCAACCGTCAGGATATCTAACTCCTTACAGATCTGGGCCACAATCGGCGCACCGCCTGTTCCAGTCCCTCCGCCCATCCCGGCAGTGATAAAGACCATATCACTGCCTTCCAGTTCCTGGCGAATCTTTTCGGCATCTTCCAGGGTAGCATTCCTGCCGATTTCCGGATTGGCCCCGGCTCCCAGGCCTTTGGTCAGAGTAGTTCCGATTTGAATGCGGGTATCCGCCAACGAAGAAGAAAGGGCTTTGAGATCCGTATTGGCCGCGATAAATTCTACTCCTGTCAGGAGTTGTGAGCGGATCATATTATTGATGGCATTATTCCCTCCTCCTCCGATCCCAACCACTCGGATCTTTGCCCCTTTTTGGGTCTCTTCTTCCACTCCTATCATTTCAATATTCATCATCATTTACCTCCCCTTAAATAGGATCTGTCTGCGATAGGCTAAATAATTTTTATTTCCTTGAACCATTTTTTCATTCGTTCCATCACCCGATAAAAAATATGTTGATCGCGAATCCTGAATTTCTTCTTGGGCAAGGCCCTGGCCCCGTACAGGACCAATCCCACGGCGGTGGCATACATGGGGCTGTTGACCACATCCATGATGCCTCCAAAACCTTGGGGATAGCCTCGCCGGCTGGGCAGATTAAAAATCTGTTCTGCCAATTCCGGAATCCCTTCCAATAAAGCCCCACCCCCCGTGATCACCACTCCGGAAGCGATGGTGTCTCCAAAACCTGATTTCAGGATTTCACGATTGACCAGAGAAAAAATTTCTTCCACCCTCGGCTCCAGAATTTCCCCCAAAATTTGTCTGGAAAGGGGCCGAGGTTTTCTCCCTCCAACACTCGGAACCTCGATGGTTTCTTCTTTATTGATCAGGGCCGTCAAACAACAGCCATGAATTTTTTTGATCCTTTCAGCCGCCTGATGCGGGGTCCTCAGGCCGATGGCGATATCATTGGTTAAATTATTTCCTCCCAAGGCCAGGATCGAGGTGTGTTTGATGCAATTATTGGAAAAAATGGCCAGATCGGTAGTCCCGCCCCCAAAGTCCAAAAGGCCCACCCCGAGTTCTTTTTCTTCGGGAGAGAGCACCGTTTCACTGGACGCAATCGATTCTAAAACAATATCCGAAACATCGAGTCCGGCCTTGTTGGCACAACGGATTATATTCTGGGCCGAGGTAACCGCCCCGGTTATGATATGGACCTTGACTTCCAATCGAACACCGGAAATCCCGAGGGGATCCTGGATCCCATCCTGATCGTCAACGATAAATTCCTGAGGGAGTACATGGATCACCTCCCGGTCCAACGGGATGGCGATGGCCTTGGCGGCATCAATCACCCTTTCAATATCATTTCTGGTGACTTCTCTGGTTTTTACGGCAATAACGCCATGGCTGTTAAAGGCTTTAATATGTCCCCCGGCGATACCGGCGTAAACCGACCGGATTTCACAACCGGCCATAAGTTCCGCCTCTTCCACAGCCTTTTTGATGGAGTTAACCGTACTTTCAATATTGACCACCACTCCTTTACGTAGGCCCACCGAGGGATGGGTCCCAATACCCACGATATCAATACCACCTGAAGAAGCCTCCCCGACTACCGCGCAAATCTTGGTGGTTCCGATATCCAATCCGACAATCAGATTATCTTCCAATCGGGACACACCCCCTTTCATTTTCCCAAATTTTTGAGCCTCGTTGCTGCCCCAACGCTATTGTCTTAAACCCCCTTCTCTGATTTGGTTCTCAAGCCATGAACGATGACCCGCTGACCAAATTGGAGGGAAATCCCTTTTAGTTGTGACTGGTTGGGCCGTTTTTCCAGTTCGACCCAAACCCGCTCCAGGCGTTTGATCCGTAACGGAATTTCTTCCTTCCCAAGAGTGATCCGGATTCCTCTCTCCATCGTAAACAATGAAAAACCACAATCGGGATCATAATGAATTTCCGAAAGTTTATTTGGATAAAACGGATCTCTACCCTGGCTTAATATCTTTTGAAGGGATACCAGCTCTCGAAGGATGGAAGGATTAAGTTGACCCCTGGGGGTCCAATCCTTTTTATCCAATCCGGTCAAGAGCGGAATCGAGATTCCTTCTTTCATTTCGGCCTTTTTAAAAAGGAGTCCATCGTCATTCAAATAATACAGATTTTCCTGGACCAGTACCAAGAAGATCGGTTGTTGTTCGGCAACCACCACCTGGAGTTTGTTGGGAATTTCCCGATGGAGATAAACACTTTTAACCCAGGGGGTGGCTTCCATATTTTTTTTAACCTCACTCAAATTCAAAGCCAGAAGATTAACCCCGTTCTCCAGTCCTCCTTTTTGAAGCAATTGCGCCTGAGAAACCCGTTTTATCCCCTTGAAACTGACATCTTCCAGTTTAAAGATCGGCGTGGATAGGGCGACCAAATACCCAATCAAAAGGACGATACTGACCCCGACAATAATCATCATGATTAAGGAGCCAATCCAAAAATGGTGCATCAGCCTTTCTATCCAGGACATCCCGGCATCAGACACCGATCCCCGATAATAATTCCGCTCCAAATTCCCCAACCTGGTTTTTCCTAAGTACATGATAACCTCTCTATTATTCCGGCAAGAGATAATAAATTTCTTTGAATCCTGGATCCAGAAGCCAGAATTCAGAATAAAAGCACTAAAGATATTTCATGACACTATTCTGGATTCTGAATTCTGACTCCTGGATTCTAAATATCATTCAAACGACAGCCCCACAAACGAACCTCGGGTTCGAGAAGAACACCGGACTGCTCTCTCACCCTTTTCCGTATCAGGTTCATCAGATACAAAACGTCCTTAGCCCGGGCCTCACCCTGGTTGACAATAAAATTGGCATGGCAGTTGGAAATCCGGGCCCCGCCCTTTTGGACCCCTTTCAATCCAGTTTTTTCTATCAGTCGTCCGGCAAAATCTCCCGGAGGGTTTTTAAACATCGACCCGCAACTAGGTCGGTCTAAGGGTTGAGCGGCTCTCCTTTGAGACCATAGTCGTTTGGTTTCTGTTTGAATTTTATCTGCATCCCCTGTAGATAGTTTAATCCCTCCGGAAAGGATGATTTCTCCCGGTTCCAATTTAAGCGTTCGATAGGCGAACCCAAGTTGTTTCTTTCCCTTTCGTATCACCCGCCCTTCAGGGGAAACCACATTCAGATAGGCCGTTATCTCTTTTATTTCTTTTCCGAAGCTTCCGGCATTCATGGCCCAGGCCCCACCGAGCGATCCCGGGATCCCGGCCAAAAATTCAAGGCCTCTCACCCGGTTTTTGATCCCGAAACGAACCAGACTGGAAAGGGAAAATCCAACGTCTACCTCCAGTAAAACTTGAGCGTTCTTATACCGCTTAATAATTTTCGGCGGTCGGGAAGACGAAAAATGGAAGACCATTCCCCGCACTCCATGATCGGATACCAGCAGATTGCTGCCTCGTCCCAGGACAAACCAGGGGATATTCTCCGTCTTCGCCAAGTTCAGCACTTGCTTCATCTCTGAAATGTTTTCCGGTTCTATCAGCCAATCTGCCCTTCCCCCGATTTGGATCGTCGTGTAAGGGCTCAAGGGTTCCTTTGGTTTAACCCGTCCCGGGCAGATCCCTTCCAAACGCTGTTTAAGTCCCTGCTGACGATACAAGGTCTTGACCTATTTTCCAAACATCCCCGGCCCCCAAAGTGACCAGCACATCTCCCGGCTGCAATATTTCTTTTAATAAAGGGATCACATCGTCACGATTGGAAATCATTCTTACTTCCCGGTGCCCTTTTTCCTTGATCCCGTCCATCAGGTGTTCGGAATCAATCCCTTCTATGGGATCTTCACTGGCCGCATAAATGGGCAGCAGCAGCAAACTGTCAGCCTGATAAAATGCTGTGGTAAACTCCTCAAAAAGGGCCTGGGTCCGGCTGAACCGGTGCGGCTGAAAAACAACCACAATCCGTTGGTCCGGCCAGCATCCCCGGGCGGCGTTCAGGGTCGCCCGTATTTCCGTCGGGTGATGACCGTAATCATCCAGGACGGTTATCCCCTGGTATTCCCCTCTGATTTGAAAGCGCCGCTGGACCCCCTCCAAACTCTCAAAGGCTTCCTGGATCCGGTCAAAAGGAACCTCTAATTCGAAGCCCACGACAATGGCCGCCAATGAATTATAGACATTATGGATCCCCGGGAGTTTAAACCGAATCTCTCCCCAATCCTTTCCGGCATTGTAAAGTCGATACCGGGTGGACAGACCGTTCTGAATAACATCTCTGGCCTGTATATCGGCTTGGGCCGTCAGACCGTAGGTTCGATACCTCTTTTTAAGTTTCGGGAATAAGGACGGCAAATGAGGATCGTCCAAACACAGGATCGCCAGACCATAGAAGGGAAGGCGGCTCAAGAAATCCAAAAAGGTATCCTGGATGTGGTCCAGATTTTTATAAAAATCCAAGTGCTCCAAATCAATATTGGTGACCACAGCGATACTCGGCGACAAGTGCAGAAATGAGCCGTCGCTTTCATCCGCCTCGGCCACCAGGAATGTCCCCTGCCCCAGCCGGGCATTACTCCCCCATTTATCCAATCGACCCCCGATAATTACCGTGGGATCCAACCCGCCATAAGCCAGGATGTTAGCGACCATGGAGGTAGTGGTTGTTTTTCCATGTGACCCGGCTATGGCTATTCCATACTTCAGGCGCATCAATTCGGCCAGCATCTCGGCCCTGGGGATAACCGGCAGGAGGGCCGCCCTGGCCGCCAGGACTTCCGGATTATCCGGCCGCACGGCCGAAGAGGTGACAACTACCTCAGCCCCTTGTATATGCTCTCCCTTATGTCCATAGGCAATTTGCCCGCCCAGGGATTGTAGACGGCGGGTGATCTCGGTTTCTCTCAGGTCCGATCCGCTGATCTGATATCCGAGATTCAACAAAACCTCGGCAATACCGCTCATGCCGATCCCGCCGATCCCGATAAAATGAATATGTTGAAAACGAGGGTACATTTATCCCCTAAACAAATTCCCTATTAATTTAAAGTAACGTCCAATTGAAAGCCACAAGCCTGAATAAGTTGGAATATTGGAGTAATGGAATAATGATCTAAAACAAAGCCCTTATTCCAATATTCCATCATTCCATTACTCCATGACTCTCACATCCGATGGTTAATTCAAAGACCTCTTTTCTTCAACCATTTGATAACACGCCTCCACAATATCCTCGGCCGCGTTCTTTCGCCCCAATGTTCCGGCTTTATTTCCCATGGCCGTCAATTGTACCCTATCGGCCAGCCAGTTCCGTATGCGGCCGGCCAGAAGGCCGCGAGTTAATTCTTTCTCCAGGATCATTTCCGCTGCCCCGGCATTGACCAAGGCCCGGGCATTGTGTTCCTGATGATTATTGGCGGCAAAAGGAAAGGGGATCAACAGACTTGGCTTGCTCAAGGCCATTATTTCACTGATGGTCATGGCCCCGGCCCGCCCGATTATTATATCCGCCTGTCCATAAGCCTCTCCCATATCGGAGATAAAGGCCCTGACCCGGTGTCGAAACCCCTTTTCCTGATAGGCCAGGATCATATCCTTTTCATCCTTTTCCCCGGTCTGATGAATAAAATAGAGGTCCTCTTTCAAAGATCTCAACTCTTCCAAATCATCAAGGACCGCCTGATTAATCCGGTGTGCCCCCTGGCTGCCCCCCAGGATCAATATGGTCAGAGGGCCTGAATTGGAAACGAGGTGACTGGAGGCCGTTATCAGTCCCTTTCGAATAGGATTGCCGGTCAGGCGGCATTTTCTTTTTAAAAAATAGGACCCCTGATCGTCAAAGGCCAGAAATATCCGGTCGGCCACCCTCCCTAACATTCGATTGGTTATACCCGGAATCGAGTTCTGTTCTTGAATGGCACAGGGAATACCCTTCCACCAGGCAGCCAGGACCATGGGACCGGTCACATAGCCGCCGACGCCCAGGACCACATCCGGTCGGATTTCTTCAATCCTTTCCAAAGATTCTTTAAAGGCCCGAGGAAGCAGGGCTATTGACCGCATCATCCCGGCGGCTCCTTTGCCTTTAATCCCCTCCACATTCAACACCTTGAAAGAAAATCCCCTTTCACCCAATACCTGTGCATCCAAAGGACGCCGGGTAACGACAAACCGGATCAGATTTTCCGGGTCCTTTTTCATGAAGGCTTCGGCCAAAGCAATGGCCGGGAATAAATGACCTCCTGTGCCTCCCCCCACAATCAGGATACGCACCCCTTTTCCTCTTGATACTGGGCTGTAATATTCATCAGGATTCCGATACAAATCATATTCAATAGAAGAGAAGACCCTCCATAACTGAGAAAGGGCAAAGTCAACCCCTTGGTTGGGAGGAGCCCCATAACCACCAACATATTGATCAAGGCCTGAAAGCCGATCATCACCGTGATGCCGACTACCAGATAAATCCCAAAGAGGTCTTTCACCTTGACGGCCAACTGAAGGCATTTTATAATCAGCACCAGATATAAGACCGCAATGATAAAAACCCCGACAAAACCGAATTCCTCTCCGACAATCGAAAAAATGAAATCCGTATGGGGTTCCGGCAAATAAAAAAGTTTTTGCAGGCTTCCGGTTAGTCCCCGTCCGGTAAGGCCGCCTGAGCCGAAGGCCAGGAAAGAGTGTTTAAGATGGAACCCCGAACCCAAGGGGTCTTTCCAGGGATCCAGATACGACAAGACCCTCATCCGGCGGTAGGGAACCCTCCAGACCAGCAAATAGGCCAGGGGGATCATAGGAATAATGGAAAAGATTAAATGTTTGATCCGCACCCCGCCGACAAAGAGCATGATACCGGTGATCAGGATCAGGGTAATGGCCATTCCCATGTCCGGCTCCAACAGGATCAGGACAAGGAATACCCCCACCACCCCCCAATGAAAAAGAAAGCCTTTTTTAAGGTCCTGCATCCAATCCTGGTGCAGGGTCATAGACCTGGCCAAAAAAAACACCAGGACCAGTTTTGAAAATTCCGCCGGTTGAAAGGATATCCCCCCCATTCGAAACCAGCGGGAGGCCCCGCCCATGCGGGAGCCGATCCCGGGGATCAGAACCAGAATCAGACTGACTAAAGTGCCCAGCATGAGCCACTTAACCCACTGCTGAAACTTTTGGTAAGGGATGAATCGAAAGGCAATCATGACTAAAAAACCAAAAAAGGCGAAGGTCAACTGTTTCTGGGCGAAATAGAAACTATTATGATAACGCTTGGCCGCCAACTGAGAACTGGCGCTGTATACCATCACAACCCCGAAAAGGACCAAAGCCATGGTCACCCCTAACCAGACAAAATCAATTTTCCATTCAGTCCTTTCTCCTTCACCTCCGAAGCTTTCCTGAAAAGCCGGCATGGGTCTACCCGTAAATGAAGACATTAGACGCTAACCTCTCCCAACTCCCGGACCGCCTTTTGAAAAACATTCCCCCGCTGGACATAATCCCTGAACATGTCAAAACTGGAACAAGCCGGGGACAAAAGGACCACATCCCCCGGCTGTCCCTGTTGAAAGCCTCGAAGGACCGCTTCCTCAAGGGTGCCGACGGATTCGGTTTTGGTCAATCCTCCCAGGTGTTTCATTATAATCTCTCGAGCCTCTCCTATCAGAATCAACCTCTTGACTTTACTTTGAACCAATTCTTGGAGAGGATAATAATCGCCCCCCTTGTCACGGCCCCCGGCAATAAGGATAATCGGTTCATTAAATCCATCGAGGGCCTTGACTACGGCCCCGACATTGGTGGCCTTGGAATCGTCATAAAACCGGACCCCCCGGACTTCACCGACATATTCCAGTCGATGCCCGAATCCTTTAAAAGACAATAAAGTTTTTTGAACCGCGGCGGGGTCGGCTCCCATCAGGCGGGCCCCCAGAATAGCCGCCATAGCATTTTCCCGGTTATGATTCCCGGGCAAAGCAAATCCGTTAAAATCATAGATCTCTCTATCCCCGCCTATAAAAACCAAGGCCTGGTTATTCTCCAGATAAGCCCCCGGGGATATCTTTTGGGTGCGGCTGAAAAAATAAACCGGGCCGGAAAGATTTTCTCCAATGGAGCGGCAGATCGGGTCGTCCCAATTGATTACAGCCGGATCGTTTTCCCCCTGGTTGCGATAAAGAGAAGCTTTGGAGGCCGCATAGGCTTGAAAGTCGGGATAACGGTCCAAATGATCCTCCGTGATATTTAACAGGAGCCCAACCTTCGGAGAAAAGTGGGTAGTCGTATCCAATTGATAACTGCTGATTTCCGCCACCACGATTTCTTTTCCTTGTCCGGCCAGGATATAGTCCATCAGGGGCTGTCCGATATTACCTCCCAGATAGGTTTTTTTCCCGGAAGTAACCAGCATTTCATTCAATAAGGCCGTAGTGGTGGTTTTGCCGTTGGTTCCGGTAACGGCAACTACCGGTGTTGTTGAGCAGCCGGCAAATACCTCCACTTCTCCGATGATCGAAATCCCTTTTTCTCTAACCGTTTTTAAGGCCGGGATATCCAGGGGAATACCGGGGCTGACGGCCAGCATACCCGCCTTTAAGAAAAATTCCGGACTGTGGCCACCGCCCTCCAGGATAAGAGGAAAACCCATCCCTTCAAAAACGGATATCGATTCTTTCAACTCAGAAATTTCCCGGGAATCGGAGATCATGACCTCGGCACCTTGCTTTAAAAAAAAAGATACCAAGGCCAGCCCTGTTTTTCCCAACCCGACCACCAGGATTTTCTTGCCCTTAAAATTCAACTATGTTCCCTGTTACTTTTCAGAATTTATTTCTCTTTATTTGGAAACCCGCAACCCGCAACTCGTAACTCGTAACAGAACTTTTTCATGTATCCTCGGTTCCCTTCATCTCAGCTTTAACGTGCTTAAGGAAATTAAACTTAAAATCACGGCAATGATCCAAAACCGGACGATTATCTTGGGTTCCGGCCAGCCCTTTAATTCAAAATGATGATGCAAGGGGGCCATCCGGAAGATTCGTTTACCATGGGTCATTTTAAAATAGCCCACCTGAAATATAACCGAGAGAGCCTCGATCAAAAATATTCCGCCTACAATGATTAACAGGATTTCGTTTTTAGTGATAACGGCCACGGTTCCCAAGGCGGCCCCCAGGGACAGGGAGCCCACATCCCCCATAAAGAGCTGGGCCGGGTAACTGTTGAACCACAGGAAGCCCATTCCCGCCCCGACCATGGCCCCACAAAAAACGGAAAGTTCCCCGGTCCCGGGAACAAAAGGGATCTGAAGATAACTGGCAATCTTGGCGTTTCCGCTCAGGTAACTGAGGAGCAAAAAAGTGCCGAAGGCGATCGTGGCCGGGCCGATGGCCAGCCCATCCAGCCCATCCGTCAGGTTCACGGCATTGGAAGTTCCGACAATGATGACCAAGGCCAGAAGGATATATCCCCAATAAAGATCCGGGGTCAGCGTTTTAAAAAAGGGAATACTTAATCGGGTATTATACTTGAAGTTGAAATACAAAAAGACGGCCGGTACCAGGGCAATCGCAATTTGGAGAATAAATTTAGACCTGGCACTTAATCCTTTATTCTTCTTTTTGATCAGCATCAAATAATCATCTAAAAACCCGATCCCTCCGAAACATAAAGTAACCAGCAAAATCAGCCAGACATACTCATTGGTCAGATCGGCCCAGGAAAGGGTGGCTGTAAAAACAGCAAACAGGATTAACACCCCTCCCATGGTCGGGGTTCCTTCTTTGCTAAGATGAGACTTGGGGCCTTCTTCTCGAATATATTGTCCGATCTGATATCTGGTTAGAAGCCGCACCACATAAGGCCCGAGGAGAAAGGTGATCAACAGGGCTGTCAAGGTGGAATAGATGGTCCTTAGGGTGATATACCGGAAGACATTAAAAAAGGAGAACTGACCATGTAAGGCATATAAAAGATAATATAACATGGTTTAGTCCTGCGCCTCCAAAGCCTTGACAATAGCCTCCATGCCCATGCCGTGAGATCCTTTGATTAACAGCCAATCCCCTTCCCGGATGAATCCCGGCAACAAATCAATCATTTCTTTAGCGGTTAATACCCCGAATACCTCTAATGGTGGACAAGCACCCAGCCGGGCCTCTTTCAGCATCTCCTCTGACAACGGGCCCAAACCCAGGAGATAATCCACTCCCATCTTACCGATCAAACGGCCGAGTTCCCGGTGGGCGTCTTTGGCCAAGTCCCCGAGTTCCAGCATATCACCCAGAACCAAGCCCCCCCGATTACCCTTTCTTAATGAATCAAAGGCCATTAAAGCCGCCTTCATAGAGGCCGGATTGGCATTATAACTATCATCAATCAACCGGACCTCCCTGAGGCCTTTTTTCAGTTGTAACCGGTGTTCAGGGGGGAGAAAATGTTCCAACCCTTGTTTGACCTTTTGCAAAGAGAGGCCGAGGGCCAAAGCGGTTGCTGCGGCCCCCAGGGCATTACTGATATTATGGGTTCCCTGAACCGGTAGAAACACCTCTTCTTTTCCCTGAAAAAGGATTCGGAACCGAACCCCTTGTTCGGTTATCTTCAAGGGTTCCGCTCTAACTTCGGCTTCGGAGGCCAGACCAAAGGTTATTTTTCGGGCCGGACAGGATCGGGCCAGTTCTTTTATCCTGGGATCATCCACATTAATCACCGCCCAGTGATCCGGTTCAAGGGCCGCAAAGAGTTCTCCCTTGGCCTTGGCCACCGCCTCCATGGTTCCAAAGGCTTCCAAATGAGCCGGCCCGATATTGGTCAAAAGACCTATCGAAGGCCGGGCTATTTGGCACAAGCGGGCGATTTCTCCGGTATGATTCATCCCCATTTCCATAACCGCGTACCGATGGTCCTCATTTAAAAAAAAAAGACTTAGAGGCAACCCGATCCAGTTATTCAGGTTCCCCGGATTTTTCAAGGTCGGGCCTTCCTGTTCGAGAATAGCGGCCAGCATTTCCTTGGTAGAGGTCTTTCCATTACTCCCCGAGATCCCGGTCAAGACCACAGAAAACTTCCTGCGCCACAGACCGGCTAAATCTCCGAGGGCCGCGAGGGTGTCTTTGACCTCAATAACTCCCTTATCTGCCGACACCATCCCCCGGGGGATAGACTCGGAAACCAGGACAGCGGCCGCCCCTTTTTCAAAAGCCTGGAAGACATGGTCATGGCCGTCAAACCTTGGCCCTTTTAAGGCCACAAAAAGGTCCCCGGGGACTAAAGATCGGGTATCCGTTGAAACCCCCGTGGCCTTACGAGCCAGACTTCCCTGAACCAGTCTGCCGGATAAGCCGGAAATTAATTCGGCCCAGGACAATTTTTCCGTAGAAAACATTCAGGCAGCCTCTAACACCCTACGGACTTCAACCCGGTCATCGAACTCTATTTTGATTGAACCCAGAAGTTGATAGGTCTCATGCCCTTTCCCGGCTATCAAGACCTTGTCTCCGGGTCGGGCCAAACGAATCGCCAAAGCAATGGCCTCCCTCCGATCGGGCACCATGGTATAAGCCGGAGTTTTAGGGATTTTCTTTAATTCATTTCGGTCCAGAAAACCTATACCCAGTTCTTTCAGCCCTCGTTCAATGCCCTCCATGATCCGGCTGGGGTCCTCCGATCTTGGGTTATCCGAAGTGATCACAGTCAGATGGCTTAGTTCTCCGGCGATCCGGCCCATAAGCGGCCGTTTTCCTTGATCCCGTTCCCCGCCACAGCCGAATACGGTCAGAATTTTACCTGGGCCGTATTCCCTTAAAGAAGATAGAGCAAACCGCAACGCCTCCGGTTTATGGGAATAATCCACCAGGATGGTCAGGCCTTGTTTATTCGGGACCGGCTCCATCCGACCGGGGACCAGGGTTAGGGCCTCAATCCCTTTTTGGATGATCCCACTCTCCAGAAGAAAACCCTCTCCCACCGCCCAGGCGGCCAGGATGTTAAAGATATTATATTGGCCGATTAAGGGGGACCTCACAGTATAGTTCCCCTTAGGTGTTTGAATCCTTGCTTCAATCCCCTTCAGACTCGAGTGGACCTCCAAGGGGGAGTAGGCGGCCCTGTTTCTAACCCCATAATCTTTTTTGGGATCCCCACAATCCTGCCAGAGCCTTTGCCCATAGGGATCATCCCGATTGATAATGGACAGACCCTGTCCGTTTCCTTTTAAGTGTTGACGAAACAATCCGGTTTTGGCCTGAAAATACCTTTCCATGTCCTGATGGTAGTCCAGGTGATCCTGCGACAGATTGGTAAACACTGCCTGATCAAAAACCATTTCCCCTAACCTTCCCTGATCCAGGGCGTGGGAGGAAACCTCCATGACCACATGGGTTATTTTTTCCCGGACCATCTCCGCCAAAAGGGCCTGCAGATCCAATGATTCCGGCGTGGTGACCGGTGCCGGTTTTACCGTGGACCCATAACGACAAGAGATCGTTCCCAAAACTCCAACCGAAAACCCGGCGGATTTTAATATCGATTCCACCAGGTAGGAGGTGGTTGTCTTTCCACCGGTTCCGGTGATACCAATCAAATGGAGTCCGGAAGCCGGGTAGTCGAAAAAACAGGCCGATAGCCCGGATAAGGTTTGTCTACTGTGCTTAACCCTGATCAGGGTCACCGAAGAAGGGACTGACCATCCTTCTTCTTCAACCACAACGGCCCGAGCCCCGTTTAAAATCGCTTTATCTATAAACCGATGCCCATCGGTCTTGTGACCCTTGATGGCCACAAACAATCCATCGGTCAAAACCTTCCGGGAGTCATAGGCCAAATTGGTTATTTCCAAGGCAGTGCTCCCTTTAATCTCTGCCCCGGGAATGACCTTTAATAATTCACTAAGCTGCAAAAAAGCTCTTTCTCTAATTAAATTACAGAACCGGCTGGAATTGAATCTGACAGCGGGTTCTTTGACCTAAGACCGCACCGGGTAATGGTGTTTGGGCCACGGCCTTTCCACTCCCCGTGAGAACGACCGGGATTTCATACCCTCTTAAAACCTCGAGCACCTTGCGCATACTCATTCCCCGGATATCGGGCATGATCCGCTTGTTTTGCAGGTCCTCAGAGCCGGCCTTCTCTGCGGCTCCGGTGTTTTGGGCCATAAGCAAAGGGGCCATGTCCGGTTTCCGGTAAAAAGGTTCAGAAGGCTGCCCCTGGGGGACCGCCGGGGTAACTCGTCTTATCCCCAGAATCGATAAGGACTGTTCCGCGATCCCCTTGAAAATCGGGGCGGCCACCACCCCTCCATAATGGGATCCTTTGGGTTCGTCGACTACCACCACGATAACCAAAGAAGGGGCCTCTGCCGGAAGGAAGCCCATAAATGTTGAGACATATTTGCCCGGTGCATAGCGTCTGGTTTCCGCAGAAACCTTTTGGGCCGTACCGGTCTTTCCACCCACCGAAATACCATCTATGGCCGCTTGAGTTGCTGTTCCCCCGGTTTCCGTCACCCGGCAAAGGAGACTCCTCACCAGCCGGGCTGTTGCTGGCGAGATAACCTGTCGAACGGTTTGAGAAGGGAATTGCTTAACCGGGTTCCCTTTCTGATCAAGTATCTGGCGGACCACATAGGGTTTCATCAGACGGCCGTCATTGGCAATGGCCCCCAGGGCGGAGGCCAGTTGAATCCCGGTAACCGTGACTCCCTGGCCAAAACAAATATTGGACGCCTCAATTTCCCCCCAGCGTGTATAAGGCCAAACCACTCCATTGACCTCCCCCGGCAGATCTATGGCAGTTTCTTTCCCAAAGCCGAATTTTTTTATATAGGTATAAAAGGTCTTGGGGCCTAATTTTTTTCCTATTTTTGTAGCCCCAATATTGCTGGAAACCTTGATCACATCCTGGACGGAAAGCCATCCATGGGGATGGGCGTCATGAATCACATGATTGCCCACCCGATAGTTTCCGTTCTCACAAAAAATCATATCATTGGGGGAGAATTTTTTTTCCTCCAGGGCACCGGCCAGTAAAAAAGTCTTGAATGTGGACCCGGGCTCAAAGGTATCGGTCAAGGCCTGGTCTCTCCTGGAAGCCGCCGGGGCCTTTTGAAAAGTATTCAAGTTATAAGACGGGTAATTGGCCAGGGCCAGGATCTCCCCGGTTTTAGGGTTCAGGACAATCGCGAATCCTTCCTTAGCCTGGGCTTTCGTCACCCCTTTTTTTAATTCCTTCTCGGTAAAATATTGAATGTTTTTATCCAGGGTCAAGACCAGGCTTAACCCCTCATTTTCCTGGATGGACTCCATATCATTCAAATACAAGGCCCTTCCCAGGGCATCGCGCACACTGGGTTCATAAAGATAAGGGCTTTTTAAATACGAATTGTATTGTCTTTCCAATCCTTCCAATCCATTGGGATCCATCCCAATGAAACCGATGACATGACAGGCCAGGTCCATAAAGGGATAAAAACGCTGGGCTTCTTTGGTAAAAGCCACCCCTTCAAATCCCTTGGCCTTTACCGCCTCATATTCATTGGGGGTGGCCCGTCGTTTCAGGTAGACAAAGGGTTTTGATTGATTAAGCAAGGTCGAAAGGCGTTTCCGGTCCATAGCAAGCAACGGCCCCAATTGATAAGAGACCTCCTGCAGGTTTTTTATTTCCCGGGGCTGGGCAAAAATGGATTCCATTTCCACGGTCATGGCCAGTTCAAAACGGTTTCGATCATAAATGACCCCACGTTTATGGGACCGGGGGATCAGTTTCTCAATTTCGCCTTTGGCAATCCTGGCCAGTTTAGGGCCCTCCCACAACTGGAGCTGTACGGCCCGGCCGATAATAACGACAAAGAGAAGGCAGAATAGGCCAAAGACCCCATACAATCGAAAACGGACCCTTTTGAATTCCGATTCCTTCATTTTAAAATCTCAATCTGCCCTTTTTCCGGAAGCCTCAATCCTAATTTGGTTAAAGCAATCCCCTCGATCCTTTGGGGAGATTTCATGTTAGCCAGCTGGATACGCAATTTTTTATTGATTTCCGTCAACTCCCTTTTTTGCTTTTGGGCCGAGGCAAGATCGTAGCTCAAATTCAAGCTCTGGACATGGAGCCAGATAAAGACCAAAACCCCCGGCACAAAAAGGGCCAAAAGAATAAATAAATATTTCAGGGGGCCACGGGGCAGTTTTTCCTTGACCGGCTTTTTCCTTGAATGAGGTTGAGGTTTGATGGAACCTTTCACCGGCCTTCTCCCCTCCGCTCTCCAACCCTTAGTTTCGCCCCTCGAGACCGGGGGTTCTCCTGAATTTCACTGGGGGATGGAATAGTTGGTTTGGAATTCACTCTTTTAAACACCGGTTGACCCTCCGGGCGTATCGGCTCCGCCATCCCCAGGGGATCCGGGACCCCCCGTTCCAATTTTAAAAAGGCTTGTTTGACAAGACGATCTTCTAACGAATGATAGGAAATCAAACAGACCCTTCCTCCCTCTTTCAACATATCGAGAAACTGTTCCAGGAAAGTCTTTAGTTGAGTCAACTCATCGTTAATCAAGATCCGTAAAGCCTGAAAAGTCCGGGTGGCCGGATGAATCCGTCCTCCCCGAGGGATGGATCCGGCGATCAGTTCAGCCAGCGCTCGAGTGGTTTTAATGGGTCCTTTGGACTGAAAAGCCAAAATTTTTCCGGCCAGCCGTTTGGCCCATCTTTCCTCCCCATATTCTTTTAAAACCCCGGTTAATTCTTTTCGGCCGCACCGGGCCAGCCAATCCTGGGCGCTGATCCCCTGGGTCCGATCCATTCGCATATCCAATGGGTCATCCCGCTGGAAGCTGAATCCTCTCCCCGGACTTTCTATCTGATAGGAAGAAAAACCCAGATCAAGAAGGATACCATCTACCCCCCCGACCCCTAACTCAGAAAGAATTCCTTTTAGATCTCCAAATTTACCCTGTACCGAACGTAGACGAGGTGAAAAAGGTTTTAATCGTTCCCGGGCTAAAGCTATCCCTTCCGGGTCTCGATCTATCCCAATAACCTGGGTTGTTGCAGGACTGTGTTGAAAAATAGCCAGGGTATGTCCTCCAGTTCCAAGGGTGCCGTCCACAAAGAGGCCCCCCTGGGCACACCGAAGATAATGAACCACTTCATGAACCATTACCGGCTGATGAATGATCGAAGCCGTTCCTCCTTTAAAGACCGAGAGAGGCCAATTTATCCTCCAACACGGGCAAGTTGTTTTTGCTCTTGGCCAATTCTTCTTCGAATTTGATCCTATCCCAAATCTCAAAATATTTAAGTTGTCCGGCCAGAATAACCTCTTTCTCCAATCCGGCATGTTCTCGAAGTGTCGGCGGGATCAAGATTCTGCTTTGACTATCCAGGCTGCATTCACAGGCTCCGGAAATAAAAAATCGTTTATAGGACCTTATGTCTCGATCCACCAGGGAGAGTTGGCCCACTTTCTCTTCGATCACCTGCCATTCTTTATAGGTATATACAGCCAAACATTGATCGGAGTTGGTCACTATCAGACGAGGGTCCCCGTTGGTTTTTATCAAGTCCCGGAAACGTGCCGGGACACTGACACGCCCCTTTGAGTCAATTAAATGGTTTGAACGACCCCGGAACACCTTTTTACCCTCCTAAGCTTGGCTTTTTCCCCACAATTCCCCATATTTCTCCACTTTCATGTAACTATAGTAAAAAAACAGCCTTTGTCAAGGAAAAAAATAGGATTAACATTGGAAATTCTTTAAATTTCCCCCTTTGCCGGAGAAAACGAACTGGTGGTTGAAAAGGGGCAAGGAATGCATTATCTTTATTTAAAAATCAGGCGATAGGCACGAGGCTCGAGGCCATAGGAAAAAGATCTATGGATAGGTGAATATAAATTTAGTTTTAGCCTATTGCCTATTGCCCATTACCGATAGGTTATTTGTGAGGATTTATGAATAATTCAGAGCATATAAAAGAAACAAACCAGAAACTCCCCACCCAAAAAGAATTGGAACGGGAATTGAGTGATTATCTTTCCAAGAAATACGGAGACCGGGTGAAGATCGTCACTCCCGTTGTTTTTCCGGAGGGGGAAACTGAAGAAACCCACGTCCCTCCCAAGGATAAGAAAGGGGTTGGCGCAAAAATAAATTTCAATCTCAAGCCTGAGGAATTGGAGAGGTATCTCGACGAATACGTCATCAGACAGGATGATGCCAAGGCAGTGCTGGCCACCAAGATATGCACCCATTTTAATCGCATCAAGTTTTGGGAGCAACAGGAGAGTCAAGAAGGATCCGATCCGGTTGGAATGATCAAAAATAACATCATCATGATCGGGCCTACCGGGGTGGGAAAGACCTATTTGATCAAATTGATTGCCAAAAAATTGGGGGTCCCTTTTGTTAAAGGAGATGCCACCAAATTCAGTGAAACCGGTTATGTCGGGGGAGACGTAGAGGATCTGGTCCGCGACCTGGTTTATGAAGCAGGTGACGATATCGAATTGGCCCAGTATGGAATCATCTATATTGATGAGATCGATAAAATCGCCTCCAGCAATCAGATGATCGGTCCCGACGTATCACGTTCCGGGGTTCAAAGGGCATTATTGAAACCTATGGAAGAAACCGAAGTGGACTTGAAGGTGCCCCATGACCCGATATCACAAATTCAGGCCATTGAGAATTTTCGGAAAACCGGCAAAAAGGAAAAAAGAACCGTCAATACCAGGAATATCCTGTTCATTGTCAGCGGGGCCTTTAATTATCTGGAAAAAATGATCCAAAAAAGGATCCAGGAAAAGGGGATGGGGTTCGGAGCCACCCTGAAATCGAAAAAACAAAATCCCAGACTGCTGAGCCAGGTTCGCGCCGAAGACCTCATTACCTATGGATTTGAATCGGAGTTCGTGGGGAGACTGCCGGTGGCCGTCGTCCTGGAAGAACTTACCGAAGACGACCTTTACCGGATTTTGAAAAATCCCAATAACCCGATTATCCGAAGTAAAAAAAGGGATTTTAAATCCTACGGTATCGATATCCTTTTTGAGGATGAGGCCCTGCATCTTCTGGCCCAAAAGGCTTGCATGGAAAAGACCGGGGCACGAGGTCTGGTCAGCGTGGTGGAAAAGGCATTGATCAAATTTGAAAAGAAATTACCATCTACTTCTATCAGCCAACTTCTGGTTTCACGGGAGGTGGTCCAAAATCCGGAAACCGAACTGGACCGGCTTCTAACCGATCCGGATAACCCACAGGAAAAGGCCTGCTTTACCGAGGCCTGGAATAAGGAACTAAAAGCCCTGATCGAAAAACTTAAAGAAAAAACTTCTGAATTCACCGGCAGGTTTGACAGTGGGCTGACGGAATTTCGGATGAAATTAGTAGCCGAACGTTGCCTGGAACTCATCCAGGATTTCCCCAGATCCCTTGAAGAAGTAGGGCAAATGACCCGTCAAATTCAGGAATATGAACTTCGTTTTTTCGAGCGCTTCGGGATCGGCCTCAAGTTTTCCGAGGAGGGGATCGATGCGGTCCTTCAAAAAGCCCTGGAAGCCAAGGTGAGTGTTTGGTCGATCTGCGAAAATCTGTCAAAAGATTTCGAATATGGGTTTAAATTAGTTCAGGAAAAAACCGGGATGAACCGGTTTGTCATCACCCCGGAGGCCGTTTCCAATCCGGAAGGCTATATTCAAAAACTGATCCGCACCCATTACCAGGCTGGAGAAAACCTTTAATTTTTAGAATTTCAAATATCTTTGTTTAGATTCTTATAACAAAAGTCTAAGAATTTATCTATCACTTTCGATACTAAGGACCAAGGGGGTCTTGTTTTTGGGGTTGTCCACTTTACCGCTCTGAGCTTCTTTGCCGGGCCAAATTGTTTAACTAAGTTCAAAGCAGGCCTTCACCATTGCCTGAAACAGGCGAAGGTGTAGGCCCTGCCTCGAATCAAACTTTGCTGGACGGGCCGGGATTGGGCGATAAGTCACCCTTTGGACAATCCCCAAAAATAAGACCCCCTTGGTCTCAATTTCAAATAGTTTTGGACAGCTTTTAAAATTAAAACTTTTTTAGGACATTTCTTCTCATGATCGGTATATCCAAACTCTACTTGGGGACTGTTGAACCCTCTGATGCCCTGCGCTACGGCCGACGTTCGGATCAACTGCCTCCCCATCTCCTTCAGTTTTCCCAGGATAAAAAACCGGTAGTGGTCTGGAACATCACCCGCCAATGCAACCTGAAGTGCCGCCATTGCTACGCCCAGGCCCAGGGGAAAAAACCAAAAGGCGAACTGACCACTCGAGAAGGTAAAAATTTGCTGGATGACCTCAGCGCCTTTGGGGCCCCGGTGATTCTCTTCTCCGGGGGAGAACCGATCATGCGCCCGGACCTTCCCGAACTGGCCCAATATGCAGTAGACAAAGGGATGCGGGCAGTCATCTCCACCAACGGCACCTTAATTACCCGTGATCTGGCAAAGATATTGAAGGATATCGGCTTGTCTTATGTCGGCATCAGCTTGGACGGGATGGAAGCCGTTAATGATCGTTTCCGGGGGGTTTCCGGGGCCTTTTCCCAGGCCCTGACCGGTATCCGCAACTGCAGGGATGCCGGCATCAAAGTAGGTCTGCGTTTTACCGTCAATCGGTTGAACCACGATCAAGTGGCTCCCATCTTTGATCTTCTGAAAAATGAGGAAATCCCCAGAGTGTGCTTTTATCACCTGGTTTACTCCGGCCGGGGTTCTCAGTTAATCAAGGAAGATCTGGATCATTTCCAAACCCGGCAAACCGTAGATCTAATCATCGACCGCACCAAAGAATTATTCGATGCCGGTTATGAAAAAGAGGTGCTCACCGTGGATAATCACGCCGATGGTCCCTATCTGTATCTGCGTCTTTTAAAAGAAGGCTCTCCCCGGGCCCGATGAGGTCCTGGAGCTTTTACAGATGAATGAAGGCAATAGTTCAGGCCGGGGAATCGGCTGCATTAGTTGGGATGGAGAGGTCCATGCCGATCAATTCTGGCGCCATTTTTCTTTTGGTAATGTGCGAAAAAAACCTTTTAGTGAAATCTGGCAGGACACCTCCCATCCTCTGATGGCTCAACTGAAAGACAAAAAAAGTCATGTCACCGGACGGTGTTCCCAATGCCGCTGGCTGGATATTTGCGGTGGTAATTTCCGGGTCCGGGCCGAAGCCGCGGCGGGTGATCTCTGGGCCCCGGATCCGGCTTGCTATTTAACGGATGAAGAGATTGGCATCAGGCGAGAGGTGTGAGGAGCGAGGCGATAGGAACAAGGAACGAGGAACGAGGCAAAAGGAAAAAGGGGAAAGTTTAAACTAATTCGGCGCAGGGATTAATAATTAAGTGGTTGTCCTCACGCCTCACGCCTCTCGCCTCTCGTCTAACCTTGATGTTCCGGTTTCAAGAGATCATTGATTGTTTTAACCGGGCTGAAGGTCTGAATAGGCACCTCGACAAAGAGGGAAATCCAGTTGGCCATGCTCCCGTTCCACAAACCGGGTAATTCCAGGGCCATAAATTCCCGTCCCTGGTGGGACTTCCTGGCAATGAAAACCGCTTCCGGGTCAACATAATGATTCAGATCAAAGGGCCGGCCCTTATAGTCTCGCACTGAAAGGACCAGATCAACAGGATTAAAATGGGTGGAAGACGCCCAAATAGCCTTTTGTTCGACAGAGTCCGGATCAATCTGGACACTTTCTACGATTTGGATGGAAGACATTCCCTTCTCACCCTCCACCCAGAAAGGTCCTCCCCCAGGTTCTCCCTCATTTTTGACCATGCCACAGACCCGAATGGGCCGGTTTAATGCCTTTACCAACCATTCTTTTTGTTCCTTGAGAGACCAACCATTTAATTCAGGGGGTTCGAAAATCCAAAGCCGGTTCCGGCAAAAGGCCCTGACCTCCCCCAAAAAGGCCTCGGTCTCCTGCCCTTCGGACAGCTTTTGGAGAAGGCCATGGATGGTTTTCTGGATCTTGACCAGATAACCTCCCAGGATTTTTTTCCAGTCGATAGTCATTATTTTCAACCGGTCGGGCAGGACGTTATCGATATTTTTGATATAGATTAAATCACCCCGGAGATCATTTAGGTTTTGGAGTAAGGCCCCATGACCGCCCGGACGAAAAAGAAGGTTCCCGGAATCATCACGAAAAGGCCGGTTTTCCAAATCTACCGCCAGGGTATCGGTGGAATGATTCTGAAAGGAAAAGGTGATTATTAGGCGGCATTGATGCCGGCTTTCATAAGTTGACCGCAAGGTTTCAAAAAAATTCCGGAAGGTGTCTTCATGTTCCGGGGAAATCGTCACATGAAGCCGGCATTGCCCGGTCTGATCACAAATCGTCTGTATAGCTTCTACCAGGTGTTCTTCGAAGGCCGTCCGGTTGTGTCCGGGGTAACTATGGAATAGGTGCAAACCCTTAGGCCGGTTCAGGTAGTTTAAACCCCTCTCGGTTAAAAGATGGTCCAGAACCTCTCGCCACTGTTTTTGATTAATGGCCTCTGCGAGGTTTAAACCATTGCGGGCCATAGCCTCTCTCAACTCCCCCCAAAACGCAAAACGCTGAATACCGATTAAAAACCGGTTCAACTCCTTGACTTCAGGATCGTTCCCATTCCAATCAGGGTAAATTTTATCGCCATCAAGCGTTGACCGGTTTAGATAGATGGATAAAAGTCTCTGGAACATCCGCGTCGCAGCTCCTGAAGCCGGGACAAATTTAATAAATCGCCCTTCCCGGGCCGCTTCTTCCTGCAAGGAAATCAAGCCCTCAGTTTCATCAGCCGGGACCTGTTCAATCCCATCCTGCAAGGTGCATGGACGCTGAAGGCGAAGATACATGGATGATCTTTGAAGCAAGGCCATTTGTTCACGCACCTGGCTCTCAGAAATCCCCAGTGCTGCCATAAGGCGCAGATCATCCTGATTGAATGCCCAATCTTTCATGAAAATATTCCGAATTTTATTTCAGTGAATTTATCAATTTGGTTTTTTGCAAAAAACAAAGCAATTTTCTTTTTACCCCTTTTTTCCTCTCGCCCGTTCCCTTACGGTCTCTCGAGCCCTCAGAGGTCTGAGAGAGTGTTTCTTGAGTTTGTTGCGTTTAGAGGTTTGTTGGGTTTGTTATGTTCTTTGGGTTCAAGAAAAGAACCGATTACCTAATGAACGATAGTAACCCCAAAAACTCCCAACCCAATAAACATTTATCTCTGTGCGCTCTGTGAGAGATAAGCTTCTATCCGGCTTTTGTCTTTGTGAATCTGTTGCAAAAAATTGTTTGATAAACAGTCAAAGTGTTACAAACGAATTTCTTAAACCCTATAAATTTTTATGCACCTTAGTCTATTTTTACCCCTGGGTCAACCTCCTGAATCGCCTCTCCTCTGTTTTTAAAGGAGTCGCCGCAGACCGGACATTCGGGGTTGGGTTCAATCCGGACTTCCGAAAAGCGCATATCCAAACCATTATAAACCAACAGTCGACTGGTGAGAAGTTTTCCAAACCCTACCAGATATTTGATGGCCTCATTAGCCTCAATCAGGCCGATGATTCCAGGGGTGGTCCCTAAAACCGGAAATTTCTGGGGCGGAGGGGCTTGCGGAAAAAGGCATTTCAAACATGGAGTCTGCCCCGGCAGGATCATCGTGGCCATGCCCATCATACCCAGGATGCCTCCATAAATAAAAGGGATCTCCAGATGTATTATTTGTTGGTTGATCAAATAGCGGGTCGGGAAATTATCCAGTCCGTCCAGGACCAGATCACATCCCTTCATTAATTCGGGAAGGGTCTCCGCGTTTATTTCATCTTTCCGAATATCCAGGTCGATCCACGGGTTCAATTTGGACAATTTTTCCTTGGCAGACTCCACCTTAAGCCGGTCAATATCCGGGTCCCAATGGAGGATCTGTCGATTTAAATTGCTGAGATCCACCTGATCATTATCCACAATCCTAAGGGCGCCCACACCGGCAGCGGTTAAATAATAGGCCGCCGCCGATCCCAGCCCACCGGCCCCGGCAATCAGGACCCGGCTTTTTTTTAATTTTTCCTGTCCTTTTTCCCCAAAATGGTTAATCATGATTTGCCGGTCATAGCGAAGGGCTTCCATTTTATCCAGCATCCTGGCACCTCCTAAGATTTTTCCTCAGGCCTATAATCTATCATAGGGATAAAATCGGTCAATCTTTTTAGCACCTATCGTCCAAGTGTTTTCTTAGTTATTCTTGTCACCGCGTCCCATTCCCAGGGCAAAATCTCCTAATACCTTTGGCAATACTGTAAGAAATAAGTCCTAAACGCATTGGGGCGGAAATTTATAGTGTATGGGTTATTCTTGTTTTTTCTCTTAGTTGCCGGGGCTTGTTCTTCTAAGTAAAAAAAATGTTTGACCTTTAGAGAAAAATATTCTAAGCTTCCCGTTTATTTGAGGGCTTAACACCTTCAATCCACCGAAGAATAACACCAAAGACTTGTATGTTGTTGGTTTTTGGCGGAAAATTATCTACAAAACAAGGAGGGAATATCAATGTTTCAAGTAACGGTTGACGCCGACAAATGTACGGGGGATTCCAATTGCGTGGATACTTGCCCGGTGAGTGTTTTTGAACTTCAGGACAACAAAGCCGTCCCCGTCAATATGGACGAATGCCTGGGCTGTGAAAGCTGTGTCGAAGTTTGTGAAACCGGGGCTATTACCGTAAAAGAAGTTTAGCCTTTCCGGTTTATTTTAAATTTGGAACAGGTCAGGGAATTCCCCGGCCTGTTCTTTTTTATGGATCTTTCTTCCCTGACACCATCCCAAGATCAGGCCGTCAGACATCAAGGAAGTCCCTTGATAGTTTTGGCCGGACCCGGTACCGGGAAGACCCGCACTCTGACCTATCGTATTGCCCACCTGATATCAAGCGGGATTGCCCGCTCTGACCAGATATTAGCCGTTACTTTTACGAACAAAGCCGCCGAGGAGATGCGGTCTCGAATAGAACAACTGGGGAGCTGGATGGACCAATCTTCCCCGCCTTGGATCTCTACCTTTCATGGATTTTGTTTCCGCTTCCTTCAGGAAAACCTCTCTGCCACTTTTCAACTATTGTCTGAAAATGAGGCCTTGTCTTTACTCCGAGAAACGGTCCGGGATCAATTCCCGGATTTCCCAATGGCTTCCCTGAAAGAACTGGCCCGGAGAATCTCCTGGGCCAAGAATGCCTTGATAATGCCGGATTCATCAGAAAATCTGTCCAGTTGGGATACTTATCCCAATTGGCCGTCCTGCTATTGCGTCTTTCAGGAAAAACTTAATACCGGCCGATTATGGGATTTTGATGAACTCATCCTTCAAGTTGTCTCCCTTTTGGAAAAGAACCCTATTCTCAGAGCCGCTCTTCAAGAACAACGGCCCTATGTTTTTGTTGATGAATTTCAAGATATCAATCCCTCCCAATACCGTCTCTTTCAGCTTTTAACCCGAAAGAACAGCCAATGGATGGTTATAGGAGATCCTAACCAGGCCATTTACGGCTTCCGTGGTGCCGGCGCGGACTTTTTCTCCCGCCTCCTACAGGACTGTCCTAATCTGACGGAAATTTCTCTTAAAGAGTCCTTTCGTTTGAACCAGACCATCCTGGCCGCCTCCTCTCAGGTCATGGAAAGCGCTAATTGCAGGAAACCGGTGGAGTTAACTTCCAGAATTAAAGGTGAGCCCATCATCAAGGTGGTTGGTTTATCTTCCGCCGAAGAAGAAGGAGAATATCTGGCCAGAATTGTTGAAGAAGAGATGGGAGGACTGAGTTTGTCCTCCAAAGGGATGAATTCATTTTCCGATGTTCGACATAACCCTCCACGAAGCTTTGCCGATTTTGCGGTACTTTACCGGCTTCATACGCAGGGGGAGTTGTTAGCCGGGACTTTTTCAAAAAAAGGGATACCCTTTAAAAAGATCCAGGAAATGCACTGGGTGGAAAGGCCTGAAATTAGAATGATCTTGGGCTTGCTCCGGTCTCTCCCATCCGGTGATATTTCACCGATGGCAGCTGTGGAAAAGGTCATATATGAAAAATCCATCGCATTTAAAACGAGTGCGTCAGAAGGGGTGGAAGCTCTTAAAAAGCTTCGGCTTTGGGCGGCGGACTTCAAAGGCCCCCTGCAAGAATTTATAGAGGCCCTTTCGATTCAAACCGGTTTGGACACTTATGAACCGGATCAGGAATCCGTAAGACTACTGACGCTTCATGCCGCCAAAGGTCTTGAGTTTCCTATAGTCATTATTGCCGGTTGTGAGGGAAATCTTCTACCCCTCTCTTTACTTAAGGAATCGGACCCGGAAGAGGAAAGACGTCTCTTTTATGTAGGTTTGACCCGAGCCAAAGAAAAGGTGATCTTAACCTGGTCTAAAAAACGAACCCTTTTCGGCCGGAACCTGGTTCAATCCCCTTCTCCTTTTTTAAGTGATATCAAAGCCACTCTTAAAAACCAGACTGATTTCAAAGGAACCAGAAATTCAGTAAGGTCAAGGAAAAAACAACTGTCCTTATTCGAAAATTAAATACGAATGGTTCTTTTTGTTTCATTAAATCCTCTGAGAAGTTGTCCCTAACAATTTTCACAAAGACCTTTAGGGTTCTTGCCCTATCTTGACAAAAAGCCGGGAAATGATTATTTATTATAAAAACAATAACCTGTTGAGGAAAAAAAATAAAAAGGGGGTGTTACTATGTTTGAACTTGTTCCGTGGGAGAGGACAAAGACCTTGTCCAAATTAAGAAAAGAGATGGATGATTTATGGGGCCGTTTTTTCGGAGATACCGGTTTTCCGATTTTATCCGACCCAGTTTGGGCACCGGCCCTGGATGTAAAGGAAACTAAAGAAAACATAGTGGTCACCGCTGAAATTCCCGGGTTAAGCGCCAAAGAAGTGGAAGTAACCATCAGCGGGGATATGCTGACCATTAAAGGAGAAAAGAAACAGGAAAAAGAAGAAAAGGACGAATCCTATCATCTGATCGAACGCCGGTATGGTTCATTTTCCAGGAGTATCCGGTTAACCACCGATGTGGATGCAAAAAATATTAAGGCCTCTCATAAAGAAGGGGTCCTGACCATTTCCCTTCCTAAGAGCGAAAAGGCCAAAGAGAAACAAATTAAGATCGCCGTAGAATAAAATTTGAAAAATAGGTGAGAGATCTTTGAGAAAGGGAAAGGCCGTATTCGGTGATACGGCCTTTCCCTGCCAACTTGGGGAAAAACCTTTCAGTTAATCGATATTTTTGAAATCTTCCGCCTTCAGATCATGCTTTTTCAGGAGATCATAGAAGTCGGCACGGTATTTTCCGGCGAGCTTGGCAGCGTTGCTGATATTCCCCTTACAGTTTTTGAGAAGATGAATCAGGTAGCTCTTTTCATAGGCATTTCTGGCCTCCTTCAGGGGCTGTAAAGGTGGGGAAGAGGCGACAAGGCCCTTAGTCTGTTGTAGAATTAGTTCTTCAGGAATAATATCCTGATGGGTAATGGCCACAGCGTATTCCAGGGTATTTTCCAATTCCCGCACATTTCCCGGCCACTCATAAAGAATCATTTTTTGCAGGGCCGACGGGCTCAATCCCTTGACCTCTTTATTCATTTGCCGGCTGAACTTTTTCCGGAAATGTTCAGCCAAAAGTGGGATATCCTCTTTCCGTTCCCTTAAAGGGGGCAGGAAAACAGGAATGACATGGATCCGGTAATAGAGGTCTTCCCGGAAAAGGCCTTGTTTGACCATGGCTTCCAGATCCTTGTTAGTCGCCACGATCACACGGACGTCAACATCAACCAACTTCTCACTGCCCACCGGGTAAAATTGCCGTTCCTGGAGGACCCTCAACAGCATGGCTTGAATCCCCAGGGGCATGTCTCCGATTTCATCCAGGAATATGGTGCCTCCATGAGCCTGGGTAAAAAGTCCCTTGGTGCTTTTAACCGCACCGGTAAAAGCCCCTTTTTCATGGCCGAAAAGTCTGCTTTCCAATAAGCCCTCGGGGAGAGCGGCGCAATTGATGGCCACGAAGGCCTTTTTTTTCCTCTCGCTGGCCAAATGAATAGCTCTGGCGATGAGTTCCTTTCCGGTTCCGCTTTCTCCATGGATATAAACGGTCGATTCGGTTTTGGCGATCTGTGAAACCTTTTCCAGGAGGGACCGCATCTTTGTACTGCGCGCCACAATATTGGCAAAATCATATCGGTCTTCTAAAAGGGTCTCCAGCCTTTTTACCTCGGAGGTGAGCCTGCGGTTTTCCAAGGCTATCCTGATCTGTAGGAGCAATTCCTGGGCATCAAAAGGCTTGGTCAGGTAGCTGTATGCCCCTTTCTTCATGGCCTCAACAGCATTTTCAATACTGCCATGCGCTGTAAGGATAAGCACCGGCATTTCCGGTCTCACCTGGTGAAAGGCCTCCATCAGAGATATTCCGTCCTGATGGATCAGTTGAAAGTCTACAATGGCCAGATCGAATATCCGCTCCTTAACGGCATCAAGGGCTTTTTCTTCAATGGAGGCGGCCGCAACCTCATAATCGGCGGATTCAAGCCTCATTTTCACCAATTCCAGGAGGTTTAAGTCATCATCCACCACTAATATGTTTCCCAAAGACATGGTCCCGGTTATTTTCCTTTCTTCCTTTTATTAACTTCAATCTCAATATCCACCTTTTTATACTCTTCCAACATCTTGGACATTTTCTCGTACTCCTTAACTAATTTCTCGTGTTCTTTAAAAAGTTTGTCGTGTTCTTTGATCAATTTTTCATTTTCCTTGCCTTCTCTTTCATTCATCTGAAGAAGGCCCATCCAGGCTTTTGCTTGTTGACTGAAAAAGCTTTGAGGAAACTCTTTTACCAGCCTTTTCAAAAAGTCAAGAGCCTTGCCAAAATCTTTATTGGGGTTCCCCGGATGGGCATAGATCAAACCAAGCATAAAAAGGGCCTCTGCCGCCGAAGACCTTTCCTGGGAAAAGGTGGTTACCATTTTATTTTCCGATAAAGCTCCTTCAAAATCCCCTTGGGTAAAAAGTTGGCGCCCCTTCAGGAGATGGGCCCCGGCCGCCTCTTCCTTTTTTTTCTCTTCAGCCGCCGCCGCTTTTTTTTGTTGGATTTTTTCCTTTTCCGCCGTAGAAATTGCCGGCTGATCCGGTTCCATAAATTTTTCCAACAATGCACACCCGTTGAGAAATAAAAGAATCAAACCGGCAAAACAAAATAAAAGGTGCTTCCCTGTCCTAATTTGCTTTCTGCCCATACCCTGCCGCCATGTGAGTTGATAATGTGCTTAACAATCGCCAGGCCTAATCCGGATCCCTTGATCTGATAAGATTTTTCCGGAGTGACCTGATGAAACTTATTAAAAATCGATAGCAGGTTGTTTTCCGGGATTCCTGGTCCGGTGTCCCTAACGGCCACTTTGATGCTTTGGCCGGTAAGACCGGCAAAAACTGCTATACGCCCCCCTTCGGGAGTAAATTTTACCGCATTTCCGACCAGATTCCGGAGGACTTGTAAGATCCTCTCCTGGTCCATTCTAATTCTTGGGAGGTTGGTCCTGACCTCAGACTGAAGCCTAACCTTTTTAGTTTCCACCAGGGGTCCCATCTCGACAATTACTTTGTTAATCAGGAGAGCAAGATCGGCCTTTTCAAAATTATAGATCATCATTCCCGCCTCCATCTTGGACAGGTCCAAAGAGGAATTGACCAGATCTATCAACCGGCGGCTTTCCTGGGCGACTATGGCTAAAAGTTTTTTTTGTTTTTCGGTAACGGGTCCGGCCGCCCCTTCCTGCAGGAGGGCAATCCCTTCTTTTATGGAAGTCAGCGGAGTCCGCAATTCGTGAGACATGGTGGAAAAAAAATCGGTTTTCATCTTTTCCAGGGAGCTTAACCTGTGAATCATCAAATTAAAGGCCTGGGCCAACTCTGTAACCTCAGGAGAAGAGGAAATCTTTAGATCACTCTTAAAGACACCTTCGGATATCTCCCGGGTTTTCAATCTCAACACACCCAAGGGGTTGGTGATGCTCCGGGTGATCAGAAAAGAGATGATGAGGACCGAACCCAAGGCCAGCGAGGCCAGGATCACGGCCATATTTCGCGCTGAATCTCCGGCCTCTCCCTGATTTTTCATCCTTTGATGGGCATCCTGTTGTACCCGAATTTCCAATAGTTCCAAATCTTTTAAAATGCCGTCAACCAGCCGTTCTCTTTCGGTTTCGTAAACTTTTTTCGAATAGTTTTTCCGGGACTGGATCCGGTCGTTTTCTTTTCCCACTAAGGACTGATAGCGGGTATGGTAATCTTTTATTTGACTTAAGATATCCCGATTTATTGGGGTATCGGAAACGGCGAAAGCCATATCCAGATTCCTGGAAAACGCCTCTTTCGCTGAAAAAAACTGATTATAAAGGTTTTGGTCTCGAGTGATGAGATACTTTTTCAGGAATCGATGTTGAGAAAGGGTCAAATCGACCAGTTTTTTTTCGTATTCCAGAATTCGATTGTCGACGTTCAGAATATACTTAGTAACATTATTGAACTGTCTTAGCTGGATAATAGCATAAACCCCTACCATCATAACCAGGATAAATATAATAAGAAAACCAAAAATCATTCGCCAGAAAATAGTCAACCGAATCATTAACTTAATTTAATATGATAAGGGTGGATAGTCATCGTCAAGGATTCTCTCTGGACAGCTTTAGTTCGAAAATAGAATTCTTGAAAGCCAGAAGCCAGAATTCAGAATAAAATCTCTTAACGACTTGATTCTAAGTCCTATTTTCATGCTTCGTGGCGCCCCAAAGGGGCATGAGTGCTTAATACGAAACTAAATTTAAACCAGCCAAATCTGGGTTTAGGGTTTTGTAGGGGCGGGTTTGAAACCCGCCTCTACGGGTTATTTTCATAATTAGTGGTGCCTCTAAAAAGCATGAGGATTTAGTTCGAAAAAAAGGCGGAACTGCCAAAAATCCCGCCTTTTTTTGACCTTAAAGCTTCACATGAAACCTTTACCGAATCTTTTCCAGCAAGGCATTGGCCTCTTCGAACCCCGGAAACTTGGGATCCAACTCCAAGGCCTTATTTAATTCCTTCCTGGCCTGATCCTTATCGTTGTTTTTAAAATAGGCCAAACCTAAATGATAATGAATAACGGGATTCTCTTTGTTCTTTTCCAATGCCTCCTTAAAGTAACCAATAGCCCTGGTAAAGATATTCTTTTTATAATAAACCCACCCGAGGGTATCGGAAATACTGGGGTCATTCGGGAATTGCTCTTTGGCCATTTGGGCCAGATTGAGGGCCTCATCGGTTTTTTCCCCTTTTTCCACATAACGAAACGCCAGGTTATTGGCCGCCGGGGCAAACTTAGGGTTGATTTTTAAGGCTTTTTGATAATATTCAATGGCCTTGTCATAGTTTTTCTGAGAATCATAAATGATACCAAGAGACATCAAGGCCTGCAAAGAATTAGGATTTTTCTGCAAGGCGGCAGTGAATTCCTTGATGGCCTTATCCAACATTTTTTGACGGGTATAAAAATACCCCAGGGAGACCTGAAAGGCCGGGATGTTTGGGTTAATTTCTATGGTTTTTTTATATAAACCTTCTGCCTTGGTCACATCCTTATTAGATTCTTCCAGAGTGGCCAGCATCTGATAAAAATAGGGATTCTTCGGATTCTGCTGAATCTGGGTCTCCACCCGGGTGATAGCCTTCTTAATGTTCTTTTCCTTCATATAAATTCCCACGACCATTCTGAGGGCATCCAAATAATTAGGCTGGAGAGAGAGGGCCTTCTCTAATTGGCCTAGGGCCTCTTTATCCTTTTTCTGGACCAGCAGAGTACGGGCCATTTGAAAATATCCCGTGGGATTCCTGGGGGCGATTCGGATCACCTCTTCACAAGCCTTTGCCGCCTTAAGGACATCTCCCTTCAAGAGGTAGGCCTGGCCCATCATCAGGTGGGCCTGGAAGATATTGGGGTTTATTTTCAGGATCTCCTGGGCCTGTTCAATGGCCAGGTCGTAGGCCTTATCTCTGAAGTGAAGGTCAGCCAGCAGTAATCTGGCCTTGACATCTTTGGGGTTCAGTTTTACCGCTTCAGTCACTTCAGCTTTGGCCTGCATAATATCCTTGTTCCCCATATAGGCCAAACTTAAGAAATAATGCCCCACACCGGACTTGGGATATTCCTTGATATAAGATTGAAACAGGGCCAAGGCCTTATCAAATTCCCTTTTGGCCATGTGCAGCCTTCCCTTTAAAAAAATCCCTTCCTGGCTTTTGGAATTAATTTTCAGTATCTTTTCGATCAAATCTGACGCCTTATCGAATTTCTTTTCTGCAAAATAAATTTCAGCCACTCGAACCCGGGAAGGGATATTCTTTGAATCCAAATCCATGGCCTTTTGATAGGTTTCCATGGCCTTGTCTTTCTTGGCCCAGGCCAGGTAAAAGTCCCCCAGATGAAGTCTGGCAGGAATGTTTTTGGAATCCAACTCAATAGCCTTCAAAAATTGCTTTTCCGCATCTTCATTCCGTTTAACCGAGGCATAAAAATTCCCCAAGGTGATCACCGCTCCGGTGTCTTTCGGAAATATCCGAGTGACCTGTACTAATTCTGCTTCGGCCAAGTCATTCTTGCCGGTCCGGCGGTATAATCCGGCCAAGGCATATGAGCTTTTATGGATTTCTCGTCTATCTTGATGGCCTCCTTGTAGGTCTGCTCTGCCTTGTCTAAGTCTTTATTGAGGATATACAAAGCGGCTAATTGGAGATAAGCCTCAATTTTTTTGGGGTCCTTCTCTATGGCCTTTCGGGCTTCGGAAATGGCCTTACCAAGATCCTTTTCCAGGGCATAAATGGAACTGTTCAAGAGAAGGGCCGAAGGGTTATCCGGTTCTTTGAGGGATATTTTTTCGATTTGTGCCCTGGCCCTGGGCAGATCCCGGGATAGTAAATAAAGAGTCCCCAATTGGAGCCGGGCATTGATTAAATTCGGATTCAGATCAACGGCCTGGGAAAATTCAGAGAAAGCCCCTTTGAAATTATTAGTTCTTAGATAAGCAAGCCCCAATTTATATCGAGCCTGGGCATTCTTCGGATTAACCTGTAGAACGTTTTTATATTCGATGACGGCCTCTTTGAATTTATTCTGGGTAAAATATGCCTCCCCTTTTTTCCAGTGCCGCTCCATTCTGGCTTCTTTACTGCAACCTAATAGACCAATCAGGATAAACCCGATCAGAATCCAATAGGGTACCTTCACCATTTTGCCAAAATAAGGTCTCATCATAATTTCTCCTTAGGGATATGTTTTATAAAGTATTCTATATCATTTTTTTTAAAGAAAGAAAACAGGTAACACTTTAAGATTTTGAAATAGTTTTTATTTAAGAAAAAGAATGCGGTTTGCAAAATGGACAATGGGGTTAAAAGTCCGGCAATGAATAAAGTTAGCAATCACCGTGACCACTTAAGCTTGGTAATAAAAAAGAAAAAAATCTGCCCGTGTAGGTCCAAGGCTAAAAAAACTTTCACCGATATCTTGCAAAAAAATTTCCCCAAAACCCAAAGAGCTTCCACTTTTCCAATAAATGGAAGTGAATTACCCTCTTTTATTGGAAAACCTTAGGCCAATAATGGAATACTGTTTCCCATCAAGTGAAATGTGAAAATATAGTATTTTTTTATAAGTAATTTCAACATATTACAAACTACAAAAGTTGGCACATGTGTTGCAATATAAAATAATAAGAGAGCACTATATTATATAATATAGTGAAGAATTAACGCAGTTAGTTTTTTTGTTATTTTGAATATAACTTGTTTAAATATTTTAAAAAAATGAGATTAAAATGTATAAAAAAAATTGGCTTGGATTATTAGTTTTGTTACTTGTCTCTTTAATAGGAACTCAAGTAAACGCCCTCACATTAGGGACAAATATTACAATTTATGATGGAAGTAGCAGCAGCGTATCAGGATGGTATGGAACACAAGAGGACCAGGAAGTAGAACCTAATTGCGTCGCAAATCAAAGCTGGGACCTGGAAGGTTTCTATCTAAATAATAATGTTCTTTCTATGGTAGGTGGATTTAACTTCAGTGAAGGCCAGGAAGGGTACACTTCTGGAAGTATATTCATCGGACGCACCGGGGCTGTTAAGTACGGAATGGATATTTCCGGTGGTGATGGGCAACAAGTGGTATCTAATACCTTCGGTTATCAATATGCTCTGGTTTTAAATTTTAGCACTAACACTTATGATATCATTGAGTTAACGGAAAATTCCCAATTAGATACCGGCTATTACCGTCAGAATGATACATCAAATCCTTGGCAGTATGATTCTGGAGGGACTAAAGTAGGATCAGGGGATTTATCTTATTATAAAGGATTATCTGATTCTGATGTCGGCGGGCTTAAAGGGGGCGATCGCTCGCATAATGTAGTCCAATTAGTCTTAGGCAGCCAATTTGATAATCAAGATTTAACTTTTCATTTTACTGAAGAATGCGGAAATGATAACCTTATGGGTTCTGGAACAACCTCGGTCCCGGAACCGGGCACTCTGCTCCTGTTGGGGACCGGATTGATTGGGTTGGGAGGATTGGCGAGGAAGAAGTTTAAAATTGCGGAAGTCCATCAGAAGCTATAAAGTTCTTTGGTCCTGGTAGGTTGGTTGATTAAGAAAAAACGTTTGGCCTTTGCTTAATCATTATTTTAAAACTTGAGTCAATTTCCATCAACCTTGAAATTGACTCAAGTAGACTAACAGATATAAAAAACAAAGGTTTTTCCTTTTTTTCTCCTTGACACCATCTTTATGATACTACCGGTCAGGAAGTGTACCATTTTCTTCGACAAAGAAGTAGGCCAGGATAACCGGAGTAGAAACAGGCCAGGAATATCTTTTCTTCATTTTTCTTCCATCCCAAACCCACTAGTAACTCGCTCGACTTAACGCCCAATGCTTTACTTAATTTTTTGACCGTGGCTAAAGTAGGCTGTTTACTCACGCCTTGTTCAATTTTTGCTATGACATTTTTATTTAGGCCAGCTTTTTTGGCTAACTTGGCCTGACTTAGACCTTGCTGCTTGCGCGCTGATTTTAGTCGTTGACTTATGGTCTTATCTGTCATGAATAGTGTATTTACCCCTGTATTGTATCATGCACCCTGTTAAATTTGCACACTTCAATAATAGATGGCAGTGCTATAATAAGCATATGAAGAAACTAAAAAATCAAAACATGGAAATAAAAGATGGCTTTAGGGTGGCCTGGTTCATTCCAATTGAAATGCTCATAAGTGGCACTATGCTTGGTTTAGCTCCCAAATTAGGCATAGGACTTAGTATTATTGTGGTGGGTATACCATCCTTACTAATTCTAATTAGAATATCTAGGTTACAATCTCGTCTGTCTGCGCCGTATATAGCGATGGATCAACTAAAAATTGCACAACTTACGCCCCAGGAGACATTGGCATTTTGGGATGGTGACGACTTCGACTATACGAAAGCGAACTGGTACGATGATCGCGTACTAAAAGAGATGGCTCAAGAACTTAACCCTTTACCGAAATTAGGTAAATTAGTGATAAGCTCTCGAAGGGTATTCACATCTTTTGTAAGATTCACTTCGATCCAACTGTCAAAAACTCCTTTTTCACGAAGTACAGTCTCTTCTTCCGGGAAGAGATCATCATCAAACCATAGAAATGGTTTAGTAAAATCTATCCCGTCGGTTTTATAATCTCCCCACTCTGTAGGTTTAACCTTAGTGAGTAACTTTATCGTTTCCGGCTTAAGCACAGGCGATAGAAGTTCAATAGTCCTATTTTTACCTCTCCAGCAATGAGTTGAGAGCCAATATGTACTATCTGGGTACTTATTAAGGATATATTCTAAGAATTCGTCAGCAAATGGGCTAGCGTTCTTCTCGTTTATGAGCAAAACGCCGTCTATGTCTAGGTATATGTTCATAGAATCATTAGAAAAGTTTTATTGGATTATAGTAAGCAAATAATATCTTGGGACTCACATTGGGAACGTTATAAAATCTCGATTTTGGCATATTTTTTAAAGTTTTCTGCTTGCTCAAATATTTCTTTATATACTTCATCTCTATCTACAGGCGGATAGTTATAATCTGCAAGTAAAATTATGAGATCTGCTTTAAGCTCTGCTTTAATGTCATCTCGGTGGTTCCAATCAGTATATCTAGACTTATCGTCAACAACACCTTTAACTTCTTTAGATAATGTTAAAAGCTTATCTTCCGGATACTCAAAGTCATACTTGACCGTAAGTTCTTTGAGGATATCATAAAATGATTTTTCTTCTACATCAATCCCCATATCAGCATATGAATTTCTTTCTTTTTTAAGTTCTTTAATGAGATTCATAATTTCGTCAGTAAATTCTTCTAAGACTTCACTCACTAGCACATCATTTTCTTTACGTTCATTGTAGTGTTGTACAAGAGCCTGGAATTTTTTTGAAAAATCAATTCCTTTTGTCTTATTCGTTTTCTTGAAATCATCAATGGCTTTTGATAATAATTGCTGCAAAACTTTTATCTTGGTGTTTGGTAACTTTATTTTCTCGATTTTTGCTAAATAGTCATCGTCAAATAAATTTACTCTCCCATTTTGGTCTTCACTCATTTTAAAAATTTCATCTACGCCGTCACTGTTAAGTGCTTCTTGGATTAGTTCTCGTACACGAATATTCATTTGAGCAACATCGGGTGCTGTTCCCTTTGAAAGTTTAAATACAATTGAACGAACTGCAATGTAAAAGTGAATCAAATCTCTTTCTCCCTGTGAGATCTCCTCATTACCACAACAAATGTCATAAGCAGCTTTCATCTGCTTTACAAGATGCATAAATCGTTTTTCGAGTACAGTTGTTATCTGAACGTATTCAGCAGCCATATTTAAACATTGAAGTTGCTCTAGAGGAGAACCGTCAAAATATGGAGAAATGTCAAAACTATGGAAAATTTTGCTTAATAAATCTAAATGATCCCTGACTACAACGATTGATTGTTCGATTTCTTCTATGTTTTGTGAATCAGCTTTATTATAATATGCCAGCGCTAAGTTCATTTGCTTCTTAATTCCTATGTAGTCTACAACCAATCCCTTTTCTTTAATCGAATATTTACGATTAACACGTGATATTGTCTGGATGAGACTATGGCGTTTAATTGGTTTATCAATGTACATAGTATCCAAAAATGGTACATCAAAGCCTGTTAGCCACATATCACGTACTATCGCAATTTTGAAGTTGCTCTTTTTGTTTTTAAATTGCCTGTCAAGTTCTTTGCGATAATCTTTCGTTCCTAATTTGTCATACAGGTCTTTTACATCATCTTTGCTGCGAGTCATAACCATATTGATGAGGGATATAGGTTTAATATCTCTTTTTTCATTTTCGGTAATAACAACGGTACTATCGTGTGATTTTACTTCTGCCCACTCTGGTCTCAATTCTATTATCTGTTTATATAGTTCATACCCAATTGGTCGACTCGCACAAACGAACATTGCTTTACCGTTAACAGTTGAGCCTTCAGACACTCGTTTCTCATAATGCTCGACAAAGTCGATTGCTATTGCTTTGATGCGATCTGGATCACCCAATATAGAAGTCATCTTGGCATTTGCTTTTTTACTTTCCTCAATCTGGTATTCACTAGTTCCATCATCGGCACATTCTTCATAGTATTTTTCAATCTCAGAAAGTTTAGTATTGTCTAACAAAACTTTTGCTGCACGTCCTTCATAGACTATTGGAACGGTAATCTCATCCTTTACTGATTCAGTCATGGTATAGCTGTCTACCACATTCCCAAATACATCAAGTGTGGCGTCAATAGGTGTGCCAGTAAAACCAACATAAGTGGCATTAGGTAGTGAATCATGTAAATACTTGGCAAAGCCGAAGCTTCGCTTTACGCCCTTATCTGTGACTCTTATCTTTTGGTCTAAGTTTACCTGGCTACGATGTAGCAATATAG
>CAWAKF010000049.1:0-328937 GCA_963782435.1 uncultured delta proteobacterium
CTTCCCCTACTCATACCTCAAGGCATCAATGGGATTCAGGCGTGAGGCCTTGTGGGCCGGGTAATAGCCAAAAAAAATCCCCACGGCCGCGGCAAAGCCAAAAGAGATCAGCAGGGCCAAAATAGAAATCACGACGTTCCACCCGGTGAATTTGGAGATTATCTGGGCACCCAAAACCCCTATGCCGATTCCGATCAATCCCCCCACCAAACTCAAAACCACCGATTCAGTTAAAAACTGAAAAAGGATATCGCGTCCTCTGGCCCCGACGGCCATACGGATACCGATTTCCCGGGTCCGTTCCGTGACCGAAACCAGCATGATGTTCATAATGCCGATTCCTCCAACCAATAAGGAAACCAGAGCGATGGAGCCCAAGAGCAAAGACATGACCTTGGCCGACTGTTCAGCCGTGGCCATGATCTCAGTCAGGTTCCTGACGGTAAAATCGGGGAGACTTCCAGTCTGGGTATGATGTCTCTGGTTTAAAAGATCGTTGACCTGCTTTTCGGCCGCAGCCATGAGGCTGAGGTCCTGGACTTGAACCATGATCATTCGAACCCGGTTGGGAAGTTGACTTCCAAAAACCCTCTTTTGGGCGGTGCTCAAGGGAATATAAATTGCATCATCCTGATCAGTTCCATAAGAAGACTGACCTTTGGGGGAGAGTACCCCGATAACGGTAAAAGGTATTTTTTTAACCCTTATGATTTGTCCGATAGGATCATCCGTTCCAAAAAGATTTTCTACTATCGACTTGCCGATTATAGCCACTTTTACCGCCCCGGTCATTTCCTGGTCGGAAAAATTACGTCCTTCAGCCAGAGGCCACTCCCGGATTTCAAAAAAGGATGGGGTGGTTCCGGTCACGCTGGTGTTCCAGTTTTGGTTTCCGTAAATGATTTGGGTCACCCCACCCCAGATCGGGGCTACAGTTTTAATGGCCGGGCATTCCTCTTTGATGGCCTTGGCATCGTCAGAATTCAAGGTAGAAGCGCTGCCTCCCCCCATTCGGGCTCCTCCGGCCGTAGTGGCTCCAGGAACCACGATTAGAAGATTGGAGCCCATGCTGGCAATCTGCTGCGGCGATCATTTCCCTGGCCCCTGAACCGATGGCCACCATGATGATCACCGCTCCGACACCGATGATGATGCCCAGCATGGTCAGAAAAGAGCGCATCTTGTTGGTCTGTAAGGCCCGCAGGGCCACTTTAAGACTGGAGATGGGTTTCATATTCACTCAGTTGCATTTTTTTGTGTCGGCCCATCCTGTAAAACCAAGCCGTCTTTAAATTGGATGGTCCTTCGGGTAAAAGTCGAAATATCCGGTTCATGGGTGACCAGGATAATAGTTAATTTCTGTTCTTCATTAAGCTGGGTCAAAAGTTGCATAATCTCCACGCTGGTCTTGGTATCCAGATTCCCGGTCGGTTCATCGGCAAATATAATAGAAGGGTGGTTAACCAGGGCCCGGGCGATGGCCACCCGCTGCTGCTGGCCTCCGGAAAGCTGGTTGGGGTGATGATCCTCCCGTCCGGAAAGACCCACTGAGGTCAGGGCTTCCATGGCCCGAAGTCGGTGTTCCCGGGAGGGAATAGGACCGTAAATCAAAGGCAGTTCTACATTCTCCAGGGCTGAGGTACGGGCTAAAAGATTAAATCCCTGAAAGACAAAGCCTATTTTTTGATTACGTAGATGGGCTAATTCATCCCGGTTCATAGCGCCGATTTCTGATCCGCTCAAAAAGTAAGAGCCTCTGGTAGGAACATCCAGGACATCCCAGGATATTCATGAAGGTTGACTTTCCCGATCCCGAAGCCCCCATAATGGAGACAAACTCCCCGGCCTCAATGGTCAGGGAAACCCCGTTTAAGGCCGGTATTTTAATATCACCAACCTCATAAATTTTATACAGATCTTTTACTTGAATCAGGGGTTCCATGGTTGTTTAAAATCTCATCCCCCGCATGGGGTTGACCGGGGCCTGGTTCTTGCCATTTTTCAACATTTCGCTGATAACGGCATCTTTTTCCTTGAGTTCTCCCCTCAGGACCGTTATCTCGGTGTTTTTCCCATCACTGCTCCCGGTCCGGACCACGAACCGGCCGAGGATTTTTTCCCGACTGTGGGACCCAGAGCGCACGAATGTTTTTGGGAATACGACTGGGATCAATGGGCGTGTATTTCCTGTTTGAGCCGCCTTGGCCATACTGGCCAACATGGCCGGAGGCATCCTGAATTTCAGTACCGCATTAGGGACCATCAGGACATCTTCCCTTTTTTCGGTGATAATGGTGACATTAGCGGTCATCCCGGGTTTTAATTTCATATCCGGATTATCGACGTTTAAAACCACATCATAAGTGACGACATTCTGGACCGTGGTCGGTGCATTCCGAATCTGGAATAATTTAGCTGAAAAGGGTTCGGTCGGAAAGGCATCAACCGTAAATGTGGCTTCTTGCCCCACCTTGACCTTGCCTATATCCGCTTCATCCACATTGGTATCCACCTGCATCTTGGTTAAATCCTGGGCAATGGTAAACAGGGTCGGAGCCTGGAGACTGGCAGCCACAGTCTGGCCAACATCAACATTACGGGCCACCACCGTCCCGTTGACCGGGGAGAGAATAGTGGTATAGCGGAGGTTGATCTTGGCTGTTGACAGGTTGGCCTTGGCCGATTCGATTTGGGCCTGAATGGTCTTTCCCTGGGCAATAGAAAGATCGTATTTGAGTTGGGCCTGATCCAAATCATTTTGGGAAACCAGTTGGTCTTTAAATAGGGCCTTATAGCGGTTCAGGGTCTTTAAATTGTCGGCCAATGAAGTTTTTTGGTTTTCCAATTGGGCTTGAATATTTTTTAGATCGGCTTCACCTTGATCCACCTTGGCCTGAAACAGGGCCGGGTCGATCTGGGCAATCACCTGCCCTTTTCGAACCACCGAATTAAAATCAGCATAGAGCTTCTTGATAGTCCCGGAGACCTGACTGCCCACCGGAACCAGAGTAACCGGATTGACCGTCCCGGTGGCGATGACCTGGGCAATGATGGACCCTCGGGTTACGTTCTCTGTTTTATATTCCGGGGCTTGGTTTTTGGTCTTATAAGCACGGTATCCGAAAAATGTCCCTGCCCCCAATATCAGAACAATGGCCAAGACGATCAGGATTTTTTTCATAGGTCATCCTTTTGCAAGTTTTCTAAGTTGGACCTTTTGTATATCAGAAAGTTAAAAGGACAGGAAGAAAAATAACAGGCCTGCCTCCCACCTATCTTTTATCCTTTGAATTCGCCTGAATCACCGGAGCGTGGGAAAGGATTCTTTCTACCCAGCGGCAACAGTATGGTAAAAATACTCCCTTGAGGCTGGTTGTTACGGAAAAACAAACGGCCCTGATGTAATTCAATGATCCTTTTTGAAATGGCCAACCCAAGCCCGGTGCCTCCTTTTTTTGTGGAAAAAAATGGCGCGAAAACTTTTTCCTGATAATCCGGAGGGATACCACAGCCCAGATCCGTCACTTCTATGACGATCTGTCCCTTTTGTCTGTGTGTCTTTACCAGGACCGGCTGTTCCGGACCCGAAGCCTGAATGGCATTGAGGATCAGGTTATGCAAAACCTGTGTCAATCTGGTCTGATCGGCAGGGATCGAAGGCAGGCCACCTTCCAGATTGGAACTCAATAGGATTTGATTTTGTTCGGCTCGAGGATGAATGATTTTCAGGATTTCTTGAATCAAATGGTTGATGTCCACAAAAGAAAAGTCAAGGTCGATCGGCCGGGAAAAATGGATCATGTCTTGAAGCATGATTTCGATCCGCTGGCATTCCCGTCGGATAAGAGTCAACCGTTCCAGATTGGGATCTTCAGGATTGGTTTTCTGGAGAAGTCTTTGGACGTAAGCCCCGATGGTAATGATCGGGTTTTTTAATTCATGGGCTATGGTGGCCGCCGCTTCTCCAAGGACGGCCAAATGTTCCTGATCCTGCCGCAGTTGGGTTTCAAGTCTCTCCCGATCCACCAATAACCCGATCAATATCCCGAAGGCGAAAAAAAGAATTATTTCGTCTAAATGCCCTTTGTGGGGAATGGGACTCGGAAACCAATTCATCCATTGAGGAATAAATAAGCAGGTAACCCCAACGGCGGCCAGAACGCCTCCCCTGAAACCGAAAAGAAGGCCGCTTAATACAATAGGCAGGTAATAAAGACGATGAAGAATCTCCGGAGGCACACGCCTGGGTACCCACACCTGATCCAGAAAAAAAATAAGGGCCAACAAAAAGAGGATGGGAAGGATCTTCCAATACAAGGGAATAAACTTATATCGGGTCCAGAGGGAATAGAATCGGCTTTTTTTGTATTGGCTAATCATGAGTTCATGATTGAATCAAGCCTATGGAATTTTGCCCACTCTTTCACCGATAGGCTTCCATTTTCCGTCGGACATTAGGAATTAGATGCTAACGGCTGAGGGCTGCCAGCTAAAATCTCCCTTAATTCCTCTCCTTCAATGACTTCTTTTTCAAGGAGACGCCGGGCCAGGGTAGACAACTGGCTCAAATGATCTTTCAATATTTGTTCGGCTATAACCCGGGCCTGTTCGATTATTTTCCTCACTTCCTGATCGATGGATCGGGAAGTTTCCTCACTAACGGCTCGGCCGGTATCATATCCCAGGCCGGTTTCCAAAAACAAAGGCCGCCTCTCTCTCTCAAAGGTAACCACTCCCAGATCACTCATCCCATATTCCCGAACCATACGCTCGGCAATATCCGTGGCCCGCAACAGGTCGTTTTGCGCTCCGGTGGAAATTTCCTTAAAATGAATTTCTTCTGCGATCCGGCCTCCTAAAAGGACACCCATACGGTCCACCAATTCCCCTCGGGTCATCAGGTAGCGGTCTTCCGTGGGGAGCTGCTGCGTATACCCCAGGGCCCCGATGCCTCTGGGAATAATGGAAACTTTGTGGACCGGATCGGCATTGGGCAGAACTTCGGCCACTATGGCATGCCCGGCTTCATGATAGGCCACGATTTCTTTTTCTTTTTCATTCATCCGACGGTTCTTTTTTTCCAGGCCGGCAATCACCCGATCGATAGCATCGTCAAAATCTTTCATGTCCACTTCTTTTTTATCTTTCCGGGCTGCCAGCAGGGCCGCTTCGTTGACAATATTGGCCAAGTCGGCCCCGACAAAACCCGGTGTGCGGGCGGCGATCACCTTCAGGTTCACTTCCGGTGCCAGGGTGACTCCCTTGCTGTGGACTTTCAGGATCGCCTCCCGGCCCAAGACATCGGGCTTGTCGATCATGACATTCCGGTCGAAACGACCGGGACGAAGCAAGGCCGGATCAAGAATCTCAGGCCGGTTAGTGGCGGCCATAATAATAACCCCTTTTTCAGTGTTGAAACCGTCCATTTCGACCAGAAGTTGATTCAGCGTCTGCTCCCTTTCATCATGTCCCCCCATGGGATTAATTCCCCGGGCCTTGCCCAGGGCATCCAATTCATCAACAAATATGATACAAGGAGCCTTTTGTTGGGCCTGAGTAAAAAGGTCCCGGACCCTGGCCGCCCCCACTCCGACAAACATCTCAACGAAATCAGAGCCGCTCATACTGAAAAAAGGAACTCCGGCCTCTCCGGCCACTGCTTTGGCCAGAAGGGTTTTGCCTGTGCCCGGAGCGCCCACCAACAGAACCCCCTTGGGAATCTTACCGCCCAACCGTTGAAATTTTTGAGGGAACTTTAAAAATTCTATGACCTCTTTGAGTTCTTCTTTGGCCTCATCGATCCCGGCCACATCATCAAATCGGATATGGATGTCTTTTTCCATGTAAACCTTGGCCTTGCTTTTTCCAATCGACAACAAACCTCCGCTGGCCCCCCCCATTCGGCGCATTAAAAAACCCCAGACCACAACAAAAAAACCGATCGGTAAAATCCAGTTGGTAAAAAACTTGACGAGCTTGTCCTCTAATTTTCCGGTGAATTTTATGCCCGCTGACTCGAGGTCCTTGACCAGGTCCGGGTCTTGCAACCGGGCGGTAATAAATGAACGGTTCTCTTTCCCTTTGCCCAATTGTTTGATGGTTTCCGGAGAAACCAACCCTTCTATCTCAGAAACCTGGACCTTGCCGGAGATTAAATCTTCATAGATTACAATGTCCGACAATTTATTGGACTGCAATAATTTTTTAAATTCATTATAGGGGATCTGACCTACCTGGTCGGATAGAAAGTAAGTCTGGAAGGCCATCAGGATAATCATAGCCAGTACAAAATACCAGATGGAAAAATGGGTCTTTTTCTCTATAGCCATAACAAGATCCCTTTAACAGGAAAATAACCTATCGTGCTTTGCGTCAATGAAATGATTTCTTCCCCATCAAAGGCCTGTGGGTTAGAGATGAGACGATTAGTCAACGGGAGCGAAGCCAGTAATCAAATACTTTTCGTCCGATCATGGCAATGATAAACCCTATGATCAGGATGATCAGAATGACCCATTCGATATGTTTGATAGTCCTTCCATACGAATCTCCTACCCAAAAGCCCAAACCGGTAAAAAGAATGGCCCAGAGGATACAACTGATCAGTTGCAGGGAAAGAAATTTGATGATTTTCATATCCAGGATGCCGAAGGCCAAGGCGCTGGCCAAACGTAACCCGAAGACATACTGCATAATAAAAAGACTGGTGGTTTCATGACGGCGGATCAGGACCTCCGCCTGTTGTATCTTCAGTTGAAACTTGGGAAACCTGAGCAAAATCCAGGGGGATGCGGTTTTCCCCAGGAAATAAAAGACCAGGTGGCCCAGATACGAGGCAAAAACAGCGACCGCGACGACTATCCAGAAGTTGAGATGCCCCTGATGGGAAAGCAAGCCCCCCAGAACCAACGTGGTTTCCCCTTCAAAGAAGGTCCCGGTAAAAATAATCAAATAACCATATTCCTGGAAAAGGTAGAGCAGTTGTAAAAATTTTACAGACACTCTAAAGCCTCTTTCATCTCTGATCCCCCTCCATTGAAAAAAGTTCCCAGGGTTTTTGGGAAACAGCATGAATGAAAAAACCTTCTCCGGCGCCCCAATAAAGGGTTGCGGAGAAATTTCCGGCCAATTGATCAGATCTTATATCACAAAAGATCCATTGGGAGCAAGTTAAGGTTGTTTCTTAATAAAGGCCCAAGAGAAGATACTTGACACTGCCAGATATTTTTTACTAAAGTATAATACACTTGTAAAACATTTTTTTCATCCCAATACAACAAGAAAGAGCCCATGCCCCCTAAAATTTTAGTCACCGGTGCAGCCGGGTTTATCGGGTTCCATCTTTGTCGGCGTCTCTTGGCAGCCGGGAATCAGGTGATCGGTCTGGATAATTTGAATGCCTATTACGATGTTCAATTGAAACTGGATCGGTTGGAACACATTAAGGAACATAAACATTTTCATTTTTACCCTATCGACCTTTTCGATCGAGAGGCTGTGTCCCTCCTTTTTGCTGAACAGCAACTTGATCAGGTGGTCAATTTAGCCGCTCAAGCCGGGGTCCGCTATTCCCTGGTCAATCCCTATTCTTATGCCGAAACGAACCTCATGGGGTTTTTAAATATCCTGGAAGGGTGCCGGCATCATCAGATCAAACACCTGGTTTTTGCCTCTTCCAGTTCCGTTTACGGGGCCAATACCCAAATGCCCTTCTCGGTACACGACAACGTCGATCACCCCGTTTCTTTATATGCCGCCACTAAAAAAGCCAACGAACTCATGGCTCATACCTATGCCAGTTTATTCAAATTAGCCTGTACCGGTCTTCGTTTTTTCACGGTCTATGGCCCCTGGGGCCGGCCGGACATGGCCTTGTTCCTTTTCACCAAGGCCATCCTGGAAGGAAAGCCCATTGATGTTTTCAACTATGGCAAGATGCAGAGGGACTTCACGTATATCGACGACATCGTCGAAGGGGTGGTTCGGGTTTTAGACAAGATTCCCGAGCCCAATCCGGAATGGAACGGCCTCCAGCCGGATACGGCCACCAGTTATGCCCCTTATCGAATATACAACATCGGGAATAATCAACCGGTTGAACTATTGTACTTTATCGAGGTCCTGGAACGATGCCTGGGAAAAAAAGCCATTAAAAACCTTATGCCCATTCAGCCCGGTGATGTACCGGCCACCTATGCCGATATCGAGGACCTGACGAAGGATGTGGGCTTTAAACCGGCCACCTCTATTGAAGAAGGGATCCAAAAATTTGTGGATTGGTATAAGGATTATTTTAAGGTATAATATTTCCGGTTGGGGGGAATATCCACCTGCGGGGTTTCCCTAATCCATTGTCATTCCAACATAACCTTAACCACCCCTCACTTATTAGAATTTCGAGGGCTTTGTTCCGGATGTTTTTGATCGACTTATGAGAAAAAATTATTATCAATCTCTAACCAATTTCACTTTTTAGTTGACAACTCTTCTTTTGGAGGTTTTTTTGAACGACTTACCTTTAATTGCAAATGAATTGACCCAGGCTCTCGATCTTAAATATGTCCCGGTCGGAGTGACCTTAATTCAGGAAAACGAACCTCTCCCTGTGCACATCCCCTTCACCCAGGAAAACTTAAAAAGCTATTGTCAGGCTCTGGTCCGGGCCGGTGAGGGGAACACCTTATTGATTAAAAAAGAACAGATGGGCTGTAAATTGGGGACCTCGGTCCTCGGTTTTGAAACGGAAATGGAAGCCTTTTTGGATGACGGGGTTTTGGAAAAATACGGCGTAGGATTATTCGCCAGTGAGGAGGCCTCGTCCGAAACCTTGCTCAAGTCAACCTATCTGGAAAAAGGCAAAACACAGGCAGCCTTGATCGCCCCGTTGGCGGCCTTCCCCGAGCCGCCGCAGGTGATCATATTTACCGCCGACAGTGAACAGGTCATGTGGCTTTTATATGCAGTAAATTACGAAAAAGGGGGACGTATGGATCTGCCTCAATCCGGAGGTGCTTTGGGCGGTTGTTCGGATATAACGGCCTGGCCTTTGATCAACGCTCAAGCCAATGTGACCTTTCTGGGTTTAGGCTGCCGGATTAAATCAGCCGTTGATCCCGGACATTTAATGATGGGGATACCGGGCCGAATGCTGAATAATGTTCATCGTAACATCCTGGCCATGGCCAAACCTATCGCTATGCTTAAGAAGACCGGTAATAGGAAATAATCCGGATTCGATTTTATTTATTATGGTTGGTTGTTTTCCTTTTTTTCTTTGGGGGAGTAAGCACTACCTCCGAAGGTTCACCATTATATCAACCTATGTCAAGGAGACCTGCCATGACCAAGGATATCAGAAAATCCATCATCGCCGGCAGTTGGTACCCCGGCACCCCGGAGGCCCTGAGTTCCCAGATCCTGAGTTTTATTAAAGCGGTTCCCGACACCTCCGGGATAACCGGAGAACTGATCGCCCTGATCGCCCCCCACGCCGGGTATATTTACTCCGGAGGGGTGGCCGCCTATGCCTATAAGCTCCTGACAACCCATCCCTTCACCCAGGTGGTGATTATTGCCCCCAGTCACCGCTACCCGTTTACAGGGGCTTCGATCGACCAGAAAAGCGGTTATGAGACCCCGTTGGGGATTGTCCCGGTGGACCAGTCGTTAGCCCAGGCCATATCAGCCAAAAGCCCCATTTTTCATTATGTCCCGGAAGGTCATGCCCAGGAACATGCCCTGGAAATCCAACTGCCATTCTTACAGAAAACCCTTAAACATTTTACCATCGTCCCTATCATTCAGGGTTCCCAGGATGCCTCAACTTGTGAAGAAATGGCCCGGGTTTTAGCCGAGATTCTCAAGGGGAGGAAGGTGTTGTTGGTGGCCAGTACCGACTTATCCCATTTTCATTCCTATGAGCAGGCCAAGGCCCTGGACAAAAAAATCCTGGACCGGGTGGCGGCTTTTGATGAAAAGGGGTTAATGCAGGATCTTACGGAGGACCAGGTGGAGGCCTGTGGCGGCGGTCCGATCGTGACCGTGATGAAAACAGCCCGATTCCTTTCCGCCGATCAAACGACTGTTTTGAAATATGCCAATTCCGGCGATGTGACCGGGGACCGCTCCGGCGTAGTTGGTTATATGGCGGCAGCCATAATAAAAACAACCCCGGGTGAGGGGAAAATCACGGAAACCCCTTTTTCCGGGGAAGAAAAAGAGTTCTTGCATCGATTGGCACGAGGGGCTATTGAACACCAGCTTTTAGGTCGTCCCCTGCCCTCCCGCGAAGGGGAAACCCCAAGACTTTCAGAAAAAAGGGGGGCCTTTGTAACCTTAAAAACCCACGGTCAGTTGCGGGGTTGTATCGGCCATATCCAGGCAGTAAAACCCCTTTCGCAAACCGTTATCGATATGGCCCAGGCCGCTGCCTTTCAGGACCCAAGATTTCCGCCTCTTTCAAAGCAGGAGCTCAAGGATCTTTCTATCGAGATTTCGGCTCTGACCCCTTTTCATCATGTAAAGGACATCAAGGAAATCCAGGTAGGGAAACACGGTTTATTCATCGAACGGGGATATAACTCCGGACTTCTCTTACCCCAGGTGGCTACCGAATATGGCTGGGACCCCCAAACCTTCTTGGAACATACCTGTCAGAAAGCCGGTCTTCCCAAAGATGCCTGGAAAGATCATAAAACAAAAATTCAAATCTTTTCGGCAGAGATATTTTAAATTCTGAGAGATTAATTCTCAGATTTAAAGGGAAAGAATCTATTATTTGGGTCCAAAGACCGGCTGTGTTTTTGAAGGATGCTGAGCGGGCGGAGTGCCTTTTTTGCCTTTATTCGTGCGGACAGGGACGGGTTGGCTTTCAACAGTTGGAGCGGCCGGTTTTTCCACCGCAGCAGGAGGAGCCGATCTTTCAGAAAGTGCCTCCAGGAATTCCTGGTCTGAAAAAATCTTGTCAAGAAGTGAGGTCAAGGAGTTACTGATACATTCATTATAATTCGTATCGCTAAGACTTCTCCCTCTGTTTTTCCCCGATCCGGAATAGGTTCGGCTGAAATGGCCCCGGCCAAATCGGTCTTTCACTTCGATTTTCACCTGGGTTTGAGAATCATATTCTGAAGTTTCGACAGTCCAGAATTTAACCAGGGTACCGGTAATAATTTTTGATGCCGAGCCGGCATTATCTTCAACGGCAAATTTTTTGCTTCGAAATTCCTTACTCAGGACCGAACGGACAAAACCGGCCGGTTCATTTTTACCGGAAGCCCGAATAGTAACCCGCTGATCCTTATCTTCCAGATTTTCTCCGATCGTTCTGGGATTGGATCGGGCATCTTGAAAAGATTCAAAAAATAACTTGGTTGAAGGTATATTTTTGGGGTGAACTTTAACGTTTTCTCTTGGTTTAAATTCAAGATCAACCGTCAAACTTTCCGATTTCGCGTAAAGATTGAAAGGAATCAGCAAACCAATAAGAAATACCCATAAGATTTTTTTCAATGGAGGCCCTCTGTTTGATAATTTAGAAATTCTAAAAATCCGAACAAACAACAAATTTGAAGAATTATAAAAGGGGAAACCCGTTTGGTCAAGGAAAAAACATGGTTGAAATTTATGGTCCTCTCTATTAAAAAGAGAGTAAGAACTCTGAAAAACTTATAAACCATATGGAGGAAATCCCATTCACTTAGCTGAAATACTATTTAAAGCCGCCCGGGGCTTTCCGCAAAAGGAGGCGGTTTGTTGTCATCAGGGGGTGTTTACCTATGAACAGTTTTCCCAAAGGGTCTTTCGTCTGGCTCATTTTCTGAGAGACCGGGGTCTGGGACCCGGCAGCCAAATGGCCATTTTGCATTACAACTGTCACATCTTCCTCGAAGCCTACTTCGCCGCTGCCCTCGTCGGTGCCGCCCTGGTCCCCCTCAATTATCGTCTTTCACCCGGGGAAATCGAGTATATTCTCGACGACTCCGAATCCGAATTGATCATCGTCCATTCGGATTTCTTCCACAAGATCAAGACCACAAAGAATCTTAAAATCAATCCTTCCCGTATCCTTCTGGTAGACCCCCATAACCTCGCCCCAGTGCAAGGGTTGGATTATGAGGCTGTTCTCAGTGTTTCCTCACCGGAACCTATCCAGAATCGGGGTCCGGGAGATGAGAATACGGCCCAGATTTATTACACCAGCGGTACCACCGGCCGCCCCAAAGGGGTTATGCTCAGTCATAAAAATGGCTATCTCCATGCACTGGGGACCATTGCCGAACTTCAATTGACCGATAGCGATATCTGGCTCCATGTAGCCCCCCTCTTCCATTTGGCCGATGCCTGGGCCACCTGGGCGATAACCTGGGTCGGCGGCACCCACATCCTGGTCAGAGAATTTGAACCACGAACGGTTCTGGATACCCTGGTCAGAGAGAAGGTCACTCTGACCAACATGATCCCGACCATGCTCAATATGCTCATCAACCAGCCGGATTTCCAAAGTTATGCTTTCCCTTATTTAAGGGTTATTTTAAGCGGCGGGGCTCCCATCGCCCCTGAGGTAGTTAGAAAAATCATGCAGGGTTTCGGTTGCGATTATATTCAAACCTACGGGATGACGGAAACCAGCCCTTTTCTGACTTTTTCTATCCTGAAAGGACATTTGAAAGCCTTGCCGTCGGAAAGTCAATTTCAATTCAAGGCCAGAACCGGCCGGCCATTCATGGGGGTTTCCCTTAAAGTAGTGCGGGAAAACGGAGAAGAAGTACGGCCGGACGACCGAGAAGTCGGAGAAATCATTGTTCAGGGCGACACTATTACCCAAGGATATTGGAAACGGCCGGAAGAAACTCAAAAGGCCATTAAAAACGGCTGGCTTTTTACCGGAGATCTGGCGGTTCTGAATGAGGAGGGGTATGTCAATATTGTGGACCGGAAAAAGGATATGATCATCACCGGTGGAGAGAATGTCTACTCTACCGAGGTGGAAAACGTTCTATACCAAATTCCCCAGATACTGGAAACCGCGGTTTTTGGGATTCCGGATGATAAATGGGGTGAGGCCGTCCATGCCGCTGTGGTTTTGAAAGAAGGGCAACAGATCTCGGAGGCAGAAATCATCCAATTTTGTAAATTAAATCTTGCCCGCTATAAGGCCCCCAAGTCGGTTTCCTTTCTCGCCCAACTACCCCGGACCGGTTCCGGCAAGCTTTTCAAAAAAGGCCTTAGGAATCCTTTCTGGGAACAATCCGGTACAAAGGTCTAATAACTTAATTCTAACCGAATATATTTATAAAGATTGATTTCAGAATTCAGAATGTGATAGAATCGTTAACATGTCTTATGGGTTTTTTTCCGGATTCCGACTTCTGGATTCTGATCATTACGGCTAAGCTCAATCACTTTAACGTTAGAGATAAGGTATCCGCTTCACTCCGAATGGGGTTTAATGATTTTCCGGAAACGCTCAACTAAAGATGGGCTTTTCTTTAGCAGAGCAGCCATTTCCTTCTGCTCAAGAAAAAGAGAACCCGGTCGAAATCCTTCGATAAATGGGGAGATATGAAAGAGATAATGGTTGAAGGTCTCCCCTTCCATTAGAGATTGCCACTTTTCAGGGTTTGACTGCCAATCGATCACCCACAGATAAAAACGATTCTGACCGGTCCGGTAAAGGGCAAACTCCCCGGGTTTATTTGTCGGGGACCATGGGGATAAAATCGCCCGGCGATCAACCCGCAAACCATATTCATACCAAGGGGCAAGAGGCGTATCGGCAATAATTATCACATTTCGATCGGTCCGCCGGATTACTTGATTCACAACCCGCTCTTGTTCTTCCAAATAATGTTTTCTTAATAAAAAGTCCGACAATAGGGTTACTATGGGGACCGTGGTGATGGGACGGCCTTGATAAATAGTTTTGAAGGGATAAGCTTTCATCAATAAAGGGCCGGTCAAGTCCGGGGTTACCTGAGACAGTAACAGCATACCCAAGGAAACGACGTAAGGCAAACGAGACCAGCGGAAACGATCGATCCACCAGACTACGGAAAGAATCATTGGGATCAATATAGGAACGGACAACCTTGAGAAATCCCTTCCCCAAAAGGGTAGAAAAATTAAGGTCGGGACACTCCATAAAACAACCAGAACCAGGATTTTCCATTCTCTGGCCAGGAAAAGTCTCAACCAGGAGGCCGCCAAACAAAGGGTCATGACCGGGAGAAATCCAAAAATAAACAGGCAAGTATTCTTAATCAGACTCTTAACCATAAAAGAAAAATCGGGAATTCTCTCCTGGAAATGGGTATAGACGGTCCCTCCGGATGGAAGGAGCAGATAACCCAGGGTCGACCATTTTATAACCCCGTAACCTAGAAAGGTTAGGATATAAAACAAGGAAAGCAACCCCCAGGCCCGGTTTGGTTTGTTTCTCCTATAAAATAACAAGCCCAGGGGGGCCAGAAAGGATAATAAAATATCCACTCTAACAGTCAGGGCCATAAGGGACCCTATCACCGCCAGTCCCCACCACAGATAAGGGCGGTTATGGTCAGTTTCCAGGGCCCGGTTAATCGCAGCCATGGCGCTGACAAAAAAGAACAGGGCCGGGATTGCCGGATGGCCGTAGCGCGTCAACAGCCAGAAGGGTGGAGAGAAAATAAGGAACAAGCCGGTCAGAAAGGCGACCCTCGGTATGAATAGGGATTTGATTAAAAAATACAGGGGGATTAAAAGAAGTGCTCCGAAAAAAGAAGAAAGCCCATTCAGGATTAAGGGCCAAAATGAGGCCGACAGCCGGGTTAGAATAGGTTGAAGGACCAGGTAGTATCCGAAACTCATTTCATAATTAAAAGGTTCGGCCCCGGTTCGGATCCTTTCATAGAACCCTATGGCATAACGGACCTAATCGCTGGTGACGAAATTCGAGAAAAAGAAAAACCAGTAGGACAGGGAAGCGATTAGTAATAATAAGATGATCGGAAAATACCCTTGTTTAAAACGGCCCGGAGATGGGGATGGTCGATTATTAACTAAGTCCATCAACCTTCCCTTCTTTTTTTGGGGCCAAGCCGGAAGCAATGAAAGACAGGATGAGCCCGATAACTACCGGGATAAAGGGATCGAAGTGTCTGATTTCGTTGAGTTGTCCCACTAAAAAGGTGGTGGCCAACAATAAAGGCAACAACAGGGCACTTTGTTTTAGGGTTTTGGGGGCCTGCTTTAAACCGAGGGAGGCCAGACAATACCAAAAGACTAAGTTTAATATAACGAATAAAAGCCGGCGGTCGGGATGGACGATAAAGTCGATATTAAACCAGACTCTGCCGCTACCCCAGGCCTCAGATGTCGGCAACCAGTAAAACAACAAAAATCGAATCATCCCATAAACCGACAACTGAACAAAAATCAATCCCCAATAATGAGCCCGTTTGAGATCGTCTTTGTAAAATAAAAGGGCAAACAGGAAAATTAAAAAGAGGGTGATTTCATGATTCAAAGTGCCCACCAGCAGCACCAGCAAATATAAAGCAAACTGCCGTCGAAAAAGAAAGAGCAAGGCCAGGGTATAAAATAATACGATCCCCATATCATAAAATGTGTAATATTTAAAAGTGGGGATCAGAAGGATGACCAACAGGATCTGGGCTAAAAAAGCCAGTTTCCCGGCAATAAACAGGGCCCCCCATTGTTTAATAAAATGAAAGGACAACAAAATGGGGATGGTTTGAGATAAAAAATAACACCCCAAATCGGATAATCCGGGAAAAATCGCTTGAATCCCCCTGGCCACCCAAACGAACAGAATTCTATGCTGATACGGAGGACCTTCAGTAAAAGTCATTATTTTATCGATACGGTACCACTCCCCTTGATAGCTGAAAGAATAAAGGGCATAAAAACACACCCAACTGCATCCCAGCCAGAAACCCAAGGAAAACAGTTTCGGTTTTAATTCATCAACATTTTCCACCCTGAATAAATGCAGGAGGACCCGAATCAATCTGCCTTTTTGAAAAACAACCATGGCCGACAGCGCGATCAGGCCAACGAAGATCAGTCCTATTTTTCGAGCCATGACCATCAGGTCCCGCACCGACCAGAAGGCCCTATATTCCTTTGATAGATTGAAAAAGGAGAGGGAAGTACCATCATACATGGCCTGCAACAGCCGATTTCCCCAAAAACAAAAAATCGTCCAGAAGCTGAGGATTACTAAAATAAAAGTTACGCCGCCCCAAAAGACCATTCGTGAGTTTTTATTTTTTCCCGGATTCATTTTTGTTTTAAGCCCATTCTTGGATGTCAGTGCGCCTATAAATCTAACTTGGAGAATAAGATCTTTATACCCTTAAGTCTAAGCAACCCCCCAAACTTTTAATGCAAGGTCAAAGGGGGGCCTTGTTTTTGGATTTGTCCATCCGTAAGTCATGATCTATTTTATCGAATCTACACAAATGGTATATAAAAGGCAGGCCTACACCTATGCTGGAAACAAGCTCTGGGGTGGTCTCTGTCTAAATTCAGCTTTGTTTTTGGGCTGGGTTGGAACCTCATAATTACCCTTTGGACAACTCCAAAAACAAGACCACCCTTTGACCATTATTCTAAAAAAACCTTTGGAAAAAATTTTAATCCACTTTATAAATCGTTGATTGGCTATTGGAAAACACTTTCTTGATCGATACTCCTTTTCCCGGATCATAGGGGCCCAAATATTTTTCTTCCAAACCCTGATAAATATAACGGATCCCCTGGCTTTTCAACCAACTGGTTCGTTGCAAGGAATAATCCGGCTGCTGCCAGAATGCCTTTACCTCCCGGCGTTTTTCCTTATATCCGGGGGTCAGACAATAATGCCCTATAAATACCCGATTTCCGGCCAGGGCGGGTATCACGTTTCCCATCTCCGCTCCGGAAAAAACAGCCTCTTCCGGTTTGGTATTCCGGTTTAACCAGTTCAGGGCCTCTAATTCTTCTTGATGCAAATAATAAGGTGGTTGCAGGGCCCCTTGTTTTATTTTGGTGATCTTGGATTGAACCAAATATAATGAGGTCAGGGAAACGAAAATCATCAAACCGGGATAAAATATCTTACCAACCTCCAGTCTTCGAAAAAGACGCAAATTCTTTTCTTTTAAATAGGGCAGAATCCTTTCTTCTACACCCTGCAAGGCCAAAATATATAACGGAACCTGCCAGCCGTTAACCAGATGCCAGCGGAAATAAACAGGCAGATAAAAAATAAAAAAACCGCCGATAAACCAGGAGGTGATCAGGACTCGAGAAGGGGTTATCTTTGATAACAGAGGAAACCCCTGAAAGGTTAAGACTGCTATAATGAAAGGCAGGCCGAAACCCAAGGCCATCTGAAAAGGGTCAGGGGTGCTGAGGTCCATCTGTCCCATAACCTCCCGCCAAACCGGTTGCTGGTTTAAAGAAAAATAATAGATCAACGCCGGCAAAGAAAGACCCAAAATCAGCAGGAGACCCCATAGGGCTTGAAGTCCCCTCTCCCGCCGGGTCAAAATCCAAATAAGGACCGCCAGGGATAAAACCGGAAAGAGGACACCAAATTCAAAGGGGTGGAAAAAAAGGAGAAGGAGATTGAGAGTTCCGGCTACCCCAAAAAACCTCCATCGGTGCTGCTCCAGTCCTTTGATAAAGGCCAAAAAGATCCAAAGCATCAGGGATACGGCCAAACTGAAATGAGGCCAGATCAACAGGGAATAAAAGGCGTGACCTTCCACCAGCCAGACATCCGGCAAACCAAAATCTATGGGGATGATCTGAAATATTTTATTAAAGACCTTGAGAATCCCCCCAAAGCCACCCCCGAAGAGGATCAGGGCCACCCCCCAGAAACGGGTGCCCCCTTGAAGAAATCGTCCCAGAAAGCAATAGAGGGTGATGGTAAATATAAAAGTGGTCAGGAATCGAAAACCCTGATAGGTCAAGGCAGCCGACCAACCAGTCAGGGCCATCCCTTTACCCAGGCCCCACCAGACCCAATTGATCAGCTTGGGGGCATGGGGTTGAGTGGTATAACGGTCCTCGAAAAATAACTTTCCTTCTGCGGCCTGTCTGGCTAATGAAAAATATTGATAGGTGTCCTCGTGACCGTCAACAAAGCCGGCAAAGGCATGTGTGGGGGTGGCAGAATAAAAGCCATAAAAATAAGGAATCCCGGTGATTAAAAAAACCGACAGTCCCAGCACAAAAATCTGGATCCAGATCTTACTGCTCTTCATTGATTCACCCCTGCTTCATTGCATTGAAATGACGGATGTGATATGGGTAGCAACATGAAAATGGAACCTTCCTATGCCTGGCTGGCCGTCTGTTTATTCCTGGTCCTGCTTCTGGTCTTCTATATCCTTCCCTTGGATCGGCATGTCACCTCTTTGGGGGATGACTTTGCCCAGTATCTTCAACACGCCCAAAATATCTGTCAGGGCCGCTCTTATGCGGATCTCCTTATCTTTATAATGCGGAAGCCCTAAACGGGCCCCCGGCCTATCCGCCGATATATCCCTTACTGATAAGTCCCTTGGCCTGCAATCAGCCCCCGCCTTACCTCTGGCTCAAGGTTGTCTCGGTTCTCCTTTTCTTTCTCTCTCTGCCCTTTCTTTACCGAATTATGCATTCATTTGGTGATGTCCCTTTGGCCCGGAGGACTATCTTCCTTTATCCCATCCTTCCCTGGGTGGTCTATTGGGGAAGAGGTATCGGCTCCGATATCCCTTATACCTTTTTTCTCCATACTTTCCCTCTGGATGATGATGACCCTGCCCCAAAACCGCCTGGCTGTTTTTCAGGCTCTTCTAACCGGAATAGGTATGGCGCTGGCGGCTTTAACCCGGGATATCGGCCTGGCCCTCTGGGGAGGAACCGTCCTGTTTTTTCTTTCAGGATCTGGAAAAATCCTCAAGAACGTTCGGTAACTTTTCTTCATCTCCTTTTGCTGTCCACGACCTTTCTGTTACCGGTTATCCTCTGGAACTTTATGCAGCAGAAGATGGGTCTGGGGCCGGTCAATAAGGCCTATTTTCATTTCAGTATGGGGCTAAACGGTCTAACCTTCCAGGGTCTGTTGGTTCGTCTGTTTTCCAATGGTTATTATTACCTTCAGAAAAGCTACGAACTCCTCTTCCCGCTCAGCTATCTTCTTCGCCCGGTCCCCTATCTTAATTGGATCCGTCTCCCATTGGCCGCCGGTATAGTATCGATTCTGCTATGGCAAATCCTCAAAGGCCTGAAGGGGGCCGCCCTTCCGATTATATTATACATGGGCTGTTTTCTGGGTATCCTCCTGATTCTGGATTTTCCCATGAGGGCCGGTGTTCGCTATCTTCTTCCCCTGGCCCCCTTTTTGACTTATTTCCTCTTGCGTGGGATAAATGACCTGGGCAATCGTCATGGGTGGTCTTCTTCCGGGTCGTTGGTTCGCCTGTTTCTGATAGTCTGGATCGGTTTGAGCCTCTGGGGGAGTACCACCTTTATTCTTTTAATCAAATCTCCCGAATTTTCTTCCGCCTCCCCGGAAAAACCGGCTTACCAAACCCTGGTTTCCTGGATTCAACAAAAACTCCCTCGGGACTGCCGAATCGCCTACATCAAACCCCGGTACCTTTCCTATTACAGTCATAGACCGACGGTCATCCCCACCTTGTCCAGACCACCCCGCCAAATCCTTAATCAACTTTCCCGTTGGCGGGTCACCCACGTCTTACTGGACGACAATTTCATTCAGGAAGAATCCTTTTTGAGACAAACCATTAATCAAAACCCCGAGTTTTTTTCACCCCTGCATGTCCATCGCCCCCTTTATCTTTTTTCCTTCCATAGACCGGATTCGCCTAACGGGGATACTCCTCCTTTATCAAAAGAAAACTGATGAAAAAGGAAGCGAAAACGATCTGAATCCCGAGCACCATCAAAGTCAACCCCCACAAGGCCGGCCTGAGTTGCAGGTTGTTGTCGAGAATAAAATTATGGCTGGCCCAGCGATACACTACCATAATATTAAAAAACAACCCGATGAAAGCAATAAACAGCCCGGTCAACAACCCTTTATTAAGCGAAAATAATGATAACAACCTTCGAATAAATTCGGATTCATCAAAACCTTCCAGGGTGGCATAAAGTCGACTGAAGAGACCCAGGGTAAAAATCCCAAACCCCTGAATAGCCAGCAGACTGCCCAGGACCATGGTATGGACATCCAAACCGATCCCGTATAAATAGACGATCCCGAAAGAAGGGATAATCATCAGGCTCAACCCCAAGAGCAGAAGCAAAAGGCCGGGAATTAAAAAAAGGGCGATGGGGGACAGCAACAACATCAGGCGGAGGTGCCGCCAGCCATCCCGGAAGGATTTGAGATGGGGGCGACCGGTTCGACCATCCGGGTATAAGGCAATGGGGATCTCGGTGATCCGAAGTTTTTTCTTTCCCGCCTGGATGACCATTTCCGAAGCAAATTCCATCCCTCTTGATCGGAGCCCCATACGCTCCCAGGCCTTTTTGCTAAAGGCCCGCATACCGCAGTGGGCATCGGAAACCCCGGTACGGAAAAGGAGATTCAAAAACCCGGACAGAATTGGATTTCCGATATAGCGGTGTAACCAGGGCATAGCCCCCGGGAGAATCTCCCCTTTGAGACGGCTCCCCATCACCAGATCAAACCCTTCCAGAAGAGGCTTCACAAAACGGGGTATATCCAAAAAATCATAACTCAGATCCGAGTCTCCGATAACGATAACATCCCCCCGGGCTTCATCAATGCCTTTTCGATAAGCACTCCCATACCCTTTCATCGGCTGGTTGACCACACGGGCCCCGAGAGATTGGGCTATTTCAACCGATCGGTCAGTGGAACCGTTATCGGCAACCACCACTTCCCCTGACAGGCCCAGAAGGCGAAGGCCTTCCCAGGCCTTCTGAATACAGGGTCCAATCGTTTCCTCCTCATTGAGACAGGGCATTACTACCGAAACAAAGGAATTATCCATAGATGCTTAAACCTTCATTCTTAGGATTTATCTCTAACTTTTTTATACCATTTCAAATAACTTTGATTAGTTTTTTCTCTTTATTCCCAAGCCCCCAGGGTGGGGTGGGATAATCTCCTTTTATTACCGGTAATATCATTTTCCAATTTTTTTTCTATGGACAATCCGGCCCCTTTGGCCGGACTGTGTGGCCTCAAAGAATAATTTTCCTTAGCCAAATCCTCAAATTGAGGATCCCGCAGGATGGCATGGGTTTCATATTTAGTGTTCTTTTTGAATGCCTCCCAAGGCAGAAGGACACCCCGCCAATCGAACTGGGGTTTCGACAGTCCGAAATATAGATTATAATCCGAAAAAAAATTTCCTTCTGAGTTGGTTTCCACCTGAGAATAAATTCGAGACTTGGGATAGGCCACAATATTGTTGAATATTCTTATATTTTTTGAAGGAATCCGGCCGATTGTTCTTGGGTCCCCTCCATTACCGGCCCCCAGAGGAGCGCCATACCAGGAGGAAGTCCCGATGATGGTATTATGGGCGATCAGACCATCCCGGCAACCCAAGGCAAAAATACCATGAGCCCCGGATTGAACCACCAGGTTGGTAACGGCCCGGCAAGCCGTACATTCATAGGATTCTCCTTCAGACAAAAAATCACTCATCCCGCCGATATAAATCCCGCCCTGGCGAGCGCGGATAACGGTATTTCCTTCAATGGAGATATTTCTGGCGCCTCCCTTGGCGAATATTCCGCAACCTCCGGCAGATTGTATCAAATTTCCATACACTTTGGCCCCCACGGTCCCAAAAATATCAACCCCCTCATGTCCCGGGCTGAACACCTGATTATGGCTTATCTCCAGGTCATCGGCCCTATAAATGGATTTCATGGCATCTTCCCCGGACCCGGAAAAAACATTATTCTTTATTTTGAGGTGGGACCCCTTGAGCAAAATTCCATATTCTTTTCCGTCCTTGATGGTCAGATTCTCAGCATTCCAATAGTCTCCTTCTATTCGCAAAACCGCAACCGCTTGATGCCTCCCATCCAAAATTACATTCTCTGCGTCCTTCCCTTTAAGGGTGATAGGTTTATCCGACCGGCCGTTATGTCCCTTGGAAACGGTCAACCCTTCCGGCAGAAAATACTGCCCGGGGTTCAACAGAAGAGTGTCTCCTGGCTTCATCCGGTTTAAGACCTGTTCCAAATTCATGGGGTCTTCAGGGGAGAAAATAATCGTTTCCCCTGAAACCCGGAATGGGGATAACAACACCGCCAACAAACAAAAACCGCCTACGGTTTTTAATAATTTCTTAATTAATTTGATTTTGTTCATTTCCTATGGCATCCAAAGAACCGTTTGAAGAAGAATTGTTTTATTTAACCCCGTTTCCCCCTGAAGGGTTATGGCCGGGCATTTTTCTCCAAAGGCAGAAGAAAACCAACCGGAAATCGGCTCTTCTTCCCCCCGGTGAAGGGCCGAGGTCAATTGAGGGTCTATCTTAATATATAGAACCGGTTTTTCTATAGAGACCTGAAAAAGATTTTTCTTCAGGGCATGAAGAGAACACTGGGGATGAAAATGAAACATCAGGTTCAGGGCATGGAGTCCTTCTCCGTAAAGGAGATCTTTTATAATCCAAAATTTCTCCTCTTTCATAAAAAGAATCGTTCGTTCATGTCTCACTCCTCCGGCAAGCCGTTCAAAACCCGAATGAAAGGCCTGGACATAATCAAAACGGCTTCCCAGGACCGCTTTTTTAATGGACACCTCCGGTTGCACCAACCACATAAAAGGTCCCCCGGAAACGGCTTGGTCTTGACCATCCACCTCGACGGTGTTATGGGCCCGGGTCCCTCGAAAAAAGTCCCGCCACGGGCCTCCATCATGGTAGAGATAGGTCCCGGAATCAATGATAATCGGGGTCCCTCCGGCGCTTAGGGTGAAAGATAAGGCATCGGCATGGGCATGGGCGGCTATGGAAAGAAAGCCGAACGGACCGGCATCAACAGACAAAACCGCTTCCTCGGGCCCCCTCCCTTTTCGGAGGATAATCTGTCCCCCATCCGGAAAAATTCGGGATCCCCTTTCAATCGGATTTTCCTCTATTTTCGAATAACCGGCCAGGGCATCCGGATTAAACAGCCAGAAATTACGCTCATCCAATTTTCCGCCCCAGTGTTTAAAATCACCCCGATTGAACCAGAATGCGCCGGTGGTTAAAAGAGAACGATAGGGGTAAAGAACCTCCGTGTGCAGTTTACAAGCCAGGCCATCGGAGGAATCTCCCCAATCGGGAAGGTGGCCCCCTTCATCCATCTGGGTCATAATGTATTCACAGATTTTCTCCAATCGTTCCCAGACCATCCGAGGGATAGCCTGATTTTCTTTTTGAGCCAAGACAATAGCCAGGGTATAGAGATCGAAGAGATAAAAAAGGTATTGGGTGCTTTGTTCCCGGGGAACCCCATCGGGAAAAACCTGCTTTTCGATTTCCCGACAAAGGATGGTCCATCCTTGTTGTTTCCATTTTTTTGACCGGGGTAGGGAGGGGACCAAAGACCCCACCCAGAAAAGGCCCAGGGCCTCTCCGATCAGGTGATTGTTGGCCGAAGAGTATTTTGAAAGGTTTTTTTCAATAAAATAGGCCTGCCAGTAAATAGAAGTCCAAATCTTTTTCTCTCTTTCCCGATCCATGAAAAGAGATAAACCCACAGAGGCCTCGATGGTTTCTAAAATAAAAAATAACCCCCACAGCCAACTGATCAGCCGGAGTCCACATTCCATAGGGCTTACCCAGTTAATGCCGATCCCGACCGGGTTTTGATCGATCCAGGATTCAAGGTGATCTAACAAGGTCCGAGCAAATCGTTCATCCTTAGTGAAATAAAAAGCCTTCCCTGAATCATAAAAATAAAAATGGCGGTTTAGTTCCCAGACATTAATAACCCGGCCATAGCGAAGATCATTATGATTGATCCGGCTAAAAAAAACCTTGGGCCAGGAAACAGGACTTAAAACATCTCGATGCCAATCGGGAAGCCCTCCCGGGGTATCCACCCAATATTTAAGAATGGGAATCCGGCCTTGAAGAAGATTGTCACCCCTTTCCTTAACCTTTTCCAAAGAGAAGAGTCGACCATACCGTTCCCGGACACCCGGGTCCGGTTTTATGGGAAACTTTTTTTTTAACTCAGCCAGCCAGTCCTGGGGGATGTGAGGATATTCTTTTAAGAAAAATCCTGTCCCCTCCCGCACCAAAGGCAGTAAGATTCTCCAGACCAAGGCCCGAACCTTCCGATAAAGGCGCAGCCCGATTTCAGGCAAAGACATTAAACGAAGGCGGTTCCAATACCAGGACAGCCCATGCCTATTTCGGATTTCGGATTCCAGGTTCTTCCTCCCCTGCATCTAAATATTTTTTACTTACATTTTTAAACTGGAAGATTAACGATTCTGGTCGGACGATACTGGATACCGGATGCTGGATTGATTTTATCCGGAACCAAGTATTGTTTTTGTTTTTTTCCAGTATCCAGCATCTAGTATCTTTTTAAGAGATTGAGTCCTTTCCAAATTCTTGGAGGATCAGTCTCATAAAAACAATTTCAAATATATTTGGTTTAATTTTATATCTATTTTTTCCCGACAGAGTCCTGTTCGTTAAAAAGAGCTTGGTAGGCAGCAATCAGATTCTGTTTTTGGATTCCCCAGTGGAGGGACTCTTGGAGTCTTTTCTTTCCAACCAGACCCATCCGTTGTGCTTCTTGGGGGTGATCCAACAGGAAAACTATTTTTTCGGCAAAGTCCCGGCTGTCATTGGGCCGGGCATACAAAGAAGCGTCCTGGGCCGTGTAGCGGCCTTCAATCACTTCGGTTTGGACCATCGGTTTTCCGAGGGCCATATATTCCATAATCTTACGCATGGTCGATCTATTGGAGGCCTCATTAAACAAGTCGGGATTGATGCAGACCTCGCAATTGCCCAGACAATGAAAAAGCAGCTCATCGGAGACTCGGCCGGTAAAATGGAAATAGTCTTCCAGTCCCTCCTTTTTTATCATTGCCTGAACAAAGGGAACCTGAGTCCCGCTGCCGACAATCATGAACAAAATATCCTTCCGCTTTAAATCATGGACGATCTCCTTTACTACCTGAACCAGAAAATCCAAACCTTCCTGCTTCTCAATGACGCCCACATACCCGACCATGAAGCGTTTCCCTTTTTTAAGAAAATCGTCTTTTTTTATCTCAGAAGGAATCCGTGATAAATCCGGCCCTGTCCGGACGACGCATATTTTTCGGCTGTCAACCTTCCCCCTTTGAATGGCCAGGTCCCGGTAGGATTCGTTGGTGGCAATAACCAGATCGGAGATCCGGTAACTTAACCTTTCCCAAAAAATCAAAGTCTTATAAAGAAGACCCTTTCGACCGAATTTGGCCTCCATCACCTCGGGACAGATATCGTGCTGGTCAAAAATGAACCGGACGCCCCTCCACTTAAACAGCCAACCGATTAGACAAAGAAGGTCCGGGGGATTGGCTGCATGGATGACTTCAAACCGCATTTTGCAAAATATTTTGAGGCTGTAAAACAATTCCCAGAAAAGGGCCAACCCGTATTCCAAAAGATATTCAATGGCCCTTCCCGCCTCCACGGGAAAAGGGTGGCGGTAAATATGAATGCCTTTCAGAAGTTCGTAGGGGGTTTCATAGCCTTTTCCCCGGGGGCAAATGATCGCTACCTCCATACCCGCCTCTTTTAGAGCCTGGGCCTCCACCCAAGGACGCGTATCGAGGGGAACGGGTTGATTCTCGACAATGAACAAGACCCGGCGGCCCGATAATGGCGATTGCGGATTGCGGATTGCGGATTGTAGATTATTGTCGGACATGGTTTTAGATGCCTACATCTTTAAATCTGAAATTTTTTCAATAACAGAAATATTGTAGCGGCTTGTGGGTTGCGACATAAGAAAGTCGGTTCTTTCCTCTATAAACTCATACCTTGAAACAGGTAACACACAACTCACTCCGGTACACCTCATTCCTCCCCTTCCACCAGTTCCATCGCCTTTGTCTTTTCCCGCCAATCCTTCCGGGATCTGAATTTCAAGTAATGGAAGAGTCGTGCATAAGGGGTACTATTAATTATCATCAATTGATAATGCTTCCGGCCCAGATTGGTCCAGCGCCACTTATAGTCATGTGCCCCCTGGAGGAGGTCGTATTCTTTTAATCCTTGGTCCATGGAATCCTGGATCAACCGGAAAATGATACCCATTCCCGGGGCGAAGGAAGCATAAGCCTGGTCATAAGAACCGGTATAGGCAAAGATTTTTTCTTTATAGCGAAAATGGAATTCATAGGCAATGGGGACGTCATTTAACTCTAAGGTGGTAAAATCAAGCCATTTCCTTTGGGCAAAGATCCTGGCCGTATCCCTCAAAAATTCTCGGGTGACCGGCTGCGTAAAAAGGGCTTTTCCTTCCTCGTGTTTATGGCTTTTCTTGTCCACATAGGCCGCAATTTCAATCACATCATCAATATTATCATGGGTAATCGACCGGGAAAAGCTGACCTTCCCCGCATCTTGCAACCTTTGGGCTGATTTTCGGATTTCTTTTTTAAAAGAGTGGTCCCGTTTCTCTTTCATCCACCCCAATTCTTGATCAAGAATAATATAGGGACAAACGGTCTGTTCCCAGCATTCGAACAGTAATCCTCTTTTACGGGCACAATGACTTAGCATTTTAATAGAATCCGATTCTTCGGGAATCTGTTCCAGATGAATCACATCCCAATTACGGAAATCCTCGACGAAGTAATCCATCATGGCTTCGATGACCTTCCCTTTATCTTTACCGATAATAAGATCCGCTCTATCGGAGTATTCCCGGCCAACAAAAGATATCTTTCGCAAGGGGAAAAATTTCACAGTTTCCTGATAAGCCATCAGGGGGATGATCCCCTTCAAATGAGATTGGCCTTTAAAAACCATTCCCAGCAGCCTCCGGCCTTTATGAAAGTGTTCCCAGCAGGTGGAAAGCCATTCATAACTCGAAAAAGGAGAATCCGCCGGCATTCCCTTCAGGAAATTCTCCCATTCTGTCCGATACAGTTCAAGGTCATTAAAATTTTCTACTATGGCTTTAAGCATGACTTCTCTTCCAAGATTTCCCGGTATAGGCCTTTTAATTTTTTAAGATACCCGGGCATATCATATTGGTCTTTCACTTTTTGAATGTTTTTCAAGGCCATGTTCTCTCGAAGGACCGGATCAGCCAATAAAACGAGCAGGGCCTCCAATAGGGCTTGCCGGTCCCCGGGATTGATCAGGAACCCGTTCTCACCCTCTTTGATCAACTCCGCTATGCCGCCTACCCGCGTACTGACCACTGGCAACCCGCAAGCCATGGCCTCAAGGATGGCCATGGGCATTCCCTCATGGTAGGAAGGAAGTACAAAAAGATCGGCCTGCAAATAAAACTGGGTCATCTTTTCAGCGGGAACCCAGCCTGTCAGTTGAAGGTGTGTTTCGATATTAAGGGACTCGGCAACGAATCGGACCTTATCCAATTCTCCATTCCCGGCCAAAAGGAGGGTGATCCGGGGAACTTGCCGGACCAGGTCCGGAATAACCGATAGAAGATCATAAATTCCTTTTCTTTCCCCCACTTCTCCGGCAAAAAGAATTACCGGGCCGTTAGATTTTTTTCTCTCCTCAACCGAAACGGACTGGTAAGCATTCAAGGGAATGGCATTTTCCAGAATGACCAGTCTTGAGGAATCAAGAAACTCCGAAAAGAAGGTCTCCCAATAGGGAGAAAGAATAATCACCCGGTTACAAAAAGAAAGAATTCTTCTGATTAAAATTTTCTGCCAGTTCGGCCCTTGGTGGTAAAACTGATCGAACCGGGATCCATGGCAATGGAAGAGGATTTTTTTTCGGCCTATTTTTGCCAATAATATAAAAACCATCTTGCGATAAAAACTGGCGTAATGGGAACCATGAATATGGACCAGTTTGGCCTTGCTGGTCCATATTTTCCAAAAAAAAATAAAAATAGCCCGGACCGCCCAGCCCATTTTCACCATCTTGGAATCATCGACCTTGGTGGCCACATAATCAATGGAATATTCTTTAACCATTTCTGATGAAAGGATATTTCGGACCCAGGAGGAAATCCCCCCCTTTACGCGGTCGGGATGAGGACCGACCATTAGAATGGGTGTGGGGGCATCAGTCAATTAACGGTAACCTTTCTCTGATAATAATTCAAAGAATAATTGTTCGATCTTTTTCACGCTCTTTTCCAGAGAAAAAAAACTTCTAACCCTTTTGGCCCCGTCCTCTCCCATCCTTCTGGCTATCTCGGGGTTGGCCAATAAATAAAGGATTTTTTCAGCCAAATGATCGGCATCCCCAGGAGAAAAAAGAAGGCCGTTAATGCCATCAATTACTATTTCCGGAACCCCCCCCACATTCGGGGCAATCACCGGTTTGCCCAGGGCCATGTATTCCAGCAGGGCATTGGGAAAGGTTTCCATCGGAGAGCTTAAGGAGCCGATATCAAAAATATTGATCAGATCAGCCGGTTCTTTCCGGTCTCCTAAAAAACGGACCATGGGTCCGAAATTTAGGTTTGCACAGATTCTTTCCAGGGTCCGGCGTTCCGGCCCGTCCCCGATCAGAAGGATAACCGCCTCCTGGCCTTGTTCCCGCAGTTTTTGTACAGCCTGGAGCAGGAGACGATGCCCTTTTTCCGGACGCAGTCTGGCCACCTGCCCGATCACGGCAACCCCTTCCGGAATCCCCAGGGCCTCCTTAACCACCCGTATGTCCTTTTTGGCTTTAAAGGACCTCAGGTCAATGCCATTGTGAATGACCACCATTTTTTGAGCAGGCAGCCCTTCTTCTTCAATCAGGTATCTGCGCTGATTTTCAGAAACGGCAATAATCCGGTCGGTAATAGGGGTCAATAATTTATTTAAAGGGCCGATGATACTTTTCCGCTGCCCTCCCGGTCCCATAAAATGGATTGAGGTTAATATAATAGGGACCTTGGCCAGTTTACCGGCCAATCTTCCCCAAAACATTTTATCGCCAATGCCCCGAGTCCATATGATCTGGACCTTCTCTTTTTTAATGATGGCCATCAGCCGCGGAAGGACCCTGAGGTCGGCCTTATGCGTCAATAACCGGCTATAAACGGGAATATTTAGTAAGGAGAGCTCTTCAACCAAACCTCCGGGGTCTTTCAGACAAACTACGACCGGTTCGAAATCCCCCCTGGAGAGATGCTTCAAGATTTGCACTAATTGTCTTTCAGCACCCCCGATATTTAGAGAGGTTGTCACAAACATCACTTTATAGGGCATTATCGTTCCCCGGCCATCAATTCCTCATACAAAGCTTCCCACTGATGCACACAGGTTTCCAGGGAATAGAGGGTTGAGACCCTCTGTTGCGCTTGTTGCCCCAACCTTTCCCTGGCTATGGGGTCCTCAATCAGGGATTTGAGAATTCCCTCCAATCCTTCGACATCATCCAGGGGGACCAGGACCCCGGCATTTTCTCCCAATACCTCCAGAACTCCGGATACGGCCGTGGCCACAATCGGTTTACCGGCAGCCATGGCCTCAAGGATGGATAAAGGTAATCCCTCCCACCTTGAAGTGCTTACAAAGATATCGGTTTCGGAAAGGATTTCCGGAATATCCCTTCTTAATCCTAAGAGATGCACGTAGGGGGCAAGCCCCAGTTTCCCCCTCAAATCCAATATTGGGCCTTTAAAAGGGCCTTCACCGACCAGGATCACCCTCAGCTTTGGATAGGCAGGGATCATCCGGGCAACGGCATATAACAGCATAGTCTGGTTTTTTACCGGACGCAAACTGCCGACCAGGGTAATAAGCGGGTCTATCGGGGCCATCCCGAGAGCTCTTTTAAGGGTTCCATCAGGGATAATATTTTTAAATCGAGAGACCTCAATGCCATTGGGGATGATTCTAATATCCAGGGCCGGTTTTGGGGCGATCCCTTTCAGATTTTCTACAACAACCTTGGAGACGGCCACTACTTTTTGCACCCGTCTCAATAAAAATCGAGTGAGTTTCAACCTGGCCCAGGTTCGAAGACTCTTCCCGGACCTTTGGGGCAGAAAATGGCTGCTGTGAACGGTAAAGATTAGACAAGGGATTCTCGCCCATCGGCCGACCAACAATCCCAAATATTCACTGGCCGGGAGATGGGTTTGCAGGATATCCGGTTTTTCTTTTTTTAATAACCGATACAGTTCCCAGACCGCAGTCACTACATCCTTAAAAAACAGAGGAAATAGGAGGATCGACCTTTGCGGCCGATTCATCACTTTAACCGGCACCCCCTCCCGGGTTAACTCTTGCTCATAAGGACCGCCGCCCTGGATAGCTACAACGGAGGAAGTAAATCTTTTCCGGTCCAGCCGGGTCACCAACAAGCGAACAAAATTTTCCGCTCCGCCTATCTGCAGGGTATTGATGACCTGAACCACCTTGATCGGTCGAGTATTCATCCGCCAATGCCAAAATGGGCTTTTATGGCCCCCCGTGAGGAAAAAGTCATGGTGAAAGAAATGCCGAGATCGGTTGCTGGACCAAGAATGTGTACCTCCCCTTCTGGTTTCTCAGGTCCCGGGAAAAGTTTTTTGCCGTTTAAGCTATTAAACCTCATTATGAGGTCCCCTTTTCCTTCGGCCTGAAGGTTCAGGTCCCCATTAGAGGAATCCAGGGAAAAAGAAACCTGTTCCAAAAAATCAGCGGCTATCTCGATTTCAACCTCCCCTTTTACCTTAAGGATTACCCCTTTCGGTTCCACCAGTCGGACCGACCATTCTCGTCCGGTATATCCCCCCAATCGGTAGGGACGATTACAGTATATCAGGGTATTGGCATATGGTGGAATTAAATAGTCCCGGAATCGGCCCGGGTCCCCTTTTTCCCCGGCCATCGCAGCCATGGCAATGTTGAAGGCCTCCCTGGCCGAGGTATAATGCAAGTAACAGGAGGTTCCATTTTGACAAACCTCCTGGAGGGCGGTATGCAGCTTTTTCATAAGATCGCCGGATAATTCCCGAACATTCTTTTCCATCGCTCCATGGATGAAAACCTTGACAAAGACCCACTCCGGCCGACCCGCGACATGGATTCCCCTGGATATCCAATAAAGCACCCTGTTGCAAGAAATAGAGTGTGTCCAATCCACATGTCCATCCTCAACATGGGGAACCAATCCTTGCCAGATCACACCCAAGGGGCCTTGGAAGATCAGGACTTCATCGCGAGGGGTGGTGCCCACCTTTATTCCTTCTCCTCGGAAATAGGAACACCGTTTCTCCGGGTTTCCGGTTGGATAATAGAGCCTATTTATTAAGGGGGGTTGACTCTTCCCCGGGGCCGGGAAAGTGAAATCTCCGTAACAGCCGAGACTTCTTAAAAGTTGCAATTCCCCTGAAACCCCGCAATATTCAGAAAGGCTGTTATCTAACGCAAACATCCCATGAATAAAGCCGAAAACCTTTTGAGGTTCCTTTTCCCCGGTGATCAGCGCCCCATAGTCGGCAAATAAATTTTTTTGAGTTTTTATAAACCCGGCCAATCCTGACAGGTCCGTTTGTTTCCAGTGATCCGGGATTTGGTCCTGAACTCCATGGTGAAGATGTAATTCCACTTCTCCAAAACCACTAAAGCAGAGTTCTGATAAAAGTTTCAGGTGTTCCGGGTTCTCCCCCAGATAAAACCAGGTATGCCGGGGATGATTACCTTCACAGTCCCGGAAAGGACCTACGGCTTCCGGATAACACCGTCGCCATTGCTCAACCCTTTCCAATTGAAGTGCAGGATCGGCCCCTCCATGACCCGGTTCAAAATGATCCACAAAAGAAAAGAGCACATGGCTGGGTCCCATTTGTCTGGAACCCGGACCGGTGGATAAGGAGACCCTTTTAAAAGGCTGGGAAAACAGATAGGGAGTAAACCACTGTTTACGTTTCCAGAAGGATTGGAATTTTAACGGCCTGTTCATCCCTCAAACCCTTCCATGAACCATCCCGGACGGATCCCCGAGACCAGGGCATAAAATTTCCCCAGGGTCGCTATGCCCTCCGGAGATATGCGGGGCAGGGCATAGGGGTCGCAGTTGGACCAAGAAATCGCCCTTTTCCCGGTAGCCACCGCCCCCAGGTAACCGGCTTCTCGGACATAGTCCCGTACGGCCATATTGTACCGGCCGGCCGGATAGGAAAAAAAATCAACGGTTTTTTCCAAAAGAAACTCCAACTGCTGTTTCGACTTTTTAATTTCCTCATCCCATTCCTCGCGAGGCAAAAGCGGCAGATCAGGATGAGTATCCGTGTGGGAACCCACCTCAACCCCTTCCTTAAGGGCGGCCTTCAACTCTTTTAAAGACAGATAAAGTTCTTCGACCTTTTCGATAGAATCCTTTTTCTGTGTCCCCAGGTATTGTTCAAAAAGCGCATTCCGATCTTCCCGGCCATAACCCATTAAAAAACCAGTGGCCTCCCGAACAAAAACTTCTTTCCCTTTTTGGGTCCGAAGGGAGTAAAGGCGGTTTGAACCATCAGGAGCAATAAATAGGATTTCATTTTTTATTTCCGATTGAACCCAAGGGATAAGCCGGTCGTAGACCAGAAATTTTTTCCTGATCAAAGGATCGGTACAGACAAAAAAAGAGGGGGAAATGGAAAATCGCTTCAGTATCGGCCAGGCATAGTCCCAGACATCCCGGTATCCGTCATCAAAAGTGATGACTGCCCTGGGGACCTGAGAGGGATTCTTTTTGGAATTTTGAAGGCCTGCAAATAATTCTGTTAAGCTCACTACCGGCATTTTTTTTTAAGCAGGCTTACCTGGTTATAAAAAAGGGAAGGGAAAATATTCAATCCCAGGGGGTCCCAGCCGGGCTTAGGATGAACCCTGTGATAGTAAAAAATAATCCCTTGAAAGTCAGGCCGGGCCTTACACTTTTCCAAAAGACTCAACACCCCGGAGCTATAAGCCATGTTCCAGATGACTTGTTTTAATTTCTTTTGAAGACCCATGAGGACCGTTAGTATTCCTTAGGAATCGTTTTCCCCAAGCCCCGGGACCGAATGAATTCTTCTTTGATAAAGTCCCTCCATCATACCTGCCCATAGAAAAATAGAGGAATTAGCGACAATAAAAAATTGGGTTTGGATAAACGAAGCGGTCACCAAATATATCACCAGCATGGCCCAAAAAGTCACTACCAGATCTCTGCTGATAAAACCTCCCCCCGGCAGCCTTCGAAACAGGAGGATGCTGTATTGAAGAATAAAAATTAGGATTAAAAGAAAAGGGACCAGCCCAACCAGACCAACTTCGGAAAGCAACCCGAAAAAGAGATTGTGTTGGGAAGCCAATTGGACGGAAGTCCCCTGTAAGACCTCTGAGGAGTAATAGGGGATGGCTCTCCTAAACCGCCCGAACCCCACTCCGAAAATCGGGGCTTCCTTGAAAACCGCCATGGTAACCTTAAAAAGAGCGATCCTGGATTGGACTTCAGAAACCTCCATGACCCCGCCCTGCTCACGCTCTTGGCTGGAAATATTTTCCCAGTTAACTATGGTAAAAAGGATCAATAACACCAGAGGGAGAAAGATAAAACGGGGCCGCAGGAGTAATTTTTTGGAAAAAAACAGTAAAGGCAGGGGAGCCAAAAGAAAAGAAAGCCATACGGCGCGAGTGTAGGTATAAAAAACGGCCAAGGGGGTTAAAATAAGGATAAACAATAAGGCCAGCCTGGCTGCCCCCCCCTGAACCCGGGACCTTAAAAAAAGACTGGAAAAAAAGAGAGCCCCCATGACCCATCCGTTTACAGGGGCGGTGACAAAGGGCCCCCGGGCCCGGCCATAGTGAATCCCTATTAGGGGATTGGTAATGAAACGAGGGAAAATCAGGCTGTTGACCTTAAAATGCTCGAAATAGGCGGTAAGGACCAAATAAATAAAAAAACATAAAAAACTCCACAATAGAATCTTAATCCTTTTTTCGGTATACAAAAGGGTCTTTCCGAAATAATAAAAGACAAATGGGAAAAAAAATCCGGTTAGAAAAACATGAAAAGGCTGGTACTCATCACCCCTGGTGGTTAAAAATCCGGTTCTCACCATGGAACCCATTAAAACCAACAATAAAAAGATCATCATGAACTCAACCCGCGTGAGGGGCAGAAGCCTCTCTCTTCCCCGGAATACTTCAACAAAGAATAAGATGAAAAATAATAGGAACACGATCCGTTCCAAATAAATATCGGGCCACCCGGGATAGGAGATCACAAAAAATTCCTTGCCCAAAAAGGTGGCTACCAATAACCAGATGATAAAACCCCAAAAAATATCCCCCAGGGAAAGAAGAATAATAAAGAAAAAAACTGCGGTAATTAAACCAAGGATTACTAAATGATATTCTAATAAAAATTCCATCCCCTGATCCCTTCTTAGGTTCTCGCCTTAGATTCTAATCGATTAAATCTGAGAATCTACGTCTAATTTTTAACCGTTTTAAAATCTTAAAAATATTCGAGTCAGCTCTCTTGGGGCAAAAAAAGCCTTAATACTCTGGTTTTGGTCCTGTTGAAAATGTATTGATGGATCTTGACCAGTTGGCGGGATTGCCCTCCAAAACTTATTTTAAACCGGTCAATATTCTCCGTCTCCGAAGTACTCCCTTCCCCAGGGGTATACCCTCCCATATCAAAAATGCGGCACCCGGTTCTTTGCGCCCAAAGAATCCCTTCCCAGATGGCAGAATGGGTTTTGGCAATTTTAAATCGAGATTCAATCCCAGAAGCTCCCCAGGAGTAAACCGCTCTTTCCCCATGCTTTAGGATAATGATCCCCGAAACCGGAATATCTTGGAGATGGGACATTAAAAGAATTCCCAACGACCTCTTTTCTAAAATGTTTTTCCATAGTCGGCTGAAAAAGAAATAGGAAGGAACCCCGATGTGTTTCTCCCGACCCACCGTTTCCAGGAGATGATAAAATTGTTTCAAACCCTCCTCGCTGGTAGCTATCGAAACAGATAAACCTAATTTTTTTGATCGGTTTATCTCATAGCGGGTGACCTTCCTAAATCTTCGATAGATCTCATCCGGGGGCAGGGACAAGTCAATGACCAGAGTTTGAAAATGGCTGTCGCCGCTTCGTTGAAAGGATTCAAACCCTAACTTCTGAAGACCCGCCTCAACCGCCTCGCCCGCCGGAAACTCCCAGTAGGGGTTGACTTTCAGGCGAATAACTTTTTCCTTGGCTAAGGCCGGAAGCATTCGATCAAGCCCTTCGATTAAAATATCTGGCTCATCACAAACAGGCCCCCTGGCAATAGAACAATCCAAGCCTAACCCGGGAACTTTTCTGCCTCGTATCAAGGCCGCAAACCGAACTTGATGATCCTCTTCACCCCAAAAGAATAACCAGCGGTGTGTTCTGGGATCATACAGCTCTGTCCACAAAGGGATCTGAAATAAACTGCTTGTTTTTCTGCTGAAAACAAAGGCTTCCCACCGCTCATTCAAACCGGATCCTATTTCCCGGGCCAAGGTATAGTCCATATTTAAATCGGTTCCTTCCTGTTGGGAAACCTCAGCGGATTAATTCCCCAAACCGGGTTAACCGTTTTTTAAAATGCCATAGGAAAGGGGAAAGGAGTATCAGCAACAACCCCACCTTCAGACCGATGAAACCCGCCTCTTCTTTCAACCGGCCGTGAACCGGCCAGAGATGATCCATCAGCAGCAGGAAACACCCGGTCAGGATGATGGGTAAAAACAACTGAAATCCCTGAATCAGTCTGGCTCGAAACTTTTCAAAAAAGTGGTCCAGGATAAAAATCAAAAAGAAAAGAGACATGATCAAACCGGTTCCGGCTGTAGCCAAGGCTACCCCTTCAATACCCCACCCCTGTCCGATTAAAAAATAATTAATAAAGATATTGATCAAAATGCCTATCCCGGTTACTTTGACAATGAATCCCTGTCGATTTACAGCCACGATAAAAGTATAAGTCCCCTCTACCAAGGTAAAGGCATAGGATCCCAGGACCATAATCCGGATACAACTTAATGATTGAAGGTACTTGGGCAGAAAATAATACAGCAGATAGGGAACACCGATATAGACCAAGCCAACCAGCAATGGATAAAATAAAGACATTAAATAGACTGGTTCCCAGACGATATCTTTTAAAGCGTCGATCTCTCCTTTCTCCCCGAATAGCCGGTAGACCTTAGGTTCCAGGACCCCGTAGACCCCGTTTTGGATGATCAGGAGAAATTTTGAAACAGTCAACCCCAATGCATAATATCCTAATTGTCGGGTATCCAGGTATTTAATAATAAAAAAACGGTCGATACTATTATAAAAAGTAATCAAGAGCAGACCAAAAATTATTGGAAAACCGATACCGATTAACCGCTTGAGTTCCACAAAATCCCAGACCCATCTCAATTGATAGTCGGTCTTGTAAAAAATATAGATCCCCTTTAACATGGCACCCAGGATCAGCGAGGCAATCAATCCATAGAGCTGCCAAATCCAGATCATTAAAATCATCAACAGCAACCCCACTACGGATTTAAATATTTCGGCATGACTCAAGACATCAAATCGATTATCCGTCCGAAGCAAATTCTCAAGAAAGGGATCAACCAGGGATTGAACCAGAATGAAAAGACAAATCAATCTTAAACTGTTAATAAACAGGGAAGAGTAGCGATCAGCCAGAAAAAAAGAAAATACAAAAAGCAGAAAGATCGACAGCAGGATGGTGCTTATGTATTGTGAAAAAACGATATTTTGAATTCGCCTGGCCCGAACGAAATCATTCTTACCGTAGCAGAAAGGGATTTCTCGTTTTAAGGCACTTAAGGAACCGAAGTGGAAATGGGCCAGGAAGTCCGGAATAATCAACAATCCGTTGTAAATACCATACTGAGCCGGACCCAGAAACCTGGGAATGAGGATACCCCGAACGGATAAAAGAAGCCTGGAGATTAACAGGCTGGCGGAAAACAGCGTCGCTTCCTGAAGAAATTTCTTCTTTTTCAAGTTTTATGTTATCCTTAAATCTGTTATCCCACCTTTCTGTCATTGCCCTATAATAAAATTTTTCCCTTCTTGATGTGGTGAGACAACCCTTTCTATCGACGGGGGACCGAGCCCAAAACCGAGAGGTTCAGAAAGCGTTCCACGTCTTCAACCGACTTCAAGGTGTGATCAAAATAATCTAAAACAAAGGCCAGCCCCAGACCCAATAAGGCTCCGATCAGCATTCCAACCAAGGTATTCAGAAAAATGTTCGGGCTGACCGGGCTTTTGGGGACCCTGGCTTTATCGATGATTTCAATGTTGGCCAGTTTATAGGTATCCATCGCTGCAGAGAATCGCGCCTTCTGGATATCGCGGAGTAAGTCCTGATATCCTTCTTCCAGCACTTCGTAATTCTTATAAAGCCGGGAATATTCCAGTTGCTTCTGGGCCAAGGCCGTATACTGGTCAACGGTCTCCTTGAGGGACTTGACCCGGGCTTCGAGTCCCACCATATCCACAAACCGCCCGTCAATATCGGCTTTCATTTCTTTATTAAACAGTTGCTTGTTCCGATCAATCTCCTTCATAATCATCGTGTTTTTTGGATAAACGTCGGTATACTGAGACCGCAGGGAAGACAACTGGCTTTCCAGCTTAACGATGGTTTCTTTTATACCCGACAAAACAGGGTTTTCCCGGATTAATTTTTGAGGGACCGACCCCTTACGGACCATTGATCGAAGTTGGGTCAAATAGATCTCAGTCTCTTTTAAGGCCATTTTGGCATTAAGATAATTATTATTGAAGTTGATTAACTCGGTATTAGCCCCTTTGACTTTTACGGTGGAAATCAAAAATGCCAACTCGGGGCCGGATTTTCCCTCATAATTTCTTACCTGTTCTTCGGCCAGTTTCATTTTTTCCTGTTGCGCCTGAGACTGTTTTTCTAAAAATTCGACGGTTTGATTGGCCGATCGTCCTTTCAACTCATAGGTGTAATTAATAAATTCATCGGTTAACCGGTTGGAGGCTTCAGCGGCCCGAACCGGATTTCTGTCCGTTACTTGGACCAACAAAATATCCGAACTGGTGATATCGTACCCTTTGGGAGATAACACCTTGATACTCTGCTGAAAGGATTTTATTCTTTTTAATGGGACTTCTTTGAGCGTTGGATATAGTTTCTCCAATACCCTACGAGCCACTTCATCACTCCCGATAATTTCCGCCTGGGATTGGAGAAAGGCCACGCGTTCGGTTCGATAATCATAATAGTATTTGGCCTGAAGTGGGGATTCTACCTTCCGTTCCTTGGCTAAAATCTTAGTAGCGGCTTCATATTTTGGCGGCGTAATCAAACTTATTACCAGAACCAGCACCGTCACCGCCAAAAAAGTAATCAGGATAACCGATTGGTGTGAAAAAATTATCCGCAAAAAATCTCGGAATGAAGACCCTTTCATTTCGGTTTTGGCCAAAGCAGAACTCTCCTTTAATAATTGTACGATCTTTTATCCAAATTTCTCACTGTATCCAGGTCGATGATAAAATCAAGAGTAGAATTCGCCGGGAACAGGGAGTAGATCCCTCGAGTAAGCCACTGTTCGATAAAATCATCCGCCTTGGAAATAAACGTCTTAGGCAGGAAAATGACATCATTTTTTTGAATCAGGATATCCTGACTTATATCCCCATCGGATAGTACCTTTTTAAAATCAATTCGGAAGGCCTGGGGGGGTTGTCCTTCTCCCCTTCTTAAAACCATGACACTTCCTAAAGAGGCCGTCATCCTGAACCCGTTGGCCATGGAAATGGCCTGCGATAAAGTCAGGGGCTCTTCCGGGAAAATGGGGTAGACTCCCGGGACATTGACTTCTCCACAGATAAAAAATCGATGCCTGGACGCTCGGGGGACATAAACCATATCGTCTTCGGTTAACAAGATATCCTTGCTGATATCTCCCTTGAGCAGAACGGCATCCAGATTGACGTGAAAAGCCACCGGTTTACTAACCCCAAACCTCCGGATGACCATGACATGCTTGCCATCGGCTGTGGGCGTCAGCCCTTTGGCCCGGCTGATAACCTGGGAAAGATACAAAGGACCGGTAATGGTCAAATCACCGGGACCGTTCACTTCTCCACTGACAAAAATGGTCGGATTGACCACCCGTTCTATGACAACGGTTATTTCCAGATTGCGGACAAAAGAACGGTATTTTTCATTGATCACTTTGCGGACTTCTTCGACGGTAAGCCCGGCCACTTTAATATCCCCGATAAAAGGAAAAGAGGTTCGGCCGTCCGGACGGACCGGAGAAATTTTACTTTGCCCCCTCGGGGCAGTAGTAATGGCCTTTTTCAGTTCGTCGATTTTGACATTAGACCGTTCCAGATAGATGGTGACGATGGGATCGATCAGGTATTTTTTGTACCGCTTGATGACTTCATTTTCGAGCTGCAAGGTACTCAACCCGGCGGCATGAATATCTCCCACCAGGGGTAGGGTAATCTTCCCATCGGACCGTAAGCTGACGGTGCGGCTCAGTTCCGGCTGATTGAAAAATTCTATTTTTACCGAATCCTGAATCTCTAAGAGATATTGGGCCGGATTTTCTTCATACAACATATGATAAATGATCTCAATGACATCCCCCGGACGAATTTTGTATTCAGGAGGATCCTTTTTAAACAGGGAGGAATTTTGGGCCACTTCCTCATCCAATTTATTTTTTAAAGTAACCACATTTTCCTTTAATTCCCTCACGGCCAATTCCAGTTCTTTTCCGATGCGTTCTTGGTCATCGGCCCCTTTTCGAACTTCGCCGGGGTTTCGGGAAGGCTCGGGCGATTTTTGAACGGGGCTACCGACAACTTTATTTTGGGCTTCTGGTCTGATAACGGGTTTGGAGTCCTTTTCCCCCTGGACAATGGGAGCGCCACACCCCGACATAACAAAAACGATCAGACCCATCAGCAGTCCGCAAACCAAGGCCAATCTACCGCCCTTAATTTCAAAACCCAAAACTCGTAATCCGGAAGTCATCTTCTTAATCATGGTATTATTTTAGCCTCTTATAAAGGAATTGGGGAATTATAAATTCCTGCTGATTGAGGATGGCGCCCATAAATTCCTTGTGGCGGATGATCCGTTCCATTGCCCGCATCACGACTTCCCTCCGGGTACTTTGGGCCTTGACTATCAAAACAGACGCCTCGACCCAAGGGACAATCATTTCCGTTTCGGCGCTCCCTAAAATAGGAGGGGCATCCAAAAAAATAAAGTCAAAATCCGTCTTTAATACATTTAACAATCCCTCCATCGCTTCCGATCCCAATAAGGACAACGGTTCTGGAAGTGTTTGACCAAAAGGAAGTACATAATAATTTTTAAGATTTGTTTTTCGGATGGCCTCTTCCCAATTTATGTTTTCCAACAGGATATCAGTCAACCCGGGAGCGGGTTCGGCATTAAACAACTTATGGATCTCCGGATGCTGGGCATTACAGTCCAACAGGAGAACATTCCCGTTACAGATCCGGGCCAAAGCCAGGGACACATTGGAACAAACGGTGGTCGTCCCTTCCCCGGATACGGAGGAGGCGAACAAGACCGTCCCTTTCTTGCCCTCCCCGATATTCATTTTGATATTAACGGCAATGGAATTAATCCCCTTATACCACCATAACGAGTGTTCGGCCTCTTTAGAAAAAATGGTTTCAACCGGGACCTTTCGTTCTGGAGGCGATTCCGGCGGGGTTGAAAAGGAGAGGGAAGCCCCCCCCCCAGATTCTTCTGGATGGAGTACTCCATCCAAGGCCTTCCGGACCGCCTCTTCAACCACCTGCTGCAGAGACCCCCCGCGCCCTTTAATCTCCTCTTCCTTTTGTTCCATGGCCTTTTTTAAGGCCTCTTCTTTTGTGCTCAACGAGGTGCTCCTGAGGGGTTAAATGTTAACTCCTTTAGGTCATAAGTCATCTTACTGAGTCTTTTCCCGGAAAGAAGGGAATCGGTGAAACTATGTTTTTCAGATTCCGTTAAGGGAATTTTTATTTGATAGGCCGGGGTGACATCCTGGAAACTCCAGGTCTCCTGATTCCATTCCCGGAAGGCCATAGAACTCAACCCCGTAATAGCCAAAGCCAAACCCAACGCCACGGCAATCGTTTTACGCCATGATTTTTCTCTCGGAAAAAGAAAATTTTCCCCTCCCGCTGGCGTCTCTTCCTCCGAGTCAAGGTCCAAGGAAGGCATTTCCGGAACTTGGATTCTTTTAAGTGCAGGTCCTGGTTCTTCCCGTCTTCTCATCTCCTGCAACTTACCCTGAAATCTTCTTTCCTTCTCCTCGAGCGGTTTATCGACACTTCGAGACCCTTTTATTTCCTGGTAAGCCCTCTGAACCATGAGATGATCCACTGTCCAGGTCTCCGCCACATAGGCATGGATCAGACTAAAGTCGCACAGGAAATTAATTAACCGGGGGATTCCTTTGCTTAATTGATAAACCAGATCCAGGGCCTCGGGTGTAAATCGAAGAGAGGGTTTGGTCTGAACTCTATTCATGCGGGACACAATAAACCCATGGGTCTCTTTTCGGGTTAAAGGACCCAAGATGTAGCTCCCGGCGATTCTTTGTTTTAACTGGAGCATATCCGGTCTTTGGATATGTTTCATAAGCTCCGGCTGGCCGACAAAAACAATCTGAATCAATTTCTCCCGGGGCGTTTCCAGATTGGAGAGCATCCGTATCCCTTCCAGGACGGAAGGCTTCAAGTTTTGGGCTTCATCGACTATCAGGACCACCTTTCGATTCTGACTATACGCCTCAATCAAATAGTGATTTAACGCCTTTAAAAGGTCCCATTTTTGTTTTCCCCGGGAAGAAATACCCAGTTCCTCGACCACTTCCTGTAAAAATTCAGAAAAATCCAAATTGGTATGAATAATGTGGACTACGATCACCTTTTCCGCGTCCAAACGATCGATCAGTGCCCGGCACAAGGTCGTCTTTCCCGTTCCCACTTCACCGACGAGAACGGAAAAGCCTTTTCCATCCAGAATATTATATTCTAAATGGGCTAATCCCTCCCGGTGTCTCTCCGAGAGAAACAAAAAATGGGGATCCGGAGTTTCCGAAAATGGTTTGTCGCTTAATCCGAAATAGTCTTGATACATTGCTTCCCTATTTCTCAGGAGTCCGGCTTACAAAGAGGATTATCTCCGTCCTCCGGTTCTGTTGCCGTCCCTCTGGGGTTCGATTGCTGGCCAAGGATTGGGTATCGGCAAACCCGGCCGTTGCCATGCGCTCTTTGGGAATCTGACCGGCCGCAAGGAAAAATCGATAAACGGCCTCTGCCCTGGCTTGAGATAATTCCCAGTTGCTGGGAAATTTTTTCTTTAAGCGGCCCCGGATCGGCATGGAATCGGTATGGCCTTCGATTCGAACCCGATAATTCAAGTTGGCCCTTAAAACCTCTACGATTTCTCTTAAGACTTTTTGACCTTCTTCCCTCAAATCCGCTTTTCCGGTATCAAAAAGGACGCGGTCCAAATTAAACACACAGTCTCCATTGGAACGCTCCTGGATCCTGATCTCCAGGCAAGGGAATTTATTCTTTAAATCCCGGGAGAGTTTCGCACAATCTACTTTCTCTTTTTTTACCGCGGCCGGCGGAGCCGGTGGTGCTACATACGGTTCCACCTTTTCCTCTTTTTTTGACACAGGTTGGACGCAGGCCCTGGACCATTTGAAAAAATTAACCCAAAAGACTTCACTATCGTAAACTAAAGGATCCAACCAATCCTTCTCGGTTTCAAAAAACAACCAACCGAAACCATCAAAAATAATTCGACCGGCCCCGAAATTTTGGCCGCCAAAAACTACGGATCCATCACTGGTTTTCAAAACCGGCAGGATATTTCCTTCAAACGAATAATAACCCGGACCGATATTGGGGGTTCCAAGCTGTAGAACCTCCACCCCTTCGGTCAGTCCCCTGACCGGCAGAATCAATCCATCCTTTTTGGTAATCAGGGCCGATTGCCTTGAGAGGAAAATTTTCAAACCGAAATAAGTGGCCCAATCCTGGTTACCCGGAACATTGTCCCGAAGAGGATTAAACAGGATCCAAAGAATGTTCCCCCGAGCCACCCATTCTTTTAAAATTTCTAATTGCCGGGTTTCCAGAAGTCCCGGATAGCAAGCACTCTCCATCTGGATCAGGAAGGGTTTTTTCTGGTTGGGCAGATCCCAAATAAAGGGTGTATTTTCTGCGGAGAGCTTAATCCATTTAGGACATTGCTTTAGGGCCATCCCCAATCTTTCCGGAATGGCCGAAAAAGAAACCGGAGCATTAATCAGCCCAACAAGGATTAGGACCAGAACAAAGCCAAAGATTCTTTTAAAAGTCATCGCCTCACCGGGATAAAGATTTTTTTATCACTTTTTCTTGCTCCAGGGTACTCTTAGACAGAAAATTAAAAATTGCCGCCCGAAAAATTTCCGCCTTGGAGCGTCTTAAATTTTTCGACAACGTACTTAAACTAATCAACTGACCTGCGGAAAGGGTGGTGGTGAACGGCCTCAATTGGGTTTTTTCCATTTTATTGTAGGTATTTAAAATCAAAAGCTCCTGATCTTTTTCAGGAAGACCCAGAAAGATATTGAGAGAAGTACGAACCCAGTCTGCTTTTTTTCTACGAAGGGCCGTTGCCGCATCCTCAAGAGAATCTTTAAGCCCTTTAGGCAACGATGTGGAATACATCACCTTTCTTTCATTGCCCTTGGGTTTCTCATCTTCCATAAATATTTTCATAGACAATTGGATGTAAAATCCCCTCTATAGAATAATTATTAATTAAATTTCAATTTATGGCAAAAAATATATCAGGAGGGAAATCCTTATGTCAAGAAAAAAATTAATGACATTTAATTTTTTTTATTGATATTTATTTAAATTCGGTTATAATTAATGTAAATTAATTTAAATTGGCCTTTATTTTTAACAAAAACGAAGACAATATTTTAAAAAAATCAAACAGTTCCTCGAGTTGATGAAAACCATATGGTTAAGAAAGGATACTTAAGGAGGGGAAAATGAGTAGAAATAAGATTGAAGTGTTTTTACTAATATTCTTCCTGCTTGCCGGCATATTGGGATTCTTTTCCCTGACTGCCTCCCCGGTAATGGGTGAAGAAGGAAAAAGTCATCTCCTATCCTCAGGGACCGGCGATTCCTCAATAAATGATAAGGAAAATAATCAAGCCATAGAGGCAATGCCTGCAAAACAACAAAAGCAGGTTTTTGTGGGGGAGGTGCCTCTTGGGACAAAACGATCCGAATTAATTAAGTTATTTTCAGAAAAGAACATAACACCCCTTCTAAGAACGGCCCCTATGGATATCTTCCCCCGACTTATCGGAGAAATCCCCTATATCCAAAAAGCCTATTTATATTACACCAAGGATCAGGTAAGTAAGATCGAAATTATCTTCAAGGTGCCCATCGATCCTAAAACCATGACCGGTGCGCCTATTTTTGATTATTATGGTGAACTTCGCCAGGAATTAATTCGGTTGTTTGGCCAGCCGACCAACACAACCGCTCATGTCCACCCTAATTTTCCATATAAATTAGTCGCCTTAGAGACGGGGAACGCCTATTTTTTCGATTATTGGGAAAATGTGAGCGACATGAAGGTCCTTCTTTCACTGAAAGGAGCTGAAGGGGAAATTAATTTCAGCCTTATTTATCAATATCTTCCCCTTTTTGAATAAAAAATAATCATTCCCCGGTGAAAATATGGGTCAAACGGTATCTAACGATAAAACAGATCATAATTCACCCCTTAATCAATAGGTTAAGGAATAATAAACATTAAAAATTGATTGTAGCGTAAATCCATAACAAAAACAAATAGCGACCCCAAATGGTATTAGATATTTTTGGGATTTTCGAAAATACGTAATATCAAGCAAGGAGGCAATATGGTCCTATTTATTTTCGGCCTGTTTGTGGGATGTGGTTTGGGGGTTTTTTTACTTTCTTTACTGGTAAAATCCAAAGAGGCCGACGAGGCTTTCTAACTTGTATTCACCTGACTTTCTTTTTTCCAAAAACTTCAATGGTCCTCACCTTCAATGGGGTCTGATCCCCAGCCAAAATGACTTCCCTGACGCAAGATGAAGTTCCCATTTTAATTTATTGTGGGTCTGTAAAGGGTTCATACTCGGGACGAGGAAGAACAAGTCCCGATCCCACCTTAAGTGGATATCCATAGTGAAATCGAGGAAGGACTGCGCCTTACCGCAATTCCTGTCGGCTCAAAACTCCGGTGCTTCTTTGTATTAAGGGTCTCATAATTGTCTTGACATGAAACGTTTTAATTCACTCCAGATTAAGGACCGGGGAGGTTTTATTTTTGGGGGTGTCCACCTTGAATCTGGAAGCTTCTTTGCCGGGCAAATTGTTTAACTAAATCAAGAGGCAGGCCCCTGGGGGCCTCCAGGACCGGTGATCGAAACAGGCTACGGTGTACCTGGGGGCCTCCAGGCCCTACCTTGAATCTAATCCCGCCGACGGCGGGACTGGACTGGCCGGGATAGGGCGATAAATTACCCTTTGGACAATCCCCAAAAATAAAACCTCCCCGGTCCTTTTTGTCAATATTATTTTGAGACCCTTAATAAGTTCAACAAGGTTAGGAAAGTTCCGAAATGGTCAGTTCCAGAAGAGAATGAATTACTTGGGGATCAAAATGCTCGTCCAAATTAGGAATGATCTTTTGTTCATAAAGTTTCCCCTCAATTTCTTTCTTGAGGACATTAAAAAATGCCGTCACAATTTTTTTTTCAAATTGGACATCGATGTTTCTCCGAATTTCTTTTAATGTCTTTTCAAAACTGAGCCGATGGCGATAAGGCCGATGGCTGGTCATAGCGTCAAAGGCATCCGCCAGACAAATGATTTTGGCCCCTAATGAAATTTGATCTCCCTTTAGTCCATCGGGATACCCCTTGCCGTCTAATTTCTCATGGTGGGACTTGGCCATAAGCGGCACGTCTGACCAGGGGAAACGGATGGTTGACAATATCTGATACCCGGCTTTGGTGTGCTCCATAATTTCCGTGAATTCCCTTGAAGTGAGGTGTTTTTTCTTATTGATAATATCTCGATCTACAATAATTTTCCCCACATCATGAAGCAGACCGGCCACATAAAAACCCTCCAGTATTTCTCCCTGTAAACCCATTTCCTCTCCAATAGCCACAGCATATTGGGCCACTCGGTTGGAATGCCCCCGGGTATAAGAATCTTTGGCATCGATTGCCGCCGCAAAGGCTCGGATGGTATCGTCATAGATAAACCGCAGGTTCTCTACCATCTTCTGATTTTCTTGGACCTTCAAGTTTAAGGCTTCTATCAGACGTTGACTGTAAAGGGCATTGGCTATTGGATGACCGAGCAGGGTGAGGATATTCTTATCCATAGGGGTATAGGGTGCTTCGTCTAATTTGGCTCCCAGGCAAATCAGTCCGATCGATTCCCCCTTGACCTGTAAAGGAACACCCAGCACAACCCTTAAACGGGAAAAAAGGGGCAGATTGGAATCATAAAAACAACGGATAGCCTTTTTCCTCCCTCCAAAGGTAAAAATACCGGGATTCTCCCTTAAAAAAACTTCGGTTTCTGGCGGAAGAACCAGATGGGCAGGGTCTTCTTTCTTGATCCCTTTAGCCGCCAACAAACTAAACCCGTTGGGGGGCTCCTCCAGGGCAAAAATACCCCCTCGTGCAATGGAAAGGGTCCCCAAAATCATATGTAGTGAAGTCCTGATGGTATGCTGGAAATTACGTACCGAAAGGATTTCCTCTCCCAAATCAGTCAGAGTGGAAAAGACATAAAAGAGCTTTTTGTAATCCATTTAGACCTTTTTTAAATAATCAAATGCCTCGGAATTGGAGGCAAAGGTGGCAGAATATTTTTTGAGTCCCACCATCTCAAAAAGTTCTTCATTGATTTTTGATAAGGAGGTGAAACAAACTTTGAGGGTTTTTTCTCGGGTAGCTTCCATAATGCCCACCAAAAAAGACACACCGATACTATTGATATAGGCAATCTTGCTAAAATCAATAATAAACTTTTTTTGCCCCCCTTTTACCTCGACCTTAAACAACTTTTCAATTTCTTCTCCACCCAGATCATTCAGATATCCCTGAATTTTGAAAAGGGTTACATCCCCCCGCTGTTCTTGAATCACCTTAAAATTTCTCATCTTTTTTCACACTCTCTTGTCCGATTTGATTTATCCCTTAAACCCTCTGATAATTTATCCTGAATATTTTTCCCCGGGGCCATAGGGGTTTTGTTTCTGAGGTTTTCCACCGCGAAGCTGAGCTTGAATACCGCTAAAAGCAGGCCTTCACCGGGCTAATTGGTTGTATCTAATTCAGAGGCAAGCCTATAACCGAAATAGGCTTGGGGAGGAAACCCCTTTTCCGACAACGGTAAGATCCTGGCCGGGCTGGAACCTCCGGAGTACCCTTTGAACAATCCTCTAAGATTAGAGTCCCTTCGATCTTTACCAAATTTCAGAAAGGTTTGGTCTGTTTTTTAACCATATAAAGTCTGGTCCCGATTTCAGCCTTTTCAAAACGGACTTCATCCATCATCTCTTTGATTAAGAGGGACCCACGCCCTCTTATTTTTGAAAAAGGGGCGGTTTCCTGGACCATCCTGGCCTGAACGGCGACCGGATCAAAGGCCTGTCCACGGTCTTCAACCAGAATTTCAATGGTTTCTGGTTGAACCGTAAAATAAACGTGAATCTTTTTTTCAAAACTGTTGCTGTGTTCCCCGGCATTGATACAGGCCTCAATAAGGGCCACCTTAATTTTTTCGATATTGGTCTCATCCAAATTGGAATAAGTGGCAATTTGCTCTAAGGCCCTAACAGCCACCAACTCGGAATCCGGGTTGATCGGTAAAATCAAACTAAACTGCAACGGATTTACGCTGGAAAGCGAAGAGGATTCCCCGACTGCTTTAAATTTTGAAAATCCTTCCTCGATCCTTGTTCCTAACCGGTTGACAATCTGATCAAGATCCTCCCCTTGGAGGTGTTTCCGAACCAGCAAGTCCACCCAATCTCTGAGAACCCGGTCGTTCTCCAACCCGACATGCCCGAACCGCTCCCAAATAAGACCGGCACGTTCCAATATTCGAATTAATGGCAGTCCCTTTGGGGAAGGCCAATCGATCATTCTTGAAAATTCGTTCAACGCCAGGCCGGCCTTCCCTGATTCCAATAATCGATGAAGAATCTTGAGAAGTAAGTGTCCTTCCCAAGGGTCCATTCTGGAAAAATCATAAAGCCGGTTCTCAAATAACCGTCCCAATTCCCCCTGCCAAAGGGACTTCAGATATACCACGACAAATCTTTGATTACTTTCCAATCCAGGTGCCTCCAGGCGGGCATCCCGTATTAGAGCGGTCAGCATCCCAGGATTGAAATCGAGATATTTGAACCAGCTCGGCCTCAAATCTTTGGCTAATTTGACCTGAAAGGTTTTTTCCAGAAAAAGGGCCAATTCTTCCTCTTCTTCCGGGGGAAAAGGGGATAATTCCATGACCGGTATATTCGGAGGCCCAAAAGACGGAAAGGAGGTGTTTGAGTAAATAACCGGGTGGCTCTCCTGAGAATAGGTGGGGGGCCCAGGGAGAAGCAACCGATTCCCTCCATAACCCGGCGATCCCTTTCCCGGTAATAGAGAAGGACTCAATGGTTTGGATATGATCCACCATCATCCAGACCGGTTTATTAGAAGCCTGGGCACATAGTCCGGGCGCGGTCAGAGCGTTTAACAACACTTTTCGTTCGTCCTTGGTCCTGACCGTCCTCTGGTGGTTCAGAATAATCTCTTCAATACTAACTTTCCCCTGCCTTTCGGCTTCCCTCTTAAGACCGGAAATGAAAATCTGAGACTGCCCCCGGGAAATGAGGTGTTTTTTTTGGTCAAACAAGAGAATTTGGCTGAGAACGGAGACCAAGTATTCCTCGGCAAATTCCAAAAGATTGATGTAGTCCCGAGAAAAAGGAAAAATAAACAGGAATTACCTCTTCCTGACCCCAAAACAGAATCTCCTTAAGTTTTTTTAAAAGGGCGCTTTTCCCTCTTCCCCAGGGAGAGGTCAAAACACAATATCCTCACCCCTGCCCTGAGCGATTTCCTCCGCCTTTTTTTTAAATTGATCCAGTTCATAATGACGACTAATAAATGGGGTTTCTTCTATTTTCAATCTTTAGCTCCGTCCGCTTTCTTTTTCAATTCTAATATCCTTAAGGTCATTTCGCTGGAACACTGACCGCTTTTTTCTTTGAATTCATTTAAAATTCCAAGGGCCTTCCCTATTTCTCCCTTTTTTTCAAAAATGACCGAAGCCAAGATAAAAGCCTTTTCAAACCCCGAATTTTTCTTCATCGCCTCATTAATACAGGACAAGGCCGAATCCCAATTTTTCTCCGCCAAATAAATTTCCGCGAAATCCAGATATAGGTCCGGGAATTGAATCCCCTGCTGCAGCAATATGGTCAATTCGTTTTTGGCCCTCTCCTGCATTTGAACTTTCATGTAGATATGATATAAATTAATACGGGCTTTAAAAAAATGAGGATTGATTTCCAGGGCCATGGAAAAGGCCTGAACCGCCTTATCCCAATCATCCATCTGATCGTAAATTTTCCCCAATTGGAAATGCAAATCGGCATACTTGGGTGTTTTGGCAATAGCCTCTTCATATAGACGGATCAGCGTGGCCAAAAGGGGGCGGTCCCATTTTGAACCGAATTTCTCCAATATTTCAATATAATCCGGAACAATGGCCAGGTGGTGAGGGAAGACCTGCAACACCGCCTCCAGATAACCTTCATCCAGGGGATTCATCCGGGCCATGAGGGTTTCCTGGTCTTTGGACAATGTCATTTTTTTTCTTCGATCCAAAAACTCCATTATATTTTTGGCAAAGGAATGCTTTGCTTCTTCCAACCCGAGATCCAGGGCCTTTTGAATTTCCTTCTCCGACCTGTCAAACTCATTGCTTTTCAAAAATAAAATCCCCAGAATAAAATGAGGATTGGCATAATTCTCATTGATCTCCAGAGCCTTCCGGATACTTTCCCTGGCCCCTTTCCAATCTTTTTGGGCCGCCTGTATTACTCCGGCATGATAATGAAGATCGGGGAAGGTTGGTTTTTCCTTAATAATTTCATTGAGATATTCTAGAGAAGAGGCATATTCGCCCTGGGCAGCTAAAACCAAGGACAACTGAATCTTGGCCGAAAGATAATGGGGATTTAGATCAACCGCTCGAGAAAAGGCTTTTTGGGCCTGATCGAACTTCCTCTGGTGGGCATAAACTACTCCCAGATGATAATGGAAGTCGGCAAATTTGGGATTCATATCGACCAGGTGCTGCATTTCTTCCAGGGCTTCATCATATTTTCTTAAATTATACAAAACAATGGCCACTTTATAACGCAAGGAAAGGAGCTCGGGGGCCAGTTCTAAAACCCGGGAAAAGGCAGACATAGCCTTTTGATATTTTTTCCAGTTATTGTAGGCAATTCCCAAATAATTATAAATTTCGAAATGGGTTGGATTAAATTCCAGGGCCATATTAAAATGGGCGATGGCCTCCGGGAAATCTCCTTTATGAAGGAAGAGCAATCCAAGATTGCGGTGAATGATCCCGCTGTAAAAAGAGGCCAGGTTATAATGCAAACTGTTCTCATTCTGACCATATTCGGTAATTTTTTTAAATTTTTCCAAAGCTTCGGGGAAAAGACCCTGGTTATAGAGCTCGATCCCCTCTTCATAAAAAGTGTGCTTTCCGAAGGTAATAATTTTTTTAATAGTTTTCTTTAGTGCCATAATAGTCCTCGGTTGCCCATTACCTTGCACCTCGGCCGGAAAGCACCGCCGGGATGGTACGGATTAAAATCTTCATGTCCAAGCTTAAGGACCAATGGTCAATATAAGTTAAATCCAATTTCATCCATTCATCGAAATTGATATTATTTCGGCCGCTGATCTGCCAAATACAGGTCATCCCCGGCTTGACACTCAGTCTTCTCCTTTGCCACCGTTCATAAAGGGCCACCTCACTGGGCAGGGGAGGTCTCGGGCCCACCAGACTGATGTCTCCTTTTAACACATTGAATAACTGGGGCACCTCATCCAAACTCGTTTTACGAAGCCAGGCGCCTATGCGGGTTAATCGGGGATCATGGGTTATTTTAAACACAGGACCGGCCATTTCGTTCAAATTTTTCAAATCTTCCCGCAATGTTTTCGGCGTTTTGGACCATGGAACGAAATTTAATCAGGGAAAATTCTCTCCCGTTGAGCCCGCATCGCTTTTGGATGAAGAAAACAGGGCCCGGGGTATCCCATTTGATCAAAAGCGCTATTAAAATCAATAGCGGAGAAAACAGGATCAACACCAATAAAGACAGGACAAAATCCATCACCCGCTTAACAAATACATACCAGTTTTCATTTGGATTGGGAACAAAACTCAGCAAAGGCGTACCTACCAGTTTTCTGAAAGTAATATGGGATATCTTAAGAGTCGGCCATTGCGGCACGATCGTCAAACGAATCCCCATGTCTTCGCATACCCCGGCGATCACATCCATCGTTTCCCATATCCTGCGAGAAGAAAAAATAATCACTTCATCGACCGGATTTTCCCGGACTATCTTTTCAATTTGATTGATGCTTCCTATTATTTTCGGTGGATCCGGAGATTCGTCCAATTCTTCAAATCTATGGGTCAAACAACCAACGATCTTATAACCCAATTCGGGGTAATTTTGAATGTGCCGAGCGAATCTTCTCGATTCCGGATCCATTCCCACCAAAAGGATTCGCTGAAAGGAGGTTTCCTGTTTTTTTACCCTCCAGAAAAAAACAATCACTCTTTTTTCGATAAAAAGCAACAGGACATTGATACTCAGGAAAAAAACCAACTGAGATCGGTTTGGAAAATACAACTTGGCTAAAAAGAACAGCCCGAAAAGGAGAATTCCGCCGCCTACATTAGCTTTAATCAAGGCCCATAATAATTTTCTCCAATTTCTAATGATTAGAGAATTATAAACCGATACATGGTTCAGAGCCGCCCACCAGATAAAAGGAATAATAAACAAAATCAGGACAAACTCAGGGAGAGAACGCAAGCCCCCGAAAGTGATCTCTAAACCGAAAAGGGTTACCGAATATCCGGTTAAAAAATCGGCCAGGAAATAGCCGATTATAAAACTGAGTATCGTTATGACCAGATCAATAATTCGATAAGATACCTTCAGCAGTATTTCGGCCATCTTTTACGATCCGCGGGCATTTCTTTTACCAACTGATTCCCTGGTATTTTCCGGCATATTTTTTCTCTCCGGAAAACGGCCGGACTAAATCTATAACGATCTGTTCGTTTCGAAGTAAACCCCACAAATCCTCAAGTCCCGGAGTTTTTGAACCGATTACGATCACTTCAACTTCGGCAATCAGATTCTCCAAATCCCGGGTAAGGAGTTGACCCAGATGAGGAATAATTCGTTCAATAAAATCCTTATTGGTTCCAAAAAGATTGCTTAGAAATACCTGCGGATCAAATATCCGGAGTTCAAAACCCTTTCCCAAGAGGGTTTCGGCCAAAAGGACCAGAGGACTTTCCCTCAGGTCATCCGTACCTTCCTTGAAACTCAATCCTATCAGACCCACCTTTTTTTTGCCTGTTTTAAGGATGAGACGAAGCCCCTCTCGAAGCTGGGATTCATTACTGGGCAAAATGGCCTGTAGTAAAGGCAATTCGAGATCAAGGCCCTTGGCCATATAAAGCAAGGCGCGGGTATCTTTCGGAAGACAGGAGCCGCCAAAGGCAAACCCGGGTTTAAAATAAGCCGGAGAAATATTCAGTTTGGTGTCCTGAATAAAAATATTCATAAAGGAATGACTGTCTACTTCAAAAGCCCGACAGAGCTTCCCCATCTCGTTGGCAAAACAGATTTTTAAGGCATGAAAAACATTGTCCGAATATTTGACCAGTTCAGCCTCCCGGATCGAGGTCTTAATGATCGGGCCCGGCAGCGATTTAAAAAGGGAAATTAAAGGGGGATTGTCCTGAGAGGATAATAGACCGATGACGGTCTTGGGGGGCGGAAAAAATCACTGACCGAACTCCCTTCGCGTAAAAATTCCGGATTAAAGCAGACTCCGAAATCCTTTCCGGCCGATTTCCCGGATTTTTTCTCCAGGATGGGGATCAAGGTCTGTTCGGTTGACCCCGGAAGCACAGTACTTCGCAAGATAATCCAATGAAAAGCAGATTTGGAAGACAGGTATTCTCCCATCTCCTCAAAAACGTGTTGAACATAGGTTAAGTCAATGGCTCCATTTTCTTTTCCCGGCGTTCCTACACAAATCAGACTCATCTCGGTCCGGGCAAAAGCCCAAGCCCCATCGGCGGTGGCCTTGAACTGTTCCTGTGCGGTTTGTTCGGCGACCATCCGGCCGATATCAGTCTCTACAACCGGGGATTGTCCCTGTTCGATCATCCGGATCTTTTCCGGATTGACATCCACCCCGATTACCTCATGACCCATCTGGGCCAGACAGGCCGCAGTAATGGTCCCCACATATCCCAAGCCAAAAACACTGATTTTCATCAACCCGCCTTTTGGCCAAAACCCTTTATTTTTTTTCAAATAATCTGAATAAGGTTAATATCATATTATATCATCGAACACAACCGGTTCCTAATTATTTACTCCATAAATAGGTTTAGCTAAATTTTCGGACGAAACCTTCGGTCATATCCGGTCATTTCCACATAGCCCTTCCCTTCTACGGGCCGGCCTTTATAGGTTCCTTTAATGTTCACGACCCCTTCCCAGTAAGTGATCCTGGTACTCTTCGGGGTCATCAATTCCTGGTCGGCCACTAAAGGAAGCAATTCCAACCGTAGATCTTGGGTAGGCAAATAAACCTCCCAAGCGGCCGGGTAGGTGGCCCCGCTTCGCAAACTTTTCCAATAGCTTAAAACCCGGATTTTAATATCAGGCAATGAAAGATGGATTTTGCGGGAATCAAGGCCGACCAGGGTTCCGCTGGAATTTGGATCCACCCGGCCATCTTCTTGACGGAGCTGATAGACCATAAGATCTATCCCGTTATCCAGCTGCACCGAAAACCAATCCCAGCCTGCCTCGGCTTCCTGAAGTTGATTACTGCCGAACTCATGGTCCATCCAACTGAACCCGGTAACCGGAATTGCTTTCCCTTTGATTTTTATAAACCCTTGAGTTTCCATCCGGGTCATCGAATAATAATGAGCGGCCTGGCCGGTCCCGGCCCCCTTCCGGATAACTCCATTAATCCCATGAATCAAAGGAGGACCGGTCGGGATAAGATTTATGATAAGGGAAAGATCCCCATCCCCGGCCTGTATTTGATGATTTTTCCCCTTTTCAATAACCTCCCAGTTCTCTATCCAGACCCGATATTGATCCACCTCCGCCCCCGCCAACCCCAAATTGCCACGGTCGGCCTTTTCCTGATAAAAGAAGGCTTGGTTCTTGATATCGGTAACGGCCAGATGGGCCATATATACATCCCGGATATGCCAACGGGACCCTTCTCGGGGCAACGGACCCCGGATCAATCCAACTCGAAAAAAAGTAATTTGATACCCAAAGGTTTGTTCCGCAGGACCCTTGAGATACCCGTTATAATACCACCATTCGGTCTTGAAATCCCGGTGTATCCGGTGATCTATAGGAAATTCATACCTCCAACCGGGAAGGGCTGGTTTGAAACTGGGATATCCGGCGGCAATGACCTGGTTGGTGCCAATTGACAGGAGAAGAAGTATAAATGAAAGGACACGAAGACACGGAGATGGGGTGACACGGGGAATGATCCTCTCCGAGTTGCCGCGTCTCCGAGTCACCGGGTCTCCGTGTCTTCGTGTCTCTGTGTTAATCTCCACCATGTCATTCATCTCCACGTCCCTGCCTCTCCCCATCCCCGCGTCCGCCCCCTCATTCCTCACGTATCATCTCTTGCGTACTCTTCCTTACGGCCATACCTGCCGGAATCCAGCCGGAAAGAATAGAGCCGAAGACGATAATGCCCAAGGTTTGAAGATAAATCACCCAGGACCAGTGAAACGGGATGGTCCAACCAAAGGATTGTTTATTGATCACAAAAATCAAAATCAACGACAATAAAGTTCCGGCAATCCCACCCCAGACAAAGCTGAGGAGTCCCATAAGAGTGGTTTCGATTAAGATCATCCGACGGATTTGATTCGGCAAAGCCCCCAGGGCCTTAAGTATACCCAATTCCTTCTCTCGAAAAAGAACCGAGATGGAACTGGAATGGAGGATACCCAAGAAGGCCACAAGGATAGCAATAGCCTCCAGGACATAGGTGATCTGAAAGGTCTGATCAAAGATATTCATGATCTGGTCTCTTAATTCCTTATTGGAAACAATCACCAGGGAAACCCTTCCGGCGAATTTTTTATTGATTGCCTCGCGAACCCGATGGATCCGGGCAGGGTCTTTTAGATAAAGACGCACCCCATTGATTCGCCTATCTTTCCAATAGGTGAGGAAAAGATGCCGATCCATCCAGACTGCTCCTCCCTCGGTCCGGAAATCATAAAATACTCCAGCGACCCGAAAAGGATGTGGCCCTTCTGCGGTCATAAGGCTCAATATGGCCCCAGGCTTTAAAGAAAGCTGATTAGCCAGCACCTCAGAGATAAGGATTTCTTCTCCGGCTAAGGTTTTTTGAAAAATCTCTTCACTCTTTCTTTTGGTGAAAGCCAACCCCCCGTGACGTTGAATGACCGCCAGATCTCCGGACCAGAGTCGGACCGGGAAACCCTTTAATTCGGTGATCAACCCCCGGTAATGATAAATATCAGAAAATTCATTGATCGTTTCAATCTCTCGCAGGACCTCCGGTTGAAGAAATTGAGAAAAGGTCTGATTGGAAAGAGATACCGGTCCGACAAAGAGATCGCCGCTGACCGATTGGCTGATCCAGGTATCCACTGCCTGGCGGAAACTTCGGATCATCAAGCTGACACTGATCAACATGGCAATGGCGATCATCAAGGCCGCCATGGCCACGGCCATACGGCTCAAATAACGGTTTACATAATTGATCCCCAACCAGGCCGGAAGGAATTGTTTTCTCCTCCAAAAACCCAAAGTTAAAATCCGGCTGATCCCTCCCCGAACGAAATCAGGCAGTACCAAAGAAAATCCAAGAGTCAAGGCCAGTGTGGCCGAGAATCCCCCGACAGGCCAGTTATTCCAGGCCGGTAACCCGGTCAAAAGACCGGCCAAAACAAGCAATCCCAGTCCCCGGTAGAGATTCTTCCGGTTCGGTGCTCGACCCAGGCCGATCGACCCCGGTTTTTGATAAATAACTTCCCGGGGTTCCAGTTTGGCTGCTTGTCTGGCCGGAACATAGGCCGAGGCCACTGAAATACCTATGGAAAGACAGATCATGACCCCGGCTTCGAAAAAAGAGAAAGGAATCTCTCTGACCCCGACCAGAACATATAAATTCGTTATGGTCTTCGAAACGGTATCAAGAAGGAAACCGGCCAGAAGTGATCCTCCACTAACGCCGATCAATCCGCCGATCAGTCCATAACCGGCAGCCTCTAAAAGAACCAAAAGCAAGACTTGGCCTGGGAGCATCCCGAGAGATCTTAAGATTCCCAATTCTTTTCGTCGGCGGACAATGGAAAGGGAAGCGGTATTATAAATAAGATACATGCTGACCAGTACGGCGATAAAACTCAAGGCCGTGAGATTCAACTGATAGGAACGGATCATTCTTTCCGTTCCCTTATTCTGTTCTGCCGGTCTGATCAGGCGGACCCCCTGGGGAATGATTTTTTTCAGTTCCCGGATCTGGTTTTTTTCTATCCCTCCATCCCTTAGCAAAAGGTCGATCCGATCCAGAAAACCGACTTTTCCAAAAACTTCCTGGGCCTGGGCGATATCCATGAGACCAAAATGGCCTTCCAGTGCCTGGGCCGGCCCCTCGGCTTCCAAAAGCACCGCAACCGTCAATTCCTTTGGGTGTCCATTGGCCAGGATAGTCAAGACGTCCCCCTTTTTGATTCCGTAGCGCTCGGCAAAAACACGGGTAAGACCGATGGACCGGGGGATCATCAACAAAGAAAGGATTTCCTCTCCCTTTAAAGAAGAAAGGGAATCGGAATACCTTCGAATCCCGGTTTCAGAAAATAGATCCACCCCCATAATCCAAATCATTTGATCGGGCCATCGGGCCAGGGAGGCCTGAAATTCAACCACCGGGGCGGCCGCCTTAATCGCCGAGTGCCTTTTTATGATTGGAAAGAGTTTTTCATCGATCCCTCTCCCATCCTGAACAAGCAGCCACCCCGTCTTTCCTGAAACGGCCTGGAGGGTATTTTTAAAGGACTTTAAGGAGGCGCCTACCGTAAGATGGATACTGACAAAAACCGAAACCCCCAAGGCCAGGCCTAAAATGGTCAAAAGGGATTGACGCCAGGACTGGAGATAATGGCGGAAGATAAAGAGGAAATAGACACGCAGGGAAGCCATTCGTTATTGCCGATCAGAAACAATGCAGGATCCAAGTTGTAGGATATAAGATTCCAGATCCCGGATGCAAAATCCTGGATCCCTGATAAAATATATAATCGATCCGGGTTTTTGATATTTTTCAGGGATCAGGGGGCGGGGATCAGACATAATCGAGGACCTTCCCATCCTTTAGCTTGATGATTCGATTGGCCAGGGTATCGGCCTCCCGCGAATGGGTGGCGATGATAATCGTTTGTCCCTGGTTTCGGTTTAAATCCGTCAGGACCGAGAGCACCTGTAAACCGGTCTGGGAATCGAGATTACCCGTTGGTTCATCAGCCAGGATGACCTTCGGTGAATTAACCAAGGCCCTGGCGATGGCCACCCGCTGCTGTTCTCCCCCCGACAATTCATGGGCACGGTGATTTCTCCGATGGGTCAGGGCCACCTGCCGCAAAAGGCTTTCAACCCGGGGACGCACCTCCTCTTGGGGAAAGCCATCCAACCAGCGGGGCAAGGCAATATTTTCTTCTACCGTTAACATGGAAATCAGATTAAAAGATTGGAAAATAGTCCCAACCTCCCGCCGCCGGAAAAGGGTTCTTTCCTTTTCCGAAAGGGGGCATATATTTTTTCCTCCCACCCAGATTTCCCCCAATGTAGGCTGGTCCAAAGCCCCGATCAGGTTTAACAGGGTCGTTTTCCCGCAGCCGCTCTTCCCGGAAAGGATGATCATTTCGCCTGCCTCAACGGACAGATCAATCCCCTGCAAGGCCTGTACTTCCCCGGCCTCGGTGGGATAAGATTTGGAGACGTTGCGAAGCTCAATCAAGACCATTCAAATCATCCACTTCCGAAAAACCTCTTTCCCTACCTTGGTTACATCGACCTGCCACTTCCGATCCCCTTGCCCCAATTGGACCGGAACCATCTGTTCTCCCGGGGCATCGCTATAGGTCAGACAGAGGTGGGCCAGTTTTTCCCAATCCTCCGGCCTCCCAATTCCACCGATGGCCAGGGCTAACGGGCCGGGGTGACTTACCACACGGGCCCAGCCGTCTTCAGGAAAAACCCATTTTTCTATGAATTCATTTTCTTTTTGGTTTCTCCCGATAATCACTTTAATTTTGGAATCCAATCGAAAATGGCGGCCGGCTTTCAGAAGCTCCACCTCCCTTAAGGGAGGGTCCGGGGAGTGGGAGAAAAGCTCCTTCATCCGGATAGAAAAAATTGGATCAGTTAAAAGGCAGCCACCGGCCGGGGCGGGATAATCAATCAGTCCGTATTTTTCGGCCAGGGCCATTTGCCGCTTTCGAGACCGTCCCTGAATATCCAACAGGAGAGAACGGTCCACCAGTCCTTCCCCTTCCGGGATGGTCTTTTTTAAAAGGAGAGCACTCAAGGGCCGAAGGATACGGTCAGGATAGCCGGATGCCTTTTCAACAGCCCGCAAGGATGGTTTGGTTTGAGAAAACGGCCTTTGTCCCAGGACTTCTCCGGTAAAAATAAAATCTGCCTGGATTTCTTGCAAATACTCTCCGGCTTTAAGGACCATGAGGGCATGACAATCGATACAGGGATTCATCCCATTGCCATAACCATATCTGGGGGCCTTAAGCATCTTCCAATGGTCCTGAGTGATATCCAGTATCTTTAAAGGGATCTTCAGTTGCTCCGCCGCCCGCTCCCCCTTTTCGGCCCCAAAAAAAGGGGTAACAAAAGAAACACCCTGAACCAGAATCCCCTGGTCCAAAATAATTCGGGCGGCCAGCATACTGTCCAGGCCGCCCGAGAATAAGCCTACTGCTTTTATCATTCGTTTCATGAACACCTGTGCTTAAGAGATATAATAAAAGTATTCAGTCCGGAGTTCAGAGTTCGGAGTTGAAAAATTTGATCGAATGAATAAATTCCCCAAACTCCGAACTCAAAACTCCGAACTGGATTTTCTTTAATCTCTCACCGAAACCAAATTACATCGACATCCGATGTGCATTATCTTTTGATTTAACTCTTCGTATTCTTTCATGGAAAAAATCCGGCCCTTCATTTTTTGACAATCCGCGCAAACCAACTCATCGCTCCGGGTCTCCCAGCGAAGTCCGGTCAATTGCGTCCTTCGAGCATCGTATATCACCCGGCGCCAAACGGCCCTTTTTTCGATCTCCAGGTCTTTGGCCTTTTCCAGGGACATGGCCCCCTGATAAGGCAGGTGATAAAACCATTCCGGGTCCTGAGCCATCAACCCTTCCATCTCCAAACGGGCGGCTTTCAGGAAATCCAGGAAATTTCTATTGCCCCCGCCGGACTTTTCTTCCATCGTTTCCTTGTCTCTTTTCCAAAATTTCATGATTCCCCCTTAAGCTGAATCAACTCGTCCATTTTACCCCCCCATTTTCGGCGATTTTTCTCAAATACTCCGACTTCCAGTTGTTCATCTCTTCATAAGACCGAAACCGTTTAGCCTTAAATTTCAGCAACCCTGATAATTTGGGTAAAGGTCTTACTTCAGGATTTCTAATCCACAAATTCAGTTTTCCGGAATAATCATCAGTGATTTTCATAGATTCCTTCTTTCAATCCACCCCAAAACCTTTCCAGGAGTATACCCAATGAATAAGGCCTGGTCAAGAAATCCCTTTCCATAAAAAGTCTTGCAATGCACAATTTTTTAATATAAAATTGTGCATAAAATTTGCACAATCTGGAGGATTAAATGCGTTCAACTGTAACCTTGGATAAAGTCAAACTGGATATGCTCTTGGAAGAAACCCAAAGCAGGAGCAAGGCCTCAGCGGTTTCCATAGCCATAGATGAGTATCTCAAAAAGAAAAAAATAGAAAAAATAAAATCCATGAAAGGCAAACTGGAATTCACGTTGACCGCCGAGGAAATCAGACATCGTGAAAGATAACAGTATCTTAATCGACACTTCGGCATGGATCGCCTATTTTAAAGAAAACGATCAACTTTTTGCAGAAAAGATGGATCAGCTATTAACCCATTCAGAGATCTTTGTCCCCAAAGTAGTCCTTGCCGAACTGATTCAAGGGGCTCGATCAGAAAAAGAAATTTCAGTGATTGAGGAGTTTATCGATGCCTTTCAGGTTATTGACCAGACCAAAGAGACCTGGTTGGAGGCCGGGATGCTTTCCTTTTCCATGAAAAGAAAAGGGATAACCATTCATCTGACGGATTGTTATATCGCCATTCTGGCTTTGGAAAACGGTTGCCGAATTTTCAGTCTGGATGAACATTTTAAACTTATTAAAAAATTCACTAAGCTCAAACTATTCTCCTAACCTTTACCCGAACGAAGGGGAAAACGCCCACAGTGGAAGCAATAATGAAAAGAAAAGAAAGTCCTAAAAAACAGAAAACCAAAAAGGAACTCCTTGAGGAATTGACAGCCTTACGGCAAGAGCTTGAAAACGTTAAATCGGTCCAGGCCGAGATGAAGAAGGTCAAGGAGACCCCTGATGCCTCCGAAGGGCGATACCGGACTATTATTGAAAATATTCAAGAAGGATATTATGAATGTAATCTGTCCGGTAATCTGACCTTTGTTAACGAAGCCATGGCCAAGTTCTTGGGTTTTTCAAGGGCAGAAATGATAGGCATGAACAACCGACAGTATACTGATGCCGAAAATGCCAAAATACTATTTAAGTCTTTTAACCGGGTGTATCAAACCGGAGAACCGGCATTTAATATCCAATATGAAGTTTTTACTAAGAGCGGCGAGAAGAAGACGGTTCAGACTTCCCCGATGTTAATAAAAGATCCTTCCGGCCGACCAATCGGGTTCCGGGGTATTTCCAGAGACATTACCGACATCATTCAAACCCAGTTTGCCTTAAAAGAAAGCGAAGAGCGATACCGGACCATTATTGAAACCATCGAGGACGCCTATTTTGAAGTGGACCTGTCCGGCAACTTTACCTTTTTCAATGATGCTATAATTCGAATAATGGGATATCCGACAGATGAAATGAGGGGCACGAACTTCCAGCAATATACCGATTCCGAAAACGCCAAGAAATTATTTGAAGCCTTTAGCCGGGTGTATCGTACCGGAGAACCCATCAGGAGTTTTCAATACAATGCATTTAACAAAGATGGAGCGATAAAAAACATTATCACTTCCGTATCGTTAATCAGAGATGCTGCAGGTAAACCGATCGGGTTCAGAGGCATATCCAAGGATATTACCGACCTCATCCAGATCCAGAATGACTTAAAGGTGAGTGAGGAAAGATATCGGACCATTATCGAGACCATTGAAGACGGGTATTATGAGGTAGATCTGGCCGGCACCTTTACCTTTTTCAATGACGCTTTGGTGCGGATTCATAAAGATTCAAGAGATGAAATGATGGGCATGAACTATCGAGAATATACCGATGATGAGAATGCCAAGATAATATATCAAGAATTTAGCCAGGTTTATCAAACCGGAAAACCTTCTAAGAGCCTCCATTATGAAGTGATCAACAAGTATGGAAGATGGAACGTAGAGGCTTCTGTATCTTTGATACGGGATTCGTCAGGGAAGCCCATAGGATTCCGGGGGATTTCCCGGGACATTACCGATCTTACTCAAATCCAGCACGCTTTAAAGGAGAGCGAAGAGCGCTACCGGACCATTATTGAAACCATTGAAGACGGTTATTTTGAGGTGGATCTCAAAGGCAGCCTGACCTATTTCAACGATACCATGGTCCGGATTCATGAATATTCCAGGGTCGAACTGTTGGGTATGAATAACCGGGAATATACGGATGAAGAAAATACTAAAATACTATTTCAGGCTTTTAACCAGGTGTATCGCACCGGTCAACCCTCCAAGGGCACCCTTTATGAAATCATTACCAAGAGCGGGGGAAGGAAAAATCTGGAGTCTTCGGTATCTTTAATCAGAGACTCGAACGGAAAGCCGGTTGGGTTCCGGGGTATCGTCCGGGATGTAACCGAACTTAGGCAAACCCAGAAGGCGCTAAAAGAGAGTGAGGAGAGATACCGAACCATCATTGAAACTATTGAGGACGGGTATTATGAAGTGGATTTGGAAGGTAAGCTGATCTTTTTCAATGATGCTCTAACGCGGGTCAACGGCTATCCCAGGGATGAAATGATGGGTATGCACGCCCACGATCATACCGACCCCGAAAATACCGAGGTGCTAATACGTGAATTTACCCAGGTTTATAAAACCGGAACACCTTCCAAGGGTATCCAGTACGAAATGATCACCAAAAACAAAGAAATAAAAAATGTAGAGATTTCCATATCTTTAATCAGAAATTCTTCAAATAATCCCATTGGATTCCGGGGCATTGCTCGAGATATTACCGAGATCAGGCGGACAGAGAAGGCCCTGCAAACCAGCGAAGAACGGTTTCGGATTGCTGCCGAAAGCTCCAATGATTTTATTTATGAATGGAACCTCGAATCGGGTCAAGTCGATTGGTTTGGTAATGCCAGTGAACGATTTGGTGCTATGTTAGGTGAACTTCCTGCTACCAATGCTGCCTTTGTTAAAAAAATTTATTCTGAAGACCTTGAACGTATCACAGAGGCTATGAGAAGACATTTTAGGCAGGGGGAGCCACATCTGGAAGAATACCGGTTGGTTGGAAAAGAAGGAAATATCATCCATGTGAAAAGTGCCGGGATGAGTCTACGGGATGAAGAAGGGAGGGCTTATAAATGGATCGGAGCCCTGAGCGATATCTCCCTGCAGAAGAAAACTGAAGAAGACCTCAAACAGAGTTTTGAAAAGGTGCGCAAAGCCATGGGGGGCATCATCCAGGCCATGGCCTTAACCGTGGAAAGCAAGGACCCCTACACCGCCGGGCATCAACAGCGGGTGTCCAGCCTGGCCCGGACGATTGCCCAGGAAATGGGACTTTCCAAGGACCAGGTTGAGGCGATCCGTTTGGCCGGGGTGGTCCATGACCTGGGCAAGATATCGGTGCCGGCCGAAATTTTAAGCAAACCCACCAAACTTACCGATCTCGAATTCAGCCTGATCAAGGGTCACCCACAAACCAGTTATGAAATCTTGAAGGATATCGATTTTCCCTGGCCGATTGCCAAAATCGCCCTTCAGCATCACGAACGACTGAACGGTTCCGGGTATCCTGATGGTCTAAAAGGCGAAGAAATCATGATCGAGGCCCAGGTCCTGATGGTGGCCGATGTAGTCGAAGCCATTGCCTCCCACCGGCCATACCGGCCTGCCATGGGAATCGACCTGGCCATAGCAGAGATCACAAAAAATAAAGGGAGTTTATACAATCCGGCTGCGGTCGATGCCTGTTTGAAGCTATTCAGGGAAAAGGATTATTCTTTAGGCTAACCCGATTTTCCCATCGCCAGTCCCCACTGATCCTCACCGCGGGACCAATTGGATTTCGAACAATTTCGGCCAATTTTTTCCCGTGATCAGGATCCGGTCTCTCCGGGCATCATAGGCGATGCCGTTCAACACATCCTCTTTCCCCGTTCGATCTTTGGGCGACAATAACCCTTGCAGATCGATCCAGCCGGTGACCTGACCGGTTTCGGGCGAGACTCTGGCGATCCGGTCGGTTGTATAAACATTGGCAAAAATCTCCCCCTTAATATATTCCAGTTCATTGAGCCGGTTTACCGGGACCCCGTGGTCACGGACTTGAATCCGTTTGACTTCTTTAAAACTGTGGGGATCCCAAAAATACAAAAACGACGTCCCGTCACTTATAATCAATTGTTTTCCATCCTGGGTAAGGCCCCAGCCTTCCGAAAAATAATTGAATTTTTTTAACAGCCCAAAAGTTTTCCGGTCATAGACCAAACCGATTCCCGACTTCCAGGTCAACTGGATGATCTCGTCTTCCCATAAGGTGATCCCTTCCCCGAAAATCTGATCGGGTAATCGAACCAGTTTAATTATTCGCCCGGTTTCCGGATCAACTTTACGCAAGGTTGATTTTCCCCACAGGCCCGTTCCTTCATATAAGGCCCCCCGGTGAAACACCAGTCCCTGGGTAAAGGCCTCGGGGTCATGGGGAAAGACCCTGATGATTTTGTAGCCATAGACCGGTACAACTGCCTCCGATCCTTCGGCCTTTTGATCAAGTACAAAGCGGGAAACCAACAGGCTCCAACAGAGAACTAATCCAAAACCAATAATTTTGAATTTTAAACTTTTCATTTTGAACTTTGAAATTTCAGCATTAAGCTTCCTATTTTTCACTTCCCGCTACACCCTTCACCCTACATGTCTCATGCCTCCCGCCATCCATTATAAAGAATTTTACCGGTCTTGACTTCATAAACCCCTGAAAAAGTTATCCGTAATTCTATTAAGGAAGTAAAGGAGAGAAAACCAAGGGTCCACAAAGGGTCTTCAAGGATACATCCCAGTTTCCTTAACTGATTAGTAAATCGTTCCAACTCACCGGACAGGCGGGGAACCTTCAGAGCGGACATGACCCCGCCGATAGGGAGAGAAAGTCGCCTTAAGATTTTTCCATCTTTGACAATTACAATCCCGCCTTTCATTTCGATCACCTGGTTAACAGCCCGGACCATGTCCTGATCATTAAAACCCATGACCATCAGGCTGTGGGTCTCATGGGCAACGCTGGAGGCAATGGCCCCTATTTTCGCACCGAACCCGGAGACCAACCCCATCCCGGCCCGGCCGCCCTGCCGGGGGATGAGGGCGATCTTGGCCAGATCTTCTTTGGGCCTGGCAAGAACAAGCCCATTAGCATCCTGAACCAACCGATCCACCCGCCGGGTCAAGGTTTTGTCCCTGATGGTAATGATCGGGAGGGGTCTTTGGTCCGGCACTTGAAATCGAAAAAATTCCGGCTGGAGCAAGGCGAGAGAAAAAGGACGATCATAAGTTCCCGAGGGAAAGGGGGTTGAGGAGTGAAAGACCTCCTTTCCTTCCCGCATGATCCAATGGCCTTTTGATATAACAGAAACCGGTTTTGGCTCTTTAAGCTCGGACAAAAACAAGATATCCGCCCTTCGACCCGGCGCCAGGGCCCCCTGTTCCTGATCCAGCTTAAAATAGCGGGCCGGATTGATGGTGACCATCTGAAATGCCCGAACCGGATCTATTCCCAAACCAATAACTTGTTTGATTACATAATTCAGATATCCAAACCGGGCCATTTCTCCGGGAAAGAGACCGTCTGGTGTCAGCATGATACGGGAGGTGTCATAATCCGATAGTTCCTGAACGGCCTTCATCAACTGGGGGAGGTCATTTCGGATGGACCCTCCACGACACATGACATATAGACCCAAACGAAGACGTTTTATTACATCTTCAGCGGTTATGGCTTCGTGGCAGGAGGTAAGTCCGGCATCGATAAGGGCATTAAGTTTGTCAAGACTGACTCCGGTGGTATGTCCTTCAACGGATTTGCCCAGTTCCCGGGCCTTATTTAAAATTTTAAGTAAACGAGGGTCCTTTTCCAGAATCCGGACAAAGGCTGTCATCTCACTCAACCCCAGGGTCTCCGGTCTCTTAAGGAGACTTAAAACTTCCCCGACGGTAAAAACCTCTTTCCCTTCAAACCGGGGGAAGGGGGGTGAAGATGAGGGGACTCCCATATAAAAAGTAATCGGATAATGAGGGGCATCCTTCAGAACCTGCCTGACTCCGGAAAGACCCAGGGCATTGGCCAGATCATGCATATCGGAAAAAACGGAAGTCGTGCCGGTCTGGACCACCTGTTCGGAAAAGGCAGCCGGATTATAAAACAAATCGGTGTGGGCATGAGGGTCCATATAACCCGGAACCAGAATTTTCCCTTCACCATCCCAGACCCGGGTCTTTTTCCCGACCATTTTCTCGGAAGGACCGACATAGGCGATCCGGTCACTATAAGTCGCAATATTTTCCTTTAGGATTTCCCCGGTATAAACATTAAGAACCCGGCCGCCCTTGATATATTGATCGGCCGCTTTTTCCCCGAGCGCGATTTCTATCAGAGTTCGACGGGACCATTGGGATTTTTCATTCGGGCTTCTATTTTTTATTTTATTAATGGCCACAAAAATCCTCTCGAAGGTTTCCCAATAGAATCGAAAACCCTTTGTTTATTTTAAATGGTTTAGAAGTGATCGACTAAAAAAGTCCGTCACTCGGTCTCCCTTATATAAAAACCCTTTCAATATAATTGTTTATCAAAAAAAACCAAAAAAGTCATTCACCTGTTTTTCCCAATCGAATCGGACCTAAAAATTTCTCCCTCCCCCTTGACAAAGAAAGAGCGGCGATTTAAGTTCAATAATGATAATTATTATTAAAAAATTCTATGATTCCACCAACCTACTTCATTCAAGGAAACAAAGAGGCATTTTTGTAGTCGACAATCTTCAAATAAACCTAAATAGTTACCGCTTATCAACCCAAAGCCGAAAGGAAAAAGAATGGAAATCGAAACCAAAAAACCATCCGGTTTGGTTCCCTTAAACATTGACACAGTTACAATTTGCAAAGCTACAGCTCAAATGCTGGAAAAGGCGGAAAAGGACGGGGTGGAAACCGCCTTCCACCGGGCGGCAGAGATGAAAGCCTGTCCTATCGGAGCCGATTCAGCCTGTTGCAAGCATTGCGCTATGGGGCCTTGCCGCTTGTCCTCTAAAGATCCCTACGGAAAAGTCGGGGTTTGCGGGGCGACCATCGATACGATCATGGCTCGCAATTTTGGCCGCATGGTTGCTGCCGGCGCGGCGGCTCACACCGATCACGGGATGAGCATGTTGGAACTGTTTCGGGAAGTCATTCAAGGCACCATTAAAGGATTACAAAATCAAGGACACTATTAAGTTGGAGGATCTGGCCCGGGAATTGGGCATTGAAGTGGACGGACGCACGGTAACGGCAATAGCCGAGGACGTTTACCGGGAATTGGAACGGACCTATATTCAGGTCGAAGGGGAAATCCCTTTTGTTAAAAGGGTCCCCGAAAAAACCCTGGAAGCCTGGCGAAAACAGGGAATTGTCCCACGCGGGGCCATGCGTGAAATCATGGAATTGATGCATCGTACCCACATGGGAGTCGACCAGCATTATGAAAACATCACCAAACAATGCAACCGCACCGCCCTGGCAGACGGTTGGGGCGGGTCCATGGTAGCCACCGAGATCTCCGATATCCTTTTCGGAACCCCGGTTCCCGTAACCGGCGAGGTCAATATGGGTGTCTTAAAAGAGGACCAGGTCAACATCATTATTCACGGCCACGAACCCAATCTTTTCGAATCGATCCTGGTTTCGGTCAGCGACCCGGCCTTGCTACAGGAGGCCAAGGCCGCCGGGGCCAAGGGAATCAATTTGGTGGGTATGTGTTGCTCCGGGTTGGAAATGCTGTCCCGCCACGGGATTCCTCATGCCGGAAATTTTATGTCCACCGAAGCGGTTCTGGTTACCGGGGCGGTAGACGCCCTGGGCGTTGACGTCCAATGTATCAAACAGGGTCTGGCCAAGGTAGCCGAGTGTTACGGAACCAGGATGTTTACCACCAATCCCCGTTGCCGGATTGAAGGGGCCGACCATATCCCCTTTGAAGAACATGAACCGCGGGCCTGTACCGATCTGATTGTCCGGATGGGCATTGAACGGTTTAAAAACCGGACCTTGCCTATTCAAATCCCAAAAATAAAAAATATCGGGGTTCATGGTTTTTCTCATGAATACATCAATTATATGCTTGGCGGTTCTTTCCGGGGTTCTTATACCCCGTTAAATGACAATATCATTAACGGACGGATCCGAGGCGTAGCCGGAGTAGTGGGCTGTACCAATCCGAGAGTTAAACAGGATTGGGTTCATGTGGAGCTGGTTAAAGAATTGATTAAAAATGACGTACTGGTCGTTCAAACCGGATGTTCGCAGATTTCCCTGGCTAAAGCCGGTCTTTATCTGCCGGAGGCGGCTGCCATGGCCGGTCCCGGCCTTAGAGAAGTCTGTGAGGCAGTCGGCATGCCCCCGGTGCTGGGGCTGGGCTCCTGTGTGGATAACAGCCGTATTTTAACAGCCTGTGCCGAGATGGTCCGTAACGGCGGTTTGGGGACAAGCATTGCCGATTTGCCGGTCGCCGGTGCCGCGCCGGAATGGATGAGTGAAAAGGCCATCTGCATCGGTCAGTATTTTGTTGCCTCCGGGGTTTATACCATCTTTGGTGTCACCTTCCCCATTATCGAAGAAACCAAATTTCATAAACTCTTATTTGCAGGACTCGAGGAGACCGGGCTCGGGAAATGGGGCTTTACAAAGGATCCCTATGAAATGGCCCGAATGATGATCGAACACATTGATAAAAAAAGACAAGCTTTAGGCATTGACAAGACCCGGGAAAGGATCTTGATGGATATGGCCGATCGAAGGTCTATGGATGCCGCTTAACGGCATCAGGCCATGGCGGTATCAGCCAAGCTTTACCCTTTAAAAACTTGACAAGAATCACCCTTTTATTTTTAATAAAATAAATGATTACAGGAGGAAAACAACATGTCAAAAACCGAGCAAAATTTAATGGAAGCCTTTGCCGGGGAATCCCAGGCCAACCGCAAATATTTAGCCTTTGCCAAACAAGCTGATTTAGAGGGATACCCCCAGGCCGCTAAACTGTTCCGGGCAGCAGCCGAAGCCGAAACCGTCCATGCCCATGCCCACTTACGCGCCCTGGGTGGAATCAAAAAGACAGCGGAAAACCTGAAAGAAGCCATTTCCGGGGAAACTCATGAATTTAAAAATATGTATCCGGGAATGATCGAGTCCGCCAAAGCGGAAGGCAATAAGGCCGCCGAAAAAAGTTTTACCTATGCCAATGCCGTGGAAGAGGTCCATGCCAATCTTTATCAAAAAGCCCTTGATAGTCTGGGAAAGGCGAAAGCGGTTGATTATTATGTCTGCTCCGTCTGCGGCTATACCTGTGAAAATGAGCCCCCTGATACCTGCCCGGTTTGCGGTTCAAAGGCTAAAGCTTTTTCCAAGGTAGATTAGTCTTGAAGGGATGTTAAACCTTAATCCTTAACCCATGAACTTTTAATCTAATTTTTTCAGGAGTACACTGATGGCCAAACCAGAAGAAATGTATCAATGCCAATCGGTAAATTGCGGCTGCATTTTCGACCCGGACAGAGGTGACCGAAAAGGAAAAATCCCCAAAGGAACCTGCTTTGCCGATCTGCCTGACGATTGGCGGTGTCCGATCTGCGGGGCCGGCAAGAAAAATTTCAGGCCCTTGGCCGGTCCCGGTTCCACAGCTCAGGAAACCTGTTGACTATAAAGGAGAAATCATGCCAAAAGCACTTATTGTTTATACCACCAGGACAGGGGATACCAAAAATATTGCCGAACGAATCGCCGAAGGGGTTCGTTTTGAAGGGGTTGAAGCCGTAACAGCCGATCTGAGCACTATTAAAAAAGAATCAGACCTGAATGGCTACGACGGGTATGTCTTCGGCTCCCCGACTTATCATGGAGACATGTTACAATCCATGAAGACCTTTCTCTTTTTAGCCGAAAAGGCTGAGTTGGAGGGAAAGGCGGGCGGGGCCTTCGGGGCCTTCGGCTGGAGCGGAGAAGCCTTGGACCGCATCTATGGGACCATGAAGAATATATATAAAATGGACATGGTCGGCGACCCCCTTCGATTGAAATCCATGTCCCTGGGAGGGGGAACCCAAATGGCCCAGGATTACGGCCGCCAGATCGGAAAAAAGATAAATTCGTCGGGAAAGGTTGGCTGATTCTAAATCCCCTTAAATCAGCCACTCTAAAGCATGAAAAAAAATTCAACGGGGCAAGAGGCAATGGGCAAGGCAATAGGTTTTTCCGATTAAGTTTTTCCTATAGCCTCTTGCCTATAGCCCATTGCCCTAAATCTATTTTTTACCCTTGACGAATCTACATTCCAGGATTACCCTTTCGAATTCATGCGCCTTCAACTGTTCATCTTTATCTCCATTGCCCTGCTGATTTATTTTGGACTCCATACCTTACTTTTCTTTCTTCTAACCCATTTTTTCAGCCCAAAAACCAGGTCCACTCAATTAGGATTGGCCCTCGTTCTCCTTCTTCTGGCCTTGAGTTTCATTACGGCCTTTATCTGGACCCAATTCAGCACCCACAAATTTCTCCATGGGTTTTACTATGGTTCGGCGATCTGGCTGGGAACCATGGTCAATCTATTGCTCGTCTTCGGGGTCGGACTGTTGGTGATAACCATCCTTCATTGGTTCTTCCCGGAGATCGACCGGAAAACCTTTGGCCTCTTTTTGCTGGGTTTTGCCGTCCTTTATACTTCTTACGGCCTATACCATGCCGGTCAGTTGAAAACTATATTTCTTTCCATCCCAATTAAAAACGCTCCGGAGGAATGGCATGGCAAAAAAATCGCCCAGGTATCGGATGTCCATCTGGGCATCATGAATGGAGAGGCTTTATCCCGGAGGATTGTCGACGTAATAAATCGACAAAAGGTGGACTTTGTTTTTATCACCGGAGATCTATTTGACGGCGCCGGTGACGAACTTTCAAATTCAATAAAACCTTTTAACCGGATAAAAGTACCGATTTATTATATCACCGGTAATCATGAAACCTATCTTGGAATCGATAAGGTCCTATCGGCTATTGAAAAGACCAGGATAAGACTTTTGAGAGATGAAATCATCGATCTCGGCGGAGTTCAGTTGATCGGCATCGATTATCCTCAAAGGGGGTGGAGAAAGGATATCCAGCCTGTATTGGAGAAGATGGATCAAAGCAAACCCGCCATCCTCCTCTATCATGAACCGGCCCAGATTGAAATCGCCAAACGATATAAGGTCTCTTTGCAGCTTGCCGGCCATACCCATAACGGACAGATGTGGCCTATGAAGATCTTCACCTCCTTGATTTATAATAGATTCGATTATGGCCTCCATCAAATGGGCGATTATGCGATTTACACCACCAGCGGATCCGGGACCTGGGCTCCGCCCATGCGGATCGGCAGCACGTCCGAGGTGGTCATCATTACCATTCTATGATAGTCAAGGATTTGTCTCCCCTTCCTTTTTCAGGAACCTCCTTATTAAACCTTTGGACATCTGATCCCGGACAAGGTATTCTACGATATTCAACTTTTTGAACTCAGACGGCCCCATGACTTTATGTCCCTTCAAAATCAATACTTATTCTCCTATTCAGGTGGTTCGACCGCCTGGGCTTGCCGTTATATCCTATTATGAGCCATTTTAAATTTCCAGTTGCCTTCGCCTCCCTTGAACATGCCAATTTCCGGCTGTTTTGGAGTGTCCAGCTTATTTCCATGATAGGGGTTTGGATGCAGATAACCGCTCTGGGGTGGCTGGTTTACGACCTGACCGCATCCAAATTTCTTCTTGGGATGATCAATGCCGTCGGTGGACTTCCGTTATTATTTTTAAGCCCCTTCGGCGGACTTATTGCCGATCATTTCAACAGAAAAAAACTCCTGATATCCACCCAAATCGCTTTTTCTGCCGGTGCGTTTTTTATCGGCATACTGATCTCCATGCACTTAATCAGTTTCAAAATCCTGATAGTCGTTGCCTTCATTGGAGGTATTGTTAATGTGATCGACTCCCCGACCAGGATGGCCTTTATCGTCGAATTGATAGACATACGGTCTTTAGGAAATGCGATTGCCCTGAATTCCCTCGGATTTAATGTTGCCCGGGTGATCGGACCGGCCCTGGCCGGATATCTTGTCGGAGCAATCGGAATCGATGCCTGTTTTTACATTAATGCGGTGACCTTTATTCCGGCTATTTGGGGGACCTTTTTTCTCAAAGGCGACTTTTCTGCAAAAGGGGCCAGGGGAAGTTCCGTCAAAGAGGCCTTGTTGGAAGGAGGCAAATATGTCACCGCCAATAAAAAAGTTTTTTATTCCCTTATACTGGTAGCTACCTCTTCCACCTTTGTCATGCCTTTTGCCATATTAATGCCGGTATATGCCAAAGACATCTTGAAAGTTGGGGCACAGGGTTTGGGAACCCTGATGGCCTTTTCCGGATTCGGGGCTTTTATCGGGGCCTATGTGCTGGCCCAGTTCAGCCATCGAATCGATTTTATAAAATTCATTTATTACAGCACCATCCTATTGGCAATATCGTTATTACTTTTCGCCTTCTCCACTCATTTTGCCTGGTCTTGTTTGTTTCTTGCCATTTTGGGGATGGGACTCGTTATGCAGGTGGCTTCAATCAACACCTTTATTCAGAGAGTGGTTCCAAACGAATTAAGGGGGAGAATCATGAGTTTTTTTACCTTATGCTTTATGGGCTTCATGCCCATAGGGGCCTTTCAGGCCGGGATCGTCTCCCACTTCATCGGCGCCCCTTTATCTTTGGCATCGGGAGCGGTAATTTTATCTGTTCCGATTTTTATCATGCTTTTTCGAAAAAGACTGGAATAAAACCTAATTTTGAACATAAAAAACCTCTGCCCTCAAAAATACTCTCCGGTGAAAAATTGTTGACGTTTCAGTTACTTTTTTGTATACATATACGTAAACAAAAAATCAGCAAGGAGCGGCCATGTCAAGTTCAACGGTTCGAATAAGTAAAGAATCCAGCAATGTTTTACGGGAGATCGCCGCACAGGAAAAAAAATCGCTTCAAACCGTCCTGGATGCTGCGATTGAAGAGTACCGTCGCCATCGTTTTCTTCAAGAAGCAAACAAAGCTTATTCGGTCTTAAAAGAAAACCCCAAGAACTGGAAGATGGAACTGGAAGAAAGAAAACAGTGGGAAACCACCCTATCCGATGGTCAGAAGGACTAACGATATGCCTGAACCAAGGCGCGGAGAAGTCTGGTTGGTTGATTTGAATCCTACGAGGGGCCGCGAGCCTTTTGGAAGAAGGCCTGCCCTGGTTATCTCGGTGGATCTGTTTAACCAGGGTCAGGCTGAACTTATAGTTGTCTTACCCATCACTTCAAAGGCAAAGGGCATTCCCTTCCATGTTCCTATTGAAATTTCTGAAGGAGGACTCCTTAAACAAAGCTTTATCAAGTGTGAAGATATTCGCTCCATTTCCAAGGACAGACTTTCCAAACGTCTGGGCCCGGTGTCACGAGAGACAATAGCTGCCGTGGAAGATCGCCTTCGAATTCTACTAAATCTGTAATCCCACACCTCAGGCTAAAAAAAATGACCGATAATCAACAAGACCAAACCATCAGCGAAATAAAAATAACCCGAAGTCCCAAAAGAAAAAGGACCATAAGTGCCCAGCTTAACAAGGGTGTGTTATCGGTCAAGGCCCCGGCAGGGATTTCCGATGAAGATCTTGAAAAAACAATTTTAAAACTCAAAAAAAGAATTATCAACAGAGAGCTCAAAAGGGAATTAAATAGTAAAAAAGACCTGAAAGAAACGGCGGAAAGGTTGAACCGGAAATATTTCGGTGGACGACTGAAAATCGATTCCATTGAATACTCAACCAACCAGAACAAGAGATTCGGCTGCTGCAACCTCAAAACCGGGAAAATTCTCCTTTCCCATAGGCTGGCCGACATGCCCGATTGGGTAAGGGATTATGTGATCGTCCATGAATTGGCCCACCTGATCATCCCCAACCACAGCCGGGCTTTTCAGGAGTTGGTTGCAAAATACAGCCGGAAAGAAAGGGCCATAGGCTATTTAATGGCCAGGGGATATATGGAAGAAGAGCCGGACACCGATGACTGAACCTTGAGACCGAAAAAGCTGGAAATACTACAGATCCGCGGCCTTAAGGGCGAAATGGTGCCCGACGTTTCATAGACCTTCTGAATATCCCTCGGATGTCCCTCAGATACGAATTTCCCGTAAAGAGTCTCAGGTGGCCAGGGACTAATCCTCGCCCAGGAGATGGCTCCGCATCTCTTTATATCCAGGTGGATGCTGCGAGTCATAACGCATGAACGTAGGAACTGGATAGCGGAATACCCCGGTCTTATAATTCTCTTCCAGCCCCTTGACCGTGTTTTCTATCTTGGAAGCCGGTATGGATAAAGCGCATTCACTGTCCTGCGGATGCGGTACCAGCCGCTCTCCCGTCCCCACCAGCACAAACTGCGCTTCGTCGGTAAGCATGGTTTTGGTGATGTAACTGGTGCAGCCGCTTCCCGCCACCAGCCGCACGTCCAGGCCGCTTTTTTTATTGCCATTGAGATACCCGGTCAGAAGCACCCAGAGCTGTGCTGGACTGGCATACTGGATGATGACATGGGGCTCAAAGGCGGCCCGGTCAAGCGGGGCGATCAGGGCGTGGGTGTATAACCCGTACTCGAATTTAAGCATATTTTCGATGGCTGCGGCGCCGGCTTCCTTGGTCATTCCCCACAGCCCAAGGGAGGCCTGAAATGAGCCATCGATGATATCCGGCGGCGGTTTCACAAACCCCAGGCTGATAGCCGGCACATAGCAGGACACGGTTTTGTCCACGGCAATAACCCAGCCATAACGCCGGGCCATGGCGATGGCGTGGCACAGTGAGATGGTCAGCCCCATGTCGCGTTGGGGCAGACGGACCTTTTCAGGCAACTCCTTTTCCGAGGAACACATCCGCACTGCCACCGGAAAGGTCTGCGGGCGGAGGTACTGATTAAAAGCATCGTTGATCTTCTTTAAGTCCATATTCCTCCTCCTGGTTTTAAATTTTCGACCATTATATACCTGAAATGGTCTAGAAACAAAGAATGTTCGATAAATAAAAGGTTGCTCTCATTACCTTGGGCTGCATCTTGTTTCTCGTGTTTTTGAAATTTTGAAATTGGACAGGTTAAGTATAACCTTTGTTTCAATAGCGGCTTCTAATCCATCTGATTTCCATTTCTCGAGCTCCGGGCAGTTATTATCGGTTGCCTCTCCCGTTTCCGTCCAATAGACCAACGAATCGTTCTTACTTTCTTCCGGGTCCGACCAAGAGCCTTCATAAACCTTTTTCCTTTTTTTTAAATCCCAGATTGTGAGACCGCTCGGCCCGGGACCGGTGGTGCTGTCAAGGATAAGAAGATCACCATTTAACCCGGCGAAATATTCAGCCCATTCATTCTTAATCTCGAAATCGTTATTTCCCAAAATATATTTGCGTGACAACTTTTGATCCGGTCCTGATTTGTATTTGATTAAAAAGTCCGTGCCCGTTCTGCCTTAAACTTCTTTCGCGATAACGAGGTATTTGGACGATTCATAAAAGTTGATCAGGTCTGATTCAGTTGTAACCATTGGCTGGTCTGAAAGGCTATTGCCCTTATTTTGTTTTGTTTCGGCTGCCATCACGCAAATAAAGCCGCTGAAAAAAACGAGCATTATCAGTAAACAGAAACAAAAGACTTTCCCGTTCTTTTTCATGGTACCTTTTACCCAACCTGGTGCTCACCGGCATGGCCAGCCGTTTTGCCAAACCAAAGGACCTTGCTTTTTATGGGGGAACTGTTTTACCCACTTAATAACTCGATAACATTTTTTAGTTTATCAAAAAGGGGTTCATAATTCAAGCTACCATAAAATCTATCTCAATCTGAAATGTTTGGGGGTATTTTTAGAGAATTCTTGACAAATTAACCGGTTATGTTATATTATATTAATTAAGTTTCTAACCCATCTTCTACAAGATCTTAAGGAGATTCATGGCCCAGTTCCATATCTCAAAAGATCCACACTGGCAAACAGTCGTTGCCTTCGGCTCTGATTCTCAATTGACAACCAATATCAAAACACCCATCAATTATATTTGCCCTGTTTCAGAAATATTTTTCAATTTTGACCTAAATGTTGAAGGGATGCATAGCATTAAGAATTCTCCTATTTCTTTATATCCTGAAAAATGACTTTATATCCGTAAGGGAAATATTCAACGAACAAAAATAACTTTAAAAAAATTATAAATTTTCTATAATGCTTTAAATGTGATCCGGTCTAAGGGAACGTTTTTGGGCAATTAGCATAAAACAAATAGCCATCAATTTTAACCCTAAAGACTCCCTTGTCTTGGTGATATATACAGAAGCTTTAGAATAACTTGTTAGGTTTCGCCAAAGTCACATTACGAGGACCGCTATGAAATGGGAGAGCTTGAACCTTCACGTAGAGAACCTTATTCCCGGGGTGGCCACCCTCGTTCTTGTACCGCGCTGGTACCCAAAACCATGTTCGAACCTGGATGCAGCTCTGCGGCCTCCTTATTGTTGACAAATGCCTTCGTCTCTGGTGGTGTATTCGTCGCGGCTTCTTATTCCATAGGCATTTTTGCAGTCGCCATCTGTAGATGCATAATTGATCCCATATCATCTTTGTGGCCTCGCCCGCAGCTATTCAGATTGTTCTACCCTCAGAGATTCAAAAGCTATCCCAATGCTGAAATCAACCGGCAATATCGCGAAGCAGTTTCTGCAGCAGTCGATTCAGAGAGCGAATATAAAAGAGCCGAGATCAAGAATCGACGAGAACGTGGGCGTCTTTTGCGCAGTGGCATTCTTCCACTCGCATTGTTTGTCTGGTTCATTAGTGGCGGTCTTTCAGTATGGCTACGGTTGTGCATCGAATTCCTTGCATTCGTATTTTGTGTTTTCTTGTATGCGTATGTTGAACTCACGATTTATCAAGAGTCTATTTTGACAAAGTAACCTTACTTTCGCTGGAGGAACCGATGCCGTGTGAATTTCAGACCCCTATGATCGATGACCATCGCAGGTTTCTCATCAGCTTTCTTTTCAATGGCTCCACTCGTCCGGGCCTGAAAGAGATCGTTTGGAGATCTTACCTAGATTTCAATAGGACAGCCGATGGCATAGGCAAGGGAGACAAGGCTAAAGAACGGAAGGAGAAAGCACACGCTCTCCTTTTAGATATGCTGACAACTGCAACGACCCGAGCATGGGACATCGAGTCCTACGATCAGTGGCATCAATGGACCATGGTGCCTCACCTTTGAGTGGGAAGAAGGCGAAGTGCTTAGAGTCGATCTCGAACAATATCACTAAGGGTAATAATATGGGAGAATATTTAGTTAAGCGCCCTTTGAAAAGGCCACCGGTTCACCCCGGCGAAATTTTACGCGAAGATGTCCTTAAAGCCCTGGGGCTGTCTGTTAGTGAAGCCGCCAGACGGCTTGGTATTTCCCGCCAGCAGTTGCACCGTGTTTTAGCTTGCACCCATCCGATTACCACGGAAATGGCACTTAGGATTGGTAAGTTTGCCGGCAACGGTCCTGGGCTATGGTTGCGTATGCAGCAGGCCTATGATTTATGGTATGCGGAGCAACGGATGTCAGAGGAACTTTCTGGAATTGAATCGGTTGCGTTAACTTGAGGGATTTCCCGGGAAAATGAAGGCGAGAGTCGGGTCTCTACTGTTGATATATTATCTGTGTATTACAAAATCGATGGACATAATGTCGATGGTTGATTGCCTCATAAAGGGACCAATAAGGCGACAGCCTGCCGTTCCGAGGCGTCCGAAGCGAAACCGTATCCATTGACTAACCGTCCCGGACAACAAAGGAATTGCGACGCCCCGGACTTTTTCAAGATCGGGGTTTATTATCTATCGCCGAAGCCCCGTTTGACTGTGGCCTCTTTGGCCAACAACTTTTTCCCATTAAACTCGGCTTGATTAATCATGGAGATGGCCCTCCGGGCCTCCCATTGAGTCGACATCTCTACGAAGGCAAACCCTTTCGGTTGACCGGTCTGTCTGTCCTTGGCAATCTTGACCGAGGTAACCTCTCCCGCTTTGGAGAAAAGGGTTCTAATCTCAGGTTCAGTGGTTTGGAAGGATAGATTGGCGACATAAATTTTTTTGTTCATTATTCCACATACCTCCTGGTTTGTCGGAATGGCCTTGATTTTTCCCTAATAGGGGAAGTCAAAAATAAAAAAACCCGCAAAAAAGTTGTTTAGAGTTCTTTGCGGGCCAAATCATCAATTTTTAAAAGGCTCTTGGCAACTAATTCACTTCAATATATACCCTCTTAGACCTGAATGCAAGAGAATCGGCCTTGGGGACCTTGGATTTCGATTGGAATAAACAGATCCCGTCTTTTTGTTCGGCTGATCCCGCCAGATTTATGCTATCCACCACAAGAAAACAAAACAGCCTACCGGAGTTTTTTAATCCACTTGACCAGGGCAACCAGAAGTTCTTTCACCTTTTCCCGTGTGGTTTCGTCGGTAAGCCTGCCCTCGGTATCAAATTTATTTCCGGCAAAAGGCACCATAACCTCCGGGCGGTTCAGGGGAAAGGCATTCAAGAAAACCATCGACTGCCTCAGGTGATACTGCGCCCTGGCCGTACCGAGCATTCCTGTTGACGCACCCATGATCGCTATGGGTTTCTCTTCGAAAGGGCTTGTCCCATAAGGTCTTGAGGCGGCATCGATGGCATTTTTCAAAACACCGGGGATAGAATAGTTATATTCCGGGGTCACCATGAGAAGCCCATCTGCTGCCTTTATTTTGGTTTTAAATGCTATTACTTTCTCATGGGGGGTTTTCTCCAGGTCCTGGTTGAACGGGGGGATCCCTTCAAGATCGAACACTTCCAACGCCACTTCTTCCGGGGCAACCTCCACCGCAGCCTGCAAAAGCATTTTGTTAAAGGAGCCTTTCCGGAGACTTCCGGCAAAACCAAGTATCTTAATCTTTCCATTAATATTACCGGCCATGAGGGCCTCCTACGTTTGAAATGTGGGCTTTGCAGCAATTGTCATATTCATATAGAAGACCAACATGGTGGTCATCGGTATGGAAAGCCATTTTGCCAGGTCAGTTGCATTTATTTGGGGTTTTTCGTTCTACCATCGTAAAACTGGGGCGGAGTAACAACTTTACTTATAGGATATTGAGATACCCCGGAGCGTCGAACGTCAGCAACCTTAAAACCCAACAGCCTCCAGGTTTATATATCCATTTGTTCAGCTTCTTTGAGCTTTTCTGCGTCGATTTTATCTTGCGGTCTTCCGCTTGCTTCTTTTGCCCGAATAAGGTCAGATCGTGAAATGAAAAAAATCTTAAGATCGTCCAGTTGAACCACCTCCCGATTTTTCCAGACCTCATCAAATTCTATCCCGGGAATCGACATCATAATATCGACTCTCAAAGGGGGCCTTCCCATCTGGTAGAAATATCCTTTGTGTGCAAAGTCATCTGAAGTAAGATTTTCCAACGGTGCGCCAAATTCTTTTAAGGCTGAATATACACCTTCCGCATTACCTTGATCAGTCGCCACAAAAACATCAAGGTCTTTTGTGAAACGCGGCTCACTATATTTCATAACAGCATATCCGCCCACTATGAGATAGCGAATCTTATTCTTTTCGAAAAGTTTCAATAGTTCTCTGAAGTCTGGACTCGTCAGCATTTTGTCCTCGAATTAAAAAATAGTCATTTAGCATTTCCGTTACTGCCTCGAAAATAGCAAGATCCCCTTGCGATTGCCAGAAGCGAATATCGAACAAACGCTTGTCATCTGTTATGTGTTGATAATTTTCTTCTATTTTTTTCATTTTGTATCCTATAGACGAATAAGTTATTCTAAGATTTTTCTGTTTAACCCTACAGATCCAAGACTTCAGTTTGGGAAAGCAGCTCCGACCATTTTTTTATTTTTGATGAGTTATGACTTCTTCAACCTCCCAAGTTCTTTGTAACCTATTATAAATGATAAATATTTTCTTAACAAACAATTTTTGCCCCAAAATAACTTGAAAAGGTATATCCCTTAATTTGACCTAATAGGCCGAAATAGGAGGATTCTTAAGGTCGGCCATCCTTTCAATTATTCAAGCACGATTTAAAACCCGCCGGCCTACCGGGTTTTCCCCCGGCCCTTCTTTTGTTAATCGCTAATCTCCACCTCAGCCTCGATCTCCACCGGAATATTAAAGGGCAGTTCGGCCAAACCTACGGCTGAACGGGCATGATCCCCTCGTTCAGGACCGTATAATTCAAAAATAAGGTCCGAAAAACCATTGATCACCGCAGGCATTTGATTGAACCCCGGAGCGGCATTGACCATTCCGAAAACCCGAAGCCAAGCTGCAATCCGATCCAGATCCCCCAGGATCCTTTTTAAATCACCCAGGATGGACAGGGCGGTCAGGCGGGCAGCCTGATAGCCTTGTTCCAATGAAACCTCGGCCCCAACCTTACCCAGGGGTCTGGCGATGGAACCGTCGGGATTCTGGGGCGAATGACCGGAGATAAAAACCCGGTTCCCCCGAACCCGAACCCAGGAAAAAGGCAATTTTACCCCGGCCGGGGCCTTGAACGGTTGCGGCAGGACCAGCCCCAGGGCCATCAATTTTTCTTCCACTTTTTTAGTATCTTCTTTTTTCTCGGTCATAACCTCTCCTCCTGATTTTCCGGGAGTACCTTAGAGGGCCTCCCCCTTTTTTATCAAAAAAAAACCAACCCCTACCGACTGACATCGGGTAATATCTCGACTTCTTTTTTTTCTTTTGTTATAAGAGAAATATGATAGCCGAATGTCAGCAAAGACAGCAAGGGAAAACGGACGGCCCTTCTATTATCAATTAATGGAGAAAATATGAATCGGAAAACGGACCCAGAAAAAAAACTTTCAACCAAAAAGAAAACAATTCCGGTATCCTTTCCCAAAGAGTCTTCCGAACCCTTCCAGGACAACTTGAATATCCTGGAGGAGATGCGTATTGAAGCCATCCAGGGAGGCGGTTCGGATCAGATCGCTGTTCAGCATCGAAAAGGAAAACTCTCCGCCCGGGAACGGATTGATCTGCTGTTGGACGAAGGGTCATTTGAAGAATTCGACCTTTTGAAAACCGGTCGGGGCGGGGCCTTCGGAAAAGAGCGCAACTATCCGGGGGACGGCGTGATTACCGGACATGGAACCATCGACGGCCGGGAAGTGTTTGTCTTCAGCCAGGACTTTACCATGGTCGGTGGGTCTTTGGGGGAAGCTCATTCTCAAAAAATTTGCAAGGTCATGGATCATGCCGTCCGGGTCGGGGCTCCGATCATCGGTCTTAATGATTCCGGGGGAGCCCGCATTCAGGAGGGTGTTGACGCCCTGGCCGCTTATGGGGAAATCTTTAATCGCAATGTCCTGGCCAGCGGTGTGGTACCCCAAATATCCTGCATCATGGGTCCCTGTGCCGGTGGGGCGGTTTACAGTCCGGCCATGACCGATTTCACTTTTATGGTAGAAAATTCTTCCAACATGTTTGTCACCGGGCCAAATGTGGTTAAAACCGTAACCCACCAGGAAATCAGTTCCGAGGATCTGGGCGGGGCCGAAGTTCACAATCAGAAAAGCGGAGTGGCTCATTTTGTTTTTCCCAACGATATTCTCTGCCTGAGAGAAGTGAGACGCCTGATCAATTATCTTCCCTCCCATAACCGGCAAAGGGCGCCTATCCTGGATTTAAGGGACCCGGCGGACCGGATCGACCCGGCCCTGGACTATCTGGTCCCCGTCAACCCCAATCAAAGTTATGACATGAAGGTCCTGATTCACAGTATTCTTGATGGGGCCGAGTTTATGGAAATTCAAGCCCGTTATGCCCGGAACATTATTTGTGGATTCGGTCGTCTGGGTGGGCAGACGATTGGCCTGATCGCCAATCAGCCGGCGGTCCTGGCCGGGGTATTGGATTCCAATGCCTCAAATAAGGCGGCCCGATTTGTCCGGTTTTGTGATGCCTTTAATATTCCTTTGATTTGTCTGGTGGATGTCCCCGGTTTCATGCCCGGACCGGAACAGGAGCACGGTGGAATCATCCGGCACGGAGCCAAGCTGCTTTATGCCTTTGTGGAAGCCACCGTTCCCCGTATTACGGTTATCGTCCGCAAGGCCTATGGCGGGGCCTATGTAGTCATGAATTCCAAACATATCCGGTGTGATATCAATTACGCCTGGCCGACGGCCGAAATCGCCGTGCTGGGTCCCAGGGGTGCGGCCGAGGTTATTTATCGCAAAGAGATCCAGAAAGCCCCCGATCCCGAAGCCCTTCTGACAGAAAAAACCGAAGAATACCGACAAACCTTCGCCAATCCCTTTCTGGCCGCCAAAAGGGGATATGTCGACGACGTCATTTTTCCTCGAAGAACCCGTCATCGCCTGATTCGAGGCCTCCAGGTTTTAGAAGGTAAACAGATCAATAAGCCGGAACGAAAACACGGCAATATTCCTTTGTGAGGTGCCTTTTATGTTCGACAAAATCCTCATTGCCAATCGAGGAGAGATAGCTATTCGGATAATCCGGACCTGTAAGCGATTGAAGATCAGGACCGTGGCCGTTTATTCGGAAATAGATTCCAGATCGCTTCATGTTCAGGAAGCGGATGAGGCCTTTTTATTAGGACCGGCCAGATCGGAACACTCCTATCTGAATAAAGAAAAAATCATTGCCCTGGCTTTAAAGGAAAAATGTCAGGCCATCCATCCCGGGTACGGATTCCTTTCCGAAAACGCAGAATTCGCCCGGCTGGTTTCGGAAGCCGGCTTGATTTTTATCGGTCCTCCGGCCTCGGCTATCGCCCTGTTGGGGGATAAGATCACCTCAAAAAAACTAGCCATAAAAGCCGGTTTGCCGGTGGTCCCCGGGCCGCCCCAGGCCTTGTCCGACCTTCATAAAATAGAGGATCTGGCCGACACAATCGGCTTTCCGTTATTACTCAAGCCCGCGGCCGGAGGCGGCGGCAAAGGGATGCGGATCGTCAACCATCGCGAAGAATTACAGGTCGCTTTGAAAACCTGTCAGGAAGAAACCCGCAAGGCCTTTGGGGATGACCATATTTTTTTGGAGCGTTACATTGAAAAACCCCGGCATATAGAAGTTCAGATTCTGGCCGATTCTTTCGGCCGGGTGATTCATCTCGGGGAAAGAGAATGTTCCGTTCAACGGCGCTATCAAAAAGTCATCGAGGAAACCCCTTCCCCGGCGTTGGACGGTTCCCAACGGAAAAAAATCGGGGAATGGGCCTGTACCCTGGCCCGTGAGGCCGGCTACATCAATGCCGGTACCGTGGAATTTATGCTGGACCGAGAAGGGTCCTTTTATTTCTTGGAAATGAACACCCGTCTTCAGGTGGAACATCCGGTGACCGAATGGGTCACCGGCCTGGATTTGGTTGAACTTCAACTCCGGATCAGTGCCGGGGAACCCCTTCCTTTCCAACAAAACGAAGTGGAATTCAAAGGATGGGCCATGGAGGCCCGAATCTGTGCCGAGGATTCCTCAAGGAGTTTTCTTCCGGCCACGGGGATGATCACCCGGTATGCGGTCCCGAAAGGGAAAAATATCCGCTTGGACAGCGGGATTGAGGCCGGAAGCCTGATCAGTGTCTATTATGATTCGCTCCTGGCCAAAGTATCCGCCTGGGGAGAAACCCGAGAGGAAGCCCGAGAAACCTTGGTCCAGGCCTTGAACGGGTATCACCTGGAAGGAGTGACCAACAACCTGGATTTTGTCAATGCCGTTTTGACCCATCCGTCCTTTTCCGCCGGATCGCTATCCACCGATTTCATATCCGAGCATTTCGAGAATGGCCGAAGAAAACTTTCTTGGCCTAACGAAGTCCTTCACTTTATGGTAATCGCCGCAACTATGGTCTATCATAATCGCAATAACCTGGTTCGGGAATCCTTAAAACCCATGGCCACACATGTAGGTCTGGCTCACGGGCTTTCCGAATGGGTTGATTATACGGTCAAGGCGGAAGAGGATCGTTTTGAAATACGTATCTTTAAAAAAAGTGTTCCTCGGGAATGGACGGTATGGGTCAACAAGTCCAAGTACCAGGTCAAAACCCCGTTATTTGAATTTTTTCGTCGGCGGCTGAGACTGAAGATCGATCAATATGCCCCCATGTTTCGTCTTCAATACGAGGGCAACTTTATCGGAGTCGCCTATAGCGGACTTACCCGCACTTTTGAAATCTACACCCCCCGGGAATGGGCTTTATCTCAATATATGCCGAAACCGAAAACGGCCTCGGCCCAGAATGAACTCCTTTGCCCCATGCCCGGATTGGTGGTGACGGTTTTAGTCAAACCCGGAGACCGGGTTTATCGCGGGCAGGACCTGGTGAGTATCGAATCCATGAAAATGGAAAGTTTTGTGGCCTCCCCCGAAGACCGAGAGGTGGAGAAGGTATTGGTTCAGCCGGGTCAGGCCGTGGAAACCGGGGATATACTGCTGACATTTAAAAAAGAACCCGCACCTCTTTCTGGATGAATTGATCTTTAAATGAAAAATATTGTTAAAGCTCTTTTGCCACAGTTAATGGAAATCATGGACATAGCAACTATACCTTAAGCCATGGGCAGCCCTTGAGACATGGTCACAGCCGAATGAACCGGTCCTGGAGGGTCAACTACCGATGGCCTTGAAAGAGGGGGGGGGCACACCAACTAAACATTGTTTCAATGCCCTTACCCTGATATACTTTTTGCCGTCTCATTCAATAAGTCAAAAGCAATGATGACTCTAAGAATAATTCCCGAGGTGTTTTTTGGAAAGTTCAATCCCTACAACCGATATACACAGGGTCATCCCGCCTTTTTCCCGGACCTTGGCCCAGCATCAATTCCAACTCGCTCGCCTCAAAACCACCACTTTACAAATTAACATGGGATTGCTGTGCAATCAGGCTTGTCGCCACTGCCATCTCGAAGCCGGCCCTCATCGTTCGGAGTTAATGAACGCTGAAACCGTTCAGGAGACGGCGGCCTTTGCCCGAAGGGGAAATTTTCAGATCGTGGACATTACCGGCGGAGCCCCGGAGTTAAATCCTCATTTGCCCGTATTAATCCAAGAAATTGCTTCATCCATACCCAGGATAATGCTTCGCTCCAACCTGACGGCCTTAACCGATGGAAGCCGGGATTCCTTGATGGTTCTATTAAAAGAGAACCGGGTGGTGATTATCGCCTCCTTGCCCTCTTTGAACCGTGATCAGGCCGATGCCCAACGGGGTCAGGGAATTTTTCAAAAATCGATCCGGGCCTTGCAAACCCTGAATACCCTGGGTTACGGTCAGGAGGGATCCGATTTGGAACTGAATCTGGTCGTAAATCCCTCTGGGACGAACCTACCTTCTTCACAGGAAGAAACTGAAAGGAATTTTAGATTCAATCTGAAAGATCAATGGGCGGTGACCTTCAACCATCTGTACACCTTTACCAATGTCCCCTTGGGCCGATTTCTTCATACGCTCGTTCAATCCGACACCCAGGATTCTTACAAACAAAAGTTGTTCCGGTCCTTCAATCCGGTTGCCCTGGCTGGAGTTATGTGCCGGTCCACGGTATCCGTTTCCTGGGACGGGTATCTTTTTGATTGTGATTTCAATATGGCCAGGAATCTTTTCCTGGGGGGTCGAAAAATCCATGTCTCGGAAATGACCGCGGCCCCCATCCCAGGTCAGTCAATCTCCGTCTCCGACCATTGTTATGCCTGCACGGCCGGAGCCGGTTTCACCTGAGCCGGGGCAATCTGTTCCTGAGGCACAGGACGTTATCTGCAAAGGGGTTTTTCAATTTTGATCCCAACGAACGGATCTCCGGATTGATTGATTCTTTTCACCCCCTACCCGGAGGCCGACAAGGTCAAGAGCCGCTTCATCCCGGCCCTCTTGATAATATTGATCGCCCCGATGACCTATCTATTTTAAAAATATTTCAAGGCGTTTCCATGCAACCCGAATTGAACCCCATGCTTTCCATCATCATTCCAACCCTGAACGAAGCCGGCCATCTAACCTCCACTCTGGCCCGAATCCCCGAATCGCCTGGGATGGAGGTCATCATTGCCGATGGATCCAGTCATGATACCACCCTGGAGGTAGCTGCTTCTTCCGGGGCCAGGACCATTTCATCCCCGCGAGGGAGGGCCAGACAGATGAATGTTGGGGCTCGGGAGGCCAAGGGAAAATTCCTCCTTTTCCTCCATGCCGATACCCTCCTGCCAGATGGATTTGCCGATTATATCTCCTCTATCCTCTCCAGGAGGGGGGTTTCCGCCGGGGCCTTCCAGCTTAAATTCCACCCCCCCTTACCCGGCCTGCGGTTCATCGAACGTCTGGCAAATTGGCGGGCCCGGGCTTTGCAGTGGCCCTATGGAGATCAGGGGATTTTTCTCCGGGCCGACCGCTTCCGTGCCCTGGGTGGGTTTGCTGAAATTCCTCTTATGGAAGATGTGGATTTGATTCGACGCCTGCGACATCAGGGAGGCATTGCCATTGCCCCGGTGTCGATCGTCACCTCTTCGAGGCGCTGGAAGAATCATGGGGTCTGGCGCACAAGCTTAAAAAATCAACTTATTTTAACCGGTTACTTAGCAGGAATCTCCACCGACCGTTTGGCCCGCTGGTATTATAAATAAAAGTGGGGTGTGGAATGACCGGGAACCCGGAAAATGGATTATTTTTGTTATTCGTCACCCCGCATTCCTCATAAAAAAACAACGTTACAGAAACAAATTGCTTTTATATCTTTACCCTTGGTATACTTAAAGGTAAGCCATCAAACCAAATTAAGGGGGAAATTATGCCGCCGGTCAAACTTTACACCCTGAGTTCTTGCAGTCACTGTCGACATACCAAACAATTCCTGAATGAATTAGGAGTCCAATACGATTTTATTGATGTGGATCTACTCCAGGGACAAGAACGAGCCGAAATAATTGAAGAGATAAAAAAATATAATCCAAACACTTCCTTTCCAACTATTCTCATCGGGGACCGGATAATAATCGGTTTTAAAGAAAATGAAATCAGAGGAGCCCTTGGCCTATGAATTCTCAAGAACTCTATGAAATGTTAAAAAAGGCCCAAGAACCTAAGGGTTACTTTTTCAATAAAGATTCAGACCGGGTCAACGAGTTGCTTGACTCTCTCCTTCTTAATAAGGAACGTTATGGGTATATGTGCTGTCCCTGCCGACTGGCTTCCGGGGACCGCTCTCTTGACCAGGACATCATCTGTCCTTGTGTTTACCGGACCCAGGATGTGATCGAATTCGGCAGTTGTTACTGTAATCTTTATGTTTCTAAACAATGGAACGAGACCGAAGGGTCCCATCCCTATGTTCCGGAACGGCGACCTCTGACCAAACTCCCGTATTAAAGGCGCACCGGACCTTTCACCTTTCCGGATCAATAAACAGAAACTTCCCGGTGCCCCTTTACAAGTATTTCCATCATGATTAGAATTTAAAAATACCCTTACCGAGTTGGTTAGAAAAAAAGGCGACATTATTTACTATCTTTGACTTAATTCAAAGAATTACCGTAGAAAAGGGCTATCCTGCAATGAACCAAAAATGGAACAGGAGGTAAAAACCATGTATTCGAGTACTGTAATGGATCATTTTAAAAATCCTCGAAATGTCGGAGAGATCGAAAATCCCGATGGACTCGGCGAAATCGGCAATCCTTTATGCGGGGACATGATGAGCATTTACTTGAAGATCGAAGAGGATATCATCAAAGACATCAAGTTCAAAACCTTCGGCTGCGGGGCGGCCATTGCCGTCTCCAGTATGCTCACCGAGATGGCCAAAGGGAAGACCCTCGCTGAAGCAAAAAAAATAACCAACAAATCCGTGGCCGAAGCCCTGGAGGGATTGCCCAAAAACAAACTCCATTGCTCCAACCTGGGAGCGGATGCCCTGCACCTGGCCATCCAGGATTATGAGGACAAAAAGGCCGGGATCATCCGCCCGAAACCCAAGCGGGAAGAAAAACACGAACATGATCATGCAGAAGACGGGAAATGCCACTGTCCATACTGCAATAAAGAAGTTACCGAAGAAGACCTGTTCTGTGTCGGATGTGGCAAAATGCTGAAGAAGCTCCATTAGAATAATCAAGGAAGGTGACCAATGAAACTGATCAATCTCGATTATCTCTCCGCCAACCCCCTTTTGCCGGAAATCCAGGAGGCGATGATTGCGGCCATAAATGCCAATTACGGCAACCCTTCCAGCCCTCACCAGGTAGGGGACCTGGCGGCCGAAGCCCTGGAAAAAGCCCGGGAGTCCATGGCCCGTTTGGTCAACAGTCCCTCCCCACAGGAGATCATTTTTACTTCCGGTGGAACGGAGTCCATTAACCAGGCCATCAAAGGTGTGGCCCTGGCCAACACCAAAAAAGGGAAGCATATTGTCACCTCCAACATTGAACATAATGCCGTTCTTCGAACCCTTCGCCGGTTGCGGATGATGGATTTCAAGGTGACCTCAGTAAGCGTGGATGAAACCGGCAGGGTCAACCCTGAAGAAATTGCCAAAGCGATTACAGAAGAGACCATTCTGGTTACCGTCATGCACAGCAACAACGAGATCGGCACCCTGCAGCCCATCGAAGAAATCGGCCGGATCACCCGGGAAAAGAAAGTCCCCTTCCATTGTGATGCCGTGACTTCTGTTGGCGTAGTCCCTGTGGATGTTCAAAAATTAGGGGTGGATTTATTGAGCTTTTCGGCCAATCAGTTTTACGGCCCTTCGGGCGTGGGTGGTCTTTATATCCGTTCAGGAACCAGCCTGTGGCCTTTATTGGATGGAGGGGTTCAGGAAAACAATAAACGGGCCGGTACCGAGAACCTTATCGGCATCATCGGGATGGGGGCGGCAGCCGATCTGGCCCACCGGGACATGGAATCCCGCATGAGCCATTGCCTCGGACTGAAAAAGAAACTGATCCAGGGGCTGGAAGATCAGATTGAAGATATTTTTATCAACGGACACCCGGAACTCTCCCTGCCTAATCTGGTTTCGGTTTCCATCCAGTATATCGAAGGGGAAGGGATTGTCCTCATGCTGGACGAAGAAAAGATCCTGGTCTCTACCCGTTCCGCCTGCGCCGCCGGCGCTCTTCAAGCCTCTCATGTCCTTCTGGCGATAAACCGGGATTTCGCCGATGCCCAGGGGACACTGGTCATCACTTTCGGGAAGGAAAACACCGAGGCTGAAATCGAACGGTTTTTAACGGTTCTGAAGAATGTGGTGCAAACCTTGAGGGCCATGTCGCCCTTATATAAAAAATAGAGGAAAATGAAAAAGGTCATGGTGCGAAGCGTAGAGGGTCTTAATTCCCAACCTTGCACCTTAGACCACTTATGAAGAAAGGAAAATCATCATGACAACGATTAAAGTAAAAGGCATGTCCTGCCAGCATTGCGTCATGGCAGTAACTAAAGCTTTAAAAGAGGTCGAAGGACTTGAGAATGTTGCCGTCGATCTTGAGAAAGGCGAGGCGGTATTTAATGAAACAAAACCGGTTGACAAGGCCCTGATTATAGATAAGATTAAAAAAGCAGGGTATGAGGCGATCGATTAACAAACAGTAAGAGAGGAGAATCAAACAATGACAAAGTATGTCTGTTCGGTCTGTGGATACATTTATGATCCGGCTAATGGCGATCCCGACAATGGGGTAAAACCGGGAACTCGGTTTGAGGATCTGCCGGATGACTGGTCCTGCCCGGTTTGCGGGGCCACCAAAGATAAGTTTGAACCGGAATAACAGGCGGACGCCGAATGCAGATAAAGGGGGAGAATCTCTCTTCTGACCGGGAAGCGATTATCCTTCGGGAGGCAACGGAAAATACCAACGAGGGGTTTGTTACCATTGATGAACACCATCAAGTAATCATTTTTAATAAGGCCGCTGAAAAAATCTTCGGTTATTCCCGCGAGGAGGTTATCGGAAAGGATTTGGGATTGATCCTTAGCCCGGAGTGTGAAACAGGCCACAAACAGGCGGTTTCACGATTCCTGGAAACCAGGAAATCCAAACTGATCGGCCATCAGACCGAATTTTTAACCTCACGGAGAAATGGAGAGAAGACCCCTATCTCCATTTCTTTTTCCGTTTCGGAAATAGAAGGGAAACTTTTTTTCACGGGGATCGTCCGCGACCTGACTGAAACCAAGGCCCTCGAGGAACAAGTCGCCCGATCCGAGCGTTTAGCAACCCTGGGCCAACTCGTGGCCGAGATCACCCATGAGATTAAAAATCCTTTGATCATGATTGGGGGATTTGCCAACCAGCTTTCACGGACGATCCAGGATGAGAAGAGCCGGTCCAAACTGAAAATTATTACCGACGAAGTGCAGCGCCTGGAAAATCTTATTCGGGAGCTTAAGGAAGTATACCATCCTCAAAAATTAAATTTCGAACAGGTGAATATCAATGCCCTGTTAAAGGAAATTTTTTCTTTGTCTAAAGAGGATTGTAAAGTGGCGGATATAACCCTCCAAATAGAGACACCCGAAGAACCTCTTTTCGTGGAAGGAGATCCTGAAAAATTAAAACAAGTTTTTTTGAATTTGGTAAAAAACGCCATGGAAGCCATGGAGGGGGGGGGGCAGCTTGACCATCCTTTCCAGACGGTTGGTTGACCGGGCGGAAATCAGCATTTCCGATAACGGTCCAGGGATCCAACCCAAAGACCGGGAAAAGTTGTTTACCCCTTTTTTTACCACCAAACAAAGGGGAACCGGTTTGGGTCTTAGCGTTTCCAAAAAAATTATCGAAGAACATCCGGGCGGCACCCTGGGGTTGGACAGTGAAAAAGGGAAAGGGACCATAGCCAAAATTTCTCTGCCTCTTTCACCGGCACCGGAAGGAGATTAAATCTAGCCCAACCTATTTGCAATTGGCTTCTTAAGCCCGATCCTCCAAAAGTGATGCTGGATGCTGGATAAAATGCCGATACTGGATACTGGAAAAAAACAAATGACCGAAGTTGGATACTTGATTGACATTATCCAGAATCCAGTATCGCTTTTTGTTTTTATCCAGCATCGGTAGTTTAATCCAGTATCCAGCATCGTCCGGCCAGAGGCGGCTGAGCTTGCCTCTTAGAAAAAGAGAGAGATAAATTCTCAGACTTATGAGGTAAAAATTATGAAACCGATTGAAATCATCAAAGGTATTTATTGGGTGGGGGCTGTTGATTGGAATCTGAGGGATTTTCATGGCTATGCCACTCCCTGGGGAACGACCTATAACGCTTATTTGATTCTGGACGACAAAGTCACATTGATTGACACAGTCAAAAAAGAATTCGCCGATCACCTGCTGGATAATATCGCCCAGATCATCGATCCCAAAAAAATTGATTATGTGATCAGCAATCATACCGAAATGGACCATTCCAGCGGTCTGCCCAGGGTTATGCACAAAATCGGAGAGGACAAACCCCTGTACTGTTCCAAGATGGGGCAAAAGAATCTCTCGCTTCATTTCCCGGAAAAATGGAACTACCAACCGGTGGCGAACGGCGGGGTGTTAAATTTGGGAAAGAGGAGCCTGACCTTTTTGGAAACCCGAATGCTTCACTGGCCGGACAGTATGTTTTCCTATCTAAAAGAAGAGGAACTGCTTTTTTCCAGCGACGCCTTTGGTCAGCATTATGCCGGTCCTGAACGATTTGACGACCAGATGGGAGAGACCATCATGCCTCATGCCAGGACCTATTTCGCCAATATTTTGCTTTTGTATGCCCCCCTGGTCCTGCAGTTGGTGGAAAAGATCACTCAAATGGGTCTGTCGATTCGAACGATTTGTCCTGATCATGGGATCATGTGGAGGCAGGACCCGACAAAAATCATAAAGGCCTATGTGGAATGGAGTCAGCAGAAACCCAAAAAGAAGGCCGTAATCGTTTATGATACCATGTGGCAAAGCACCCAAAAATTGGCCGAGGCCATCGTGGATGGTTTATGCCAGGCCGGGGTTGAGGCCAAACCCATGCACCTGAGGGCCAGTCACCGAAGCGACGTCATGACCGAAATCCTGGATGCCGGAGCGGTCCTGGTGGGATCCCCCACCCTGAATAACGGTCTTTTTCCGACGGTTATGGATTTTCTGACTTACATGAAGGGTCTGAAGCCCAACAAAAAAATTGCCGCCGCCTTCGGTTCATATGGTTGGAGCGGTGAAGCGGTGAAACTGATCAATAAAGAATTGGAAGAGATGAAATTTGATTTGATTGATCCTGGTCTAAAGGTCCAGTTCGTTCCCGGACCGCAGGGAATCGAAGCCGCCTTCCAACTGGGTCAAAAAGTCGGGCAGGCCTTACAGAATTATTAACCATGGGAGACCATCCTTCCTGGATCGTGATTGTCAACCCGGCCAGTGCCGATGGCCGAACAGGCCGGCAATGGTCCGGCAATGAAACAATATTGCGGGACCAGTTGCCTCCCTTTGAAGCCTGGCACACCACCCACCCCGGTCATGGCCGGGAACTGGGGCAGAAGGCTGTTGACCTCGGTTTTACCACCATTGCCGTCCACGGCGGAGACGGCACCTTCAATGAAGTGGCCAATGGCCTCTTGAACCGTCCCACACCCGGAGTGGCTTTGGCCTTTTTGCCTAATGGCACCGGCGCTGATCTGGTTCGTACCCTGGGAATTTCCCATTCCCTGCCTGATGCCGCCCGGCAGGCCCGAGAAGGGTCCATCCAACCTATCGATATCGGGCACGTTCAATTTACAGATTTGGAGGGCCGTCCGGCGCAACGGCATTTTGTCAATGTAACGGATGTAGGTTTCGGAGGAGACCTGGTCCGCTATGTAAACAGTCATTCCAAAAGACTGGGGGGAAAACTCAGCTTTTTAAAAGGACTCCTGGTAACCCTGTTCCAATACCAAAATAAAAGGGTGCATGTCGCTCTTGATGAAAAAGAAGATTTTGAAATAAGGGCCAGTTCCATCGTAGTCGCCAATGGCCAGTATTTCGGCGGAGGGATGTGGGTTGCCCCCAAGGCCCGGTTGGACGACGGGTTTTTTAATCTGGTGATTATCGGTGATGTGTCAAAAACGGAGGTATTGGCCAATATCACCCGTCTTTACCGGGGAACGATCGCCGAACATCCCAAGGTCAGGACCTTCCAGACCCGGTCTATCGAAATGACCTCCAATGAAGAGGTTTTTATCGATTTGGACGGTGAACTGGTGGGGCGTCTTCCGGCCCGGTTTCAGATCCTGCCTCAAAAGCTGCCGGTTATTTTTTAAACGCCATGTCTGTCAGTCCTGAAAAACAAGAGGCCCTGCAGGAAACCCTTTTAAAATTGAATATCCGGAAAGAGGATGTAATCGAACAGTTCATCCGTTCCCAAGGGGCGGGTGGACAGAAAGTCAACAAAACTTCCTCGGCTGTTTATTTAAAACATCTGCCAACCGGTCTGGAGGTCAAGATGCAAAAAGAGCGCTCCCAGGCCTTAAACCGCTTTCTGGCCTGGCGGCTTTTGGCCGATAAAGTGGAAGCCCTTCAAGGCGGTAAAAACCTCCATCAACAGCAGGCTGAAAAGCTACGCAAGCAAAAAAATCGCCGGTCACGAAGGGCTAAGGGGAAAAACGAGACAGTTAATTCGAGTTGATTAGGGACGGACAATCCCCTGCTTCATTTGTAATATCAAGTCGGTTCCCCCGGCAAGAATCTTATCGGCCAGAGTGGTCATTCCCAAAATGTGCAGCACCTCGGGCAATGATTCCGGTGCCTGACATTTAAATTTCCAGTTGGAACGAAACTCGGTCATTGTTGCCTCACTATCTTTATAATCGGGGAGCGGGCTTCTTGCTGAATTTTTTCACCTCCTTCCCCAGAAGCGGAAAACCAGATTTATGGGTCCCCTGGGCCCCCATTCAATTATTTATTACCCAATCGCTCTTCAATAAATTCACCCAGTTCCTGAAAAAACTTTTTATTTAAATCGGCAAAAGAAAGCCTGGTTTCATAAATCACGTTCTTGGCAATCTCTTTGGAATCAACCACGGTTGCTAATACTTCTATGCGCTGAGGAACAAAGGGAAATTTTACCATTAAGGCCAATTGTGTCCCGGCAGCAAATTTCCGGTTGGTAGTCAGAAGCACCCCTCCCTGGCCGACATTTTTGGTTTGACTGAAGTCATAATCATTGGGGATAGTTTTAATTTTGTAACTGACGACAAAGTTGGCACTTAACCTCGGGTATCTTCTTCTTTCTTTACCAAAAGATTTTTCCATTTCAATTCCCCCTTTAAATAAAAAGTCGACCAACGGTATTAATGGTACCTTATTTTTTTAATTCAGAAAAAGTACCTTTACCCTCTAAAATCCCCTTTTCTCCTATAGGACAGTTAAGAGTCCGTGAAGCTTATCCTAAGATAATGGAAGCATCCACGGCCACAGGTTTGCCATCCACAACCAACAAGGGATTAACATCGATCTCCCGGATCTGATCAAAAGATAAGGCCATCTCTCCTAAGCGGATCAGCCATTGGGCCAGGAGATCCATATCCACTGGCGCAGACCCTCGAAATCCTTTAAACAAGACTTGTCCTTTCAGTTTGGATACCATCTGATAGACATCCGAACGGGTTAGTGGCACCAGCCGGAAAACCACATCCTTATAAACCTCGGCCCTGACCCCGCCCAGGCCCAACATGACAGCCGGTCCGAATTGAGGGTCTCGAATAATCCCGGCGATCAATTCCAAGTCTCCCTTAAGCATGGGCTGCACCAAAAACGATGAAGGTCTCTTTCCCTCAAAACCCATCTGCTGACAGGCGGAGGTCACTTGCTCAGGGGAATTCAAGTTCAGTCGAACCAGCCCGGCCTCGGTTTTATGGATTGTACCCTCTTGAAGGCCTTTGAGAACCACCGGATAACCCAAATCGTCGGCTGCCGCCAAAACTTCCTTTAACCCGGCGGCGGATACCTCTTCCACCACGGTTAAACCTGCCTCCTTAAGCCACTTTTTTGATTCCTGTTCGTCAAGGACCCTGGTGCCTGTCTTTCCCCTTTCGGAGATCTCTTCCTTTAAGGAGTCGGAGATGATAGGAAGAATCGGCAAGGCGGAACCCGGTATCTTTTGTCGGTCTTCAAAGAGCCGGGCCATGATTTTGCTGAGACGGTGAATTTCAAAATAGACAGGATAACCCAATTCCTCCAAGGTCAAGCGGGTATTTTCATAGCCTTCGCCTGATCCAAATACCCAGAAGAGGATCGGTTTTTGGGGACCTGATTCCGGAATTCTCGAAAGCATCTGAGCCAGTTTGGTGGTCTTGCTCCCGGCCGGTGGGAACATGTGGACAATAATCCCATCCACCTCCGGTGCTTCATGAAGGATGGCAATCCCGGCCTCATAGGCCTTACGCTGGCCCATTTGTTCCATAGTCGGATAAAAGTCCACCGGATTCTTTATCGGCATCCAGGGGGGGGAGATTTCTTCCAATCGTTTCAGGGTTTGGGGAGACAATTCGGCCAGGGCCAGCCCGTATTGTTCCAGATGATCCGAATTAACAATCCCGGCCGCCCCGCTGTACGTCAAGACAGCAATCTGGGGCTTTCTGTCAAGGAACCGGGGAAGAGGAAAACCCTTTTCCAGGCAGCGGGCCATATCCACCATTTCGAAAAAATCATCGCACAAATACACACCGGCTTGTTCCAGGGCACCACGCGCCACTTCATAATTGCCGGCCAGGGAGCCGGTATGACTGGCCGAGGCCCTGACCCCGGAAGGCATTTTTCCGCCTTTAAGGACTACAATCGGTTTTTGAGAGATGCGGGCCAGGTCAAAAAATTCCCGCCCTCGTGGAATCGATTCGAGGTACATGGCGATGACCTTGGTGGTTGGATCTTTTAAAAAATATTCCAACAACTCGGTTTCTTCCACATCACACTTATTGCCGATGGAGCAGGCTTTGGCCAGACCTAAACTCTTATTGGCCATAAGGGTGGTAATAAATCCACCGGATAAGAGTCCGCTTTGGACAATCAGGGAAACGGCTCCCGGGTTGAAGGTCCCTTCCCAGGATTCCGGCTGGATAAAAGAGAAAACATATTTCTTGGAGAGATCGATGAGCCCCATACAATTAGGTCCCCAGAGGCGGAGTCCCCCTTTCCGGGCAATGTCCAGACATTGGTCCTGAAGGATTTTCCCTTCGGCCCCGATTTCAGCAAAGCCGCTGCATTCGAGGATGGCCCCGCGGAGCCCCCGGGCGACACATTGTTTCAGAACTTCGGGAACGGCCCGGGCCGGGATGAAGATAAGGGCCAGATCGATAGGATCAGGCACTTCTAAAATAGAGGGATAGCATTTCTTGTCGAAGAGTTCATCATATTTGGGATTGATTGGATAGATGGGACCGTCATACCCCAGGCTCAAATTGATTAACAGATTACGTCCTCCTCCAAAACGATCCGGTGTGGCCCCAATGACAGCCACCCCCTTGGGTTCAAAGAAAAAATCCATAGTATCCTTTCATCAGCCGGGGATCGACCCTTATTGGGCTAACAGTCCTTCGAGTAGATCCAATTGGGCCATAGACCCAAATCCGGTTTCGTTTGAATTAGTGAATTCGGAATTCAGAGCAAAAGACAGAAATTCCAAATACGTATTAATGAGCTTGAATTCTATTTTGGTATTAAACCTTAGGTTGGCTTGCGCCGGACCATGAATGCTGAACGATGTTTTTGTATTTGCATTTATGAGTTGACACCGAACGCAAGAAGGTTATTCTAAGAAAGCCCCGGCAACGTGTCAAGCAATTTAAAGGAAATCCAAGGAGCCATCCCATGCCTAGACCTGTAAAAAAGAGATCCCAAAAGGCCGGCCTTCCACCCGGGACCCCGATTCATATCGGCGAGAGACAAAGCGAAAAAACACGGATCACCTTGTTCAGCTATAATGAGCAAGCGGTGGAGGAAAAGGAAATAATCCAGGCTAAGGAATGTGTCCTTTTTAAAAACAACTCCACGGTGACCTGGATCAATGTGACCGGCCTGCATCAGGTGGAGGTCCTGGAAGAACTGAACGGGTGTTTCGGTTTACATCCGCTGGTTCTGGAGGATATCCTGAATACCGATCAGCGTCCCAAAATGGAAGATTACGACGATTACCTGTATATTGTATTAAAAGCCCTCTTTCTGGGTAATGGCCAGGGGGAGGAAGTCGAAAGCGAACAGATCAGCCTCATCCTGGGAGCGAATTTTGTTCTTTCTTTTCAGGAGAAAGAAGGTCCCCTTTTTGAACCGATTCGGGATCGCCTGCGGAACAATAAGGGCCGCCTGCGAAAGATGGGGCCGGATTATCTGGTCCATGCCATTCTGGACGCCATTATCGATCATTATTTTGTCGTTTTGGAAAAATTGGGAGAGCAGATCGAATTCCTGGAAGAAGAGGTGGTCACCAGCCCTCGCCCAGCCACCTTGCAAGCCACCCACCAATTAAAAAGAGAAATGATTTTTTTACGCAAAGCCGTCTGGCCATTGCGGGAGGTGATCGGGAGTCTGGAAAGAGAAGAATCCTCTCTGATCAAAGAATCCACCGTTGTTTATTTGAGGGATATTTACGATCATACCATTCAGGTTATAGACAACATTGAAACCTTCCGCGACATGCTCTCGGGAATGATGGATATCTACCTCTCCAGCATCAGCAACCGGATGAATGAAGTCATGAAGGTCCTGACCATCATTGCCACCATTTTTATTCCCTTGACCTTCATCGTCGGATTATACGGGATGAATTTCAAATATATGCCGGAATTGGAATGGCCTTGGGGATATCCCCTGGTCCTGGCCCTGATGCTGATCGTAGCCGTCTTTATGCTTTTCTATTTCAAAAGAAAAAAATGGATTTAAATTGTTTTGCTTTGAAGGTTCTTATAAAAGTAAAGCTAACAAGAATTTCTCATTTGATAGGTCAGCCATCTCGGCAAACATCTATTGATTTCATCCTATTGTCAGGCAAGATGGCTGACCCATTTTTAATAGCAACGGACTTTTGCAAAAAGCTTCTTTGAAATTCGAATTCCGAAATCCGAAATTGGCAATCAGAAATAAAAAATCGGTATCATTCCAACACAAACCCTTGCTCCTCAAAAAGTTTCAAACAGGCATCAACTGCGGCCGGATCGTAAAGAATCCCCCCTTGTTGAGAAATGTGTTTCAAAGCGACATCGATCCCAAAGGCCGGTCGGTAAGGCCTGTGGGAGGCGATGGCCTCCACCACATCGGCTACGGCCAAAATTCGGGCTTCGAGAAGGATCTCTTCCCCCTTGAGACCCAAAGGATACCCGGCCCCATTGATACGCTCATGATGCTGTAAAACCGTCTGGGCCACCGGCCAGGGGAAATCGATATCTTTTAAGATGTCATAACTCACCTGCGGGTGAGTTTTGATCAGGGAAAATTCAATATCAGACAACTTGGTCGGTTTGCTGAGTATCTCGGCCGGTATGGAAATCTTGCCCAGGTCATGGACAGTGCCGGCCATGCGGATCCCATCGATTTGTTCCTCTCCCAGTCCCATCTCATGGGCAATGGCCCGACCCAGGTTGGCTACCCGGCGTTGATGCCCGGCCGTATAAGGGTCCCGGGTTTCTACCGTAGTGGCCATAGCCTGGATGATCCCACCCATGGCCTTTCGAAGGTTCATCAAGGTGCGTTGGCTTTCCGCTTCCGCCTTTTTGCGATCGGAGATGTCGGTCAATAATCCCCTGAGTCCCAACACCCTATCCCCTTTGACTATGGCCCGGCTCGATGACCGGACCCAGGCGATTTCCCCTGATTTTTTCATAACCCGAAACTCACCGGGCACAAAATGGCCGGAAAGTATTTTCTGAAACTGATTCCGTGCATAAGGTTGATCCTCGGGGTGCACAAATTCATGAAAATTCCGGCCCAACAGTTCTGAAGGGGTATACCCCAACAATGATATCACCGGCGAACTGACATACCGGATCAGGCCTTTCTCATCAAAAAGATAAAGCACATCGTTGAGATTTTCGACCAGTTCCCGGTACCGTTCTTCGGATTCCCGAAGTTCTCCTTCTGTTTTTTTCCGCTCGGTGATATCCTCCCCGGAACTGAGGGTACCGGCAACCCTCCCTGATTCATCGGTGATAAAAGTGGTATACCAGGAAATCACCCTTTCTTTCCCTTCTCGGGTCATCAATGGATTTTCAATATATTCAAATGCCCTTATGCCACCGGCTATTATTTGTTCAAAAACCCCTTTTAGTCTTTCTCGGCTGTCCTTGGGCAGAAAATCCCCGAAATTCCTCCCGATAATTTCCTCTTTGGGATAACCCAGTATTTCACACCCTTTACGATTTATCAGGGTAATTTTCCCCTCTAAGTCATTGGCGACAATCATTACCCCGGCAATCTCTAAAAACAAGCCGGCCCGGTCTTTTTCCTTTTGAAGGTCATATTCCATTTGACGGTGCTTTCGCCGTTTCCCAGCTTCCCGCAACTCCCGTTCAATGGCCGGAACCAGTCGGGACAGGTTTCCTTTCATGATATAATCATGGGCTCCGGCCTTCATGGCCTCCACCGCCAGTTCTTCACCGATCATTCCGGAAACGAGGATGAAGGAAATATCGATTCCTGCTTCCTTAAAAAGTAAAAGAGCCTGGAGACCGGTAAACCTCGGGAGGTGATAGTCGCTCAATACGATATCCCAGGTCTTTTCCTTCAGGGCCGCCTTCATGGCCTCAGGGGTTTCCACCCGCTGGGGAATCGGGTCATAGCCCCCCTTTTCAAGCTCCCGGAGCAGTAAAAGGGTGTCGTCCTCAGAATCTTCAACAATTAAAACATGCAAAGGGATTCCCATTTTTTGTTTTCCTTTTAAATTCTTTCTTTTTTTTCTCCCAGGGTGAAATAAAAGACCGCACCCTGTTCAACGGCCCCTTCGGCCCAGATTTGCCCCTGATGTCGACGGATGATACGTTGGACAATGGCCAATCCTATTCCCGTTCCTTCAAACTCCTCCTGACTGTGCAGACGTTGAAAGGGATCGAAGAGTTTTACGGCATAGTCCATATCAAAGCCGGCACCGTCATCCCTGACAAAATAGACCGGGAAACCTTCCTTTTCCTGAATACCGAATTCAATGCGGCAGGAAGGATGACTGGCTGTGAACTTCCAGGCATTGCCTAAAAGGTTTTTCAAAACTACTTCCAAAAGTCGTTCATCTCCATCGGCCCTGACCCGGGGAGCGATCACCCATTCTATCCGTCGTTCCGGTTGTGTTTCCTGTAATTCTCTGGCCGCCGCTTCCGCCAACCGGCTGAGATCCACCTGGGTGCGTTTCATTTCACCCCGGGTTACCCGTGAAAGCTTGAGCAAATCGTCGATCAACAATCCCATCCGTCCCGTGGCGGCGCGTATTCGGTCCAGGTAAGTTCGTCCCCGTTCATCGATCAAGGCATTGTAATCTTCCAATAAAGCTCGGCTGAAACCGTCGATCGATCGCAGAGGGGCACGCAGGTCATGAGACACGGAATAAGAGAAAGATTCCAACTCCTTATTAGCCGCTTCCAGTTGGGCGGTACGTTCGATGACCCGCTGTTCAAGTTCGGCATTAAGCCTGATAATTTCTTCTTCCGCCTGTTTACGCTCGGTTATGTTCATATGCTGAATGACCGCATTGGTGATCCGGCCTTCCCCATTCCTGATCGGGAAAATAGTAACATCCAAGTATACAAAGACGAATTTCCGTAAAAGGACGTTTTTAAGGCGGGCGCTGTCATACTGAATTTCAAACTGCAACGTCTCTCCTTCTTCAAAAACACGCCTGATCTGTGGGATAAGTCCATAGGCTTCCATGACCGTGTCTTTCTGGATGCTATACTGGCCGACCACCTCTTCCTCTGAAACATTCAATAAATCCCGGCCGGCCTGATTGAGTCTTATGAGAGTGCCTTGATTATCGGCAATCCACATGGGAGAAGGGCTCTGATCGATGATACTATTGAGAAAGGACTCCGAGGTTCGCAGCGCTTCCTCGGCCTGTTTGCGTTCGGTAACATCATCGTAGATAGAAACGATTTCCTCGGCTGGCAGTTTATAGACATAGTTTTCCCGCCACCCGGTAATGCGGTTATCCTGGTAAAGTCCGGCCGGAAAACGTTCCGGTTGCCCGGTTGTCCAGACTTTTTGAAAAACTGAAAAAATTCCGAAATCCCGAACCCCGGGAAAAACATCGGTCACCATTTTCCCCAGCACAGCTTCTTTTTTTATTTTTTCAATTCTTTCCGCCGCTCGATTGAAATCCTTGATCAGAAAATTCTCTCCCCTGTTAACCGCTTCATAGACGACCACTGCATTGCCCATATTTTCAAAAAGATGGCGAAACCGTTCTTCACTTTCCCGCAACTCTTCTTCAGCCTTTTTGCGTTCGGTGATGTCGCGGATGATACTCTGATAATATCTTTTCCCCCCTATTTCTACTGCCCGAACACTGGTTTCCACCGGAAACTCGGAGCCGTCTTTACGCCGATGAACGGTTTCAAGAATTATGCCGTCCCAGATTTCGCCTCTTCCGGTTTGCTGACGAACTTCCGCCTGAGCACCCCGTGGACTCAAATCCGGTTCTCTCATGTCCTGAAGTTCTTCCAGAGAATAACCATAGGATTGAAGGGCACGGTCGTTGGCCTCCAGGATACGCCAACTTTGGTCCATCAGCAGGATGATGTCATTGGCCTGCCGGTTCAGAGACAGGATGCGCTCGTCCAGTATCTGGCGTTCTTTCTCAATGGCCAATTGCTTTCGGAGCAGCAGATTATCGCGTTGACGCCATTGAAGCGCTAAACCCAGGGCTGCCGCTAAAAAAGCGATCAGAATGGCAATGCTCGTTATCAGGACCTGTTTTCGTAAAGAAAGATAAACCTCTTTCCGATCCACTTTAGCCACGATGAACCAAGGGGTACCCGGAACGGACCGAAGGACCGTAAACACCGATTCGCCGCGGTAATCCTTTCCTTCTACCGGCCCTTCCCGGCCAAGCACTGCCATGACTTCCGGCAAATTTCGATTTGAACTGATAGGCAGCCTGAAAACCAGAGCGGTTTTTTTTCGGTGACGTAATTCATTCAAATATACCAATTCCGAACCTTCCCGACGGACCAACAGGGTTTCCGCCGTCAGACTGGGAGAGGGCCATGTCTGGATAAAGGGGAAGAGGAAATCATATGGATTGATTTCCAGCATTAATACCCCTATCGGCTTTAATGAAATATCATCTTTCCGGGACTTGGCCCCTAAGGGGACAAAAACTTCCAGGATTATTTTCCCTGGTACCTTACCGCAAAAATGCAGGTCGGAAACCAGAATCTTATTGGTCTGCAGGGTTTGCTCCGCGAACAATTGGTCCTTGGGGCTTAGCCAGTCTTTTCCCTGAGGAACCGTCAAACGTCTCTGTCGATGTTGATCAAGGAGCAAGATCCGGGTATAATTGAAATTTCTTTGGGCGGAAGTTAGTAAGGCTAAAACATCGGTTTGTGGTTTAAGAGAGATCGGGTCTGCCAAAAAGGATTGAACCGATCTTGAAATTTCCGGCGACTCAAAAAAATAACCGGCATCGGACATCCTTTCTTTGTACCACCTTGATACTTGATTGACTTTCAATTCCGCAACTGCGGTCAGTTCCTGCCGAGCGGCCCGACGAAACTGGGTCACCTGATATTTCAAATAAAAGAATCCTGCAATGCTGATGACCGTAAAGAGAAACAAAAAGACGGCCAAGGGGTTTTTAAAAAACGGGATAGAGGTTAAAAGGTGAAGGTTTTTGTAACCTACCCAGATCCAGGAGATCGGCCAGGTATCGGCTCCGGAATTAATCAGGATGCCCAGACTCAGAAGAATAAAAGAAACAGCCGTCAAAACAGCCATGGGAAAGGTTTGACCGCCGGACAGCAAAGGCGCCCCGACTCCATAGCTCAACAAGGTCAACAGGCTAAAAAAGAAAATAGACAGAGCCAGCAATGAAGCGGCCTGTCGATATCGTCGATTTCTGCCCAGGGTGGTAAGTTGCAGCCCAAAGGACAGGGCGGTCCCCAGGAAAACCAGGGCTGTCAGAGAAGTCATTATAACAGGGGAAAAGTCCCCTGCCTTATCAGTTTGCCCGATAAAGAAGGGCAGCCTTTGGTCCAGCGACAGGTCGAACCCTAAGAGAAACTGCCCCAATATCAGGAGGGCGATGCCCCCGGTAAAACTTACCGAAAAAAAGGCAAACCGATGTAAAACCAAATTTTCCGGTCGGTGCTGTTGGAGGTAAAAGGCGCAGCTTAACAACAGAACCAATCCGGCCGTCCCCGGAGCCATCGGCATATAGCTGCTGCCAAAAGCACCCAACATCGGCCTTCCGGAAATCCAGCTTACCAGGACCAGCAAGGCCATTATGCCCGGTCCGGCGGAACAAATTTCAACCAACTGTTTTAATTTTTTTTCCAAAGGAAGGTCTGGATTCACATCGGTCTCCGAATTCATTTTTAGGGGGCGCGCTGAAAACAGACTGATTATTTTCAGTTATACGCCCTTAAGCATAAAAAGTAAATACAGTGAATGGAGTGTTTTTAAGGGAAAGTCGATTCTGAGTTGGTAAAAAGGTTGGGTCCCTGAGATCTTTAGATTTTTTTTCAGAAATTTCAAGTTTGAAAAGCTGAAAATTTCTCCTTTAAGTATTCAATTACTTTTTGATCAGCTCGGGGAAATGGAAATCGATCCAGTTCTTCGGGAGATACCCAACGAAAATCCATGACCCCAATGGGGGTGATTCGGCCATTTAATTTTCGACAGAAAAAGCAATTCAAAGTGATGCGAAAATGGGTATAGGCATGACGGACCCGGATAAAGCATTCTCCCACCTTGACGGCAATATTTAATTCTTCACGGATTTCCCGTTCAAGACATTGCTCCAGGGATTCCCCGGGTTCTTTTTTCCCCCCGGGAAATTCCCACAAACCACCCAATAACCCCTTTTCCGGACGTTGGGTTATCAGAATCTTTTTCCTGTTTTGAATGACCGCCGCCGTGACTTCAAAATGGGGAATCGGCTTCCTGGTTCTTTTAACTGGAAGGGTTCCCGGGTGTCCGGAGCGAAATCCCAGACAATCTTTTTTAAGAGGACAGTGGATACAATCTGGATTATCGGGATGACAGACCAAGGCCCCCAATTCCATAAGGGCCTCATTGAACCGACCGGCTTTTCTTAGGGGAATGATCCCTTGGATAACACCCCAGAGCTTATTAATGGTATCGGTTTTACCCGGGTCCAGATCTATATAAAAAAACCGTATCAGCACCCTTCGGATATTTCCATCCAGGACCGGAAAAGGTTTATTATAGCCCAGACTGAGAATGGCCCCGGCCGTTGAACGGCCGATACCGGGCAGCTTGAGAAGATCCTGAAAATCGGAGGGGATTTCGCCTGCAAACTGCTTGACTATTATTTGAGCTGTTTGATGGAGATTGCGGGCCCGGCTATAATATCCCATCCCCTCCCAGGCCTTGAGCACTTTTATAATCGGCGCCTTGGCCAGGGTCTGGATGGTTGGAAATCGAACCATGAATCGGAGGTAATAAGGCACCACTTGTTGAACCTGGGTCTGCTGAAGCATTATTTCCGAAATCCAGGTGGCATAGGGGGTCCGCCCGGCTCGCCAGGGCAGGTCTCTTTGATGTTTTTGAAACCAGGAAATAAGTTCCTTACTGGGGAAAAGGGACCTTTCGATCATAAACACTTGTTTATTGATTCGCCTAATAGAGACTGGATACTGGATGCTGGATACTGAATAATAGAGGCTGAATGCCGGCTGCCGGATTTTACTCCGGTATCGCCAGGTTTGGACCCAATCAGTTTTTTGGTTTTATCAAGCATCCGGTATCCAGTATCGTCCAGACAGAATGGGTCGATCTCGTGTTTCAGAAAAATTAAAGATAAACGTCCTGAAGCGTTAAGGTAACTATCTAATCTTCCAACAGCCTACCCGAACAAATAGCCTGATCCCCGTATTTGTCCTGAATGGTATCCAGGGCCTGGTTAAGCCGGCCCCTTTTCTTTATGTCATTGGTTTGGTTAAACAATAACAACTGACCTTCTCCCGGTTTGGTCAACTGGGAAAGGTAAACTCCCAGGAGTCTGATAGGCCTTTTACCGATCTCGGTCTTTTCCAACAGGTCAGTGACCACCCGAAAAATTGTTGCCCCGTCATCCGTCGCCGCAAGCAGGGTCAGGGATCGAGTGATCCGGGTGAAATTATTATAGGTCACCTTAAGGGTTACGGTCCGACCGGCCTTCCCGTGTCTCCTTAATCGCTTGGCCACCCGTTGACTTAAAACCAACACCTCTTTCCTGGCCTTTTCCTTGACCAGGATATCTTCCGGAAAGGTTTCTTCCCGACCAATGGATTTTATGACTCTCTCCGGTTGGACCTCCCGGTCATCGATTCCCTTGGAAAGATAAAATAGCTGAAGCCCCTGCCCCCCGAATCTCCTGCGCAACAGATCCTTGGGAAGCCGGCTTAAATCTCCTATGGTTTTTACATTCAGCAGGGAAAGATCCTTTTGGGTCATTTTCCCGACCCCCCAGAGTTTTTCAATGGGAAGGGGATCTAAAAATTGTTGCACATTTCCTTCAGGGACAATGGTCAGACCGTCCGGCTTGTTGAGGTCAGAGGCGACCTTGGCCACTAACTTCGAAGGGGCAACCCCGGCAGAAACTGTCAGCCCGATCTCCTCTTGAACCTGGTTTTTGATCTGTTTGGCGATCTCCTTCGCCGACCCAAAGAGCCGTATGGAAGCGGTTACATCCAGGAAGGCTTCATCAAGGGAAAGGGGTTCCACCAGAGGAGTAAAGCGGAGAAAGATCTCGAAAATCTGATCGGAGATCTCTTTATAACGGGGCATACGTACCGGCAAAAAAACACCCTGAGGACACAAACGCATAGCCTCGGCCATGGGCAGGGCGGAATGAACCCCGAATTTTCGGGCCTCATAAGAAGCGGCGGAAACCACGCCTCTTTGCTTAGGACCACCGACAATAACCGGTTGGCCCCTGAATGCCGGGTTATCCAGCATTTCTACCGAGGCATAAAAGGCGTCCATATCCAGATGGATAATCTGTTTAACCCGGGTTCCCATGCATTAGTAACAACGAGAGGCAAGGAGCCAACAAGTTTCCCGATTTAGGTTTCCCTTTTGCCTATAGCCTCTTGCCAATATCCAATTTTTTCTTTTAGTATTAAACGGCTTGAAATGACAAAACCGGCCTATTTCTTTTCGCTGAGGGTCTGGAGTCTAAAATCTGAATTCCAAAAAAGATCCTTTAAAGTCTTATCCAGGAGATTGTTCAATATTTCCTGACTTTGAGAAGCAAAGGTGTCCGGAGGGAAAGGAATCCGGACCTCGCGGTGGCCGATTTTTTTGTTCCAGACTACATCTCCATGAGGAGGCCTCACCATGTAGGTCTCTATTTCAATCTCAGCAATAAACCGACCTACCTGCTGGACAAAAAAATGAGAAATAACCCCTCCGATCAAAAAATCCACTTGAATATGTGGGACTCTTCTGAGCAGGGTGTTAATATCATATCGGTTGATTTGAATCGTATAGATCTCATCTGAACTTAATTGATAACCGTAGGTAGCCATCTCCTTTTTAACGCTCTGGGTAACCAGATAGGATATATTTGTAGGTCCCAATAGTTTCATCCCGTAGAGAGATGCCTGCCCTACCCAATTAGGATTTTCCTGCCCGTTCCAGGTGGTATCCTCGAAGGGGAGAACAGCTATCTTTATTTGGTTGTGAGTGGACGGGAGAGGATTGCTCGGTAAGTACTTTAAGTCCAAGGTCTGAAGAGTGGTGCACCCGCCTATCAACAGGGAAAAAACACACAGAAAGATAATTTGGAAACGAAGCCTCATGTAGACCTCCTTGTCTTGCCATCTTGACCAAAATTGGCTTTTAGTCTAAATTATTAATTTTATTTTTGCAATACTAATTAAAATAACTTAAGATATTGACAAGATTCGGCCATTCGTCTATGTTTTTTAGAAAATGGACGGACAGAGCTTGGCCGGCGAATTTACCTTGGCTGTTTAAAATATCCCCGGTCTTCTTCTTCAAAACAAAATCCTTGAAGCCAACATCCAATTTAGGAGGTATGCGATGACGATAAAAGATTTTTCCGGGTGCCACATTCCCTTGATTACCCCATTTAAAAGTGATTTCTCTCTGGATGAAGACGGGCTTCGCCGCCTGATTACATATCTGATCGAAGAGGAAAAGGTTAATGGATTAGTCCCCTGCGGAACCACCGGTGAATCCCCAACCCTAAATCATGAGGAACATAATAGGGTCATCGAAATTACCGTAAAAGAGGCTCGGGGTCGGGTTCCGGTGATAGCCGGAACAGGGTCCAACAGTACCCAGGAAGCGATCATGATGACCAAACATGCCGAAGAGGTCGGCGCCGATGCTACGCTTCAGGTGGCTCCATACTATAACAAACCAACCATGGACGGGATGCTGGCCCATTTTGAGGCTGTAGCAAAAAACACAAAACTACCTGTATTTATTTATAACATTCCCGGGAGAACCGGAAGGAATATCGATCCTCAAACCCTGATCAAACTTTCCGAAATAGACAATATCGTCGGGCTCAAAGATGCCTGTGGAGATATAACCCAGACCATGGAAATCATCGCCGGAACGAAAAGAAAAGGAAAAACCTTTTTTGTCTTATCCGGGGAGGATGCCTTGACCTATCCCCTGATGGCCCTGGGCGGAGATGGGGTGATCTGTGCTGTAGGCAATGTCATCGGCCGGGAATATACCCTGATGTGTAAGTTACTAAAAGAAGGAAAATGGGCCGAGGCCAGGGATATTCACTATAAGACCCTGCCCCTGGTCAATACCTTATTCATAGAAACCAACCCCGTTCCGGTGAAAGAGGCCATGCAGATGATGGGTCTTCCGTCTGGACCGCTTCGACTCCCCTTAGTGCCCATGCGCCCGGCCAATCGGGAACGATTACGACAAGAACTTATCGCTATAGGCCGGTTAAAAGGATAAAAAATGGAAAAAGAAAAAAAAATATGGTTGGATGGTAAGTTTGTCCCCTGGGAAAAGGCACAAGTTCATATTTTGACCCATACCCTGCATTATGGTCTGGGGGTTTTTGAGGGAATCCGCTGTTACCGGTGTACTGACGGTCAGTCGGCGATCTTCAGGCTTCCGGAGCATGTGGAGCGATTATTCGGTTCGGCCCATGCTATGGAAATACAGATCCCTTTTACACAAAAAGAAATACAGGATGCCTGTTGCCGAATTCTGAAAATCAACCATATGAAGGAGGGTTATATCCGTCCACTGGTTTTTATCGGGGAAGGGGTTATGGGCGTCCATCCCAAAGATAACCCCATACGGGTCTCAATCATCGCCTGGAAATGGGGGGCGTATCTGGGGGATGAAGGGCTTAAAAAAGGAATCCGGGTTAAAGTCTCTTCTTATACCCGTCACCATGTCAATGTCATGATGACCAAAACCAAAACTTGCGGCAACTATGTCAATTCGATCCTGGCCAAAAGAGAAGTGACCCGGGATGGCTTTGACGAAGCCATCATGTTGGATACCGCAGGCTATGTTTCTGAAGCCAGCGGAGAAAATATTTTTCTGGTCAAAAAAGGGGAGATCAAAACGCCCCCCCTCACCTCCATCCTGCCTGGGATCACCCGTGATGCCGTCCTGACCATTGCCGGAGACATGGGCGTGAAAGTAATCGAAGAACGATTTACCCGGGACGAGTTATATCTGGCGGATGAAGCCTTCTTTTCCGGTACAGCCGCTGAAATCACCCCCATCCGGGAAGTGGACAACCGCCGGGTCGGCAAAGGACGTCCCGGTCCCATCACAAAAAAAATACAAGATATTTTCTTCAAGGCAGTCAAAGGGGAAGCAGACTGCTACCGGTCCTGGTTAACTTTTATATAAACCGTACTTAGACATAGGGCTAAGGGCAACATTCAGAAAGTTAGAATTGAAATTGCCCTGTTTCGGTTTGCGAATTCAGGGGTAAAGCCGTCTTAATAGTCTTTGGTTTTCCAACCAGTAACTCACAACCTAAAACGCGTAACTCGCACTAATAATAATTAAAATTTTTTCATGCTAAAGCGAGGACCTTCCCTTGGCTGATCCTGAAGCCGGACTAAAACGAACCGTCCTCATCATCGCCTGCCTAAGCTCTTTTATTGTCCCTTTCATAGGTTCGTCTGTCAATATTGCCCTTCCTACCATTGGACAGGAATTCAAGATAGATGCCGTCACCCTGGGCTGGGTGCCCAGTTCCTATCTCTTGGCCTCGGCCATGTTTCTCCTCCCTTTTGGCCGGATTGCAGACATTCATGGAAGAAAAAAAATCTTTTTAGCCGGCACAGTCATTTACACCATAGGTTCCCTGCTCTCAGCCCTCTCCTTCTCCGGGTCGATGCTGATTGCCTGTAGGGTAATCCAGGGGATCGGCAGTGCCATGACCTTCGGAACCTCCATGGCCATCTTGACCTCAGTTTTTCCCCTGGAAGAACGGGGCTGGGCCATAGGCATCGCCACCGCCTCAGTCTATTCCGGCCTTTCACTTGGACCTTTTCTGGGTGGGTTTTTAACCCAACATCTGGGATGGCGCAGCCTCTTTATTTTTAATGTCCCTTTTGGCTTGGTTGTCATTCTTCTGGTTATATGGCAACTCAGGGGAGATTGGGCTGAGGCCGAAGGTGAGCAGGTCGATTTTCCGGGATCCGTCCTCTATGCCTCGATTCTGCTTTTAGTTATGGTTGGCTTATCACTCCTGCCCGCGTTTTCCGGGATCGGATTGATCGGGGTAGGGGCAATTGGTATCATCGGTTTTTACTATTTAGAAGCCGGAATCGAAAGTCCCATTTTAAACGTTAAGATTTTCAGGCACAACCCTGTATTTACCTTCTCCAACCTTGCGGCCTTTATTCATTACAGCGCAACCTATGCGGTCACTTTTTTGATGAGCCTTTTTTTACAATATATCAAGGGACTCAGCGCTCAAGGGGCCGGGTTGATTTTGATATCTCAACCCCTGATGATGGCAGCCTTTTCTCCTTTGGCCGGACGCATTTCGGACCGGGTCGAACCAAGGGTCATTGCCTCTTTAGGAATGGCCTGCACCTGTATGGCCATTTATCTGCTCTCGTTCATCGGTGAAAAAACCGGACTGCCCTTTATTGTTTTCACCCTCCTTCTCCTGGGATTCGGCTTCGCCCTGTTCTCTTCCCCCAACACCAATGCGGTTATGAGTTCGGTGGAAAAACGCTATTACGGAGTGGCCTCCGGAATGATTGGAACCATGCGGTTGATCGGACAGATGCTCAGCATGGGAATAGCCATGATGATTTTTTCCATCCTCATCGGAAAGGCCAGTATAACACCGGGTCTGTACCCCCTGTTTCTAAAAAGCGTGAAAATAGCCTTGGTCATCAATGGGACACTTTGTTTCTTCGGTATTTTTTTATCTTTAGCGAGGGGCAAGGTCCAAAGGCAAGATCCGGGCAGTACCAAACTATCTAATTGAAAATACATTAGGTCTTTGGGTATTCGTTCATGGGCAAAGAAATTCCCCGGCAATCTTGAACCCCCACCCATAAAAAAAATAAAGTAAAATCCTCCTGATTAATAGGGCTTAGAAGACAAAAGCCTTGAGCCGATATTTTTTCCTTGACATACCATATATTGTATTTTAACGTTTCCTGCATACAACATAAAGGACTTAAAAGGGAAGGAAAGGAAGGGTCAAAGACCATGGGGACCATAGTGGAGTTGCATCAGGATCCAAGGGTATCGGAAGTTGCAGAAACTACAGATATGGCTTTATTTGTTCGGACCTCAAATGAGGACTTGGTTACCTGGAACCGACAAAGGATTGTCGATGCCCTGGTTCGGGAAACCTTGGTCGATCCGGATACCGCCGAGGCCATCAGCAAGGAAGTGGAAGACTTTATTTTTTCCACTAAAATATCCATGGTTACCGCCCCCTTGATCCGGGAATTGGTAGACTCCAAACTGATTGAACGCGGGTTGGAGAAAGCCCGAATCATGCACACCCGTCTGGGCGTCCCCCTTTATGATGTGGACCAGATGATTGTTCACCCCAACAAAGAAAACGCCAATGTGCCCCACGGGCCCGAGGCCACTAATCTAACTTTGGCCGAAGGCATCAAAAAGGAATATGCCCTGCTCAGTGTTTTTTCCCCTCAGGTAGGGGATGCCCATATGCGGGGGGATATTCATCTCCATGACCTGGGCTTTATTGACCGGCCTTATTGTTCCGGACAATCCCTGGAATATATTAAAAAATTCGGCTTAAACCTGCCTAATGCCCTTTCCATGGCCAGACCGGCCAAACACCCCGAAGTTTTGCTGGCCCATATGGTCAAGTTTGCCGCGGCCTTACAAAGCCATTTTGCCGGGGCAATCGGCTGGGATGCGGTCAATCTTTTTTTTGCCCCTTATTTGGAGGGTTTGTCGGACCGTGAAATCAAACAACTGGCCCAGATGATGATCTTTGAGTTTTCTCAACAGGCTGTGGCCAGGGGGGGGCAAGCCATTTTTACGGATATCAATCTCTACTGGGAAGTCCCCCATCATTTTGAAGGAGTGCCGGCTATCGGACCGGGCGGGGAATACACGGGTAAAACTTATGCCGATTATTTATCCCTGGCCCAGAAATTTGTCTGGCTCCTGTTTGAGGTTTACAAAGAAGGGGATGGCGCAGGACGTCCGTTCTTTTTCCCCAAACCCTTGGTTCATATCACCGAGAAATTTTTTCAGACCCCGGGCCACCAGGATTTTTTGAATCATATCTGCGAGGTAGCCGGTCTAAAAGGAAATACCTATTTTGTCTTTGATCGGGGACAGACAGCCAAAATTTCCGAATGTTGCCGTTTAAGTTTTAAGCTCGAAGCCCAGGATTTACTCGATGCCCATGAACCCTGGAAAATGCGGTATTGTGCTTTGCAAAACGTAACGGTCAATTTCCCCCGCCTGGCTTACCAGGCCGAGGGGAATGATACCGCCCTTTTTTCCAAATTGGCGGAAAGCGTCGAATTAGCCGTGGAAGCACATTTGCAGAAAAGCGCCTTTATCCTTAAACTCCTTTCACTCGGAGAGAAGGGCCCCTTATCCTTATTGACCATGGAACGGGATGGTTCGCCCTATTTGCGTCCGCATCGGGCTACCTACCTGATCGGCATGGTGGGGTTGAATGAACTGGTCCAGTACCATACGGGAGAGGAGCTTCATCAATCCCAGAAGGCCATAAAGTTCGGACTTAAGGTCATTGCCTATATGAAACTGTTGGCAGACCGATTCAGCCAAAAGCATGGCATGCGTTTCGTCCTGGAACAGACCCCGGCTGAAAGCACGGCTTATCGTTTTGCCAAGCTGGATCTCCAAAAATATCCTGAGCAGGCCGGGAAAGTAATTAAGGGTAACCGGGCCCAGGAAGAAGTTTACTATACCAATTCAACCCTTTTTAATGTTTCGGTTCCAATGAACCCGGTGGATCGGGTTCGCTATGAAGGCCTCTTCCACCCTTTGATTGAGGCCGGTGCCTTAACCCATATCTGGATAGGGGAATCAAAACCCAACAAAGAATCCTTATCTAACTTTATCATTAAGACGTTCAGATTGACCAAAAACGATCAAATTGCCTTCTCCCCTGAATTCACAACCTGTCGGGCTTGTGGGCAAACCTCCCGGGGTTTGTCGGCAACCTGCTCCTATTGCGGATCCTCTGAAGTGGATGGGATTACCCGCATCACCGGCTATTTCACCAAAATCTCCAGTTGGAATAAAGGAAAGATCGGAGAACTTAAAGACCGATTTAGAAACAGCCCTTATTTTCCCGAAAAAGAGGCAATTTCCCCCGGACTGGGGGAAGTCCCCTCTGAGTATCATTATTAAATGATCTGCAGATTCAAAGCCGGGCGAACTAATGCAACCGCTTATTCACTCCAACACCCTAACTTATTTTAGAAGGAGGCCGACCATGACCTTATTTACCAAAGAAAATTGCCAGAAATGCCATTACATTAAAGACCATTTTAATCTTCCTTCTCTTGGAATTCAGGAAGAGATCCTGGGGGAGGATAATCCCGATGCCTTGGCCCATTTGGCTTGGCATGAGTTGATCGAAACAGCTCAAAAGGAATTACCCATTTTGATTCTGGATGACAGCACGGCCGTAATCGGGGCCATTCCGATCAAAAAATATTTAAGCCATCAAAATGGAAATTAAAGGTTTTATTGAGACTTCTTTTCTTGACTGGCCGGGTAAGATTTGTGCCGTACTTTTCCTTCCTTCCTGCAATCTCCGCTGCCCTTTTTGTCATAATTATGAGCTCGCCTTATTCCCTGAAAGGTTATCCATCTATCCCTGGGATATTATACATCAACGATTAAGGGACTTACAAATGTGGTTGGATGGGGTTTGCATCACCGGAGGTGAGCCGACCCTCCATCCCGAATTGCCGGAACTTCTGGATCGGATTCATGATCTTGGTTTGGCGATTAAATTAGATACTAATGGGACCTGCCCGGAAATGCTGGAGGAACTTATTTCCAAAAAATTGATTGATTATCTGGCCATGGATATTAAAGGTCCTTTGGACCGGGAATCCTATGGACGGTGTGCCGGCGTTCGGGTTTCAATTCCGGAGATAAAAAAATCCATGGACTTCATAATGTCAGGCCGGGTAGCCGGCGAATTTAGGACCACCGTGGTACCCCAGTGGCATACCCCTTCGGTCCTGGCCCGAATGGCCCTGGAGTTGAAAAGGGCCCCCAAATGGACCCATCAAGAATTTAATCCGGCACAAGCATTCGATCCCGCCCTTAGAGAGAACAGTCCTTCACCCTGACTCAAAAAGCAGACCACCGGTCTCGAAAAGGTATCCCTTAAGGAGCGAGAACGATTAGGGCATCTACGGCAATGGGTTCTGGCTCCCGATATAATCAAAGGATTAATATCGATTTCTTTTATTTTTTCCTGTTCCAAACCAATTTGCCCGAGGTGAACAAGGATGTCGGCCAGCGTGTCTTTATCAACAGCCTCCATGCCCCGGATTGCTTCCAAGAGTTTGTGGGCCTTGGTTTCTCCCATCATTTCCAGAGCCTCTCTCCTGTCGAACGGGGCAACCCGGAAAGAAACATCTTTAAGTACCTCGGTAAAAATTCCTCCCAGACCAAATAAAACACAAGGTCCGAATTGAGGATCTCGGGTCAGACCGGCCAAGAATTCTCGTTTTCCTTTGACCATCTCCTGGACTAAAACTGTTTTTGCACTCCCGTTCATTCGTCCCATGATTTCGTTGAAGGCCTGCCCGGCCTCTGCTTCATTTCGGATATCAAGCCGAATCAGGTCATTTTCCGTTTTGTGGGCGATATCCGGGGAATTACCTTTTAGGACCATGGGATATCCTATCTCCCGAGCAGCCTCTTTAAGATCAGTTGCGTCCTTACAAAGTTTTTCCCGGGCAATAGGGATCTGGTAATGGGTGAGAACAAGTTTTGATTCATACTCCGATAGAGTTGTCCTGCCTTCTTTTAAAGCCGATTCGATGATTTTTTGTGGTTCCTGCATGGGTTGTTTTCCTTTTGGTTTTTTAATTTAAAATTTATCCCGTTCTTATTCGTCATTAGTTATTCAAAAAATAAAATTAAAATAATACCGGAATTGGTTTATCCAGTCAATCAGAAATTAATGGGCCGAAAAAAGTTTTTTGATGAATTAAGATTCCAGAAAAGGCAAGGGTTTTCCTTTATGGTAGGCCAGGGCTTGACAGGACGCAATCAAATTCCCCTGGTCATCGCTCACTTTGATGTCGTAATTGGCTGTCTTTGAGGTCCGGCTGTATTCTTTGGCCACGGCCGTCAGTTGGTTTCCGGAAGCCGGGGAAGCAATATAGGTGGTGTTCACATTCAAGGCCAAGGCCACTGTCCCATAGGTGTTGCAAGCGGTTTGAAACGCCTCGTCGATTAAAGCGAAAATAGCCCCACCGTGGGCCAAGCCGAATATGTTTTCCATGTCCGGGGTAAAAACCATCGTCACCTTGGAATACCCCTCCTCAAGATCAACCAGTTTCAACCCGAACTTTTCTGCAAAGGGTTCCCGGCTTACTTGCCGGAATATTGCCTCTTTTACTCGGTTATCCATTATCGGCATTGTCTCCCCTCATACGGCTGTTTTGAGCTCCTTCGCTCAACCCAAGACAATTAATCATATGATTATATCAATATTATTTAGATAAGTCTATAGATTTATTTAACCTTCCAGAAAATTACCCAATATTTCAGGGTAAGTCGCCCTTAAAAAGAAATAGGCTTAAAGGGATATAAACCGGTTCAACGGCTGTATTCAACAAAAAAAATCCCTATGATAATTATTAGGATTCCTACGATTCGCGCCAAGGAGATATGCTCATGGAATAATAGAAAGGAACCTATCAGGACAACCACATATCCCAGACTGGACAGGGGATAGGCGTAGCTGAGCTCCTCCTTAGCCAGAACAGCCAACCATAATACAGCCCCGGCCCCAAAGGACAAAAATCCCAGAAGGACGTAGCTATTGAAAAGGCCATGGGCCATCAATTTCCAGATAGAAGCCTGTTGGTGCGAAAGATTTAAGACCATCATTCCTTTTTTAAAGAATATTTGTCCAATGGAAGTCAGAACGACCGAAGCTAATATTAAAGGGAAATGAGACATAGGTTATGTTTTTTTTCCTAAAATTAACAGTGAGGATCCATAGGGAAAGTTAATAATTTTGAGCAAGTCCCCCTCCCAACCCAAAAGAGTGACCAAAAATCGATTAAGATAGGGATTGGTCGGTCTTAAGTCGGAGTGAAGGGTCGGTTTAAAGAAAAAAAGAGCCAGTTTTCCCAATAATCTGGACAAAACAACAACAGGAAAGATAATAAAATACAAATAGGTACTCCGTTGAATTGAAAAATGGGATGCTATTATTTTGGCTTTCAGCTCCTTCAAGGTATACCGGTGTCTGGCCATAACCGCCCTGTCGTGGGTACTTTTTAAAAATTCAAAGGCCGAGTCGGTAATCAAGAGTAATCCATTGGGAGTTAGTAACTCATGGATCTGTTTGAGAACCTCCTCATCATTCAAAATGTATTGATGATACAGAACATCCAACAAAGCGATTAGGTGAAAGGTCCCTTTTTTGAAGGGAAGTTTATTGGCGTCCCCTTTTACCAAGGGAAAATTATTTCTTTGGTGGGAGTATCCACAAGCCGCCCCATGGCTGTCCATTCCAAAGACCCTTCCATAATTATTAAATAATTCCATCATGCCGCCGGTTCCACATCCAACATCCAGGATATTACGGCCTTTCTCTTTCAAATGGGAATCCAAAATTGTTTTAATGTACCTTTTTTTGGCCACGAACCACCAATGACTGGTTTCCAAATGATACATGATTTCATATTCACGATCGAGCATAATTAAGGTTGTTACCTACCCAAAATAAGATAAAAAGCCAAGTCAAAAAGCTTACTAAAAACCAGCCGAACATATTTCAAATTGTTAAACAGTTAAGGGGGGGCTTATTATAGGGGATTGTCCAAAGGGGATCATATCGCCCAAACCGGGCCCCACTTCGAAGGAGTGGGATTGAGCATGGCCTTAAAAGCGAAGAATCCCGGCCCAATCCTGCCACGCGGGATTTAGGGCATAGGTGAAAACCTGCTTTTTATTAATAAAATAAATCTGGCTCGGTGAAGAAGCTCACAGCTTCAAGGCGGACAAACCACCCAAAAAAGAACCCCGTTGACCTCAGTGCTAAAAGTTAACGATAAATTCTATGTTTGATAGTATGAGAATCCCAGGTGGGACTTATTTGGTGCATACTACTTTTTTATTAAGCAATTATAAGAAATTACACTTTTAACTTAAAAAAATTAAGGTTGCCTGTCAAGGGTTATTTTAGCGTATTTTCTCTCATGCCTGACAACCCCATGAAATCGGTCATCTCTTATAGATCAAGGAAACACCTTTTACCTAAAAATAAAGCCCTCCCAGGGAGTAACCCTCTCGTTATAAGATCCTATCCTTGTTCCAAATAAAACTTGACATTTCAGGCATTCATACTTTAATAATAATCTAAAAGGGGACCGAAATGTCTTGAATCCGGTCGGAGTTTTTGGGCTCTAAACTATATAAAAAGCGGAGGAAAACCCATGTTAGTTAAAGGATGGATGACCAGCGATGTGATCACCATAGATGAAGATACTTCCATGATGAAGGCTTCTCAGATTATGAAGGAAAACAATGTCCGCCGGTTGCCGGTCATGCGCAAGGGAAAATTAATCGGCATGGTTACCGACAGGGATATTAAAGAGGCCTCCCCTTCAAAGGCCACCACTTTAGATGTGCATGAATTGTATTATCTGCTTTCAGAATTAAAAATTAAAGATATTATGAGAAAAAATTTAATCTCGGTTGGGCCGGAAGAAACGGTGGAAAAAGCAGCCGTGAAGATGCTGGAACATCGGATATCCGGGTTGCCGGTGGTCAATGATAAAGGGAAAGTGGTTGGGGTCATCACCCAGGGGGACATCTTCAAGGTCCTGGTCTCCCTGACCGGGATTTATCGGGGGGGTATCCAACTGGCCTTTAATTTGGAAGACCGCCCCGGCTCTATAAAGGATGTGGCTGATGTAATACGGAAGCACGGCGGGCGGATGGTCAGCATCCTGACCTCGTATGACATGTGTGAGGAAAATTGCCGTCATGTGTATATTCGCATTAAAGATATACCCGAAGACAAATTAAAAGCCCTGACCGAAGATTTGGATAAAAACTTCATCCTCCTTTACGTAGTCAGGGATTCCCTTAAAGACATTTAGGAGTGATCAACCCAAGGTAACCGAAAAGCCCCCAGCCCCCCTGAACCGGAGGGCAGGGGGCTTTTTTTTGCAACCGGAAACAAGTAATATTTTTCCTCAGCATTCATCGACTCTTTAACGGTCTCATTCACCTTCCTGTTGGGCTGGCCTCTCATAAAGGACCGAGGATTCTTCCTGATCGTCTTGATAGCCTCTTTTATCTTTTTCCTGTATTTGTGGAATCGGAAATTCCTGGGCCGGGATCTGGGATAAGGCCTTTTGAAAAAATTCCAAAACAATCGGACTGGCCGCCTGAGCCCCCGTTTCCCCAGGTCCTAATGGGGTTAAATCATCAACACCCGCCCAGACACCAGTCGTATATTGAGGAGTAAAACCGATAAACCAGGCATCACGAAAATCGTTGGTGGTCCCGGTTTTCCCAGCAACAGGTTTTCCGAGAGCTTTCAATCTCCAACCGGTTCCTTCTTTAACGACGGCTTGAAGAAGTTGATTCATCTTATAAGCGGTACCGGGGTCCATGACCTGTTCCGGCTTGGGAGGATAAACATAGATGGTCCGTCTATAACGATCAGAGATTTGTTGAATAAAATAGGGTCCTACTCGCTGGCCTAAATTGGGGAAGCTATTATAAGCCGTCACCATCTCCCAAAGGGAGACCCCGGAAGACCCCAGGGCCAGGGAAAGATTAGGATATAGAGGGGAGGAAATGCCAAGCCGTTTGGCAAATTGAATCGCGTAGGGAATCCCGATGCGTTGGAGAATCTTGATGGAAACAATATTCCGTGACTGAATTAAGGCTGTTCTTAATGTTGTCGGGCCAAGAAACTTATGATCGAAATTCTGAGGGACCCAGGCGGGAGTCCCCCGGTAGTAGATAGGGGTGTCCATCAGGACTGTCTCCGGAGTAAGCCCTTTTTCAAGGGCGGCCGCATAAATAATAGGTTTAAAGGAGGAGCCCGGCTGTCGTCTGGCTTGCACCGCACGATTGAACTCGGTCTGGCTATGGTTTTTTCCCCCCACCAGGGCTTTGATTGATCCGGTCCGGGTTTCAATACAAAGGAGGGCGGCTTCCACTTGATTCTGATCCAAAATTTTCAAGGAAAAACTGACCGGGTCCCGGCGTAAACGAACGACATCTCCAACCTTGAACGGCGGAGATGGGGCTTCCCTTTTGACCAGCCCTTCATCATCCCCTTGCTCCTTGACTTGAGAGGCGGGGGAGGCCGCCCCAGGCAGAGGGATAACTGCCCACTCCTGGCCCAGGCATACTTTAGCAGTCTGGGCGATCGAATCTATCTGAATCACCAATCCGCTGGTAAATTCGGAGGCATGTCTGTTTCCTTCAGGAATGGACTGATCCGATTTTGGACAATAATCATCAAATTTTTCCGGAGGGATGTTTTTAACGGTCCGGGAGTAAACATGACGACTCTGGATGGCCTGCGTCCCATTGAGGACGGCTTCTGTAGCCGCCTTCTGGAATGACAGGTCCAAGGTTGTCTGGACCACCAAACCGGCTTTTAAAACGAAATCCGACCCCCAGGTCCGGTATAAATATTTTCGAACCAAGTCAACAAAATGAGGGGCGATAGTCAAATTTGGCTCCTGGTTGTTATTCAGGAACACCGGAGTTTCGGCAGCCGCCTGGGCCTCGGTTTCGGAAACAAAGCCTTCTTCGACCATCCGTTTGAGAACATATCGCTGCCTTTCTTTGGCCTTCGGAAAATGAAGCAAAGGAGAATACCGGCTGGGGGCTTGGGGAAGACCGGCCAGAAGAGCACTCTCGCTTAAAGTAAGGTCTCGAGCTTTTTTTCCGAAATAGGTCCGAGCCGCAGCCTCCACGCCATAAGCCCCGTGTCCCAGATAAATCTGATTGAGGTAAATATAAAGAATATCCTCTTTGGACAGGTTTTGATCCAGGCGGTAGGAAAGAACGGCCTCCTTGATCTTTCGGGAAAGGCTCTTTTCAGGAGAAAGAAGAAGGGATTTGGTAACCTGCTGGGTAATGGTGCTTCCACCCTGAACGATCTCCCCGGCCCAGATATTTTTCCACAGAGCCCGTAGAATACTCAAGAAATCCACTCCCCGATGCTTAAAAAAACGGGCATCCTCGGAAGCGATAAAGGCCTGAACCAAATGGGGAGGCAATTCAACAAGAGGAACCAAGATCCTTTTTTCCTTATATAGGTACCCGATCACGGTCCCATCAGCCGATAATATCCTTGTGGCCAGGGGGGGGTTATAATCGTTCAGGGTTTTAATATTCGGCAGCTGGAACAACAGGATCAGATATAAGATCCCGGTCAAAAGGGAGGTGATAACAACAAAGAGCACCATGAAGAGCAAAAGGGGTTTTAAATATCTTTTTCTCTTTTTGGGTTTAGGACGAGTACGGGATTTAGAGGGAGGTGAAGGCATTGCTTAGAGGAGATCAATACGATCTAACGAGGGACCGGATTTTTTTGATTTATACCGCTGGATCTGGGGATAGGTGCAATGACACTCCCGCTGCGGATCGGAGAGAAATCCGAAGGGGCATAACTGCGTTGCCTTTCTACCAAATAAAGCTAACTGCTCAAAAATATTCATATTTTAAAAAAGTGGAGAACCCCGTCACCCTGGGCGATTACCTCAAAAACCGCCGTCTGGCTTTGGGTCAACAACAAAAAGATGTTGCCCTTTTGCTAAAAATCAGCGAGAAGACGGTCCAAAACTGGGAGCAAAACCGGTCCACCCCATCCCTTCACCATATTCCCAAAGTCATCAAGTTCTTGGGATATGACCCTTATAACACAAAAGAAGGGCTTGGAGGGAAAATTATTCGAGCTCGTCGGGCTTTGGGGATAACTCAAAAGGAATTGGCCCGGAAGCTGGGGGTGGACCCTACTACCCTGGGGCGTTGGGAGAGGGGGGAGAAAAAGCCGACTATGGGATTTTGTGAGAAATTAAAGGTCTTGCTGGTTTCTTTGAATCCATCTGCCTTAACCACCGGATAATCTGGTCTATGAATCGATCATCATCTCCATGTCCATAAAAACGTCCACGACTTTGGGATCGAAATGTTTTCCCTTCTGCTCCAGGATATAGGCCCTGATTTTATCTTCCGTCCAGGCCGGGCGGTAGGGCCGGTCGGAACACAGGGCATCCCAGACATCTATTACGGCAAAAATCCTGGCTGAGAGAGGAATTTGATCTCCTTTTAATCCCCTGGAATAACCAGTACCATCCCATTTTTCATGATGACAATAGGGGATGTCCAGGGCAGGACGGAGGAAGGTAATGGGATAAAGTAGGTTATAGGCATACATAGGATGTCTTTGTATAATCTTCGATTCCTCCTCGGTAAGTGGTCCGGGCTTTAATAAGATACTGTCAGGGATTCCCATCTTCCCGATATCATGGAGCAAGGCCCCCCAACGAACATATCGGAGTTCATCATTGCCCATATTCTCCCAAGCCTGGACTATTTTGACAGTCATCCCTGTTACTCTCTGGCTATGGCCCTCAGTCTCTTTATCTCTAAGATCAAGAGCACGAGACCAACCTTCAATAGTTGTATCATAAGCCTGCAAGAGTTCAAGGTTGGATTTCTGGAGATCGCTAAAAAGTCTGGCATTATCAATGGCAATAGCCGCTTGAGCCGTCACGGCATCGAAAAAATCAAGCCAATCCTGGTCCGGTTCAAAAGGGGAACAGTTAAAAACTTCCAATACCCCTACAACTTGACCCTTGGCAATAAGGGGTTGGCCAAGATAGGTCACAAAACCTTCTTGAGCTAACAGGGGGGATCTTTTCAAAAATTCATTAGAAGTATTTAGATTTTTAATCTTTATTATGCGTCTTTCCTGAGCGGCCCGGCCTGCATGCCCCTCTCCGCAAGAGAGGTGAGAATATCGTAGGGCTGAGGTTTTAAATCCTCTTCCAGCTACAAATTCGAGTCTTTGCTTGTGAGCGTCCATCAAAAGGATATCAGCCGCATCTACCTTTAACTGTGAAATGATTTGGTTTAATAAAACATCAAAAGTTATCTGTAGGTCAAGACTGGCGGTGATCGCCCTGTTAATGGACTGCAGGGAAGCGAGGCGTTCAAGTTGCCGCTTAAGTTGTTCTTGAGATTTTATATGCTCACTGATATCTCGTGAAAAGTCAATCAGATATTCCTTGTTCTCGTATTCAAGATAATTGATATTGGTCTCCACCGGCAAGAATCCGCCATCTTTTATTTGGTGAAAGGTTTTAATAATGGAATTTCCCTGCCGTTTAATTTCCGCCCAGCGATCATCCCATCCCTCCTTGGGAAATTCAGGGGCGATATCGAATATGGTCAGGGCCAGGAGTTCAGGCTGGGTATAGCCTAAAGAGTAGGCCGCCTTTTCATTGACGTAAAGCAGTTGGCCTTCAGGTCCGATCCAATAAATAGACTCGTTGGCTCGATCCACGGAAAACTTGGTAATTTTAAGCGTCTCTTCCGCCTGCTTAAATTCAGTGATGTCTTCGCAGGTCATCAAGGTTTCACCACCCTCTAATTGCACGGCAATGAAATTAACAATCTTTTTAGTTTCATCTTGGCAGGTAACGGTAAAAGTTCTGAGGTTTTTTTCTCCCGGCATGAAAATTTTGACGTCCTCATTCCAGGATGAAATAACATGATGTCGGTAGACCGGATCAGGGAAAGCTTTTTTAAGCCAAGTTCTTCCATTCGGGATGTCGTTTAAATCATAACCGAATAATATCTTAAATTTTGAATTGATATATTTAAAATTGCCATTCTGATCAATGGCGACCATGCCAAAAGGAGCATGCTCAAGCAATATTCTGGCTGCCTCCTGGCTCTTTTCCAGCGCTCGTTTGACTCGCTGACGTTTCCCTATTTCCTCTTGAAGGGCTTCCCGCTCCTTTAATAGTTCTTTAGTTCTTTCTTGTAATTTGACGAGAAGATCCCTGGACCAACCGATCATCCCACCAGTAAATACTCCGATAATGACACCTGGCCAACGATTGCTCCAATTCTCCAATTCGGCCACTCCAATCATACTGAACAACCAAATAGCCAGTGGAACAATCAGAAAACCTGCCAGTACCCCGGCCCATTTTCCAAAAAGCCAGGCCGCCGTAATAATCGGCAGAATTGCCAAAGCAGGTCCCAGATACCCTGTTGTATGGTAGAAAACTTTAAAGGCCAGGATGTAAAAAAGGGTGACGCCCAGAAGGATCGTTACCCGTATCCCCAAAGATAATTTAGTAGATAAATCAAAAAAATTGATCAATTTCATGGTGGATTCTTTCCGTTGGAGATATTGTTTTTGGTACCACTTTTTTGGTAAGACAAAAACCCGCTACAAGTTGGTGAATCCTTTCAGTTCCGCCTTTTCTTTTGGATTGGATACTATATCCTCTTTAAGCTTTCTTTATTTTCCCTCCAACCTCTTCAACGCTCCAATAATCACCTTGGCCACGGTGTAATTTTCTATAATAAAAGAAACGTAAAGGGGGAATAATTTTCAAAATAACTTGACCTAAAGGGATCAGTTATCAGATTATCTGGGAGTATCGTAATCCGCTTAAGGCGGATTTTTTATTTTTAGAGAAAGGATGAGGCAAGGGTGCTGGCACACCCTTACCCCAGAGACAACGGGGGAATAATCCCCCTACCCATACCTTCTTGGTAATCTTTGTACAGGCGGCTGTCAAGCATCTTTTTGAGTTGGGTCGGGAATTCCCCTGGCCTAAACCGGAGGGGTGCCCCCGGTGTGGTGGCCGTGTGTGGGGGCATGGATTTGTACCTGTTTGGTTTGACGGTTTTTTTGATCCTCTCTGGCTGAAACGATATCGCTGCCCGGATTGTCAGTGCGTTATCCGATTACGTCCCGGGGAATATTTTAAGCGTTTTCAAACCGCCATCACCACGATACGAGACTGCCTGGCGTATTGGATCGAAACTCACCGATGGAAACCTGGTCCCTCTCCCCCTCGTCAACGCCATTGGTTCAAGGCTTTGAGGAGACAGCTATTGATTTATTGGGGGCTTAACCGGACCAAAGATCTGCTCAAGGGGTTTGATTGGCTCTGGAGCCAGGGAATCATCCCGGTCAGCCGATCCGCTTAATCCGCCCTCAGGTTCTGGATTTATCCACCCTACCGAAGCCTTTCGTTGTTCTTTCCCGGAAGAGTCGTTATAAGGGAGAAAACAACGAAAATGGAGGTAGCTTATGGACGAAGAACAAAAAAAACAGATTGCCGTATTCCGTTTTGGGGCCATTGCCGATTTAGTCGGTGGGATCCACCTGGAACGAGGGGAACGGGAACGGCTGATTCGGGAGAAGTGCGAACGCCGGTGGGGCATCCCTTATTCCGATCGCAGCCGGTTGACCCGGACGACTATTCGGCGTTGGATTAAACGGTATGACGGGCGGTTGGAATCCTTATACCCGGAAGACCGGGCCGATACCGGGCAGAGCCGGGTCCTTTCTGAAGAAACAGGTCTGGCCCTGATTCGGGTCCGGCAGACTTTTCCCAAAGCGCCAGTTCGAAAGCTGATCGAACAACTGGAACACGCCGGTTGGGGGAAGCTCGCTCCCACCACGGCTTATCGCTTTTTACGGGACCGGGGATTGATGAAGGCCCAGCAAATAATCCCTGAAGACCGCAGGAAGTTCGAAGCCGAACTGCCCAATGACTTATGGCAAAGTGACGTCTTACATGGTCCCTTGGTGGAAACCGGAGGTAAAAAACGCAAAAGCTATCTGATCGCCTTTATTGATGACCATTCCCGGTTGGTTCCCTATGGGGAATTTTATCCCGGAGAGTCCCTGGCCTTTTATCTGAAAGCCCTGGAGCAGGCCTTGTCCACCCGTGGACTGCCCCGGAAACTCTATGTGGATAACGGGGCGGCCTTCCGTTCCCATCATCTGGAACAGGTGACCGCTTCTTTAGGCATTGCTCTGATCCATGCCCGGCCCTATAAGCCGCAAGGAAAGGGAAAAATCGAACGGTTTTTCCGAACGGTTCGCTCCGATTTCCTGTCCGGATTCCGGGGAACCACTCTGCACGAACTGAACCACGCCTTCGATATCTGGCTGCGGGAGATTTATCATCGACGGAAACATGGCGCTACCGGCCAGGCCCCCTGGGAGCGTTTTACGGCACGGATGGAATGCCTGCGGCCCGCCCCGGCCAACCTCCTGGACTATTTTCGACAAACCGCCCATAGACGAGTGGCCAAAGACCGTACCATCAGTCTGAACGGAAAACTCTTCGAAGCCCCGGTCGGTTTAATCGGCCAACAGGTTACCCTGCGTTATCATCCAACCGATCTCGACCAGATCGAAGTGGTCTGGAAAAGTCAATCTTACGGCTTTTTATCCCTGGTCCATCTCCAGGTTAACAGCCGGGTCAAACGGGATAAAGACAGCCGTCTGGTCCTGGAAACGGTTCAGGAATCGGCCTATCACGGCGGGGTGCTGTGGGAAAGGAGTAACCCCTCATGACCGCTCAGTATCGCACCTTCTTCGGCTTTTCCCGGGAACCCTTCCGCTCCGATTTAACCCTCAAAGAAATCCTGAAAACTCCGGCCCTGTCTGCGGTTCAGGATCGCTTTGATTATACGGTCCGACTGGGGTGAATCGCTCTGGTTACGGGCGAGGTCGGTTCCGGAAAATCTACCGCCTTACGTTATGTGACCGCTTCCCTCCATCCTTCCGAATACCGCCCCATCCCCATTACCGCCACCCCGGGATCCATCCTGGAACTCTACCGCCTCATCCTGGACGAACTCCGTATCGAAAAAACCAGCTCTTCCCGGGCCATTCTGACCCGCATCATCCAAAAGGAAATCCGTGACCTCTATGAAGGCAAAAAAATAAAACCCGTCCTGATTATCGATGAGGCTTCCCTCCTGCGTCTGGAGGTCTTCGCCGAACTCCACACCCTGACCCAATTCGATCAGGACTCCAAACCCTATCTCCCCATCATCCTGGCCGGGCAAAGCCCCCTGATCGATCAACTCATCTTCCGCACTTCCCATCCTTTGGCTTCCCGCATCCTGGCCCGCTTTCATCTCAAAGGCGTCTCCCGTAGGGAAATGGAAGAGTATCTCACCCACCATCTGTTCTTGGCCGGCCTCAAAACTAACCCCTTCGATGACGCCGGAGTTACCGCTATCCTTGGGTATTCCGGGGACATAATACTTATATTATTGACCTTGGGGTCTGATTAAGGTAATCAGGAGGTTATGGCTAGAATATCAAGGGTGGTAGTACCAAAGTACCCCCACCATGTTACCCAGCGCGGCGTTCGATCAATAGCGATTTTTGAAACCGATACAGATCGGCAAGCTTATCTGCAGTTCCTATCTGAAGAGACTGAGCGCTTTGGGGTAGAAATTTTGGTTTGGTGCCTGATGACCAACCATGTGCATTTTATTGCCATTCCCAAGCGGGAAAATTCTTTGGCACGTGCTTTTGGGGAAGGGCATCGTCGTTATACACGGATGAAAAATTTTTCCGAAGGCGTTCGGGGCTATCTTTTTCAAGGAAGGTTCAGTTCTTGTGTTTTAGACGAGAGACATTTATTGGCCGCAGCCGCTTACGTGGAGTTGAATCCGGTGCGGGGAAAGATGGTTAAAAAGGCTTGGGCCTATCCCTGGTCCAGCGCTGCTTTTCATGTAGGGCATCGGAATGTGGATCCGTTGGTGGAAGATCGAACCCTGGGAGGTTTGGTGGAGAATTGGATGGAATATTTAAGCTTGGCAACTGGCGAGAAAGACAAAGAGATTCGGCAAATGACCCGCACTGGGCGGCCGGCAGGTGAGGCTTCTTTTATTAGACTTGTAGAACGCTTAACGATTCGCGATCTTTCCAAGAGAAAGCCAGGTAGGCCATCCAAGAAGTAATTTAAGTATTATGTCCCCCGATTACAGATCGTTGATCTCCATCGCACTTTTTACGGCATAAAAAAGGATCCGGCCTGCAATTTATCGCAATTTTGCGAGACAACCGGGCTTACGTCCAAGCTGGTGAAGGAGTTAATAGACAGGAAGCTTTTATTTCCAATGAAAAAAAGTTGGTTTGATACCGAGGACATCTCTATCGGATGTTTCTACGCCTGGGGGCTAAAAGAAGGTATTCTTATGGAAGATTTTGATATTCAGACTCAGGAAGCGGAAAGAGTTGTTGATATCTGTCTTGATTTGTCATTGAAACTAACTGGTGATATGCCCTACGAAAAAGCGGCAGAAGTCAAAAAGCAATTGATGAGTACCTTATCCAACATACATATGTATTTAAAAAATAGGATCTTCAAGAAAAAAGTATTAACCAAAGATCACCTACGTCTCAGTTTTACCGATGAAAGACTTTGGCCGAAAAAAATCTAATGATACTGCTCCCCTGCTGTTAAACGAAAATTCGAGTGTGGCATCAAGATTTTTCGATTTCTTAACGCTCTGATATTATTGAGAGTCGCCCCGCTTCCATCAATCAGGCCCCTAAAATCATTAAGTTTCTGAAATATGATCCGGATAAAACCACAAAAGATAGTCTTGGAGAAAGAATAATCCAAGACCGGAGAGTCTTGGGGATGACTCAGGAGGAGCTGGCCCGGAAGTTGGGGATTGATCCGGGGACCCTGGGATATTGGGAGAGGGGGGAGAGGAGACCATCAATGGAGTTGGCAGAAAAATTAAAGATTTTATTGTTTCTTGGAATCCCGCTAATCGAAGTTCCAAAATAGGAAAATCAATCAATTAACCCCAAAAGGAGTAAGACGATCTTTCACGGTGGTTTTACTCCTCGATTCAAGGGCCTCTGAGGGATTTTGGTTGATCTCAATAGGGGAAAGACCAATCACCATCCTGATGGTTTTTTGCGGGTGGACGCCAACCTTGCGGTAAGGCGCTCCAATCAATAAATATCCGGCTTTTGATCACCCACTACCCCACTTGTTCACCGCTGGTTTAATACCTCAAACTTATAGCCTACCCCGTAAACCGAATGAATAAATTCTTCGCCGCGGCTGACAGCTGCAATTTTTTTTCTTAATTTCTTGATGTGACTGTCGATGGTACGATCACTGACAATGCGTTCATCCGGATAGATCTTATCCATGAGTTGCTGACGCCCGTAAATATATCCGGGATTGGCCATCAGGAAGTGAAGAAGCTTGAACTCTATGGCCGTGAAATCCAAATCCTTACCGTAAAGGGTGGCCCGGTAACGTTTTTCGTCGAGAATGAGTCCTTGGGCACAAACCACTTGCCCATCTCCCGTACGGCGTAAAACAGCCTTGACCCGGGCAACGACCTCACGGGGGCTGAAGGGTTTGCAGATATAGTCGTCAGCACCGAGTTCAAGGCCCAACAGACGATCGATCTCATGGACCCTGGCCGTCACGATGACGATCGGCACACGAGAGAAAGTGCGAAGCTCCTTACAGATCTCGATGCCGTCATAACCCGGCAGCATCAGATCGAGGAGGATAAGGTCGGGCTTATGCTCCCGGACCCAGTGCACAACCTCCGTTCCGTTTTCCAAAGCAACCGATTCAAATCCGGATGCTTTCAAGTAATCGGCCAGCAGGGTAGCCAATTTCGGCTCATCTTCAACAATAAGGATATTCCCGCTCATACCCGCTCTCCGGCAATGGGGAGCGTAACCCGGATCAACACCCCCCCCAGCCGTGATGGATGGGCCATAATGGTTCCGGCATGGGCCTCAACGATATTCTTGCAAATAGCTAAACCAAGCCCTGCACCTCCTGAGGCGCGGTTTCGAGATTCTTCCACCCGATAAAGACGATCGAAAAGCCGGTCTATTTCTTCCTCCGGCACTCCGGGCTTGGAGTCTTCGAAATCAATCACCACCTGTCCCTTACCGTATTCCAGACGAACATTCAATTCTCCACCCGTATCCGTGTATTTAATGGAATTGTCAAGCAGGTTGGAAAAGAGTTGATGCAAACGTTTTGAGTCTGCAAACACGTTGATCCAGATTCCCCGCGAAAGATATGTCCTGAGCATGATACGCTTACGACCGAATTCCGGGCGGAAGGATTCTAAGGAATCCTCCAGAATCTCGGTCGGATCAAGATTTTCCTTATGGTAAGTCAGGGTACCAAGATCAGAGAGGGCCAGTTGGTAGAGATCATCAACCAGACGGTTCAGCCGAAGAGTCTCACCATGAAGGGAACGGATTGCTTCAGGATTTATATCCCGAATCCCCTCCAGTAGAGCTTCGATCTCGCCGCGCAACACGGCCAGAGGTGTCCTCAGCTCATGAGAAATGTCGGCAACCCACTGGCGGCGGGCCTTCTCATTTTTCTCAAGGGACAGGGCCATGGCGTTGAAGTCCATCGCCAGGCTTCCCAACTCATCGGACGAATGGACCGGTACGCGAACAGCATAATTTCCTGAGGCCAGATCGTGGGTGGCCGCAGCCATGGTCCTGATCGGCAGAAGAAGACGGTTTGCTAGGGGAAAAGAAAACAGCACAACTACGAAAACCATTCCGAGGGCTGAAAAAATCAAGGCCGATTTCTGCCGACTTAAAAATTGAAGCTGGTAAAGGTTAAGAAACGGCTTGGGAGGCAATCCCCCCACATATCCTACGGTTTCCTTTTGGTGGAGGATAGGTCGAAAATGCAAGCCCTTGGTCTCTGATAAATTTCCGAAGAGGGGTTTTTTGTTGACATCCAAAACAATAAAAGGCCATCTTGGCGGGTGTGGTCCCATGGGCGGAGGAGGGGGGGGCGGAGGGAAATTTCTTTTCTTCTCAAATTCTTTCCATCCTTCGGGCGGGCCATTCTCCGCCTGAGCATCAAGCAACCCGGTTATCCAGAATCCGGGATTTTCCCTCAGAAAATCCCAACTCCCGTGTTCGGCATAAGCCTGTTCCAGACCTTTGGTCGTCTTTTCCAGTCTCCCCTTTTCTATGGCCTCAAGGTATTGGAGAAATCCCAGGTTAATACTCCAATACATGATAAGGAACATGCTTAAGAGGGCCACACAAGTAGCGGCGAGGATGGAGAGAAACAGCCGGTACCTAATTTTAATCTTCATAATTTTGTCCAACCATTTAATGATGGACTTATCAACCCTCACGCCCGAAATGGCCTTGTATAAAGTGCAGGAGACACGACAAGCCTTTCCCCGGCAACGAGGCCAACTTACTTGGAAGCTGCAAACGGCAACGGAGCCTCTTATTCCTTATAAGATCGGGAATAGAATGCCCACTACAAAACCATCATCCACGTCTTTTAATTATCATGGGTTACCCCCCCTGGCAAGAAATAAACCCCGGGATTAGGGCCCCTAAAAAAACTTCCTCATTTCTTTCACATTTATTACATAGTTGTTTGTTGTTCTGCAATCCGGAATACGGCTCCCCTTAGACCGCCAATCAAATAGAAGCAGGGAAAAAAGTTCATTTCCGGGAAATTATTTCCTGACTCAATCGAGTAGGGAGGGACAGGAGCCCCCAATTTTCGAATAAAATCATGGGTTCATTAAGTTACGTTTTAAAAATTGTTGATAATAAAACAATGCTCGAAGACTGCCAATTTCTAAAATAAGGATGGGTCTTTTTTGAAGAAACGAAAAACTTATAGCGGTGACTTTAAAGCAAGAGTGGTTTTAGAATTAATCCGCAACAAAAAAGGCCTGACCGAACTGGCGGATCAATACGAACTTCACCCCAATCAGATTAAAAACTGGAAATCCATGTTCCTCAAACAAGCGTCGAAGATCTTCGACGACAAGAGACGATCAGGAAGGGCGAATAAGGTGGAGTAAAGCGTAACTTATCGAAACCAATTGTTTTAAAATGGCCTTGGGATTGCTACTACCCCTTAATGGATTCTAACGATCTATGGTCCAAAAAGGGGGTGATTCGTGGGACATTAATGATTAAGAGAAAGAATTAGTCGACTAAGGAAGAATCACAGGTAACCACAAACGACCAATAAAACACAAACCATAAAGAGGAGGTAGTCTATGTCAACCAGCATCGATAGTATAAACAGTCTTGGCAATTACATGAGCCTTTTACAGATGAACGCCCAGTCTATGCAAAAACGTCAAGATGATCTTTTCAGCAAAATAGACAGTGATAGTAGCGGCGGAATCGACAAGGTCGAGTTTTCAACCTTTTCCAAAAAACTGTCGGAGGACAGCGGAAACTCCTTTAATGTGGATGATGTCTATTCCCAATATGACGCCAATGGGGACGGCTCTTTAAGCAGCGATGAACTGAAGGCCTTTATGAAGGACAATGCGCCACCCCCTCCTCCGCCACAAATGCAAAATGCCAAGTCGGCCTATGGTACGGACCAGGAGGCCGACCAGACATCGACCTTGCAGGAGTTACTTAATAAACTAACGGCAAGTGAAGGGACGGAATCCGGCACCACAACCGATTCGTTCAAAGCTTTGATCTCGAAACTGATTGAAAGCTTGATGAACGGGGGAAGCAGTTCACTGGTTAATGCAATCGCCTAAACCTTTTTCCCCTCTCCCGGAAGCAATAGCCCTGTTGAATTTATGTCCGAGGGCTTGATGAGGGTATTCAGGGACCCCATTTCCGGTAAACGGAATGGGGTCCTTCGAGATTGAACTGGTTTAAAAAAAATAATTTTTAGCTTTAAATTTGCATTCTTTCATTCCTGTCGAACAAAGTAAGAAGAGGGTTTTCTTTCCATTAGGTTCTCTTTCAATCTTTCCTCATTTCTTTCATATTCTCGTCATATTTGTTTGCTATCGATGTACTCAACAAGATGACTTCCCGAGTGAAGTCCATCAAAAATAAATCGCTGGAGGTGTAAGATGGCAAGCACAGTAACACAACTCAATAATTCACCAAATGAAAAGAATTCAACCATGAAAAAACCATTTATGGCGATGATTTTTTTTCTAATCCTGATCGATTTGATTTTTCTGGCTCTTATGGGCTTTTGGGCAGTAGATGCTTCGGCCCAAATGGGTGGTTGGCTGTCCCCGGGGATGAATACCAGAATGATGAGAGGGCGGGAGAATCCCGGAATGATGTCCGGCCCGCAGGGAATGAGAGGAGAGGAAAGTCCACCTGAGCAGATACCGGATGATGAGCACCACCTGTGGGGAAACCTCAGAGAACTGGCTCTTGATGAGAAACAGAAGCAGGAAGTCAAAGAGATCAGCAACAGGGTCATGAAAGAGATGATCAAGAAGAGGACTGATGAGCAGATCACCGGAATTGAGATGAAAGAACTCCTCGACAAAGACCCTGTCGACCTGAAGGCGGTCGAGAATAAACTCAAACAAATGGAGGCCATAAAGTCTAAAATGCAACTCACACTCATCAAGGCCGGAGAAGAAGTTAAATCCATCCTGACACCCAACCAGAGGAAAAAGTTTAAAGCGATGCTGAAAATGGGACCCATGGTGAGAGAGCAGCCTCACGGACGGTTTGATGGATGATCATTTGATTTTTTGAAGTTACATAGAAATTGATTGATGTAGGATCGTTAATGGAAATCATTTACTGAAGCTCATGGCTCCAAGGTCTCGTCACATCGTTTCCTAATAGAGAATGCGCTCTTTATCCCTATTTGAATTTGTTTGTCGTTGATACAAAATTCACACAATCTGAGGTTTGTATTTTGAATAATATCAATCAATGATTATTCGTTACCCCGATGTTGCCTAAGACGAACCGTTATTAAAACCGGAAAAAGGAGATGATCTATGATCGGACAAGAAGAGATACTGGTTGTTGATGACACGCCATTAGTGATGAACCTGCTTGTGGAAAGTCTAACGGCTGAAGGTTTCCAGGTTCGATCAGCCGACAATGGAAAACAAGCATTGAACTCAATCGCGGCCAAACCACCCCAACTGATTTTGCTGGATATCAATATGCCGGAGATGGATGGATTCGAAGTTTGTGGGCGGCTTAAAGCGAAAAGAGAAAGCCGCGATATCCCTGTACTATTTATCAGCGGCATCACAGACCATGAGGAAAAAGTGAAAGGTTTTCAACTCGGTGCAGTCGATTTTATTTCCAAACCTTTCCATCGTGAAGAACTTCTGGCACGTGTGCGGACCCATTTGGAATTGAGCCGGTTGCGGATCAACCTTGAAACCCAGGTGGCGAAACGAACGGCCCAGATATACAAGTCAACAGAAGAACTCAAACAAAATTTAGAAAAACTATATAAATCTATGGAAGGGATCATTCAAGTCATCACCTTGACCATGGAAATGCGGGACCCATACACCGACGGCCATCAACATCGGGTGGCAAGCTTGTCCCGGGCGATTGCCCAGGAGATGGGATTTTCAAAAAAGAAAATCGAGGGGATACACCTGACGGGGATGATACACGATCTTGGAAAAATACACATCCCTGCAGAAATCCTCTGCAAAACAACCAGATTGTCCGACATCGAGTTTAGTCTCATAAAAGAACACCCCCAAATAGGTTATGTAGTTTTAAAGGATATTGACTTCCCTTGGCCCATTGCCCAAATCGTTCTTCAACATCACGAGAGAATAAATGGTTCAGGGTATCCTTTGGGTATTAAGGACCAGGAAATCATCACGGGAGCTAAAATTTTAATGGTTGCTGATGTAGTTGAAGCCATCGCCTCCCATCGACCCTACCGCCCGTCTCTTGGAATAGAGGCGGCTCTGAAAGAAATCCTTCGAAACAAAGGTATCCTTTATGATCCCGAGGTTGTGGATGTGTGTTTCAAGCTCTTTCGGGAGAAGGGATTTAAGTTTGAGTAAAAATTCGCCAGAGGAGACTTTCCCCAAAAAGCAATCCTTCCCTTCTTTTTGGATACTCATCAAGGCGTCGTAAGCCTCCGACATTTGGATTTCAGTTTTGATGAATAGGCGTTTTTTTCAGGCAAAGGACTTATTGACGTTAAAAAGGAAAGAGGTTTTTTCCTCAACTTTTTTTGTATTTGAAAGCAACCAGGAAGCTGATGCCGGTCGATCATCGTAACAATACATGTTTTCCTTTGAAGCGATTATTAGGCAAAAGCCTATTGCCTTTATATCTTGTTCTGATCCTGGTTTTTCTCTTTTTCTTAAGTTGTGGAGTGGTCTGGAGCAATCAGGCCAAAATCAGCGATATTGTGATTACCAATAATCAAGATTCTCTTTTGGTTTATTTTAATACACGCGGGTGCTTTAGTCCCGGGATGAAGAAAGCCATCCTAAACGGAACTGGCATTACGTTTACCTTTCTGATCGAATTGTGTAAACCCTATTCCTTCCGGCCCAACAACCCACTGCGGTCCTTAAAATTGTATCACACCATCAAATACGATTCTTTAAGGGAAGAATTTTCCGTCACCTTAAGCGAGTGGGGAAATCAGGTTTTTTTATGGAAAGATTTCAGTAAATCTCAGGAGATGATGGCCGATGTCAGTAATGTTCCACTGATACCCCTCAAGGTGCTGGGGGAAAACAATCATTATCAATTACGGATTAAAGCTGAACTTAATAAAGTCCGGCTTCCCTTACACATCCGCTACATTATGTTTTTGGTTTCTTTGTGGGATTTCGAGACAGATTGGAATGTTGTTGATTTCACCTATTAACCCTGCGAAACCTTTGGGGTCATTTTATGCCCCCCTTTCTATCTGAAAAACAAATATCATCGATAAAAAAAAGAGTTAAAAATTAGGTTTAAAAAAAGTGCTTTGAAAATCATGAAAGATAATTTCCCTCAATTGATAATGACCGATCATGATACCTGGAAAGGAAAGAGCAAAGCGGTGGTAAGACAATTCATCTTAGCAGGTCTTTTGATTGTACAATTTGTCCAAGTAGTTTTTAGGAGTTTTTGGGCACGTAGATACCATAGAGTGCTTGACTTGGATGAAAAACCAAGGGATAAAGGTAAAAGAGATCATGAACAGGGTCATGAAAGAGATGATCAAGAAGAGGACTGATGAGCAGATCACCGGAATTGAGATGAAAGAACTCCTCGACAAAGACCCTGTCGACCTGAAGGCGGTCAAAAAGAAACTCAAACAAATAGAGACCATAAACTCTGAAATGCAACTTACACTCTTCAAAGTCGGGGAAGAGGTTAGATCAATATTGAAACCCAACCAGAGGAAAAAATTCAAAGCGATGCTGAAAATGGGACCCAGGAGAAGGGAAAGATATAGTGGGCGGTTTGATGGATTATCTTAACTACTAATGGTCCCTGACGTATCGACTCAGTGGAGCTGTCTGGTAAATGTAATTACAATAATGAGACGGTAAATATATTGTTTATTCCAGGTAAATAAAAAAGGACATGATTCAAGAAATGGGTTTAAAAATCAAACAATCCGTATCATGGGTACTTCTATTGCTCGCCGGTCTGATCCTGGCCGGGTGTATAACCGTGGGCCCTGATTACAGACCGTCTGACACATCGGTCTCCGCTGCCTGGCACACCCGGCCCAACATGGGTCTGGACACCGGGGAAACGGATCCCCAAAGCATGGAAGCCTGGTGGACCGTATTCAATGATCCGGCCATTTCCAGCTTAATTAATCGCGCGGTAGCGGGCAATCTCGACCTGAAGAAGGCCCGGGCGCGGATTCGCGAGGCCCGCGCCAGGCGGGGCGTCTCCAAGTCCGGTCTCTTTCCAACCTTCGAAACCTCGGGCTCTGCTGCTTGGAGCCGCACGAGCAACGATACAGGGGTAGATAATAATACAGAACTTTACTCGGCAGGCTTTGATGCTGCCTGGGAACTCGACCTCTTCGGTGGTGTTCGTCGCTCGATAGAAGCGGCTGAGGCGGATCTCCAGGCCGGTAAGGAGGATTTACGGGATGTGCTCGTCTCCCTTCTGGCCGAAGTAACCCTGAACTATATCGAGATGCGGACTTATCAAATCCGACTCGGGCTGGCAGAGGGAAACCTGGAGGCCCAGAAAGAGACCCACCAATTGACCCTGTGGAGGAATCAGGCCGGTCTGAGCGACGACTTGGCCGTGCAACAGGCCCTCTACAACCTTGAAAGCACCCGTTCTCAAATACCGACCTTACGCACCGGGCTGGATGAGGCCATGAACCGCATAGCCGTGCTCCTGGGAGAACAACCGGGCAAGGTCCATACAGAGTTAGAAAAACGAGAACCCATACCGGTCACCCCTCTGAAAGTTGCCGTTGGGGTGCCCGCCGATGCGCTTCGGCGTCGACCGGATATTCGAAGGGCCGAACGACAACTTGCTGCGCAAACAGCCAGGATCGGTGTGGCCACTGCGGATCTCTACCCCAAGTTCAAATTAAGCGGTTCCATCGGGCTGGAAGCCCTCTCATTAAGCAACCTGTTCTCTGCCGGCAGCCAAACCTTTAGCTTCGGCCCCAGCATCACCTGGCCGATCTTCAAGGCTGGGGCTATCCGCCAAAACATAGAGGTGCAGTCCGCTCTTCAAGAACAGTATCTCATCGCCTATGAAACCGCGGTGCTCAGCGCTTTGGAGGAGGTTGAAAACGCACTCGTAGCCTATGCAGAGGAACAACAGCGAAGACAGTCTTTAATCGAGGCTACCCAAGCGGCCCGGAAGGCAGTAGGGCTAGCCCAATATAAGTACCAGACCGGTCTGACGGATTTCAGCCAGTTACTCGACGCCCAGCGTTCGCTCCTGTCTTTTCAGGACCAACTGGCCCAGAGTGAAGGGACTGTTTCTTCAAACCTGGTCCGTCTTTACAAGGCCCTGGGAGGAGGATGGACTTCCCTGGCTTCTGATGAATAGGAATATTTTTAGGACAAAAATAGGGTTAAGGATTCAATCCCACCGTAGAGATGGTGTCATAATTCGGAAAACAGGCGAAAACAATGATTTTTAGGAGAGGTTTTACCCCTAAAATTTAAAAAAAATTGATTGTAGGCCATTTTAGAGGGCCATTTTTTCAGACTCAATAACAGAAAATAATTGTGACACAGCCTCGTAGGCGGAACTGGAATCCTTGACCCCTTGATCCCCATCTATATGATTATGTTAAAACTATTTTGACCTGGAGGGAAGAGATGAAATCAACAATTAATCCGGACCCCGATGTGTCCAGGATCCTGGATGCCGATCAATTTTTGAACCCAAGAAAAAGACTGAAACGATGGCTTATCATCATAGCCTTCCTGGTGGCGGCGATGGTGATCGCTTGGGTGATTTGGACCAAGATGGAAAATTTCAATTCGGTACAGTATAAAACCCAGCAAGTCCGACTTGGCAATCTCACGGTCATCGTAACGGCTACAGGCACCTTGCAGCCTACCAACAAGGTGGACGTGGGCAGTGAGTTGTCCGGTATCATTAAGAGTGTCGAAGTGAATTACAATGACCGGGTGAAGGCCGGTCAGCTCCTGGCCAGGCTGGATACCTCGAAACTTGAGGCCCAGGTCACGCAATCAAAAGCTGCCCTGGAGTCGGCACAGGCCAAGGTCTTGCAAGCACAGGCGACCGTCTTGGAAACGCGCAGTAAACTCGCTCAATTTCAAAAAGTCCGGGAATTGAGCCAGGGCAAGGTTCCCTCACAATCCGAGTTCGATGCCGCCGAGGCGGCTTTCGAGCGGGCCAAGGCGGATGAAGCCAGCACCAAAGCGGCGGTCTCCCAGGCTCAGGCCACCCTCGAAGCCATTGAGACAGACCTGTCCAAATCATACATCCGGTCGCCTATCAACGGCATCGTTCTCACCCGCAGCATGGAGCCCGGTCAAACCGTGGCCGCCTCCTTTACCGCCCCGGTGCTCTTCACCCTGGCCGAGGACTTGACCCAAATGGAACTCCACGTGAATGTAGATGAGGCCGATGTGGGCAAAGTACAGGAAGGACAAAAAGCAACCTTCAGCGTTGCCGCCTACCCGAATCGAACTTTCAAGGCCCGGATCACCCAGACCCGTTACGGTTCGTCAACCACATCAGGGGTCGTGACCTATGAAACCGTCTTAAGGTCAACAATAAGGATTTGTCCCTGCGGCCGGGAATGACGGCCACCGCGGACATCACAGTCAAGAAAATCGAAAATACTGTTCTAATACCCAGTGCTGCCCTGCGCTTTACTCCTCCGGTACAGGAGGAAAAGAAGCCTTCAGTCAGTCTGGTCGACTCTTTGCTTCCGCGGCCGCCGAGCCCAACAAACGCGGGGATATGCCCGGCAACAAAAAACAGCAAGTCGTCTGGACCTTAAAAAACGGACAACTCTCAGCCCTCCCGGTCACGATCGGGGACACCAACGGAAACATGGTTGAATGGTGGCCGGCGACCTCAAGCCCGGGATGGCCTTGGTGGTTGATACCATCAGCGACGAGGGATATGAACATGACTGCTATTCCCTCAACGGACACCCACCCCCTGATTGAACTGCAGAGCGTGACCAAAGTTTACGGACCGGCCAGGCGGCCATGGTTGCCTTGCGCGGTATCGGTCTTCGAATCGATGAAGGCGAGTTCGTAGCGGTAATGGGGCCAAGCGGTTCGGGCAAGTCCACCTGTATGAACATTCTTGGTTGTCTGGATACCCCGACCGCAGGAAATTATAAGTTCAAGGGCATCGAAGTGGGCCGAATGACCCGCAACCAACTGGCCGCGATTGCGCCGTTTTTACCTGGGTTTTGTCTTTCAGGGCTATAATTTATTAAACCGCACCTCGGCACTGGAGAACGTGGAGCTGCCCTTGATTTATCGCGGGGTCCCCGCCGGTACCCGGAGACGGCGGGCACTGGAGGCACTGGAAACCGTGGGGCTCTACGGGATGGAAATTCCACACACCCGGCGAACTCTCGGGAGGTCAGCAGCAGCGGGTGGCCATAGCCCGGGCGCATCGTCACCGAGCCCGCCGTATTATTGGCGGACGAACCCACGGGCAACCTGGATACGGCCCGAAGCCGTGAAATCATGGATTTGCTCACCAAACTGAACAACGAACGGGGGATCACTATCGTCATGGTCACTCACGAATCGGAAATGGCAGCTTACGCCAAACGCATCGTCCATTTTTTAGATGGTCTGGTCGGTCCGACAAACAAAACGGGAGGGCAACATAATGTTATGGAACACGATTTTGTTGGCCTTACGGGAAATCAGGCGAAACGTTATGCGCTCCATATTGACCATCCTGGGGATCGTCATCGGTGTAGGAGCGGTCATAACCATGGTCACCATCGGAGGTGGGGCCACCGCTCAGGTCACCGAACAGATAGCCAGCCTGGGCAGCAATCTGCTGATGATCAGTCCGGGAAAGAGACTGGGCCCAGGCCAGTCTTCCACCGGGTCCTGTTCAAAGTGAATGATGCGGAAGCCATAGCCGAGATATCGGCTCGATGCGGTTCTGTGGCCCCCGTAGCTTCCAAGTCCATCACAGGCCATATTCGGCAATGAAAACTGGTCCACCCAGGTAACCGGAACCGACAATCATTATTTAAGAGGGAAACAGATTCATCAAGACCGGGCGTCATTTCAGCGACAGTGAACTCCACGCCGGTGCCTCAATCTGCATCATAGGGGAGACGGTAAGAAAAAACTGTTCGGCGGACAGGAATCCTTTGGGAGGCAAATATCCGTTTACAGAAAATCTCCTGCGAAGTGATCGGCACGTTGGAGGCCAAGGGTCAGAGTACCATGGGTATGGACCAGGATGATATCATCGTAATCCCGTTGAGTTACATTTCAGCGCCGGATTTCCGGCAATTAGAGATGTGGCATGTTTCGGGTGTCGGTCCGTAAGGAGCCTCAACCGGAAAGCCCAACAGGATATTGAGTTGACTGATGCGTGAGCGGCGGCATATATCACCAGTGAAGACGATAATTTCACCGTGATGGACATGAAGGAGATCGCCAACATGCTGTCCGGAACCACACAAGTGCTCACGGCCTTGCTGAGCGCCGTGGCCGCCGTCAGTCTCCTGGTCGGCGGGATCGGCATCATGAACATCATGCTGGTGTCGGTTACCGAACGCACCCGCGAGATCGGTATCCGTCTGGCCATCGGCGCCCTTGAAAGGGAGGTGCTCATGCAGTTCCTGGTGGAGGCGGTGGTGTTGTCATCCTTCGGCGGAATTATCGGTATCATATCGGCCCTGGTCAGGATCAATCTGGCTGTCCGGCGATTCTGCGTGTGCCTTTTGTTTTCAATGCCGGGATTGTATTATTGCCTTCCTATTCTCGGCAGCGGTGGGTGTGGTTTTCGGTTATTTTCCGGCCCTGAAAGCCGCCCGGCTGGACCCGATCGAGGCCCTGCGTTATGAGTAGTTTCACCGCCAATATTTTTTCTTAAAAACATAACGAACTAAATTGAGCGGGTATTCCGGGGACATAACCATCTTCTTCCGCGGCAACCACAATCAAATCCTTTTTAAAAGTCTTTGACCCTCTAACACCTTCTTCAAGGCTACCCCAATAAGTTAAGTAATCTCAATTCTTTCATACAATCGATCCCGTCCTGGCCTGACCATGGCTCGTCTAATTTTGTGAAGCCAAGTCCAGGCCGTTTCATAACTGCCAAGACCAAGGACACGTTTAAGGCCGAGAGCACTGGCGCCATTCTTTTGGGAAACAACCCACCAGATGGTTCTGAACCAAACAACCAAAGGTTTTCGAGTGCCCTCAAAGATGGTTCAGCAATTACAGATGTCTGCATATCCACAAATAGAACATTGATACAGAGTTTTTCTAACTGGCCAAGCTTTTGCCACCCTGCAACGAGGACGACGAAATCCATCCGGCCAGCGCAACCTAAAAAGATATTACTCGGCAGGCCTCTTCAGTGGAGAAGCGGGCTTCAACTTTGGCCAGAGTGCAGGGGATAGTCTTCCATGCCCCAACATACTACATTTGGGGGTTACCTGGAGTCAAAGGGGATACCCCTTTACTTTTATTATTGACCTTGGGGTCTGATTAAGGTAATCAGGAGGTTATGGCTAGAATATCAAGGGTGGTAGTACCAAAGTACCCCCACCATGTTACCCAGCGCGGCGTTCGATCAATAGCGATTTTTGAAACCGATACAGATCGGCAAGCTTATCTGCAGTTCCTATCTGAAGAGACTGAGCGCTTTGGGGTAGAAATTTTGGTTTGGTGCCTGATGACCAACCATGTGCATTTTATTGCCATTCCCAAGCGGGAAAATTCTTTGGCACGTGCTTTTGGGGAAGGGCATCGTCGTTATACACGGATGAAAAATTTTTCCGAAGGCGTTCGGGGCTATCTTTTTCAAGGAAGGTTCAGTTCTTGTGTTTTAGACGAGAGACATTTATTGGCCGCAGCCGCTTACGTGGAGTTGAATCCGGTGCGGGGAAAGATGGTTAAAAAGGCTTGGGCCTATCCCTGGTCCAGCGCTGCTTTTCATGTAGGGCATCGGAATGTGGATCCGTTGGTGGAAGATCGAACCCTGGGAGGTTTGGTGGAGAATTGGATGGAATATTTAAGCTTGGCAACTGGCGAGAAAGACAAAGAGATTCGGCAAATGACCCGCACTGGGCGGCCGGCAGGTGAGGCTTCTTTTATTAGACTTGTAGAACGTTTAACGATTCGCGATCTTTGCAAGAGAAAGCCAGGTAGGCCATCCAAGAAGTAATTTAAGTATTATGTCCCCCCTTTACGCATGAGAGTTCCTGATAACCATCATTAGGGTAAGGGTTGCTTTTTTAAGCGGGTGTCAATTTAATAATTCCTGTTATTATTCCAACGTGCCAATTACTTCATTTCAAGCTCTGGCTTGTTGGATTCGCCAGTGAGTTCCCGTGTCTTTGCTTTAACAGTTGTCTCAAACCTTGCGAGGAATAGCGCAGTCACACTATCAATGCTGTAGCCAGCAAAAAATGCGGATTTCCATTCCAGACTTGGCATTCCTAATGATAGGAGAATATACCCAAGAAGAATCCAGGCCAGACTACTCAGAATCGAAGTAAAATGGACATGCAGCCACAAGATCCAATCGTTTAGGGCCTGAAAACTGGGTCTTGTTTGGGCTCTCGCGACCTTTAACGCGTCGATGGCAACATCCGCGCCGCTACCAATGAATATGAAGATGTATGTTATATAGAGTCGCTTTAAATCCATCCCACCAAACCACCATTGGTCTGGCAGCTTCCCGTTCGTAGATGACATCAAAAGCCCGACCAAAGACAAAATAAAAGGCACGACAATCCCACAACCTACTACAATGGCAGACAGTACTCCAGGCGCTTCGCCTTTGCAATGCTCTTGTTTTGGCAGCTTTATAAATGAGCCTTTGGTCTACATCCACTACTGCTGATTCGAGGACCCCTCCCTCCTGGGCCAGTTCCTGAAGTAGACGCTTGCAAAGCTCCGGGTCGGTGGGCAGTTCACTGCTGAAGACGAAGTCCCAATCTAACGGCTGACCAATCCTCAAGTTTTTTAGGACTTCGGACACCCGCGGCGACAAGGTGAGGGAGGCGCAATGGTAGACGATTTGATCCAGACAGCCTTTTACCTGGTCAAGCCCTTGATGCTGCTCGTCATAGTTAACCCCTCTCGCAATCGACCATAAATCGCTCACTTGTAACCAATTGAACCGGATGAATTTAATGTAGTCAGAACACCAATCTCGTTCACGAACTTCGTCCACAAATAGCTTATCAATCGCTTCGAGGCTGGTTATAATCGTCACGTTGATCTCAGAAAACATCTTACTAGCCAAAAACCTGGTCATGAGAGCGGTCTTGCCTGAAGCGTCTGATTTGGAGGCTTGATCGAGAGTCTCTTTGATAAGCTTTTGCAGGTATTGGGCGGAGGCTCGAATCTCCCGAAGAAGACCAAAAATAAGGTGGTCGCTTTCCGTCAGACTTGAACGACTGTGCTTTTCCTTTCCTTTTTTTTCTTTTTTCTGCTTTTCATTGGTTGTCATTAGACCCTCCTACAAAACATTCTGGATTTTGATTTATCTGATAACGATACTGCTTGATGATTTTTAATAAAAAGAGTTTTGATTAATTATCTCCTTCTATTCCTAAGATAAATTCATCTCCTCCTTTTTCTCCATACTAAACGTATTCATTGCTTAAGGTGGTTATTCAAAGGCTTACATCAGCCCTGCTTTTGCGAGAATATCGAAGGCTTTCACCAGGGCATCGATAGCAGTTGCAGCTTTATTAATGACCTCGGAAATCTTTTTAATTTTTTTCAATTCTTTATTGGTTCGTTTATTTAGTTTCGATAGTTCCTCTGATTTTTCCTTAAGCGTATCGATTTCTTTACTGAGATCAATTTTCACGAGAAGATTATCAAGATCTCGCATGATGTCTGAGACTTCATCTAATAAATCACGTTCTGACTGATTCAGCCCTGGTTGTTTGAGGACTTCTAATATCTCTTCTTCTGCCTTGCGAACGTATTGTAAGGCGTTTCTTATTTCAGTATTGGCCATAACAGCCTCCTTTAATTACCCTTCTATGTTTTTTTTCACTTTTTGAGCCGTTTCTACCTCTTTTTTCAAAGCCTGTATTTCTTCAATAATAATTTTAAGTTCCAAGGGTTGTCGCGTATTATTGACCAATTGAGCGTGAGCTTTTTTGTACGTACGAGCCGCTTGAGCTACCTGATCAGCCAGTTTGATTGTGGTTCTTACCCGTTTTAAGTCTTCATAAACCAGGGCGAGGGAGGTAAAATCCAGTCTTTTAAGGTTATTTGCCACAGATATAAAGGAACTTTCTAAATAGTTAGTTTCGTAATTTGAGAGATCGGATTTAAAGTTTTTTGAAGCTATCATCTCGACCTCATCCATGAGATCTTCAATGAGCGGGTTCGCCTTTCCAATGGTGTCCCGTAGTATTTCGGCTTGCTTATGCCGAATATAGATTCCCCCAACAGCGCGAATGATCATTCCTATACTCCCGCCAACCTTTGGCAATGGCTTCCCAGATGAATAGTTTTTGTTATACCGGTCTACTGTATCATCCAAGGAGTTGCCAACCTTAGTGGCGCTTTCCCCGAGTGCATTCGTATAGTCATCCGAAACAAGGGCGCTCAGAATGGCCGAATATTCCTTGAGTATTTCAAGGGCCGTATTCATCCGTTGGCCAGTTTCTTGGAAATCTACCTCTAGTTTATAAGCCTCTTTCAGTTCCTGCCAGGCCTTGATAGAGTTATGGGTGTCCACTCCACCGCTTTCATCTACCTTTCCATACTCATATCGAGACACTGATAATAGTTTATTATTACGCAATAGCACCCCGTATGATTCTGCTAATGCACCTGGAAGTTCAGTGTAATCTTTGCTGGCATTAGTGAAGTTTTTGACTTCTTTAATTTGTGATTCAGTCAGAACAGCACATCCATTTATCCAAATCAGGACTCCGGTCGCCAAGAGAATCGGCAAAATAATTCTTGGCAATCTTTTTTTTAGTGAAATTTCTCTAACAGATCCATCTTTCATAGTTAAAAAACCTCCTCATCTTCATCTATAACTTTCCGCCGATACAGAATATCTGGCTTATCATCTTAGGCCCAATTTCTTTTGGCTTAATGCAAACTAATAAAAAACCCCGTCTCTTTTGATCAAGAAATGGGGTTTTGTCTTTTTTCTTCGCCCGTCGTTGCTTACCATTTTGGAGATTAACAACAAAAAACAGGTTCATTTGTTAATAAATCTAGCTAATTATCCGCCTTATTTTTTAAATATCAAGCCTTTTTATTAATTTAGTGACAAACATTTACAATTTCTACCTACTTCCCATCCATCCTCTTCAACGCCCCTATAATCAAAGAAAGTGCCTATGGCTGTCCCAAATACATTTTTATATTAAGGAAGATCTGGACCTAAAGAACCCAAAGAGAAAAATTTTTGGTTTCTGTTTATTACCTCTATGCCTGAAGAATAAAACTCAGGTTCTTTGGAAATAAGCAAATGAGTTATAAAATCAGGCAATGGCCACCTTAAAAAAATAGTCACCCCTTATGATTAAAGGAGACGCCGGTCCAAATTCCGGTATTGAATGGCTTCAGAAACATGATGGGGCAGGATATTCTCACCGTTTTCCAGATCGGCAATGGTCCGGGAGATCTTTAATATGCGGTGATAGGCCCTGGCGCTCAACCCCAGATAGTCCATGGCTTTTTCCAGAAGGTTTTGGGAATCAGCCGAAAGGGGACAATATTTTTTTATCTGCCTCGGTCCCATTTGGGCATTACAAAACAGGGTTTTACTGTGGAAACGGGCCTTTTGCCTTTCCCTGGCGGTCTTGACCCGTTCCCGGATGGCCCCAGATGATTCTCCATCCGATTGCCCGGCCATAAGGATAACCTGAAAGATTGGTCTTTACTTTAGCAATAACCTGGTTCTTATCTATCCGGGGAGGTGCAGAAAAAAGGCTATAAAATAATGAGGAAAAAAAATTAAAATGCCAGAGATAAATTCTCGAATATAAGCTAATAGTATCTAATACAGGCCACAGAATGGCCGGGAGAAATTTCTCTTAATTCAGGAGTATAACTGCAGCAGTCCTGTTCGGCGATAGGGCAGCGGGGAGCCAGACGACAACCCGGAGGTGGGTCAATAGGGGAACTGATTTCTCCCACCAGCCGGACCCGGGGTGTCTTTTTTTTTCAAACCGGGCATGGAAGCCAAAAGGGCCCTGGTGTAGGGATGGGAGGGGTTTTGAAACAGATCCTCCGTCAATGCGATTTCCACGATAGTTCCCATATAGATAACGGCCACTTCGTGGGAAACATGACGGACCACATTGAGATCATGGGAAACAAAAAGATAGGCCAAACCAAGTTCTTTCTGAAGGGTTTTGAAGAGATTCAGTATCTGGGCCTGGATGGAAACATCCAAAGCGGAAACCGGTTCGTCACAGACTATCAGACTGGGGTTTACCGCCAGAGCCCGGGCCACGGCTATCCGTTGGCGTTGCCCTCCGCTGAATTCATGGGGATAGCGGTAAAGCTGTCCGGAATCCAGGCCCACCTGATGGAGAATCTCCACCACTTTTTCCAGCCGGTCGGCACTCTTCAGGCTGGTATTGAGCACCAGCGGCCGTTCCACAATGGTCTTCAGGGTCTGACGGGGGTCTAGGGAACTATAGGGGTCCTGAAAGATGAGCTGGACGTGGCGCCGGAACTCTTTTAAGGGATTGCCCTTCAGCCCGGCCATTTGCCGGCCCTCATAAAGAATTGCTCCCGAGGTCGGTTCATAAAGCTGCACCATGGTAAACCCAATTGTGGACTTGCCGGACCCGCTCTCTCCTACCAATCCCAAGGTTTTGCCCGGGTATATTTTGAGGTTGGCCTGGTCCACCGCTTTAAGGGTCCCCTTTTTGCCGCCGATCTTAACCGTAAAAAATTTACTCAAATCCCTGGTTTCGAGTATCGGGGTTTTAGTCTCTCTGGCCTGAATTTCTGGTCTCATAGCTGAATCCGCATTCTCATTTTCACATTACATGACAGGCGATGGAGTGATTCGGACCTCTGGGTTTGAGTTCCGGTAACTCAGTCCGGCATATCTCGACGGCGTGTTTGCATCGCGGGTGGAAGGCGCAACCCGGAGGCATCTCCAACATGTTCGGCACCGTGCCCTTAATGGGCTTCAGGAATTCCGACTGTGACTCACCGATAGCCGGCTGAGACTCTTTCAGTCCCCGGGTATAGGGGTGGAGGGGGTGATTAAAGACCTCCCGGGTGGGTCCCACTTCAACCTGGCGTCCGGCATACATAACCATGATCGTCTCACAAGTATCGGCCACTACATAAAGATCGTGCGAAATCAGGATCATCGACATGTTTTTATCCCGGACCGTGGCCGCCAGCAGTTCCAGTATCTGGTCCTGGATGGTCACGTCCAGGGCCGTCGTCGGTTCATCGGCTATCAACAGCGTTGGATCGCAGGAAAGGGCCATGGCAATCATTACCCTCTGCCGCATTCCGCCTGAGAATTCGTGGGGGTATTGTTTTAAGCGTTCCCTGGCGGAAGGGATGCCGACTTTATCCAGCATTTCCGCCGACCATTCGGCGGCCTCCTCTTTGGACAGTTTGAGATGGGTCCGGATCCCGGCGCCCATCTGCTGGCCGATGGTAAAAACCGGGTTGAGACTGGTCATGGGTTCCTGAAATATCATGGAGATCTTTGAGCCCCGGATCAGGCGCAATTTATTCCTGGGCAGGGCCACCATATCGATCCCTTCAAAGAATACCTGGCCTCTGGTCCGGGACGGCGGGCTGGGGTTCAGGCGGATAATCTCCTTGGCCATAACGCTTTTTCCACTTCCGGATTCGCCGACTACACCCAGGGTGTCTCCTTTCTTCAGGGAGAAGTTGACCCCCGTGACCGCCGGGAGAACCCCGGCCCGGAGATAAAAATCGACAGTTAGATCCTTTAAGCTCAGGAACACTTGATTATCATTCATTTCTCAGACAACCTCGGGTCGAGCACGTCACGTAATCCGTCTCCCAGTAAATTGATGGCCAGCACGGTAATGGAGATGGCCAGACCAGGCCAGACCGCCACCAGGGGGGCCGTTTCCATCAGGGTGCGGGCTTCGTTGAGCATCAGTCCCCAGCTCGGGGCCGGCGGGGGCGGACCCAGCCCCAGAAAGGTCAGCCCGGCAAAGGCCAGAACCGTTCCACCGGTACGGATCGTGGCCAAAATGATCAGAGGGGAGGAAACATTGGGGATGATCTGCCGGAAAATGATGCGGAAGTTGTGCTCCCCGATCAGCTTGGCGGCCTTAACATAATCCCGTTCCCTTTCGGACAGGACCAGTCCCCGAATCATACGGATCAGGCTGGGGGTCCATCCCAGAGTCAATGCCAGGATGCACTGCCACAACCCGGCTCCCAGGACGGCCATAAGGGCCAAAAAAAGAATCAGCCCGGGGAAAGACATGGCGGCATCATTTAAACGCATCATCAGGTTGTCCAGTTTTCCTCCATAGTAACCCGGCAGACCACCGAAAAAGATACCCAGCACCATTTGGGCCGGAATGGTGATTAAAGCCACCAACATGGCATTACTGGCCCCATAAACGATTCGGGACCAGATGTCCCGTCCCAGGTTGTCGGTTCCCAGCCAGTGCTCCATACTGGGGTGAGCATTGAGCTTGAGAAAATCCCCCTCAATGGGGTCATGGGTGGCCAGCCAGGGGGCGGCCAGGGCCATAAAGACCACGAGCAGGAAAACAATCAAACCGACCAAGGCGATGCGGGACTCGGCCAGCCGGCTGAGTCCCGATCGGAAACGTTTCAAAAAACGGATCAAAGCGCCTTTGAAACCGGCTTGGTGTCTGACGGATTGGGCTGAGGGTTGCATGGTTTCCTTTATTTTTTATTCCAGTTTAATTCTTGGATCCAGCCATTTATAGAGGATATCAACGATCAGATTGACAAATATAAAAGAAAAAGCCAGGACCAGAACGCCACCCTGAACCACCGGGTAGTCTCTGGAATGGATGGCATCCAGGATCATTAGTCCGATTCCCGGCCAGGCAAAGACCGTTTTCATCACCACCGTACCCCCGAGAAGCCCGGCCATTCGAATGGAGGCAATAGTCAGGGTCGGCAGCATGGCATTTTTTAAAGTATAACGGCCAATAATCTCACGCTCGGGCAGTCCCTGGGAACGATGGGTCTGGACATAATCCTTGTTCAGTTCTTCCAGCATGGTGGAGCGGGTCATCCGGGTCATGACGGCGACCATTTCAATCCCGAGGGTAACGGCCGGCAAACAGAGGTGATAGAGAAAATCCGGAAAATTTTCACTGGGGGGTACATAGCCCACGATAGGGAACCATCTTAAGGTGAGGCCGAAATAAAACATGACCAGCAGGGCCAGCCAGAAAGCGGGAACGGACATACCGAGCATGGCCGTGACCTGGGCCAGATAATCCACCCAGGTCTTACGTTTTACTGCCGATATAATCCCCAGGGGTAAAGCGATCAACAGGGCAATCAGCATGGAGGCCAAAGCTAAATAGGCCGTTCGCGGCAGGGCTTGTTTAACGAGGGTCGTCACCGGCCGGGCGTGCAGAATAGACTGGCCCAGATCCCCCTGGACCACCCGGGACATCCATCGAAAATACTGAACATAAAGGGGTTGGTCAAACCCCAACTGCTGGATCAGTATCTTTCTCATTTCAGTGTTCTGATCAATAGAGAGCAGGGCGTCTACGGGATCTCCGGGAACCAGGTGCAGAATGGAAAAAACCAGCACAGAAACCAGGATTATCGTTGGAATGACATAGAGGAGTCTCTTGATAAGGAACTGAAAAAAGCCCATGATGCGGTCCTTGAAAAAGGGCGGCCTAATCTTCCCGCCGCCCCTTGATAATTTAAAACCGGATTATTCCCCCTTGTCGGTTAGACATCAAGCCATGCCTCCGCCAGGGCCGACTCCGGGAAGAAGTAGTCCAGGGGTTTATAATTATTGAGTTTCTTGGTCCAGGCTCTCGAAGTAATCACTGATACATAAGGCAGCCAGTAGGCCTTTTCCCTTGATCGGAGAACCACTTTTTTGAATACTTTTTTACGCTTTTCGAAATTATCCTCGGTAGCCACCTCATCCAGGAGCTTATCCAGTTCCGGGTCCTTGACCCCCAGCGCGGGACTGCGGCCGTTATACGGGGGAGCCGGGTCGGTATGCAGAGATGAGTAGTAAAATTGCATGGGATCTTCCCCACCCAAGGTGTAGTGGAGCATGTGATAATTATAGGTACGGAGACGCATCCAGTATTGAACCCCTACCTCCGGGATGATCTTGATGCGAAATCCGGCCGGCCCGGCCATCTGCTGGACGATCTGGGCCAGCAGGTCCTGCTTTCCCCAGGTCGGGGTGATACTGAAGTTGACATCGACCCCGTTGGCGTACCCTGCTTCTTTCAAAAGCTGCTTGGCCTTGGGGATATTCTGCTCCGTATAGCCCAGATCTTCGAAACCCCAGGGGGAGTCCTTGGGGTCGAAACCCTGTTCAATGGGGGTTCCCAATTTGCCCCAAAGGGTGTTCGCTATCTTCGCCCGGTCCAAGCAGAGGTCCATGGCCTGTCGTACCCGCTCATCTTTAAAGGGGGAATTCCCCTTCTCGGGATGGCTATTTAGCCAGATCGTATAGGGAATACCGGCCGAGGTCAGGATATTCAAGCCCTCTTTTTCCAGGTGTTGTACTTTATAAAACTCCTTACCGGCCATGACCTGGGCCACCCAGTGGTCGTCCAAGATAGTGGCGTAATCGATATCCCCGGCCCTAACGGCCATGGTCTGAGGCACTTGCTCGCTGATCACCTTGAGAATAACCCGGTCCAGGTAGGGCAGGCCTGATATGCGGTACTCCTTGAAGGCCTCCAGGACCGCTTCGGCCTTCTGCTGGAAACTGACCAGCTTGAAAGGACCGGTTCCGGGAGGGCCCGGTGTCGTTGGTTTGAAGGTCGGGGTGGCGCCCCAGATGGCCCCATGCGGTATGCAGTCTTTAGGCAGGATCGGGGTGGCGGCCCAGTTATTGGCCATCAGAAATCCTCCATAAGGTTGATCCAGATTGGCCACCACCGTGTACTTATCCGGGGTTTCCATGGATTTGAGAAAAAGGGTCAGAAATTTTCGGGCGTGGGCCTGATGCACCGGATCCTGGATCCGTTTCCAGGACCAGGCCACATCCCCGGAATCGAATTCTTTACCATTGTGAAATTTGACACCTTTTTTAAGATGAAAGACATAGCGCTTCCCACCTTTTTCTATCTCCCAGTTGTTGGCCAGCATGGGCTTTACATCCCTTAAGGCCTCCCCCTCCTTCTTTATGAATCATCCGGTCCCGCTCGGCTTGGGAAATCGGCGTGGTCAATCCTTCATAAACGAAGGACATGTGGATTCGAGCCCAAGTTCCGCCATAGCGTTGGGGATCGGGGTCTGGATCAAAAACCCCACGCCGGCTTTTAAGGTGCCGCCTCTTTTGGGTGTAACCGATTTAGCAGTGGCCGAAAAAGCCGAAGGGACTTGAAGTCCGGAAACAGCTGCCCCGCGGCACCGAACACGACCAATTCCAAAAAAGTTCTTCTGGACAATTCCTTTTGCTTCTCTCCCATTTTCACTTCTCCTTTCTTTAATGGATTAACCCGGCTGGTGAAAAATGGAAAGGGCCGGATTAGGTCAAAAAGGTTAGAAAAATTCCCAGACAGCGAAAAGATGTTAACTATCTCATGACCCTGCTTATTCAAATTATTTTCTAAAATCCGGTTATATAATTTCAAGAGACATATGACCAAAGAAGCCTCTCGCACTATACTTTTTAGGCTCGATTAAACTTTGGCTTGGCGATCTGCTTTTTGGGTATGTTCCGTGATCGCTTCAATAACTCTGGGCCATACTGCTCTTGGCAAACTGTGACCCATTCCTTCAACAATCATTATCTCCGACCCGGGTATTGCCTCGGCTGTATCCTTGCCGGCTTCCACAGGTATCAGCGGATCATCCGCCCCATGAATAATAAGGGCCGGAACCGTCACTGAATGCAATCGGGGCTTACGATTTCCATAGGATAGAGTGGCTACCAACTGGCGTGTTACCCCCTGGGGGTAAAAGGCCCTGTCATATTCAAGTTCGGCCCTATTGCGCATGTCTTCTTCATCGTAAGGGAGAGAACCCCATAAGACAAGAAATCTCTTAACGGCACTCTTTATAAACGCCTCTCTCCCCTCCGGTGCAGGAGTAAGAAGTATCTCCATGGCCTCTGATTTTGCTGGGGGAAGGTCAGGATTACCGGTAGTTCCCATCATGGAAATCAAACTAAGGGCCCGTGAAGGGTGTCTGTACCCTATAATTTGAGCGATAGCTGCACCCATGGAGACCCCAAAGATGTGGGCCTTATCAATCCCCAAACCATTCAGCACTCCTACAGCGTCATCCGCCATGTCATCGAGACTATAGGGGGCCTGAACTTTCTGGCCCTGCAGGGAAGCCGTGACCGCGGCCACAACATCAGGCACACCGGCCTCCTCGAATTTAGTCGAGAGACCAACATCACGATTGTCGAATCGAATTACATAAAGGTCTTTCTCAGCCAGTCTTTGGCAGAACTCCTCATTCCAGGAGACCATCTGGCGGCCTAAACCCATAATAAGTAATATAGGAGGCGATGCTTGATCACCAAAAGTGTCATACTCAATCTGAATTCCATTTGCTTTTATGTTTGGCATACCCTCGTTCTCCTTTTCGAATTGTCCCTACACTCCCCTGCAGTCGGGCAAAAGCCAGCCAGGGTGCTTGGCCTGGACCGTTAATCGACTCACCTCCTACTATATTCCAGGCTTTGGAATTTGGGTGGAAGGAAACCGACCCAATATTCATTCACTTTCAAATATTTTCCTGAGTTCATTTCTCAATATCTTGCCTATAGGGCTCCTGGGAAGACTGTCAACAAACTCTACCTGCTTTGGTTTCTTGAAGTTCGCCAGATTCTCTTTGCAGAACTGAATAACTTCCTCCGCTTGCATTTTCTCTCCTTTGTTCAATACCACTGCGGCAGCGACATTCTGCCCCCAGACGGGGTCCCGCGTTCCAAAAACAGCGGCTTCGGCTATCTTCGGATGGCGATAAAGAACATCTTCCACTTCCTTGGGATAGACGTTTTCGCCACCGGTCTTGATCATATCGTTCTTCCTCTCAATAATGTAGAGGAAACCCTCCTCGTCCAATCGTCCCAGATCATGGGTCCATAACCAGTCGCCTCGAAGCGCATCAGTGGTCTTTTCCGGATCTTTGAAATATTCCTTCATCATATTGGGGCCACGGACAATGATCTCCCCGATTTCATTCGAGGCCACGTCATTTCCCCCTTCATCGACCACACGGACCTGAATGGTTAAAGGAGTCACTCCCACCGAGTAGGGTTTCAAATCCGTGTATTGCTTATGACGAGCAGTGATAACGCCGCAGGATTCGGTCATACCATAGCCTTCTATTATACTTGCCTTACGAAAAGTCTTTTTCAACCGATTTCGAGTTTCATCCGGCATCGTTTCAGCCCCGGACCCCAGTGTGTGAATTGAACTGAGGTCATATCGGTCGATGTCCGGAACCCGAAGAATCATATTATAAAGCGTTGATATGCCTTGAATCCGGTTAACCCTTTCTTTCGCTATCATTTCAAGGGCCATCACCGGATTAAACTGTTTTAATACGACTTGAGGAGAACGGTTAAAAAAACTGACCAAAAAATTGATGATACCGCCGGCATGGAAATAAGGGCCGGATAGAAGCACTTTTCCATTGGTAGTCCACCATGCTTCTGATTCATCTGCGATCAATCTCAAAGCCAGGCAGGCCCAAATCCAGTTCCGATGCGTAGCCACGACCCCTTTGGGCTTTCCTGTTGTACCAGCGGTATACAATATAGTGGCAACATCTCCTTCCATGACTTCAACGGAGGGGCATTTAATGTCCGATTCTCTTGCCTTTCGCTCAAAGTCAATCAGTTTTCGAGACGGGTTTCTCCCGATAACCAGTATCCTCTTTATCTTTTCCAATGAAGGGGTTATTCTTTTGACAGTTTCCTCAAATTTATCCAAAACGATTATAATGGTGGACTCGGAATGATTAAACAGATAGATGAGTTCCTCCGGGGAGGATCGGAAGTTTAGAGGAACAAATACGGCCCCAATCCGCCAGATTCCTAAAAAAGTTTCTACAAGCTCCATGCAATTGGTGGCCAATACAGCCACATGATCTCCCCTGTTTACACCCAGATCGATTAAGGCATTGGCCCTCTGGTTTGACCGGTCTCGTAGTTGCACGTATGTGGCTCGGGCATCTTCAAAGATGACAGCCTCGGAATCGGGAAATTTATCGGCATTCAGATCTACAATAGAAGAAATGGTCATTTCCATAATTTTTTATACCGCGGATAAGATATTCTTATAGAAGCATTTTTATTCAAAATTTGCCCATTACATTTTTACTTATTTTGATTATGTTTTACCCCGATCAATCCGGGTTTCCTGATACATAACATGCGCCGTGGCGATATTGTCACTACAGGCTAACAACCGATCTTCTTTGGTATAATACAACAGCAGACGCCGAAATAAGGGTGTCCCTTCAAGAATCTCAAGTTTTTGTCCTATTTCAGCATCACAAATCCAGGGGCGGGTAATTCGCACAATCCGCTCGGCCCGGTAATCCCCGAATTCAATCAATCCGTTGAGGGCATAGTCCATGATGCTGGTCTTTTGAATAGAAGAGATCAGCCAGGATGGCAGAAAAGCCGAGATAAATATTTTGCGGCGAGGCTCCTGGTTATGGATCATTAACGCCTGCAAGCGATAGATCCTATTCTGCTTAAAAACGTCCTCCTGTCCGGCGAAGATATTACGGAGGTTTTTAGTCGCGTTGACCCACCCTTCCGAAACCTGGTTGAGTTTAAAAGTATGCAATTCGGCCTTGAACAATTCAGGGGTAAACACCGGATCCCACTGTTGAGCCCGCACATCATCTTTCACAAAGATACCATGAGCCCGTTTCTTAATAATCAATCCATCTTTTTCAAGCAGTTCCAATGCCTTGTGAACTGTACTCTGGCTGACCGAATACTGTTCATGCAACTCCTCAACCGTGGGCATTCGATCTCCCGGCACCCATTCTCTTAAGAGAATCTCATCTTTCAGCTTCCAGTATAATTTCAAAAAAAGGGGGATATGATTTTGAATAAGGCTCATAGCGATTTCTGGTCAGGGTGTTCCGGATCGATATTTGAGTCTTTATTATTTTAGACTATGTTTGAATTTTAATAGAATGGTTTTTATTAATACTATATAAGATATTATAGATACTAATTATGTTAAAAAAAGTAATCTGTCAAGTTTTTTATTCATAACTTTATTGATTTTATAACATATTATTAGATATTGAATATTTATTGCTGTTTTAATATTTTTAATGATATGCGATATAATATCAATAGAATTAAATTAGATTTTTCAACCTATTTATTCTTTTTAATTTTAAAGATAAAATCTCAGAAGATCTAATGACAGAACCTAAAGGAGACGGCGGTCCAAATTCCGGTATTGGATAGCTTCGGAAACATGATGGGGCAGGATATTCTCACCGTTTTCCAGATCGGCAATCGTACGGGAAATCTTTAATATGCGGTGATAGGCCCTGGCACTCAACCCCAGATAGTCCATGGCTTTTTCCAGAAGGTTTTGGGAATCAGCCGAAAGGGGACAATATTTTTTTATCTGCCTCGGGCCCATTTGGGCGTTACAAAACAGGGTTTTACTGTGGAAACGGGCCTTTTGCCTTTCCCTGGCGGTCTTGACCCGTTCCCGGATGGATGCCAGATGATTCTCCATCCGATTGCCCGGCCAGTTCCTTGAATTTTACCGAAGGAACCTCCACATGGAGATCGATACGATCCAATAGCGGACCGGATATTTTTGATTTATACCGCTGGATCTGGGGATAGGTGCAATGACATTCCCGCTGGGGGTCGGATAAAAATCCGCAAGGGCAGGGATTCATGGCCGCCACCAGCATAAAGCGGGCCGGATAGGTCAGGGAAGTGACCGCCCGGGAAATGGTCACCCGGCCGTCCTCAAGGGGTTGTCGAAGGACCTCCAGAACGTTTTTTTTGAATTCCGGCAATTCATCTAAAAAAAGGACCCCGTTATGAGAGAGACTGACTTCTCCGGGACGGGGGATTTGCCCCCCTCCGATCAAGCCGGCATCGGAAACCGTATGGTGAGGGGACCTGAAAGGCCGGGATGTAATCAGGGCCTGATCGGCCGGCATCAGGCCGATCACACTGTAAATCTTTGAGGTTTCCAGGGCCTCCTCAAAAGTCAGATCCGGCAAAATAGAGGGAAGCCTTTGGGCCAACATGGTTTTTCCGGAACCGGGAGGTCCGACCATAATGATGTTATGACCTCCGGCCGCTGCAATTTCAAGGGCCCGCTTGACATGTTCCTGACCCTTCACCTCATTGAAGTCAAAAGGATATTCCTGACAAAAAGGATAAGATCTGTTTTGATCGGGCTTTAGTGGTTCAAAGGAGCAGACCCCTTTAAGAAATTCCGTAACCTGTCCCAGAGACCGGGCCGGAATGATTTCAATCCCTTCCACCACCGAGGCCTCTATGGCATTGGCCTCGGGGACAATCAGTCCACGAAAGCCGTTAACCTTTACCGATAAAGCAGTCGGTAATGTGCCCCGGATCGGTTTAATTTCTCCATTTAAGGAGAGCTCTCCCAATATCAGGTAAGAGGCCAGGTTGGAAGAGGAAATAAGATCTGTGGCCGCCAGAATGCCGATGGCTATGGGAAGGTCGAAGGCCGACCCTTCCTTCTTTATATCAGCCGGAGCCAGATTTACGGTTATTCGGTGGCTGGGAAATTCAAAACCGGAATTTTTAATGGCCGATTTGACCCGGTCTTTACTCTCCCGGACAGCCCCCTCCGGCAAGCCAACCGTGGAAAATGCCGGTAACCCTCTTGCAATATCGACTTCAACCTGAACTATATAGGCATCAATCCCCGAAATGGCGCTGCTGAAAACCTTGGCAATCATGCGATTCCGTCGATATAATTAATTTTGTTAGTCTTTTTTATACCCAAGAACAAAAGGTATCCCTAATCATGGAAATGAGTGTTGCCGACAGCCGATCGATTAACAACGAACGGGTTTATGGACTAAATTATAGAAAAAAGAAGAAGTTTTTGCAAGGGAAGTTATTCATTTTAACCAATAATGATTTTAAAGAAAATAATTTACATTTGCCGAAAAATGCGTTATAAATATAAATTTAACTTAGAAAGATTGCTTTAGGAAGGAGCAACCATGGCCCGAGTTACTATAGAAGATTGTCTTGAGCAGGTTCCAAATCGGTTTTCATTAATTCACTTGGCATTTCAAAGAGTTAAACAGTTACGGTCAGGAGCTACCCCCCAAATTCAATCCAAGAACAAAGAAGTGGTTGTAGCCCTCCGGGAAATTGCTGCCGGGAAAGTGGATTTCGCTTTCGAAGAGGAGATAATTCTGGGGAAAAAAGAACTGGAAAGCAAGGACCGTGGGAAAAAAGGTGGAAAAGCGCTCAATTGATAAGCCGGATGGCCGGCCTCTTCTTCCAGCTTTGAAGAACTGGTCCCATGTGGATCCCAAGGGCCAGGCCAGGATGGTTAATGTCAGCGCCAAGAAGATCACTCGGCGGGAAGCCGTTGCTTCGGGAACAATCCGGGTCAAAGCGGAAACTTTAAAGAGGATCCAAGATAATTCTTTGGAAAAAGGGGATGTCCTGGGGGTTGCGAAAGTGTCGGCCATCATGGCGGCTAAGAAAACCCATGATCTCATCCCTATGTGTCATCCGCTTCGCCTTACCGGAGTGGAACTATCCTTTTCCCTGGCACATGATCCTCCCCGGGTGGATGTCGTGGCTAAAGTTCAGGCTACGGACCGAACCGGGGTGGAAATGGAGGCCTTAACGGCCGTGGCCGTGGCCGCCTTGACGATCTATGATATGTGCAAGTCTATTGATCGAGGGATTCAAATAACGGATATTGGTTTGATTAAAAAATCAGGGGGGAAAAGCGGGATTTATCTCCGAAAAGGATTTTTCTCTGGCAAACAATGAAGTAAAGGGATAGGAGAAGAGTAATGAACGCCAAAAAGATTGCCTTTTTCAAGAAACTCTTACAGGAACAAAGGAGTATCTTGATTCTGGAAGCTCAAAGAACAGTCAGCGGGATGACGGATTCCAAAGAGAACTTTCCTGACCCGACCGACCGGGCCACCTTGGAATCGGACCGGAATTTTCTGCTCCGCATAAGAGGCCGGGAACGAAAACTCATTTTAAAAATTGAAGAAGCCCTGGAACGGATTGAGGACGGAAGTTTTGGGATCTGTGAAAAATGCGGGGAGGATATTTCAGAACAGCGCTTAAAGGCTCGACCGGTTACTACCCATTGTATTGACTGCAAGAAAAGAGAAGAGAAGCCATGGAAAAGGCCCGTGGGGAGTAATAAGCCCCTCTTTTTTTCTCCTACCTGATCTTCCTTTCTCCCTCTAACCGTGGAGAGGCCCTTGAACCATGTTTAAAAAAAGACTGCAATTATTTCAATCCTTACTTATTTTTAATGATCTCCTTATCCTCACGGTTTGTTGGGTTGCGGCTTTTTATCTGCGGTTTTATACCCCCGTTATCCCGGTGACCAAGGGCATCCCTCTCCTTGAAGACTATCTGATCCTGCTTCTTTTTGCTTTGGTTATCTGGATAGGAACCTTTCATTTAACCGGGGTGTACCGTCGTTTTTTTACTCGGACCCAGGAAGTCATTGCCTTGTTTAAGGGCAACTTCATTGCCTTGTTGATTCTGGTCTTTATCACCTTTTTCTTTAAAAGGACTGACTTCTCCCGTCTGTTTTTTCTCTATTTCGGCCTCCTGAGCATTTTCTTCCTTTCTTTAAGCCGGGTATTTTTCAAAGGCTATTTTATCATCCTGCAAAAAAAGCATCTCCAATCGGAAAAGGTCTTAATCGTTGGAGTCCGGGAATTGGGCCAGAATGTGGCCGAAACTATCCGGAAGCATCCCGAGTTAGGTCTCAAGATCAGCGGGTTTTTAACTCGGGTGCCTCAAAAGATCGGAACTGAAATCCAGGGAATCAAAGTGGTTGGATTGTACGAAGAGATTGATCAAATAATCCAAACCTTAGGAATCAATCTGGTCATCTTTGCCTTGCCCTTAACTGCGAATCAGAAACTGGAAGAGCTTTTGAACCGAATTCGCGACGAAATGGTGGACATCAAGATTGTTCCCGATTTATATCGGTTTATCAGTCTACGGGGCGGCGTTGAGGAATTTGAGGGTTTGCCCTTCATCAATTTAAGGGAATCCCCCATGGTTGGCTGGAATCGAATTCTGAAAAGGTCCTTTGATATTATTGTGGCCTCTCTGGTTCTGATTGTATTATCTCCCTTAATTTTGTTAATTGCCTTAGCCATTAAGATCACCTCGAAAGGTCCGGTCCTGTACCGTCAAATAAGGATGGGGCTGGATGGTCGTGTCTTTGAAATGTTAAAGTTCCGTTCCATGGTAGTCGGGGCGGAAAAGGAAACCGGACCGGTATGGGCAAAAAAGGAGGACCCCAGACGGACCCTCCTTGGGACGGATATTAAGAAAAGTGAGCCTGGATGAGTTGCCGCAGCTTATTAACGTCATCAAAGGGGAAATGAGTCTGGTCGGCCCCCGGCCGGAGCGACCGGAACTGATTCAAAGTTTCAAGGACAAGATTCCCAAGTATATGTTGCGCCATAAAATGAAAGCCGGTATGACCGGCTGGGCCCAGATTAACGGCTGGCGGGGCAACACCTCCCTGGAAAAACGAATCGAGTTCGACCTGTATTATATTGAAAACTGGTCTCTCCCCATGGATACCAAAATTTTAATCAAGACCCTTTGGAAAGGAATCCTTAGCAAGGAAGCGTATTAATAATAGATAAAAAAAATATGGTTTTATTAATCCGTCAACATATACACGAATTGTATCGTTACCGGAGTCTGGTTAACAGTCTCGTGATCCGGGAACTGAAAGCCCGTTATCGCGGATCTTTCCTCGGGTTCTTATGGACCTTCCTGAATCCCCTTTTGCTCTTGGGGGTCTACGCTCTGGTTTTTAACTTTTATCTAAGAATTCGGGTGGAACATTATGCCGGATTTATGTTTGTCGGTTTGCTCCCCTGGATCTGGTTTTCCTCCGCTTTGCTGGAGGGAACCAATTCGATTACTGCCGGCGGCAGCTTAGTCACCAAAGTCCTCTTTCCCAGCCAGGTTCTGCCGATGGTAAAAATTCTTGCCAATTTGATAAATTACCTGTTGAGTTTTCCGATTCTCTTTGGATTCCTTTGGGTCATGGGCGTCTACCAGGGTTGGCCCCTCCTCTGGCTGCCGATAATTCTTATTTTACATTTATTGTTCATTGAAGGCCTTGTTTTGATCCTGGCCACGATCAATGTTTTTTTTCGGGATGTCCAACATATCCTGTCTAATTTTTTGACCCTTTGTTTTTTTTTAACGCCTATCCTTTATCCCCTTTCCCAGGTCCCGAGCCCTTTCAATAAATGGGTCCTGTTTAATCCCCTGGCCCAGATCACCTTGGCCTACCAGGATGTTTTTTTTTATAACCGTAATCCGAACCTGGCGGTTCTTGCAATTTTTCTGGGGCTGTCCCTGGTTTTATTGGGGATCGGCATGTTCTTTTTTGAACGTAACAAAGAAACCTTTGCCGAGAAGGTCTAACTCAATATGCCTCCAGCTATCACCCTAACCGGGATTTCTAAAGGATTTAAACAAACCTCCCTCGGCGGGATTACATTACCTTGAAATCCCTGCTTCTGAATCCCTTTTCAGTAAAGGGCATGCCCAAAGAAAAAACCCGGGTTGTTTTTCAAAATTTAAACCTGGAAATCCCCCAGGGCATCAGCTTAGGGGTTATCGGCCGGAACGGTTCAGGGAAAAGTACCCTGCTTAAAGTCATGACCGGGATCTATAAACCTGATTCCGGGACGGTTCGGATGAATGGGCGGGTCTCCTCGTTGATAGAATTGGGGGCGGGCTTTCATCCGGAATTCACCGGCAGAGAAAATGTTTTCATAAACGGGACTATACTGGGCTTAAGCCGTAAAGAAATTGAAAAACGGTTTGACCGTATTGTTCGTTTTGCTGAATTGGAATCCTTTATCCATGCTCCGGTCCGGACCTATTCCTCGGGGATGTATGTGCGTCTGGGGTTTTCAGTGGCCGTCAATGTCGATCCGGATATTTTACTGGTGGATGAAGTCCTGGCTGTGGGAGACGAATCTTTTTCCCGCAAATGCATCGACCAAATGACCAACTTTAAAAAGGAGGGAAAGACCATTGTCCTGGTAACCCATGACCTCCCGACCGTTGAACGGTTTTGTGATCAAGCCCTTTGGCTGGACTCAGGATGCATTCAGGCCCTGGGAGATCCCCGTCAGGTGATAGATGCTTACCGGCAAGAGGTGGCCCGCAGGGATGATGCCCGCTTTAAAGAGGAGCAATCGGCCACAGCCTGCAACGGACCGGAAAGGATTATTTCCAAAGATCGCTGGGGAAATGGGGATATCGAAATCAATAAAGTCCGGCTGTTGGACAGCCAGGGTCTGGAAAGACACGTCTTTCAGGACGGGGAGGATCTGCTGATAGAAATGAACTTTCAGGTTCATCGTCCCACCCCAGATGCTGTTTTCGGGATAGCCGTTTTTGACGGGAAAGGGACCTGCTGTTATGGGACCAACACCGACCTGGATGACCTGGTGCTTCCGCCCCTCCCGGAAAACGGTCGTATCAGGGTCAGGCTCGAACAGATCCATTTGATTGAAGGGAATTATTTTCTGGATGTGGCCGTTCATGCCCGGGACGGGCATAATTACGATTATCAAAGCGGTTGTCTTTCCTTTGCCATCCGATCGGCCAGGAAGGATACCGGAATCTATCGAATCCCTCACCGGTGGATTGTTGAATAAAAGGGAGTCAATGAAATTTTGAATCTTAAACCCGATCCTCCAAGATTATGAGACGGTCTCATTCTGTGAAATGATGCTGGATACTTGATACTGGATGCTTGATAACCCCTTTAAAGCGGACTGCTTATTTGATTTATCAAGCAGGGAGTATCCAGGATCGTCCGTCCAGAACCGGATGGGTTCCCGTTTCAAAATAGTTAGAGATAAATTCTCAGATTTGGCGGGAAAAAATCTACGCAACCTAAAACCAATCCCACCCGGACGGGAATTGAGCAAGGCGATCCTCAAAAAGGGAAAAGTTTTTATGGAAAACGAAAACCAGGAGAAACCAAAAGTGGACGTGGACCGTTTAATGGAGCGGGTCCGCTCCCGTATCGAGGAGAAACAACAAAACCGGAGTTACTCCTCTGAGGACTTGGAGGCCATTGAACGGATAACCCTCCAGATAGAATCCCAAGATTCGGATTCCCAGGAAGGGGACATTCAATATCGCCTGTCCCAGATTAATTATCTGTGTGACACGAGACGCCCTCCGGAATTCTTTTCCCATCGTAAGGTCCTTGGTCCGCTGGTTACCGGATTCAAAAAGGTGATTAGGAAATTAACCGAGCCATATATCCAAATGGTCCTTAAAAACCAAGTGGAGTTCAACGTAGAACTGGTGCGTCTGTTAAATCAGATGGCCCTGGATTTTCGTTTCCGCTGGTCCGCCCTGGAAAAACAACTGGCCGGTCTGGAAATCAAAAGCGAGCAGATGACCCGATCCTTGGAATCCATTCCCCAGGAACTTAAAGCACAAAAAAATATTTTTGAGGATGTGCTGACCCGGATTGAAGAGATCCGGGACCCTTCGGCAAGAGAGAGTCTCCCAATAGACCAACTGAAAAAAAGGATCCGGGAACCGGAGTATGTGCAATTTGAAGACCGGCATCGCGGAAGCGAAGAAGCCATTCAGTGGAAGCAGAAGAACTATCTCCCTTATTTCCAAGACCGGGGTCCTGTTTTGGATATCGGCTGCGGCCGAGGGGAATTTCTGGGACTTCTAAAAGAAGCTGGAATCCAGGCTTCGGGGGTGGATACCAATCAGGAAATGGTCCGCCATTGCCGGGCGAAAGGTCTGGAGACCAGTTCTGCAGACGGGCTGGTTTACTTAAAAGGTTTACCCGACCAGACTTTGGGCGGGATTTTTTTATCCCAGGTCATCGAACATCTGGAACCCGAGGTGCTCCGGGAGCTGGTCAGAGTCAGTTTTTCCAAACTGCGCCCCGAAGGCATCCTGGTAGCCGAAACCATAAATCCCCAGTGTCTGAGCACCCTCAGTGGGGCTTTCTACCTGGATCTCTCTCATAAAAATCCGATACATCCAGAAGCAGCCCGTTATCTATGGGAATCTCTCGGATTCCGGAAGGTGGAGCTCCTCTATCTCTCTCCTTTTCCCGAGGAGATGAAATTAAAAGAAATGGTCCGCCGGGATGATGATTCTTACGAGGATGAGATGGCCCGGATATTAAACGAAAACGTCCGGGGTCTCAATGCCCTGTTATATGGATTCCAGGATTATGCGGTGTTGGGATATAAATAGGATAGAGGAACGAGGCAAGAGGCAAAAAAAAAGCGTAATAAAAATAATCATTTTGCCTCACACCTCGCACCTATCGCCTCGAGATAAACAAGGCAGGCCAACCAGACTAAATTGAACAAACAGACCAAATAGACCAAAATGAGAATTGCATTTATCTGCCCCTGGTACGGGCCTGACATCCCCGGAGGCGCCGAAGCCGAGGCTCGGAGAACCGTAGAGAACCTTCAACATCAGGGAATTCCGGTGGAAGTCTGGACGACCTGCGTAAAAGACTTTGAAGGGGACTGGGGCCGTAATTATTATCCCGAGGGGGATTCTCAGGTCAATGGAGTCTTGGTCAAACGATTCCCGGTCGGTCCCCGCAATGGTGAACTTTTCAACTCCCTTAACCGGCGGATCCTTTCCGGAGAAAAGCTATCCCGTCAGGAAGAAGACCTCTTTTTCCAGCACATGATCAACAGCCCCTTGCTTTACCGGTATATTCGCCGTCACGGTCAGGAAACCCTTTTATTTTTTATCCCCTATCTTTTCAGTACCACCTATTATGGGGCCCGGATATATCCAGACCGATCTTTAATTATCCCCTGCCTTCATGATGAGGGCTATGCCCATTTGGAAATCCTGGGTGAGTTATTTCACCGGGTGCAGGGCATGATTTTCCATACCCGATTCGAGATGAATCTGGGACAACGATTGTATGGACTGACCCGAAATCAAATTCACCTTTTCGGCGAGGGGATTGATACCGAGATCCAATCCGACCCGGAACGGTTTCGACGAAAATTTCAAATAAAAGATCCTTACCTCCTGTATGCCGGCAGAAGGGATGCCGGCAAGAATACGCCTTTGTTGATGAATTACTTTTTCTTATTTAAAAAACGGAATCCCTCCAACCTCAGACTCCTGTTAATCGGCAATCTGCCGGTTCAAATCCCACTCGATAGTCAGGAGGACATTCTCGACCTGGGCTTTGTTTCCAGACAGGATAAATATGATGCCTATGGCGGAGCCGAACTTTTCTGCCAGCCTTCGCTCATGGAAAGCTTTTCCATTGTCATCATGGAATCCTGGCTCTGCGGGACACCGGTGTTGGTCAATGCCCATTGTCCGGTAACCGTGGAACACTGTCAAAACAGTCAGGGGGGATTATTTTTTAAAGATTACCTGGAGTTTGAAGGGTGCCTGCTGGAATTGAAGGACAATTCGGAGCTGTCCGAAGCCTTGGCTCGAAACGGCCGGGAATATGTTTTATCTCATTTTCATTGGGATTTAATCAGTGAACGATATATCCAATTAATTCAGCAAACCTGGCCGATACTGGAAGAAGGTCCCAAGGATTCCGGTCAAAAGGAGGATTCTATGCGTCGCCGGAAACGACAGTCCGGACAGGCCATTCACCAGATGCTCCCCGATTTCAGCTATGGCGATGCTATCGGCAATGATGTCCTGGGGATACAAAAAGCCCTGCAAGACTGGGGATATGATTCCGAAATTTACGCCCAGCACGTCCATTCCAAATTAACTGGTGTCGCCCGTCCCTTTCAAGAATATAAGGAGGTCAGTCATCCCGATAAAATTTTGATCTTTCATTTCTCCATCGGTTCGGAACTTTCGGAATTTGTAAAAAGGCTCCCGGATCACAAAATTCTGATCTATCATAATATCACCCCTTCCCATTTCTTTAAAGGGATCAATTCCGAGGTGGAAAGACGCTGTGAATGGGGATATGAAGAATTAAAAAAGCTGGCCCCTTATTTCGACCTGGCCCTGGGGGTCTCGGACTTTAATCGTCAGGAACTGGAACGGGCCGGATTTAGGAGAACCGGGGTGTTACCGATTTTTATCGATTTCAAAAATTATTATATCGTTCAAGATGAGAACCTCAAAAAAACCCTCCGGGACGGCAAGATCAATATCCTTCATGTAGGCCGACTGGTTCCCCAGAAAAAAATCGAAGACCTGATCAAGGTTTTTTATCTCTTCCAGAAACGGCTTTTTCCTGAAAGCCGCCTGATTCTGGTCGGCACGGACAGTGGCGTGCGCAACTATAGCCGGGCCATCCAGAAAATGGTCGAAGAGCTGTCCCTGTCTGAAAAAGTCCTTTTTGCCGGTTTTGCCTCTTTCCGGGAATTGATCACCTATTACGCCGCCTCCCAACTCTATCTTTGCTTGAGCGAGCATGAGGGGTTCTGTGTCCCCCTGTTGGAAAGTATGTTTTTCGGCCTCCCGATCCTGGCTTACCTGACCGGAGGCATCCCGGAAACTTTGGGGGGAGCCGGTATCGGTTTGGCCCAAAAAAACTTTGAACAGATTGCCGAAATGATGGCACTGATTCTGGAGGATGAGGACCTTCGAGAAATCATTATTGCCGGTCAAAAGGAAAGATTTAAAGATTTTTCTCTGGAAAAAAATAAACAACGGCTGCAGGCCCAATTGGCGCCGTTTTTGGAGGGCCGTTGAATCGGTTCAAGGGTTATTCCCAGAAACTCCATTGGGCGTATATTCTCAACAGCCTAATGACCAGCGGGCATACCGGAAATCAATTTGTCCGCTTCGCCTTGGTAGGCAGCAGCGGAGTCCTGGTTAATCTGGCTGTTTATTCAGGATTGATTTATTTACTGGGTGTTCATTACCTGATTGCCGCTACCTTTTCTTTTGTGACTGCTATGTCCAGCAATTTCATCCTGAATCTACGCTGGACCTTTAAAACCCACGGTCTGGGAATTAAGGCCATTCGGGACCAATATCTGAAATATGCAATGGTCACCTTGGTCAGTTATGGGATCAACATCCTGGTTCTATGGAGCCTGGTAGATTTCTGGCACTGGGACAAGGTCCTGGCCCAATTGGCCTCTATTTTTTTAACAACCTTAAGTAACTTTCTGGGCAGCAAGCTCTGGGCCTTTAAATTAAATGGTAGTTAGAAATGAATTTTTAGGGCCTTATACCCATTAGGGGGACTGCGAAGCAGGGAAATAACTTCCCGCGGCGAGAGGCACCTGCGGGCAGGCAGGGGCAAGGGGCAATAGGATCCCTTGTTTTCCAGTTTTTCCCTATAGCCTTATTGTAGTTAACCTAACCAAACCTTTTTGAAATTTTTATTCTGTAGGTACTCGTTAATGGTTTTAACAAGAAACGAGTAACGAGTAACGAGTAACCAGTAACCAGCAACAATCAGGAAGGAGTTTTTAAATGGCCCGTATGACTTTCGGACCCAGCCGGCGTTCCCGGCGGGAATCAAAGCCGGTTCAATCAGGCAATAAGACGATCAAGGAAATTGTGGAAGAAATCCGGGCCGGTCTACCCACCAAGGAGAACTACCGGGACCGATCCCTGGCTCTCCATGGTTTAATATGCGCCCGATGCGGCCGAGAGTTCACCCCGGCGCAGAGACAACTCTTAACGGTCCACCACAAGGACGGCAACCATCTGAATAATCCGGCAGACGGAAGCAATTGGGAAAACCTCTGTGCCTATTGTCATGAGGATATCCATTCCAGGGAATTGCTGGGGGAGTATCTTAAAAATGACAACAAATAGTAAATCCTGGAAGCTGGATCCTCGATACTCGATAAATTCAAAAAAACAGAAACTGGATTTCAGAAAAAACCAGTATCCAGAATCCAGAATCCAGCATCCAGGATCTGTTCCTAAATGATCTCGCTTAGCCAAGTCGGTAAATTTTACGGAAAACAGGATGTCCTGAAAGAGGTCTCGCTCTCCATCCATGCCGGGGATCGAATCGCCCTGGTGGGGGTTAATGGTGCCGGTAAAACCACCCTTTTTAAGATCCTGATGGGAACCATGGAACCGGACACGGGTCTGGTTCATAAAAAGAGAGGGCTTCGTCTCGGTTATCTCCCCCAGGATGTGATCGAATTGACCGGGAAAACCGTACTTCAGCAGGTAGTAGAAGTCAATGTTTCGGTTCAACAGACCCTGGCTGAATTTAATAAAATTACTCATCAATTGGACCATACCACCGACCGGTCCCAATGCGAGGTTCTGGCCCTGAGGCAAAGTCATCTCCTGTCGGAAATGGAACGCCTCGGGGCTTTTGACTTGGAATTTCGGGCCAAACAAGTGCTGGCCGGATTGGGTTTTAAAGAGGACTCCTTCCAGGCCCCGGTGGAAACCTTGAGTGGGGGCTGGATTATGCGGGTGGCCCTGGCCAGGCTTCTCTTAAGCCAACCGGATCTTTTGCTCTTAGATGAGCCGACTAACCACCTAGATCTGGATTCCTTGATCTGGCTGGAAACCTTCTTACAAAACACACCCTCGGCCCTGCTTCTGATTTCACACGACCGGGCTTTTTTGGATCGGGTCGTTCAAAAAACCTTCGAATTGGAGAAGGGGAGCCTTACCTCTTTTCCCGGGAATTACAGCCGATACCTCATTGAAAAACAAAAACGACTACAACTTCAGGAGGCCGCCTTTGCCAATCAGCAGGAAAAAATACGCCAGCTTGAAGATTTCATTGCCCGCAACCGTTCAAGGAAAGACCGGGCCAAACAGGTCCAATCCCGCATCAAGACCCTGGAACAAATAGACCGGATCAAACCTCCCTCAGCCGAACACAGGATTGCCTTCCGGTTTCCGGAACCGGAGAGATCAGGCAAAGCCGTACTGGAGTTAGAGGGTATTGCAAAATCATTTGGTAATAACCGGCTCTATCAAGGGCTAAACTTATTGGTTTCCCGGGAAGATCGGATTGCCGTCCTGGGCCCAAATGGAGCCGGGAAAAGCACCCTTCTAAAAATGATGACCGGCGCCGTCAAACCCGATTCCGGACATAGACGGTTAGGTCACAAGATCCGGATGGGCTATTTTGCCCAACATCAATTGGAACAACTGGAGGGGACCCATACTGTCTGGCAGGAAGCGGCATCGGTTGCCGGGGATCGGACCTATGGGACCTTGCGAAGTTTGCTGGCGGCTTTTCTTTTTCGAGAAGGGGATATTGAAAAAAAGGTGTCCGTTCTTTCCGGAGGAGAAAAGAGCCGGCTGGTCATTCTCAAAATCCTTTTATCCGGAGCGAATTTTCTTCTCTTCGACGAACCGACCAACCATCTGGATATACCCTCCAGGGAAGTATTGGAGGACGCCCTGAAATCCTTTTCCGGCACCTTGTGCATTATCACCCACGATCGTCACTTGATTAACGCCCTGGCCAATAAGGTGCTCTATATCCGGGATGGAAAGGCGGAACTTTTTCCGGGTAATTATCAGGATTTTGAAGAAATCTGGAAGACTCGCCTTTCCAATATCGGGCCCTTGCCGGAAAGCCAAAAAGAAAAAAGAGAGGCCCAACCTAATAAATCCATTACCCGAAAATCCCAGGAAGAAAGACGCCAGGAGGCCGAACAGAGAAACGCCCTTTTCCGGCGACAGGCGCCCTTAAAAAAAGAAATCGAGGAGTTGGAAGATCGATTGGCAACGGCCTTTGAAGAAAAGAAAAGAATGGAAACGCTTTTAGCCGATCCGGAGACGTATAAGGACAGTTCAAAATTCGATGGATTAATGCAGGCTTATGCCGGGATTGAAAAAGAGGTAAACCGGCTTACGGGTGCCTGGGAGGCCGCCTTATTAAAAATAGAAATAACAGAAGAACAAGAATAATCCCGGAGGTACTATTTTTTATTGATCATAGGCCGGATTGACTGGTTATGCCCAATCTATTTTAAATATGAACGATCGAAAAAAGGAGCCCCTTGAAAAAAGAAGATAAAACAAAAACCCAAAACAATTACCTGATGGAAAATCATGAAGAATCCATCCGTCTGGACCAAAAAACCGATCCCCGGGTGGTTAAAAAACAGGCCCGATGGGCGGGGATAAAACCCGGAATGCGGGTGGCTGATCTGGGCTGCGGCTCAGGGAAGACAACCATGGTCCTTAGCCGTTTGGCACAACCCGGTGGGGAGGCAGTCGGTTTGGACTTTGCCCCAAACCGATACGAGTTTGCCCAAAGTCATTATGCCGGGCCGGGAATCCGCTTCCTTTGCCGGGATGTCCGCAATGTTCTTGATGATCTGGGAACATTTGATTTTATCTGGGTGCGGTTCCTGCTGGAATATTACTTATCGAGCAGCTATGATATCGTTAGGCATATTTCGCAATATTTAAAGCCGGGGGGGATCCTTTGTCTGATCGACTTGGATCATAATTCTTTAAACCATTTCGGACATTCAGGAAGATTGGGGAAAACACTGAACGATCTAACGGTCCTCTCCCAGGAAAAGGCCGATTTTGATCCATGGGTGGGAAGAAAATTATATTCCTATCTTTATGATCTGGGGTTTAAAAATATTTCCGTAGATGTTTCGGCCCATCATTTGATTTATGGTCCTTTAAACGAAACGGATGCCTTTAACTGGGTAAAGAAAGTCGAAGTGGGCCCTGTAAAATTAGGATATGACTTTAAGGACTATAATGGTTCCCATCAAGAATTCCTGCAGGAGTTCTCGGCCTATATCCAGGATCCCAGAAGGTTTATTTATACGCCGATTATCACCTGTCGGGGGATAAAAACGGCGATCTGATCTAAAACAAAAAAAGCTATTTGAATCCAGGAGCCAGGAGTCAGAATCCAGAATAAAATACTTTTTCTATATGGCATTCGGCCCCCTTCTGAATTCTGGCTTCTGGATTCATGGCATTACAACGCCGATTATTAAGGGTCTCAAAATAATATTCACTAAAGAGGACCGGAGAGGTTTTATTTTGGGGGATTGTCCAAAGGGTAATTTATCGCCCTATCCCGGCCAGTCCAGCAAAGTTTGATTTGAGGTAGGCCTGGAGGCCCCCAGGTCCACCATAGCCTGTTTCTGGCACTGGTCCTGGCGACCCCCAGGGGCCTGCTTCAGATTTACTTAAATAATTTGCCCGGCAAAGAAGCTTCCAGGTTCAGGGTGGACAACCCCAAAAATAAAACCTCTCCGGCCCTTTATCTATTGAGAAGGAAAACGTTTCATGTCAAGACTATTATGAGACCGTTAATAAGTTAACCCTCCTATTCATCCCCTGCTGGCCGCTCGGTTTAACAAGTCTGAAGTCTCTCCCCAGACGATACAGCCGGTGGGACAGATCAAGCTGCAGGCCGGAGCCTGTCCTTCCTGAATTCTCTCCAGACAAAGATCGCATTTAGCCGCTGTTTCCTTGGACTCATCAAATTGCATGGCCCCAAAAGGACAGGCGGTAACACATTCCCGACATCCGATACAGGTCTCCTCATTAATGAGAACCACCCCTTGCTCATTTCGATAAACGGCCTCGACCGGGCAGGCATCCTTACAAGGAGGCTTGGCACAGTGGTGACAATAGACAGGAATAAAAAAGGGGCTTTTCTCCTTGACCCGAATAAACCGTGGGCCTACTCCGAGATCATGTTCCTGCTTACAGGCGACTTCACAGGAATGACAACCGCAACAATCCTCTTTGAGAATGGTCAATGACATTTTTTTCATAGTCTGGTCTCCTATTCCTGATCACAACGGGATATGTTACACAATAAGACCCTCAGGTTGGTCGCCCCCATAACCGGGTCCATGGACCTATATGAGTCGTCGGTCAGTAAATTTATATTGGAAATATTCCACCCATGACCAGGATCTTTGATCTCCGGGAACCACCAGCCATGCTCGGCCACAATCACCCCCGGATCGATTCCATCATTCAGCTTGGCCTTTTCCTTGACACGTCCTCTGGGAGATTCGATCCAGACCCAGTCCTTCTCCTTGATCCCGTGTTTCCGGGCGGTTTCCGGGTGAATCTCTACAATAGGATCGGGCCTGATTTCCCGAAGCCAGGGAACCTGGCGGTTAGCGGAATGGAAAAAGGTCGGGGTCCTTAGGCCCGAATTAAGGATGTAAGGATATTGTTTGGCGAGATCAGGCCGGGAGACCGGACTTTCGGGAATCTCCGTATATTTAGGGAGAGGGTCTCTTCCCCAGTCCTCCAGAACGGTGGAGTAAAGTTCCACCTTCCGGGTGGGGGTGGAAAATCCGCTCTTTTGGTATTTGTAATATTCCATATCTCCCTTCAGATAGCCTTTCTCCTTGAATTGCTCCCAGGTCAAGCCGGTAGGTTCCAGGAGATATTCCAGGGCGTCCTCTACAGTATCCCACCACTCTTGCCCCATCCGCTTACCCAGCTCTTGAAAGATCTTATGATCCTGCCAGCATTCTCCGATCTCCACCACCTTTTGCCGAGCCAAGACATAGCCATGAAACTTCCAGTTCTCAGATATATGGTTCTGTTCAAGCCAGGTGCCTGCCGGTAAAAAGATATGGGCCAGCTCCGCGGTAGGGGTAAGAAAAAAATCGGCCACGGCCAGAAAGTCCAGTTTCTGCAACGCGGCATAAATATCTTTGGCATTGGCCTCGGTAATAACCGGATTCGTACCCACAAAAATCCCGGCCTTAAGGGGATAAGGTTTCCCGGTCAATATGGCCTCCCAGGCCGCTTTCGGAGTAATCAGGGCCATCCTGGCCGCTAGTTTGTATTGATCTCCTCCCAATCTTTTTTCCCGCTGACTCGGGGTAAGGGCATCGTGGCGTGAAAATTCGGAAACCTTGCGTACCTTCGGCGGGACATGAAAAACGTTTCCGCCCGGGGCATCGAGGTTGCCGGTGGCTGCCATAAGCCCGATGGCCGTCCGGGTAAAATCGGTGCAGTTGATAGTCTGCTCGGTAGGGACACCCCAGTGAATCCCGGCTGGTTTGACCGTGGCATACATCCTGGCGGCCTCCCGGATGAGATCCTCATCGACCCCGGTGATTTGTTCCACCTTGTAAAGGGGATATTCTTTAATTCTTTCCTGAAATGAGTCCCAGCCATGGACATAATCGGCCACGAAAGTTTTGTCGTAGAGTTCCTCTTCAATGATGACCTGGAAAAAACCCAGGGCCAGGGCGGCATCGGTTCCCGGCCTGAGCTGGAGCCAGAGGTCGGCCTTTTGGGTATAAAAATTCTTGCGGGGGTCGATGACAATCAGCTTGGCCCCCTTTTTATAGGCCCTCCAGAAACTGGCCCCCTTGTATTCATCCGGGTTGGTCCAGAGGGGATTGACGGCCCAAAGGACAATGCATTTCGGCTCACCTTCATAATCACAAACCGGAAAACGTCCGCAAGTGATCAAAGAAGCTCCTATCCGGGAAAGATAACACATATGCCCGGCAGTCAGCACATTGGGCGTTCCCAGAAGGTTTCCAAACCGGGAAAAATGACTTTCGTAATCCCGTCCGGTCCCCTGCCCGATAAAGAGTGATTCCGGCCCGTGCTGTTCTATGACTTTATTAAAATTATCGGCCACCGTATCCAGGGCCTCATCCCAGGAGATCCGTTCCCAACCCTGTTTGGTTTTCTTCATGGGATGAAGGATGCGGTCCGGATGGTAGGCAATCTGGGTGATCGCCATTCCTTTACTGCACAGGGTTCCAAAGCTGATGGGAGAGTCCGGATCCCCTTCGATCTTGATGACCCTGCCGTTTTTAACCTGAGCAATCACCCCACAGCCGCCGTGACAACTGCGACATACGGTTCTGACTTTTTTTGTCTTCTCCATATACCTTCCCTTTCCAATTAAAAGGCCCGTTCCTTCTCGGGGGGAGCCAAGAGAGTTTGATATTTTAACCAGTTTATCAAAATAAATAAAAAAGTCAATTCATATAATATCAATTTATTTAATATCAATAAATTTAGCTCTTGCCATTAGTTCCTTCTTTTGATATATAGGGTTCATCCTTATCCCGGAGCAAGAACAAATAGCAGAGGGCTTGAAACCTATATTCCCCATATCTACCAAGCGTTCTTCCACTCAAGGAGTCACCACACCATGAGGTCAACCAACTATCGAAGTGATTTAAGCACCGACGAGAAGGCCCTGATGGGTATTATCCGGGCAGCGGAATCTTTTAAGAGAGTTTTTTCGACTATTTTCAAGAAATACGATCTCTCTTTCCCTCAATATAATATTTTAAGGGTCTTGGATGCCTCAACCAACGGTCAAAGCCGGATCACCGAAGTAAGCCGGATTATGCTTGTCCCTGGTGCAAATATGACCGGGTTGGCCAAAAGATTAGAAAGAAGCGGTTTTATTCTTAGGAAGTCCGATGCCAAAGATGAAAGAGCGACCTTACTCGAAATCACCTCAAAAGGTAAAAAAACGCTAAAGGAAATAGAAAAAGATCGGGATCAGGGTCTGAAAAACATGTTTAGCGGTTTTTCTAAAGAGGAAAGGCAGAACTTGGTGAATCAGGTCAAGCGGCTGATCAGGAACAGTAGACCGACCGTTTAATACAAGATCAGGGGAAAGGAGGTTATCCGGTTTTAAAGCCTTCGGAGAAGGTGGAGATCAACCTTCTTTTTCAACCCAATCGGTTACCGTTCATCTATTATCCCCCCCTTTTATCCTTCAGTTTTTTTCTTGACTTCCCCGTAAAGGCTGTAATATTTAAACAAAAATGTTTACCAAGAAAACTATTCCCAACATCCATCAAAATATCGAGGGAAAATGAGAAAATACAAGTTTTGCCTTCGGTTGAGTCTCCTTATAATGGGGATTTGGGTTTTAACCGCATCCGGAGAGGGAAACACCAACCCGGTTTTTAACTCTTTCCTGACCAAGGACCAAAACACGCTTACTCCCTCTACCCAATTCACCTTTAGCGATCGAATCTCCCTCCAGACTGTCTGGACCGGCCTTACCGGCACCCACGAAGAAACAGTACTCTGGATTCAACCCGGCGGACAACCCCACGAAAAAATCCAATTTAAATTTATTGTCCCCTCCGGAAACAGTGATTACCGAACCTCGGCCTGCTGTCTGAATTTCCGAAAGAAAAGATTTTTTTTATCCGCAAAACAGATAAAATATATCGGAACCTGGAGGGCTCAACTCTTTCTGGATGGAAAATTACTATCGGAATATCCTTTTATTGTTTCCTGATGTTGACCGCCCACTCATGAAAATCAGATAACCCAAAAGAAACCAATGCACCCAAAACAAAAACATACTGAGATGGTTGTGGAGCTTTTTGTTTCCTGCCTGATGGCTTTCTTTTGGGTCAGGTATTACCACTACGACTACAATATTTCTTTTTTTAATTCCTCCGGAATCAATTGGTGGGCCTTTCTCCTTTGGGGTACGGGTTTGTTTATCACCCTTAGAACTTATCAATGGTTTAAATCGGTGATCCGGAAGCTTTGGGTGAGAATTCCTGTGCTTTGGATCGCTTATTTTGCAACCCTCCTCTTTATTGAATATCTCGGGTACCATATATTTAAAATTCGTGAGCTGACTTCCGAAAAACCGCTTTGCTTTGGACTTATTCATGGAACGCCGACCCTGAAAACATACTACCTTTCTGCCGGACTAATCGCCATATTCCTGAACAGTGTTTTTAAAAAAATGTCTCATAAGATTATTTTTTCGGGTAATAATCAAAGCAGAGAAAATCCTGAAACATAAAAGATACATTTTCTAATTCTTGTAACTCCGAGGTAACGGAGGAGAACAATGCCGGATACCCCTCTTTTAATAAGATCTTTTGGTAACAGCGACAGGGAAATCACCATCGTCGGCCTTGGAGGCGAAGGCATCCTCAGGACCTTAGGGAAAGAAAATGCCGCCCAGGAGGTGATCGAAGCCGCCATTGACGAGGGGATTGGTTATTTTGATTCCGCCCGGGCCTATTCCGGAAGTGAAGCCTATTACGGATTGGTCTGGACTCGACGCCCCCAGGACCGGGTCCGAATCTTTCAGACCAGCAAATCGGGCCTGAGGACCAAAAAGGAGGCCCTCCGGGAATTAGACCGCACCCTGCTCAACATGGGAACCGATTACCTTGATCTCTGGCAGATCCATGATGTAAGGACCGAAGAAGATTTTCAAACCATAGAAGAGCCGGGCGGGGCCTTAGAGGCCTTTATCGAGGCCAAGGCCGCCGGGAAAATCCGCTTCATCGGCCTGACCGGGCATCATGATCCGGACCGGAAGAGGTAAAAACCCTGGCCCGCATCGGACGCCACTTTGAACCCTTATCCACCGAAGAACAATCACAAATTCTCGAACTTTATTCCCCCTATGCTCGGCAACTGGCCTTCTATCGCGGAGTGATCTGATTTGTAGAAGGGGACGTTCGTTCTGAAAGTGCTTGGCGAAAAAATGGAAGACATTTGACTTCACAATGCATCAAGTGCACAGAAATCCGCCTCCGCTGCTCAAGAGATAAACGCTCAAGCCATAAGCATGGTAAACATTGTTGAAAAACTCAAGCAGGTGGCTGGTGTAACGGGATAAAACGGAGGAACATCGATAGGTTTTGTAAGAAAATCTTCAAATGGGTCAATCTTACGGTTGACCCATTTTTAAGAGGGCCGGGTTCAGGCGTACCCTCTTGACGTCGTAAGAAGGTACGCTGGGGTTAAAACACCTTATTCAATCGGGCAATTCGTCCAGTTTTGCAAATCTCCTCTACCTGATTTCTTTACTATCCGTTTCGATTCTCTAAAAAACCTTTTCATCTTTACGCTTAAGCACACCCAGTGTTTTTACCCGGGGCAGTTCCTGGAATAGCCCCGAAGCCAGGGCCAATTGATAGACCCGAAAAGGGGCCTGGCCCCCATCCTTGGGATCTTCGAAGATATCGTGAATAAGGAGAAAACCTCCAGGCAGGATATGCCTGGCCCAGTTTTGGTAATCTTGACTGGCAGATTCAAAGGAGTGTCCGCCGTCTATAAAAACGAGACTGAGCGGGGTGGCCCACTGACGGGCCGCTAAAGGGGAAGAGCAGACCAGAGGAACAACCGTTTCCTCCAGACCGGATTTTTCGATGGTTTTCCTAAAGAAGGGAAAGGTATCGATACGGCCGCTGACTGGATCGAACAAGGCCGGATCGAAGTATTCTTCTCCCGGCTGCTGTTCTTCGGAGCCCCGATGGTGGTCGATGGAAAAAAGGACCCCCTGATGGGTTTTGCACCCCAGACCCAGATAGATGGCCGATTTGCCGCAATAACTGCCAATCTCCAAACAAGGCCCCCGGCGGGCGGCTTCTTCAGCCGCGTGGAAGAGGAACAATCCCTCTTCCTCGTCCAAAAAACCTTTGACCTCTTGGATCAAATCAAAAGGAAGATCTTCTTTATTCATGCTGCTTCATAGAAATGATCTATCTCCAACTTTCCTTCGGCGGATTTTCCTCAGGTTCAGGGCAAGAAAATCATGAAACCTATTCTATGTAATCCCGCCATTTCCAGCAGGTCACCCCGTCCTGGTCCGAATGGAGCAGGTTCCCCTTCCCCACGGCATAGATCAAGGTCTTCTGAACCAGTTCTTTCTCGGAACCGGTCAGGCTCCAAACCCGGTCGACCAACCTGCCCAGGGAGTCCTCATCGGATAAATTTTCCTGTTTTGGCCAGAATCCCATTTCCTCAACGGTCCGGCTCATCATCAGGTCGTTAATCACCACAATATATTCCAGTTTGGTCAAGTCCCAGGCCTCACTTTCCGTGGCTTGGCCGCTTTCCCTTCTGTGCTTTAACAGCCCCAACTGATCAAGCAATTGTTTCTCCCAGGCCACGGCAAAATCATCCAACATGGCTTTACTTACCGTTAAGGTTTCCACAATGGCTCGGTTGGCATGGTAGTCGGACCAGTCCTGAGAAAGTATCCTTATCCCCAATTCAGCGCTTTTTTCCCTGACCTCGGTTCCGGGAAAAGGCGCCAGAAGATGGAAACCGGAGGAACCGACAATGGCCTTTAGTTTCTCGCCGAACTCGGTGGTCTGTTTCAGAGTTTCCGGGGTTTCACCGGGAAGCCCCAGGATAAAAGTGAAGTGGACATCCATACCCACCTCCCGGCAAAGGTTGGCGGCTTCGACCACCTTCTCCAGGGTGATCTTTTTCTTGATGGTCTTTAATATATCCGGATTCCCTGTCTCCACCCCGAAGCTTACGGCATAACATCCGGCCTTCTTCATCTCTATCAAGAGTTCTCTGGAAATGGTATCGACCCGTGAAAAAGAAGTCCAACCTATTTTCAGATTCCTCTTTTGTATTTCCCGGCATACCGCCAGACAGTGATCTTTGCTGGCGGTAAAAAGATCATCAACGATGTTGATCTGTTGAAAGTTTAATCCATGAAGATAAGCCAATTCATCCACAACCTTTTCCGGGTTCCGGTAACGAACCTTAGCCCCCACCATTTTTCTGCCCACACAAAAAATACACTGGTGGGGACAACCCCGGCTGGTGGTCATGGTTATGGGCATACCCAGGGCCATGTACCGGCCTAATGGGAATAAATGCCTGGCCGGCATAGGAAGAGAATCCAGGTCGACGACCTTTTCCCTTGTGCCGGTATTGAGGATTTGAGAGCCCTGTCGATAAACAATCCCTTTGACCGTGCTCCAATCTCGACCATTTCCGGCTTCTCTGGTTAGTTCAATGGCGGTGTGTTCGCCTTCTCCAATCACCACGAAGTCTAATTCCGGAAGGCTGTTCATGGCCTCATGAGCCCAAAAGGTCACATGGGGGCCGCCCATAACCGTCAGGATTTGTTGATCGATGGCCTTGACCTCTTTAATGACTTGAGCAGCATTGTTATAGGTCATGGTTACCGAAGTGGCCCCTACCAGATCGGGCTGAAAGTCACCAAGGACCGATTCCAGCATGGTCCTACTGTAGGGAAAGACGGTAAAGTCAATTACTTTGGTTTCAACACCTGCCCCTTCGAGGGCTCCGGCCAGAAAGGCCAGCCCCAAAGAGGGAGACGGATTTTCGGATATGGGACAATAGGGATTTATCAGCAGAAAACGCATTGAAGTCCTCGTTATTTCAGCTTCGGGAATATCTATTACTTTTGAAGAAATAAAGATAGGGTTTTATAACGTGAAATGGTTTCGGGGTCAATAACCAATGTCTTTGTCACCTGAAGAGTCTTATCCGCGCTCCTCAGCTGAAAGACCACGCAGGATAAACCGGGCCACCGTATCAATCACTTCCTCTTGGTCAATGTTCGATAGGCTCCATTCTCGGATGGCCGGAAGAGCAACCAGTAAAAGGATCAAATCCGCCGTGACCGATGGATTTTTTACTTTAAAATATCCCTTTTGCTGGCCTTTTAGAAGAAGCTTGGTAAAATTTTCCACATGGGTCCGGTCTATCTCCCTCATCTGTAAATGGACATTTTTACGTCTGGACCAGGATTCCCGGTAGAGAAGCTGAACTGCCTTGGACAGTTTGTACATCTGTTTCATGCTCTGATGAAGGATATTTTCCAGGTTTTCCGGATTTACATCCCGATCGGCCTGCTCAGTTGCGCCAAGACCCAACCGAAAACGCTCAATAACATCCTTATAGACCAGGACCAGAATATCATCCTTACTCATGACATAATCATATAAACTACCCATGGTCAGGCCCGAGGCACGGGAAATCTCTCGCATGGTGGTTTGATCAAAGCCTTTCTCAAAAAAAAGCTTCGAGGCGGCAGTGATAATCTGCTTGCGTCTCTTGGAGACCAGGTCTTTATTTTTGATGTTGGTTTGGACTTCCATTATTTTAACTTCCGAGCGCTCGTTCACTTTTAGAGATTTTTGCACATCTCAAGGGGGGATGTCAAGGGTTAATTTTTAATGAATTTTATAGCCTGATTTAGAGGAAGGTTTTTTTACTTTTTGCACCCGGAGCCGGGCCGCTTTAATAATAGCGTCCAACGCATCAACGGAAGAGGCGATCTCTCGATTAATGACCGCATAATCAAAATAGCGGATCGATCGGATTTCGGTTTCGGCGTTCTTCAAGCGTATGTGAATTTTGGACAGCGGTTCGGTTTGCCGATGAAGTAAACGTTTGAATAATTCTTTTTGGGAAGGCGGCAGAATAATGATACCGATAGAATAAGGAAGTTGCTTTTTCACCTGCCTGGCCCCTTGAATATCAATATCCAAAAGAACATCCTCTCCCTTTCCCATCCATCGCTGAATCGGGGTCTTGGGGGTCCCGTAGTATTCGTTATGAACCCGGGCCCATTCCAGGAACCCATCCGTTTTAATTTTTTGTTCAAATTGTTTCCTGGAAACATATCGGTAATCCTGCCCTATGATTTCCCCGGGTCGCTGGGCCCGGGTGGTCCAGGAAACCGAAAACCTGATGCCGGGAATTCTTTTTTGGAGCGCCTCCCTTAGGGTAGTTTTCCCCACCCCGGAAGGACCTGAAAGGATAAATAGATTTCCTCCCTTTTTATTTTGAATTTTTGGATTCATCCTCTTTCCCGGTCCCATCGGAAATGTAACGCTGGGCTAAGGTCTCGGCCTGAATAGCAGAGAGAATCACATGGTTACTGTCAGTCAGAACAATGGAGAGGGTTTTCCGACCCTGGGTGGCATCGATCAGTCGTTTCCCATCCCGGGCTTCTTCTTTTAATCGCTTCATTGGCGCGGAAGAGGGGGTCAAAATGGCGATCACCCGGTCCGAGATAACTGAGTTTCCGTAACCGATTTTAAGTAACTTGGGGTCCATAGGGTCTCCTTATTCTATATTCTGAACTTGTTCCCGCAATTTTTCCAGTTCGGATTTGATCGACACAACCTGATGGGAAATGGCACTGTCCAGGCTTTTTGATCCAATGGTATTGACCTCCCGGTTCATTTCCTGAAGAAGGAACTCCATTTTTTTCCCTACAGTCTGACTCTCCTTAAATAGGGTTTTAAATTGTTTCAAATGACTTCCCAGACGGATCAGTTCTTCCGAGATATCCGACCGATCGGCCATTATCGCCACCTCCTGGGCCAGGCGAAGGGGATCGACTTCCACTTCTTTGGATATTTTTTTGATCCGTTCTTTCAGCCGGGTCTGGTAGGCATCGACTACCTGGGGAACTTTTTGGGAGATCAACCCGACCCCTTCCTGGATCATTTTCAGTCGTTCCATCAAATCCCGGGCCAGGTTCCGTCCTTCCTCGGAACGCATTTTTTGCAGAGCATCAAAAACTTTTTTTAGAGTGGGGGCCAGTTTCCGCCAAAGGAATTCTTCAGGGAAGGTGCTCTCCTGATAGACAATGAGGTCTTTTAAAGAAAGAAGATCGCTTAAGACTAACGGACTTGAAATATTCAGTTTCTTTTTCAGGTCGGTCAATAAACGGCAATAGGTCCCGGCCAGGTCCCAATTAATGGCAATATTTCCATTCCTGAGTTTCTCCTGTGAGGCTAATTGGATGTTGAGCTCCACCCGTCCCCGAAAAACACGTGAGCCAACATAGGATTTAATCCGGTCCTCCAAAGGGAAAAAGGCATTATTCAGCCTTAAGTTTAGATCCAAAAAACGATTATTATAGGTGCGAACGGCAACCGTTATTTGCAGGTTGTTATCCGAAAACACTGTCTGGGCAAAGCCGGTCATGCTTTTGATCATAGTTATCCTTCTTTATCCGCAATCCGCAATTTCCCTAAGATATTTTCCCCTGGCTTTATTAAACATCTCAATCGATGGCTCATCCTTATAATCCGGATAGGTCCAGGCCAAAGGCCGGAAAGTCCCTTTACTAAAGACAAGGGTCAAATCCCCAAATATCCCTTTCCCCAAGTAGATGCGGTGACTGAAATTTTTCCCGGTAGCCAGGACCAGTCTCTCGGCTGTAATCAGGCCCGGGTCGAGATTCAACCGCCGCTTTTCATTGACGGTCCACTGTTTCTCGATCTCTATGGCCTGCCATTTGATGTCGACCAATCGGTCCTGTGGGACCAATTCTTTAAAGAAGACCCAGCGACGATATAAAGGCCGGCCCATTTCTTCTTCATAATAGTCGGTATAAACAAAGGGCCTCACCTCGGAAAGAAAATCTATGGCCCCCCAGGTTTTTTCTATAATCTGCAGCCCGGACTGGGCCGCCGCCTTCTCATTAAAGATTAGACCGATACTCAGCTTGGCCGGTAAGGGTTCTTTGGGCTTACTCAACAGCAGGTCTACCTACACAGTAATATTTTATCCCCAATTGATGCATCTTGGCCGGCTCATACATATTTTTTAAATCTATAACCAGCGGACGTTTCAGCAGGGATTTCATTTTAGTCCAATCAATGGTACGAAAGGAATTCCATTCGGTCACCAGGATCAGGGCCTCCGCCCCTTTCCCGACATCATAGATATTTTCTTGAAAAGAAACTTTCTTCAGAATTTTCCGGCCTTCTTCCATACCCGCCGGATCATAGGCCTTAATCTTGGCCCCCAGGGATTCCAGTTTTTTTATGATGAACAGGGACGGAGCATCACGAATATCATTAGTATTGGGTTTAAAGGTTAAGCCTAAGACCCCCAGGGTCTTACCTTTTACCGGGCCTACGGCTTTAAGGATTTTATCAACCATCCTTTTCCTTTGGCGTTGATTGACCCGGATGACTGATTTGACGATTTCAAAATCATAGCCTAAGGAATCGGCTAATTGAACCAGAGCCGAGGTGTCTTTGGGGAAACAGGACCCGCCGAAACCAGGGCCGGGGTGTAAAAACTTTGAACCGATCCGCTGATCCAATCCCATTCCCTTGGAGACCTGGTGAATATCGGCGCCCACCTTTTCGCACAAATTGGCCATTTCATTGATAAACGATATCTTGGTGGCCAGGAAGGCATTGGACGCATATTTGATCATCTCCGCCGTTTCCACCGTGGTGATGACAAAAGGGGTCTCAATCAGGTAAAGCGGGGTATAAAGGTCTTTCATAATGGCCACAGCCTGATCGCTTTCGGCCCCGATCACCACCCGATTAGGTCTTAAAAAATCTTCAATGGCCGATCCTTCTCTTAAGAATTCGGGATTGGAGACAATATCAAAAGGCAATTTTTCTTTTTGGTTCTTCCGGATTATTTCATGAATAATTTTTCCGGTCCCCACCGGGACGGTACTCTTGGTCACAATCAGTTTATACCCGTCCATGGTACGGCCGATGGCCTGGGCCACTTCTTTGACATATTTTAATTCCGCTTTTCCCTGTGAATCAGGAGGGGTACCCACGGCAATGAAATTGACCAGAGAATATTTAACTCCTTCCTCTAGATTGTCGGTGAAAAAAAGGCGGTTTTCTTTGACGTTTTTTGCTACCATTTCTTCCAGACCGGGCTCGTAAATGGGAATTTTACCCTGTTTGAGACGGTTGATCTTGTTCCGGTCATTGTCCACACAAGTGACCCGGATTCCGAATTCGGCAAAACAGGCCCCGGTAACCAATCCCACATAACCGACCCCAATCACGCAAATGTTCATTTTATTAATCCTATTCGTTGATTATTTTTCCTGCCCGAAGTAATACCAAAATTTCTAATCGTTGTCATCAGGCAAAATACCGGGGTATTGTTTTCACCTCGGGTTATTAATTGGGGTCGTGGACTATTGGTTTTTTCCCTTCCATTAATCCCTTATTCCATCATTCCTGAATACTCCCGCCTCACGCCTCAAGCCTTTTTTTCTTTTTCATAAAATCGACTGTGGTCTTCAACCCCAACCTAAAGCCTACTTCCGGTTGAAATCCCAGCAGATTCCGAGCCTTTTGGATATCCGCTTTAGAAAAGCGGATATCCCCCTCTCTGGCCGGTGCAAAAACCGGTAATTGGGCTGAATGGATAATTTTTTTTAAGTGTTCAAGCAATTGCAACAAGGTAAATGAACGCCCGGAGGCCACATTAAAAACATCCCCCTCAATCCCGGGTTGATGGCAAGCCTTAAGGTTGGCTTGAACCACATCGCCCACAAAAACAAAATCCCTGGATTGTTTTCCATCCCCATAAATCACCGGAGGAGTATCCTGAAGGAGACGTTCAATAAATTTGGGGATTACCGCTGCATACTCCGAATTAGGGTCTTGTCTCGGTCCAAAGACATTAAAATATCTCAAAGGCACTGCCGGCAGATGATATAATTTGGAAAAAAGACGGCAGTAATATTCTCCGACTAATTTGCTCAGGGCATAAGGAGAAAGGGGATTGGGGGCTAAAATTTCTTTTTTGGGTTTTAAAGAATCTTTTTCAATGGGGCTGTCTCCATACACGGCGGTGGAACTGGCCAGAACCAGTCGTTTTATTCCGGCCTTTTGACTGGCCGACAACAGATTCAAGGTTCCTCTGATATTGACCTCCTGGGTGATCTCGGGATACTTGACGGACTCCGGGACCGAAACCTGGGCCGCCTCATGGAAGACAAAATCCATGCCGGAGACTGCCAGGTCGCAGGTCTTCCGGTCACGGATGTCCCCCTCGACGATTTCCAGATTCAAAGGAAATACAGTCTCAATGGCTTTAATATTTTCCCGGCGGCCGGTTGAGAAGTTGTCCAGGATTCGCACCCGGTGCCCTTCCCTTAAAAGAGCTTCTGCAATATGGGACCCGATGAACCCGGCCCCGCCGGTAACCAAATAATTGGCCATCAAACCTCGCCTTAGATATTGATACAGCTCATAGCTCGTAGCTGACAGCTCATAGGGAACCTCCGCAAAACCAAATACAGGCTGGTTTTATTTTCCTTTGAGCTATGAGCTAACAATTATCAGCTAATACCTTTTTTTCACCGTCCGCATCAAGACCTTTATCAATGCTCCGACCTGAACGGCTGCAGTCCCCACTTCTCCTACGACGATCCCGGCGGCATAGTTGGCCGTTTTACAGGCCTGAATCATATTCATGCCTGAGGCCAGTGAAAGAATCAAAGTAGCAATCACCGTATCCCCGGCCCCGCTTACATCAAATACTTTTTGAGCCACTGTGGGAATATGTTCTACTTTTTTATTTTTTAAGAAGAGGGTCATACCCTCCGATCCCCGGGTAATCAATACCGAGTCACATCTTATCTTTTTCAGAAGTTGTGTTCCCGCCCAAAGGAGATCTTCCCGCGAATCGATCTTTTTTCCCACGGCCGATTCGGCTTCCAGATGATTGGGGGTGATCAAAGTCACCCGATCATACCAGGGTATGTTATTGGGTTTCGGATCCACCAAGATGGGGATGGGATTTTTTCCCGATATTTTTTTTAATCCGATCATCAACTCCTGAGAAACCACCCCTTTCCCATAGTCGGAGACGATGATACCCTGAATTTGAGAGATGTTTTTCTTAACAATATTCAGGATGCGTTTTAAAGTGTCCGGTTGAATGGGCATGACCTTTTCCCGATCAACCCGCACAACCTGCTGGTTTTGGGCAATGACCCGGGTCTTGACTGCCGTAGGTCTTCCTTCCTCCACCACGACACCCTCGGTTGTGGTCCCTAAGGATTGGAGCTTCCGCAGCAGTTTTCTTCCCATTCCGTCGGACCCGACAACCCCGGTCAATAAAACCTGACCTTTAAGGCCTACCAAATTATTGACCACATTAGCCGCCCCTCCCAACAAGAAGGTCTCTTTTTCCACCTTAACAACCGGCACCGGGGCCTCGGGTGAGATCCGCGAAACCTCCCCCCAAAGAAATTCGTCCATCATGATATCGCCGACAACCAGCACCTTATAGTTAGGGAAGGTTCGGATAGCCTTGATCATTTCCTGAACTTCGGAACCGGGTAAAACCATAGGGACCTTTCTAAACTAATAATTTTAAATAATCCAGGATATGGGTATTGCATCAGCTTCTCAATTCATTCAAGAGACCTGTTTGGAGTTCGGAGTGATGAGTTCGGAGCAAAGCCGACAACACCAAACTTCTAACTTCTAACCTAACCGATAATTCTCCTGGAACCAAATTTTAGATCAATTCTTAATTTTATTCCAAAGCTTAGCTATACTACCCCGGAAAGGAGCTTTTAAAATCCCTTTTTCCGTGATAATTCCGGCGATATACGAGTGAGGGGTTACATCAAAGGCCGGGTTGAGGACTGCGATTCCTAAAGGGGCCACCCTTTTCCCGGCCCAATGGGTCACCTCTTTTTCATTTCGTTCTTCTATAGGGATGTCCTCCCCCGTTTTAATCTGATGGTCAATGGTGGAACAAGGGGCGGCCACATAAAAAGGGATCCCATGGGCTCTGGCTAAGATGGCCACCGAATAAGTCCCAATTTTATTGGCGGTATCTCCATTGGCGGCGATCCGGTCGGCCCCGACAATGACGACATCAATCAATCCCTTCTTCATCAGATACCCGGCCATATTGTCGGTGATCAGGGTCACCGGTATGTTTTCCCTGACCAGTTCCCAGGTGGTTAACCGGGCCCCTTGCAGGAAGGGACGGGTTTCATCTGCAATCACCTGAATTTTTTTCCCGGCCTCTTTGGCCGCCCGGATGACCCCCAGGGCCGTGCCGTATCCGCCGGTAGCCAAGGCCCCGGCATTGCAGTGGGTCAAGACCGTAGCCCGGTTTTTGATCACTTTTTGTCCGAATAATCCAAGCCGCTTATTGATGGCAATGTCCTCTAAAAGCATATTCCGGGCCTCCCGGATCAGGGCTTTTTTAAGAACTTCGATTGGTTGGATACCGCTTCTCACAACCAAATTCCGCATTCGTTCAACGGCCCAGGATAGATTGACCGCAGTAGGTCTGGCTTGGGCGATCTCCTCGCACACCGAATTAAATCGATTCAGGAAACCCTTCAGGCTGGAGACCTTTATGGCCTGGGTACCAAGGGCCACTGCCATCGCTGCGGCAACACCGATGGCCGGCGCCCCACGGATTACCATTTCTCTAATAGCTTTAATAACCTGATGATAATTAGAACAGACCACATACGTTTCCTGAACGGGCAGTTTCCGTTGATCGATCATAATCACCCGGTTGTTTTTCCATTCAATAGTTTTGATCATACTTTATTCCTAAGATAAATTTAAGGTTCCTATCTAAAGCCTCAGTCCCACCTGATGCGGCACCATGAAGAATGAAAAATATTAGGATTCAAGGAGCCAAGGGGTGAAGGGGTCAAGTGAAAGGCTTGGGAAGAAAACCTTTGAACCCAATTTCCGTAATTAACTCTCATGCCCTTGTAATTCACTGCGAAGCATGAAAAATGGGGTGTTGACTTCCGCAATCCGAAATCCGAAATCCGCATTTAAAATCTATTTTCGTGTTAAATTTAGGCTTCCAATTTATGATAACCTCGTAAAAAGTAAAAAATCGTCTTTTCACGAAGCGGGAAAGGGCTTCCCCTCTCCCGCCACTTGAATTTAATTCAAGTGGTTCCACCTTCACCCCAGGCCGGGACTTAATCGTCCTCGGCCTGTTGATGGACTTTTTACAAGTCCATCAATTTTTGTTTCAATATCTCATTAACGATTTTCGGATTAGCCTTTCCCTGAGTCTTTTTCATGACTTCTCCGACGAAATAACCGAAAAGCTTAGTCTTCCCCTCCTTATAGGCCGCAATCTTATCCGGATTATTATTCAGAACCTCTTCAATAACGCCCTGGATTTGAGAGGTATCGGTAAGCTGGATCAACCCTTTATCCCGGACAATGGCTTTGGGGGATGCCCCTGTTTCAAACATCTCTTCAAAAACGGTTTTGGCCATCTTGCCGCTGATCACCCCTTCCTGAATCAGATCCAAAAGGGCGGCCAAATTGTCAGCGGAAACCGGACATTGTTCAATATCCCGTTCTTCTCTTTTTAATTCCCGAACCAATTCCACCATGATCCAATTGCTGACTGTTTTGGGTTGGGGGTGAAGCCGGGCACAGGCTTCAAAATAATTGGCCAGGGCCTTGGAAGAGGTCAGGACCTGGGCATCGTATTCCGGCAGCCCATACCGGGTAATGAATCGTTGCCGTTTGGCTTCCGGAAGCTCTGGCAGGCTTTCCCGAACCAAACCGATCCAGGCCTCGCTTATTTCCAGTGGAATCAAGTCCGGGTCCGGAAAATACCGGTAATCATGGGCTTCTTCCTTGCCTCGCATGGACAGGGTCAGCCCTCGGGCTGCGTCCCAGAGGCGGGTTTCCTGGAATATCTCCCCGCCGTCCTCCAGGACGGCCCGCTGCCGTCTGATTTCAAACTCCAGGGCCTTTTCCACATGCTTGAAGGAATTCATGTTTTTCAACTCGGCCTTGGTCCCGAATTCGGTGGACCCTTTCGGGCGCAGGGAGATGTTGGCATCACAGCGAAAGCTGCCTTCTTCCATATTACCGTCACAAATATCCAGATAACGTAAAATCTCTCGCAGCCGCCTCAGATATTCACCGGCCTCTTCCGGTGATCTCAAGTCAGGCTCGCTGACAATCTCCATCAAAGGAACACCCGTCCGATTGAAGTCCACATAACTGACCGGCCGCACATCATCATGGATCAATTTCCCGGCATCCTCTTCGATATGAATCCTGGTGATGCCGATCCTTTTGGTCTGGTCGTTCACCTCAATGTCGATCCAACCTCTCTCGGCCAGCGGCAATTCGAATTGAGAAATCTGATATCCCTTGGGTAGATCGGGATAAAAATAATTTTTCCGGGCCGAAAGGCTGTATGGAGCAATCGAACAATGGGTGGCCAGGGCCATGCGCATAGTATATTCAACCACTTTTTTATTGAGAACCGGCAAAGAACCGGGAAGCCCCAGACAGACCGGACAGGTGTGGGTGTTGGGTTCCGCCCCGAACCGGGTGGAACATCCGCAAAAAATTTTGCTATCGGTCAATAACTGGGCGTGAATTTCCAGGCCGATAACCGCTTCCAGCTCAGACATGGTCCGTTTCCTTATTACCTGATTTAACCTTTAATCCCGGTCTAACAACGGGGAACACTATCATCCCCCTTTTAGCCAAGGGGGGCTGGGGAGTTTTTATGGTCCCTTGAAGCCCCTGGCCACCCCAAGATTTAAAAAAAATAAAATAATTTAGCTTAATTTTTAGCCTTTTGTCAAGAAACAGATATTTTTACTAAGGAAAAAGAATTCTCTTCTCCAGGACGGCGAATGGTCTTATTTTTTATTTGACCCTGGTCAACCATTTAGGATACCATACTAAAATAGTAGTAAATAACATCTTCCAAGGAGGCCGATAATGAACATCGTTCAAAGGGTAAAAGATATCATCTTAAAACCAGCGGATACCTGGGCTGAAATTAAGACGGAACAGGTAACCATCAAAGATCTGTATACCTCTTATGCCATGATATTGGCCGCTATTCCTCCCATAGCCTCCTTCATCGGCCTTTCATTGCTGGGTGTTTCCGTGCTCGCCTTTTCTTATCGTGTCCCATTGGTATCGGGGATCAGCCACGCCGTAGTTTCCTATATTTTGTCCCTGGTGGGAATCTATGTCATTGCCCTGGTTATCGATGCCCTGGCCCCCAGTTTTGGCTCGCAAAAGAATCAGGTTAATGCCATGAAGGTGGCGGTTTTTTCCTGGACCCCTTCCTGGATAGCGGGCATCCTGATGATTATTCCGGCCCTCTACCCCATAGCCATGATTCTGTCCCTTTACAGTCTTTATCTTTTCTTCGTGGGTTTGCCTATTTTAATGGAAACCCCTAAGGACAAGGCTATGGGGTATGTTATCGTCACCATTCTGGTCAGTATCGTGGTTTTCATAATCATTGGATTGGTTTCCAGCGCTTTGTTCGGCATGGGAAGAATGGGCAGGGGTTTTATGTAGTAGTTGGGTTCCCAATAATCTTTCATTGAAATAAAAAATCTAGCGGAGGGTTATCTATGAAGGCTTTAAAAAATAGCGGATTGTTTTGTCTTCTCCTTTTTTTGGTTTTTTTGTCGACCACCCAGAACAGCTATGCCAATAAATCATCCGTAACCATTTCAGCCCCGGAGACGGCAGCGAAGGGATCAGAGGTCCTGGTCAAACTGACTATAACCCACAGCGCCAATAACTTTTTCCATTACACCAACTGGGTTTATCTGAAGGCCAATGGTAAGGAAATTCCGCGCTGGGATTTCAGTAGCAGCAAACGGCCCGAGGCGGCTGTTTTTACTCGTGAGGTAAAGATTACGGTCAACGAGCCTTTGGAACTGACCGCCGAAGCCAACTGCAATATTCACGGAAGTGCGGGCCCGGCCAACTGGAAGATTTTGATCAAAGAATAATGATAATGGCATAAAAAATCGCGGATGGCTTGATTTCATCAATACCAAGAAGGTGGGGGTTTCAGTCCCGCTATAAGCGGGAAGGACCCCCACTTTTGTTGAGGCTGATAGTTTTTTTGGTCAGATTAAAAGAGTAATTTATCTGAAAGAGGTCTTATGAAAATCGGGGGGATTTCCATCATATTAATTCTGGGGATCATCAATTTCCTGCTCCTTCTTTTTCAACTAACCACAGGTCTTCACTGGATCAAGGTACGTTTCGGGACCCATAAAAAAACCGGAATTTTGTTGTTCATCTTTGTTACCATCCATGGCCTATTGGGGCTTTTTGCCTATTTTTTCTAATGCCTGATTCAGGCTGCACGATACTCCATACCCAAGGGTTGATGATTTTAACTTGCATTGTGCATCCTGAATCTCTGAACTTCCATCTTCCACCCGGCATCATCTCCATTTGAACCATGAAACTTTTCAAGATCATTATTAATAACACTCTTCGTCACAAATTACGCACCGGTTTGACCATTATCGGTATCGCCGTTGCCGTCCTGGCTTTTTGCCTGCTCCGGACCTTGATTCATGCCTGGTATGCAGGAGTCGAAGCCTCGGCCCCCAACCGGCTGATTTCCCGAAATGCCATTTCCCTGATCTTCCCCCTGCCCCTTTCCTACATGACCCAAATAAAACAGATACCCGGTGTGACGGATGTCACTTATGCCAACTGGTTTGGAGGGGTTTATATTAATGAAAAAAACTTTTTCCCTCAAATAGCTATAGACGCAAAATCTTTTTTCCGGCTTTACCCTGAATTCAAAGTCCCCGAAGACCAGAAGTCCACCTTTCTAAGGGAGAGACAGCGCTTGTATTGCCGGGCGAAAGCTGGCCGGAAAATATGGCTGGAAGCTTGGAGATGTCATTGCCCTTAGAGGGGTCATCTTTCCCGGAAACTGGGAATTTATCCTCAGGGGGATCTATCACGGGGCTCAGGAAACCGTGGATGAGTCCCAATTCTTTTTTCATTGGGAATATCTAAATGAGCAGGTCAAACGCTCGACCCCGATCAGGGCCAATCAGGTCGGCTGGTATGTAATCCGGCTGGCCGATCCTTTCAAAGCCCCGGAGATCGCTCAATTCGTTGATCGAACCTTCAAGAATTCCCTGGCTGAGACCCTGACGGAAACTGAGAAGGCCTTCCAGCTTGGTTTTATTGCCATGACCGAGGCGATCGTTGTTTCTATTAAGGTTATCTCCATCGTGGTTATCGTAATTATCATGATCGTCCTGGCCAATACCATGGCCATGACGGCCAGGGAACGGGCAGCAGAATATGCTACCCTGAAAACTCTCGGTTTCGGGGGTTGGACTATTTTTTATATCATTTGCGGAGAATCTATTTTGATTGCCCTGGCCGGCGGGGTTTTGGGGATAGTCATCACTTTCCCGGTGGTCTGGCTGGTGGCCGGAACCTTGGAAACTTTTTTTCCGATTTTTACGATTCACCCGACCACTCTTTGGATAGCCCTGGGCATTTCCGTTGTGGTGGGCTTTGTTGCCGCCCTTTTCCCGGTCTATCGGGCAGTAAACATCCGTATAGCCGATGGATTGAGAGGAATCGATTAACCTGTCCAAAAAGTCTCCCGATAACAGTCTTTCTTAATAAGTTGAAATCTCACCATAATTTTATCGTGTAGATTTCCTCTATCCTGCCTATTTAAGAGGAACAACCTGCCAGAGTTGAAAATAACCGTCCGAAATAATTCTATTCATGCCCCCTAAAGACCCCTGAGGGTTTTTAGGTATTATTTTTACAAATTGTAAAAATAGGTGACAGCTAAGGGCGCTCACCGAAAACGGGATCATGATTATAAAAATTATTATTAAATGTTTTTAACGGTTTATAAGAAGTGAGGCCTTTTGTCTTTTGGCTCGTCATTTGCATTAGATAATTTGAGACCAAAGATATAAATTGGTTACAGATTTCTGTTTTTGGCCCATAGTGGCGGACAGGAGGAGAAAATATGGCAAGTACCCAATCTCAATCCGTAAATATGTTAGCCGTTTTGATAAATGATGCCGCTTCCGGCAAAAAAGTGTCTTTGAAAAAAAAATTCTTAAGTGAGGTCATTACTGTGGAGCGGGATGGCCAGCCCATTGATACCAATGTCTTATCGGTGGAATTCAGAGGCCGAGTTGATGGGAAACCCTTTAAAATTAAAAAGAATTACTTATTCTCGGAGGACTCGGTGCGTCACCCCCTTGAATGTATTCTGATTGCCAATAACCGGTTACAACTGGATTATAATCGTTTGAAAAAAGCGGGGATTGCGTTTAAAGAGGAGTTTTTTACCCTGGAAAATTCTTTTGAAAAACTGCCGGGGGATGCTCTGATCAGGCGGCCGGCCTTGAGACTTCAAGATTTCATTCAACTCTGCCGGGCAAAGGTACCGATTACAGTAGAACTGACCCTTAAATTTCCGGATCTTGTCCTTAAACAGGATGGGCTGGAAAAAAAGGGGTTTGCCTGTGTAGCGGAATTCACCTTTACAACAAAAGAAGGCCGAACCACTATTGAAAAACTCTACGGGTTTGGCTCTTACGACGATTCAAAGGGATATCAATCGGAAGTAAAGGTCGTGGCCACCAAACGCCTGGAACGGGATTGTGAGCGATTACGGCGTGCGGGAATGAAGGTCGACAAACTGAGGTTTTAGAATTGTTTTAAATCATGAATGTTTTTCTCTCACAGAGCCCACAGGGTGCACAAGTTTAGATAGAAGCGGTGAGAGGCCGCTTCTACCTAAATAATAGTCTTCTCTGAGGGCTCTGTGCGCTCAAGCGACCCCAGGAAGCGGGGGAGAGATAAATTTTTAGAGGATTGGTAATACTACAGCATCGGCAAGCTTCCCTCTCGGTTCCAGGATACTGCAACCCCGTGAATATCGCCTGGTATGAATATGCAAATCAACCCGCTGATCCATTTTCCGGGGGCATCTTGATATCCACCACTTCGGCCTGGAAGATGTCGATCAGGTCTTTAATTTGAGGCTGGACCAGGGCCTCCTTGATGGAAAGTCTTTTAGGTCGACCCTGCCCGGAAGTCTCGGCACGCCGGCCTTTAGGCTTTTCTTTTCCCGAGCCGGCAAACAAGATCTTGATTTTTCTTTTGAAAAAATCCTGACAAATGGTTTCCAATTTCTTTTTATTGCTGTTGCTCTCCATCAATTCGAGATGAAAAACATTTTCCTTAAAATCCCATTCCAAGGTGTTCTCATCCACAAACCGGAATTCTGCCTGGGCTAGATAGGTGGCCAGGGGGAGATGTTGCTGACGAATAAACGCCATTAGACTTTCTTTGGAAAATTCCTCATCCCTCTGAGGAGTTGGAGATTCCGCCAAGGCTTCAGAAGCGGCAGGCGGGGCGGCCTTTTTTTCCCCTTCAACCGCCTTAGGTTTTTCCGACCGGCTTTGACTGGAATAGGCCGAAGGGGACTCTTTCAACGGCTGCATTTTCTTGGGAGGCACCGGGGTCTCTGCAAAAGCGGTCTGGGTTTTCTGAGATTGAAAACCCTGCGCCTGGAGCCGATCCAATCGTTCCAGGATAGTATCGATTGGAATTAATTCCCGGAAACGGGCCGCTCGGAGAAGTATCATCTCCAGAACCAGACGGGGCTGGGGGGCTCTCCGCAATTCTGGTTCGGAATAAACCAAAAAATGTAATCCATCCTGAAGCAAATCCAAAGAGATTTCCTTGAGCTTGTCTTTGATCCCCGGAACCTCCTCCGGAGAAATATCCAACAAAGAGCCCTGATCATGTCCCATCTTGATCAAAAGGAGGTTTCTGAAGTGCACGATCAGGTTTTTTAAAAATTGTTTAAGGTCATAACCAAACTCATAGACCTCTCCGACCAATTCCAAAAGTCTTTTAACCTGGTTTTCCAGAATAGCCCAGCCTGTCTCATAGATGATTCGTCGATCTACAAAGCCAAGGATTTCCTGAACCTGGGTCTCGGTAATCGCTTCGTTGGAAAAAGAAAGGATTTGATCCAACAGGCTTAATGAGTCCCGGACACTCCCTTCGGATTGCCGGGCGATCAACCGCAAGGCCCCTTCCTCAATGAGCACGTTTTCGGCCTGGGCCAGGGATTTCAGATAGCCGGCAATCGAATCCAGAGAAACCCTCCGGAAATTAAAAGACTGGCAACGGGAATAAATGGTCAAGGGGACCTTGTTGAGTTCAGTGGTGGCAAACATAAACAAGGCGTGTTTGGGAGGTTCCTCCAAGGTCTTGAGCAAGGCGTTGAAGGCCTCGCCGGTCAGCATGTGGACTTCATCGATGATATAGATCTTATATCTTCCCTGGGAAGGCAGATATTTTATGCTTTCCCGTAATTCCCGGATATCGTCAATCCCTCGGTTGGAGGCCCCGTCGATCTCCTGAACGTCCAAGCTGATCCCCTGGGTTATTTCCCGGCAGGAGGTACATTGGTTGCAAGGAACCGGGGTTGGACCTTCCTGGCAATTCAGGGCCTTGGCCAGAATTCGGGCTACCGTGGTCTTGCCTACCCCCCTGGACCGCTGAACAGGTAAGCATGGGCCACCCGCCCGGACTTTATGGCATTTTGCAAGGTTCGGGTTACATGGTCCTGGCCCAGGACATCTTCGAAAGACCTGGGGCCGGCATTTGCGGGCTAAGACGAGATAGGACATAATATCAGGCTATAGGCAATAGGCTAAAGGAAAATAGCGGGAATGAAGAAACTTGGATAAAAAAATTGTATTCCGTATTCCGCATTCCGAAATGGAAAGGTGTAAGGGTCAGGTTAAAGAACAACCCATTTCATTCCGCAATCAGCAATCCGAAATATAAAATGGCGGAGAGAGAGGGATTCGAACCCTCGGTACACTTATTGGGCGTACACACGATTTCCAGTCGTGCCCCTTCAGCCAGCTCGGGCATCTCTCCGTTCAGTAATAAAATATTGATGGACTTGTAAAAAGTCCATCGACAGGCCGAGGACGATTAAGTCCCTGCCTGGGGTGAAGGTGGAACCACTTGAATTCACTTCAAGTGGCGGGAGAGTCCCGCCAGCGGCGGGATTACCCGCCTCGTGAAAAGGCGATTTTTGCCTTTTTACGAGGTTATCAAATATTGTTCCTGGGTTAGTTCCGCAAGGCAGGGTTCGACCGAACCCCTTTTAACGTTTCATGTTCCCTGCCGTAGACGGGCTTGAGATTTTCTTCAGGAGTAATGGTATGGTTTTTAACATTCTTTCCGGTCTTTAGTCAAGATTTTTTATCCGGAAGAATCGTCAACCCTTTAAAATGTCAGCTTATTAAATCCATTTCAGAAAGGCTCCGAAGATGAGCAAAGCCACCAGATCGACCCCAAGGATTGTTCCTACGGTTAAGACCTTTTTCCGAACCGAGCCCATATCGTGAACCCAGAAAGAGACCAGAAAAAAAGGGAAATATCCGACCAGAAAAATCAGCCAGGGGGCCTTGCCCCCCCACCAGGCATAATCCCAGGTCAGTGCCCCCACCTGGTTCAAAAGGACCTCAACAAAGACACAAAAGACCGAATTGACAATGGCCAAAAACAAGCGATTGGGAATCCCCAGGATTCTGAGCTTTTTGTCCTCCGGCAGCAGTTTTCCAAAGCTGATCCCGGCCACAGCGAACATAAAGCATATTTCGATATTAAGCCCGATCAGGATCAGATAGGCCGTTTTTCCCGGGGCACCCCAAACCGGGGCATAGCCGCTGAAGTGAAAGACCAAACCGTTCCAAATCTCATTGAACCAGTCCATCCCCCAGAAAGCCAGTCCGGCGAAAAAGAGATTCCAATTTTTTCTCTCGATCTCCACGGCATAGACATAGACCACCAGGGCAAAGAAGGTGATCACATACCATTGATACAGACTTCCGTCCCGTAAAATGCGTAAGGCCTCCGATGCGGCGGCAGTAGGCATATTTCCTCCTTTCGGTTCGTTAAAAAATACTGATAAAACTCAAATGGATTGGTCCGTTCTTTTCCTCAATATCTCATTGCCGGGGCTCAACCAGTTGTTTAGCCGCCTTTCGCCTTCTAATCCAACGGACAGACCAAAAAACTGCACCAACCACCGTCAGGATTATAAATAAGCGCATTTCATACTTTTTCATATTCCCGAGAAACAATTGAACAACATGTCCGAATAAATACCCTGAGACGCCAATGGAAACAGCCCAAGCCAAAGCCCCGATGATGTTCAAGGCCAAAAAAAGAATCGGCGAGATCCTGCCCGCTCCCAGCAGAAACGGGGTAACCGTTCGCAAACCATAGAGGAACCGAAATCCCAGAGTGAGCAGCACCTGATGTTTATGCATTAGATCAAACACCCTCTCAGATTTGGATTTCCAATACGGCCGTTTTTCTATGAAACTCAGGCCCTTGGCCCGGCCAAGGTAAAAGGCAAGCTGATCGCTGATCAGGGTTCCCAAAAATCCGCAAAATATTACCCACGGCAACTGAAGATAGCCTCGGTGTGTAGCCAATCCTCCCAAAACAAGGATGGTCTCCCCCTCAAAAAAAGTGCCTATGATAATAGCGGGATAGCCATAACTTGATATCAATGTTTCAAACGACATCATGACGTATTATCAGCTCCGGAGCATAGGGGGAACATCCATTTTATTCAGTAATGACCCTTTGGGTCAGGAGAAGTGACAGGTTGGGCCGCTACAACTGATTATGGACCTCAACGGCGACCTTTCGAAGACTGACCTCCAGTTCCAGTCGAACGAACAAACCACACAGTGAGAAGACCGGCGATTACCACGGGTGCGGCTATCAATACAATGGATACTTTCAGATAGGTAGCTGGTGAAAAACCTTGCCACTCGTGAAGGACAACCGCGATGCAGGCCGACAGGATACTGGTTATAAGAAACCTCACACCAAAATACACGTTAGCCTCATACCAAATCTTATCATCGCCCAGTGTTGCCCGGGTTCGATAGCCGTACACCGGATTGCGAGGGACTCTCCGCAAGATGAGAGGAATTGATACAAAGGAACAGACGGCGCTGCATACCAAAACAGTAATCAGACCCTTGTCGAACACACTCATATTTTGACCTCATAATAGGTCCGCTCAATCGGCCCAATGCGGAGTTGACTACACTGCTCGCAGCTTGCGGGCCGGAGGCCCATGCAAGCGAATGAAATCGGTGCCCGATGGCCTAATTGGCACCTTTGCGGCGGCACCGTATGGAACATGAACCCAATAGGGGCCACGATACAATGATGACGCCATGGGTGGGGCCAAACTATTATTGAATTGTTTTTAGGGATGATATCAGGAAGTTTCAGTATAGTCAATTAAATGGAATTAGGGCAACTCTCCGTTTGACTTAGTAAAAATGAATTTATCGTAAATGGCCACCGCCGAGAAAAAAGGATCTCCGCCGGAAGGAACCACCTTTTTATTATAGAATTTTCATGGCTCGAGGAAATCCCTAACCCTATTGAGAGAGCTTCAAAAATCTTTATCATTAGGTTTTCCTCTGACTTTAATGAAAAACAAGGAACGGGAACTAAGGGAAAATTGATTAGGATTTTAATATAAACCTGACTTTTCTACCGAGTAACGTCAGGTTATATCTTTTTATTCTGAGAATAATTCGAGAACGATATTTTAAAAAATCCCATTTTCAAATAAAGAAATCTTATTCCTGCCGGCTTTCCACATCCACTTCTTTTCTTCTTGATCCTATCTGTTGCTTATTCTATACTCTAATAATAAAATCACTTCTTATCAATCACTCGTCTGATCTTCGGGGCGTTTGATGGCCGGTTCATGACCGGAGCCTTGGGAAAAACAATCCCTGTCGCCTTAAACGGATTGGGAGCAAATCACAATTAAAGGTTGCTGTTCTCAATAAGTCCTAAATTTAAAATGAATGCCGAAAGCTGTTTTGGAATATAGCCTTGGGAAAAAGCAAACTGACCGATCGAAAAAAAAGAGCAATGGCGACTGCCCAAAAAATCAACAGGACCGCTCTAAGGCTTTTTTTCAAGAATGGATTTGATGGGGTCACCGTTGATGAGATATGCGAAAGTGCGGGGGTTTCGAAAGGGGCCTTCTATGTCTATTTCAAGTCCAAAGAACAGGTCATTGTGGACGTCTTCTCCAAAACAGACAAAACCTATGATGCCTACGTGGCTAACGAGCTGGCCTCGATAAGTGACCCCGTGGAGAAATTGTGGCTACTGGGAAAGAAGGCCTTGAATTATTCCGGTGAAATGGGAGTGGAGGTCATGCAGGTCACCTACCGGGCAAGGCTGACTTTTAACAAGAAGGGTATGACCTACCGTTCCGAGAACAGGTCAATATATAAAATAGTGAAGTCGTTGGTTGAAGAGGCCCAAACCGGAGGTTATATGCGTATTGATTTAAGCGGTGAGGAGATCGCCCAGATGATACTGCGCAGTGTAAGCGGCATAACCCATGACTGGTGTCTCGAAAACGGCGGTTTCGACCTTGTCTCCGAAGGAGAGAAGGTCTTTGGCGTTCTGCTGAAGGGGTTACGCCCCGAATCTCTCAAAAAACCGATTAAAAAAAATCCTTCCAACACCATAATAGTCTACTAACTTCCTTTTGATTTCTCACAAAAATATCTTGACAGTAATTTCTCCGCCGTTGTATAAAGCGGCCAAATAGTGACTAAAGTCAGTGACTATAGTCATTGACCAATAAAAGTCAAACCTAAGGCTGTCGGGTTAAGAAACGGGGATTGAACGGAGGTTAATTCACATGAATAACGGCAAGGCCAACGAATTTCTTGTTCCAAAATCACACGCCTACTATGTATTCTTCCTCCTGTTTCTATTGTACTTATTTGACCAGGCCGACCGGTATGTCATTACTTCGCTATTTCCCTATCTCAAGGCCGAATGGACACTCTCCGACACCCAATGCGGCCTGCTGATTTCGGCGGTGTACTGGTCCCTGCTTCTCTTCGCCTTCCCAACGTCTCTTCTCATCGATCGCTGGAGCAGGAAGCACACCATCGGTATCATGGCCGTGGTATGGAGCCTGGCTGCCGCCGCCTCTGCCTTTACCCGGAACTTTGCCCAACTTTTTGCCACGCGCACGGCAATCGGGATAGGGGAGGCAGGGTACGCACCGGGCGGGACGGCGATGATTTCCGCCTTATTTCCCGAGAAAAAGAGGTCTCTCTTCCTGGGAATCTGGATGGCCTCGGTCCCTATCGGAGCGGCGGTCGGCGTGATGCTGGGCGGACTCATCGCCGTCCATTTCGGCTGGCGCCATGCCTTCGGGGTCCTGGCCTTTCCGGGACTGTTGGTCGGACTCTTATTCTTTTTTGTGAAAGACTATAAAACCGTTCAACTGGTCAAAACGAAGCGGACTGACGGGCAAAGTGCAGCGAAGGTCAATATGAAGGTCAGGGACATCATCAGGGAATTTACCAGCAAACCCTCACTGATGCTCACCTATCTTGCCTTCGCCGGCAACGTCTTTGCCACTGTCGCACTTCTTACCTGGCTGCCATCCTATTTCCAACGGGTTGGCGGCATGTCTATTGCCGGCTCGTCGGTCAGGAGCGGAATCATAATGCTGGCAGCACTGGTAGGGACGCCGCTGGGAGGCTATATCGCCGACAAGTGGTTCCAACGCCGAAAAAGAGGCAGATTGCTTTTCGGCGCCCTTTCTTCGATCCTTACGGCAATCATATTATTTGCGGTATTTCTTTTCCCGCCGGGTGCGCTTCAGTTTGGGCTTTTTATCCTGATGGGGGTGACCATTGCGGCCTACAACCCGGGAGCCGCCGCGGTGACACAGGATGTCGTTCATCCCGGCCTGCATGCCATTTCATATGGCTTGTGCGTGATAGTACAGCACATATTGGGCAGCACGCTCGGACCGATATTTGTCGGGGCTATTTCGGACGCCTACAATATCCAGACGGCCCTTGCCCTATTACCTATATTCATTGTGCTGTCCGGTATCCTGTTCTTTATTGCCTCATTTTTCTATGAAAAAGACCTGTCGCAGGTGGAACGTGTGGCACTGCAGACCGAGAATTAAGGACCACTATCTCATGTATGCTGACCTAATGGTTAAAAACGGCAAGATCATTGACGGAACAGGAGCCCCACCCTATCCGGCCGACCTCGCTGTACGAAGTGGAAGAATCCTGGGCACCGGCCGGCTCGGGGATCTTGACGCGAAAAAGTGATTGACGCCGGCGGCAAAACGGTTGCGCCCGGCTTCATCGATATTCATACCCACAACGACTTCTATATGAACCGGGATGGCCTTCCCCGGTTGTTCGAGCCCTTCATCAGGCAGGGAATTACAACCTGTATCACGGGGAACTGTGGCTGGGGGGTGGCTCCCATCGGCGAAAACCACCGCCAGCTCTTCATTAGCACGCTGGCCAGCAACAGCGTATCAGTGGACAGGCCTATGGAGTGGTCCACTATCGACGAATTTCTCAGTTACGTTGACCGGAAAGGCCCGGTAATGAATATGGCCCACCTCGTACCGCATGGGCCTCTCAGGATTCTGGCCATGGGGGAGAGGAACACCTTCGCAGCTCCTGCTGACGTTGACCGCATGAAGTCCCTGCTAAGGGAAGGACTGGAGGCGGGCTGCTACGGTTTCTCCACCGGCCTCATGTATTATCCCGGCATCTACAGCAATACCGACGAATTGATACAACTGAACTCCGTCTGTGGAAAATACGGCGGCCGGTATGCAACCCACTTGCGGGCTCAGTGCACGACCTTCCCTTGCGCGGTAAGAGAAGCGGTCGAGATCGCCCGCAAGGGGGAAACCGGACTGCAGATATCGCATTTCCATTCCAAGCCGTTCCTGGGTAAAAAGGCGGCGTTGTTTTATCACCTGGTCGGACTGATAGAGTCGATCAACCGCGTCGTCCCCCTGCCCGCCATGCCTAATGCCGCGCTGAAGGAAGGCCTCGCCATCGTGAACAGGGAGGCAACGGAAGGGTTGGATTTCGGCATGGACATGGTCCCCTATATCATGGCCAACACCACCATGGCCGCCCTTTTCCCTCCCTGGTCGCACGTGGGAGGGACGGAACAGCTATTGAAACGACTGGCTGATGAGAAAACCTGGGCGGAGATAAAACGAGACATGCGCACCATCATCCCGCAATGGCCGCCGTGGGGTGAGCGGGCCTGGTCCGACAACTACTCCAAGGCACTCGGCTGGCATATCATCCGCATCCTGTCCGTGCACACAGCCGGACCCGAGAGGCTGGAAGGCCGGTCCATCATGGATATAGCCAGGGAAAGGCGAATAGACCCCTGGGAGGCAGCCAGACAGATAACCCTGGAGGCGGGGGGGATGGTCACCATCCGGGCCGGCTTTCCGTCGTGCCCATGGATCGAGAAATTCAGCAGTGCCCTGTTCGCCCATCCGCAGATGTCGGTGATGTCTGATGTCATAATCCCTTCACAGGGAAAACCGCCCCAGGCGGCATACGGGACCTTTCCCAGGTTCCTCGGGCACTATGTGCGTGAATTAAAGATACTGTCTTTACCCGAGGCGGTACGCAAGATCACCTCTCTTCCTGCGACCAGATACGGAATCAAGGACCGTGGGCTGATCAAGGAAGGATATCACGCCGACCTGGTGGTATTCGATGACAAGTCCATCAGAGACCTCTCGACTCCCGACCACCCCGATGTGCTGCCGGAAGGGATAGAGGCAGTGGTCATCAATGGTAAGGTTGTGGTGGAGGGTGGGATATACTATGCTGACGCCAACGCGGGCAGGGTACTCCGAAAAAATTCCGCCTGAGGTGACTCCAGGATGAAAACAAACCATCTCCAGGGTCTTTGCGCCTTCATAACAGGCGGCTCCAGCGGCATAGGGCTGGCAACAGCGAAATTACTCGCTTCCGGGGGAGCGAATGTGATCATATTTGCCAGAAAGCCCGATCTGCTGAAAATTGCCTTGACCGGGATTGAAGACCGCAGGATTTCGATGCAGCAGCGGTTCTCGTCTAACCCCCTGGACGTGTCGCAGCGGGATGAGGTACAAAAGGTCCTGTCGGCGGCTGTCTCTGAGTTCGGCGCACCGGACATCCTGATCAATAGCGCCGGTGTTTCCTATCCACAGAGGTTCGGGGACATACCTTATGATAAGTTCGATGAAACAATCAAGGTGAATCTGTACGGCACGTGGAACATGACGGATATACTGACACCCTATTTAAAGGAAAGAAAGGGATATATTGTAAACGTCTCCTCGCTGGCCGGCCTGATCGGCGTGTTCGGCATGACCGCCTACAGCGCCTCGAAGTACGCGGTTATCGGTTTTTCTGAGGCCCTGAGAAGCGAACTCAAGCCACAGGGTGTCACTGTGTCTGTGTTGTGTCCCTCTGACGTTAAAACCCCCATGCTGGAGAGGGCAAATAAGATCAAGCCTGAAGAGGCCAGGGCGATATCGTCGGCGGCTGACATTATGACGCCGGAAGCCGTGGCCGAGGCCCTGGTCAAGGGCATGCTGCGGGGAGATTTCCTGATAATCCCCAATGCCTCAGCCAAGTTTGCCCACCTTGTAAAAAGACTTCTGCCCGGGCTGGCAGAGTGGGTTATAGACCGGAAGATCAACGACGTGCAGAAGTCTGTGAACTCACTTTCAATTGGAAAAAAATAAATAAATTTATGGATTGGGCTTTCTCAAAGCCAACAAGGAGATAAAATCATGGCCAAACTCGAATTCCCTCAGAAAGGAATGGCCAGGGAGGATCTTTTCTCCCAACTGCGTTCCTTGAAATCAGGCGATAGCGACTGGAAGAACGGCCGCATGTTCAGCCTCATTTTCAATGCCGGCGAAGACACTGCCGGTGTAGCCGAAGAAGCCTATACCTTGTTTATGGTGGAAAACGGCCTCAGCCCCTTTGCCTTCCCCAGTCTGCTGAAGATGGAGACCGAGGTATCCTCCATGATGGCTGATTTATTTCACGGTGACGCGGATACGGTGGGCAATATGACCTCCGGCGGGTCGGAGAGCATCCTCTTGGCCGTCAAGGCGGCCCGCGATTATGCCCGGGCCAGAAAACCTCACATTACACAGCCGGAGATCCTTATGCCCCTCTCGGCCCACCCGGCTTTTAACAAAGCGGCCCACTATCTTGGGTTGAAAACCGTTATTGTGCCCACGCAAAAGGAAACCCTCGCCGCCGATGGTGAGGCTATGGGCCGGGCGATCACCGAGAATACCGTCATGATGGTTGGCTCCGCACCGTCCTACCCGCACGGAATCATAGACCCTATAGAAGCACTGGCCGGAAAGGCAGCCGGGAAGGATATCTGGATGCATGTGGACGCCTGTGTGGGCGGGTTGGAGCTGCCCTTTGTTAAAAGGCTGGGCTATCCCCTTCCGAACTTTGATTTTCAGATCCCCGGTGTGTGCTCCATATCAGCGGATATCCATAAATACGGGTTTACTCCCAAGGGGGCATCGGTCATTCTGTACCGGAACCCGGAGCTGAGGAAATATCAGCTTTTCGTATATGCCGACTGGCCCGGGGGCGTCTACGCCACCCCGAACGTATCCGGATCAAGACCGGGCGGCCCCATCGCCTCGAGCTGGGCTGTATTGAAATACCTGGGTATGGAAGGATACATGCATCTGGCGGCGAAAAGCATGGAGGCGACCCAAAGGGTGATCGAGGGAATCAAATCCATTCCGGAGTTGACTATCCTTGGGAAACCATTGGCCACGGTTTTCGCCATCGGAAGCGACGTGCTCAATATCTTTGCCCTGGGAGAGAAGATGAAGGAATACCGCTGGTTCATCGACAGCCAGCATTTACCTCCCTGCCTTCACATGACTATCTCGCCGATTCATGTAACCATCGTGGAGCCTTTATTGGCCGACTTGCGCGCCGCGGTCAAAGAAACGGCCGGTCTTAAGCCGGAGAATATCAGCGGCGAAGCGGCCATGTACGGCATGATCGGTTCTCTGCCCGACCGCGGACAGGCCGAGGAATTTGCCTTGCAATACCTAAACGACCTATACCGTACGCGATGATGGTTGCCTTGGCCTGGCCTCTTTTTCTTCTGGGGTGCATCCTTGTCCTGGCCCACGCCATTGAGACCGTACTGGGTTTCGGCTCCACCCTGATCGCGCTGGCTTTGGGCATCCACTTTCTCCCCCTGGAGACCTTGGTGCCCATGCTGGTTGTTCTCGGGTTATTGCAGAGCCTGTGGCTGGTAAGCCGATGGTTCCGACACATTGACTGGAAGGTTCTATTATTAAATATCCTTCCGTTGGCCGCCGCCGGAACGGCAATCGGAATATTCAGCAGGGAAATCGTTGCCGAAAATACCCTTAAAGCCATTCTTGGCGTTTTTATCATCATCGTTTCTCTCGCCGAATTGGCTGTCCTTTTCATAAGGAAGATGCCCGGCGGTGAACTGCGCTGGTTCTTTGGTTTTCCCCTCCTGATCGGCGGTGGGATTTTTCATGGATTATTTGCTACCGGCGGGCCGCCGATCGTCTATTATGCCAGCCGCCGGTTAAGGACCCAGCAGTCTTTCCGGGCGACACTGTCTATGCTCTGGCTGGTACTCAATACCGGATTGGTCATCACCTTCCTGGCGGGAGGGCAATTGGATGGCAATAAAGCGGCAATGACAGCGGCGGTTCTGCCGGGTTTGGCCGCGGGCGTTCTGTTAGGCAGTCTGATCCGGGTGAAAGAGTTTTGGTTCAAAGGACTTACTTACCTCTTTCTCTTTTTCACAGGATTTATTTTGCTAATACATGGTTAGTACGAAAATAGGGCTCAAGGATTCAGGATTCGAGGGTTTAGACTCCATGACTTTCACTCCACCCTGCGGTTCTTGGCCCCTTGAATCCTTTTTTATGTTTAGCGGTGCCCCACGAGGACACCTAAGGAGAGATTATGAAAACTAACAAAAAAGACCTTTCTCAAATGACCTTTGCCGGGCTGCGCCATTTAGCCGATCTTCCCTATTTTGAAATTGCGGATAATGGTTTGCTCCGACTTACAGTAGACGGTCTGGATAAGGGTATCGATGGCCATACCCATTTGGCCCTTAACGCCCTGGCCGGCCCCAAACCGGACCTCCTGGCCAAGCCCGGGCAGACCACCTATTACATCGGGCCCAATACCCCTCTTTCGATGAATAATTATATGGGGCAAAACCAGACGGAGTCGGACATCGCTGCGATGACCAAAAGTCTGCTGGGAAAGATCGGTCCCGGCGGCAGCGCCACGACCGAGACGCATACCATTCCCAATCTGATAGAGGAGATCGACCTGTTAGGGATTGAAAAAACGGTCATCTTCCCCATCGCTTACGGATTCCCTTACGGTGATGATGTGACCGAATGGTACCTTGAGGCCATCGAGAAGTCGGGGAAAAAAGATCGCTTCATCATTTGCGGGAGCGTCAAGCCGACACTGCCGGAGGCCGTAGAAAAGACCAAGGCTTTAAAATTGAAAGGCGTAAAAGGTATCAAACTGCATCCGAACATGGCCCGTTTCACTCCGAATGACAAGCGGGCCTGGGCCTTTTACGAGGTATGCTCCCAGCTCCGACTGCCGGTCCTGATCCATTGCGGATTGGTGGGAAAGGAAGGAATAGTCAAGCCCGACCAAACCATGGGTTACACGGGACGGCACGCCGAAATTTCTTATTTCATCGAACCCCTGGAGGAATTTCCTGACCTGCCATTCGTCCTCTGTCATTCCGGCGGGATTCAGAACGATCAGGCTGTCGCTCTGGCCAAAAAAAACAGGAATGTCTGGCTTGATATCCAGGGACAGAGCGTGGACAATATCAGGAAAATGATCGCCGAAGTAGGTCCGGAAAGGCTTATGTTCGGCTCCGACTGGCCCTTCTTTCCGGTTGCTTCGCTTTTGGCCCGCCTGCTCATTGCCACTGAAGGGGACAAAAAAATAAGAAAATTGATTTTCTCGGAAAATGCCAGGCGCTTCTGGGGCCTGGTCTAAGGGGTACAGCGCATGCCCGAAGCTACAAAAACCACTAACGAAGGATACATTCTGAAGAGCGGACAGAGGACCTATATTTTCGTGCTCCTGTTCTTGCTCTATTTCTTTGACGTAGTTGACCGTTGCATGGTCTCTTCCATGTTCCCTTTCATCAAGAAAGAATGGGGACTGACGGACATGCAGAGCGGTTTGCTGGTGTCAACGGTTTACTGGTCGATCGTTGTTTTTGTAATCCCCGGCTCCATCATAATCGACCGTTGGAGCCGCAGAAAGACCATCAGCATAATGGCCGTCTTATGGAGCATAGCTTCTATGGCCTGCGCTTTTGTCGGCAATTTCACCCAGCTACTCACGGCCCGGACATTCCTGGGCATTGGAGAAGCAGGTTACGGCGCCGGCGGGACCGCCATGATTACCGGACTTTACCCCATAGAGAAGCGAGGTCGCATGATGGGCTTATGGAATGCATCGATCCCGCTGGCAACTGCAGTGGCCATAGCCCTGGGGGGTATAATCGCCACACGCTGGGGTTGGCGGGCCGCCTTTGGACTGACAGCTCTCCCTGGTTTGATTGTGGCCGTCCTGTTCTTTTTCATCAAAGACTACAAGACCGTTTCGCTGGTGAAAACCATTACTCAGGGAACAGGCCATGGTGCGTTAAAGATCAAGATGAAAGCAGGTGATGCCGCCAGGGACTTTTTGCATACGCCGACGCTCATTTTCACTTACCTCGGCATGGCCGCGGTGCAGTTCGTGGCTGTGTCTATCATTACCTGGCTCCCTACCTATTTCAACCGTACGGGCGGTATTCCTATCTCCTGGGCCGGAACCAAAGCCGGAGCGATCATGTTACTGTCCATTATCGGCGCACCTTTGGGTGGTTTTCTGGCAGACCTGTGGGTGAAGAAACGCCTCAACTCACGGCTTCCTTTTGCGGCCATAACAACGATCATAACGGCCTTTTTCACTTTTGCGGCCTTTTCCCTGTTTGACGGTAACATCCAGTTTGTCTGTCTATTGATTATGGGGGTATCCATTATCGCCTTCTTACCGGCAGCGGCTGCTGTGACACAGGAGGTCGTGCATCCGGGACTCAGGACAATTTCATACGCGATCGCAGTTATTTTCACAAATCTACTGGGTGGGTCCCTGGGACCAATTGCGATAGGCGCCATTTCCGATGCCTCCGGCATCAAGACCGCCATGATGGTACTGCCGGGCTTTCTCGTCTTAGGGGCCACCTTATTTTTTATAGGCTCGTTCTTTTTTCTGAAGGACTACAACAAAGCGGAGAAGATACCTCTTGAACTGGAACCATAGTTATTCAACCCTAATAATAATTCAGGAATAATATTTAAAAGCCGGTAACGTAAGACTTAAAGGAACGCCTTGGAAGACAAGATCGGGGGGAAAAACATCAACGCTTCTTTGTTTATGTTCGACATCCCAGGGTATCTCATAATCCTATTGCGACAGTTAAAAACCTTACAGCGTCCCCGTTCCACGTTCTTTTATAAGTACAGGACCCGCCAATGATGGGATTCTCGGCCAGGGAAGAGCAGGAGGATAACAAAAAGGCGAATAGGAAACAAATCATCTCGGCTTTAAGTTTATTTGGCATATTTATGCGGATACCCTTCACAATTATCATTCATTTTTCTCCCCTAAATAACGGCCTTTTTGCCCTCGAAAAACTCAATATAGCATTGTTTTAAAGGATAGAATTGACACCATCCCCTGTCAGATCAAGTACTTCCCGTGGCCCGACCCCATTTGACATTTGAGCCATTAAGCTTACGCAAGGGGCCGTTCTTCAGGGAGAATAGGATCAGCTTGTTGTTCCCCCAGATGAGCTTGTTTGTCCAGCCTTTGATCTGGCGACCCCGCGCGTCCAGATGGTAGGCCTGAAGACCTTCGTTCTGTCTATCGTAAATGGACTCGTTTTGGTTGTAGGAAGAATGATATCGGACTTTGACACCTTTAACATCCAAACGACACTATCGTGGTGGGAACCGAATTGGCAATTCTCAAATGCAAAATATAGTGCGACAAGGGGATTCTCTGTCCAATCCAAAAGCCTGGTTTCTAACCCATGGTGCTGAGCGAGACCAAGCCAATCCTGATCAGTTTGCGGAGCCTTATCGATCAGCCATCCGGCCCTCCGTTTGAACTCAAGAAAACGCTCACGTTCGACTGTCAGAATCTCGTCGGCCTTTATTGCGCACTCGTTCAATAAGTAGTTAATGCTACGGGCATATTTCGGAATAAGCGACTTATCGACGTTCTGACCCCGAAAGAGAACGATTTCGAGGCTCGGTGAATAGCGAATTCTGTGGTAAAAGGCATCAATCAAAGGCAAGAACTCGTCGGTCCGATTACATTTCGCAGTAAGCATTATTGTTTTTTCGCCTCGCTATTCTAATCGATTTGCTCAGTGTGCCTAATGTTTAGGCTTTTTTCTGAACGCATTATTCAGTTGGTTGGTTTGACAGCGCCTTTCTGCCCAACATCTTTTTCATTCATACCCGATAGTTCTGTAAAATTGTATCGGGCCTTTTAGACCCCACTCTGGATGGTATACACCCGCCTCATTTGATTTCGAACGCCCTTTCCATCACAAGCCGCCATTTCTCGGGCACATCGGCCCAAGAGTCTCCCCAACCTTTCGTAAAAATATAAGCCACGAACGGCTTCTCATTCGACGGAGGGGCATACCCCAGTACGTTCTCCAGGCACTCTTCGAGTTGGATGACATTTGACTTACCGACGGCTGCTTCAATGGGTGCATTGAACTTCTCTGCGCCTGCGACACCACCATCCCTATCGTGTATTACAAATGGCGTGATTCCCATCACCTTTAGATACTTCGCGAGTCCGATAATAGATGCCTTCCCTCGGGCTTTGATCACTTCAGTGTTCGCGATAATACCAAGTCGCTTGCTCTTTTCGATCCGCTTCAATGTTTCACGAATAACTACGTCCTCGGTATCCCCCTCCACGACCACAATCCTTTTTGTGAAGAATACCCGCGCAACATAGTCGTCAACCTTGAGAATCATCTTAACGTAGTCTTTGTCCTCACCTTGAAGCATATTGAACGCGTCTGTAACGTTAAATGGCTGCACCTGAATTGCTACGCCAGCGAAGGCGAACCTATTCAGCACTTGTTTGGGTTTTCTCGCGAGGTCAATCAGGTATGGGGAGTGCGTAGTGGCAACGATTTGAGAATCCTGGGCAGACAGCTCGTATATCGTATCCCTCATTTGGTTAGCCGCGCTCGGGTGCAGGTATATCTCCGGTTCCTCGAACCCAATAATGATCGATCTCTTAATGTCCTGGTCTTCTCTTTTCGATAGCCACTTCTGTCTGAATCGAAGGATCCCAAACACCGCTGAGCGCACCATTCCAGCGCCTTGGTGCTCAACCGGTGTGCGTATGTTGCTTGACAGTTCCACAGTAAACGTCGGCTTAAGTGACTTGTCTGGGTCACTGAGATCCGCACGCGGATGAATCTTTGACTCGGGGAAGACACTCGCAATGATTGCGTTCAACTCGATAATCATCTTACCGAACTCGGAGGTTGTATCCGATGGGTCGAGTTCCTTCGCCAATTCATTGAGGAATCTCTGCGCCTCTTGATAGTTGTGAGAAGACCCGCGTACGTCCTCAAACAATTCATTCAGTGTCTTTGGCAGCACTCCGCCAATGGACATTTCGTTGCTCGCCGTATCGGCTGGTATAATTATGTAGCGGGAAGCCGACTCAGTACAATTCCCGGGATGCCTCCCGGATTCTGAAACCAAGTATCTTCTGCGCCTATATCCCATATTTCATTTATGTCCTGCAGCTTGGCTCGTGTTGCAGTTGTGAGTTTCTTCCCCAAGTCGTCGAACAGCTCGCCGACAAGGTCGGCCGTGATACCCAGGTCTATGAGTTCCTGCGGGGTGGTAACTCCCTCATATTGCGCCTTCATCGCTCGCGTTTTACTCTTCAGCTCAATCACAACATCTTTACCTAGGTCATAGGTTTTTCTGTAGGTGAGGCATAGACCACTCTCTTCCGAATCACCGGGGTCGTACTCGAATATCCGTCCTTTGAAGCCACGCCACATCTTGGCCTCGACCGGAAGGTTCCGGAATTCAGCTTCAAGCACTATTCTGTTTGAGACTGTCTTACGTTCGTTTGTTGCTTCATCCTGTACGCTGTAGTACTCGATCTCTGGGTTCCGCTTGTTTGCAGAAAGCAAATGTGTGATAGCGCCTAGAACCGTGCTCTTCCCTGTGTTATTGGGACCGATCAAGAAGGTTGCGTCGCCGAACAGAACTGTTGCCACTTCGATTCTCTTGTAGCCTTCAATTCGCAGGTGATGGAGCTTCATTCATTATCCTCCCTGTGTTCACAGGCCCAACATTTAACTTGAGTGGAATCCATGAAAAATATAATACAACCATAAATCACGATACAAACTTTAATGTCTATAAAAAATCCCCTGCTTGACCACAAAAGCCCGAATCCTTAACGTGAAAACCGTCCCAACATAACGCCTGCTAAAGTGGAACAACAGCAGCCTCCCCAATAAAAGCATATCTTTCAGGAACACAGGTAAAAATAACAATTTGACATTCCTTGGCGGCTACCGCCAATACGGCACCCATCAATCTTAAACGCTCCTGGTCGGTATTACCCAGCGTATCATCCAAAATGACCGGTGTTCCGCTTTTTACAGCCTAAAACTGCATTCAATAGCGCACCACTTTCACAGTGCGACGATCTGTATTTACACTACAACACCCACTACTCAAACAACGATAATCTTCATGCGAGATACCAATCCTCTTCAAGTCGGATGCATTTCACCGCCAGTGCTGTTCATATTCACGCGATGTTGAGGAATCTTTTTCAGAGCCTCGCCCATCTCTTGCGCCGCTATCCGAAGTTCGAAATTCTTTTGCAGGTTCATCCAAATGTCAGGCCCCGTCCCAAACCACCGGCCCAAGCGTAAAGCCGTGTCACCGGTAATGCCCCGCTTGCCACGAATGATTTGGGTAATCCGGTTCGTCGGAACGCCGAGTTCCTTTGCCAGCTCATTGGCGCTCATGTCGAGAGCCTTCAACTCGTCGGCCAGGTGTTCCCCTGGATGAATGATAAGTCGTGCCATATTTACCTCCTAATGATAATCCACAATTTCCACGTTAAACGGCCCGGGTGAATCATCCGGCCATTCAAAACAGATTCGCCATTGATCATTGATGCGGATACTGTACTGGCCCTTGCGATTCCCTTTGAGGGCTTTCGAGATGGTTTCCGGGTGTGTTCAACGCCATCAGACGGTCAGCAGCGTGGAGCCTATCCAGCCGCAACATCGCTTGCCGCTCAAACCCCTGAAATGCCCTCACCCTTTCCCCGTCGAAAAAAAGACGTGTTCGCTTTCCGCTGAAACTTATAATCATATCGTACCCTACCATCTTATACGCTATACGTCAAGCGTCACTTTGCTGAACACTTTTATCGCTATCAACACCTGCTACAGTGGAACAACCGCGGCCTCCCCAATAAAAGCATATCTTTCAGGAACACAGGTAAAGATGACAATCTGACATTCCTTGGCGGCTACCGCCAATACGGCGCCCATCAACTTCAAACGCTCCTGGTCGGTATAACCCAGCGCATCATCCAAAATGACCGGTGTTCCGCCATCCTTTGCCACTATCATGGAACACGACAACCGGTACATCAAAGAAAGTTGTTCTCTTGTACCCCCGCTAAGGGAATCGAAGGGGACCGTGACACCAGAGACCGTTCTGCTGGTAATTTTCAAATCATCGTCGATAGTCACCTGAAATGAAGGGTCAAAGACCAAACGACCGAGTCTTTCCATTTTTTCTTTAAGCGGGGCCACATAAGCCCGGCTCGCCTTGTCCCGCTCTTCGCTCATGGTATCAAAAAGGCATTTGGCCGCGTTGGCTCTAAGGGCGGTCGCCCGGTTTTTGAACTCCAATTGTTCAAGTTGATTCTTTGCCGCGTTTAATTTTTCGTGAAGTCCCTCTTCGCCCTTTATTTTAAGACGGGTTTGGACCTCTATCAGTCCCTTGTCTTTTGAATCATAACTGATTTTTATCGTTTTCAAGGAACCTTTGGTGGAATCTGCCAGGGCTCTTACTTGTTCGGGGTTAAAAGCCTTTAAAGAGTCTGCGGCTGAACGGTAGGCAGTATCTTCTGAAAGCACAGCCCTATCGGCAGCAGTCAGGTTGGCATCCAGTTTTTCATCAGATTCTTTCTTACGGGCCTTATCGAGGTTTTCTTGAGTCTGTTTGAGGTCTTTGTCCAACTGCTCAAGTTTTGCCCCGGCTTCCCTGTGTTTGATATTTATACCGTCGTAGAAGGCGCGGGCAGACTCGAAAACCTTACGCGTATTGTCCAGTTCGCCACTCGCAGCCTGAAAATTTGCTTCGGCCTTTGTCCGTTCCTTTTTTGCCGTGTCGAAATCCGGACAAATCGCGGGGTCTTTAACCCGCTCGACAAGGTAGTTCGGCACGCTCTGCTGGAGACTGTGCAATCTTTGTTCAAGGCTTTCGTAAGTAATATCCCTGAGGTTTTCCTTCTCGACCCGAACTTTGTTTTCAACAACCCGCAATGCCTCTTGGCGTTCGTCATACGCTTTTCTGGCCTCGTCCGGGCCTGCCACAGTGGCGGCGGCACAGGCGGCTTCGAGGGCCTGACGCGCGTCTCCAACCTTTTGGGCAAGTCCTTCTATGCTGGAGCCTGCGGTTATTTCGATATCAAGGATTTCTGGAACGGAAACCGTGGTCTTATCGGAGACGGATATTGTACGGACCTCGTTAGTGTCGAGAACAACCTCTTTACCGTCGATGGACAGGCGACATTCAGAGATGGAACGAAGGAAAACACTTGGCGAACCTATTTCCATCTGGGCACAGGCGGTCTTATAACCAAGTTCTGCTTCCTTTATCCTTTCTAATGCGCGGGCATCCACCTTGTTCTTCGCCAACACCGTCTCTGCCTGGGCGGCGTCTTTACGAGCCTGGTCAATCCGTTGTTTGCGTTCGAGTAACTGATCCAGATCGAGCTTGTCGTGATAATAGTCGAAATCAGACCTCTTCAAGGCGGCAAGAGATTCCGTTTCCTTTCTTTTTCTTTCGGCTTCGTCGGCCGCAGCCTTGGCTTTATTACGGGCTTCCTCGGCCTGAGACAATGCCGGCAGGGCCATTGAACTGCTTTCTTGAAGTTCCTTGTGGGCCTTGGCAGCGTTTTCTGCCGTACGAATCATCTCCTGGCGGATTTCTTTAGCCTGCCGAGCTGCCTGAAGAGTTTTTTGAGCGGATTCCTGTTTTAAAGCGGCCGCAGAAAGAGTGTTTTCGAGCGAGCTGATTTGATCGAGCTTGGTTGTGAGGTCTATCATCTGTTGAGATAGCTCTTCTTCCTGCTTCTTGAGCTGGACCAACTCCCTTTGCAAAACAGGGGCACGATCGATATCGGTTTCAAGCGCACGGATGTCTTGTTCGATCGACCGAACCTCACTCTCCTTTTCGGCCAGGGCGGTCCGTAGGTCCTTGAGTTCCTTATTCTCGGTTCCCCGACCAGGAGTATAGTAGAGTTCATATTCCCGTGAAACTTTTTTGAACAAACCGAGCTCTTGCGAGGCGGCCGGTTGAACCCCTGCGGCCTTGTCGAGCGCCGCAGACAATGCCTGTTTGTTTTTAAGGTCCGGTTGGCCAATCGCCTCACCCTGCATGATAGACAAGGCCTTCCATAAATCAACATCGAGTGTTTCTTTAAGAATTTCATTGGCCCGGTCATGCGCCTGGCGGCCTGTGAGGTTTTCGGGATTCGGTTTTGTAATAATAAGCCGGGTCTCGGGCTTTCTTAAAAATCGTTTGAAATAGGTAAACACATATTTGCCCGTCTCCATTTCCAGTTCAATTTCAGGGCCCACATCTTGATGAACAGGCTGGATGGCTTGAATGTATTGGTTTTTGCTGTTGTCCTGGTAGTCCAAAATCGTGTTTATGGCCTCGCCGAGACTGGACTTCCCCGACTCGTTCGGGCCTTCTATGCGGGTAATCCCTATTGGATTGAACTTTATTTCGCGTGTATTGATGCCCCGGTAATTGGTAACCTTAAGACGAAGGAGTTTCATGCGGTCTCCTTGGAAAGACGGAGAAGGAGCATGAAGGCATCGCGGGCAACGGCACCTTCGGGCCCACCCTGGTCTATTTTATCCCGGAGCCTTTTTACCGTTGCGTCGGCAAATCCGGAAAAACCAAGATTGGTGAAGTCCGTATCATTGGGAATTACGAGGAGTTCGTCTTCGTTGATCACGAAACCCGCCAGAACATCCTTGGCCGCAAGAATGTGGTTTTGAAGAACCCCGTGCAAAGAAAGTGTGAGCGAACCTTTGAGAACCAGTTTCACAACTGACCGTTCCCTGTTCGGGATGTCTTCCAGCTTTTTCTGGAGAGATTCCACATCGGCTTCGGTATTCAGGCCCACGAGTTCTTCGATAAAACTCCATTGTCCAATTTTCACTTCTTCGGTAGTGACATCGGTGTCATCCATATTTACAATTTGGCAGAATCCTGAATGGTCTTCGCGGAAATCGGTGGATACTGGGGTTCCGGAATACCAAATTCTATCTACAGAACCCACTTTCGTGAGGGAGTGGCGATCGCCTAAAGCTATAAAATGGACCTTGTCTTCCGAAATTGCGGCTTCAAGCTTGGAAATCGCAATCACATTCTCTGCTTCTTTATCGGGAGTAAATATATCAATAATACCATGCCCCACACAGATACGCTTTATTCTCCCTGCCGGAGGAAGGGCATTGAGCAAATCAACGATTGGGTTACCGTTCGGCCGTTTAGACAGCCAGGGGGCGCCGACCAGTTCGAAACCCTCACCCACTTGCACAGGAGCCGCATTCTCGATGATATGGATATGAGCCGGTTTCTTTTCTGTGAAAGTGCTGAAGCGGTAAACGGATGCGGCATTCAAAGGGTCATGATTGCCGGGAAGGAGATAAACAGGGACCGGCTACCTCTTTGAGTGCTTCGATTGCCCGTGCGACGGTTTTACGGTCTACCTGGTTTGACTCGAAGGAATCTCCGCACACCAACATAAACTGACATTGTTTTTCTTTGGCAATACGGCCCATTGTTCGAATGGCATCAAACCGCGCCTGGGTATAGCGGGCCTGGGCCTCTTCCGAGAGGAAGCGGCGGGTCATACCCAATTGCCAGTCGCTGGTATGAAGGAAACGAATCACGGGTTAATCCTTACGATCTATTTATTATTCATTTGTATTAAGTGCAGCAGGAGTCAATCTACTTCTAATTCTTGTTTTGAAGATAATGAATACCGAACAAGTTATTCAAAATTTTCCGTATAACTCCACAAATCAAAGTATCCCGTCGGGGATTTTAGCAAATACTATTGGCTGTTGTTGGACGACCCGCGGCCCATAAATCTCCTCGTATTCATCGTAACCTATTATAAAAGATAAATAATCTCTTTACAATTTAATTTTAAACAGTTATCTCATGGGGAAGGGAGAGTTAATGGAAAGAAAGTTTCCAAATATATGGGAAAACTCAGATAAAGACCGCTACCACTCCTGATGGAATACCATAGATAAAGGGGAAGTCCCCTTTATCTTCACAGATTAAAATAGGTCCCCAATAAAATAGGGGAAGTGTCTCTATCTTATCCTTACTCCTCCATCATCCGGTCGACTTCAACTCGGAGACGATTTAGATGCTCCTGATAGGAAGTGTTCTGATAGTGAAGGATGTCCTGGGAGAGATCGGTATCGTACCAGTCGCACCAGCCTGGCTTTTCCATAAATCGGGCCTCCTCCAGGGGAACGCCCAGGAGGTCAAAGTAGTCTTTGACATAGGCCTGACCGGTTGTGCGCCAGTCGGGGCCGCCGGCAATATTGAAGATTTGCCCCTTGGCCCTATTCTCTGTGATGGCGGAACACAAGGCGGTCACCACATCATCCCGATGGATGAACTCAATCCACTGGTCGGCCATGAACGGCCAAACCTCCGGAGGCGATTGAATTGAGAGGTAATCATTGAACTATAAAACGGTTCTGGTTGAAAAGCGGGAGGGGTTGGGTATCATCCCCCTCAATCGTCCCGAAAAACTGAACGCCATGAATCTGACTTTGTCGTTGGAGTTGGACCAGACCGTGAGCCGTCTTGAGGATGACGATGAGGTTAAAGCCATCATCATTACCGGTTCCGGAAATAAGGCCTTCTCCGCGGGTGGTGATATTAAAGAGATGGCCGACCAATCCCAAAAGCAGCTTAAAGAAAGAGGGACCGATAGAGCTGATCGCTATTGGCATCTGGCCAAGGAACTGCTCTTGACCGGACGTGAAGTTGAGGCGGAAGAGGCGCTGCGCATCGGCTTACTCAACAAGCTGGTGCCTTCTTCTCACTTGATGCAGACTTCCCTGGAAATGGCCAGCGCCATCGCCAAAAATAATCCTGACACGGTTCAGGCCATTAAAATGATGCTCAATGAAAATATCGGTTTGAGTTGGCGTGATATGATGATCAATGAGGCCACAATCAGGACATAGTCGGTAACTTCACCTCCACCTAAGGAGGCCTTTAAGGATTTTCTAGAACGGAAGGGGAAATAAAAAGCCCAACTTGAGATGTTTGTTTTTTTTCGGTTGCGGGTTACGAGTTACGAGGTACGGGTTATTGAAGAAATGTCCTGCCTTAAAACCCGCAACCCGTAACTCGTAATTCGTAACGGGAATTTGTTAAAAACAAATTTTCAGCTTTGTAAATTAAGAATCAGAACTTAGGAGGAAAGATCATATGAAAGTCCCTAAAACAGCCCTGGAAGGGATTCGAGTATTGGATCTGGGCCGCTATCAGGCCGGCCCCAGGGCCGGATTGGAACTCGCCCGATTGGGGGCCGAAGTAATCAAGATAGAGGGTTTAACCGGCGATGAAAGTAGAAACGGCCCGCCGAATGTTCGCGGACAGAGCGGTTACTGGGTGCATTATAACAGCGGCAAGAAGAGTATCGCCTTGGATACACGAAAGGAAAAGGGGAAGAAGATCATCCAAGAGTTGGTGAAAATCTCAGATGTATTTATCCAGAATTTTCGTCCCGGCGTCATTGAAAAGATGGGTTTATCTTATGAAGTCCTCCATGGATTGAATCCAAAAATCATTATGCTCAATGTCTCCGCCTACGGCCAATATGGTCCTTATAAAGATCGTGTCGGTTTTGACACCATCGGCCAGGCTATCAGCGGGTTCATGTCCGTTACCGGTTATCCTGAAAACCCTCCTACCCGCGCCGGGGCTTCCATTATTGACCGCATCACGGCCCTTAATGGCACCATTGGAATACTGGCCGCTCTCCGGGAACGGGAGATTTCCGGTGAGGGTCAGGCCATCGACGTCTGCCTGGCCGACTCCGGTTTCAGCTTGACCGAAATCCCCCTGGGCAATTACCTTGAAACCGGTACATTGACCGAACGCACAGGGAACTATCGCAAGGGTTCTTACAACGGAGCCTACAAAACTAAAGACGGATGGGTGGCCTTGGTTGGTTCGGGCCAGAAGATATTTGAAAGGATTTGCCAGGCCATTGGAAAACCGGAATGGATCACCGATCCCCGCTTTACCGACCGCGGTTCCCGGGATGCCAATGTGGAGGTCGCCCGAGAAGCCTTAATCGAGTGGTTTTTGAGTAAAACCATGGCCGAGGCGGTGGATATTCTTTCCGAGGCCAGTGTACCCTGTACCGAGATCAATGACATAGCCCAGGCAGCGGCGAGCCCCCAACTTTCGGAACGGGAATTACTGGTCAAGGTGCCCGATCCCATTGCCGGGAACATCCATGTCTCAGGCAAATATATCAAACTCAGCCGAAGTGAAACTGTGGTCGGTTCACCGCCGGCCATCGGAGAGCACAACGATGAAATCATCGGCGGGCTGTTGAAATACAGCCCGGAACAAATTCAACAGTTGAGGGAGGAAGGGGTTATCCGTTAATCGATCGGCCGGGTACCGATCATATTTCGGGCTTGAAGCTGGACAATTTCTTCTTTAGAAAGGTCAAGGAGCTTACTCAGGATATACTCATTATGTTCACCCGAGACAGGGGGCAGGTTTTAGGGAGGGAGGAAGCACATTGGAAAACTTGATAGGCAGGCCGCAATACTTCCCTGAACCCGCTTCCGGGTGATTGATTTCCAAAAAGAATTCCCTTGTCTTCAGGTGTTCATTGGCCACAAGTGCGGCGGGCATCCAGTACGGCCCCGCGCCGGAACCCCGGCCTCTTGAAGAAGATTCATGGCCTCACCAGGTGTATTTCGACTGGTCCAGGCCTCAATCCTTTCATCCAGTTTGTCATGATGTTCCCGGCGTTTTTTTAGATCGGAAAATTTTTCATCCCTTATCCATTCCGGATGTTCCAAGACCCGGCAAAGAGCCTCCCATTCCTTGTCTGAGGAGACGGCAATCACCACCCATTGGTCTTCCCCCTTACATTGATAACAACCATGCGGGGCATGAACCGGATGGCGATTTCCAATTCGGGCAGGGATTTTTCCATTCAGGGTGTAACCGAGAACGGCTTCCCCGATGAGACAGGTGGCTGATTCCGCCTGGGATAGATCAATATGCTGCCCCCGGCCGGTCCTGAGCTTATGAAATAAGGCAGTTAGTATAGCGCCGGTGGCATGCAAGGCCGCCGCCGGGTCAGGATAAGCGTTGCCGGACATATGGGGCCTTTCCCCCGGATAACCCATCAGAGAAGCCAGACCTGAAAAAGGATCCAGGTTGGTGCCATAAGAGACATAATCCTTACAAGGCCCGGTTAAACCATACCCCGGCATGGAACATAGGATGATGCCCGAATTAATTTCTTTTAGCACGGGGTAATCCAACCCCAAGTTAGTCATGACCCTGGGGCTGAAATTTTCCAAGACCACATCGCTGATTTTAACTAAGCGTTTGAAGAGGGCGATGCCCTCCGGAGTATTTAACTCCAGAGTCAGCCCCAGTTTGTTGCGATTGAAATCATTATCCAGGGACCTCCGGTTCCAGGGCCTTTCACCGGGATTATTCTCCGGGAAAATTCCCATTATCTGTGCGGTCTCCGGGGTGATTTCAGCGGCCAAATCGTCACCCGGCCGACGACATGAATCACCTCGGCCCCCAGATCGGCCAGAATTCTCCCGGCCAGCGGCCCGGACCAGACCCGTGTTAAATCGAGTACCCTTGTCCCTTTTAACATATTGAACCTGTTATAACCATTTTGGAAGATTCCCCAAAAGCCATATCGTGAAAAAGTGTTCGATATTCTGCCTTCTCTAAACCCGGTCCAGAAAATCAAGTACGATTTTGTTAAAACTTTCAGGCTGGTCTATGTTTGAAGCATGCCCGGCGTCCGGGATGATCGCCTTTATTGCCCCGGGTACTTTAGCGGCCATATAATCCGTTGCCGCCAGGAACGGCGTGTCAAGGGCGCCCACGACCACCAGCGTCGGCACAGCAATATTGGGCAGAGACTCGATAACCCGGGCATTTTGCTGGACCAGTATCCCACGGGCCGCCTTGGCCAGGCCGGCAGCACTGCGGTGTGTAACCCGCCCGACCTCAGGTCGGTTGGGAAGGGCATCGAGACCCCGAGTTTCGTACCCCACGGCGGTTGCTTCGGCGGTCCGGTTCCAAGCCTCCCGGGGTTCGTCCCTTTTGAAACCCGGACCGGTATCGAAGAGCATCACAGCCGCAACCCGCTCCGGATGGACACGATGAAATTCAAGGGAAAGATAACCGCCAAGGGATAAACCGCCTACCACTGCTTTACCAGCACCGACCGCATTGAGTATAGCTTCCATATCGGCCACACTTAATTCCGACGAATACAAGGATTGGTCCTCTGGGGAGTCGCTCTGCCCATGTCCCCGGATGTCCCAGATAATTACCGCGTCTTCTGTTTCGAAAAGTCTCCAGGTTCGGCCGCCACATCTCTGAAGTAGAAGAATACCCGTGGGTTAATAAAACCGGGGGCCGGTCATTGTCTACCCCCCCGACATCGTAAAATAGATTCACTCCAGCTCTGTTTAATATGGCCATCTTGGTCCTCCTTTTTTTACGACCTTAAGCCTCTTGATTCTTCCAATAATATTTTATAGCATAGCACAAGGGTGTTGAATTGAGAAGCCTCTTGCGGAAAGAAATGGACCCCGATTTCATTACCATGGCCAGGACCGATGGCCGGGGTGCCGTGGGGGGCAGTCTGGAAGAAGCCATTCGACGAGGCCGGGCTTATCTCGATGCCGGGGTGGACATTCTCTATTAGTGAAAAATCACTCTACATCTCAATATGGTTTAAATACGTCTACTCGATGATCTGAGGAGTTTTCTCTAATATTCCATTTATGGATCATGGGGGGATAACAACTACTCAACACACCGAATCAAGGGAGGTGTCCACTCCCCGGTGGCTACTTCCGGCTTCGGCCAGTACATACGTAAAGATAGACTGAAAACGCCCTCCGGAGATGGGAGCCAATTCGCCTCCTTCTCCAGTTCCGGTTTATCTTCCTGGATGTAAAGGTCCAATGAGCCGTCTTTATTGTATCGCAGAGGATCCCGGTCTCCCAGCCCAAAACGGTTGAGGAGATTGGGAAACGAAAAATCCTTCCCGATTGTAAAGGGTGGCCGACCAAAAGGCCTTCACCGGTGGCAACCCCTTCTTATCGAAGTGAAGCACATATCGATTACTGCCACTTAGAGGATTACCCGAATTATCCATGGCTGTACCGATATAAATTGCTTCCTCGGGCGGGAGGGCACCCAACCCGCCCAAGGCGGTTCTGGCCCGAGTCAGGTAATCCGTCCCGTAATGTCCGATGTTTAGATTAAAACTCCAACCCTTCCGAACAATAGCGGGAGTTCTAAGCTGTCCCAATAATTTTTTTCTGGCATCCCGAACTGCTCTGGCCAGTTCCTGAAGGGCCTCGGCGCCAAGCTTGGCCGAGTCGAAGGGCTCTCCAGGAACAATGCCGATGGTTTTGAGTTCGGCCATAAATGGGGCATCTTCGGGATGGGGCGGATTGTCTTTGAGTAAAGCCGCGAAGGTTTTAAAAAAGGTAACAGCATCCATGCCGGCCACTTGTTCCGGCGGCCTTTGGCTGTTGCTTACCATACGGGCCGGGGGAATTCCGGATGACGAGGCTGTAGACCCGGCCCGATCCAAGTGGCTCAAAGGGACCAGATTGAAATCCTTTTGAAGAGCATGGACATTGGAATAGTCGGCTGAGGTATTAGTCTGAATACGTCCGATAATCCAAACCAGATTGGTCGGAGATTTTATCACCTTCATATTTGACGGAAGGGTTCCCTTCCAATTCGGTCCAATGATGACAAACTGCCCCGCCCGAGTGCCCGTGGTCCTTTTTCCAGGTACGGCGATAGTCTCTGTCCAGGCGTCCATTATCTGAACGAGATAGTACCGCCCTCCAGTATCAGGCACCGATAAAATAATCGGCTCGTGGGACAAATCAACCCAGGCACTGGAATACAAAGTATCGATATTGGGTCTGACGACTTGCCTGGCGGTCGGCGGAGGAAAGGCAACGGCATGATTGAAATGGTTCATCGGGAATCGTTGGATAAAACCCTGGCGGGTCTTTTCCACCAGCACCAGGGGATAGCCATAAATATAAGCTTGTAAACCGATCCGGTAAACATCTTCTTTAGCCGGAACAACTCCGGCTTGAACCGGGCCGTTAAGAAGGCCGCCGATCATGAGCAAGATGCAGAACAATACGTTTCCTTTTGAAATATGAGAATTTCGAGAAGACATTAAATAACCCCTTCCCCTTTCAATCCATTCATTTCCATCCGGGTCAAACCCAGGCGGTGTACATAGACTTCTTCATTATGCTCCCCAAGCAATGGAGCGCGCAGGTACTCGGCCGGTGTTTCCGACATCTTGAAGGGAGGACCTGCATAGAAAAGTCTCCCCGCTTCAGGATGATCCAACCCCACCCAATAATCCCTGGCTTTATATTGTTCGTCTTTAAGCAGATCGCCTACCTCATTAACCGGGGCGGCAGGAACCCGCCATTCCTGGCAGGATTCGACAATTTCTTTTTTGGTTCTTTGTGCAAACCAGGGTCTGACCAATAGGTCGAATTCCTCGGCATGAGCCAATCTCAGAAAGCCGGTTCTAAAACGGGGATCTTCCAGAAGATGAGGCATCTCCATCAGTAAGAGCAGTCTCTCGGTCTGGTCTTCCGTGCTGGCAGAGATAGAAACCTGTCCGTCCCTGCAGGGATAAACGGCAATGGGATGACTCCACAGATAACGGTTACCGGCCCTTTTCTGAATCTTTCCGGAATAGACATATCGGTTTATAGTAAATTGATGGAGGGAGGCCATACATTCCATTGTTGAAATGTCGAGGTATCGGCCTTGGCCGGTTATCTGCCGGTTGATCAGGGCGGCCATGATCCCGGTATAGGCATGCAGACCCCCTTGATAGGCCGGTTGCTCCCCTCCCCCAGCCAGGGGTTCACGGTCCGGATCACCGTTTACATACATATATCCGCTCAAGGCATTTTCCACCAAACGGCCGCCCTTAAAATCCCTGTATGGCCCGTTTTGCCCGAATTCGGTGATGGAAGTCATAATCAGCCCGGGCTGAACGGCTTGGAGGTTTTCAGGCCCAAGCTCCAGACCGGATAGATAACCCGGCCTGAAATTTTCAACCAGCACATCCACATCTTGAACCAGCCGCTTGCACAGGTCCCGTCCGGCAGGCTTCTTAAGATCAAGCGTAATCCCCTTCTTCCCTGTATTAAGATAAAGAAAAAGGGCGCTGGTTTCAAGATCGGGAAGGTCATCGCGAAACGGACCGGCCTGCCGCGCCCCATCCCCCTGCCCCGGCGGTTCCACCTTGAGGACCTCGGCCCCGAAGGCCGCCAACAGTTTGGTGCAGTAGGGGCCGGAGATACCTTGGCTCAAATCCAGTACCTTAATGCCTTCAAGCGCTTTCATAAATAATTACTGGATGAAATGAAGGACGACCCCATCTTCATAACACCTCAAGTGAGTATGGTTCATTTGGTTCGGATACCAGGAATGGAGGAATATTTGGGGTGATCAAGTTTTCAATTTCCCGATCTGAAAATTTTAATTGCCTAAAAACCCGTTTACAATAAATCGGATCAAGTGTTTTTTTGCCGGTTTGAACTGGAGCTGAATATCTTTTCCCTTCCACAACTCTGGAATAAATCGCATGATCGGTTGACCCTTGACGAATAAAAACTGCACCACCTTTTTCAAGAAGCCTCACTAATTCCTTGCTGGATAAGGATGGGAACTTAGACATAAGAGGGAACCTCATGTATTTCCAAAGGCCTTAGGATAAATCCTTCTTTCGGTTCCTTATACCAGTCCGGTTCGGTATCCCTTAGAAATTCGATAAATTCCTCAATCGGTATGGGCTCCGAAACCGTCTCCGGATGATCTTTTAGGTCAGAGAGAGATAATTCAATGGCCTCCTTTAGGTTTTTCTCCACATCAGCCAGTGTGTCCCCCCGAGCCGATACATTTAACTCTAAACAAACGGCCACATATTCCAATTTACTCTTACGAACGATCCCAGTAAATTTTTCACTCATAACGATCTCCAATACTTTCAAGTTAAGGTTCTAACTATCTTAAATATTTTTTCCCTCATTTCTTCTTGAATTGATTGTCATTCATGAGAGGTCTGCTTTCCCTCTATATATTCCTTATACCTTTTATCAAATCCTTTTTTTTTGCCATTAAGGCATGGGAAGCTCAGCATTACTTTGGGCAGTAGAGTTCCTTTATAAGACAGTCCACTAAATTAATACATCAAATTTTACTACCAATTTTTCTTTACTTTAAACCTGCCCCTTTTTCATTCTTCTGAGGACCATTCCAGTATAATCTTCAATTGCCTCCCTCTGACTTTCATTTACATTTAAAAACTTGATGCCCAATTCAGAATTAATTTCTTCCTTGCTTCCCTTATATGGATGATAATCGAATGGATTTACCCTTATTATTTGAGCCTTCAAACTCATAGTATCCTGCCAGTTTTTGAGCTTGAGGGAAATTTTTACGGACTCATCAACTTTTACTGGAACGCGAGAGTAACAGTAAAGCCGGCATCCTTCCGGGCTTAAATCTGTGATGTATCCTTCTTTTGATTTTTTATGCAGGGTACATCTAACAGGAATTTGTAATGGCCCTCTGGGAAATTTCCTTTTTTCTGAAACCTTCGCCATCCTTCACCATCCTTTTCTTTAGGGCTCCATGCCCAATCAATGATTTCAACAGCATCCCGGATGAGGCTTATACCTCTCTTTGGGGGCATTCCAAAAGCGTTTCCAATTATAATTTTTCTGGGCCATTCCAAGTCCTTTCAATATAAGTGCCGAAAGGAATAGGTTGGTTCACTTCAGTCTGAATTTGACGGTAAAAGGGGATTGCCCCATGATAAGTTCAGCCACATCAACATTCTTAGCAATACCGCTCCTGACGTTCCCTAAGGATCAAATTTTTCTCCCTCTGGATTTCTTCAATCAATTCCTGCTCGGTGGGCAGGTAGAATTTGTATTTGGAGGCGAATAGGCGTTTGTTTCCCTTTAGCACAGAATATTTGACAACAGTGGCGTCTTTTTCTGTACAGAGGATGATACCGATGGTTGGGTTGTCCCCTTCCCCCTTCATCTTGTCCTCATAAAGCCGGACATACATGTCCATCTGACCAATGTCCTGCGGGGTCAGGGGGCCGGTTTTGAGATCAATAAGGACGAAACATTTCAAGATGTAATTGTAGAAAACCAGATCGATAAAAAAATTCATGGATTCGGTTGAGATACGTTTCTGGCGGGCGACAAAGGCAAACCCGCGACCGAGTTCGAGAATAAAATCCTGGAGTTTCCCGATGATGGCCTGTTCCAGTTCGGATTCGCGAAAAGAAGTTTTGTCCGGGATGTTTAAAAATTCAAGAACATAAGGGTCCTTAATGAAATCCTCCGGTTTGGCGGGCAGGGCTTTAACGTTCCCCGTTGCTTCTGCTTTTACCGGGGCCTTATCCCGGCTCATCCGAAGCCGTTCGTAGTACAGGGAATTGATCTGTCTTTCCAAAGCTCGGGTACTCCAATTCTGGTCCGCCGCTTCGTTCATGTACCATTCGCGAGCCTCTGGATTTTCAACACGGAGCAGTAACCGGTAATGGGTCCAGGTCAATTCGCTACGCAGTGCGTAGCGAATTGACCCCATGTTGTCCGGGAGCAATCCATTTTTTTGAATTTTTGGAGATTCGGCACGCAGTGCGTGCCGAATTGGTAACCATAAGTAAAACTGTCGAAAATTACGTAAGTTTCTCTCAGTAAAGCCATTACCAAATTCTTTCGTCAATCTGATTGATAGATTAGTAAGCAAAGCCTGGCCATAACCTGCCCGATCCTTTCCTTTTTGTTCCTCCTCAACGATCATCCGACCTGCATTCCAATAGGCCTCGACCATAGTGAAATTGACCGCACGATAGGCTTTGGTTCGGGCAGCACGAAGTGTTTCAGCTATTGCTTCATAGAATTCGTGACGCACTGCGTCATGAATCGGGGGATTTTTTTTACCGGCAGGATCCCTCCGGGTTATGGCTATTTCCTTCTTTTTCATCCTATTCCCAACTTTGACAGGATGGCTTTCAAGTCGCGATCAGTCTCACGCGCCTCTTCCTCTATAGCATTCAATTCCTCCACGATCTCGGCAATAGGTCGGTATTCCTCCCCTTCAACTGTGTGGATATAACGGCTGGGAGAAATATTGTAATCATTCTTGGCTAATTATTCCTTCATGACGATACGGGAGAATTTATCCTCCTCCTTCCAGATCCTGAATGTTTCGGCGATTCGGGTGATCCCCTCTTCGGTGATATAGTTTTTCGGGTCCCCTTTGGCGAATTCCCGTGCGGCGTTCAGAAGAAAAAGCCGGTTTTTTCGTTCTTTCGGCTTGGCCTTGTTCAGGAAAAGGATGATCCCCGGGGCTGTGGTGTTATAAAAAAGATTTTCCGGGAGATAAATCACCCCTTCGATCAGGTCCTGTTCCACAAACCATTTGCGGACTTCCTTTTCCTTATTCTTGGAGGCATTGCCCGACCCGCTGGAAGCCGCCCCGGTGTCCAGAAAAATGGCCGCCCGCCCTTTCTCATTCAGGCTGGCCAGCATGTGCTGCACCCAGCCCCAGTCGGCCTTAACGTCCGGGAAACCCGGCCCCTTTGGGGAAACGGTCCATTTCATCATCAAAGACATCACAAAGCCGCTTGGTAAAAATCAAGGGCAGGATGTAATCTTTGTATTTGGGGGCATCTTTGGCCCCTCGGATGGAACAGGCCGCGTCCCAGATCCAGGATTCGAGCGACTTGCCGTTATTGTTTTCGGTCATGGGGAAATTGATTCTTTGTTTTTATTTGTGTTATCTCATTTATAGTCCCGGATCAAAACAAAAACCCCATTTTCTTTTTCAAAAAATGGGATTTTATTGAATTGCTTCATGGACCAGCCTTTCAGTTTTGGGGTGCCGGAATCATTAAAGCCAAAAATAAAATTTTATAATATAAACCATAACAAACAGTTAAAGTCAATTTAAAAGAAATAAATACCCCTGTCCCTTGTCAAATCCTCCGGGGAAATTGATGAAGACTTTAAAACAAGTGTTGTTGCTAAAGGATAATAAGTTGGGGGAAAAAATGGAGGTGGTTTATGTTTTTTTATATGTCGAGGTTTATGTTTTTGACATTATCGAATTAAGGCTGATTTGCTCAAACTCCCCCCCACAGATCCTTAACCATTTCCCTTCAAGATTGACATGCCTCTGCTGCTTTTCACCAAAATAATACTCAACGGCTCGGAGAACCCCATCGTGACAAACCACCAACAGGCGGCCGGGCCGGGAGGAAAAGGTGCCAAGGCCATGGAATACCCTTTCTACGAAATCAGGCCAGGCTTCTCCCCCGGGTATCTCGATGATTTCGCCGGCACGCCACTTGTCGAGGAGACCCGGAAACCGAAGTTCAATCTCTCCGAAAGTCAGCCCGCAAAAGTCCCCGGATCCGCGTTCATTCAATTCAGAAACCGCCGGAGCCAGCTCAAGGCCCAATGCCTCGGAAATAATCACGGCGGTTTCCCGGGCACGCTGAAGTGAAGAGCTGGCCACATGGTCAAATACCATTCCTTTTAACCGTGAACAGGCCTCTTTAGCTTGAAGACGACCTAGTTCACTCAGTGGTGGATCGGCCTGACCGGCCCATCTATGCTCACTATTCCAGGTCGATTGACCGTGCCGCACCACATAGATTTCTGTCATTCCGTCTCAGACCTTTTTTTGCCCAACCTGAACCAAAGGGGATTGCCGGAGATCCCGTTCCTTTCCTAAATGGCGGCCATCGACACTTCTTTACTCTCTCCCCTCCGGCTTAGGTCGCCAGGGCTTATTGGCCGTCCACCCTTCCGTGGCGTTTTCAATTCGATCATATCGTGGCAGGTATGGTTTTATATCGAGTAAGGGGGTCCCATTTAACACATCAATACCTTCCACGGTCAGAATATTATTCTCTCTTTTATTTAATTTTACGATGGAAATTCCGATTGCGCTGGGTCGGCCGGGATGTCTTGAAGCAAATATTCCATGGGTTTCATCATCTAAAAAGGTGGGCCGGATCAACTCTATTTCCCCGGCTCTATCAAACTGATAAAGAAGATAAATGTGGGAAAAGGTCTCGATATCTTTTAGTCCGGCCGCGAATTTTTCAAAGACCTCCACACGGCCTATGGCCTGAGCCGTGTATAAGGGTTGGATCGGACATTCGTCTTTTGTCTGGAAAGGGGTATAAATAGTACCAATCGATTCCATGTTTGTTTCTATGATTCTTTCAGGATCCTGGAAGGATCAGAGCGCAGGTTATCCAGTTTGGACTTGAAGGCATCCCCCGGGTCCACCCCGGCCTTTTTGAGCATCTGTTCGGCCCTAAGCCCGATATTTCTGGAATCCCGGTAATAACTTTCGTTTCTCTCATCTCCGGGAGAATAGGAGGAAAGACGAGTCCCTTGAGGAAGGTGAAAATTTACCTGCGAGATAATCCGCTTTAAATCCTGTGACCCGCAGGAATCACAAGCCAATCCCGGGGGGGCTTCGTGTCGATTGACCAGGATGCTGATCTGCCTCCCGCAGTCACTACATTCATATTCATAAATAGGCATGGTATTTTCCTTAAATAATGCTCTTTCCTGTCAATCAAATTGTAATTAAATCAGGATGTCAAGTCAATTTGTTTCTTCTATTTCCATTCTCCATTGATTAGGTTTGACAGAAAATTTACGTTACTTTAATAACCGATCGGTGGTCGATGAAAAAATCAGTCTATTTTTTTGCCTTGGTTTTTTTAAAACATTTGACTATTCTATCGGAAATAAATAATTGGAAAGGAGTTTTGTCATGAGAGAAGTGGTAATTATAGGAGCCGGGCTGCATCGCTATGGTGTTTTTCCGGATAAAACAATAGCCGACCTTGGAATAGAGGCCATTCAAAAAGCCCTGGCCGATGCCCATATGGAATGGATGGACATTGAAGCGGCCTATTGCGGCACGGTCCAGCCGGGCATTTCCACAGGGCATCAGATATGTAATAAAATTGGTTTGACCGGCTTGGGGATCACCAACGTGGAAAATGCTTCGGCCAGCGGCTCTTCCGCCTTCCGGGAGGCCTTTCTGTCGGTCGCCTCCGGGGCGAACGATATTGTTCTGGCTTTTGGGGTGGACAAATTGAATAGTCCTCCTCGAGGGAAATCTAAAAAACAGGCACCCCCGCAAGAGGAAACCTCATTAAAGGAAGAAGAAATAAGGAACCCCTCAAGACGCCTCCCTGTCCTTAATTTTGCTGCCCTGGCTCAGTATTATATGAAAGAAAACGGCATAACCCGAGATCAACTTGCCCAAGTTTCAGTTAAGAGCCATTACAATGCCAGTCTGAACCTTTACGCTCACTTTCAAAAAGCAGTTACACTCGAGGAAGTACACAATGCTCGCCTGGTTGCCGATCCTCTCACCGTACTTCACTGTTGCCCCTGGGATGAAGGGGCGGCGGCGGTTATCGTCTGCGCCAAAGAAGTATCCGGTAAATATACAAACAAGGTCTGTCCGACGGTAATCGCCTCAATTCTTAAAAGCACCCCTCCCGATGGAGACTTTCTGGTGAACCTCACCCGAACGGCCTCCCAAATCGCCTATGATAAAGCCGGGATCGGCCCGGAAGATCTGGACCTGATTGAAATGCATGATGCCTTTACTATCGAGGAAATTATTTACTCCGAAGCCCTTGGCTTGTGTCCCGAAGGGGAGGGAGGCTTGTTGGTTGAAGAAGGGGTGACTTCCCTCACCGGCAAACATCCGATCAACAGCAGCGGCGGACTTATTTCCATGGGCCATCCCATCGGGCCGACCGGTGTGGGCCAGGTAGCTGAGATCCTTTGGCAGATGAGAAGAGAATGCGGCAAACGCCAGATCCAAAAACCTGTAAATTGGGCTTTGGCTCACATGGTTGGAGCAGGAGGTGTTTGCGCCATACATCTTTTTAAAAACGAATTTACCTCTCCTGGGAAATCATGACCCTTATAATCAACAAAAACTGAGGGATCATAGACGACCGGGTTGATTTGTTTCGTTAATAAAGTTATTATTACTACCCAGACCCTTAGCGCCAACGATAACGGAATCGGGGGCGATGAAACCTGGAGCCGGGCAAACTACTGCATAAGAAATAATCATTTTCATTCTTAAAGATAGTTAGCCCAAAATAATTTTAAATTGGGTATCAACCATGATCGAACCAACTGTACTTTTCGAAAAAAGAGGTTCCTTGGGCATAATCACCCTCAACCGGCCTGAACAAAAAAACGCGATCTCTGTGGAGATGGCGTCAGACCTGAGGGCCATCCGGACCGGAATCGGCTGGGACAGTGGAATCAACGTTATCCTGGTTGTGGGAAAGGGGTCGATTTTTTGTGTCGGGACAGATCCTGAAGCCTATCCGTTGTTCGATCACAGAGAAGATCTGGTCAAAAATCTTTCCTTCGCTTACCAGATCGCTTCTCTGACCCAGCCGACCATTGCAGTAATCCAGGGAGAAGCCTTGGGTCAAGGCCTGGAACTGGCCTTGGCCTGTGATATAAGGCTCTCCTCCGATCAGGCTCATTTCTCCATGTCTCAACTAAGCAATAATGAGATCCCTTTCGATGGGGGGACCCAGCGATTGCCTCGCCTGGTGGGGAGGACCAAGGCCATGGAGATGATCCTGACCGAACTTAAGATGGATGCCGTTAAAGCCAAATCCATCGGACTGATCAACCAGGTCATTCCAGACCCCGAATTGATGCCTTCGGCCCTGAAGATGGCCGAAGAACTGGCAGCCAAAGGTCCCATAGCCTTAAGGTATGCCAAGGAGGCGGTCATGAAAGGGTTGGACATGACCCTGGAGCAGGGGCTTAGATTGGAAGCGGACCTTTACTTCCTGCTTCATACAACCCAGGATCGACAGGAAGGGATAACCGCTTTTCGTGAAAAAAGAACACCGGGATTCGAGGGAAAATGACCGTTTTCGAAACCCTGATCTTTGAAAAGAAGGACCGGGTTGCCAATATTACCCTCAATCGTCCGAAGGTGCTGAATATCCATAACATGGCCATGCGGGATGATTTATTTGAAGTGCTCAGCGCCATAGGGGAGGACGATGAGATCAGAGTGGTTCTGTTTAAAGGAGCCGGGGAAAAGGCCTTTTGTGCCGGGGCGGACCTGACGGAATTCCTGACTGCACCACCGCCGACCGCGGCCCGGGATGTGCGCTTTGACGCCGATCTCTGGAATCTTTTTACCCACATGCCCCAACCCCTGGTAGCCGCTGTTCATGGCTATTGCCTGGGCTCCGGGATCGAGATCGCTCTTTGCTGTGATCTGGTTATAGCCTCCGATGACGCCAAATTCGGCCTGCCCGAAGTCGGGTTGGGGATTATTCCGGCGGCGGGCGGGACCCAAACCGTACCCAGGGCCATTGGAAATGGGTTGGCCCTGGAGATGATGCTCAACAACCGTTGGATTGATGCCGGAGAAGCTATCCGCATAGGTTTGGTCAATAAGGTCGTTTTCAGAGACCGGTTATTCATTGAAGCCAAGGAAACAGCTGATCGGATCGTAGTCCATAATCCCAAAACTGTAAGATTAGCCAAAGAGGCCGTTCTCCGAGGATTGGACCTGTCTCTGGATCAAGGTCTGGAACTGGAAAAACGGCTGGCGTTGCGCATTAACAATTGATGACCTTATGATGTGATTACAAAAGGTGAAAGGTCAAAGGATAAAGGTTCAAGGAAATCTCCTGGACTAACAACTTCAAAAAACTTAAAATTCTAAATGAACCATATAAAACTAAAAAAGGAAAACAAATGAATACCACTGATTTTTTAAACATCTCTGTTTCCATCTGTCCAGAACGAGACTTTATGGTCTTTGAAAAAGAGCGATTGACTTATGAGCAGGCTAATGAACGGATCAATAGAATGGCCCATACACTTGTCGGGCTGGGCGTAGAAAAAGAAACCCGGGTCGGGATGTTGAGCGTCAATGGCCCTCAATACATCGAGGCTTATTTTGCCGCGGCCAAGACCGGAGCTATCTTCGTTCCTTTGAATTTCAGGGCCAGGGCCGATGAATTGACCTACATGATCAATCGGGCGGAAATAAAGGTGCTTTTTATCGGAAAACGGTATGTCGAAATGGTCCGGGAGATCCTTCCGAACCTAACCGATCTTCAAACTTGTATCACTATCGAAGGCCCTGAGGAGGGCATGCTCCATTACGAAGACCTGATCACCTCGGCCCCGGAAGATGAATATTTTGGTGAAATCGAGGATGAAGATACCACCATCCTGATGTTTACTTCAGGAACAACCGGCCGACCCAAGGCCGTTCCCCTGACCCATGAAAGTTTTTCTTCCTATATCCTGTCCAATGTCGATCCTGCCGACCCGGAAACCGAAGAAAGAAATATTCTTACAGTTCCCTTATATCATGTCGCCGGGATACAGGGCGTTCTGGCCGCTGTCTATGGCGGACGCACTTTGATTCTAATGAGGCAGTTCGAAGTCAAGGAATGGCTGGAAACCGTTCAAAGAGAAGAAGTCAACCGGGCCATGCTGGTTCCGACAATGATCAAGCAGATTATCGATTTTTCCGATTTTAAACAGTTCGATCTTTCCAGTCTTAAGATCATCACCTATGGAGCGGCGGCCATGCCTTTTGAAGTGATCAAGAAAGCCATCGCCGCCTTTCCCGGAGTATCTTTCATCAATGCTTTCGGACAGACAGAAACCGGATCAACGATTGCCATGTTAAGCCCGGAAGATCACGACCTAAGTGGAACGGAAGAGGAAAAGGAGAAAAAACTGAAAAGGTTGGCTTCGTCCATCGGCCGCCCCCTTCCGGATGTGGAGGTCAGGATTATTGACGAGAAGGGAAACCCGGCTCCAGCCCAAGTTACCGGGGAGATTGTGGCCCGGGGTCCCCGTATTATGGGAGGATATTGGCAGGATGCCGAAAAGACAGCCAAAGCCTTCACCCCGGACGGATGGCTTCGAACCTCGGACATGGGATATATGGACGAAGAGGGTTATATCTATCTTTCCGGGCGGGCCGATGACCTGATCATTCGCGGGGGTGAAAACATCTCACCCCGGGAGTTGGAAGAGGTGCTGGTTACCCATCCGAAAATTTCGGACGCGGCTGTTATCGGCATTCCCAGCGAGGAGTGGGGCCAGGAACCCCGGGCCATTGTGGTTCTGAATATGGGGGAAACCGCGACCGAAGAGGAGATTATTGAATTCTCACGAACAAGACTGGCCTCTTTTAAACGTCCCCGTTCGGTAATCTTTGTGGATGTCCTTGCCAGGAGCGCCCTGGGAAAACTCTCCCGGAAGAAACTGCAGGAAGAATACGGGAAATCTTAATTGACTTTTCAATCGGATATGTTTATATATGATATATATTTTTGTAACAGGTCTTTATTACTATATTTTGTATCGCTTAGTGATAAAGGTCCATTTTTTATTTTAAAGGAGTATTAAATATGGCCAATCAAATCGGGAAAAAATATACTTGTGAAAAATGCGGGGCCACTTATATCGTTACCAAAGGCGGCAAGGGCATATTAATCTGTTGCGGGAAACCGATGGAAATTAAGAAATAAGGAGAAATCCCATGAGTCAATTAGGGAAAAGGTACGAATGCACGGAATGCGGAACTGTTATCCTCTGCACCAAGGCCAGTGAGAGTAACCCGGTCTGCTGTGAAAAGGAGATGGAGGTTCAGCAACCCAAAAAGAAACCTTCATCGGATTAAAAAAAAAAATTTAAACAATAGACCCATCAGGAAAACATCTCATCTCTCACAGAGAGCGCAGAGGGCACGGAGAAAAGCAAGTATCATTTTCGTTGCGGTTGAGAGGACCGCAATGAAAGAATTGCCCAGCGCTATCGCGCACCATGGCCGAAGGCTGCGATAGGTTTTGGCTGTTGTCCATCTCAACAGCAGCCAAAAAGAAATATCCTCTCTGAGCGCTCTGTGAGCTCGAGTCCGCCAGAAGCGGATGGGCAAGAGATATACAGTAATTCCGATAAGTGAGTCAGCATAAAGCTAAAGCGCGATTCTTAGAGTTAAAGTTTTAATAAGTATCAACTCTTTTTGAGATAATCCAAAATGAAGAAAACAAGAGTTAGTCAACTCCTGGGCATCAAGTATCCTATTATACAGGGCGGAATGCTTTGGCTGGCCGATGCCGGTCTTGGCCGCTGCGGTATCCAACGCCGGTGGATTGGGGGTGATCAGCCCCATGGCCGGTATGGCCCCCCATGGCGATCCGGTGGAGAATCTGAATAATCAGATCCAAAAGGCCAAATCATTGACTTCAAAACCCTTCGGGGTAAATATCCCTCTCGATCTTCGCGACTGCGGCCTGTTGATGGACCTTATTCTCACCCACCAAGTCAAGGTAGCCATCACGGCTGCCGGCGATCCCAGAATTTATACGGAATTATTAAAGAGCGATGGGGCCAGGGTTCTCCATGTGGTCAGTTCGGTCAAACAGGCCAGAGTCGCCGAACAGGCCGAAGTTGATGCCGTTGTTGTTGAAGGGGTTGAAGCCGCAGCCCGGAACGGACTCGATGAATTGCCCCTTTTCTCTTTGATCCCTCAAGTGGCGGATGCAATCAACCTCCCCATTATTGCCGCCGGGGGGATCATTGATTCCAGGGGTATTGTAGCCGCCTTTGCCCTCGGGGCCGAAGGGGTTCAAATGGGGACCCGGTTTGTGGTCACGGAAGAATGTATTGCCCATCAAAAGTATAAAGAAGCCATTGTTGAGGCTGGAGACACAGATACGGTTATTACCTGCCGCCAACTCATCCCCTCCCGAAGCCTTAAAAACACCGATTTCTCTCAAGTCCTTTTAGGAATGGAAGCGGCCGGTGCCTCGGCCGATGACATCAGGGAATTTATGGGCCATGCCGCATCAAGAAGAGCCGGGATTGAAGGAGATCTGGATAATGGAGAAGCTTATTGCGGATCGTCTGCCGGGCTTATCCATGAAATCCTCAGTGCCGGCGAGGTGGTTCAAAGACTGGCAGACGGCTACCCTGAGGTGCTGAAAAAATTATATTATCCCCCCCCCAAAAATACTATTCCTTAAGATTCTTACACCCATCTATTGTTTTAAGAAAAAAGTCTGCAAATGATTGATTATGGAGGGAGGAGAGGTGCTGACTGCTGGCATCCATTATGGCATCTTCATAAAAAAGAATCTGGGAGTCCGGGTGGTCTTTTTGGAGTTCGAGGGATTTTGGTTTGGCTGGGGGTCTATGGTTATTTCGAGACCACTTAAGTCCTGTGTGGGTTAATGATACTGGTGGCCGCAGCCTTCTTTCGAATGGTTATTGGACCGGCTCGACATATCCTTTTTCTAAAATCTCACCTTTCTCGTTTACTAAATAAACCGAACTTCCGTTTTCCCGGGCATACTTAAGCACATCTTCGAAAATAATCGCCTGTACTTCATAACGTATCCCCGGTTTCCGGGGCATATAACCCAAAAATCCCTCAGCGTCATTTTTCGTCTTCAAGATCGGGATAAAGATCGCTCCGTTTTTGTCTTGAAAACCGTTAAGCTTCTCATTCTCCCCGGAATTGCTGATTACCGCATAAACCCAAGTTTCTTTGGCTATGGAAAAGATCATAGGTCAATCCTTTTTTATTGATTTGTTTTTATATAAATTTCCTTTAATATAACAACATAAAATGGTTCGAGCAAGGGATAAAAAGAAGGACCGACTCCTCAAAATTGAACGAAATACTCCCACTGCTTCATGAATTTCTCTTAAAAGGAAGAGTAATTTGCGAGCGCCCGAAAATCCTGTTCAAAGGCTTCCTTACAGAAAGGCATCTGGGATTCCAAATAGTTTATCCGGCGTTGCGTGGGGTTATGGCTGATTGCTATTATCTTGATTACAGGAAGTACATTTCAGAAACAACCACGATCGATATTTCTATAAATCGTCTCGTTTTCATCAAGTCCATGCTGCTGCATAAAAGACCGAATTACTGAGTTTTCATCCAGCCAGTGAAGTTGATTAATCCAACAGGAACCGATATGAAGAGAGGTTGCGGCTAACATCATATTTTCTAAAACACAGGCACAATCTGCCATTGCGTTTCCATACCCCTTTCTATTCGCTGCAACAACCAGGGTCGGAGCATTATGGCAAAAATCATATTCGTCCTTTTTAGAGGCTCGGATCGAAGCCTCCAGACTTTTATACATCCCCTCAACTATTAACATTTTTCTAAATTCTTGCTCTACCAATTGCTTTAGATCACGCAAAACATCTTCGTTCTGGATTACGATTAAATGGCTGGTTTGGTTATTACCTCCGCTTGGGGCGAATTGTCCGGCTTCTAAAATGCTTAAAAGTTCCTCATTCAATAACTGTTCTGATTTATATCTTCTTATGCTTCTCCTATTTTTAATATCTGCGATAACTTCATTCATCTTATGTCCCCTTATTCGCTTTGGCAGAGGAATGGGAGGTCATGAGCGGCAGTCGATCTAAGGCAATGAAGATCTTGCTTGTCTGCTGTTCTTGGACAGGTAAATTATCCGGGACTCTCGTTCGACCTTGAGGCTCTCGACAGGTTCCGGGAGATAAGTCGGCTCCGCGGTCCGGACCTGTTATGTCTGTCGCTGATTTTTTGTCTCCTCGGTTGGTGTTTAATCCTTGGCAAAAATGATACTCTTTCAAAACTTCAAACTTAGGGTCCGCCGGAGCATCTGGAGTGGAAAATTGAAAAGGGGCGGCCACTATCATCATGTCTGATTCATTTCCCATTTCGTTCACGGCCGTTATGCCAAGTTCAATTGACCCTTTGACAACAGGAAAAGAGGGGACTTGCCCCGGCAAGACCACCTCGTTAATATTTCCAATCATAGCGGACGGAGAATCATAATTGACTTCTCCTTCTTCCGCCCAGTAGAGTTTATAACCTATGACGTTTGGGGAAGTTGAAGGCTCCCAGATAAGTTTCCTCTTTTTGATCTTTGCCATTTTTAACAGTCTCCATCCAGCAGCAGGGGAAACGATGCTTCAAAGTATAAACGAAAATAATCCTGAGTTCACAATTCTCCTGGACGCAATCCCGTTCAGTCGCATCAATCACCGATGTGGTTGACTTTTCAGCAGTGTTCCCTGTAATATTTCCTCACAGAGGTCCTCTATCTCCTTTGATGCTTCACTTTTTGGTGCATACTGAAACACTGAGACTCCGGCAATCATTGATTCGACATAGGCAATTCTTTGAGATATCTCAGTTTCGAATACATCCATTTCCAAAGCAGCTATGGCCTCTCTCCCATCACGGCCAAGCCTGGTCCGGGGGACCTTTCGACTGACGAGGAGTCTACCTTCCAGTTTTGGGTTGACTTTCTTCGCTTCTTCGATCATTCCAATTGTGGTTCTGCTGGACCAGATGTCCAATACACTTGGAGCTAAAGGGATTATGGCAAGGTCAGAGTAGGCCAAAACAGATAAGGTAATTTCTCCAATTGCCGGGGGTGTGTCAATGATAAGAAAGCCGTGATTCCGGTCCGCGTCCATTATGTCCCCGGAAGAAACCCGAGAGGGATGATGTCTCACCTCAAAAGCTATATTTCTCTCGATCGACTGCCATTGAAAAGCGGTGCCTTGAGGATCCGTGTCCAAAAATTCTACCTTATAGTTCCTCCTCGCCATACCGATACCGAGGTTGATCGAAATCGTTGTCTTCCCTACTCCGCCTTTTTGGTTAACCACACTGATAATCATCGGTTATAATAGAAGTTGTTTTTTGATGGCTGGATTATAAAACAAGAAAAAGAACGTCGTCAAGAATAATAACTCGGCTTACTCCTTCCCCAATTTGTCCTTAAAAAATTGGATAGTTGTTTTAATATGGAGGAACGATTTTTTTATAGGAGGAGAGAAGGAATACCACGCCAATCCCCAAAAAGAAATTGTTGGGTATGGACCGGAATAGGGAAGGCGATTATTATAAACCTCGCAGTGTCAGAATGTGGCCCTTCCTTGCAGTCAGCAGGTTGAGCCGTTCCTATTACCTCTGTTCAAGGATTTTGTTGACGCCGCAAAGGAAATGGTCTAATAAAAATCATGTTCATCAGAAAGGGAATAAAAAGATGGGAAGAAGCCGGCCTTTGCCTGTATGTTGGGAGGATCGGACCGCCTTACCTTGTTTCTATGCACGGCCATCTCGGCCAAATCCTTCCGGGGCATTAGCAGCGGTTGCATCGAGATAATCCGAGTTGACGTACCGGGTACAGGGCGGCCATAAATACTTACAGGGTGATCCCGATATTTTTTCTCTTATAATTCTATAACCGTTTTTAAATCGCCTAAAATATAAAAATTAAATAATTCAGGTAAATAGACTGAAGACCGAAGGCTGAAGGAAGAAAAACCAGTAACACGCGGAAACCAAGACCTGGATTTCAGATCTTTGTTTGTTTTTTTATTTGTGAGCAACAAAATGTGTCGCCATTATTTGCTCGATTCAAATACATAATACAGTTGCCTGCTTTCCTTCAGCCTTCAGCCTAAACGCCTAAATAAATTCCATTTTCATTAAAGGAGATTATAAGTGTCAACCTATGTTTTAGTCCATGGCGCCTTTACCGGGGGTTGGATATGGAAAAAGGTGGCCGCACCCTTGCGGGCCGTTGGTCACGCGGCATAATCATCAGCATGATGGCCGATCAAGCACCTGAACGGATCGGCCGCCTGGTATATCTCGATGCCCTGCTTCCATTGCCGGGTGAAAAATTGGCCGACCTTTTGGTGCCCATGCCAGGGGCAAGCTGGGATAGAACGGAGCTGGCTTTAGGACCCGCACGAAGCCTTATTGAAGGCAAGATGTTTGAGGATCTGGATCCGGACACCCGCGCCTGGGTGACGGCCCGGTTTACCCTCCATCCCATATCGGCCTCTCCCCGAAAAGGTCCGGTGATGGACGTGTTTTGGAACAGGTCTTGGAAAGCGACCGTGATCAACGGCCGCCGCGGTGCCAATCCCTCTGAAGCGCATCAACGCCGAACAGCAGAAAAACTCAATGCCACTTACTTGGAAATCGATTCCGGGCATTACCCCATGCTGAGCAACCCGGAAGAACTGGTTCAAATGCTGTTATAACGATCGGTCTAAAGAAAGCTGATGCTCAGTATCATCCCTCGGGATTGAAGAGGCATCAAGAGGTCAACTTTTCCGGATCTTGTCCGGGAGAGGTCGTAATTATAAAAAAGACGTCCAAAGCCGTCTTGCTCCCGTTCGATTAGACTGGACCTTTCCTTAACAACTCTCCCGGCAAGGATATCCTTATTTCGAACCCCCTTTCCGAATTATAAGCACTAATATTTCCTCCATGCTGATCGATAATCTTTTTGGCAATAGCCAACCCTAAGCCGAACCCGCCGGCCTTGGATTGTTTACTCCGATGGAAAGGGACAAAAATACGGGAAAGGTCTTCCTCAGGTATTCTCTCAAAGGTGTTGGTGATGGAGATCTCCAACAAATCAGACCTGGGTTGCATCTGAATATGGATTCGGCCTTTTTCCGAAGTGAATTTGACGGCGTTATCCAGGATATTTGAAAAAGCTGTGGCCAGGGCACCTTTGTCCCCTGAAAAAGGAGGTGAAAAGGACAGGTTAGAAACCACTTGCAACTGCTTATGGTCAATCACCGGCTGAAGTCGACGAACAAGCTCCCGTATAAGCTCCGCCGGATCGAAGGGGGCAAATACCAGGGGTGAGGCCTGCATATCCAGTTTGGACCATTCCAGGATTCGGCCGATGAGTTGATCCAGCTCCTGAATATCTTCCCGTATTTCATCGAGGTATCTTTCGAAAAGGGATACATCCCCGATTTCCAATTTATCCCGGAGTATCTCTTCGGAAATTCTGATCCGCGTCAGGGGCGTGCGGAGCTCGTGAGAGACATTGGCGGTCAGCTCCCTGGCGTTTACGATCATGGCTTCCAGTTTGTCAGCCATTTGATTGAAGGATTGGGCCAGCTCACTGATTTCATCTTGGCGGCCAATTTCCGCTCTATGGGAAAGGTTGCCTTCGGAGATGATCAAAGCCGATTGACGAAGTTTTTTGATACGATCGGTGATGATCCGCGAAATAGGAACGAAAAGCATAGCAGCGAACAGGCCTATAATGAATAATCCCAGGGCAAAGATTTCTTCCGGATGGTCAAAAGGGGGGAGGGACTCTTTCGGGCGGCTTTCAAATAACACATGGATCGTTCCCCTTTCTCCTCCTTGAAGGACAATGGGGATGACCGCATAAAAATCAAAACCTCGCTGGCGATAAATAGTCAAATCGCCATAGAACCGAGCATGTCTCTTGTTGAGCCTGGAAAGGACTATCGGAATCTCATCCGGGAATGACTTGACTGGTATGGTGAGGTCCGGATTTTGTATCCAGACCTTGGCCCCTAAAATTTTACTAAAGTCCAGAATAAATTTTTTTAACGGCTCATTTTTAGATAAATCCGTGGAAGGATCTGATCGGATCTTATCTTGGACCGCTTCTCTGATGACCAGGGCCTTGGTTTCGGCGAAATCTTCCAAACGGGCCGTAAGGTGTTTACCCGGCAAGGCCCGAAACAAGGCAAAAACCACCAGAAAGGTTATAAAAAGGACAGTCAGAAAGGAAAAAAGGATCCTGAAATATAATTTGCCTGGTCTCATGATTCATCTATAAACATATAACCGCTCCCCCAGATGGTTTTTATTTTCCGGGGAGAGTGGGTGTCTGGTTCCAGTTTTGCCCGTAACTTGCTGATATGGACATCGATACTCCTGTCAAAGGCCATAAAATCCCTTCCGCGGGCCAAGGTCATCAACTGATCCCGACTTAAAACCGTATTAGGGTTTTTCATTAACACTTCGAGAATCCGGTATTCGGCCGAGGACAGCTCTATTTCAAGTTTTCCCATTGAGACCGTCTGCCTGGCCGTATTCAGAGTCAATCCTCCGGCTTTAATCAAAAGACGTTTTTGACTCTCGGAGCCCCCCTTTCCTCCTTCCCCGGTCCGGCGTAAAACAGCCTTGATTCTGGCCAGGAGTTCTCTGGGATTAAAGGGTTTGGCCAAGTAATCATCTCCCCCCAATTCCAAACCCACGATCCGGTCCGTATCTTCCCCCTTGGCCGTGAGCATGATAACCGGCAGATCGAATTCCCGTCGAACTTCTTTCAATACTTCCAGACCATCCTTGCCCGGAAGCATAATATCTAATATCAACAGATCCGGAGATTCCCGGCGAATGGTTTCCAGAACACGGGTCCCGTCCGGCAAAGTTATAACCTGAAACCCATTATTCTCCAGGTATTCCCGAAGGAGCTTCTGGAGTTTCAAATCATCGTCGATTATTAAAACCTGATAGCTCATGTTTGTCACCTCTTTTTACCTTCTTTTACCTTCATTTAACAAATTTTTACAAGTACAAAAAAGATTCTTAACATCTTTCCCATAAGGTCTTAGCCAATTGAAAAACAAATTAGCTGGATGGGAAAAAAATGTTTATAACCAAAAGGAAAAGAAAGGAGCAGAGAAATGAAAACAAGGAACAAGGTCTTTATTGGTAGCGGTATTCTTTTTTTGTTATTGGTTGTTTCCGGATTTGGATTGGTGTCGGCTTATGGGCCATGGGGTGGTCCCTTCGGAGACTATCCACACCGGTTTCACTCCCGCGGTCTTCATTCCGGGGCATTCCACAAGGATATGGCGGAATTTATCCTTTGGCGGATGGATAAAAAGGCCAAGGAATTGAATCTCTCTGCCTCCCAAAAAGCCAAGTACGAGGCCATCAGAGAAAATTTAAAAATCCATTTTACAGAATTTCAGACCGAACATCAAAAAATGAGGGACCAATTCCATCAGGAAATAAGCAAAGAAAATCCCGACGTCAAAATGCTGATTGAATCCGCAAAGACAAAACTTAATGAGTTTTCCGGCTTTATGAATAAAAACCTGGATCTGCTTCAGGATTTCTATGCCTCATTGGATAACCATCAAAAAGCTATGATCAACGATGAAATCAAGGAAAGAGTGAAATATCACCGTTTATGATTCAGAGAGAACAGTGAAGCCCTCCATACAGAGGGCTTCACCACTACAAGAAAAAGGGGGAAATATGTTCGAGAAAAATATCCTGTCCTTTCGGTGAATGAATTCTCCCTGGTCCTGTTTCAGGTAGAACGGGGTAGCACACCTATCGTTAAGATGACTCAACACGAAGCATTTAGTCCAAAAGATAAACCTATGAAGCCAAAATATTATAATCGTAAACATACAAGGACACCTTATGTTCAAATCGACACCAATAAGTGCAAAGCATGTTGGAATTGTATTGAAAGTTGCCCGAATAATGTAATCGGTAAAGTCAATTTTCTCTGGCACAAACACGCTCGTATTAACAATGAGGACAAATGCAAGGGTTGTTTAAAATGTCTAAAGGTATGCGACTCAGGAGCTTTAATAAAAATTGAAAGGAGAGAAAGAGTCATTTTATGCTAAAGAAAAACCCAATATTTAGTTTTTTAATTAATCTTGGATTACTGTTGTTTGGGTCAGTCATGGTTTTTTCCGGCATTTTGTTACAAATCAGCTTTCACATGGGGCATCATGGGGGAATAGACACAAACCAGTTGGTTTTAGGTTTGAATTATTTTAATTGGGCAGACATTCATAAGATTTCAATCGTCCTTGTATCCATTGGTATGGTCTTTCATATCATCTTGCATTGGAAATGGTATAAGACGGTAGTACGGAAGAAGAAGTTAATCGTTAAAAACCAACAGGCAGTTGTATTAACGATAATTTTCATTTTAGTGGCAATCACCGGTTATATTTCATGGCTTATAAAGCTAAGCGGAGGACCGGACTTAACCCGAAAATTTTATATTGAGATACACGACAAAATTACCTGGGTCTTGTTGGTTTATCTTATTTTTCATATTACGAAAAGATTCAAATGGTATTTTAAGACTTATGGAATGGTTAAGAAATATGCAAATAATGAAGCTCCCCAAACCAAAGGCAGTCCCGCCGGGCGGGATTCCATGTCAGGAAAATGTCTATTATTGTAGTTAGATAGAGAGACAAGTAGAAAAACACAGAGAGACCTTTGACTATTGACCGACTGACGGTCAGTCAGAAAGGAAATGCAGGATGCAAAAGGCCAGGCAAGTCAACAATGAGGTGTATCGTTCCTCGGGTCACATGTGGTGGGACGAGGATTCGAGTGCTGCGTCGCTGAGGTACATGGTGAATCCGGTCCGGTTTGGGTATTTCCGGCGGATTTGTGAATCCGAACGCGACTCCGGACGGCGTCTGGAGTCGGTTCTTGACGTGGGCTGTGGCGGAGGACTCTTGGCGGAAGAGTTTGCGAAGGAGGGTTTCACCGTCTCGGGTGTCGACCCGGCTCGCGAATCACTGGAATGTGCCAAAGGCCATGCTTCGGCGGGCGGGCTAACGATTGACTACCAGGAAGGAGGGGGGAGAGCCTGCCGTTTCCGGACACCTCGTTCGACCTCGTTACATGTTGCGATGTCCTTGAACACGTGGACGACCTGGTGCGCGTTCTCCAGGAGATCGGCCGAGTGCTACGATCAGGGGGCGTCTTCTTCTACGACACGATCAACCGAACGTTCCTCAGCAAATTAATCGTCATCAACGTGTCGCAAGAATGGCGGGCGACGGCCTTTAACGAACCGGGCACGCACGTGTGGGAACGGTTCATCACGCCGCCGGAACTTGCGGAGATGATGCAGCGGGCCAAGCTCATGAACCAGGAGATCCGGGGCATGTCTCCGGGTGCTGGAATCGTTTCGGCGTGGTTGAACCTGCGCCGGCGCGCGCAAGGCAAGATCACGCATCGTGAACTGGCGGCCCGGATGCGTCTGCACGAGAGTGACGACACAGCCGTGTCCTATATGGGCTATGCCCTCAAGAAGGAGCCGTCAGCGTCATGACAGAGTTAAGCAACCTCTTCTTTCTCACGACGACGTTGGCCTTCTTCGCCACGGGCCGCGCGCTTAGGCATTTGCAGGTGTACCGAGAAACGCGTGGCGTCAACTGCATCTGGTCACCGGGATTACCTTCCTCGTAGGAATAGGCCCTCACCTGGGTTCACACCGCAACTACATTCATAACGTCTTGAAACGACCTGTGGACGGCAGGGTTAACGCGTTGCGTCGGTGGGTATGTCTGTGAATACCTGGCCCAGCAGAGAGCCCTTGTTTTCGGGACAGATATAATGCCGGAATCCCTTCAAGAGGCCCGAGACCACGCCCAAGAGAATAATCTGGAAATTGAATACAAATTATGCACCGTCAAACGGCTCCCCTTCAATGACCAGACTATGGATGCCGTTACCTGTTTTGATGTATTGGAGCATATACCTGATAAGGGTCGTACCCTTGCTGAGATACACCGGGTGCTCAAACCGGGAGGATGGTTGTTCTTTGATACCTTCAATAAAACCTTCTTGTCCAAGTTGTTTATCATTTGGCTTGGCGAAATCCTCATCAGGTTCATCCCACGGGGGACCCATCACTGGCCTCTTTTTATCTCTCCTGGTGATCTAAAATTTCTTTTAACGAACCTGGGATTTTCCCATATAGAATTGGCCGGCGTTAAATTCAACCGGCATTCCCATGCAAAGGGTGATTTCCCGGCTGTCATCTCTTCCCTTGGGAACACCGCCATAATCTATTTCGGAGCGGCCAGAAAGCCGACTTCTTGAGACAATAAATTAAACGACCGTTCCTATTAACCGATATTTTCCCTTTAAAGAGACCCGTCCTCTTTAACTACTTTAACTATTAATTTGAATAAAAAAGTCGAAATGTTAAGTTAAATGCAGCCAAACTCCAGAGCTTTGGACGGGCAACACTATTCCGGTAATAAAAAAGACACCCAATATCGCCATTCTTTCAATCGTAAAATGTGTATGGAAGGCGGAAAACCATTCAAAGACTGGATGGCCGGTATCAAAGCCTTTATCAAAGCCAAAGTCAAAGCCGAAGGGTTCAAGAAAGAAATGAACAAGCTCGCCAGGGGTTATCAATGTATGGAGGAAGTCGTGGCCCTCTACGATTCCTGGTATAATAACCTGGAAGCCAAACGTCCCCTCATCCCGCTTTATGCCGTGAGGGCCTTATTCGTCTGCGCCCAGGTGAAGGTGGCAGAATGCCTGATGGAACACGCCCTTATCGCCACGGAAAAGCTGCCGGAGGCTGAAGGCAGCGAAGCCACCTATTACCAGGGGAAAATCGCCTCGGCTCGGTATTTTTTAAACAACATCCTGCCCAATGTGTATTTAACCACGGAAATAATCAGAGATGCGGATGACAGTGTTTTGAATTGCCCGGAGGAGGCTCTGATCGTCAGATAGGGTTAAGCGAAAAAGTTTGGAGCAGACCGGATTTTAAACTGGTCCTCTTAAAGGAATTTCTTCATAATTCTCTACGGACGTCTCACAATCACGGATGATTCGAGCTAGGAGTCCGCGCCCAATTGTCTCCACCCGGCATGCACAGGCACAACCGTACATCGGCCGTCAGGATGTTGAAGGAAATGGTGGCTACCCTTGATACGAATAACCTCAAACCCCATTTTCTTAAGGGTTTTGATGAGGCGCTGTCCCGGATAATAGAAAAACCACTCTACGCAATTACCGCCACACGTTGAACGCCAATGAATTCGGGGAGGCCGGAGGTTTTTCCACTTCTAAGCAGAGTTCAATGGCTTCTTTGATCCTTTTCATCAAAACATCGAGAGATTTTGCTTGAGTGTGGCATCCTCGTAACATAGGGACCGATCCGACAAAGTATCCATCTTCATCTTTTTCAATAATTACACTAAACTCTCTATTCATTTCAGCAGTCCTCCAAAATTTTATCATATCACAGAGGGGAAAAAGTATCCCTTCGGTATTAACAAAGGCCCATGGATGTTGTTAGAATTCCTCTGGCAGGACCTCTCTTCCATATATTTAAGATGACTTATTATAAAGGATAATTAATCCCATGACAATTTGATTCTTCTTTTATTTCATTCGAGGGTTTCTCTTTTCAACAAAATATCAGGCTCTACCTTTTATAAACAATTTTTCCGCCAATAATCGTCATCTCCACTTTGATATCCTTGATTGTTTCTTCAGGAACCGCAAAAGGATTGCCGCTCAGGATCACCAGATCGGCCAATTTCCCAGGTACGACCATGCCTTTTTGCTGTTCATCAAAAGAACTTAGGGCAGCCATACTGGTATACATGCCCACGGCTTCATAGATCCCTATCTTTTCTTTCTCCAAAGCGATCCTGCCTTCTTTTGCTTTCCTGGTGACCGCCCCATAGATCCCGGCCAGAGGGTTTGACCGGGGCAATCGGGGCATCCGAACCGGCGGCTGTAAGAACGCGATTTTTTAGGAGGCCGGCAAAAGGATATAAATAGTCCAACTGAGGAGGAGCAACGGTCTTAAGGTACCTCTCGCCGCTGAAATAGATAAAGGCGGGATTGGAGACAACCAGGATCCCCACAGAAGCGATTCGTCCGGCTAAAAGATGGCGGACACACGGAGCAATGTTCGATCCGGTGCCGGGGATCCTTTCTTGGCAAATGTCGCTGGGCTTGTTCAATAGCGGTGCAGGTAGCTTCAATAGCCATTTCTTCAATGGCATGAATGGCCACCTGTAAACCTGCCTTATGAATGGAAAGAACAATTTTGTTCAGTTTTCCTGATCCGGAAAAAGTTTGCCGGTGGTTTCATCCAGAATTATTTTTACCCCTCCCGGCTTAAGTCGGTTTTGGTCGGTTGTTATTGGAAACTGGTTGGCTTGATATTCTCGAAAGCCTTTTAACCCGAGCATCATCACCACTCGGCTGTCTAATAACCCGTTGGCCTTCCACCCCTCAAAAGACCGCCAGCGCTCCAGATCATTTCGGGAAGAGGCATCCTGAAAACTGGTGATGCCGGCTGAAATCAATGCCTGATTGGCCAGCTTCACCCCCTGTTCAAGTTGACCTTTCTCTAAAGGTGGGATTAAAGCTGAAAGAAAATCACCCGGTCCGTAAAAGACCCCGGTCGGTTCGCCCGTTTCCAAGTCCCGTTCCATTATCCCCCCTGAGGGATCAGGTGTTTCTATGGTAATGTGCAACAGTTTTAAAGCCCGGGTATTTAAAACCTGAGCATGGCCGGACCGGTGGGTGAGTTTCACCGGGTGATCGGGGGCAACTGTATCCAGTTCCCAACGGTTGGGATCTCTCTGCTCGACCAGGTAAATCTCGTTATACCCCCCGGCCCTGATCCATGTCCCCGGCGGGTGTTTGAGGGATTCCTGATAAATTCTTTCCTGAATATGGGCGATGGAAGAGATCCCGCGTTCCGGGCTGAGGTTCAAAGTGACCAAACTTTCGGCCAGGGCGCGGAGATGCAGGTGGGCATCGATGAATCCAGGCAAAACAGTCCTGCCGTTCAAATCGACAATTTCAGTACGGCTATTTCTTAGCCCTTCAAGCTTTTCCCCGGCCCCCACCGCCAATATGCGTCCGTCTTGAATAGCCAGCGTATCGGTCCTGGGAAAATCAGGGTCCATCGTTTCAATCCGGGCATTGGTTATAATTAGATCGCTCATAGGGAGACATGGATAGCCGAACTCAAGGGTTTTCCTCCTGGGTCTCGGTCTTTAAAGCTAAAAGTTACAAAAGACGAGGATAAAGTAGATTATTTTCCTTGAGCTCTATTTTATTATTTCAAGCATATGGGTTATTTTTTTTCCGAGGAGGGGAATATCATGTTTGCAAATTTTATAGATTTCTTCAACGTCAAGATCGAAATAGTCGTGAGCCAACACATGCCGCACGCCGATGACTCCTTTCCAGTCAATATCAGGATAATTCTTTAAGAACTCGCCTTCTGTTTCTTTATCAATTTTCTTGAAGCTCTCGCCTATCGCGATAAGCAGCATAGCTATGGCATCCAATTTATCTTGATTGGGCTCTGTTTTCATGAAATCGGAAGGTGTCCCTATAGCGGAAAATCGTCTTTCGATACGTGCCACCGCCTCATTGATCTGTTCTAACTTATCGCGGAGAAGAGTTTTGTCATACATAGACGGCCTCCCGGTCAATTCTTGCTTTCAGCCGGCTATTCATCATATTCCGATAACGAATCACATCTACGGGCATTTTTAGCCTCTCCTCTAAAGCTTCTTTGATGTGCACCATATAAAATAAATCAGGCTCCCGCATTTCTAAAACAATATCAACATCGCTATCCTCACGAATCTCATTGCGGGCCAAAGAGCCAAAAATGCCGATCTTAGTTACTCCATACCGCTGTTCAAAATCGGGCTTAATCCTTCGCAACTCTTGGAGAATTTTTTCACGGTTATTTTTTTTCATAAACACCTCAATGATCCTTATTAAGAAGAATTATATCACACTCGAGGTGAAAAATAAACCCAAGGCCGAGGGAACAAATGGAATTTACCCCCTTGGACCTTTTACCGATTAACCTCACCCCTCCAATGGCTGGATCTTTCCACCTTTTGACTTGATTTCCAAACTCCGAACTCCCAACTCCGAACTTTTTTGCCCATGGCAAAAAACCCTTGACTTCCCCCCTTTTCCCTTTTATTTTCTTAATAAAATCTTAGTGTTTTAGAGTTCTTTTTTCCTCTTTGGACCTTATTTATTACCTTGAGGTACCTATGCCTCGAATTTTCATTAGTTATTCTCAGAAGGATTTATCCATTGTTCAACGGCTTGAGCAAGCTCTTAACGGTGTAAACCTGGTGGGCCCGTATCAGATCAGCCCCCCACATGAAAGCGCAGGGGAAAGGGGTTGTCGTCAATGTCGCCTCCATTGCCGGGGTAATTGCCATCGGAAGCTCAGTGGCCTATATCGCCTCTAAGGCAGCCCTGATTGCCATGACGAAAGCCCTGGCCCGCGCCCTTGGCCCGGAAATTCGCCTCAATGCCGTCTGTCCGGGGTTCATCCAGGGTGAATGGCTGAGGGAGGGCATGGGTCAGGAGCTTTATGAAGCGGTAAAGAATCACCTGGAAACCACCCTACCCTTACGCGCCACCTGCACGCCGGAGAAGGTGGCGGAAGTCATCTTCTTTTTCATCCGCGGGGCCGATCTGGTCACCGGGGAAACCCTGCTCTTCGACGGTGGTCAACATCTGGGGAAGCTTATGTGACCGAATCGTGGATTTTCGTTCAGAACAAGCGTAGCCACTAACCCATCACCTCTGATGAAAAGGTCGTTTTAAACTATCTCTGCGATTCGAAGAGTAGCTCATTACTCAATATGTCATTTAAGTTTTTTAAAATATTTGGTATTATGTCTCCGGAATTTGCAGTTTAAATACGATGAATATTAAAGGGAGGGCTTATGATTTCAAGGATTCTTGTGCCGACAGACGGATCAAAGGTAGCTCAAAAGGCAGCCAGGTATGCGGTTGACCTTGCAAAACAGTTAAAGGCTTCAGTAATTATTCTCAGTGTTATTGATTACCGCTCATTGATAAGCCAAAACGTTATGGCCGCGGAGACGGCAAGGAATGTAATAGAGCCTATCGAGGATTATCTGCGGGAAGCGGCTGAAGGCTATGCCGGAGGAATAAAGAAGTTGTGTGAAAAAAACGGTGTCCCATCAAAAATGGTCATAACTACAGGGCATCCCGTTGAAGAGATTGTGAAAGAGGCCAAGAAATCAAAAGCCGATCTCATTGTTATAGGTTCTCATGGAAGGAGCGCTTTAGCCGCCACGGTCCTCGGTAGTGTCGCCTATGGTGTAATCCACAACGAATCAAAAATCCCTGCTCTGGTGGTAAAACGGTGATCTATGTGGAATTGGAGTAGGTTAGGCATGCAATACAGAAGGAATTTTGTACAAAACATGCTTAGCCAACAATCCATCACTTCTGACAAAAATATCGTTATTAAACATCTCTGCGGTTCAAAGAATGAGAATATCACCATTGGGAAAGAAGTTTTCACCACCGGCAGGACGGCACCCTAATCAACTCTGAAAGATTTGTAAAAAACAGGCGTTGCCCCTGATTCTCTGAACAGAAATTTCTTTTTTCGAACGAACGAATATTCAATCTTTCTTCTTATGCCGGGTTTGTTTTATTAAATAAAATAGTGAATCGGGTCAAGAGCAACTTTACCCTCTTTTTTGGCCCATTTTGATCAATGAGCATACAGAAAATACCCTTCACCCCGAGTCCAAGTCTCCGAAGAGAACTGGAGTTTTTTTCAACCACCGACCAGGGTCGGAAAGTTTACTCCGAAATCAAGGAATGGATGATCTCGTTTCCCGGATTGAAACCAATCCCGATTATCTTGATCTAAAAACACTGGTAAACCGTTTCCCTCAGGGAAAGCTGTTGGATGTTGGGGTGGGTTGGGGGCTAACCTCGGCCTATTGGGGAGTAAGGGGATTTGACGTAACCTGCCTGGACCCGTCTCTTGAAGCCTGTCGTGGCATGGAAGAATTTAATAATAGACTGGGACTTCAAAATAAGATCTATTGCGGTCCGGCAGAAGCCTTGAACAACATCCCGGGTGATTTCGATTATGTTGTCTTTTGGTCCAGTCTGCATCATTGCGATGACCCTGCCCAGGCCATAAACAATGCCTATAATATCCTAAAACCCGGGGGATGGATCATCCTGTTTGAACCCGTTCTTCGTTTTTATCGCGCAAAATCGTGGTTTTATCGAATGATGGAACAAAATCCCCAAAAGGTTGGTCATTATGGAGGAAATGAACATTGTTATCGGTATCCGGAATACCTGGCTTTCCTCACTGAGGCGGGTTTTTATAACATCTCCAGCCGGCCTTCGGATAAATATGTTTTAATTCCCCAAAGAGCATCCTGGGATAATGAAGTGCGCTGGAGGATCAAAATTTTATACTATAGGTTGACGCAGAGGCTCACAGCCAGTCCCAACAAAATAAGTCGGTTGATGATTCGGTTATCTTTATTGCAACCGATTATTATCGGGCAAAAAAAGCTATAATGTTTTTTTTATCTCTGCGGTTCAAAGATTAAAAACATCACAGCAGGGAAAGAAGCGACCAATAATAGGTGTGACAGCAACTTGATCACCTCTAACGTAATAACGGGCATTGCCCTTAGTCTTGGGAGGTTTTATTATGAAACATGAAGCAGTGGATATCCTTTCAAAATACATACAGATCGACACCACCAATCCGCCCGGCAATGAGGCCAAAGCGGCCCGGTTCTTTGCTGAGATATTCGAGAAGGAAAAAATACCCTACCGGACTTATGAATCAGCTCCCGGAAGGGCTTCCATAAAAGCCAAACTGACCGGTTCCGGTAAAAAAGGGCCGATCATTCTCCTTAACCATATGGATGTAGTTTATGCCAACGCCCAGGAGTATGCCTTCGATCCATTAGGCGGTGAGATAATAGACGGATATATCTGCGGACGAGGGGCCCTGGATATGAAGAATATTGGGGTCATGCAGCTCATGGCATTTTTAGCTATGAAAAGAGAGAACGTCTCCCTAAATCGCGATCTGGTTTTTTTAGCCGTTGCCGACGAAGAGACGGGAGGCTCCTTAGGGATGAAGTACCTGATGGAAAATTTTTCGGATGATTTTACCGCCGCCCTGGTTTTAAATGAAGGGGGCCAAGGATTTTCAAATATGATCCCGGACAAAACCGTAATGCTTTTTGCCACCGGAGAAAAGGGACCCTGCTGGCTCAAGCTAACCTGTAAAGGGCCTTCCGGACATGGTTCCATACCTCATACACAGAATGCCTTGGTGAAAATGACCCAGGCATTGGCCAGACTACTTTCAGCAGAGCTGCCGGTCTTCATCACCCCGATAATAGACGAGTATTTCCAAAAACTGGCCCCTGAGTGGTCTTTCCTGGCTCCATTTGAAAAGGACGGCAAACCTGAAACGTTGGCCCGGGTTCTGAAGGAAAGTGGAATGCTCGGCATACCGCAAATCAATGCCATGGTAAGGAACACGATCAGCCTCAATATGGTACACGCAGGGAGCAAGATAAACGTCATTCCCGACTATGCTGAGGCCCAGTTGGACATCAGATTGTTGCCAGGTCAGGATATTGTTGAGTTTGTTGACTTCGTAAAAGAAAAACTGGCCGATAATGATATAAAAATTGAAATCCTTTTAGCCTCTGAAGGAAATATGTCCGATACCCATAATGAGGATTATCTTATAATTCAGGATGTGGTTAATAAAAATTTTGAAAATTCCTTAATGCCCTCCCATCTTATGTCCGGAATAACCGATTCTCGTTTTTTCAGGGAAAAAGGAATTACGGCCTATGGCTTTTGTCCTATCACGATCCCTGTAGAGCATTTAAATATGATTCATGGATTGGATGAAAAGATCTCTATCGATAATTTAATAAAGGGGACCACCGTTTATGTCGATATGGTGCGAAAACTATGCACATAGGTTGGGGGGACCCGTGCGGGACATCCTTAGCCGACAACTCCACACGTCTGCTTAAAAGATCGTTGTTAACGATCTATGCAATTCGGGAGTTTGAAGACATTACCCGAGGGACAGAACGGATTATCACAAATACAGTTTTAAAGGCCTTCCCTGTCCTTAGTGTGTCAGCCATGAGATTTCAGGCGGGTCATCAAATATGATTGGCCAATGACTTGGCATATAAAATAAGAAAGGAGAGAGATGAAAGCTAAAGTTGGAGATGCCGATCTATATTTTGAATCATATGGGGAAGGTTTCCCACTGATTCTCATCAGAGGACTTGGGAGCAATGCGGATCATTGGTATGAACAAGTCCCGATTCTATCAAGAGAATACAAGGTGATTACTTTTGACAATAGGGGCATTGCCCGTTCAAACAATCCGGGAGGGACCCTCTCCATTTTGATGATGGCCCAAGATACCATCGGTCTCTTGGATGCCATTGGGATTACCAGATGTCATCTCCTGGGATTATCCTTGGGGGGAATGATCGCCCAGGAGGTGACTATCAATTATCCGGACCGAATCAAGGGGCTCATCCTCGCCTCTACGCACTGCGGGGGTATTCATAAGATATCGGCCGGCGCTGAAGTGACCGCTCTTTTTACGGAGATGATTAATGTTGGTGATGAGGCGTCCAAGATAAAGGCCGGGGCTTGTTTATTCGATCCGGAGACTTTAGCCAAGCGACCGGAGGTGCTTCGAAAGTACACAGAAATTTCCATGAAATATCCGGCGGACGCTGAAATCTTGACCAAGCAGTCTGAAGCGGTACTCAATTTTGACACTTTTGATCGGTTACCACAAATCCAAGCGCCCACACTCGTTATTACCGGGGATGCGGACCTGCTCGTCCCCCCGGACAATTCTAATATTCTGGCGGAAAGGATTCCAGGGGCAAAACTGAAGATTATTTCCGGAGGTGGTCACCAGATACTGGTGGAACAGCCGGAAGCCTGCAATAAGGCTATCCTGGAATTTCTGCAGGGACTGGATATTTGAATGAAACTAATAGTATCAATGAAACCCTGTTCAACTTTGCTGATCAGGAGAAATTGAAGATGTTCTTTGTTTAAAAGAATTATTTTATCAGTTAATGTTTTTTCTTTTAGTCATGACAAGTCTTGAAGTGAAATCCGATTCAATTTGATAATATACTTGACACAGTTGGTTCAAAAATTAAACTGTCTATAATTAGAAAAGGTTACGGGCACAAGCTGAAAAATAAATCACCCTTGCTTGCATTCTTAAAGCAACCGGAGTCAGGCGGGACATGTTACACCAACGGATAATAAAGGTAAGAGAACTTAGGTTGAAGGAATGAAAATAAGTGTCTGCCTGGCCTCCTATAACGGAGAGAAATTCATTTTCGAGCAAATTGACTCCATTATCAGTCAACTGGATGAAAAGGATGAATTGATTATATCGGATGATTCTTCATCGGATAACACCCTATCAATCATAGAAAATTTTAAAGACCTTCGAATCAGGGTTTTCCCGAATAATAAATATTATAACCCGATTTATAATTTCGAAAACGCGTTGAAGCAGGCCACAGGTGACGTGATCGTCCTGTCGGACCAGGATGACATCTGGCTGAACAATAAGCTGGGGGTTATCAGAGAGTGTTTTCAGAAAAAATCGGTAAAAAATTATGTCCTGGTCCTGGATGGACAAGTAATAGATGAATCCGGGGTTGTAATACAGGAATCCATCTTTGAAACCCTCCATTCCGGGAAGGGTCTGATAAAAAATTTAATTACCAATACCTATATGGGTTGTTGTATGGCTTTCTCCCGTGATCTGCTTAAAAAGGTTCTGCCTTTTCCCAAAGGGATCCCCATGCATGATTCCTGGATCGGTCTTCTTTCTGAACTTTATGGGGTGGTTGAATTTATTCCGGAAAAAACCATTCGATATCGAAGACACAGTGTCAACCAAAGTCTCCAGGGATTCGGATTCTCCCAACAGATCAAATGGAGGCTGGCCCTCATCTTCAACCTGCTTATAAGGGTGACCGGGAAACTCTTTAGTATCCAAGCAACCAGGACCTAAATACGATCAGCGCATATCTCCGAATTAACCATCCGGACTTTCTGAAATTATACCTTTTTATTGGGTATCATCATCAAGACTGGAATGGAGAGAGCCGCCAGTATTGCGTAGAGTTGAAAAGCAATTGTGTAACTGTGATAGATATCAAATATCCAGCCTGCGAAAACAGGAGCGACAATGCCCGGAACCGCAAAAGCGATGGACATCATACCCCTGATCGAGGCAAAGGACCGGACCCCGAAATAGTCGGCCTGAATCGCTGGAAGAAGGGGAACCGTAGCGCCAAACCCAGGTCCGTAAAAGAGGATAAAGGGGATAATCATCCAGGGGCTGGTTATATTGGCATAAATGAAAAAACCGATTGCCTGCATCGCCGCTGAGATCATTAAAAGACGCTTCTTGCTATAGGTGTCGCCCAGCCACGAAATAAAGAGTCTGCCGACAAGGCTTACCAAGGAATAACCGGCCATGGTAAGAGCCGCCAGCTTTTCCGAAATCCCGACATTGATCAGGTGAGGCATTTCCTGGACAGGAATGGTACTGAATGCGAACTGGACACAGAGAGCATATAGCAAAAGCATCCAGAAGGTCTTCGTTTTTAAGGCTTCCTTCAGTGAAAGTCCCAAGTCCTGTGCTTGAGAACCAGCGTTATCCAGGGGATGGTCTTCCGGGGTGCCCCCGTCCGGCTGCATCCCGTAAGGTTGAGGCCGATCCCTTATAAAAAAAGACAAGGGAATTCCTATCATCAGGATAAAGGGGCACAGCAGAAAAAGGGTCTCACGCCATCCAACCGATCTTATCATCAGGGCTATGAGGGGCGTCATTAGCCCGGAGACACCCCATCCGGTTGTAAGTAAACCAAGGGCTAAGGATCGTCGCTTCTTGAACCAATTGGCTACGGCCGTGTATTGAGGAATACCGGCCGCCATCGTGAATCCCAAGGATAAGAGCACAAACCCCACATAAAAGGTCGTGAGTGTCGACATCCGACTTAAAAGGAATAGGGAGAACCCCATGAGGATTATGCCGGTAAAGATACATTTCCTGACGCCCACACGTTCGACAAATATACCGATAACAGGTTGAAGAACCCCGCCTTCAACACTCCTCAAAGAAAAAGCAAAAGACATGGCCGCACTACCCCATTTCATTTCTGAAGAAATAGGGTTAAAAAATGCCGTAAAGCCATAGAGGGCCGTTCCTCCGGTTATTACCAGCAGGACAAAAGAGGCCAGGACGATCCACCAACCATAAAAAAGATTTTGTATTTTTTTGAGCATTAAATTCATTAACTCCGAATAAAGACCATATCCGAAACGTATCCTTATGGGGGGGCAAATAGACTCGGGCAGGGATATCATTAAGGGTTAGGCAGATGAGACAGGCCAAAGAAAATAAGGAAAACTTTCCCTATTTACCAAGGTGGGCCGTTCGTGCAGAACGTGCGTAGCCGACAACCTATCACTTCGGCGAAAATGCCGTTTTTAAATATTTCTCCGGTTCGAATATCAGGGACATCACCCAGGGGACAAAAAATATCACCAAAGGTTATGACTGAAACCTTTTCACCTCTGAAACCTTTTCATAAAGGCCCTCTATTCCCGATTTATCCTGGGCATTGGCGGACTCATCATGGATCGATCCGGGCCGAGGCATTGCCGCTTAATACGACCACCCCGTTCTGATTGACCGTCTCGATTTTTAGGTCGACCAAGTAATTCCCGTTTTCCTCCCGAATGGCCTCGATGGTGGTTTTAGCCTCCAGATCATCTCCCGGCCAGACCTGATTGGTAAAACGAACTCCATATTTTGTAAGCCTGCCATCTCCCACAAAATTGGTAAGCATCCTGCCCGTCATACCCATGGTCAGCATTCCATGGGCGAAAACCGAGGGATATCCGGCCACCTTCACCGCAAATACTTCATCTGTGTGAATGGGGTTATAATCCCCGGAAGCCCCGGCATATTGAACAATCTGGGTCCGTTTCAAATCTTCCACAATCCGTTCGGTATGAATATCTCCAACCTTAAGTTTGCTTGCTTTCAGTGCCATAATTTTGGTCTCCGTTATTTTTGTTCAACTGCTCGTTCGGTTTGGACGCCTACGCCCCGTGACGTAATGACCAGTTCCCCTTTTTGGTCACGAAATTCGATAATCGTCTCAGAGAAGATCAATTTTCCGGATCGCCGCCCCTCTTTCTCCCACTTTTTACCGGGGATAACCGTGGCCGTAAGGACATCGCCCGGTCGCAAATGACGGTGGTATTCATAGTGTTGTTCCGCATGAAGGCCACGCCCGCCCCCGCCTGAATTGGTATCCGATCCCGGTTTTATCCCTGTCGGCTCTTTTCCGGACCCAAACCAGGGTTGGCCGATTTTCGGACGAAGGAAGTAGTCAGGATCAAATTGGGCGCCCGCCTGAATAAAAGTGGGTGGGGCTATGATGCCTCCCGGTTCAGTAGTTTTGGCATAATTTTCATCATTGTAAATTGGATTGGCATCACCGATAGCTCTGGCAAACATCATAATGTGACCCGCTTCGATTGGAAATTTTTCAATAGCCATATCTCCCTCTCTTTGTAAATGATTTGATACCGCTGAGTATACCCCAAAAATCCTTTTTTTCAATAGTTTTAGTAATTCCCCTTATTGGGGAAAATATTGTTTAAAAAATCTTAAATTCGGACCAAAAAAATATTATTATTCAGGCACATAGGTCTTGGGTTTACCGGCCATTATTATGCTGGCTATCGCTAACAGGTATACGCACCCAAAGAGGATCAAAGCATATTGATAGTTGCCCATGTGGTCAAATATCAAACCGGAAATCAGCGCCCCGCTGGATGAGCCGATACCTTGAATAAAAGCCACGGTTCCCATAATGGTCCCGAAGGCCGCCAGGCCGAAGAAATGACCTACCACCAGAGGCAAGAGAACCACGACACCGCCCATTCCGAAACCATACAGTAATACATAAATCCAGACCATGGTTGTTGATTGGAACGAAAGCAGCAGGAAAATAGCAAGGGCTTGTACACCGAAGCAGGCCATAGCCACATAATGAAAGGGCCGACTTTCCGATAAGCGCCCAAAGCTCAGCTTTCCCAGCCCGCCCATTCCGGCAGTAATGCCCATGGCCATGGCTGCGGCCGTCGGGGCCAGTCCGGACTCAGTGACCAGCGGAACCTGGTGCTGGAGCACACCGCCTTGGGCCATGGGGGCCAACAGCCAGGTCAACGCAACCCACCAGAAGGTTCGGGTTTTTAGCACCGGTCTCAAAGGCCATCCTTCTTCCTGAGCGTTCAATCTGGTTTGGCCGAACTCGTTTGCATCCAATTTGATTCCGTCTTCCGGGTCGTCACCGTCCGGTCGAAGCCCCATTTCGGAAGGACCGGACTTCATCACGAACAGGGTCATGGGTATGGCCAGAACCCAAACCAGGAGACCCAGAAAAATATAAGAAGCCCGCCAGGTGAAGTAGGAGTTCAGCATCCCCACCAGGGGCGACATAACCAATCCGCCCGCCGATATCCCGACCATGGTCAAACCTATAGCCGTACCCCTGCGCCGGACAAACCATCGGGTCAACAGCCTGCTTACCGGAATAAACCCTATTCCCGTGGTAGTGATCGATAGTAAGGCGTAAGACAAATAGAAAAACCACAAGGCATGGGTGAAACTGACCAGGATAAAGGCGGCCCCGGCTCCGGCGGCAAATGTGGTCATGATCCGTTTCGGACCGTATTTCTCCGTTAGATAACCGACCAGTGGTCCACAAACCCCTTGAATGATCATGTAGAGGGACATGGCAAAGGAGACGGCCGCCCGGCTCCACCCGAATGTTTCTTCAAAGGGTTTGATAAAAATGCTAAAAGAATAAAAGCCCGCTCCGGCAAAAAGGAAAAGAAGAACAAACCCGGCAACGATGATCCAAACCCCATAGAAAACACCCTCTTTTTTATCTCTTTGTTTTCTCATTTCCAACCTTTGAAATTCAAAATTCTACTATCTTTTCAATCGAGTTTAAGAACCACTTTAATGGAATTATCTCCCTCCTGTCAATTAAATCGGAATAATGAAATCGGAGGACTCCGATCGGATTCGGCCGCCATACTCACCTTTTCTTGTTCCCTTTGGGCAAAAACATACGGACCTCCTTGTTTTCTGTTAATATTCTTGAATCTGGAGACCACCATAATAGTTGAGGTCTTATAGGAAACAGAGGTTTTTACAGATTAAAAGAATTTGCTTTTGAAGGGGAAAAAGATAAAATATAAAAAGAGGATCAGGCTATCGTTCAAAAAAAAGGGAGGATTGACCGATGACCCGCAATAAGTTGGGGAGAAGGGATTTCTTGAAGTCTTCGGCAGCAGGGTTGGGGGGGCTCATTTATTTAAGTTCAAATGAAAAGGCCTTACCGGAAAAAGAACAGGGGAGGAAAGAAGAGAAGATCACCTACCGTATTCTGGGCAATACCGGGATCAAACTTCCGGTCATCACCATGGGGGTCATGAACACCAGCAATCCCGCTCTGGTTCGAACCGCATTGAGCAATGGCCTGTATTTCCTGGACACGGCTCAGACTTACCAGCGCGGGACAAACGAAACCATGCTGGGAGAGGTGCTTAAAGGCCGCCCAAGAGATTCTTTCGCCATTGCCACCAAGGCTCATCTTCCCAACAACCGGACCACCGGTCTTTATACAGAAGAAGCCACGGAAGAGGCCTTCACCATTAAAATTGATACCAGCCTTAAAAGTTTGGGGCTGGACTACGTGGACATCTATCACCACCACAGCGCCTGGGACCGGGAATCCACCCTCTATGAGCCGATCCTCAATGCCCTGGTTAAAGCCAAGAAGGCCGGCAAGATCCGTTTCATCGGGGTGACCACTCATAGGAAGGAACCCGAGGTGATTAACGCCGCCGTGGATTCCAAGGTCTATGATGTGGTTCTGACGGCTTATAATTTTCGACAAAAACATGCCGAGGAGATTAAAAAGGCCATTGCCCGGGCGGCACAGGCGGGTTTGGGGGTCATTGCCATGAAAACTATTGGTGGAAACGTGAGAGGGTCCTACCAAAACCCTCAGATCGACGCCCCAATGGCCCTTAAATGGGTGTTGCAGGACCCCAATGTGCATACTATCATTGCAGGGTTCACCACTTTTGATCAACTGGAAGCAAACCTGAATGTCATGAAGGATTTTTCCCTATCGAAGCCAGAGAAGGAAACCCTTTCTTGGGCGGGACTCCGGTCACCCCTGTACTGTCAGGGATGCGGAACCTGCCTGGGCCAATGCCTGAAACAGCTTCCCATTCCTGAGCTGATGAGGGCCTATATGTATGTATATGGGTATCAAAATCTGGTAGAAGCCCAGGATCTCCTGTCCTCCCTGAGTCTTCCGGCCAGCCCTTGCGGAGATTGTGGTGCATGCCCGGTTCAGTGTCTGAACCAATGGAATGTATCAGAGCGAATCCGAAATATCACCCGTCTGCGGGAAGTTCCTCCGGAATTCGTCGCCTGATCCGAAGAAAGGGAAAGGACAACTATGGCCTGGTCTAAGACAAACAGATCGTATTTACCGCTTCTCTTTTTTTTTCTGCAGCCTCGGATTCGTTTTTTTCTTAAGGGTGCCGGACTTGGCAGGCAAAGCCATTAATTTTCCAGAGATGAACGGATGGAAGCTGGCCGGGGATTCCCAAGTATTTTCTCCTCAAACCCTTTTCGAGTATATTGACGGTGGGGCGGATCTCTACCTCGCCTATGAGTTCCAGGAGCTAACCGTGGCTGAATACAAGGGAGAGAAAAAAACCGGAGTGACCATAGAAGTGTATCGCCACAAGGACCCCATCCAGGCCTTCGGGATCTACAGCCAAGAGCGGTTGGCCAACGCTCAATTTATGGATCTGGGGACTCAGGGTTATCATGAACCCAACGTCATTAACTTTATCAGCGGTCCTTACTATGTGAAAATCAGTGGGGTCAATACCGGGGAGAATGACAAAAATGTTTTGCTGCCCTTTGCCCAAAAATTAGAAGAGATCCTGGGGGGAAAGACGTCTCTCCCCCCGATCCTGGCCTCATTTCCTTTGGAGGGAAAAAAGAAAAATACGGAAAAATTCATCTCTAAGGATTTCCTGGGATATTCCTTCATCCATTCCGGTTATACCAACGACTATGAGGTCGCCGGCAATCAATTCAAAATATTTGTCATCGAGGGAAAAGATTTAGAAGATTGCCGCGGGATGATGGAACAATATCTCCGGTGTAGCGGAAGAGAAGCGAAACAGGTTTCCGAAGGTACTCTCCGCATAAAAGACCCCTACCATGGAGAAGTATCCATTTTCTGGAAGGGAAAATTCATTTGGGGGATCCTGGGTCTGAATGATCCCAACCTTCGATCTCAATATCTCCAAAAACTGAAACCCTGACCAGGAGAGGGCTATCCGGAAGATCCCCTCAAGCTTTCTTCCTCTTTTCGGTTAATCAAAAGAGCAAGTTTATTGGAGACAGTTTTTTATTTTCAACAAGTGGGAGATAGTCATTCAATTATAATTTTAAAACCACAGCGAAATTTCTTTCCTGCTTCCAAAGATAATATCCCTGGTTTCTTGGGGAGATTCCCATCCGTGTCTTCGGGTGAGGCAACCCCATGCCAGGGCTCAATACACACGAATGGAGCCCCTGTTGCCGGTGACCAAATACCCAGGTAAGGATAACCGGTAAGCGTGACGGTAACCTTTCGTTGATGATTTCTACTGTTCAAAGAAACCGAATCCGACCTGAAATTTTCCAAAATGATGGCCTTTTGTTTGAATAAATCTTCCGAAAGCCTTACTGTTTTTCCCTGGGTCAAAAAAGGTTCCTTTTTTTCTGTGAGCAAGGAATTCTCCAAGAATCTTCGGTCAAGCTTTTCCTCCTTTTCAAATACCAGGGAATAATCCTCCATAGTTTCGCCTGCCAGTAAGGGACAATTGAATCCCGGATGATCACCAATAGAAAACCACATCATTTGGTTGCTCGTGTTGACAACAGTATGTCCGATGAAGACCGAATTCCCCTTAAGATTAAAGGTATTGTATAACTGGAAAGAAAAAGGGAACTTTTTTAGGGTACTGGAGGTTTCCTTAAGTAAAAAGGTTAAGCTATGATCTGTGGCTTCAATCAGGTCAAACCCAGAATCCCTGGCAAACCCATGTTGCTCCAGTTCATATTCTTTTCCATTCAAGGTATATCGGTTGCTTTTTAAAGCACCCACAATTGGAAAAAGGGTTGGGGAATGCCTTGCCCAATACCGGGCATCTCCCTGCCATAAGAACTCCAGCTGATCCTGAGTGGTTCGAAGACTCATAGGTTCCCCACCCATGGAGTCTGCTTCAAACATTAAGGTTTCATTTGATAATTTATATCGCATCCATTTTTCTCCGTTATAATAAATGAAATTACCCGACCAAAATAACTAAAAGCCTTTCCACCTTTTTGCGAATGGATCAACCTTTAGTGATCTTCAAACCCCTATCACAACTTTTATGGTATCGGCTCCGGGAGACTTCGTCAAAAGAAAAAAGGGGATATCTTCATTTTATATTACAGGTAACACATTCTGAAAAAACTTTTGTTAAAACAGTCCTCAGACCAGGATATGATTTCCGAAAACCCTTTGGTCCCTCTCCTTTCCCTTTTTTCCCCTTGACTCTTATTTCCGGACTATCTTATACTCCTTGCATCTCCACCCAAAAAGAGTTTCTTTTCAAACAGATGAATGGTTGGCTATCACCTGGATTTTGTTTTCTTTAACAAATTCAGAAGGGAATAAGACTGTAACATGAAAACAGAATTGGCCAAAGACCTGGCGTATTTAGGACTGATGGATAAGGCAAAAGAGATTTATAAGGAGTTGGGAGACCAAGCCGCCCTTTCCTATATCAAGAACAGCCATCGTCTTCTCAGCAAAGTATATCATCCCGATTTGAACCCCTTGAATGGGGAAAAGGCTTTAAAAGCCCAACAAAGATTAAACCAGATCAGTGAACGGATCGGTACTTTAAAAGATGAAGAGATTATCGATGCCCTGATTGAAAAAGAACCTCCGGTAATCGGCCAAGAAGTACAAGAAAAAAAGGGCAAAAAAAAGATCTTGGTCGTGGAAGACGAATTTGGCCTTCATGAAATTTTTCAGGAAATATTCCGTATGGAGGGCTATGATGTTCGTATTGCCACCAATGGCCTTAAAGGTTACGAAATTTACCTTAAGTTTAAACCGGATCTGGTCTTCACCGACATCATCATGCCTGAAATGGACGGCTTGGAGCTGGTCAGCAAAATAAGAGAAATAGATCCGCAAATAAAAGTTATTTATATGAGTGGGTTCTTTGGAATAAAAAATTTAAAGGAAAAAATCAGAGAAGACGTTGAAAAATATGGTTATCTGACTTTTTCAAAACCCTTCAAACTGAGCACTATGCTCGAAATTGTCCAAGAATATCTGGGCAATTAGACCTCTTCTCCCCTTTCCCTGGACCTCCAAGAGCCTTTTGCAGAAGCATCTCGCCCCCGGAACAATCCCCCTTGCCTCAGGCAGGGGTTAAAACCGGGCGATGTAATATTTTGGTCTTACCGAGCTACGAAGTTTTCACCTGCCGGGTCAGGATGGATAGTACCACGACCAACGACATCAAAAGCGCAGAGATAAAAAATGTATCACTAAAGGAGAGAGAGACGGCCTGCTGATCGACGATAACCCCATGGAGACCTCCTCTGATCAACTCTGCTTTGTGATTGCTCAGTTGGTAGGAATAAATAGTCCCGGACAAAGCCATACCCAATGAGATCCCCACCTGCCTGGAGGTAGCAATCATAGCCGAAGCGGTTCCAAGCCGTTCTGCTCCGACCGCCCCCATAATGGAACTGTTATTGGGTGATTGAAACATCCCCATCCCCAAACCGGCCAGGGCCAAGGCTGGAATAATATCAACAATCCGGCTTTCAAGTTCAAATCTAAATATGAGCCAGAAGGAGAGGATAGTTAAAACCGCACCCAGGGTGGCAAACCGGGCCTGCCCGAATCGGTCTGAAAGCCAGCCACTGATGGGGCCGATAATGATGGCGATCATGGAGACAACGGTCATTAAGACCCCAGCCTTTGAAGGGGTCAGGCCGATCCCCTCCAGCAGATAAAAAGGCATCAACAGAATATAGGCGGAATAAGTAAAAAACATAAGGAATAAACTTCCCGAAGCGCAGGCAAACACGCGGTTATTAAAAAGAGACAAGTCCACAATGGGATCCAATGCATTTTTTTCAATAAAAATAAAAATGATAAGACTTAGGAAACCCAAGCCCATCAATAAGTAAAACATCGAAGATTTCAAGCCAAACCGGTTAAGTTGATTGAGTCCAAACATGAGACCGGCCAGGCCTGCTGATGAAAAAAAAGTTCCCCACAGGTCAAAGTTAATCTTTCCTGTTCTCATCTTATCTTTTTTTAGAAATAGGGCGGCCATCCCCAGTACAATAATTCCTATAGGTATCCTACTATAAAAAATAGAACGCCATTCCAACCATCCCAGAAGAAATCCCCCAAGAACCGGACCGCTGATAAGCCCGGCGGAAACCGATACAGCCAAAAAACCGAGCCCCTTGCCTCGTTCGTTTTGCGGAAAGGCTTCGGTGACTATGGCCGCGCCGCAGGCCAAGATCATGGATGCGCCTACGGCCTGAAAAACCCGAAAAATGATCAGTTGGGTTACATTTTGGGACAATGCGCAAAAGGTTAAGCCTAAGGTAAAAACAAGGGTCCCTCCCATATAGATTCTTTTTCGCCCAAACAGGTCGCCGACACGGCCAAGGATCAGCATCAGACTGGTACTGGCCAGTATATAGGCTAAGGAGACCCATACGATCGTCGTAACCGATACACCAAAAGCCTGGGTCAGTATTGGGAACGAGATATTGGTTATACTGGAGTCCATGCTACCCATCATCGTACCCAGGGCAACGGTAGCTATGGCCTTCCATTTATAAGCAGAAGTTGAAAGATCAGGATTGTTCTGAGAAACGTCAGCGTGATGATTTTGCATAGGTACCAAAAATATTTTAAATTCCGGAATCAGAAATTAAAGAGCCGGAATTCAAAATGGGGATAGATAGTCAAAAGGTTTTAAGTTTATTCTGGATTCTGACTCCTGACTTCTGGATTCTATGCATCGCAGAAGATCAAGAATTCCCTTAAAACACAGAGAGAATAGTTCCCTGACTTATTGCGGAAACATTTATTATGGTTTAAAGGCCTCAACCAAGGAAAACATCCCTTGGGTTTGCATGAGCCTTACTCGATCAAACCCGGCTTTAGTTAAGCCCTCTTTGATCTCCTCAAAGGTATAGGTGCCCCCACCCGGGGTGTTGACCAGCATGTTAACCGCAAATATCGCCCCGGAAACAGGTTTGGTGCGATCCGGATCCATAACGTGATCCCTTATGACAATCCGGCCACCTGAATCCAGGGCCTGATAGATATTTTGGTATAAGGCGTTGTTCTGTTCAAGGCTGTTTTGATGAATAATGGCGGACAAAAGGGCAAGATCATGACCAGGAGGGAGGGCCTCCTTATAGAAATCTCCAGGGACCAGCTTGACACGATCCAGTAACCCCGCTTCCAAAATCCGCTTTCGGGCCATTTCAACGACCGGCGGTAGATCGAATATCGTAGCCTTCACTTCCGGAGAGGCCTTGAGGAAGGCGATCGTATAGGTGCCGGAACCGCCTCCGATATCGATGAGGGCCTTGGTCGGACCGGGTGAAATGGCAGCAACGATGCCATCGGCCGCTCCGGCGGCGCCGACATGCATAGCCCCGATAAAGGCCGACAGACGATTATCAGTAAACCCGGGGGCCCCCTTTTGGGCCGATCCACCCTGGAGGGCGATATTCGTCAGCCGGGACCAGGTCTGCCAGAGATGAGCCGAGTGTTGAAGCCCCGGCAGAATGGATGTGGGTTCGGCATCGGATAAAAGAGGGACAAGGGAGGGAACCGTTCGATAATGATTATCTTGCTTTTCTATAAATCCCAAAGCACTGAGGGCGTCCAGCAGGATGGTTGTAGCCCGGAGATCGCCCTTAATCTTATCCGTGATTTCTTCCGCGGACAAAGGGGCTGAAGCAACAAGGCTGAAAAGGTTTAGTTCTACGCCCGTTAACAGCAGTCGGCATTCCATAAAACTTCGGGCAATACCAAAAATGGATTCCGGAGTGAATTCTCTGGTCATGGTTGAATCTCCTTTATGGAAGATGCTCTTTGGGTTAATAGGTTCATTACTTGTTTAACGAGAAGCGTTTTTTAGATATCGGGAGTTTAAAACAAGAGAAAGACAGGATCAAGAAGAAAAATTGGAAAAATTGGATGAAAGGCAAGGAAGTGGCCGTTGTCTATTGTAAGGGGAGGAATCGAGGTCAGCCCTTGACGTTTTTATTGCTCAAACTTGGCAATCATTAAACGTCAAGGACCGACCCTGAAAATCTATTCAATAAGCAAAATGAGTTGCCTGACCGGCCACCACAATCCAGGTGACCAGCAGTGCATTGATAAATGACCCGACAAAAACATGCCCGGTTTGACGAAAGAAGAACGTCGAAACCAGGGCTACAATAGTAAAAATCGGGAGGAACTGAAACATCACAATGGTTGCCAGATGCAAATCCGGGATAGCCAGCGTTCCCCCACTAAAGAGAGGTATATATTGGTAGAGGAGAAACAGGATATAACCGCCCATCATAAGCAGGATGTTGATCAGCATCTCTTTCCAGCCGGTCAAATCGCTCCCGTCTCTTCGTCCGAGGCGCATTTCCCCATGGAGCACCAGTCCGGCAATCAGAAAATAAAATGTAAAGGGGATCAGGTAAGCCAAAAATATCTTGAACTGGAGAATCGACATGGGCTTCACGGCAAAGACCCAGATACGGAAATCCGTTTTGAAGGCCCAGTCCGAAAAGACCAGGGACAGATAGGCCCAAAAAATGACGACGACGGCCAGCAAAATAGATTTCCAGAGCTTGCGTCCCCCATTTGATAACCAGCCAAAACCGTAGTTGATTTTGCCCCCCCCTGTTTTCCGATTCCAGATATAATGCCAGAGAAGGAACAGGATCAAAGAGATCAATCCTACCAAAACCGCCCAGAACATAATAGTCGTTGTGATTTCCTGCCTCCAGAGCCAACTTTTCTTGGCTATGCCTTTGCCGTTAAAAGCCCAGGCCAGGACATACAGGGGTAGGGGTAGAAGGATCGTAATCACGGCCCCAACCCACCAGCCCCAGCCGGAGGTTGATTTTCTCTCGGCAGGGGTTTCATTCAATTCATCAAAAAATGGGGTGCGCATCAGACACCGGCCCACCGGAAAGAGCAGCAGGACCATTCCGATCAGGGCAATCAGAGTTCCAAACTCTTTCCAATACCAGATCTGATTGGACGGCGGCAGGTTATTACCGCCTTTTAAGGTGGCTTGCATCCATGCAATGGCATACCCGATGGCCTGCCTTGAAAAATGAACGCGGGGATGAATCATACTCGGCTGATAGAGTATTCGGGCCGTACCGTTTTCAATCGAACCATAAAGCTTGCCGACTTCCACCGGCTCGGTGGTTCCAAAAACTTTTTTTAGCTTGTCGGTTTTAACAATATTGGCCGGAATCGGTGAACCCCACATCAGTCCTGAAAACTCATCGTATTTGGAGTAAATAAGGGCCAGGTTGCGTGGGAAATCCGGAGTTCCATCCGGGGCTCCGAAGGTCCCGGTGGAAGAGCTGGCCAGGACCAGGGACTTATAACTGTCTTTATTGGCAGCGGCGGCAATCACCGAGGCCCAGCCGCCCATGGAATGACCTTCCAGGCCGATGTTGTTGGGATCGACGATGTCCAGGGTTCGCAAATACTTCAGGGTGTCCAGACCGCCAAAACCGTTGGCGAAGGCCGGCGGATCGGAATAACCATGTCCGGACTGATCCGGGGCCAGAACGACATAGCCGCGTCTGGCAAATTCTATGGCAAAACCATCCTGAGTTTCGCGGGAATTGATATAACCGTGGGTGGCAACGATTCCTGGAGCCGGTTTTTTTGCACTCACCCCTTTTGGCACATAAAGGAGGGCACTAACCAATTTACCGTCACCACCCATGAAGCGTAAATCTCTGACCTGAATGCCTCCACTGGTCTGGATGCGATGGGCGAGCCATCCTCCACCCAGGATAAATATTAAGGCTAAAATCAATAAACTGGTCAACGGCTTCTTCTTAGCTGTTTCGTTCATGATACCTCCTTAATATTAATTTAAATTGGTTATAACTATTTGTTTTATTTCCTCCTTTCTGCTGAAAATCGCCTTAAATAAAAAAAGCCCCGATAGCAACGACCACTCCCTTAAAGTGTTCATTATCTATCAGGGCTTTCTCTTTTATCTCTTACCCTGAGATTTCGAAAAATGAATATTTCTTTTTAACAATAAGAACTGTTATATAAGATGGCTTTGTAAGTCAAGGTTTTTTTAAAAGGAGCTTTTCTAATCGATGACCTTTTCTTTTCCCTGCACCTCCATTTTCTTCTTTCGGATAAATTTTCTGCTTAGGTCTGTTTCTATCCAATGTTCGGAGGAATTAAAAGTGGAATGACCGCTCGGATATCCGGCAGGTTTTCAAGATTCCATATAGTTTCAATGAGTTTTTCTGTTTGTTCCCTGCCCAATACAGGCAAAGCCAAGCTTTTGGCTTTGTCTTCGACATCTTGACGGCTCATGGGACGCTCCGGAAATCCGAGAACGTGTTGGATAAAAACTTGATTCCTTTCTCCACTCTTCGTAACCACCTCTACCCGTGCCGATTCGACACGAGGTTCCTGTTCCTGGGCAGGATCATGGGTGAGGGTGACCCAGCGCATTTTTTCTTTGATGGATATGGAGGACATGCGTTCCTCGGACTGGGCCATATTAAAGGACAGATCGCCGTCTTCCAAGATAACGGCTGCCAGGTACGGCAGGTTCAGGGCCGGCATGTCCGCTTCGCTGAAGGCCTTTATATTCCCTGGCATTTTAATGTCGATTTTAATAATCGATTGTCGATCCATCTTTTGAATGATCTGCATCAGGCCCTCGATACCGGCCTGCGTCGGCCCACCCACAGGATACCTTTTATAACCCACCAGCGGCAATTGAAAATCTTTTCCCAGGTTATGGATCAATTTAGACAAATCGAGGTCCGAATCAAGGCCGATGAACAGGGAACTCAGGAGCCAGTTTGGGGTCCCCTGAAAGGGATCCTTTACCCCGGTAAATCCCTGGTCCACCATCAGTGCCGCAGTAGCCCCGTTTCTTGCCGGCATTCCCGCAAAAAGAAAGGCCTTTTCCATATGTTCTTTATCGCGGAGCCAATTAAAAGAACCGGAAGCCTGTTGGACACAATAGGCTAATACATATCCGATCGAGCTTTTCGGTATTTTCAAGATGGAGGCCGCTGCCGCTCCGGAACCAAAAGTAGGCCCGACACCATGGGAAGATAATCCTCCTGTCTGCAGGTTGATCGTTCCCAGCGCCTTAGGGATTCTGCAGGCAAGTTCGTAGCCGGTGATTACAGCCCTGAGCATCTCTTCTCCCGACGCCCCTATTGTTTCCCCGATGGCGAATACGGTTGATACAATCGGAGGGCCGGGTTGGACAAACGCCGAAGGGCAAAAATCATTGATTTCTGCGGCATGGGCCGTAATGGCATTTGCGAATAGGGCTTCCAAAAGAGTAGTGGTCCGGTTCGTGGTCAGCAGGTGCGCCGTATCGGCCTGGCCGCCGTTAAACAGGGCGAATTTTCGGGCATATTGGGCCGGTTTTAGATGGGAGCTGACCACCATGGAAACAAAAGTATCCAGGATATGCCTTTTGGCCAGTTCCCGGATATCCTCCGGGATTGAAACCGATTGACTTTCCCATATGTATTTGGCTAAAGGCCCGGTAATAGCCGGTCCATTCAGTTGAGAAGCCGCCAGGTTCGGATTTTTCTTAACGGTTCCGATGATCTCACGCAGTCGGTTTTTTCCCATTTTATTTTCTTCCATATAGTTCCACGCTTGGTTTTTTCATCTTACCTCAGGTTATTAAGATGGTTGTCGGCCCACACTTTAAAAGGTATAGCCTTAAGGGTGTCCTTGAAAATTTAACCGGTGTGCCGGCAATCTTGTGCTTACCGGCCTGGGGGTGGGACACTTCAATAATCATTTCTCGGGCCTTGACCTGTGGATCCTCTACGACCTCTTCTATGGTGTGGATCGGGGCATACATAACCTCATGGGCTTCAAACACTTCCACCCATTCTTGATAGCTCCGGGTCCGCATCAGCGCCGTCATCTCCTGATTGAATTGTGCATAGTTTCGCAGACGAACGAATTTTGTCTTATAGTTTTCATCGGTAATCCAGGCCTCTTTTCCGGCGGCCCTGCAGAAACTGGCCCATAGCTTTTCCGTATTGGCGATCACAATGATGGGTTTATCCAGGGTTTCGTAGGCTTGAAAAGGGGTGGATAAGGGGTGACGGGATCCCAGGGGCCTCGAAATTTCCCCGGTGCCCAGATATCTGGCAATGGCATTTTCGCACAAGGCCACCTGGCTGTCCAACATGGACACATCCAGCCATTGGCCTTCTCCACTATTCCCCCGTTCGATCAAGGCCGCCAGGATGCCGCTGGCGGTGAACAGGGCCGCCCCCATATCACCGATGGAATATCCCACTCGAACAGGGGGCGATCCCGGTTGGTCTGGACCGGTAATACTCATCACCCCCCCATACCCTGGGCAATCATGTCAAATGCCGGTTTATGGGCAACGGAAGTTTTCCGTGAGGACATCCACGGTTTTAATAAGATCAAAAACAATCTTTTTGGACCGTTCATCTTTAAGATTTATAGTTATGCTTTTTTTCCCCCGGTTAACGCTTAAAAAATAGCTGCCGACGCCGTTGATTTTATGGGAGCTGTCGCGGGTCATCTCTCCCGTGCTGATATTTTCAATTTTTATAATTTCCGCCCCCATGTCCCCAAGGATTATGGCACAAAAAGGCCCGGATAAAGCCGAGCAAAAACTCAAAACGCTTATTCCCTCTAAAGGTCCTGCCATATTTAATCTCCTTACGGTTGAATTCGACCTTATTCGAAAGCAAATAGATCCTGCACCTATTGATTAAAAAGATGGGGTGCCGTGGTGGATACTCCCACCGCCCCCGAAGCCAAAATCTCCCTGATCTCCTCTTTTTCGGTAATCAAGCCCCCGGCGATAACCGGGATGGAGGTGAGCCTTCTGATTTTCATCATGACCTTGGGCAAAATCAGACCGGGAAGGATTTCTATTGCATCAGGTTTTGATTTCTCAACGGCACCGAGTCCCCCGACCAGAGACTCTGAATCCAACACAAAGACCCTTTGAATAGCAAACAGCTCCTCTTTCTGTGCACTTTTAATGAGATTGCTGCGGGTGGTTATGATCCCGTTTATCTGACTTTCTATAGCTAAAAACCGGATCCCAGACGCGTCCTTCCCGATCCCTTTAACCAGATCGATATCGACAAAAACCAGTTTCTGAGAGCTCCTCGCCTGTTGCACAATTTTGGGAAGATCGAAAATGGTTCCGCCCAGGATAAAAAGGACACTGATGTGCTTTAAATTTTGAATTCGAATATTTTCAATGTCCCTGATGGCCGCAATTATTGGCCTGCTTTTCAGAGATGACAGAAAATCCATTTAGAATCCCCTTTCTGGCCGGCGTTATTACTCCATAATAAAATGTTACGAGATACTCTTTCTTTTCACCGATAAAGCGCTTCCCAAGCTATAGAAGAACTAATCGAGTCATTGGTTATCTAATGGGCATTTATTCTACCCAGTCAAAAGTCCGGGAAACCGCTTTTTTCCATCCAGAATAGAGACCCTCCCGCTTCGAGGTTTCCATTTGTGGTTTCCATTCTTTGTCCTGACCCCAATTGAGACGAAGCTCGTCCAAGTTCTTCCAAAAATCAACGGCCAGCCCGGCGGCATAGGCGGCGCCCAGAGCCGTGGTTTCCGCGACTTTCGGTCGGATGACCGGAACGTCCAGCAAATCCGCCTGGAATTGCATCAACAGCTCGTTGAAGACCATTCCACCGTCCACTTTGAGGGCCTTCAACCGAATCCCCGAATCCTTTTCCATGGCGTCAAGCACTTCCCGAGTCTGATAGGCGGTGGCCTCCAGTACGGCCCGAGCAATGTGCCCCTTGTTGATGTAACGGGTCAGCCCGACAATCACCCCCCGGGCATCTGATTTCCAATAAGGGGCAAACAGCCCGGAAAAAGCCGGGACAAAATAAATTCCCCCATTGTCTTCCACGGTGCGGGCCAAGGCCTCTACGTCGGCGGATTTCGAAACCAGGCCCAGGTTGTCGCGCAACCACTGGACCAAGGCCCCGGCAATGGCAATCGATCCTTCCAGGACATAGACGGCTTTTTGATGGCCGATCTTATAACCTACCGTGGTCAGCAGTCCGCTGTTACTGGGTACCGGGAGTTCTCCCATATTCAAAAGCATAAAACAACCCGTTCCGTAGGTATTCTTGGCCTCTCCGGGGTTAAAGCAGGTCTGTCCGAAAAGGGCCGCCTGCTGGTCACCCAAATCACCTCCTACCGGCACACCCTGGAGAAGGCCTCTGCTCTCCCCATAAACTTCCGAAGAGGAACAAATCTTGGGCAGCATGGCTCGAGGAATATCGAGTATTTTTAAAATGTCCTCATCCCAATCCAGGGTATTCAGATTCATCAAAAGTGTGCGGGAGGCATTAGTGACATCGGTTGTGTGAACCCCGGTCAGGTTCCAAATGATCCAGGTATCGATATTCCCGAAAAGCAATTCGCCGTTCTCCGCTTTCTTCCGGGCCTCCGGAACATGATCCAGGATCCATTTTATTTTTGGCCCGGAGAAATAGGTGGCCAGAGGCAAACCCGTTTTCCCGCGCAGTCGATCCTGACCGCCCTGTCCAGCCAGTTCCTGGCAGATAAGGTCGGTGCGGGTATCCTGCCAAACAATGGCATTATAGACCGGGGTGCCGGTGGACTTCTCCCAGACCACCGCGGTTTCCCGCTGGTTGGTTATACCGATGGCCGCAATATCGGCCACAGAGGCACCGCTTTTTGTCAGGCCATCCCGGATCACCTCCCTGGTGTTGTTCCATATCTCCAGAGGATCGTGCTCCACCCAGCCCGGTTTGGGAAAAATCTGCCGGTGTTCTTTTTGCGCCAGATCGATTATCCGGCCCCCGTGATCGAAGAGGATGAACCGGTTACTGGTCGTTCCTAAATCAAGAGCTCCTATATATTTGGCCATGTCTTCCTCCTTATTTACAACAGGTTCAAGGGGTGAGGTGCGAGGCACAAGGAAAACCGGAAACCTTATACCTTATTCCGATATTACTCCCTTTCCAGTCTCTCAACAAGAAAAGTATAGATGTCTTTCACTTCCATAGCAATGTCCTCACCCAGTTTGGCACAACTCAAATGGATCCGGCATTTGGGACAGGCAGTAATCAATTCTTTGGCGCCTGTTTGCCGAGCTTCTAAAAGACGTTCGATCTGGAGGGCCTTGGAACAACTGGAACATTCCGTCCAGGCACTGGTCCCGCAGCAAAGGGCATTTTCCCGGGTCCGTTCCATTTCAACGAGTTCAACACCGGGAACCAGTTTTAACAATTGCCTGGGAGGTTCATAGATCCCGGCCTGCCGTCCCAAACGGCAGGGATCCTGATAGGTAACGGCCTCATCATAAGAGGGTCGCAGCTTCAACCCGGCCTTCGGGATCTCCCGGGCAAAAAATTCGGTCAGATGAACCACCTCAAAAGGCAGTTTTCCGAAGTATCTGGGATAATAATATTTAAAGGTCGAATAACCTTCCGGGCAACTGAACAGAACCGTCTTGGCCCCGGAAGCCCGAATGATTTCAATATTCCATAAGGCCAATTCCCGAAAAGTGTCCTCTTCCCCGCACCAGAAGGCATCGTGCCCGCAGCATCTTTCATCATTGCTGATAACCGGCGCTATTCCGATACGGTTCAGCAAGGTCAAAGCACTACGGGCGCTGTCCAGCGGCGAAATATTCAAATAGCGAAAAGTGATATCGAAATACGGCAGGCAGCCGACAAAAAAGAAATAATCTCCGGTTGATTTGAAATGGCCGGCTTTTTCCGCCCAGGCGGTCCGTTTTTGCGAAAGGGGATGTCGTTGGAGACGGGCAATGGCCTGTTGAATGCCATGGTGGCTTTCCACCGGGAGGTTCCCGGCCTTCCGCGCCCGGTTTCGAAAAGAGCGGTTGAATTCGGCAATATCGATCAAAGCCGGACAGCGGGTGTTGCATTGGGCACACCCCAGACAGGCCCAGACCTCGCGGCTCTGAAGGAACTCTTCACCCAACCCCATAGCCGTCCGATTAATGATCTGTTTCGGTGAAAATCTGGGGTTTTCACGGCTTACCGGACAAGTTCCCGTACAATTACTGCATTCCATGCAAGCGGCAATTTGCTCATGACTCAGTTGGGGCGGTCCTTGTTCAAGACTATGATGATCCAGATCTAATTCCTTAGGGAGGTTCCATTTTTTGTAGTCTGGGAACGGTTTTTCTTCCAGCCCTTGCAAAAATCGAGTGAAATCCAGTATCTCTCCGGCAAACTCAGCTCCTTCCGAGGCGGAAATCCATTTGACCCTGAGCCGCTGTTCGTCAATCCCCAGAAGCCGCAGATACTCCCGGGTTTCTTCGATTACCTTCTGGCATTTCACATTACCTTCCAGGTAATGGCAGTCGCCGATATGTCAGCCGGCGACCAGAACACCGTGTGCCCCTTCGGCAAAGGACTGAAGGAGAAAGCCCGCATGAATCCGTCCGGTGCACATGACCCGGATCAGACGCACATTCGGCGGATACTGGATTCGTGAAATCCCCGCCAGATCGGCCCCGGCATAGGCACACCAGTGACAGACAAAAGCGAGAATTTCAGGCAGTTCGGTTAAAGGCATGTATTGCTCCAGAAAAATATGATAACTCGCTATATAATCAAAGAATGCTGATTTGCGTCATTCCGGCGAAAGCCGGAATCCAGTTATAAAATTGTACTAAAATCGTTCCAGTCATGAATTTCGTACCAGACCAACAGGTGGATTCCATACCGCTTGGTAAATCCATCAACCATATTGTTTTTGTGTTCCCAGATCCTCTTGACCAGGTTTGAGGTCACTCCGACATAAAGAGTACCATTTTTTTTACTTGCCAAAATGTAAACCCCAGGCTGTTTGTTCATGGTTGCTCTCCTGGATTCCGGCTTTCGCCGGAATGACGAACCATTCAATACACTCCTTCTCAAGACGATTTGATCATCGCCTCAATCTGATCATCTTGAAAATGGGCCGGGGAGGCCGCACCCGTAGGGCAGGCCACATTGCAGGCTCCGCACCCCGTGCACAAACTTTCGTTGACCACCGCCGCATTCAGCCCTTCCCCGAAGGGTTCCACCTTGATGGCCTCAAACAGACAGGTTTTCTCGCATTCTCCGCAGGCCCGGCAGAGGTCCGCATCTACCTGGGCGATCATCCCTCCGGTGGTCATCTCTTTTCTGGAAAGGATGGTCATAGCCCGGGCGACGGCCCCTCTTGCCTGGGCAATGGACTCGACGGCGAATTTGGGACCCTGGGCCAGACCACATAGAAAAAAACCCGGCTTGATAACATCAAGGGGCCGGAGTTTCGGATGGGCCTCCATGAAAAAACCGTCCTGATCCAGTGGGAGACGAAAGGTTTCGGCAAGAACTTTCCCTTGGGGGTGGGGACGGATGGCTGTATTTAAAACCAGCAGATCCGCCGGTAAACTTACCGGCATCCGAAGTTGTTGGTCGAAAACAGTCAGGTTGAGCATGTCACCATTGAGGGTCACTTCCGGTTTCTGATCTCTCCCATATTGAAAAAAACGGACCCCCTTGACCCGGGCCTGACGGTAAAAAATCTCCCGAAGTCCAAAGGTCCGCAGGTCACGGTACAGGATAGAGACCTGCACCTCCGGATTCAGCGATTTCAGTTTCAGGCTGTTTTTTACCGCCCCGGTGCAGCACACACGGCTGCAATAGGGATGATCAGGTTCCCTGGACCCCACGCATTGAATCATCACCACTCGAGGATATTGTTTCGCTTCCTCCGGTCTCAAAGCCAGAAGGGCTTCAAATTCCTTTCGAGTGATCACCCGGGGATGCTTTCCATAAAGGTATTCATTAGGTTCATATTCCTGCCCGCCGACGGCGACCAGAATCACCCCATGGACGATTTCCCGTATCTCATCTCCAGCCAAAATCCTTGTGGTCAAATGACCGCAAGCGCCTTTTGTTTCAACCACCTGGGCGTCAGTGTAGACCGTGATCAGCGGATCCCTTTCCACACGACTTATAAGGGACTTAACATACTCTGCCGGATTGGCCCCATCCTCGGTAAAATAAAGGCTTCGGGCATTCCCCCCCAATTCAGCCGTGCGTTCCACTAATACCGTCTCGAATCCTTGTTCGGCGACAGTCAGGGTCGCTGTCAATCCGGCCAGCCCCCCGCCAATCACCAAAGCCCTTTGAACGACAGGATAGCTCCTTTCCGGCAGGGGCTTTAATAAACGGGCCCGGGATATGGACATCCGCACCAGATCTTTAGCCTTTTGGGTTGCGGCCGAAGGATTCGATCGGTGGACCCAGGAATCATGTTCCCGGATATTGGCCAGTTCAAAAAGATAGGGATTGAGCCCTGCCTGCCTTAAGGTGTCCTGAAAAAGCGGCTCATGGGTTCGCGGCGTACAGGCCGCGGCCACAATACGATTAAGCCCACGGTCGACGATGGCTTTCCTGATTTCATTCTGTTGATCGCTGGAACAAGCAAACATACAATCCGCAGTATAAACAACATCGGGAAGGCTGCGGGCAAACTCGGCCACCTCCTTGACATCCACCACACCGGCAATGTTGATCCCGCAGTGGCAGATAAAGACTCCTATTCGAGGTTGTTCCAGGGACACTTCTTTTTCTCTCGGCCTTAGGACCGGCGCAATCATCGTGCCTCTGACCTCGGAGAGCAAAATCATAGCTTGGGCGGCCGCACTGCTTCCCTGTTGAACCGAATCGGGAATGTCTTTGGGGCCCTGGAAACTTCCACAAACAAAAATACCCTCTCTGGAGGTCTTGACCATCTCCAGCGGATCGGAAACGCAAAAGCCGAACTCATTGAGTTTCAGACCTATCTTTCGGGCCAGATTTTTAGACGACGGATGGGCACACAAGCCCACCGAAAGCACAGCCATATCAAAGTTATCTTCCTGAATATGACGGTCGGAATCGACGTAGGCCAGTTTTAAAGTATCGTCTTCGGGATTCGGCACAATCCGGGAAATCATGGAACGGACAAAACGCACCTGATGTTCGGTTTCCGCTCTCTCGTAGAAGCGGTCAAATCCTTTTCCATAGGCCCGGAGGTCATTATAGAAAATAGTCGTTTTGGTCCGAGAGTCCTGTTCTCTAGTGACCAGGGCCTGCTTAATGGCGGACATACAGCAAACGGAAGAACAATAGTCTTGTCCGATATGGGGGTCTCTAGACCCTACACATTGGATCCAGGCCATGCTCCGGGGAGGCCTTCCATCGGAAATCCTCTGGATATGACCGCCGTAGGGCCCGGAGGCGGATAGCATTCTCTCATATTCCAGGCTGGTAATCACATTGGGCCAACGGCCGTATCCGTATTCTGCTTTGCGCGAAGCCTCAAAGGGTTCAATACCCCCGGCCAGGATTATGGCCCCCGTTTCCAAGGAGACGGTCTCATCCTTCTGGCCAAAATCAACGGCCTTGCTTGGACATATTTTTTCACAGATACGGCATTGACCTTCTGTGAAGTAGCGGCAAAATCTTTTGTCGATCGTATAAATCAGGGGAACGGCCTGGGGATAGGGCAGGTAGACGGCCCGGCGACGATTCAATCCCAGATTGAAGGGATCGGGGACTTCCGTGGGACATTTTTCGGCACAAAGGCCGCAGCCGATACATTTTTCAGGATCGATGGCCCGGGCCTTTTTCTTCAAGGTCAACTGAAATCGCCCGGCTTCGCCTTCCAGGCCAAGCACCTCGGTATAAGCCAAAACTTCAATGTCGGGGTGTTTCGACAGCTCAACCAGTTTGGGACCCATCATGCAAGCGGCACAATCATCGGTAGGGAAGGTCTTGTCTAATTGGGACATGATGCCGCCCACATTGGGCCTCTCTTCCACAAGGTGCACCTTAAAGCCCGAGTTGGCCGCATCCAGGGCCGCCTGGATGCCGGCGATGCCACCGCCGATAATGGTAATAGAGCCGATTTTATTTGAATCCCTATTCAAACCAGTCCCCTATTCAACTACGAAATTCAAACATTTTCATAGAATCCCCAATTCCCGCAATAGAGGCCGGGGATCTACAATGTGCTTTGAAAGCCAGTTAGGTGTATCCTTAAGCCCTAAGGCCAACCCGATCAGTTCGGTAAAATATAATATCGGAAGGGGTGAGATTTTCCCCGAACCACTCCTTTTTTTGTGCATATCCAGATTGGCCTGACACATCTGGCAGGAAACCACGATGGCCTGAGCCCCGACCCGATGGGCCATATCCAGCAGCTTTTCTACCAGCCTGGCCTCAACCTGTTCCAGGGATAATCTTTGGGAAGCACCGCAGCAATCGGTCTTATAGGGCCAGGGAATCGGTGTCCCGCCCAAATTGGTCACAATGCGATCCAGGGCCTGGGGATCTTCCCAATCAGAAGACCCGGTGATCTCCGGCGGCCGGTTGGCCATGCAGCCGTAATAACAGACCACCTTTAATCCCCCAAGGGGTTTCCGGATTTTTTGGGTAACGATTCCCAACATCTTTTCCCCGGCAAAAAAATTGGCCAGATCCCCGAGGATTGGAACCGATTCCGGTAAGGTAATTTCAAAACGATTATTCTGATCCTTCTGTAAGGTGTAAGAGGCGGTTTTTAGCCGATTGAAACACAGGGGACAAGGGACAAGCATGTCGGTGTGGGGCATTTTCGACGCCAGGGTCAGGGTCCTGGCGGCCAGGGCGATGCTGACCTGGCGATCAATGCTGTGGGCCGCTGTCGCTCCACAACAGTTCCAGTCCGGGATTTCAACCAGTTCCATACCCAGAAAATCGCAAATACCAGCGATGGAAGCGGCATAATCTTTGGCCGTTCCCTTGAGCGAGCATCCGGGATAATAAGAAAATTTCATCGGCTTTATTTTCCCGACCGGCTTGGGTTAATAATTCGCCTAATTTCTTTTAGGTCTTTATTTCTATGGGATCTAAAAGGTATTCGACCATTGGCCATTAACTTCCATCCCAATCCAATTTCCCCCGGCAAGGTTCCGCCTTTCCATTTATCAATGAGCTGACCGCTTCGCAGCAGATAAGTCGGCAGAAGAGTGGTTTCAAATACCCGGCCCCGTTTCCAAATTTTTTTCAAAAAGCTTTGATGAAACTGAATAACCTGGGGCACCGGGCAAGGGATCTTTTCTTGTACCGCCGTTTCCTTGAGGTGATCCATAAGTTCTGCAATCCGGACCTCATTGGGACAGCGGGTAGTGCAGGTTTCACAGGCGGCGCAGATCCAGATGGTTTTGCAATGAAGCACTTTTTCCCGCTCACCCAGAATCACCATTCGGATAACCTCGTCCGGGAACAGGTCCATGGCAAAGGTTACCGGGCAGCCGTTGGTGCACTTCCGGCATTGAAAGCAGGCCGTGGTTTGAAACGGCCCTTCTTTTTCCAGGGCTTCTACAAATTGATAATCCGGAGATAAGGGTTCCTGCAGCATAAATTCTGATTCTCTGTTATTTGATCATTAAATCAAAAGTTATTATTTGTCTCTTTTTACAACTTCGATAAAAGCCTTGACCGCCCCGAAAGCCGTGGCGACAGCCAACCCGGTGCCGCACTTCTCCCGTTTCCAATCCTGGTGGGCCAGTATTGAACCCGCAGCAAAAAGGGTATTGAAGGCCGGATCCCCCTGATTGTTCAGTGGCCGAAAATACTCGTCGATCTCCAATCCGGCCTGGTTTATCGGGTGTCCCTGCCGGTCAAAAAAATCTTCCCGGTGCCATTCCTTTCTGCTCTGGGGCTGAAAAACCGGCAGATTAAATATCGTTTCTTGAATGCCCCGCCGATCAGCGGCCAACCCCCCGCCGATAAACCGGCCTGTGGCCAGGAGGACCCCCCGCGAATTAATCGTCTGTTTTCCGTTTCCCGTATCAAGGGTGATCTCGAACTCTTCACCTATCCTCTGCCGGGTATCCTTCACTCTTTTTCGAGAAAAATAAAAAGGCCTTTTTTCATTTAGTCCCCGTTCAAAGGCCTCTTTCAGACGAAGCCCGGGAATCGACGGCGGTGTAGTAGGGATTTCAAAAACCGGGACTCCCAGCAATTCCGCCAAATCAGAAATCACCTTGGAGGATTGATACAATCCCAAAACAGCCGGAAAGCCGACACACTGGGCCTCTTTGATCTCCGGTTTTATCAGGTGGGCCAGTTTCACCCGATTCCCCCCCAGGATCAGGGCATTGGCCATATGTTCCGGTAATATTTCCTCCCGTTGCCCTTTCCCTGGGAATAAGACCCGGAGGGTCCGCAACCCCGGCCATCGGTCTTTCAGATTTTCTGCAATCAACCCGGCACTAAAACCTTTGAGTCCTTTAAATTCCACAATCAGGCAGGGGCGTTTCTGCTCCAAAGCCTCCACCCCCGCCCACATAGTCCGGGGCGTGCAATAGGTCGTCTTTACTGTTCCCAATGGCGTAACAACACCGACATTACCATCAGGATTCCTGGAATAGGGAAGCCCGGCCTCTTCTAAAAAATCCAACAATTCAGAAAAGGCTTCTTGAATATCTTTTTTGGTCAACCGGCCGTAGGGATGTCCCGGGCTATCCTCGACCAGAGTCTCTATCCCGGCCCAGGGATCGACCCAGCGATTCCCTGCATTCATTGGATGGATTCCGAGAAGATCGAACAAACCACTGGCAAATCCGATTTCAGTCGTACTGCCCACCTGGGTCACGGAAAGGCCTCGGTTGACGGCGAACAAAGTTGCCGCCATGCCGGCCATCCCGGCTCCGATGACGGTCAAATCAACTTTTATTTGGTTCTGTACAGTCATTTATATTAAATGATAAAACCTTGCCTTTGAAAAAAAAGAAAATTGGGCTATCGGCTATAAAAAAAATTCGGGAAATCTTTTGGACTATTGCCCATAGTGTCTCGCCCATATTCTAAATTCCGGCTCCTGGATTCTGAATTCACAATACTACTCCTCCCCTTCCAGTCCAAAAAGCCCGCAGTGCATGGCCTCCAGTAATTCGGCCTGTTGAAGCTGTCGGCCCCAAAGGATCGGATGAATCCCTCTCCAACGACTGCGAACGAAATCTCTGAGGTTGTCCAGGGAATGTCCACTGTCAAACTCTCCTTGGTCAAACAGATAGGCGGTAAGGCGCAGGCCCGCAAAAAGCCCCCTGGCAGGGTCCTTTACCGATCCGGCTGCGTAAACCGATTCCCTGAAGATCCACCCTTTCAGCCTTTTGATGCATAGAGCCGGTAATCTCATCCACAGCACTTCTGGGGACCATCTCACATTCACACAAAATAATATCTTCCGGATCATGCCCTTTCAACCATATTTTGGGTGCCCGGGCAGGTTCCGTCCATTGATCAGGAATGGATGGCGGCAGCGATTCAATTCCGGTCAGACAGGACCTGGAAATCCCCAGATGAAGACAAACCAAATCCGCTGTTTTTTCGGCCATCAGTCGATAAGTAGTCAGCTTCCCGCCACTGATGGTGATAAGGTTTTCCACACCCTGGGCACCATGATCCAGGAGGGCAAAGCCACGGCTGACTTTGCGGTCGTCCCCGTCTCCCGCCGAACCAATTAACGGCCGCACGCCGGAATAGGCACGAATATAACGAGTTGTTTCCAGAGCTGGGATCATATACTTGGCGTCTTCCACTATTAAATCGATTTCTTCAACCGTCGGATAGAACTCATCCGGATTTTCTATCCGGAGGGAGGTGGTGCCCAAAATGGAGACCGTCCCTCCGGAACCAATATATCGGCATTGGAAGCCGGGCGTAGCCGGTTGATAACCCGTCGGGCCAATCGATCATGGGTGATTATGAGACTTCCCTTCGAATAGAGGATCGGGATGGAAACCCCTGCCAGACCGGCCACCAGTCCAGCCCAGGCACCGGCGGCATTGACGATGATATCCGCCTCTACCGAGATCTTCTCCCCGGTTTGGGTGTCTTCTAGCTGAACAGATTTTATTTGGGATTTGCCGATATCAAAGGCCAGTACCTTGGTGTGGCGCAACAGGCCGGAACCATTTTGTTGAGCCTGGGCCATATTGTCTAAGGATAATCGGAAAGGATCGATAGCTCCATCCTGAACCGCATATGCGGCAATGATCTTCTTGGAAAGGGACGGTTCCAACTGGCGCGCTTCATTCAAATCAACCGCTTGAGCAGGTATCCCGCACCGGCCGCACCTTCCGGGAAAATCGACAATATAAGACTCATCATCACCCTCAACGGCTACAAAAAAACCACCGGTATCCTCGATACAATGGGAAGCAAGCCGCTTCAGTATCTCGGCCTCTTGCCGACATTCTTTTGCCGCCTCCGGGTCAGAGGCCACATAGCGGGCCCCGCTGTGCAAAAGGCCGTGATTACCACCGGAAGCACCGGCATTGATGTCTTTTTTTTCAACCAGAAGGCATTCAATCCCGCGCAGGGCCAGGTCCCGGGCCAGTCCGGTGCCGGTGACCCCTCCCCCGATAATGAGCACTTGGGTCTTCAAAAGGTGTTTTCTTGAACTAAGATAATCTTCCATGACTTTCTATAACAATAGGAATTACTGTTTTCAAACCTCTTCCCTTCTGTACTCCTGTAGTCTCTAAATCAACAAAAAAGCCCTGATGGATCATGAGAACCCATAAGAGCACTCATCATCTATCAGGGCTTACTCTATCGTCTCATGCCCCAACCAGGATGGATAACATTTCCTTTTAGAGATTAAAATTATAAAAAAATCCGGTCTCCTTGTCAAGCCTTAATCAGCAAAAAACCCCCTTAAAGGTTTGATCCTGTCATCTTAATCCAACAAATCGTAATAAAACAAAAAAAGGGTTAGAGGAAACCTCTAACCCTGTATATATTTTTGGTTGCGGGGGCAGGATTTGAACCTGCGGCCTTCGGGTTATGAGCCCGACGAGCTACCGGACTGCTCCACCCCGCGATAATTAATCATTTTAATATAATTTAAAAAAATAAATTTGTCAATCCTTTTTTGGAATTATTTTTGACGATTACCATCGGCAGGAAAATTAAAAAAGGCAGAGTTACTTAAAAACCCTGCCTTTTTATTTATACACCTATATCAAACTATCGACGAAAGTTTGATTATTTTTCGCCTGCCTCTTCCTTCTTCCCCTGCCCCGGAATCATCCCTTTTACTTTATCCATGGCTTCCTGGGTTTTGCTCTTTTTCTTCTTGGTCTTGGCTTCGGGGCGTCCGACCAACTCTATCACCGAAACCGGGGCGCCGTCGCCTCTTCGATAACGCAATTTGGTGATTTTGGTATAACCGCCGTTTCGTTCCAAAAAGCGGTCCTTGATTTCGGCAAACAATTTATGGACCATATCCTTGTCCTGTATATACGCCAGGGCCTGCCGGCGGGCATGAAGGTCCCCCTTCTTGGCCAGGGTAATCATCCGGTCGGCTTCGATCCGCAACTCTTTGGCCTTGGCCAGAGTGGTTTCGATGCGCTCATATTCGATAAGGGAAGTGACCATGTTACGCATCAAGGCCTTCCGATGACTGCGGATCGCGACTTAATTTTCTTCCGGCACAATTATGTCTCATTTTCGTCTTCCTTCTTTTCTTCTAAGGGAGGGGGAGAGTCAAACCCTTCCAACCTCATCCCCAAATGCAAACCCATTTCTTCCAAAATGGCCTTGATCTCATTTAGCGATTTTCGACCAAAGTTTTTGGTCTTCAACATTTCCGGTTCGGTTCTTTGGACCAATTCCCAAATATGCCGGATATTGGCATTCTTAAGACAATTGGCCGATCGGACGGAAAGCTCCAATTCTTCCACACTTTTATATAAATTTTGGTTAACCTGTTCTTCCGGATGAATAACCTCAGTCCGTTCAGGCTCTTCGACCTCTTCTTCGAAATTAATGAAGGGGGTTAACTGCTCCTTTAAAATTTTGGCCGCTATGGCTACTGAATCCTCAGGGGTAATGCTGCCGTCCGTCCACACCTCCAAGGTCATCTTATCATAATCGGTGATCTGCCCGACCCTGGCGGTCCCCACAACGTAGGTAACTTTTTTTATCGGAGAAAAAGCGCTGTCTAAAAATATGGTTCCGACGGGAACATTCTCCACCTTATTCCTCTCGGAAGGAACATACCCCTTCCCCATTTTGACCGTCATTTCGGCCTTGAGTCGGCCGTCGGCGGAAAGCGTGGCAATAGGAAGGTCTGGATTTAAAACCTCCACCTGAGGGTCACAAATAAAATCCTTGGCCCGGATCATCCCTTCTTTTCCGGCATTGAGTCTGATGGTCCGTGGTTCATCCCCGTGCATTTTTAAACGAACCGATTTAAGATTCAAGATGATATCGGTGACATCCTCCACCACCCCGGGAAGAGTGGAAAATTCATGGAGAGCCCCATCAAACTTTATAGAGACTATAGCAGCGCCTTGAAGTGAAGAAATAAGAACCCTTCGCAGGGCATTTCCCAAGGTAATCCCAAAGCCTCGTTCCAAAGGTTCACAAATAAATTTCCCGTAGAATCGACTGTGGCCTTCCGGATCCACTTCCAGCCTTTTGGGCTTTATCAGTTCTCGCCAGTTCCGATACATAATCTCTCCTTATCCTTTTCCAATAAGAGGTAAAAAACTACTTGGAATAGAGTTCGACAATAAGCTGCTCTTGAATGGGCATGGTCAAATCTTCCCGAACCGGTAAAGACTTAACAACTCCGGAACAGTGTGTTTTTTCGAGTTCTAACCATTGCGGAACTCCTCTTCGGGCAACCGCCTCCATGGATTCGATAATAGACGCAATTTTCTGGCTCTTCTCTTTGACGGACACCGTATCCCCCTTCTTTAAAAGGAAAGAAGGAATATTAACCCTGCGTCCGTTCACCAGAAAATGATTATGTCGCACTAACTGTCGAGCTTGACTTCTGGAATTTGAAAACCCCAATCGATAAACCACATTATCCAACCTTCTCTCCAAAAGAACCAAAAGGTTGGTCCCGGTAATCCCTTTCAGCCGGTCAGCTCGGACAAAGGTTCCCCGGAATTGAGATTCGAGCAACCCGTACATCCATTTAACTTTTTGTTTTTCCCGAAGTTGAATTCCGTATTCAGAACGCTTGCCGCGTCCCTGACCATGTTGCCCGGGCGCATAACTTCGGCGTTCAAAGGCACATTTATCGGAATAACACCGGTCCCCTTTAAGAAACATCTTTAAATTTTCCCGCCGGCATAATCGGCAGACTGAATCTCTATATCTAGCCAACCTTTTCCTCCTATGAATGGATGATTAAAGGATTAAACCCGTCGTTTTTTGGGAGGACGACACCCATTATGAGGAATGGGGGTTACATCCCGGATCAACTTGACCTGAAAACCGGTCGCCTGCAAGGCGCGGCAAGGCCGCTTCCCGGCCTGCCCCAGGGCCTTTAATAAAAACATCCACGGAACGCATCCCGTTTTCCATCGCTTTTTTAGCCGCCTCTTCAGCGGCCAATTGGGCGGCAAAAGGGGTGCTCTTTCGAGACCCCTTAAATCCTTGAGTACCCGCACTGGCCCAGGAAATCACGTTCCCAATCGGGTCCGTTATTGTAATGATCGTATTGTTGAACGTGGACTGAATATGGGCGATCCCGATGGGGATATTTTTCTTTTCTTTCTTTTTTTTAACGCTCTTTTTTACCTCTTTGGCCATGATTCCCCCAGAAATTTATTTTTTCTTTTTGCCGGCCAGCGTTCGACGCGGACCTTTGCGGGTTCGGGCATTGGTATGGGTACGTTGTCCACGGGCTGGAAGAGATTTTCGATGTCTAAGCCCCCGGTAAGTTCCCAAATCCATCAACCGCTTAATATCCATTGATATTTCTCGTCTCAGGTCCCCTTCCACCCGACAGGTACCATCGACCACCTTTCGGATTTGGGCGATCTGGACTTCTGTCAACTGATCAGTTTTTAAGTCTAAAGGGATTTGGGCTTCCCCTAAAATCTTTTTGGAAGTGGCCCGCCCAATGCCATAGATATAGGTCAAGCCTACTTCAATCCTTTTATTTTTCGGTAAATCAATTCCCGCTATTCTGGCCAAACCGGTCCTCCCCTTCTTATCCCTGGCGCTGTTTATGTTTGGGGTTTTCGCATAATACCCGGACAACCCCTTTGCGCCGAATTATTTTACATTTACTGCAGATTTTTTTTACGGACGCCTTTACTTTCATAATACCCCACAAGGTTTAAGGTCCAAGGTCCAAGGAAAAACCTCAAACCGTAAACCTTAGACCATATACCGTTATTTTATTATTTTGATCGGTATGTTATCCGACCTCGATTAAAATCATACGGCGACAGTTCAACCGTTACCCGATCTCCCGGCAAAATTTTTATAAAATGCATACGCATTTTCCCGGAGATATGGGCCAGGACCCGGTGTCCATTATCCAGCTTAACCCTGAACATAGCATTCGGAAGGGTCTCGACAACCGTTCCTTCCACCTCAATTGCGTCTTCTTTGGGCATAATTCCTAAAAAAGGGCTGTCCCCTGACAGGCCTGAGTTAAAATCCGGCAACCATTCTCCGTAATGGCTACCGTATGCTCAAAGTGGGCCGATAAACTTTTATCTTTGGTAACTGCCGTCCAACCGTCGGCCTTGATTTCCACTTCACTGCCTCCGGCATTCACCATGGGCTCTATCGCCAAAACCATACCCGGCTTCAAATAGAATTCCCCGCCCTGATTCTCCAAAATTCGGAACCTGGGGGTCTTCGTGAAGGGCCTTACCAATGCCGTGTCCCACAAACTGTCGCACTATCGAAAATCGGTTTTCTTCGACATGCTGCTGAACGGCAGAGGAGACATCCCCTAACCGCTTTCCGGCCCGTGCTTGTTCCAAACCCTTAAAGAGTGCCTCTTTGGTGACCCGAATCAATCGTTCAGCCAGGGGAGACACCTGACCAACGGCTTGCGTAAAAGCCGCATCTCCATAGTACCCTTCCAGGCAAACGCCAAAATCCAAACTGACGATATCACCGTCCTTTAATCTCCTTCCGGAAGGAAACCCATGGACGACTTCTTCATTCACCGAGACACACAGACTGAAGGGAAAGCCGTGGTATCCTTTAAAAGCCGGGCGGGCCTTTTTTTTCAAAGAAAGTTTGGAGGCCAAAAGATCCAATTCCTGGGTTGAGACTCCAGGTTTGATCCGGCTTCGAATTTCAGAAAGAATTTCGGCTACTAATTTCCCCGAAGCGGTCATTTTTTCGATCTCCTCCGGAGATTTCAGGAAGATCATCTTTACCCTTTATTTAAGAACCTGGACAATCCTGTCGAATATTTGCTGAATACCGCCTTGCCCGTCGATGGATCGGACCAGATTCTTTCTCTTTATAGTACTGGATTAGAGGGAAGGTCTGGGAATCATAAACCTCCAATCGATTTCGGACCGTATCTTCGTTATCATCATCCCGCTGATAAAGTTCCCCCTGACATTTATCGCACAGGTTTTTGTTCACAGGGGGATCAAAAATGACGTGATAGCCGCGGCCGCATTGTCGGCAAGTCCGCCGCCCGGTCAGACGTTTGACTAATTCGCCTTTATCCACATCGATGGAAATGACATGATCGATTCCCGAATTCATACCCGTCAAGACTTTGTCCAAAGCCTGAGCCTGGGCCACGGTTCGGGGAAAGCCGTCTAAGATATAACCATTTCGACAATCGGCTTCTTTCAGCCGGGCCTGAATAATATCGATCACCACTTCGTCCGGAACCAAAAGTCCCTTATCCATGTATTCTTTGGCCTTCAAACCCAATGGGGTTCGTTCTTTCAAATTGGCCCTTAAAATATCACCGGTTGAAATTTGTGGGATCTTATAATGATCAATCATCATTTTGGCCTGGGTCCCCTTCCCAGCCCCCGGCGGTCCCAATAAAATTATATTCATTCCTTCCCTCCTTGATTTTTAAACACTATCTTTTAGCTCGACCTAATCCTTTTTTCATAAAACCTTCATAATGACGGGTCAACATGTGTGATTCAATCTGGGCCATGGTGTCGATGGCTACCCCGACCACAATCAACAAAGCAGTTCCCCCGAAATAAAATGGGACCTTGAAACGATAGATCAGGATAGTGGGCAAAACACAAACGGCTGATACATATATGGCCCCGCCAAAAGTGATGCGGGTTAATATCCTATCGATGTATTCCGACGTTCGCTTGCCCGGGCGGATCCCCGGGATATACCCGCCGTATTTTTTCATGTTATCAGCCACATCGACCGGGTTGAAGGTCACCGCCGTATAAAAATAACAAAAGAAGAAAATAAATCCCACATAAATAATAGAATAAAGCAGGCCTCCGGGGCTCATATAGTTCTTGACAAAAGCGCTTAACCACTGAATCTGGACGAACTGGGTTATCGTAGCCGGAAACATAAGGATCGAAGAGGCAAAAATGGGCGGTATGACCCCCGAGGTATTGATCTTTAAGGGCAAATGGGTGCTTTGTCCCCCATAAATTTTCCGGCCCACCACGCGTTTGGCATATTGCACCGGTATCCGGCGTTGCCCCCGCTCCACAAAAACAATAAACCCGATCACACCAACCGCCATCACGATCAACAACAAACCAAAAATAAAATTCATCTCGCCGGTCCGTATCAATTGCCAGGTATTGGTCAGAGCGCCCGGAAAACGGGCCACAATCCCGGCAAAAATGATCAACGAGATACCGTTTCCAATACCCCGTTCGGTGATCTGTTCCCCAACCACATGATGAAGGCCGTACCGGACGTCAGGGTGATCATGGTCATCAATCGGAAAGCCCAGCCGGGCTGAACCACTACCGAGACCCCTCCTGGCCCGGCCATATTCTCCATCCCGACGGCGATGCCGAATCCTTGAAAAAGGGAAAGAACGACGGTCCCATAACGGGCATATTGGGTAATCTTTTTCCGACCGGCCTCCCCTTCTTTTTTCAATTTATCCAGGTAAGGGATGACCACGGTTAAAAGATCCAGAATAATCGAAGCACTGATATAGGGCATGATCCCCAAGGCAAAGACGGACATATGAGTCAGGGCACCTCCTGAAAACATATCAAAAAGACCAAACAAGGTACCTTGAGCCCTTTTAAAAAAAGCCGCCAGGGCCACGGCATCGATACCGGGAGTGGGGATATGCACCCCAACCCGATATATCGCCAGCATGGCCAGGGTAAACCAGATCTTCTTTTTCAACTCCGGAATTTTAGTTATATTTTGAAGGCCGTCGATCATGGTTTCTTCTTCATTATTGTTTAAGTTTTATAATTTTTCAAAACACCCCAAAGCCCCTTTTTGTCATTCCGGTGAAAGCCGGAATCCAGAGAATTCATGTCGGTCTGGACCCCGGCTTTCGCCGGGGTAACGGGTTTGGGAACTTATAAAGAATTCTTTAATTAAATGAATCTTTCTCATTCCGAATTCCGAATTCCGAAATCGGAAATCCGCAATCTAAATAACTTCCACCGTCCCTCCGGCTGCTTCAATCTTTTGTTTCGCCCCTTGACTGCATTTGTTCACCTTAACAAATAAAGGGGTTTGAATCTCTCCGTGGCCTAAAAGTTTAACTGCGTCTTTCAGATGCCGAATGACCCCCATCTGAATTAGGGCCGGTACATCCACGGTAGAACCGCTCGAAAAAGAGTTGAGGTCCCGGATATTGATCAGCGTATAGCAGACTCGGCTGATGGGAGTAAACCCTCTTTTGGGTAATCTTCTTTGGATAGGCATCTGTCCCCCTTCAAACCCGGGCCGAACACCTCCACCGGACCTCGACTTCTGCCCCTTCGTACCCCGAGTGGCGGTCTTCCCATGCCCGGAGCCTATTCCTCGCCCCACCCGTTTAGCTTTCGTTCTTGAACCGGGAGCCGGCGACAAATTTCCCAAATGATATTTCGTGCCTGTTGGCTTTGAATCCATCCCTAAAACTCCATTCTCATTCTTTGACTTCCACCAGATGAGAGATCTGTCTAATCATTCCTCTCAATTCCGGTGTATCCTGACGGATTATAGTCTTATTCATTTTGGTCAACCTCAAACTCTTGAGGGTTCGTTGATGCTTGGGAGGCCGGCCAATTCCACTTTTACGTAAGGTAATCTGGATCATTTTCTCATTCATAGGAGTTACCTGATTTCTGCGACGGTCTTGCCTCTTTTTTGGGCAATCATTTCCGGGCTGTGAAGATTTCCTAATCCTTGAATCGTTGCCCGGATTACATTGTGGGGATTGTTGGAACCCAAACATTTGGTTAAAATGTTCTGCACCCCCACAGCCTCCATAACCGCCCGAACGGCCCCGCCGGCGATGATACCGGTTCCTTTGGAAGCCGGTTTAAGTAAAACCCGCCCCGCCCCGAAGCAGCCGATGACTTCATGGGGAATAGATTGCTCCATGAGGGGAAATTCCTTCATCTCCCGTTTAGCCTTTTCCATAGCCTTACGGATGGCTTCGGGAACTTCATTGGCCTTGCCCAGGCCAGCCCCCACTTTTCCGTTTCCATCTCCGACTACCGCCAGGGCGCTGAAACTGAAACGTCGCCCGCCTTTAACCACTTTGGCTACCCGGCTGATGTGAACCACCTTATTGATTAATTGCTTATCCGTTGAGTTGAAGTCTATCAATATCGCCCCCTCTTAGAATTCCAACCCGGCTTCCCGGGCGGCTAACGATACGGCTTTTACCCGGCCGTGATACAAAAACCCGTTTCGATCAAAGACAATCTTTTTGATCCCTTTTTCCAAGGCCTTACTGGCCAATAAGGCTCCCACCTTTTGGGCCACGGCCACCTTCCCGGGGACCTTGATCTCCCGAATTTCCGGGCTCAAACTCGATACCTGGACCAGGGTTTGCCCGGTTGTATCAACTATTATTTGGGCATAGATATTTCGGGCACTACGAAAAACGGAAAGCCGGGGTCTTGTTTCATCGCTCCAGATTTTTTTCCTAACCCGTCTTTTTCTTTTCAGGTGGGCCAATTTTTTTTTCTTTAAGGGTTCCATGTTTTCCTCTTATATTATTTTGAACCGGTTTTACCGACCTTCCTCCGAATTTTTTCTTCCTGATATCTTATTCCCTTGCCTTTATAGGGTTCCGGTGGCCTGAACTTTCGAATCCGGGCGGCCGTCAGTCCCAAAAGATCTCGGTCGATACCCCTGAGGATCACCCGGGTTTGTTTTTCCACCTTAGCAGAAATCCCTTCGGGTAGCTGAAAGGATACCGGATGAGAATACCCGAGATTGAGCAACAACTGACTGCCCTGTATTTCCGCCCGGTACCCAACGCCTTGAATCTCTAAAACCCGCTCAAACCCTTCGGCTACTCCTTTGACCATATTGGCCACCAAAGTCCGAAATAATCCGAACAAGGCCCTGACTTTTTGGCTGTCATCCTGCGGACGAATGAGTACCTGGTCTCCCTCCAGTTGTAGGGACAATTGAGGAGGCATAATACGTTTTAGCTCCCCATTAGGGCCTTTGACCGTCAACCCTTCATCCGTCAGCACGACCTTTACTTCTTTGGGTATCGGAATGGGTTTTTTTCCAACCCGTGACATAACTTCCTCCTTAATAGCCTCTTTTCAAATTACCAGACTGTACAGATAATCTCGCCGCCCACTCCGTGTTTTCGGGCCTCCCGCTCAGTCATGACACCTTTGGAAGTGGATAAAATGGATAAGCCCATCCCATTCAAAATTTTGGGAATAGCATCCTTTTTGGCATAAGTTCGTCTGCTGGGACGGCTGACTCTGCGGATATTGGAAAGGACCTGCTGGTTCTTTTCGTCATACTTCAAATAAAGACGAAGTAACCCCTGGCGGTTGTCCTTAATGACTTTAAAATTCTTAATATATCCCTCATCTTTCAATATCCGGGCAATATGAATTTTAATCTTGGAAGCGGGGATATCCACTTTGCTGAATTTGGCTGAACTGCCATTTCTAATCTGGGTCAGCATATCGGCAATGGGATCGGTCATGCCCATATATAATTACTCCTTTTTCTATTCCTTTAAAAATGTTTTGCCACTACCAACTGGATTTAACTACACCGGGGATATCCCCTTTGAGGGCCATCAGCCTGAAACAGATGCGGCACATCCCAAATTTTCGTATATACCCTCTGGGGCGACCGCATAAGGGACATCGGTTATAAGACCGGACCTTGAATTTGGGGGCCCGGTTGGCCTTAATTCTTAAAGACGTTTTTGCCAATGTGTCTTCTCCTTCTTTTTCCCGGTTTTACCAACTAACCACCGTTTGTGGCTACTAACTCATTATTCGGCGAAACCCTTGATTTTTTTGTGGCGCCCAAGGTAAAGGGCATCCGCTTGTTTTATCCCGAAAGATTTTATTCCCGCTTATTAAGGGATTGTGTACTTTTCCTCGCCTTTCGTCAAAATGAAGTAGTCATTGTTTTTGATTAATTTCGAAAAGGCATCCCTAATAATTTCAACAGGAGCCGGCCTTCCTCATCGGTTCTGGAGGTGGTGACAATGGTAATATTCAAGCCTTTAATCTTGTCTATCTTGTCGTAATTGATCTCCGGGAAAATAATATGTTCCCGTATTCCCAGGGTATAATTGCCGCGACCGTCAAATGATTTCGGGGAAACCCCTCGAAAGTCCCGGACCCGGGGTAAGGCGATGTGGACCAATTTATCCAGGAAGTCATACATCCGGTCTCTGCGTAAAGTCACCATACAGCCTATGGGCATATTTTCCCGCAATTTAAATGAGGCTATGGATTTCTTAGCCCTTGTAATCACTGGTTTTTGCCCGGCGATCAGGGCCAGTTCCTCTACTGCATTATCCAGGATCTTGATATTCTGAATGGCTTCCCCCAAACCCATATTGAGCACCACACTCCGCAGCCGGGGGACCTCCATGATATTCCTATAATTAAACTCCTGGGTCAACTGGGGTCTAATCTCGTTTTCATAAAGCGTTTTTAATCTGGACATGCCTTGTATCATCCTTTCCCGGCTATTTATTCTCCAGAATCTCCCCGCATTTTTTACAAATACGGACTGTTTTGCCATCTGTCTGCCTCTCAAAACCAACCCGAACCGGGTCAGTACATTTGCTGCAGATGAGCATCACATTGGAGACATGAAGAGAGGCTTCCTTTTCGATGATGCCTCCTTTGCTGACCTTTCCTCCGGGACGCGTATGCCGCTTGATGTAATTAACTTTCTCGACGATCACACGGTTTTTTTCGGAAAAAATTTTTAGAATTTTACCAACTTTGCCCTTTTCTTTTCCCGAAATAACCATGACCTTGTCGTTTTTTTTCAGTCTCATTTTTTACCCTATCTAGAAAAAATCATTTTTCTTTCTTCATTCATCTTTAACAAGTTGATCAACTTGTCAAAGGACTTCAGGAGCCAGTGATATTATCTTCATGAAATTCTTAGCCCTGAGCTCACGGGCCACAGGACCGAAAATACGGGTCCCGACCGGTTCTCGTTGTTGGTTAATCAAAACCGCCGAGTTATCATCAAATTTAATATAGGAACCGTCCGGACGGGAGATCTCCTTTTTCGTCCGAACCACTACAGCCTTCATCACGTCCCCTTTTTTGACCTTAGCATTCGGTATAGCCTCTTTTATGGACACCACGATTATATCTCCGATACTGGCATACCGGCGACGAGTGCCTCCCAGAACCCGGATACAAAATACTTTTTTGGCCCCGGAATTATCGGCTACATCTAATTTGGTTTGTGTCTGAATCATCAGGGATCACCTTGCCTTCTACTCCATTTTCTTTAAAACTTTGCTGACCTTAAATCGCTTCTGCTTGCTTAGGGGACGTGTTTCCGTCAGTAAAACCCGATCCCCTGTTTGGCACTCATTTCCTTCATCGTGGGCCATAAATTTGGCCTTTCTCCGGATGTATTTTTGGTAAACCGGATGTTTCACCAATCGTTCAACCGAAACCACCACGGATTTTTCCATCTTATCACTGACCACGGTGCCGGTTAAGGTTTTTTGACTGCCCCTTTTTTCCATATCTTAAACCCCTTTGGTTTTTTTGATTAAGCGGCCATCTTGGCTCGAATAACGGTCTTGATCCGGGCTAGATCCTTTTTGGTCATGGGAATACGCATGGTATTTTCCAGTAAACCCGTCGCATGTTGAAATCTTAGATTAAAAAGGGTCTCCTGTATCTCTTTTTCCTTAGACCGTAATTCCTCGATGGTCAAATCTTGAAGTTCTTTGGCTTTCACAACAGGCTCCTAAGCACAATTTTGGTCTTAATGGGAAGTTTATGAGCAGCCAACCGCAAGGCCTCGTCGGCTACCTCTTTGGAAACCCCCTCCATCTCATAGATAATTCGGCCCGGATGAATTACCGCCACCCAAGCCTCAGGTGCCCCTTTTCCCTTTCCCATCCGGGTTTCAGCCGGTTTCTTGGTAATCGGTTTGTCGGGGAAAATGCGTATCCATATTTTCCCTCCCCGTTTGATGGAACGGGTCATGGCAATACGGGCCGCCTCGATCTGTTGAGCGGTTAAGCGACCGCATTCCATGGCCTGAAGACCGAAATCACCAAACTCCAGGTCCGACCCACGAAATGCAACTCCCCGCATCCGGCCTTTTTGTTGCTTACGATATTTAACTTTCTTTGGACTGAGCATGATAAAAATCCCTTTTACCTTAAGAAACCGGTATTTCCTTTTCCGCCAAATTTTCCCCTTTGAAGATGAGGACCTTGATCCCTATGAGGCCGTAGGTCGTTGCTGCTTCAGCAAATCCGTAATCAATAATAGCCCTTAAGGTATGGAGGGGAACCCGGCCTTCCCGATACCATTCGGTCCGGGCCATCTCCGCCCCGCCCAAACGACCAGCACAGGCAATCTTGATCCCTCCGGCCCCGAATTTCCTTGCTGAGCTAACCGCTTTTTTCATAGCCCTCCGGAAGGCCACCCGGCGTTCCAATTGTGAAGCCACATTTTCAGCCACCAACTGGGCTTCGACCTCCGGTTTTCGGACCTCTTGGATATCCAAAATAACTTCCCGTTGAATCTGTTTCTCCAGGTCCTTTTTCAGGCTTTCAATCTGGGCGCCTTTTTTACCGATAACGATCCCAGGTCTGGCGGTATAAATGATAATCTTGGCTTTGTTGGCCGCCCTCTCAATCTCTATCCGAGCGATACCGGCATCAAATAATCTTTTTTTAAGAAAATCGCGGATTTTTTTGTCTTCCTGAATAAGTTGCGCGAATTCCTTCCTAGCAAACCACCGAGAATTCCAGTCCTTGTTGACTACCAGTCGGAATCCTTTTGGATGTGTCTTCTGTCCCAAACCGATCTCCTTTTCTCTAAGCTTCTTCTAAAAAAACCGTGATATGACTGGTCCTTTTTAATATGGGATTGGCTCGGCCCATAGCGCGAGGCATAAACCGCTTTAAGGTGGGACCGCCATCGACCAGAACCGTCTTGACAACTAAGGTATCGATATCCACTTTATTCTGTTCGGCGTTGGCTACCGCTGAATGCAGAACCTTCTGAAGGATTCGGGCCCCCTTCCTCGGCATGAATTGCAGAATGGAAATGGCGTCCTCCACTTTTCTCCCTTTGATGGCCGGTATGATCACCTGAACCTTTCGGGGTGCAATCCGAATATATTTGGCCTGGGCTTTTGTTTCCATAAGTATACCCTTTCTTACTTGGCCTTTCCTTTTACTGCGGTTTTTCTATCCCCCGAATGGGAATAAAAAGTCCGGGTAGGAGAAAATTCTCCCAATTTGTGTCCGACCATATTTTCAGTCACATAGACCGGAATGAATTTTTTACCGTTATGGACCGCGAAGGTCATACCCACAAATTCCGGCAGGACGGTTGAACGACGGGACCAGGTTTTAATAACCTTCCGGCTCTTGGTCTCTTGGGATTCCTGTACTTTCTTCAATAAAGGTTCATCGACAAAAGGACCTTTTTTTAATGAACGTGCCACACTACCCCCATTTCAATTGCCGATTTCGGATTTCGGAATTAAAAGATTTACTTCAATCTGAAAATTTCAGATTGAGGGATGAAAAAGTACCTTACTATTCCGCAATCCGCAACCGGAAATCCGCAATCGTTATTGTGTTTTTCTCTTTTTAACAATTAATCGATCACTGGCCTTTTTCTTCCGGGTCTTGAATCCCTTGGTAGGGACCCCCCACGGGGTCACCGGATGCCTGCCCCCAGAAGACTTTCCCTCACCCCCACCATGAGGATGATCTACCGGATTCATGGCGACCCCTCTTACTTTAGGCCGTTGCCCCAACCACCGGCTTCGGCCGGCCTTGCCTAAAGAGACCCTTTCATGTAAAAGATGCCCGCATTGTCCGATTGTAGCCCGGCAGGTCAATAAGATCTTCCGAACTTCTCCGGAGGGCAGCTTGATTTGTCCATACTTGTCCTCTTTAGCCATAAGTTGAGCGTAGGTTCCGGCGCTTCGCGCCAGTTGCCCGCCGCACCCGGGTCTTAATTCGATATTATGGATATAAGTTCCCAGGGGAATGTTGACAATAGGCAGGCTGTTTCCCGGTTTTATATCGGCCTGTCCGCTGCTGATCACCAGATCGCCCACTTTGAGTTGGTGAGGGGCCAGAATATACCGTTTTTCACCATCGGTATAGTGCAGTAATGCGATCCGAGTGGAACGATTGGGATCGTATTCAATTCCGGCTACCTTAGCCGGTATATCTATTTTTTCCCGCTTGAAATCAATACGTCGATACTGGCGTTTATGACCGCCCCCTTTATACCGGCTGGTGATACGGCCATTATTATTACGCCCTCCCGTGCTGGGTAAAGGTTCTAACAAACCCCGAACCTTTTCTCTGCCGGTGATTTCATCGAAGGTATCAAAGGTTTGAAAACGTCTTCCCGGTGAAGTTGGTGTACATGTTTTAATGGCCATATTGCTTCTCCCTTACCAAGATCCCTTCCTTATAGATTTTCAATCGCTTCACCCGGGGCCAGCCTGACTAAGGCCTTCTTCCAGTCAGCGGTGCGTCCTTGTTTTTTCCCTACCCGCTTCTTCTTCCCTTCCATCTGCATGAGATTGACTCGCAGCACCTTTACTTTGAATAGAGTCTGGACTGCCATCTTTACTTCTGAACGGTTGGCACGTCGGTCCACTTCAAAGGCCACCTCGTTAAACTCTTCCTTCTTTCTGGTTGATTTTTCTGTCAACATGGGCCTCTTTATAATCTGGAACATATCTTTCATTGGCCTAGGGCCTCCTCAATAATCGGGATGCTGGGTTTAAGCAGGACCAGACGATCGAATCTCAAGACATCATAAACATTCAACCCATCAGCCCGGAGAACTTTGATGCCATTTATATTACGGGCGGATTTTTCCAGGTTTAGATTTTCTTGATCGGTTACAATCAGGGTTTTTTTCAATTGAAGTCGATCCATAATTTGGGATAAATTTTTCGTTTTGATCTCATCCAGAATAAAATTATCCAGGACCATCAATTGATCCCCCTGCCACCGGGAGGATAATGCCATTTTCATGGCCAGCTTCTTAACCTTTTTATTCACTTTGAGTTCGTAGTCCCTGGGAGAAGGGCCGAATATTACCCCTCCGCCGCGCATCAAAGGAGACGTCCTGGTTCCTTGTCTTGCCCGGCCGGTCCCCTTTTGACGAAAAGGCTTTTTACCACCGCCACGAACTTCGGATCGATCCTTGGTTGAAGAGGTCCCGGCCCTCTTTTTAGCCTGAAAGCTCAAAACCATCTGATGGAGTATGTGGGGATTAACCTCCCGGTTAAAGATCTCGTCCTTCAGAAAAAGTTCTTCCACCTTCTCTCCGGTCAGGTTATAGACAGTTACCGTTGGCATACTTTCTTCCTTGACTTTTAAATTCATTGTCCAAATCCAGATGATGGATATTGGATTTAAAAGGTTATTTTCGAGTATCTATTATCCAGTATCATTATTTATAAATAGCCAAGAGATTATTACGGCTCCCGGGTACCGCCCCTTTGACCAGCAGCAAATTGCTTTCCGGCCTGATATCCACAATTGAAAGGTGAATGACACTCACCCGGCGATTTCCCATATGCCCGGGAAGTTTTTTCCCTTTGATGACCCGAGAGGGATAGGCACTGGACCCGATCGAACCAGGAACCCGATGGGAGGTGCACCCATGGGTGTCTTTTCCGCCGGAAAAGTTCCAACGCTTGATTACGCCGGCAAAACCCTTCCCCTTGCTGGTTCCCTGGACCTTCACTTTATCCCCTATCTGGAAAATGTCTACCCGCACTTCATCGCCTACATTATAGGACAAGTCCTCTGCGGCCGGAAATTCTTTCAGATGAGTCATTGGGGAGATCCCTTTTTTTGAAAAATGCCCCTGAACGGGCTTGTTGACCGCTTTGGGTTTAGCCGGTATAAATCCAAGTTGATAAACAGGGGTTTGGCTTTGCTCCCCTTTTTTCTGGACTACTACACAGGGACCGGCCTCAATAACCGTAACGGCTACAGATTTCCCCTCTTCTACAAAGATTCGGGTCATTCCCAACTTTTTTCCTAAAATTCCTTGCATAATCGTCTTTCTCTTAAGAAGCCGTTTTAAATATTATCCCTTACAGTTTTATCTCAACGTCGACCCCGGCCGATAAGTCCAATTTCATCAAGGCATCCACCGTGGCCTGTGTCGGTTCGAGGATATCCAATAATCGTTTATGGGTACGGACTTCAAACTGCTCTCTGGACTTTTTATCCACATGGGGAGATCTCAATACGCAAAATTTTTTGATCATCGTCGGTAATGGAATTGGTCCGGCCACCCGTGCCCCTGTCCGGCGAGCGGTTTCCACGATCTCAGCCGTCGATTGATCCAGCAGTTTATGGTCAAAAGCTCTGAGTTGGATCCGAATTTTTTGACTGGTCATCATATCTAAACTTCCTTTTAGGCTGAAGGCTAGAAGGCTTTTAGGCTGAAGGTAAAATCATTTTAGTTAGTTTTCTGTGGCCTTCAGCCTTTAGTCTTATAGTCTTCGGCCTGATTTTTTCTTATTCGATAATATCCGAGATGACACCGGCACCGACCGTGCGGCCCCCTTCCCGAATGGCAAAACGAAGTTCCTTCTCCATGGCGATCGGCGTGATCAACGATATCTCCACCGAGACATTGTCCCCGGGCATCACCATCTCCACCCCTTCCGGCAGCGTTACCACCCCGGTCACGTCCGTCGTTCGAAAATAAAACTGCGGCCGATATCCATTGAAAAACGGTGTGTGCCGCCCGCCTTCTTCCTTGGCCAATATGTAGGCCTCCGCCTTAAACTTGGTATGCGGGGTGATACGTTCCCGGCTTGGCCACTACCTGCCCACGCTCCACATCGTCCCGCTTCGTCCCTCGCAGCAATAACCCAAATTGTCTCCCGCCTGTCCCTGGTCCAAGGTCTTTCGGAACATCTCCACCCCGGTACAGATCGTCTTCGCCGTCGGCCGAATCCCGATGATCTCCACTTCTTCCCCTACCTTCACCTGTCCTCGTTCCACCCGGCCCGTCACCACCGTCCCACGGCCTGAAATACTGAACACATCCTCCACCGGCATCAAAAACGGCTTCTCTATATCCCGGATCGGCTCCGGCACAAATTGTCCACCGCCTCCATCAATTCCAAGATGGGCTTGCAATTATTGCATTCTTCTTTCCCGCAGCCGCATTCCAAGGCCTTTAACGCCGACCCCTTGACAATCGGTATCTCATCCCCTGGAAATTCATACTTGGTCAACAATTCCCGCAACTCCAACTCCACCAATTCGATCAATTCCGGGTCATCGACCATGTCCACCTTGTTCAAAAAAACAACAACATACGGCACCCCTACCTGCCGGGCCAGTAATATATGCTCCCTCGTCTGCGGCATCGGTCCGTCATCGGCCCCTACCACCAGGATCGCTCCGTCCATTTGCGCCGCACCCGTTATCATGTTCTTAATATAATCCGCGTGTCCCGGACAATCCACGTGCGCATAATGCCGCTTCTTCGTCTCATACTCCACATGCGCCGTCGCTATCGTGATCCCCCGTTCTTTCTCTTCCGGTGCCTTGTCTATCTGATCAAACGGTACATAATTCGCCATCCCCGTCTTCGATAAACATAAGGTGATCGCCGCCGTCAACGTCGTCTTTCCATGATCTATATGCCCGATCGTCCCTACATTCACATGCGGCTTCGTCCGCTCAAATTTCTTCTTCGCCATCTCCCCGCCTCCCTTTGGTTAAATTAATTCCTTCCCTCTCCCATAAAAGCAGCGCACTTATGGCTTAACCACTTTTTCTATCTTTGATAAGAGATTCGAATACGGATTGAGGAACCTTTTGATAATGGGAAAATTGGAGGGTAAAAGTGGCCCGGCCCTGGGTTAAGGATCGAATACCGGTTGAATAACCGAACATTTCGGCCATAGGGGTCTGGCCACGTACGATCCGGGCCTTACCCCGGCTCTCCAAACCAAGAATCTTTCCCCTTCTGGAATTCAAATCCCCCATGACTTCCCCGATAAATTCTTCGGGAGTCACAATTTCCACTTCCATAATCGGTTCCAGCAGAATAGGTTGAGCCTTGGTCGCCGCTTCCTTAAAGGCGATGGATCCGGCAAAAAGAAAGGCCCGTTCCGAAGAGTCGACTTCGTGAAAAGAGCCGTCTACCAGCCTGACCCCAATATCGACCATAGGATATCCGGCGAGTCCTCCCCCTTCCATGGCTTCAATGATCCCTTTTTCTACGGCCGGAATATATTCTTTGGGAATCACACCGCCGATAATCTTATTTTCGAACAAAAAGCCGCCGCCGGCCTCCCGTGGATAGATCTCAAGCCAGACATGACCGTATTGCCCGCGCCCACCGCTCTGCCGGATATACTTCCCTTCGGCTTTAACTTCTCGGGTTATGGTCTCCTTGTAAGCGACCTGTGGTTTCCCGATATGGGCGGCCACATTGAACTCCCGTGTAAGCCGATCGACAATAATTTCAAGATGCAGTTCCCCCATCCCGGAGATAATGGTCTGTCCGGTATCTTCCTCGGTATGGACCTTAAACGAAGGATCCTCGGCTGCGATCCTTTGCAAAGACAGGCCTAACTTGTCCAGGTCGGCCTTGCTCTTGGGTTCGATGGCAATCGAGATAACCGGCACCGGAATGTCCAAAGATTCCAACAGAAGGGGGGACTTAGGATCACAAAGACTGTCACCGGTGGTGGTGTTTTTCAATCCCACTACGGCTACAATGTCTCCGGTCCGCATCTCTTTGATCTCTTCTCTTTGATTGGCGTGCATCTTAAGCAGGCGGCCGATCTTCTCTTTCCGCCCTTTATTGACATTGAGAACCGCCTCTCCGGATGAAAGACACCCGGAATATACCCTTAAAAAGGTCAGGTGCCCCACGTAGGGATCGGACATTAATTTAAAGGCCAGCGCGGTAAACGGGGCATCCTCTTGCGCCCTTCGTATTTCCATTTCACCCGAAGAATTTTTTCCTTCAATGGGGGGGACGTCAGTCGGAGCCGGTAAATAACGGACGATGGCATCCAGGAGGGGCTGGACCCCTTTATTTTTAAAAGCTGACCCACAGAGCACGGGAACCACTTTTTGACTTAACGTGGCTTGTCGCAGGGCTGCATTGATGGTTTCTTCCGACAGATCTTGACCTTCCAGGTAAGCTTCCATGATGGAATCATCGGTATCGGCCAAGGTCTCGATTAATTTCCGCCGGTACAGGGTCACCGTCTCTATTAAGTTCTCGGGGATAGGCTCGGCTTCAAGAGTCCGTCCCAGCGTAGACTGATCAAAGGAATAGGCCTTAAGGGTAATCAGGTCGACGATCCCCTGAAAGGTTTCTTCCTTTCCCAATGGCCATTGAATAAACACCGGATTGGCTCCTAACCGCTCTTCCATCATTTTCAGGCATCGTTCATGATCAGCACCGACCCGGTCCATTTTGTTAATGAAAGCCAACCGGGGGATATGATAGCGGTCCGCTTGCCGCCAGACCGTTTCCGATTGAGGTTCCACACCAGCCACGGCATCGAAAACCGCTATGGCCCCATCAAGGACACGCAGACTCCGTTCGACCTCGATAGTGAAATCGACATGCCCAGGGGTATCGATGATATTGATACGATGATCGTTCCAGGTGCAGGTGGTGGCCGCCGAGGTAATGGTGATTCCCCTTTCCTGCTCCTGTTCCATCCAATCCATCACCGCTGACCCATCATGGACCTCCCCCATCTTGTAAGATACTCCGGTATAGTACAAGATTCTCTCGGTGGTCGTAGTTTTTCCGGCGTCTATATGGGCCATAATCCCTATATTCCGAATCCGCGATAATAAAACCTGCTCAGACAAAAAATAACTCCATTTCCCTTTTCAAACATACCCTTCGTCACCGGTTACCAGCGGTAGTGGGCAAAGGCCTTGTTGGCCTCAGCCATTTTGTGGGTGTCTTCTTTCTTTTTGATGGCCGCCCCCCGGTTATTGGCCGCATCCAGCAACTCACCGGCCAACTTGCCTTCCATGGTTTTCTCGGAACGGGCCTTGGCATAATTAATGACCCAACGGATACTCAAAGATAGCCGCCGGCTGGATTTCACCTCGACCGGAACCTGATAGGTGGACCCCCCGACTCTTCGGGATTTAACCTCGATCACCGGCTTGATATTTTCGATGGCCTTTTCAAAAACTTTGATTGGTTCTTCTTCACTCTTCTTGCCAATCAAATCCAAGGACCGATAGAGGATCGACTCGGCCGTACTTTTTTTCCCCTGACGCATCAAGGAATTGACGAATTTGGCTATCAGCAGACTATGGTATTTGGGATCGGGCAAGATCCCCCTGTGAATAACTTCTCTTTTCCTCGGCATTCCGACCTCTTCTTAAATAAACAACAGTTTAATTAATGTAATCATTTATTTTTTCTTCAACGGTTCCGCAATCCCCTGCTGATCGCAGGTTCTAAAATCCGAAATGCTTATTTGGGTCTTTTCGCCCCATATTTGGATCGGCTGTTTTTTCGATCCGCCACACCGATGGAGTCCAATGTTCCTCGAATAATATGATATCGGACCCCTGGGAGATCCTTGACCCTGCCCCCGCGAATCAGAACCACAGAGTGCTCCTGCAAATTATGCCCGATCCCCGGGATATAGGTGGTCACTTCCATCCCGTTGGTCAAACGAACCCGGGCAACTTTTCGAAGGGCTGAATTGGGCTTTTTAGGTGTCGAGGTGTAAACACGAATACAAACCCCGCGTTTTTGAGGACACCCCTTTAAGGCCGGTGCTGTATTTTTCCCTTTAACCTGTTCCCTGCCCTGACGAATTAATTGGTTGATAGTAGCCATAAAATCCTATTTTTTCCTCTTTTGTATGGTCTAACTGCCTAAATGCTAAAAATCAAAATATATAAACCGGATTTGCTTAATTGTCAATCTTTTTTTCAGCCCCTTCTTCTAATAATTGCGGCAGGATAATTTTTCGGTAAACCGGCATTCCCGATCCGGCCGGAATCAATCGTCCCATAATTACATTTTCCTTTAATCCTCTCAGGAAATCCTTTTCGCCGGCTATACAGGTATCCGTAAGAACTTTGGTGGTTTCCTGAAACGAGGCGGCTGAAATAAAACTGTCGGTGGAAAGAGAAGCCTTGGTAATTCCCTGGAGCAGAGGTTCTGCCTGGGCCGGTTTACCCCCCTTCGCCAAAATCTCCTGGTTTTTCTGAGTAAAAACCTGGCGTTCCACCTGGTCCCCCACCAGATAGTCTGTATCTCCGGGGTCTTTGATCTTTACCTTGCGTAACATCTGCCTGACGATGACTTCAATATGCTTGTCGTTGATCTTAACCCCTTGAAGACGATAAACTTCCTGGACTTCGTTGACCAGATATTTGGCCAGTTCTTTGATACCGCTGACACTCAGGATATCGTGGGGATTGGCCGAACCATCCATCAGGGGTTCCCCGGCCAGGATGACGTCCCCCTCCTGTACACTGACATGCTTACCTTTGGGAATCAGATATTCTTTGGCCTCACCCACCTCCGGTGTTACGATAACCTTCCGCTTTCCCTTGGTGTGCTTGCCAAAGGTGACCACCCCGTCAATTTCGGTAATTACTGCATGTTCCTTGGGTTTACGCACCTCAAAAAGTTCGGCTACACGGGGGAGCCCCCCGGTGATATCCTTGGTCTTGGTGGTTTCCCTGGGAATTTTTGCAATGACATCACCGGCCAAAACCGGATCGCCCTCTGAAACCATGACAATGGCTCCAATGGGCAAAAGATAGCGAGCAAAGGAATTGGAATCCGGAAGCCGGGCTGTTTTTCCACCCTCATCTTTAATGGAAATTCGAGGCCGGACTTCGGCATCACGAAATTCGACAATAACTTTGCTGGATTTACCCGTCACCACATCCCTCCGTTCCTCCAGGGTGGCCCCTTCGGTTAGATCCCCGAACTTGACCCGCCCGGAAACGGCCGTAATAATCGGGATAGTGAAGGGATCCCAATTGGCCAAAATGGTACCAGCCTGAACCTTCTGCTTATCTTTGACCTTGAGCAGGGTTCCATAAATAAGCGGATACCGCTCCCTTTCCCGGTTTTTTTCATCCAATACGCAGATCTGACCGTTCCGATTCATGACTACAAAATCCCCATCCCTGTTTTGAACGGTATGAAGCTGAACAAATTGAATCTTTCCTTCCGTCCGGGATTGGAGGGAGGTCTGTTCTCCTCGTTTACTGGCCACACCGCCGATATGGAAGGTCCGCATGGTCAGCTGGGTCCCGGGTTCTCCGATGGACTGAGCCGCGGTAATGCCGATAGCCTCGCCGATATCGACCTGTTTTCCGTAAGCCAGATCCCGACCATAACATTTGGCACAAACCCCTCGAGCACTTTGGCAGGTCAGCACGGACCGAATCAGAATTTTTTCTATTCCGGCGTCTTCAATCCGTTCTACGGCGGCTTCATCAATTTCGCTGCCGGCGGCAACCAACACCTCTTCAGAAAAAGGATCTTTGATATCCTCCAGCGTGACTCGACCCAGGACCCGTTCACCAATCGGCTGGATCACCTCCCCAGCCTCCCGGAGGGATTCAACAAAAATACCATCGATAGTCCCGCAATCTATTTCATTGATGATCACATCCTGAGACACATCCACCAGCCTCCGGGTCAGGTACCCAGAGTTGGCTGTTTTAAGAGCCGTATCCGCCAAACCTTTCCTAGCCCCATGGGTGGAAATAAAGTACTCCAACACGCTCAACCCTTCACGGAAATTAGCCCGGATCGGGGTATTGATGATCTCTCCCGAAGGTTTGGCCATCAGACCACGCATTCCGGCCAATTGTCTCATTTGATCTTTACTACCTCTGGCTCCGGAATCGGTCATCATAAATATGGGGTTAAAACTTGGGACCGGAATCTCTTTTCCGTCCGGACCGGTCAAATTTTCCTTACCCATGACATCCATCATCTTCTGAGCCACATCCTCACTGGCCTTGGCCCAGATATCGACCAACTTATTGTATTTTTCCCCATCGGTAATCAACCCGTCGGTATATTGTTTCTCAACCCTTCGAACTTCATCTTCAGCTTTCTTTAGTATCTCCTTTTTCAAAGGCGGAATCTTCATGTCCGACACGGAAATCGAAATCCCCGATAGCGTGGCATAATGGTATCCGACATCCTTTAACCGGTCGGCTAAAAGAACGGTCTGCTTGATGCCAGCCTTCCGATAACAATCATCGATCAGTTTTCGAACCTCCTTTTTAGTCATGACCCGGTTGATACGGTCAAAAGGAAGCATGGGGGGCAGGATTTCACCTAAAAGAACCCTTCCTACCGTAGTATCCACTAATCGGCCCTCAAACCGGACCTTGATCTTGGCCTGGAGATCCACTTGTCCGGCATCATAAGCTATACGAACTTCTTCCGGCCCATAAAAAATCTTCCCTTCCCCTTTAGCAAACATCCGGTCCCGGGTCATATAATATAACCCCAGAATAATGTCCTGCGAGGGGACAATGATCGGTTCCCCATTCGCCGGGGAAAGGATATTGTTGGTGGACATCATCAGGACCCTGGCTTCAATTTGGGCCTGGATGGATAAGGGGATATGGACAGCCATTTGGTCCCCGTCAAAATCGGCATTGAAGGCCGTGCAGACTAAAGGATGGAGTTGAATGGCCTTCCCCTCGACCAGAATCGGTTCAAAAGCCTGAATCCCTAAACGGTGCAGGGTGGGAGCACGGTTGAGCAGCACCGGATATTCGCGAACCACTTCATCCAGTGTATCCCAAACCTCCGGAGTTTCCTTTTCCACCATCTTTTTGGCTGTTTTAATAGTGGACACATACCCTTTTTCTTCCAGTCTATGATAAATAAAGGGCTTAAAAAGCTCTAAGGCCATCTTTTTGGGCAACCCGCATTGGTGAAGTCTCAAATTAGGCCCAACTACAATGACTGACCGGCCTGAGTAATCGACCCGTTTGCCTAACAGGTTTTGCCGGAACCGTCCCTGCTTGCCTTTAAGCATATCGCTTAAAGACTTTAGGGGGCGCTTATTAGTACCGGTTATCACCTTTCCCCTTCGTCCGTTATCAAACAAAACGTCAACCGCTTCCTGAAGCATTCTTTTTTCATTTCGGATAATGATATCCGGAGCATTGAGTTCCAGCAGCCGTTTCAGACGATTGTTCCGGTTGATAACCCGGCGATAAAGGTCATTCAGATCAGAAGTGGCAAATCGTCCTCCGTCCAGAGGGACCAGGGGTCTGAGATCGGGTGGTAATATCGGTATGACGGTCATGACCATCCATTCGGGTCGGTTTCCTGAATCCTTAAAGGCATCAATGACCTTAAGCCTCTTAATGGTTTTCTTCTTTTTCGCTTCCGAATGGGTCGTTTGGATTTCTTCCCGCAAGGCTATGGATTCGGCGGCCAAATCCAGGTTTTTCAATAAACCCTGGATGGCTTCAGCCCCGATCCCGGCCACCACCCTGTCTCCAAATTCTTCTTTAATCTGACGGTAACGCTCCTCGGAAAACAGGCTTCGAACCGGTAAAGACGGTTCTTTGGATTCCAAAACAATATAGGCTTCAAAATATAGAACCTTCTCCAGTTCTTTGAGGGTCAGATCCAAAAGTGTGCCGATTTTACTGGGGAGACTCTTCAGAAACCAGATATGGGCTACCGGACTGGCCAGTTCAATATGTCCCATCCGTTCCCGTCTGACCTTGGATTGGATGACCTCCACCCCGCATTTTTCACAGACCACTCCCCGGTGCTTCATACGCTTATATTTTCCGCAGTTGCACTCATAATCCTTGGTCGGGCCGAATATCTTGGCACAAAAAAGACCGTCCCTTTCCGGCTTGAAGGTCCGATAGTTAATGGTCTCCGGTTTTTTCACCTCACCATGAGACCATTCCCGGATCTTCTCCGGAGAGGCCAGAGAAATTTTAACGGCATAAAAATTCAACGGGTCTTTGGGCTTGGCAAAATAGCTGAATAGATCTTCCAAGGTAAACTCCTTTAAACGAAAAGGTTTAAGGTGTACGGTTCAATTTTGGATTTCGGATTTAGGAATTCTTTTTTTAGATTTTTTGTCTTTCAATTCCGCAATCGGCAATCCCTAATGGGTTTCTGTTTGGGGTTCTCCCTCAAGGAGCTCAACATTTAAACCCAGGCTTTGTAATTCCTTCACCAGAACATTGAAGGATTCCGGCAGCCCAGCTTCAAGGATATTATCCCCCTTGACGATTTTTTCATACATCCGGGTACGGCCAACCACATCATCCGATTTGACCGTTAAAAACTCCTGCAAGGTGAAAGCGGCCCCGTAGGCCTCCATGGCCCAGACTTCCATTTCTCCGAGACGCTGCCCGCCGAACTGGGCCTTCCCCCCCAAGGGCTGTTGGGTGACTAAGGAATAAGGGCCAATAGAACGAGCATGAATCTTATCATCGACCAGATGATGCAATTTCATCATATACATGACCCCTACGGTTACTTCGCGGTCAAAGCGTTCGCCGGTCCGACCATCATAGAGGACTGATTGACCTGTTTCTTTCAATCCGGCTAACTTAAGCAGTCTTTCAATATCCTCTTCTTTGGCTCCATCAAAAACCGGGGTGGCCATATGGATCCCCTCATTAAACTGATTGGCCAAAACAGGCAGGTATTCTTCAGAGAGATTTTCCACATATTCGTCCACTTTTTTAGATTCGTATATTTTTCGAATCAAACGACGGGTCTCTCCATCTCTTCCCAATGAATTCAATAGATTGGCAACTTTTTTCCCAAGTTCCTTCGAGACCCATCCCAGATGGGTTTCCATAACCTGGCCCACATTCATCCTCGAAGGGACCCCTAAGGGATTCAGGACAATATCCACCGGTGTTCCATCAGCGAAACATGGCATATCTTCGGTGGGAAGGATCCTGGAAACCACCCCTTTATTTCCATGCCGCCCGGCCATTTTATCACCCACTGAAAGTTTGCGTTTGACGGCCACATAGACCTTGACCATCTTGACCACACCCGGAGGGAGTTCGTCCCCTCTTTTCAATTTGGAGATCTTCCCTTCGAAACTTTCTTTGATTAAAGCAACTTGTTCCTGATAATCTTTTATGATTTTATCTACTTCCTCTTTCAGTTCTTTTCCCTTAGCAACCGAAAGTTCCTTCCATTTTTTTACCGGGATCCGGCTTAAACGCTCGGCGGTAAATTTTTCACCCCGTGCAATAACGACCTTTCCGCTACGTTCTTCTTTAATCGATCCGGCTGATATTTTTCCGGTTAATATTTTTTTCAACCGAAGCAGGGCTTCCCGCTGTACTATCTGAATTTCATCATTCTGGTCCTTCATGATTCGGGAGATTTCTTCCTCTTCTATGGCTCTGGACCGGGAATCCCGTTCAACGCCTTTACGAGAAAAAACATTGGCCCCAATTACAATCCCTTCTATGCCAGGAGGAACCCTCAAGGAGGTATCTTTGACATCACCGGCTTTCTCCCCAAAGATGGCCCGAAGGAGCTTTTCTTCAGGGGAAAGCTGGGTTTCGCCTTTAGGGGTGATCTTCCCAACCAGGATATCACCCGGGTTTACTTCTGCCCCGATGCTAATGATCCCGCTTTCATCCAAATTCTTAAGGGATTCATCTCCGAGGTTGGGGATATCGCGAGTGATCTCTTCTCTGCCCAGCTTGGTGTCCCGAGCAATCAATTCAAATTCTTCAATGTGGATGGAGGTAAAGACGTCTTCTTTTACTAAATGCTCTCCCACCAAGATCGAATCCTCAAAATTATAGCCTCCCCAGGACATAAAGGCCACCAGAACATTCCTTCCCAAAGCCAGTTCTCCTTGTTCGGTAGACGGCCCGTCGGCAATAACCTGCCCCTTGCCAACCAAGTCTCCCTTTCTAACAATCGGTCTTTGGTTAAAACAGGTGTTTTGATTCGAACGCTGGAATTTAGTCATTTTATAGATTTCGACATCGGCCCCCAGAGTCTTTTCAGATTCTTTATCCGACAGATAACGAACGACAATACGATCAGCGTCCACATCCTCAACAATCCCGTCCCGTTTTGCCAACACGGTAACACCGGAATCCCGGGCCACGACCTCTTCAATCCCGGTCCCGATTATTGGGGCCCGGCAGGACAATAAAGGAACAGCCTGACGCTGCATATTGGACCCCATCAAGGCCCTATTGGCATCATCGTTTTCCAGAAATGGGATCAAAGAAGCGGCAACGCTGACCAGTTGGTTGGGTGAAACATCCATCATGTGAATTGGTTCTTCTTCCTGATTGACCATGATGAATTCCCCGTCCCTCCGGGCGGAAACCGTGGCATCCATTATCCTTCCCGATTTATCCACCAAAACGTTGGCCTGGGCGATATTGAGATCCTTTTCATCCATGGCACTCAGAAAATTAACCTCCCGGGTTACGGCCCCATCATTGACCTTCAGATAGGGGGTTTCGATGAATCCGAACTCATTGACACGGGCATAGGTACTCAGGGAGACGATTAAACCGATATTAGGACCTTCCGGAGTTTCTATAGGACAAATCCGTCCGTAATGAGTGGGATGCACATCCCGAACCTCAAAACCGGCCCGTTCACGGGTCAAACCACCCGGGCCCAAGGCACTAAGCCTTCTCTTATGGGTAATTTCCGAAAGCGGATTAGTCTGGTCCATGAATTGAGAGAGCTGGCTGGTGCCGAAAAATTCCTTTACCACGGCGGCCACCGGCTTAGGGTTGATCAAATCATGGGGCATAAGGGTCTCAATTTCCTGCAAAGTCATCCGTTCTTTGATCGTTCGTTCCATGCGCACTAAACCGATGCGATATTGGTTTTCCAACAGTTCCCCGACGGCTCGAACCCGTCGGTTTCCCAAATGATCGATATCATCCACCGGTCCATTGGCATCTTTCAACTCAATCAGCTTCTTGACCGTCAATAGGATATCTTCTTTGCGCAAGGTCCGTTCAGTTAAAGGGATATCTTCTTCCAATCTCCGGTTCAGTTTAAGCCGTCCCACAGAAGATAGGTCATAATTTTCAGCATTGAAAAAAAGATTTTGGAAAAAATTATTGGCCACTTCCAGGGTGGGCGGGTTGCTGGGGCGTAGTTTTTTATAGATTTCCAGGATGGCCTCTTCGGTGCTGGAAATCTTATCCATGACCAGGGTATCCCGAAGCGACGAACTGACGTTGACTCCATCTATGAAAAGCAGGTCAAAATAGGAAACCTTTTTTTGAATAATCAAATCCAGCTTTTCTTTGGTCAGGGCCTCATTACCGGCGGCAATGATTTCACCCGTCGCCGGGTCGATCAAATCCTGAGCCAGGAAAAACCCTTCCAGGTCTTCGTGTTTAGCGGCCAGAGATGAAATCTTGGCCTCTTGAAGCATCTTGATGATGCGTTTATTTATTTTTTTGTTTTTTCTGGCAATGACCTCGCCGGTCAAAGGATGGACAATGTCACGGGGGGCCTTTTTCCCCAGCAGGAAATCCGGATTGACTTCCCGTTTGAGTTTCCCGTCCTCAATCGTTATCCGTTCCCGTTCATAAAAGAAATTCAACAAGTCCTGGTTGGTATATCCCAGGGCCTTTAATAAGATGGTGACCGGGAACTTGCGACGACGGTCTATACGGACGTAGACGATATTCTTGGCATCAAATTCCAGATCGATCCAGGATCCCCTTAAAGGAATAATACGGGCCGAATATAATAAACGTCCGCTGCTGTGGGTCTTCCCCTTGTCATGATCAAAAAATATCCCCGGGGAACGATGGAGTTGGCTGACCACCACACGTTCCGTCCCATTGATAATAAACGTCCCCTTATCGGTCATCAAAGGGATAGTCCCGAAATAGATGTCCTGTTCCTTGATATCCCGGATAGTCTGACTTCCGGTATCCTTGTCCAGATCGTAGACAATGAGGCGGACCGTTATTTTCATTGGCACTTCATAAGTCATCCCCCTTTGGAGACATTCCCCTACCTCATATTTAACCTCTCCAAAAGAATAACGAACGAATTCCAGGGAAGACATCCCGCTGAAATCGCGGATGGGGAAAACGCTTTTAAAGACCCCTTGAAGCCCCACTTTTTCCCGCTGTTCGGGATCGGTGTTTTTTTGCAGAAACCGTTCGTAGGACTGTTTCTGCATATCGATTAAATTGGGAATATCGATGATTTTTTCGATACGACCGAAATTTTTTCGAAATCGAACGTTATGAATAGACCGTTCTTTCATTCTTGCTCCTTCTTTTGGTATCTACGGAATTGGAATCCTGCTAACCTTGTCTGATGCCCTGTTGGAAGACTCTAATTGACGTAGAATCCTCACCTCCCTTTATTTTCCAGAAAAAGAGAATAAAGAGAAAGGTGAGGATTCAAAGTTTCGTTAATAAATTTGACTACTTAATTTCTACAGTCGCGCCGGCTTCTTCCAGTTGTTTTTTAACTTTTTCGGCTTCTTCTTTGGAGACCCCTTCTTTAATGGTATTCGGCAGGGCTTCTACGGCGTCCTTGGCCTCTTTTAGCCCGAGGCTGGTAATGGCCCGGACCTCTTTAATCACCTGGATCTTCTTGTCCCCTACTCCGGTTATAATTACTGAAAATTCCGTCTGTTCCTCCACGACCTGGGCTTCAGCCGGAGCTTGCCCCATGCCGGCCATGGCCATAACCGGGGCCGACGCCTTAACGCCGAACTTATCTTCCAGTTCTTTGACTAATTCCGACAGTTCTAAGACCGTCATATTTGAAATAAACTCGATCACATCTTCTTTGGTTATTTTCTCAGCCATCTTAAATATATCCTCCTTACTTTCTTTTAGGCCTCGGCTTTTTGTTCTTCAATAGCCTTTAAGGTCCCCATAAATTTCTGAATAATTCCGGCCAGGGTGGATACAAAACCCGTCGGCACGGCAATGAGTGAAGATAGTACCTGCCCCAACAAAACATCGCGGGGAGGCATTTTAGACAGTTGCCGGATCGCTTCCCCGGAAATGGGTTTTCCTTCCAACACCCCGCCCTTAAAGACAAAAGTCTCGCGGTCTTTAGAAAAATCCGCCAAAATCTTTGCCGCGGCCACCGGATCCTGGTAGCTAAGGGTAATCCCGCAAGGACCGACAAATAGATCTTTCAGGGATGTCATTGGGGTCTCTTGGGCAGCCCGGTTAAAAAGGGTATTTTTTACTACCTGATACTCATCGCCGCCCTGCCGCAGATCGCGGCGAAGGCGGTTTAACGACCCGACATTCAACCCACGAAAGTCGGTAATAAAAACGGCCTTGGCCTGGGTTAAACGTTGATGGAGGTCGGTCACGATCTTTTCCTTCTCAGCCCGTTTCAACGATTGGTTCCTCCTTTCTTTATTAGGTTTTTATCAAGGTTTTAAAGTCCGTGACGACGACGGCTGAGTTTATTTCCCCAGAGTCTCGGCAGGCTGAATGGGTTCATTTAGGCCTTATAAGGCACCTGCGGTCTTCAACCCTAAAACCAAATTCGAGAGCTTATAGCTCTTAGCTCACAGCTCTTAGTTTAAAAGTATTTTTTTATTTTTTCCTATGAGCTATGAGCTATTTATTTTGCTATTTCCTTAACAAAAGAGGGATCTATTTTTATCCCGGGTCCCATGGTGGTTGAAATCGTTACATTCTTAAGATAGGTTCCTTTACTGCTGGAAGGTTTGAGTCGCACCAAGGTGTCAAACAAGGACATGATATTGGGGATCAGTTTTTCTGCACCAAAAGAAACCCGCCCGACCGGGGCATGCACTATTCCATTTTTCTCCGCCCTGAACTCAATTTTCCCGGCCTTGATTTCTTTAACCGCTTTGGCCACATCAAAGGTAACCGTTCCGGTCTTGGCATTAGGCATTAACCCCCTGGGTCCTAAGATCTTCCCGATTTTTCCCACAGTACCCATCAAATCCGGGGTGGCAACCGCCTTGTCAAAATCCGTCCACCCGGCTTTTATTTTTTCAACAATCTCGTCGGCCCCAACGAAATCCGCCCCCGCCTCCAGAGCCTCCCTTTCCTTTTCTCCCTTGGCAAAAACCAGAACCCGGGTGGTCTTCCCCGTCCCATTGGGTAAGACGACAGCCCCCCGGACCATTTGATCGGCATGTCGGGGGTCTACTCCCAATCGAACCGCCAAATCTACGGTTTCATCAAAGCGGGTAAAAGAAGAGGACAAGGCCAACTGGATCGCTTCTTCCAACGGGTAGCGTTTAGTTCGATCCACCTGGTCGACAGCTTTTTTATATTTTTTCCCTTTATCTGACATAACGTTCTAACCTACCTCTCTAAGAATCTTAGGCAATTTCAATCCCCATGCTCAACGCTGTTCCTTCAATAATCCTCTTGGCTGCTTCCAGGGTGTTGGCATTTAAATCAGGCATTTTGAGCTTTGCTATTTCTTCAATTTGCATTGAACTGACTTTTCCGACTTTATCCCGGTTGGGTATTTTGGACCCTTTGGCGATCTGAGCGGCTTTCTTTAACAATATCGATGCCGGTGGCGTTTTGGTGATAAAGGTAAAGGATCGATCGGAAAAAACAGTGATCACCACCGGGATAATCATACCTTCCTGACCCTGGGTTCGGGCGTTAAAGGCTTTACAAAATTCCATGATATTTACGCCGTGCTGACCCAAGGCAGGGCCAATGGGTGGAGAGGGATTGGCTTGGGCTGCCGCCACCTGAAGTTTAATATACCCAACTATTTTTTTTGCCATTATTTCTGTTCTCCTTTGTTATTCAAAAAAAGAATTCAGAATCCGGAATTCAGAAGTCAGAAGGGGAGGAATTTTTCTTCATGGAGTTTTTTATCCTGAATTCTGACTACTGGATACTGGCTCCTGCTTTTATAACTTCGCCACTTGAACAAAATCAAGTTCGACAGGGGTGGCCCGGCCGAAGATACTGATTAAGACCTTAATCTTCCCCTTATCGGGTTTGACTTCTTCAACGACCCCGTTAAAATTGGAAAATGGTCCGTCGATCACCCGTACTTCATCCCCCTCTTCAAAAAAGAATTTGGGTTTAGGTTTAATGGCCCCTTCAGCCATTTGTTCAATAACTTTCTGCGCTTCATCATCAGGAATAGGAACCGGTTTATTCTTTTCTCCAATAAAGCCAGTTACTTTGGGAGTATCTTTAACTAGATGCCAGGTTTCATCATTGAGTTCCATGCGAACCAGTATATAACCCGGATAAAATTTTCGGGATGACGTCTTACGCTCCCCTTTGACTAATTCCACCACCTTTTCAGTGGGAACCAAGATATCGGAAAAAAATTCTTCTTTCCCCAAGGATTTGATATGCTCTTCCAAGGCTATCTTCACCTTGTGTTCAAAACCGGAATAGGTATGAACAATATACCATTTGTGTTCCACAGGCCCGCCTTTTCCTATGATCTTTTTAAGATTATTCCGACTGCTTTGGACAGTCCAACATCCAACAATCCCAGAAAAAAAGCGATCAGAACGGACAATATAATCACCATTCCGGTTGCCGCAACCGTTTCTTTTCTGGAAGGCCAGGTTACCCTCTTAAGTTCAATGTGGACCTCGCGCAAAAAATCTTTAACCTGACCGATCCATTGGATTTTTCCTATCCATTTGGTGGCCAATCCTTCTTCCGGCTCCTCTTTACGGCCGGTTTTTTTTAAATTTCCTTTTTCCTTGCTTTTGGTCACAATCGAAATTTCACCATCGTTGCCAGACCCATTCACCTTTTCCACGGGCTTGTTATCGGATTCAATCATCCCCTGTTTTTTTTTCGGTTTGACCTTCTTCATATGATACCAGGGCCTCTTTAATTTAATATTCAATAAAAGATTGGCAGGCCAGGAGGGATTCGAACCCCCAACACCCGGATTTGGAGTCCGGTGCTCTAACCATTAGAGCTACTGGCCTGTAAGACCAGATAATCACCCCTTGGACCTATTTGGTTTCCTTGTGCGCAGTATGGCTCTGGCAAGAAGGACAATATTTTTTAAATTCTAACTTATCAGGGGTTTTCTTCTTATTCTTGGTAGTCGTATAATTTTTTCTTTTACAGTTAGTACAAGATAATATGATGATATCACGCATTTTAAGTCCTTATAGGCTGAAGGCTGTTAACTTAAGACCGAAGGCTTTTAGGCTGAAGGTAAAATCATTTTAGTTAGTTTTCTGTGGCCTTCAGCCTTTAGTCTTATAGTCTTCGGCCTGATTTTTTCTTATTCGATAATATCCGAGATGACACCGGCACCGACCGTGCGGCCCCCTTCCCGGATGGCAAAACGAAGTTCCTTCTCCATGGCGATCGGCGTGATCAACGATATCTCCACCGAGACATTGTCCCCGGGCATCACCATCTCCACCCCTTCCGGCAGCGTTACCACCCCGGTCACGTCCGTCGTTCGAAAATAAAACTGCGGCCGATATCCATTGAAAAACGGTGTGTGCCGGCCCCCTTCTTCCTTGGCCAATATGTAGGCCTCGGCCTTAAACTTGGTATGCGGGGTGATACTTCCCGGCTTGGCCACTACCTGCCCACGCTCCACATCGTCCCGCTTCGTCCCTCGAAGCAATAACCCTAAATTGTCTCCCGCCTGTCCCTGGTCCAAGGTCTTTCGGAACATCTCCACCCCGGTACAGATCGTCTTCGCCGTCGGCCGAATCCCGATGATCTCCACTTCTTCCCCTACCTTCACCTGTCCTCGTTCCACCCGGCCCGTCACCACCGTCCCACGGCCTGAAATACTGAACACATCCTCCACCGGCATCAAAAACGGCTTCTCTATATCCCGGATCGGCTCCGGCACAAACTTGTCCACCGCCTCCATCAATTCCAATATGGGCTTACAATTATTGCATTCTTCTTTCCCGCAGCCGCATTCCAAGGCCTTTAACGCCGACCCCTTGACAATCGGTATCTCATCCCCTGGAAATTCATACTTGGTCAACAATTCCCGCAACTCCAACTCCACCAATTCGATCAATTCCGGGTCATCGACCATGTCCACCTTGTTCAAAAAAACAACCACATACGGCACCCCTACCTGCCGGGCCAGTAATATATGCTCCCTCGTCTGCGGCATCGGTCCGTCATCGGCCCCTACCACCAGGATCGCTCCGTCCATTTGCGCCGCACCCGTTATCATGTTCTTAATATAATCCGCGTGTCCCGGACAATCCACGTGCGCATAATGCCGCTTCTTCGTCTCATACTCCACATGCGCCGTCGCTATCGTGATCCCCCGTTCTTTCTCTTCCGGTGCCTTGTCTATCTGATCAAACGGTACATAATTCGCCATCCCCGTCTTCGATAAACATAAGGTGATCGCCGCCGTCAACGTCGTCTTTCCATGATCTATATGCCCGATCGTCCCTACATTCACATGCGGCTTCGTCCGCTCAAATTTCTTCTTCGACATCTCCCCGCCTCCCTTTGGTTAAAAATTTAATCCTTAGGTTGAATCCATTACATCAACAGATAGCCCCTCCGCCGGGTGGGACTGACCTTTAGTTTGTGTTGTAATTTTGTCTAATTAAAAACGATATTCGAGCTTCTACTGAATGTAATTAAATTATTCTGGAGCCCACGACCGGGATTGAACCGGTGAACCTCATCCTTACCAAGGATGCGCTCTACCAACTGAGCTACATGGGCCCTGTTCTTTTTGGCCTGTTTATCCTCTTGTGTTCGATTACAAATAGTTTTTTTGGAGCGGGAAACGGGATTCGAACCCGCGACCCTCAGCTTGGAAGGCTGACGCTCTAGCCAACTGAGCTACTCCCGCTTTTTGTGGTTGAGGAAAAGAGAACCTATGGCTGTAGTTTTAACAATACGGCTCTACTTACCCTATCTCCTACACCCTTTCCCATTGTCCGGATTCCCGTCAATGGATACCATACCCTTTCTTGGCTGGTGGAGGGGGGAGGATTCGAACCTCCGAAGGCATGGCCGACAGATTTACAGTCTGTTCCCTTTGACCGCTCGGGAACCCCTCCCAATGTGGATTCAATTTAAAAGAGGTACAGAAAAAATATCAATCTTATATTACTTGTTACCGAAACACCCTTCCTGGAGCCAGCGAAGGGATTCGAACCCCCGACCAACTGATTACAAATCAGTCGCTCTACCGGACTGAGCTACGCTGGCCGAATAGCCTTGAAATCAATCCTTTAATTATAACCTATTGAAAATAATATTCAACAAATTTATTTCCAGTTGTTTTCCTGTTTAGAATCTTTATTTCAAAAAAGCAGGAAAAAACAAAACCCAACCCTTTATAAATATATTTATTTATTAAATTCGGTAGGTTATTTATTGAATAGGTATATTTTTCCGCCCTGTAAATTTATTATTATATATTTTTTTTCCCAAACTTCAATAAAAAAATTAATACAAGGGTATTATTCTTTCCACATCCGCCGGCTGCGATCGATCTTTTTTCTGACTATTTCCCAAGTAGGGGTCTTTAGAAAAGACTCCGGCCATCGCCGGACCATTCTCTCGAACATTTCCCAAGAAATGGTAAAGGCCAACTCATCGGGTTTAAAAAACTTGCGATCCGAAGGGTCCCATCCGCCCAGGACCGCCTTAAGTTTCCCTTCGGCCAGAAATTTAAGTGGCCAAGTCACCAGGTTGGTGCATCCGGCTCCGAAAGGGGAATACACGGCTTCAAAGTCATTGGTGACAAAGGTGGCCAGTTGATTCAAGCCGCACAGGACCTCCCCGCGGGCAAAAAAGATGATCAATTCCGGTTGTTCTTCCGAAGAAAACAGATGGAGGGGTTTAAAAACACAATATCTGGCCGGTGCCGGTCTGGGGTCCACCTCCTGAAAAAATCTCCGGGATATATCTGCTGATTCCAGATAATGTTCACCCTGGATTTGATTGGGGATACCGGAGGAGATATAATGAGCAATGAACTCCAACTGCGGTTTTAAAAAACCCAGATAAAAGGCCCCACCCAGACAGCCGAACCGCTCCCGGTCAAAAAAGGCCACAGACCCCATACGCCTGGCCCGCCAGATATTCCCGATAACACAGGAAAAGTCCCCCCAAATAGAACCCCAGTTGATTTCCCCTCTTTTCTCCATCTCGCTGGTCGGAAGAATCCCCGGTTTGGGAGAATAACCTTTTACCGGTTCTTGATCGGTATAAAACATCCCAAAAGGTTCTTCAGGCAGCCCCAGCCGTTCAAAAAAATCCTTCATCCCTTCGGTGATCTTTTTATCCATGATTCGCGCCTCCTTAATTTGTCATTAGCGAGATATCTTAGCCGATTTCTTTCCCAATTTGAATTTAAATGGACATGGTTTCGGCTGAATTTTCTCAACTATCATATAATGTTAAAGATTATTACCCAAATAATTATCCTTCCTTGGAAGGGGCTAATGCCGCCCCAACCAGACACCAGAACAATAACAAGTTGTCATCGATATACAAATCATCAAAAGAATTTCGGATAAAAAACCCAATCACCATAACCAACAACGCCTGATTCAATAATCCGGACCAGGAATTCGGACTGGTTTTTCCCCGATGATAGGCATGAAACAGAACGGCCCCTATCAACCAAAGAAAAGCCAATAGACCCTGAATCCCCATCTCAAAAGTTATGTTCAGAAAGGTATTATGGGCATGCCAGAGTAACGGCTGGTGTCTCGCCCGGAAATCCGGAAACGCACTTGAAAAACTATGACGTCCATAACCGATCCCTTGAAAAGGTCGGTCGAGAATAAACGTATAAGCGAGTTTCCAAATGTCAATGAGATCCCCACCTGTGCCGCCGATTTTTTGAGAACTGACCTCTCCGGAATAGTTAAGATGCTCACCATGAAACCAGACAGACCTGGGAAGCACCAGAGGAAGCAGAAGGAGACTCAGCAAAAAAATTAAGACCAATTTCCTTTTTTTTAAAAGCCAGAATACCAGCAAAATTTCTATGGCTGCCGCCAACCACATGGCCCTTCCAAACGTTATATAAATACAAAATAAATTTAGACATACCAAGGCTCCCAAAAACCAACGATAGGATTTCGTCAGGGGAGAAAAAAAAGATAAAAGTGCGATAGGCAGAATAGTAATTAAATATGCCCCAAATTCCGGATAACTTGAATGAAGCGACCTGGCTCTGATTTCGAAGTCCCCGAGAGAGCCGCCGGTTTGCCAGAAATCCCAAATGGCAAACAGGACCATAAAGAGATTGCCCAAGAGCAGGGAGCCTAACAGCCGTTTTCGATCATCTGATTCTCGGGTGGTATAGGCCAGAAGATAAAAAACAAGGACCCCTTTCAGAATATCTCCCTTAAATTCATGAAAACTGTACGCCGGATTGACCGCCCAAACCAAAGATAACATGGTCACCCCCACCCAGGCCAAAAGAGGCCAATCCAGGGGAGTTCGTTCCGGCAAGCCCTGTCTCTTCAATATCATGATCATAATCTGGAAGAAAACGGCCAAACCCAGGGTTATTTCCCGGACCGAGGAAATATAAGCCAAGGGGAGGGAAAAGAGGAAAAGAATCAAGGCGATCCTCAGGCCCCCACGGGAAAAAACGAGGAGCCTGTCTGAAAATTGGGGGGGAGTGAAGGCCGCTTGATCTGGGAAGGAGAAATTCACACACATAATCCTTATTTATTATGAATGCTTAGTCGCTTACTGTGGGAAGTATATTGGGAAGGAGACAACCTGTCAAGGCCGTTTCAGTCTATTCTCGATCATTTTAACTATTTAAAAAGAAAGACGATTAAAGTTTAAGCCTCAATATGCCGAAAATAATCCATGAAAGCCAGGTGCCGGTGTGTTGGTCTGCACAAAACCAGAGGATTTATGGGGATGAATCAACCAAACATACTCATCGTAGATGACAGCTTGATTATTCGGAAAGCATTGTCCCGTCAGCTGGAAAAATTCGGGGCCGTTGTCAGTCAAGCGGAGGACGGAGAGAAAGGTTTTGAGCAGTCCCTTTCCGGTAATTTTGACCTAATAATCACTGATGTTGAAATGCCTCATTTGGATGGGTTCGGTCTTTGTGAGAAGCTTAAAGGCAATCCGCACACAAGGGGTATCCCTGTAATTATACTAAGCTCCTTGGAATCGGATCGCGATATTGAACAGGGATTTAGGGTAGGAGCCGCCGCCTATGTTTCAAAGTCAGAGGCCCAGACTCAATTAAACGATACCATCGAAAGGGTGCTTGAAAAATCAAGATTTCACCGTGGGCGGTTGGTCTTGGTGGTAGACGATTCATTGAAAATAAGGCAACTCCTTTCTCAGGCCCTGTCAGAGGAGGGTTTTCAGGTGATAACCGCAGAAAATGGGAAACAGGCCCTGGTGCGGGTTCAAGACCTACGTCCCGACCTGATCTTAAGCGATATCGATATGCCGGAAATGAACGGAGTCGAGTTATGCAAAAAAATTCATGTCGACCCTGCCTTGGCCACCATTCCCTTTGTCATGATGAGCCCCAATTGTGATCGAGCCATCATGCGCCGTATGCTTCAATGGGGAGCAGCCAGTTATCTGATCAAGCCCTTCAACCTGGAGCAGGTTCTTATTACGGTAGAAAAACTGCTTTCAGACCACTTCCTTATCCTACTCAAAGAAAGGGAACGCCTCGACTCAGAGCGGACGATGATGCTGGCCAGCATAACCAGCCTCATCGTCGCCTTGGAGGCCCGCGATCAATATACCAGAGGACATTCCGAAGCCGTGGCAGAGCTTGTGGCAAGGATGGCGGCTCATATGAATGCCGACCACGAAGAGATTGAGTCTCTGGGTATTGCAGGAAGATTGCATGATCTTGGAAAAATCGGAGTTCCGGACACCATCCTATTAAAACCTGGACGGCTTACGCCCCAAGAATTTGCCGTCATCAAGGAACACCCTATTATTGGGGCTTCTATTCTGGGATCTATTCCAAGTATCAAACCCCTTCTTCCAGTCATACTCCATCACCATGAACGGTTTGACGGAAAAGGGTATCCAAACGGACTCAAAGGGGAAAAGATACTGCTTTGGGCAAGGATGACGGCCGTAGCCGACACCTATCATGCCTTAATCAGCGATCGCCCCTATCGGAGAGGGCTGAGTCCGGGGGATGCCATGAACATTATTGAAGAAGTTAGTGGCACCCAACTCTGCCCGGAATGCGTGGAAAACTTCAAAAGCCTTATGCTTAATATGCCGCCAGAAAAGATAAAGGGTAATCTGACCGGCATCTTGGAGATGGGAAAAACCCCTTCTCAACACGACTATACCCTGTTAAAGCAATAAGGGCTTCTTTCATTTTTCTGAGTTTATCATAATTTATCAAACGGATTCGTCGAAGAGCGCAAGATCCTATTAATGTTCTTCCGTTTCTTAATCTCCTGAGGGATTAAAACGATACCATAGAAGCACTCTCCCTTTTCCTTTGTTTTCACTCCCAGAATAAAATCTTTCATAATTGCCTGGTTTGGTGATGACTTTGTCGAATTCCTTTTTTCAAGGGTCATTAGGTTGGCAATTGTCGAAAAATTTTGATAAAAAAATATTTACCTTAACTATTATAAATAATTAGATAAACATCAATTTCCCCCATGAAAGCACAGCGTGAACCATTATAGAATTAAGCCGTGATCGACAAAAGTGTCGAAAATATTAAAACTCCAGGTTTAGCGTTTTACTTAAAACAATATGTAAATACATTGAGTTAACCAATAAAATCTTCTTTGGCACGAGTTTTGAAAAAATATTAAAGTTATAAAATATTATTTCCAAAGGAGGACAGAATGGCAGGCAAAGTAAAATTATGGATGATTGGATTGGCCCTAATAGCCTTGGCCGGGGTGGCTTTTGCCGCCGGTCCAGGATATGGTTGGGGGAGAAATGAAAAGTGTCCGGCTATAGGTAATAGGTTAAACCTTACCCCGGAACAGAAAACCAAATTAGGAGAATTACAGGAAAAGCACTGGAAGGATACGATTTCTTTACGCAATGAAATGCAAACCAAACGATTGGAACTGCGGACCCTCTGGACCGCCCCAACACCTGATAAGGATAAAATCCTGGCCAAACAAAATGAGCTGAATGCGCTCCGGGATAAATTGCATGTTATGGCAACGGATTTTAGACTTGATATCCGAAAGGTCTTAACTCCTGAACAGGCGGCTCAGTTGGGCACGACCGGCTCGCGCTTTGGTTTTCGGCGCGGGTTGGGCAGGCTTCGAAACTGGGGCCAAGGTCCTTGTAGCACTCCGGGACAAGGAGCCGGCCCTTGTGGTGCCGGTTTCGGCCCTGGCCGAACCCGGTTGTGATTTTAACCTTAACCCTCTTCTCCTCTCTCCAAGGAGGTCCGGAAAGCCCGGGCCTCCTTTCTTTTAAACAGGAAGGTTACCGTACAAAGGCTTTTCGACCAGCATACGTAGCGGCATCCCCCAATTCTTCTTCGATACGCAACAGTTGATTATACTTTTCGACCCGCTCTCCCCGGCAAGGGGCCCCGGTTTTAAGATGACCGGTTCCCATGGCCACGGTAAAATCGGCGATAAAACTATCTACCGTCTCTCCGCTGCGATGGGACACCATGGCACCCCATCCGGCCTGACGGGCCATCTTTATAGCCGCAATCGTCTCGGTCAACGTCCCTATTTGATTGAGTTTGATCAGTACGGCATTGGCCGCATTTTCGTCAATACCCCGTTGGATCCTTTCCACATTGGTTACAAAAAGATCATCTCCGATCAGTTCAATTTTTTGTCCTAAACTCTGGTTGAGCAGTTTCCAGCCCTTCCAGTCATCTTCAGCCAAACCATCTTCAATGGAAACAATGGGATATTTCTTGACCCACCCGGTATAGAGCCCGATCATCTCGGCCGCTGAAACTTTACGGTTTTCAGTACGTAGATGATAAAGACCTTTTTCAAAAATACCGCTGGATGCCGGATCGAGTGAGATACTTATCTGCTCTCCCGGCCGGTATCCGGCCTGCTCAATGGCTTGTACGATAAGTTCAATAGCCTCGACATTGGTTTTCAGGGCCGGGGCAAAACCCCCTTCGTCCCCAACACCGGTGGAATAACCCTTTTTTTTGAGAACTCCCTTCAAAGCCTGATAAATTTCACTCCCCCAGCGTAAAGCCTCCCGGAAATTGGGGGCCCCCACCGGGGCAATCATGAATTCTTGAAGATCGGTCCCCTGCCAGTTGGCGTGAGCACCTCCATTCAAAATATTAAAGCAGGGAACCGGTAAAATATTTGCAGAAATACCGCCAAGATACCGATAGAGGGGAAGACCTACGGCATCAGCAGCAGCCCGGGCCGAAGCCAGACTGACCCCCAACAGGGCATTGGCTCCCATCTTTCCCTTATTGGGTGTACCGTCTACTTCCAAAAGCTTTTGATCCAGACCGGATTGATCTAAAACATCAAAACCCATCAAGGCTGATCCCAGTTTTTGATTTACATGCCTGACGGCCTTTAGGACCCCCTTGGCCCCGTAACGGGCCTTATCACCATCTCTCAGTTCCAAGGCTTCATGGATACCGGTGGATGCCCCTGAGGGCACGGCCGCCCGCCCCCAGGCACCACACTCCAGAAAAACATCAACTTCGACAGTAGGATTACCTCTGGAGTCCAGGATTTCCCTGGCCATGATTTTCACAATAGAAGTTTCCATAATTAAACCTCCTCTTTGGATTACCTTTCTCTGATATATTTCTATCATAAACGACAGCCGGTCTAAAGGCAATAGCTCGGTCAATTCTTTTTTGAATTATTGACAATAATCTTGACAAATTTTCGTTAAGCGACCTATGAAGGAAAACAGGAGACTGTTGGCATGAAAAAACCAGAACCGAAGAGAGTCAATCCATGAGCCTGGCCGATCGATGGAATCGGATCCGTTCCAACATAATTGGATCGTTTCGTATTTTTACCATCCGTGAAGATTATTATCGACTACCCCGCAACCATCGGGAAGCCCCATTTTATATACTGGAAAGTAATGATTGGGTTAATGTTATCCCCTTGACCGAAAATGGAGAAGTCCTGTTAATCAGGCAATTTCGTTTTGGAATCGAGGAGGTGACCCTTGAAATACCCGGTGGAATTGTGGACCCCGGGTACACCCCTTTGGAGGCTGGACAAAAAGAACTTCTCGAAGAAACCGGATACATATCGAAAAATTGGGAATATCTGGGTTTCGTTCATCCCAACCCGGCCTTTTTAACCAACCGCTGCCACAGTTTTCTGGCCAGAGATGTTAAAAAGATCGCAGAAATAAGTCCGGAAGAGAGCGAAGAATTTGAGGTTCTTCAATTTCCTTATGAGGAAATCACAAGATTAATCAGGAAGGGGATCATTTCTCATTCGTTAGTGATTTGCGCCTTTCATCTCTTCCAGAATCGGTAGTTACTTTACTTCTTGGATTGACCTGCCCCTTATACTATGATAAGGTAATTCCCTAAATAATATTGAGATATTTTTCATCAGGAGGTTATTCATGTCAAAATCAATGGACACCAAAAAAGAAGCCAAAAAGAAGCCAACTAAAACCGCCAAAGAAAAGAAAAAAGCCAAGCAGGAAAAGAAAAAAGGGAAATAATCCAACAATCAGTTTCAAGGGGAATGATCTGCTTTTGTTGAAGGTCTCCGGACTTATTTTCCCGAAATAGGCTCAACCAAGTCTGAAGACACGATTTTCCAGCTTCCCGACAGATCTCTTTGTTGATAAACCAATGACACCCAGTTCCCCCTAACCGTCAGGATGAATATCGGCACCCTCTTTGGAAAACGACTTGGATCTGCAGGCCTTCTCTATGGCTGAAACCAAAGTTTCGATTGGACAAGGCTTCAACAGCACCAAAGCCACCTCTTTCTCCATGACCTGAAGCACCCGATCAATATCTAAATGGCCAGTCAGGAAAATCACCGGGGTCAGGGAACCTTTGTCCCGGATCTCCCGTAAGACGGCCAGACCATCCATCCCCGGCATCCGAAGGTCCAGTACAATCACATCCGGGTCTTCTTTGGAAAGGAGTTTTAGTGCTGAAAATCCGTCGTAGGCCGCACTCACCGCCATGCCCCTTTTCCCGAGCACTTTGGATAAGGAATCAACAAAAACTCTTTCATCATCGATTAATAAAACCCGTATCGGTTTAGACCTATTCAATCTTTGTCCTGTTACCTACGCCTCGAGGCCCAGGCCCTTTTCTTCAAGAATCAACTTTCTTTGAAAGGCCTGTCGAATCTTCTCATGAAGATCATCAAAACGGACTGGTTTCATAATAAAATCAAAAGCCCCCAGTTGCATGCCGTCAATACCCGATTCAAAAGAGCCGTGGGCAGTAAGAATAATCACTTCAACCCCGGGCTTTTTCCCCTTAATCAGCTTCAAAGCCGCCATACCGTCCATGCCCGGCATCTTCAAATCCAGGACAATCACGTCAAAATCGTTTTCATCCACTGCTTTGACGGCACTTTCTCCGTTGTATACTGTGACGATGTCATGCCCTCGTTTAGATATCAGTTTGGCTATATTGTTGGCAAAGGCAACTTCATCATCGACTAATAAGATTTTGGCTCTTCTCATTTCCTTCTTTCCTACCTGGAATTTTGGGGTGACGTCTGGTCAAGAATTTCTTTCCCGCTGCCATGAAGATCCCCTATTTGGTTTAGGGGGAGGAAGAGGCTGAATTGGGTCCCTTTACCGGTTTCACTTTTTACCGAAATTTCTCCCCCCAATTGTTTAATGATGCTGTAAGAAATCGAAAGCCCCAATCCGGTTCCCTTTCCGACCGGTTTCGTCGTAAAAAAGGGGTCGAATATCCTTTCCAGATTCTCCGGAGGGATCCCCGAACCGGTATCGGCAACGATGATATTCACACCCCGCCTTTCAAAATCGCACCGGTTGCTGATGCTGATCGTCCCGTTAAGTTTTCCCTCATGGGCATCAATGGCATTGGTAATCAAGTTTAAAAATACCTGCTGTAGCTGGGAAGGATCGGAACGAATGGGATTCAAATCCTTTTCCAAGTCGATACTGAATTGGACTCCCATTCCTTTGGCCATTCCTTCCACCAATTGAATCACTTCTTCCAATAAGGCGTTAAGATTGACCATCTCAATCCGTGATTCGCTACGACGGGAGAACCGTAAAAGGTTATGGGTGATCAAATTACACCGTTGCACCTGGGTATCTATCTGGGATAGAGATTCCTGCAACTCTTTTTTGAATTCCTCATCTAATCCGGATGATTCTTCAACTGAATCCCGGATAACCTGATTCTCCGTCAGAATAATAGCCAATGGATTATTGATTTCGTGGGCAACTCCGGCCGAGAGTTCTCCCAGAGAAGCCAGTTTGCCCGCCTGCATCAATTGTTGGTATAGTTGATCGGCTTGTTCATCCCTTTTTCTGATAGTCTTGATCATGGTTCGGGTAATGATCACAGTAATTATGACAATACCCAGGAGACTTAAATGAAGGAAAATCAAGGTGGCCAGATTGGCGTGATTTACATTCCTGTACGCCTCGGAATAATTCTGTTTAACAATCAGCAGCCAATGTGGATCCTTAAGCCAGGCATAGGCGACGATCTGACGGGCACCGGTTTGCCCAGTTTCTCCCTTAGAAGAACTCAGAATGCGAGTCCCGCTGTTTTCCTTAAATTGTCCTACCGACAGTGGGGCCTTTTCCATGATCGCCCCGGTGGAACGCGGGCTGGTTTGGAAAATTCCTTCCCGGTTCAGAAGATAGGCCTCGCCGGTTCGACCGATTTTTACATTTTCGACCAGAGAACGAAGATATTCCGGATCGACAGTGGCTCGCAATATCCAACTTCGCCTCCCTTCAATGCGTAAAAAGGCAATAATAAAGTGCGGAACCTTACGAAATCCCATGAACATATCGCTGATAAAGACCCCTTTATTCATCAGTTCCTTAAACCAAAATGTTTGGGAATAGTTTTTATCCATCAAATTATAGGGACCGACATACACTAAATGTCTGCCTTCCGCATTGATTAACCCTAAATCGGTAAAGAAATGCCCCCCCTGATTAATGGCATTCAAGATACTCTGGAGATTCCCGGGTTTTTGCAACTCTCCCAGGGAATTGGTCATAGCCACCAATTGGAGGTCGGCGGTCCTTTCTTTTAAAAACAGCTCAATGATTTTCCTGTGGTCTTCAACTTGGCTCTGAAAATATTCCGTGACCCGGGCACTTGAAAAATTAGAATAATAGATATAAATACCCCACCCCACCAGAAGCAGAGGAACGAGCGAGCTGATCAGGGTCAGGAAGACAAATTTTTGATAGAGCCGGCGATAATGTGTTCCCCTTTGTTCCAACCCTTTGCCGGGTTGATTAGTTTGATCCATATCCAAATCAACCTCTATCGGAGGAGTAAATTTTACCGAATTAGGACAATCCTGTTGGAAGACGACAGGCCCTAATATTTTTCTTAAGGCAACTATCATGCCAGAGGATAATCCTTAAAAATCCGAGTATACTTTTTTTAACAAATTAATATTATTAATAAAATAGTTTAAAAAAGGGATGTTCCGAAGGCAAACCTGCCAATATTTTTTACAGGGTGTAAAGAATCGGTAAGGAAGACCGACAAAAAACCTGATTGAATCAGATCCGATAGGCAGGAAGAAAAGAGGTTATTGGGACAGGGGATTCACCGTGTTTGCAATTGATGCTGTAATCCGGGATTTTAAAACATCGGGGGATTAACTCTTGCGGTTTACTTTTTTACTTTTATTTGCGAGGCCAAAGTCTTTCCCTCAGCCCCCGGGGAATCCAAAGACCTTGGGAAGGACAATGTTCCAGACCAGCAATAACATTCGATACACAATTCTTTATTAAGATTCAGGCCCTTTTCCGACAAACTTAAGGCATGGGAGGGACAGGCCTGGACGCACAGGCCGCATTCCTGGCAGTTTTCTGATCTCACTCTGGGTTTGGCTTCATATAACCGGTCAAAGACCTTTCCGAACAACCAGGTCGGTATAACCGTCTCTGCCCATTCCCTTGTTCGGGTAAAGGGATGTTTAAAACCAGGGATCGGCAAATCAGCCCAGTCTGCCCCCTGAAGTTCAATATGGGCCGGATCGGAAATTCCCAACCCGACACCAGAGGCCAGGGAAATCGTCTGGATTTTGGCCGGATTAAATCCCATAATAGTGGCTGCAATAACATCCAGGGAAACCGGATCAGGCGAAGCTATAAGACGGCCGACAAGTCTGGCCTGACCGTGGGTCGGACCGGTCCCTTCCATGGCTATTATCCCATCCATGAGGCTCAAGGTCCGGGGGATTTTCGTTTTTATCCCGCCCCAAATATCGACCAGGGCCTGGGCCATGGCCGGACCGTTGGGGGCAATGACGTGAACCGCCCTTTTAAGCGAACCGGGTAAAAGGCCCAGATAGTTTTTTATAGACCCGGTCAATCCAGTGAGAAGGTGTGTCTTCAGTTTAGGAAGATTGACAATGACATCGACTCGATCCAATAAGGCCGTGGCCTTGAATTTTGGCAATATCTTCCCTTTGGGGTTGTGAATTTCGATGAGTCCGAGTTCTTCCAGATTAATCAGTTCAGCCTCCAGACGGGCTGCCGCCTGGTTCAGCCCCATGAGAGCATAAACCTGTTTGGCCTTGCCGTAAGACCCCATACCGCCGGAATCGGCGATCATCAGATTGACCTGATAATGGCTTCGGAGGTACTGCCCTACGGCTTCAATCACTTCAACCCGGGTATTGACCGGTTGATCCGGGCCGTGATTGGCCGAAAGGCAATTGGGCTTAAGCAGGATTCGGGCACCTTTAGCCAAAGGGAGTGGCTCCAGGGCGGACAAACAATTCTCCACCGCCCCGGTCAGATTGGAGGTTTGATAATCCGGACAACGGCAGACGCTGACCCGGCCGGAAAATAAAGTCATTGGAGTTTAGTCACTCGTTAATGGCTGGTCCGGTTGGGCGAGAACTCCCTCTATTACTGGTGGGGCCTCACTTGTATTCAAGTCATCATAAAACCTGGCCAGGGTGGTTTGCAGATATGGCATAATCCGAGAGGAATCCAATCCCCAGACTAACGATTCCTAATAGA
>CAWAKF010000050.1:0-186321 GCA_963782435.1 uncultured delta proteobacterium
CCAAAGCGGCCTTTGACACACAGGTGACCGTAATTAGGCGGTGTGTTATCCACCCCGGTAACCCGGACGATCCTGCCGTTTACCTTTTCCAGATACAGTTGACAACCAACCCCGCAGTAGGTGCAGGTGGTTCGGACCCGTTCCAGTTTCCAGGGGCCGGGCAGCCCGTCGCTCTTTTCCGTCAAGGCCCCGGTGGGACAATTGGCTACACAAAAGCCGCAGGAAACGCAGCGTTCATTGATAGAGGGGATAAATTTCGGAGGACCTCCGTTTCCTTCCTTATCCACCTCGTTCAATTCAAAGGCATTCTGCACCTGATATTCCGAACAGCCATGGACGCACTTCCGGCAGGTGATGCATTTGTTGGGATCCACCGTTATGAAAGGATGCTCCTGGTACAGGGGGTACTTCCTTTGGGTCCAGACCGGGAGTTTGTCTATGTCCACATTGTAGAGGTCGGCATAAGAACGGAGACGGCAATCCAGCACGTCCAGACAGCCGCAGGAGAGGCAGCGCTTGGCCTCCTCCATGGCCTCGGCCCGGCCTATGGTCGCCTCCACTTCCTTGAAATTGTGTTTCCGTTCCGGCAAGGGCATATGGGGCTGATGGACCCTTTCTTTTTTGGGGATGTCGGCAAAATTCACCTCGTCCACCTGGGCCAGCTTCTTCCCCTTGCTGATATTGAAGGGCTTTTTAACCGCTTTTACTTCACCCCGGGTCAGAAATTGATGGATGGAACCCGCGGCCGTACGTCCATCGGCGATGGCCTGGATGACCGTTTGGGGACCTCGAAAAAGGTCCCCCCCGACAAACAGATCGGGGATGGAGGTCTGCAGGGTCTGGGGATCGGCATCCGGCGTTCCCCATTTGGAAAGTACTAATTCTTTCAGATCCGGATCTTTCTGCAGGAAGGTCAGGTCCGAAAACTGGCCGATGGAGATAACGGCCAGATCCGCTTCATAGATTTCCTCCGAACCGGGTATGGGCACCGGTCTGGCCCTGCCTCCGGCATCCGGTTCTTTTAATTCGTTGCGGATAAACTCCATGGCCTTGAAGCGGCCGTTCTCCGAGATAATCCGGGTCGGGGAAACCAGTAATTCCAGCTTGACCCCCTCGGCCTCCGTGGCATCCACTTCTTCATGATGGGCGGTCATTTCTTTTCGGGATCTTCGATAGAGCATGGTCACCTGTTCGGCCCCCAGGCGTAAGCAGGTTCGGGCCGCATCCATACCTGTGTTCCCGTCCCCGATAATGATGACTTTCTTCCCCGGGTCAACCGGATCGCCCATGGAGGTGCGGATCAACAGGTCCAGGGCATGGACCACCCCTGGCTGGTCTTCTCCTTCCAAACCCAACCGGGAGGATTTCCAGGTCCCCAAAGCCATGAAAATGGCCTTAAACCCCTCTTCCCTTAAGGAGGCCAGGTTTATGTCTCTTCCATAATAGAGATTCGGTCGGACCTCCACCCCCAAGTCGAGTATCCCCTGGATCTCCTGATCCAGGATCTTTTTGGGCAAGCGGTATTCCGGAATGGCATATCGCAGCATCCCCCCCAACTGAGGCTTGGCATCGAAAATAGTTACCTGATGCCCTCGTTGCCTCAGATAATAGGCCGCGGAAAGACCCCCCGGTCCTCCCCCGATAATGGCCACTTTATGGCCGCTGTCGGCCGGAATAGCCGGTTTATAATTAATCCCCTCCAGCCGGTCGTAATCGGCCACAAACCGTTTCAAGGGGTTGATGGCAATGGGTTGGTCCACCCGGTTTCTCCGGCAGGCATCTTCGCAAAAATGGGGGCAGATCCGGCCGATACATAAAGGCAGGGGATTCTTCTCCTTGATCAGCTTCAGGGCTTCCAAAAACTCCCCCCGGCTGATATGGGCCACGTAACCCTGGATATCGATCCCGGCCGGGCAGGCCAGATGGCAAGGGGCCAGGCAATCCCCGTAGTGATTCTCCAGCAGCAGCTCCAGAATGCCCTTCCGTGCCTCCAAAACCCTCGGGGAATCGGTCTGGATCACCATCCCCTCTTTCACCAGGGCCGCGCAGGAGGCCATTAATTTTTCTTCCCCTTCCAATTCCACCACGCAGATCCGGCAGGCCTCCTCCGGTTTCAACATGGGATGATGGCACAAAGTGGGTATAAAAACACCCCCCTGGGCTGCCGCCTGCAGGATGGTATTATCCGATTCCGCTTGTACGATCCGGCCATTGATATTCAGCGTTACTTTCGACATAAAGGGCTCCTCACAAAAAAAATTGAGTAACTATAATTCGTTTTAAAAAATAAAATATCCAAAGGGTATAAATACCGCTTTCTTATAGTATGAAAAAAAAAGAGAGTCAATGGCTTTTGATGATTTGAATCAGTTCATATTAATTTTTTTTATTTTTAATGGCCCGTTATCCTTCCCGATATAGGGCAAAAAAAGCTTTGTCGAATGTCTTTTTCAAGGAGAAAGACGGCTATTTTTTTAATTTTATTCATGTTTTAAGTTAGTTATTTAATATTTACTGCTTAGAATTACCTCGGAAATGGTTTCCTTTTTCAATAACCCGATCGTCTTAGGCCGGGAAAAAACCACTAAAACCTTAATTTATTTATTCAGGAACCTTTTTATTATAAAGTTCGTATAAAATTCGGCCTTTTTGATTAAACCCCCCGGACAACCGAAAATAAAGATAAAATTACAAGTGGTTATTAAAAATAGATTGACAAATTTCATTTTGTTGTTAAAATAAATTTTTTATTTAATCATAATTTTAATATGAAGCCTTATATTCATATATTTCCATCAGAAAGGGGTGTTATAAAGAATGTCCATCAATGTGTTTGTCAAAGACAACAACATTGAGGCGGGCATAAAGCTGTTACGGAAAAAAATGCAAATGGATGGCCTGAAAAAAGAACTCAAACAACGGGAGTTCTATGAAAAGCCAAGCGTTAAGAAAAAACGAAAACAGCGGGAAGCCGCCCGCCGAAAAAGAAAGGCCAATCTATATAATAGGTGATTGGGCCTTTAGTCTTTCAGGTTAAATCCATTTGTTAATTTTTAGAGCCGGAAACCTTTTTCCCTAAAATGAATATTGCTTATGACAGGGTTATAGGTAGAGAGCTTGTAATAATATTCGATTTTGTTCAAGGTTAAGTAAAACAAAAATTTTAACCACTGGAAAACAAGGCAATTTATCGGATTAAAATTTTAGTCTGGTATGAATTTTGAGCAAAAGGAATGTTTCCCAAAACTCTCGCATAAACGGCATAAAAAACCTTCCTAACTAACCTGACCTCCTCGGCAGTTAACCTTTGAGAAAACCAATTTTTGTCTGTCCGCCCGAAGGATTCCAATGGGTGGTCCCAACGGACCAGGTTGGAACCGTTCGGGCGGATATTCTGGTCCACCGGAAATTGCCGGTCCTGTCCCGCCGGATCCGAGAAGAACTATTTTCTATAAAAGCTGTTCGTATCAACGGCCGACCTGTCGCTAAAGGATTCAAGGTCACTTCGGGAGATCATCTGGAGATTGACCTCCCCCGACCGCTAACGCCTTTTCCTCTTTCCGATCAAGCACCCAGACCATTTATAATATTTGAAGATCAGACCTTGTTGATTATTGAAAAACCCGGCTTGATGCCGACTCATCCGCTCAGTCCTTTTGAAAGCGGAACCTTGATCAACACCTTGGTTTTTCACTGGCCGCAACTGATCGGAGTTGGAACCAAAACCTTGGAACCCGGCCTGGTTCACCGCCTGGATACTGGAACTTCCGGTTTGCTGGTCGTTGCCCTGGAGCAAGCGAGCTGGTTGCAACTAAAAAAAGACTTGGGAGCCAAAAAATGGACAAAGACCTATCAAGCTCTGGTCGAAGGAACTTTTCCGGAACCGGCGACGATTTCCCTGCCTCTGGCCCACGATCCAACAGATGATCGTAAAATGAAAGGTATCCTCAAGAAAAATGACAGGAGGCGAGGCAGAATTTTTCAGGCCATAACCCGGGTTCATCCGATAAAGATCTTTAAACGTCATACCCTGGTTGAAATCCAACTGATAACCGGAGTTACCCATCAAATTCGAGCCCACTTGTCTTTCCATGGCCACCCAGTGGTGGGGGATGCTCTCTACGGTGCCAAAAGCGGCCAGGAATTAGGTCTGCCTTTGAACCGGTTTTTTCTCCACGCCTCTGCCCTTTCCCTGCCCCATCCGATCACCGGAAAACAAATCACCTTTAGCGCAGAATTGCCCCAAGATCTAAACAGGGTATTAACCTTGGTGGGAAAATAAAGGGCTCAAGCAATAGTTACCATTATTTTTCCCGGCCCCCCCATTAATCCTGGTAAGATCCGATTAAACAAAAGGGTTCCAGGCATAAGGTCTAATAAAGGAAACTCCGGTAACTCTAAACCCCTGTGGGATCTTTTATGGGCAATCGGACTATAAAAGTGGTCCCCCGGTCGATTTCGGTATCAAAGGTTAAAAAACCGTGGTGCCGTTCAACGATAGCCGTATGGGAAATGGCCAGTCCCTGGCCGGTCCCTTTTCCAGCCTCTTTGGTCGTAAAAAAAGGGTCAAAAATTCTAGATTGAATTCCGCTGGGGATTCCATACCCGGTGTCACTTATCCTGATCTCTACCCAGGAGTCATCATGGCGGGTGGATATCGAGATCCTTCCCTTGCCTTCGGTACCTCCCTTCACTACCTCGGAAACGGCCTGGGCCGCATTAACCAGTAAATTAAGAAAAACCTGATTGATATCGCCGGGGACACAGGAAACTAAAGGCAGGGAGGGATCCAAATCGGTGAACAGCTCAGCGACGTATTTCCACTCGTTTCGAGCCACCAGCATAGTTGTTTCCACGGCCTGGTTAATATCAAAGTCAACCTTCCCTTCCTTTCCCGGATGGGAAAAGGCCTTAATGGATTGAACAATACGACTGACCCGCCCCACACCATCCAGGGTTTGTTGAATCGCCCTGGGAATCTCCTGCAACAGGTAATCTATCTTAATCGTCTGGAGAATATTCTCTAATTCATCGATTTCCCGGTCAAAGGCTAACCCTTCCTTAATCGACTTGATTAATGCCCCATATTTTTTTAAGACCTGGTTTAAATCTTCAAATGAACTCTTCAGAAAATGCACATTATCCCCCACGTATTGAATCGGGGTGTTGATTTCATGGGCAATGCCGGCAGCTAATTGACCGATGGATTCCAATTTCTGGGCCTGGGCTAACTGGTTTTCCATGATCCGACGCTGGGTGATATTGGCTCCCTGGATCAAGGTCTCCATTTCCAGTGATTTTTCCCCAAAAACAGGGTCGATCTTGATTCCCAGAAGACCTTCTTTCCCGTCAACCTGTATAAAATTGATATTGTCCATCCAGACCGAGCTATTCTCTTTCCGGCTGACCAATATTCCCCGCACGATATGATCTCCATCCCATTGAATATTGACCTCCTTAAGGGGTTTCCCAAGAACTTCTTCCTCCGGGATACCAAATTGTTTCTCGGCTTCCGTGTTCCAAAAAATGATCCGGTTATCTTCGGAAACGGCGATGAGAATTGAGGAAATGGAATTGATTAACAGGGTCATTTTGGCATGGGCCTTTTGTAAGGCCTCCTCCGCCTGTTTTAATTCTGTAATATCCCGGGAAATACCTCTGAACCCAACCGGATTTCCCGAACGATCCCGGATCAAAGAAACCGAGGTTGCCAGGTTTCTTCTCTCACCGGTTTTGGTGATAACTTCATATTGAAGACCCTTGGAAGGATCTCCGGACCGAAAAATCCGGTTGAATTCCTGAAATAAAATTTTGGCATTTACCGCATCAGTATATTGTCGATTGTTCATGCCTAACATTTCTGCCCTTGAATAACCGTTAATCCGGGTCATGGCATCATTAAAAAAAGTCATATTTCCGTTGAGGTCCACCTCATAGTAACCATCTTCGATGGTTTCAAGAATTGTACGATATTTTTCCTCGCTCACTCTTAGGGCCGCTTCGACCTGCTTCCTTTCGGCAATTTCCAGGTTCAATGTTTCATTTTTCTTTTTCAGGTCAATTGTCCGGGTTTCAACTAGTATCTCAAGTTCTTCCTGGTATTTTTTCAAGGCCTCCTCGGTCTGTTTTTGCCGGGTTATATCTCTGGCGATGGCTTGAAACCCGGTTGCTTTCTTCCCGTGCATCAATAATTGAACGTGCTGCCCCAGCCAAATTTTATCTCTGTTCCGGGTGATCAATGGGAGTTCAAAATAGGTATTCCGAATCTTATTTACGAATTGTCTTCCATAAACCCTGGCCACTTCCTCCTGAAAATCCGGGGAAACAAATTCCAGGTAATGACAACCTACAAGATCTTTCCTGGTATACCCGGTGATCGCCTGGGTAACCCGATTGACAAAGGTGAACTTTCCATTTTCATCTGTTTCATAAATGATATCAAAGGCTTTTTCTATAAATTTTAAATATTGAGTCGCCTTTTTTCGAGATGCCGCCAATTCCTGTTTTAGCTTTACCTTCTCCTGCTCCAGAGCGGATATTCGATCTTTTTGACGGGTCACCCCAATCTGTTCCTCCTTGGGGGATGTCTGAAGGGTTTTCATTTTTTTATCTCCTGACCAAAAAATATTCTTTGATTTCTTTTTCAGGCTCGGGAAAAAAATATTTGAGAAATGCTTGTTTCAAGGATAAAATTCGTAACAGGCTTTTTTTAAACCAATCTTCGGGAATCTTCCCTTTCTTGATTTTATCTAACAGGTAGAAATAACCCCTTTCGATCTTCTCCGGCGTATGACAGATCATCAGACAATCCACCCCGGCGATAAAAGCTAAGAGCAAAGCCTCTTCAATCTCATAATGCTTGCCGATCGCCCCCATTTCCAGATCGTCGGTTACAACTAAACCCTCATACCTTAAATTTTTACGAAGAAGTTCGGAAACGATCGGCCCGGAAAGGCTGGCCGGGTATTTAAGATCATAGGCCGGATATCGGATATGGGAAACCATAACCGCTCCTGGAGGAATTTTAATAACCTCCTTAAAGGGGACCAGTTCGACCCTTTCCAGGTCTTTTCTTTCTTTAAGTTGAATGGGAAGGTCCTCATGGGAATCCTTGTCGGTATCCCCGATACCGGGAAAGTGTTTGGCGCAGGCAATAATCCCGGCCTGCTGAAATTCACGGATACATAAGGTCCCCAGGCTGGCTGCCAGAAAAGGATCGGGACTGTACGACCGGGAAGCCATGATTCCTTCCGGACCGCGGCAATTGACATCCAGGACCGGGGCCAAATCCATGTTGATCCCCACCAGTTTCAGTTCCCTGGCCTGGGTCCGGGCAAAATGACGAATCTTCTCTTCCGAATTCAGGGAAGACGCCATTGCCGCCTGGGATTCAAACTGGGTAAAGGGCGGTCCCAAACGGGCCACCGAGCCCCCTTCCTGGTCAATGGCGATTAAAAGGGGGATAGATGAATATTCCAGGGCCTTTTCCTGCAACTCCCGGTTCAAATCAGCCAATTGATAAGGGTCCTGGACATTTCTTTTAAAATGGATGATCCCGCCGATATGTAATTTTTTTAAAAAATAAGAAAGGTCATTATTAAACCGGGTCCCCTCGAACCCGATCATAAAAAGCTGCCCCACCAATTCCTCAAGGGATTTTTTTCGAAGGAGATGTTCCATAGTTATTGCCTCAGGATTTCAGAATTCACGTGATTGAATTCCCTTTAAAGACGATTTGTCTGATGTGAATATTTTCAAAATTTTAAAGGCTTCAAAAATTCAATGAACTTTTAGCCTTTTTGATCATGCCGCTTTTTACCGTATGGGTGTATATCATGGTCGTCCTCACATCGCTGGGCCCTAATAGTTCCTGAATGGTCCGGATATCGTAATTGGCCTGAAGCAGGTGGCTGGCAAAGCTATGACGAAAAGTGTGACCCGTGGCCCGTTTGGTAATTCCGGCCTTGCCTATCTATTCCACAGGGAGTTGAATTGAAATAGCCCTTCTTCGTATAAAGGCTTCAAATCTGGCTTTTAAAACAGTAGGGGTGGCCGGCTTGAAGAATCCTCCTATTTCTGAATATCATGAAAATTTGAGGAATATATCATTTAAGAATTTTAAGGGGTAAAAAGTATTTGTCAAGATAATATTTATCAATTATAATAAGTTATCCAAACTTTATATTATTTGATCTCAATGGCTGCTCAAAAACAACGATCGGCCATTTGTTCTATCCTTTATATAATTAGAGACGATGGGCGATGGAGTTCGCCTTTAACACAATTTTGCTGATGACTCCTGCTTTTATTATTCTTAAAATATGAGTGAAATATGCACAAAGTAATGTTAGTCGGTTTAGGCGGTTTTATTGGCGCCGTCTTAAGATATTTGGTTAGTGGCGGTGTTCAATCTTTGACGCAAAGCATTGCCTTTCCCTATGGAACCCTTGCAGTTAATGTTACAGGCTGTTTTCTTATTGGTGTATTATCTCATTTAATGGAATCTCAGGCAGGCTTGACTGCAGAAATACGTCTATTATTGATGGTCGGCATTTTAGGTTCGTTTACTACCTACTCCACATTCGGTAATGAAACAATAAATCTGCTGGAAGATCAAAGATTGTTTTTGGCATTTCTAAACGTCGCAACTCATATATTTTTAGGACTGTCTGCAGTAATCCTCGGCCGATTCACGGTTATTATGATATGGAGGTAAATCGAATGAAACTCCCGCCCGAAGGGCAGCTTCTCAGGATATTTATTGGGGAAAGTGACAACTACGAAGGCAGACCTTTATATGAATGGCTCGTAATTAAAGCCAAAGAACGTGGTCTGGCCGGGGCTACTGTGCTTCGTGGTTTGATGGGATTTGGCGCTAATAGCCGCATTCATACTTCAAAAATACTGCGGTTATCCCTCGATTTACCAATTGTCGTGGAAATAGTGGATACACCCGATAAAATAAATGAGTTTCTTTCTTTTATTAAAACCGTAGTCACGGAAGGTTTGGTTACCCTTGAAAAAGCAGAGGTTCATATCTATAGAAGCAATAATTCGAATGAAGGAACAGGACCCAAAGCCCGACAGGGCTAATTCTCCCGGTGCAAAAAAACGTGCGGCTGATTGGTATCCTTCTCTACGACTACGTCACCGCTGACTGTCAGGCGGAGCCGACCGACAATTTTAAACTGCGGGTTGTGGAGCGGAGTCCGGCTTTGATAATCCTGGCCAGCTCGATGACCCTGTCCACCAGCATCCTGGCCGAAAGAACCCCATAGTCATCCTGTAAGGTCATATGCCGGACCTCTTTTTCAAAACGGCCCCTCCCCTCCCGACTGGAATAGGCTCCAGCCCCCAGTTGAAACATGCGACTGTTGGCCACGATCATTTGATGGGTTAGAAAAAAGAGGTCCATACTCGACAAGGTGGTCTCCAAACCGGCGCCGCGGAAAAAGGCCACAGCCATAGCCCCTCCAACCTTATTCTTGAGCGGCAGCTTATAAATCTTGCCATGAACAAAGGCCCTGGTGCGGTCCATCCAATCGGCGGTTAATCCGGAAAGTCGTCCGAAATGGGCCGGTGAGGCAACCAAAATCCCGTCGGCCTCTAAAAGCCTTTGGTAAATAGACCCCATATCGTCTACCTGAAAACAAGACCTCTCCGGAGTCTGTCTGTTGATGCACCAGTTGCAATGCATGCAGGGGGCGATCTTTTTTCCGGCTAGTTGTATAATCTCAGCCGATACGTCTTTGACCTTTTCAGTTTGAGAAAGGGCGGCTTCAAGCAGGGCCGCCACATTCCCATCTTTAACCTGACTACCGTTGATAGCGATGATTTTGATCATATTTTCTCCAAACAAAAAATTATTAATCCGGCCCTATTTATTATGCAATTTTAGGGGTTATTGAAGCATCAATAAATCCGGAAAATAGGATTTATAAAACCCCCTGTCTCTGGTCAAAAATCGATTTGCTTTGACCAGGGCATGGGCACCAATGAGAAAATCCGTTATAATTCTATCCCGTTTTCCGCCCTTTTCTTTATAGAGTCCCCATTTCTCCCCAGCCAAAAAAGCCACATCACGATCCAAAGAAGAAATGGAGATATTCAGTACTTCCAGGGTCCTGTCCAGTAGAGGTCTCTTCTTGAATTGAGGAACCAGTTCAGCATAAACGATATCACAAACAATCAATCCCCCTTGATCAAAAGCGGTTTTAAGCAGGTTTGATGAGGACTCGACAAATTTGTTATCGGGCAAGAAAATATCCAGAAGTATGTTTGTATCGACTGCTGTAATCATCGTCCACGGACCTCTTCAATGTATCGATCGGTACTCCCGGACTTTCTTAATATGCCCTGGACCGAATCCACCGGGTGTTTCTTCTGGCTCCTTTTTTGAATCAGAAGGCCTTGACCCGTAGGAACAAATTCAATTTCCACATTTTTATTGAAACCAAACCGTTTTCGGAAATCATTGGGAATGGTGATTTGTCCCCGATCCGATATTTTCATATCTTCCTCCTCTGAATTTCATATTTAAGTTATCATACTATACCAATCATTTTTCGGTCAAGTTCTTTTCAAAACTTCCCCTTTTTTTCTTGAATCTCATGAGGTTTAAATTTAACATATTATGGTTTCACTGATCATTTATAAATTGATAAGGAGATAAGCCAATGAAAATCAAGGCCAATGGAATTGAGATAAACTATGAATTGTCCGGGAAAGGTAAAACCCTGGTGCTGATTCACGGTTTCACCGACAATTTGAATATGTGGTATAACCAAGTCCCTGAATTTGCCAAACAGTACCAGGTACTCATCTACGATGTCCGGGGCTTCGGCCAAACAGAAAAGTCCGCGGGTCCCTCCCTATTCCATGGATCTGTTCGCCGAGGATCTTCATGAGTTGCTCAAGGTCCTTGGCCTTCCATCGGCCTGCGTGCTCGGGTATTCCATGGGGGGACGGATCGCCCTGGAATTTTGCCTGAAATATCCCAATGAGGCCTCAGGTTTGGTCATGGCCAACAGCGTCGTAGGGGCGCCGACGAGCCCCGAAAGGGAGGAACGCACCAAAATGATGATCGAAATGATTCAATCCGGAAACAATGAATTCATCGCCGAGATCATGACCGTCAACTCTTTCTCGCCCGGTTTTAAAGATAAGGATCCGGCTACTTTTAACCAATACAAAGCCGTTAAACTGCAGAATGATCCTGCCGGATACCCCCCGGTAATGATGGCCATGGGAGCCGCAGCACAGGTTCCGGTTGACCTCGACCGGGTGAAATGTCCGGTCCTGCTGTTGGCGGGGACCTCCGATAATTTTATGCCTCTCAATGTCGCCGAAGCGATGCACCAAAAAATAACGGGAGCCGAATTAAAGACCTTTCCTACCGGGCACATCACCGCCATCGAAGCCCCTGGAGATTTCAACGAAACAGTATCGGCCTTTTTGAATAAAATACAGTGACTCAAACCGGGAATGAAGGTGTGCCCGAGAAAAAATACCCTTTTTCTTAACCGGGGTATTTTTTAGCTTGACAATATTTTCCGGCTAAATTAGATTTATATCACTTTGGGGCTCGGAATAAAAAGTTTTCTAAAATCCCAAAGTTCCCCCTCTAAATTTATTGTAGAAGAAATAGTCAAAGTCAAATTAGTTTTTTTTCGGAGATACTTTTGATATCAGAGAATATTTTCTTTATCAATACCGAAGCCATCATTGACCACCCTAACTCCACTCTGAAGGGCAGGTCCCTTATTTCAGCTCCTTTCATTTTCGCTGCCAACACCTTTTATTTATATTTAAATAATGAATACCTTTTTGGCCCAATATTTGACTGACCCTTAATTCGATTTCAGTTTTTTAAACCAGAGATTTAAACCTTTAAATGAACAAGGAGGAAAAGATGAAAGCAAAGGGTAAGTTTCAGAGGCAATGGATTTTAATGGGATGCATTTTTATGTTTTTTGTTTTTTTAGTCGGCCTGCCCCAGGCCGGGGCCTTTGTGCCCTTCAAAGGGGATCTTTCCAAATATGACCCTGGCCATCAAACCTTTCCAACTTCCGGTGATACCATTAAGATTGCCATCTGGGATGTCTTCAGTGGACCGGACGCCTGGATTGGGGAGGCCTATTACGCCCTACTGGGATTTGTGGCCCAGGATATTAACTCCCAGGGAGGCATCAAGGTGGACGGCAAGATGAAAAAAATCCAGATCATCAAGGCGGACACCCAGGCCAAACCCGACCCGGCCAAACGGGCCATGGAAAAGGCCATCCTGGAAGATAAAGTCAATTTTCTGACCGGAGTGGCCGGAAGCCATCTGATGAAGGTCGGTATGGCCGTGGCCAAACAATACAAGGTCATCTTAGTGAACAATGCCGCCTATACTGATTCGCTCATGTTTACCCCTGATTTTAACGAATATACCTTTCGCACTTGCGGGACTGTTGATGAGATGGTCAAGGCGGCGGGGACTTATTATGAAAAACGACCGGAAACCAAGTTTTACATCTTATCCCAGGACTACCTTTTTGGACATGCCGCCGCTGCCGCCTTTAAAGAAACCTTAAAAGCCGTCAAGCCCAAGGCCCAGATTGTCGGCGAGGAATACTTTCCGGTGTTCACCAAAGACTTCGGGCCTTACCTGGAGAAGGTCAGGGCCTCCGGGGCCGAGGTGATCTTTTCCATGGCCTGGGGAGCCGACAGTGAAAACATGATCAAGCAATCAAGACAACTCGGGCTAAGATATCCTTTAAATAAAGAATATTACATCCCTATAATCAGTACCTTTCTCGACGCCACTCAACCCCTGGAGTCCATCGGCGGACCGGCCGGCCGGGGATTGGTACTGAACACCGATTTTCAACTGGACAAAAGAAGACCCAACGACAAAAAATTTATGGAGATGTGGAATAAACTGTGGAAGACCTGGAAAGCCCCATATGATACCCCTTTGTATAAGTGGCCCAATGGCGGCTGGCTCAGAAACACGGTCTCTTACTACTGGTTAGCTCAGGTCATCCAAAAGGCCGGAAGTCTCGATCCCCAGAAGATCATCGCTGCCTGGGAAGGAGATACCTTCGACGCCCTCGGCCAAAAAGCGTATATGAGGCCCGATGATCATGAGGCCATAGCCGAGCGTGCGATTTGCGTATTGGAATTCCCCAATATGTGGTTCACTAAAAATGCCGGCCCCAGTCTTCCCACCTGGGTTCCGGCCAAGGATTGTATGCCCGGCATGGATCCGAAACTCGTCGGACGGGTAAAAAAATAGGGTATTCTTTATTACCTCTGCTCAAGGCTTACTTCTATTCGAGGTGAGCCTTGAGCAGATTGTAAAATGCCTCCCCGACGTCAGCCTGGCGAGAGCCGGGGTCCAGAGGTTGTTGAAAATACCGTTGGGAAGACTGGATTCCGCCTCCGGCCTGGATGCCTCCGGCAGGAAGTGGGTCAAGCCTGGAATGACGAAAATCAACTTTAATTACTTTTTAAGGATTCTTTTTAGGGGACTGTAGCTTTCTTTTGCTGTCCCCTTTTTTAGAGATTCATCGACAGGAGGATTATTAGATGAGTCCCACAACTGTTCTGTATGTTGCTCAGGCCATTCACGGCTTGGCTTATGGCATGTTGCTGTTCCTGATTGCATCCGGTCTTACCTTGATATTCGGTATGATGGGAATTCTGAATATCGCCCATGCCGCTTTCGCCATGTTGGCCGCCTATTTCACTTATACGGTCTGGCAACTGACCGGTAGTTTTTGGCCGGCTTTGGTGATTGCCCCGGTGGTGGCCGGCTTCTGCGGGATTGTGACCGAGCGTTTTCTTTTGCGGCCGGTTCATAAACAGGGGCATTTGGCCGAGCTCCTTTTAACCGTGGGGCTCTTGACCCTGATCGTAGAAATCGTCAAATTCTTCTGGGGCACTGAAAGCTTGGTGGTGCCCATACCCCCCCATCTGAGCGGGCTGGTGAAATGGTCCGGCCTGGTCTACCCGATTTACCGCCTTTTCATCATCGGAATATCCTTGTTAATATTGGGCTTTCATGGCTTTAATTCTTTTTAAGACCAGGCTGGGTATGATCGTTAGGGCCGCCGTTTCCGATCCGGATATGGTTAGCGCCCTGGGGATTAATACCCCCCTGGTGTTTATGCTGGTTTTCGGCATCGGGATCTGGCTGGCCGGCGTGGCCGGGGCGGTGGCCGGGCCGCTTCTGACCGTTTTTCCCGGAATGGCCGATTTGTTGGGGATGGATGCCTTTGTGGTGGTGGTGGTCGGAGGATTCGGGAGCCTGGGCGGCGCCTTTATTGTGGCCCTCTTTTTGGGGGAGTTGAATGCCTACGGCATTCAGTTTATTCCTCGATTGGCCCCGGTTTTAATGTTTACCTTTATGGCTCTTGTCCTGGCCTTTAAACCGATGGGTCTATTTGGAGAAAGAGAATGAGTCAAAAGCTGTTTAAATGGATTTTGTGGGGTCTGGCCATTATTCTGATAATCTTTATCCCACGTCTTTTCGGCATCTATTACACCAATTTATTTTTAGCCTTTGCCATCTTTTCTCTCTATGCCGTGACGGTAAATTTACTGCTGGGTTATATGGGGCTCTTAAGCTTCGGTCACGCCATGTTTTTCGGTACCGGGGCCTATGCCACGGCCATTGCCTTGTCCCGTATTCCCGGATTCCCCTTGCTGCCGTCAATCCTGATCGGCGGGCTGGCCGGAGGTCTATTAGCCTTGATCTTAAGCCCTCTGCTGGTCAGGGTCAGCGGGACTGCCTTCGCTATGTTGACCCTGGCTTTCGGCCAGCTCATTTTTGTCCTGGCTCTGAAATTCAGGGAGGTCACTGGAGGGGAGGATGGTATCAGTGGATTTACCGTTCCGCCCCTTCACATTCCCGGAATAATCTCCATCGATATGACCAACCAGACCAACTTTTATTATTTCGGCCTGGTCGTTATTGTAATATGCCTATTAGTATTATGGTTTTATACCAAGACCCCCTTTGGCAGCCTCATTGTCGGTATCCGGGATAACGCCCTGCGAATGGATTACCTGGGATTTAATTTAGCCCAGACCAAGGCCATCAATTTGATCGTCAGCGGCGCCTTCGCCGGAATCGCCGGTTCGATCAACGCCCTGCTTCTAAAACTCGTCTCTACTGTAGGAATATTGGATATAGGGACATCCTTTACACCGATCATGATGGCCTATATCGGGGGCGCAGGAAGCTTTTTCGGTCCGATCGTCGGCTCGGCTGTCCTGCATATATTAGAAACCGTGGTGATTAGATATACAGAACGGATCGGTCTGGTAAACGGCGCAATCTTCATTCTGGTGGTCCTCTTTGCACCGCAAGGACTGGTCGGTCTTTTCAATACAGTCAAGACAAAATGGTTTCATAAAGGAGAAGGTTTCATGAATATCCTCGAGACCAAAGGATTATTCCACGCTTTTAAGGGGTTGGAAGTTCTCTTCAATGTCAACTTGCAGGTTAAAAAGGAGAACGATTGGCCCTCATTGGACCCAATGGTGCCGGGAAAACCACTCTCTTTAATGTGATTACCGGTAATTATCACGCAACAAAAGGGCAGGTGTCCTTTAAAGGAAAAGAGATCACCCGTTCCCAGCCTCACCAAATATCACGATTGGGCATGGGACGATCCTTCCAAATCACCAGCACCTTTGACAAATTAACAGCCTTCCAGAACATCCGACAGGCCATCCTCTCCAAAAGAGGAATTCGGTTTCAAATGTTACGCTTATTGGATCGGATGCAGGACATCACCAGAGAGACCGATGAGGTCTTGAAAAGGATCAATCTGGACGGGCAGCGGGATATTCCGGCGGGAATGCTTTCTTACGGGAAACATCGTGCCTTGGAAATCAGCATGTCTCTGGCGACGGACCCCGATCTGATCATGCTGGACGAGCCCACAGCCGGTATGTCCCGAGATGAAACGCACACGGCCGTTGAATTGATCAGAAGGCTTACCGAGGGCAAGACGGTGGTCATCATCGAACATGATATGGATGTGGTCTTCTCTCTGGCCGACCGTATTACGGTTCTCCATTATGGACAGATTCTGGCCTCAGGACCACCGGCTGAAATCCGCGATAACCAAGAGGTTAAAGATGCCTACCTGGGAGAATTGGAATATTAAATATCTCTCTAGGCAATTGAGCAATTGCTACGTATTGGGCGTTGAGGGAAAGGTCAAGGTTTAAGAATAGCCTATTATCTATAACCTCAGCCACATTGAGACACTTATACCGAAAAACAAAGGATGGGGAAACCAACCATGTTATTGGAAGTACAAGATTTAAATACCTACTACGGCACGAGCCATGTCTTGCAGGGAATCTCTTTAAACGTCGACCAAGGAGAATTGGTCGCTCTATTAGGCCGTAACGGTATGGGGAAAAGCACCACTTTAAAAAGTATTATGGGTGTGGTCAAACCAAAATCGGGGTCGGTTATTTTTAAGGGAAAGAAATTATCGGGTATCCCTCTTTCAAAACAGCCAGGGTCGGTCTCGGCTATGTTCCAGAGGAAAGACGCATCTTTCCTACCCTTTCCGTGCGGGAAAACCTGCTTATGGGGATCAAGGGAGGGAAAATTAAAAACCCCGATGATCCTAACACCTGGACTTTGGAAAGAATTTTTCAGCACTTTCCCATGCTGGAAAAAAGGATTCAGTCGAAAGGAATGCACCTGTCAGGAGGGGAACAGCAGATGTTGACTATCGGCCGCTCCCTGATGGGTAATCCCGACCTCCTGCTGGTGGACGAACCCACCGAAGGTCTGTCTCCCCTCATGGTCAAAGAGGTCCGGGATGTCCTGGCCGAGATCAACAAGGCCGGGGTTTCCATTCTCCTGGTGGAGCATAACCTTAAAGTGGCCATGTCCTTAGCCGACCGGATCTATTTGATGGGTAAGGCCCATGTCGGGTTTACCGGAACGGTAGATGAATTAAAAGCAAATCCTGATGCTCGTGCCAAATATCTGGAGGTTTAATTAAATTTAACCCCGGTAAAAGACTAAATGCTTTCGGGGAAAAATTACCTACAAATGATACTGGATACTGGTTTCTTGATACTGGATAAAAACAAAAAGCGACATTCTATTCTGAATAACGTCAAACAAACATCCGGTATTGGCTGTTTGATCCAGTATCGTTTTTTGGTTTAATCTAGCATCCAGGTTCCAGAATCTCTCTCATAGTAAACTCACAACATTCAAATAAGCTGTCACCCCGGCGAAAGCCGGGGGCCAGTTTCATCAAAGTCATTCTAATCCTGGATTCCGGCTTTCGCCGGAATGACTGAAGAATAAATGGTGATGGGCTTTCAGCCAAACCCATCCGGGACCGGCGTAGCCAGTCCCACATGACCCCACCTGTAGGGTGAAGGTTTCTACATCACACTAAATAACCTTTTCAAAAGAAAAGACGCCCTGTCTTCTTCCTATCCAGGATGAATCAACCAATAAATCGGCTAAGGCGGATTAAATAAAATTTCATTAAAGAAAAAAGGAGAGAATAATGCAAACAGGTAATTTCCCCGAGTTCAGTGTTCATTACCCCCTGCTCCTGACCACTTTCATGAAGAGGCCCGTTTCCATTTACCCCGATGAGATTGGGGTGGTTTATCGCAACCCTCAAACCGGTCAATATTTTAGATTCACCTGGCTCGAATGGTATGCGCGTACCTGCCAACTGGCCAATGCTCTTAAAGATTCAATAGGAATCAAACCCGGTCAGGCACTGGATCCCGGTGATCGAGTGGCCACCATGGCCCTTAACCATCACCGACACCTTGAACTTTATTATGCCGTGCCCTGCCTGGGAGCGGTTCTACATCCCATAAATGTCAGACTTTCCCCGGCTCATATCATCCACACTATAAAACACTCAGAGGATAAAATTATCTTTGTAGATGACCTGCTATTGCCATTATTGGAACGAATCTATGATGATATAAAAGATACTGTCAAAAAATTTATATATTTGTCGGACAAACCCGGCTTGCCCCAAACAAAAATCGAACCCCTTTTCGAATATGAAGCTCTGCTTAAGGAACAACCGGCGGAATTCGATTGGCCGATGCTGAGCGAAGACAATTATGCCACCTTATGCTACACCACCGGCACCACCGGCCTCCCCAAAGGGTGCATGTTCACTCACCGCCAACTCTATCTGCAAACCTTGCATGTGGCCGCAGTGACCTCCATCATTAATGATCCGGCTGCTAAGTATTACGGAGAGAACGCTGTGCCCATGATCATCACCCCCATGTTCCATATCCATGCCTGGGGAGCTCCTTTTAACTATGTTTTTGCGGCCCAAAAAATAGTCTTGCCGGGTATGTTCACAGTCGAGGGTTTCTGTGAACTGGTCCACACTGAAAAAGTGACCAGTGCCGGGGTTGTCCCGACCATACTGGCGATGATTGTTGAATATCCGAATCTTGACAAGTATGATTTAAGTAGTTTAACCAGTCTTGGAGTTGGAGGAGGAGCCCTGCCTTTGGGGTTGAAGCTTAAGGCCGAAGAAAAAATTCCCGGTTTCACAGTTTCTTCAGGATACGGTATGACCGAAACCGCCCCGGCCGCTATCGGTGCTTTTATTAAAAAACAGATGAAAAACTGGCCCAAAGAAAAACTGGATGAGGTCAGAGTTAAAACCGGGGTGCCCGTACCGGGTCTCGAAGTCCAGGTTGTGGACGAGCAGGGAAAACCGGTCCCCCACGATAACCAAACCGTGGGTCAAATCATTATCAGAGGTCCCTGGATCATGATGGAGTATTATAAAGAACCCGTAAAATCATCCGAGGTCTGGTATGACGGGTGGTTCCATACCGGGGACGTAGCCAAGGTGGATAAGGATGACTATATCATTATCGCCGATCGAATGAGTGACATGATTCGAAGCGGGGCGGAGATGGTCCCCACCGTGCTCCTTGAAAACCTGACCGCCTCAGCCGAGTTCATTCTCGAGGCCACCTATGTTGGAGTCCCGGACCCTATCTGGGGAGAAAGACCGATGGCCATCGTAACCCTGGTACCCGGCGCAAAGGAAACAGAAAAAGACCTTTTGAAATATCTTGAAATTGAAGGGGTTGAAAAGGGAAAGATAACCAAATGGATGCTTCCGGATTTCATAATCATCACCGAAACGATCCCTAAAACCAGTGTGGGAAAATTTGACAAAATAGCTATCAGGAAGGGTCTGGCGGAGTTTCTGGAAAAGGCCAAGAAAACAAGTGAATTAAAATAAAAACTCCCCCGGGGTTGCCCTTCCGGCTCCGCTTTTAGCCGGCAGAAAAATCCTGGAACTTGGAAGAGGGTGCGACCCGCTTTGCCGTTGAGCTTAAGAAAGTGGCAAAATTGTCTGAACCATCCCAAACACCTTATGAAATCTTCTTTGAAGTACGCAAAATCCCCTTAAAAGGGCGTTCTGTCTTCGCCAAACAAACATTTGTTCGAAGTTCTGTTTTAGAACGGGCTCCCATTATCTTAATATCCCGGGAAGACTGGCAGATTATCGAAAAGACCGGTCTTCATAATTACGCCTTCGGCTGGGGTCCGGATCAGGATCAGGCCGCCATCGCCCTGGGCATTGGTTCCCTTTTCATCCATTCCTATGAACCCAACGCCTTTTACCGAAAAAATCTTGATGAACAGATAGTCGAATTCATCGCCCTGCGGGACATCCGGTCGGGAGAAGAAATAACAGTCAATTACAGTGGCCATCCCTACGGAAAACAACCGATGTGGTTTCAAATGGCCTAAAAAATTTAAACGGTATAGAAATAAAATTTTCTGTTCATTAATAAGAAACCCGGGCCTGCCAAGCGAATGTAGCCGATACGGCCCGGGCCGCCCTTTCAAAGGAAGGAAAGGCCGGCAGGCCGGAGAGGGTTAAAGTCTTCATGGCCTCTGCGGCTGTCGCGGCATAGGGCGGAACAACATAAATTGGCAGTTGGAGCCGGTCTCTCAAACCGGCCAGGGTTTCAATAAATGACGGCAGTAATTCCGATACGACGAAAGGCATATAGGACATCATAATAACCACATCCACCTCTTCGGCCATCATCTCAATACTCGTAGAGCAGATGGTCAGGGCAGGTTCTCGGGGGAGCCAAACCAGGTCCAAAGGATTGCTGGTGCCGGAGAATGGGGGAAGATAGTCTTTTAAAAATGAAGTCAGGCGACCCCTGAGCCCGGCACTGAATGGTTTTACATCCAATCCCAGCTTCTCACAGGCATCGGCCGCGGATATTCCCCCTCCTCCGGCTTCGGCCATAATACCCACTTTTTTACCTTTTGGAAAAGGGGGAGCGGAAAAAGCCACGGCCAGATCAACCAGATCTTCGAACCCTTCAGCAGTAACAATACCGGCACCTCGAGCGGCTCCCATCCAGACTTCCCGATTTCCGGTGATCGACCCGGAATGAGACTGGGCGGCCCGAGACCCTGCCCGGCTGAATCCGGATTTCCAGATAATGACCGGTTTAGTGCGAATTACTTGTGCAGCCAGATTCAGCACTTCCCTTCCCCTTTTTAGGCCTTCGCTGTAAGCACAGATGACTCTGGTCGAAGGATCGTTGCCGAAGTAGGAAAGAAAATCAAAAAGATTGAGATCAGCCTGATTGCCGCTGCTGATGATCTTGCTGAACCTGAGCCCCCTGGCATTACCTCCGACCACAAAATGCTCCGTAGCCCAACCGCTTTGGCCGGAAAAGGCCACTCCTCCCGGGACGGCATCCGACTCTTCCAGTTCAACAATCGTATTCAGCCGGGCTTCCGGACAAAAAATACCCATACAGTTCGGGCCGACCAAACGCATCCCGTTCCGGTGGGCAAATTTAAGGACTCTTTCCTGCAAAACTTTTCCATCTTCTCCCAATTCCGCAAAGCCGGCAGCATGAATCACAACGAATTTTATGCCCTTTTGAGCACATTCGGCTAATATTTTTTCCACCCCTGCGGCTGGAATGGCTGTGATGGCTAAATCGATAGGCTCCTCCACCTCGGATAAAGAAGAAAAACAGGGAACCCCATCCAGTTCTGTACAGCTGCGGCTGATTGGAAATTTCTTCCCTGGATAACCCTGGGTATGAATTTTATACCAAATAAATCCCCCACCCCGCCCGGGATCTTTGGAAATCCCAATCACGGCCAGGGAGCGGGGTTTAAAAAGAAGATCAAGATTCACGGCTTCCATCGACACGATTTTCTCTTCCAAAAGATTTCCTTTCATTTTTTCAAAAGGTTCAGAAAAGATTTTTGACAATTGTAAATCCGGAAACAAGGTGCAGGAATCCGGGTATGAAAAAAAGCGGCCACAGAGGTCCTGCCTTATTCTGGATTCTGAATTCTGACTCCTGAATTCTTGGGTTAAGATTTGGCGTTAAATGATCTTTCCTGGATTCAAAATCCCATTGGAATCGAAAGCTTTTTTGATTCCGCGCATGATCTCGATTTCCGCTGGAGATTTGCTTTTAAGGAAAATGTCCTTTTTCAGCAGGCCGATCCCATGTTCACCGCTTCCTACACCTCCCAACTTCAGAGCGATTTCGGTCATCTCTTCGTAGACCTTCTTGGCATAGTCGGTCCATTGCTCGGGAGGCACTTCGTCCGGCTTCACATAAAGAGTATGAAAGTTTCCATCAGCGATATGAGCTACTACAGCAATGGTGGTGTTGTATTTTTTCTCCAGTCCTTTCAATTCCCTCATCATCTCCGGGACCTTGGAAAAGGGAACGATAACATCCCCGGGATTATTATACATCTGTTTCCCCAAAAGCCGTAAGCCCGGGCCGTACTCCTCCCGGACCTTCCAGATATTTTCCGAATCGCGCCGGCTCTCGGCGGCAAAAACATCCAAAGCTCCGTTTTCCAGACACAACTCCCCGGCTTTTTCATAAATGCCGTCCAACTCTTCCTGGGTATTTCCGTGAAGCTGAATGATGAGGTAAGCCTCCACATCCTCCCGGTCGGTAAAAGGGAGACTGATTTCATGGTGTTTGGCTGAAAGGGTCAAACAGAGCTTGTCCATAAATTCCACCGCCACCGGAAGGATATTACCTTCCACAATCATCTTGGAAACAGCCTGAACTACTGTTTCTGTATCCGGAAAGGGGACGATAAGGTCCAGGGTTTTGCCGCCCCCGGGAATGAGATTAACGATGACCTGGGTGACGATGGCCAGGGTTCCTTCAGACCCGATGATGGTCTCCATCAGATCATAGCCCCAGGTGCTCTTTCGAAATCGTCCCCCGAGTTGCAACACATCTCCGTTGGCCAGGACCACTTCCAGACCGAGAATGTGCTTGCGGGTGTTTCCATATTTGATGACTTTGGCCCCGCCGGCGTTGGTGGCCACATTTCCACCTATGAAACTACTCTCGGTGCTCATGGGATACCCGGCATACATGAGGCCGTATTCCTCCACCTTTCGGCAGAGTTCTTTGGTAATAACCCCGGCCTCGACAACCGCAACCCGGTCCACGGTGTCGACCTCCAGGATCTTGTTCATTTTTTCCAGAAGAAAGGACAATCCCTCTGGAAGTGGCAATGGCCGACCCGGCCAAACCGGTCCCCGCTCCCCTTGCAGTAACGGGAATCTTATGTTCATAGGCCAATTTCAAGATGGCCGATACCTGGTCCGTGGACTCGGGCCTGACTGCTATTTCCGGATCGGCAACCACCCCGGTGATCAGGGAAAGGGTGTCCATCCCATACTCTTGCAGTTTGGCCTTATCCTCAAAGATGGTATTTTTTTCACCGACGATATTTTTCAGCGCATCGACTATTTCTGGTGTAACTTTTCCATATTCCTGTTCCATATTTTTAGGTCTCCTTCGCTTTTTCTTTCAGTTTCTTTATCAAAATAGGGACCACCTCAAAAAGATCTCCCACGATTCCGTAATCAGCAACATTGAAAATATTCGCCTCCGGATCAGAGTTGATGGCCACGATGGTCTCGGCTGAAGACATACCGGCCAGGTGCTGGACCGCCCCTGAGATACCGATAGCCATATAGAACCTCGGGCTGACGGTCTTCCCGCTAAGACCGACTTGATGGGAATAGGAAATCCAACCAAGATCGGTGGCACTCCTCGATGCCCCCAGGGAGCCCTCAAAAATACCGGCCAATTCGTTCATCAGTTCTATATGCTTACTATCCTTCAAACCCTTTCCGAAGGCCACAATATGTTCGGCATCCTGAATGGGTGCCCCAATGGCTTCCTCTTTTATAAATTCCAACCTTCTGACCCTTGAATTCAAAACTTCCTCAGGGAATTCCTTGATGATGACCTCTCCTTTTCTTGAAGAGTCGAGGGGAAGTGGCCTCTTTGATTTTGGCCGCACAGTCGACATCTGGGGCCTTAATACCGGGGTCTTGATCGTGGCCATAATGTTGCCCCCCACGGCCGGTCTGGTCTGGATGAGTAATCTTTCTTCCAAATCGATATCCAGACCGGTGCAGTCCGCCGTGAGACCGGCGTCGAGCTTCACGGCCATGACAGGCATGATGGTCCGACCCATAGTCGTGGCCGAAGCAATGAAAATTTCCGGCTTGTATTCTTTAACCAGTGTAGTGATTACAGCAGCGAAGGGATCAACTCTGAAGTGTTCCAGGGCCGGATGATCGATCACATAAATTGTATCCGCCCCTCTGGCAATAAGGTCTCCAACTTTGTCTGTTATAGCCTTCCCGATGATAACGATCGCAAGATCTACCGAAAGCTTATCAGCCAGCCCTCTTCCCCAGGCCAGAAGTTCATAGGATACGGGGTGAATCTGTCCATCCCTCACTTCCCCCAGCACCCATACCCCTTTATATTGAGTATAATCTTGTTCTTTCATTTATTTTCCTTTTAAAAATTACTTCAAGGTGTAAGGTCCAAGGTATACGGTATAAGGTAAAAGAAAAAAACTAACCCTTACACTATCATTTACCTTAACCTCAAACTTTATACCTTGTACCTTGAAATTATATAATCGCTTTCTCCGCCAGAAAACCAATCAGACCATCCACCGCGCCCTTCGGGATCGCCGGTAGCTGAAACGACTGTTCCTTTTCTGGCTACCTGAGGTCGAAAAATTTTCACCACCCGGGTCGGAGACCCTTTGAGCCCCAGTCTTTGTTCATCGGCTTCGATATCCTCGGCTGTTTTTATCGGAATCTCTATTTTCTTGGCCTTCATCTTGCCGCTGAAATTGGGCATCCGGGGCGTATTGATCTCCTTGACCACGCTGATCAGAACCGGCAGTGGAGCTTCAACTACCTCATGACCGCCTTCGACGGCCCGCTGGGCAATGATTTTCCCATTCCCGATTTCATCTATTTTGCTCACATAGGTGAGAATCGGAAGGTCTAAATAGGCCCCCACTTCCGGCCCGACCTGACCGGTCTCTCCGTCAGTCGCCCTCTCGCCGCAAAGGATCATATCGAAGGAACCGATGAGACTGGTTATCCCTTTGGAAAGGGCATAGGCCGTAACCCAGGTATCGGATCCGGCAAATTTTCTGTCTGAAAGGAGGTACCCCCGGTCGCACCCGATAGCGATGGCGCTTCTGATCGCTTCAACCGCCTTTGGCGGGCCCATAGAAAGGACATTGATCTCAACTCCCTCCCCTACCCTCTCCTTGATCCTGACCGCCTCTTCGATCGCATATAAATCAAGAGGATTAACCTCGGATTCTAACCCGTCCCGTATCATGGTTCCGGTCACTTCATCCATCTTGACATTATCGGTAGCCGGGACCTGTTTGATTAACACTACAATTTTCAATAGTCTTTCCTCCTGTTCATCTCTTCAACCTACATTCCTTCAATCCTTCTTCCCGGCCAGTTTCATCTCCTGATTGTGACCGTTATAAAAAATATTCCGGGCGATGTAACTCGGTTCATTATCCCCCATGATCCCAAGCAATTCAGCTTTTATTCGATGTAGATTTTTTTCTTCCACCGGCTCCAAATTGGAAGAGAGGGCCATATCCACAAATTGAAGGGCCATGGCGGTCTTCCCCTGGGTTTTGAGATCAAGGGCTTTATTGATTATTTGTTCTTTTCCAATCAGGGAAACAATCTCCTTCTGGACCTCGATCCTTTTTGGTGGAAAAAGGTTCGAAGGGTTACCGTCATACCAGCCGGTGTACTGACGCAGAATGCCATGAACCACAAATTTTGGACATCCATAAACCGGTGCAAGGTACTCTGATGATTTCAAATCTTCCGGCAGATCCACTTCGTGAAGGATGTCCTCATACCACATCCCCGCATTAAGGCGCTTTACCACCTCATCATGAAGATACCGTAGGGCACGGGACGTGGTCAGCAGTTGTTCTCTTATCTTTTCTTTTCCCTGCACCATGGGGCTATGACCGGGAATAAGAATCTCCGGCTCTTTGGCTACCATGGCTTCCAACCCTTTGGCCCATTCCAGGGTAAATCGCTGAACCTTGAAAGGATTGCCCACATTGGGCATACCCATAATGACCATATCCCCGGCAAAAACGGTCTTTTTTTCCGGAACCCAGACCCACAGGGCGTCATCGGTTTCCCCTAATTCATGAAAGGCGTGAAAATCGAACCCGCCGATAGAGAGGCTGAGGCTCTGATCAAAGGTAATGTCCGGATACCGTTTGGGAAGCGGAAAAGCCGAGACCCCTTCGGGAACGGCGAATTGAATCCGGTTAATATGGTCATGATAACCGGCGAGCAGGTGATAGCGGTTGAAGCGTTTAACCAGGTTCCTGTGGGCAATCACCCGAAGTCCCGTGTAGCCCTTCTTCTCGTTCTCTGTAAAAACTTGGTCCAGGGTTAAAGCATGATCCAGGTGCCCGTGGGTGAGAAAGATGGTATGCACCGGGGCCTTAAAATTTTCTTTGAGCATGTCCATCATTCGCCCGATCCAGTGATACCCGGGTACATCAATCAGGACCAGCCCTTCGGAGGTTTCAACAACACCCGTATTTCCAAAACCCGGGAGCATCCAGATTCCTTCTACAGGGTTCATCGGGCTTGATGTTTCCCGTCCTGATCCCGTTTCCCGCAGTCGTGCCTTCTTCATAACCCATACATCCTTCCCGAAATAATCCGGATATTCTAAAACCCGACAGTCTTATTAAGGGTCTCAAAGTAATATTAACAATAAAGGGCCCAGGGGTTTCTTATTTTTGGGGTTGTCCACCCCAACGCTGATGAGCTTCTTTGCCAGGCCAAATATTTTTACTAAGTCTGAGGTAGGCCTACACCTTTGCTCGCAACAGGCACCGGTGTACCTGGGGGGCTCCAGGCCTGCCTTGAATAAAACTTTGCTGGACGGGCCGGGATTGGGCGATAAGTTACCCTTTGGACAATCCCCAAAAATAAGAAACCCCTGGGCCTATGCCATGCAAGCCCTTCCGTCTCATGTCAAGACTGTTATGAAACCATAATAATTCCATCCGGTCTTTAAAAAACCTTTAACAGTCAAGACTTGTTTTTATTTGCTCAGGAGTATAAATTGGGAATGAAATTGGAGTCAAGGGAAAACAGAAAAAAATGAATCTATTTTCTTGTTTCTTGACTCCTGCCCACCCGATCGGTATCATACTAAATAAATAATGATATAAGGAAAGGAAACGAATTATGACGGATAATCAGGCAGTATTGTTAACCATCGATGACGTCATTGCCACGGTGACCTTGAACCGGCCGGAGGCGATGAATGCCTTTAACCAGGACTCTTATCGTGGACTGATGGCCGCGGCCCAGAAAATAAAGGAGACACCGGAAATTCGTGCGGTTATCATGACCGGTGCGGGCGAGAGGGCCTTTAGTGCCGGCATGGACCTGAAAATGATTGCCGGTGGGGGGTCCGGTTCGGGATTGTTATTTAAAGATTTCCGGGACGGATTCGACCGTCTTTACGGGCTCAAGTCTATCTTTACCATGTATGAAGAACTGGCGGTTCCGGTTATTGCCGCCATCAACGGGTATTGTTTGGGGGCGGCTTTTGAATTAAGCTTGTGCTGTGATATTCGTCTTTGCGCGGAACATGCCATGTTTGCCTTACCTGAGATGCCCCTGGGCGTTGTTCCCGATCTCGGTTCCACCCAACGATTACCCAGGATTATCGGACCGGCTTATGCCAAAGAGCTGATCATCACCGGCCGCCGTATCAATGCCCAGGAGGCCCTTCGCATTAATCTGGTCAACCATGTTTATCCTAAAGAACAATTAATGGCCGAAGCCCGAAAACTGGCGGAAGAAATGGCCAAACTGAACCCGCGTCATGTCTCCGGAGCCAAGAGAGCGGTCAACATGTCCATGTCCACGCCGCTGGACTGGGGTTTGCGGTTGGAAACCGATATCTGCCTGGGTGCCGGCAGCGGTCAATCCTTCAGTGCCGAGGCGCAAAAGTTTATTCAGAAGAAATAAGCAGAAAACAAATGTTCCAATCCTGGAACAGATTCTTGACCCATAGATGGACCGGAATTTGATAGCTTCCCAAGATAAATCGGTGCAGGCGAACCGAAAAACAATTAGATTATTTATTTAATAATCAATAAGCGGCACCTCAATAAGCTTCTCAATGATCTCGTTCCAGGATTGGAACCGATTAAAGCTCTCCCCTTTTTTTGTCAGTTCCCTGGCCAGTTGTCCTTTGGCAAAGCGCATAGATGGAGGTACCAGAAGCGACGGCCCAAGGTCCGGTGGGCCGTCACCGGCAAAGGCCACGACGTTATGATCAAGGACCGCCTGAACCAAACGGGCCTTATCGATACCGGTTTCCCGACAAAAATAAGGGGAATTGATGGGATGTTCCATGATCAGCCCTTGCTGTTCCCTGAAATGTCCGGGGTTGGCGTGAACCTCGGCTTCAATACCGAGCGGGGTGAGAAGTTTTTCAATATACCAGGCACATCCGGCCGAAGCGATAACCAGCCGCCAACCATGGGCATGCAGCCTATGGCAGGCTGTCGGTATCCCCTCATCCAGTCCCACCCTGGACACCAGATCTTCCATCTGTCTTTCCGAACAATGCAGAGAAGCAAATATGGCCGCCAGGGCCTCAAAAAGGAATATCTCTTCTTTCTTATACCGTTCCCAAACGGAAGCAACAGTCTCCGGAAGAAATTCCAGGGCAACCTGATAAAAATCCCGTTCGGTCATGGTTCCGTCAAAATCGGATATTAATATTTTTTCCTGTTTCATAAAACTATTTAAAATCTCTTATTAAGGATCTCAAAATAATCTTGACATAAAATGTTTTGCTTTGCCTCGGATTAAGGACCGGGGAGGTTTTATTTTTGGGGTTGTCCACCCTGAACCTGGAAGCTTCTTTGCCGGGCAAATTATTTAACTAAGTCAAGAGCAGGCCCCTGGGGACCTCCAGGACCAGTGCCGGAAAAGGGCTAAAGAGAATGCCCTGCCTCGAATCAAACTTTGTCGGACTGGCCGGGATAGGGCGATAAATTACCCTTTGGACAATCCCCAAAAATAAAACCTCCCCGGTCCTTTTTGTCAATTTGATTTTGAGACCTTTAATAACATTATAAAAGGAGTCCCACAACTCGAAACTCCAAACTACGAACTTTTTTTTAAATAAGACGGTCCGGAAAGTTGCTAATTATGCCGTCCACCCCCATATTAAGGGCTCTTTTTATATCATCGAGGCGATTTACAGTCCAGGTAATGACCTTCAAACCCCTTTGATGGGCATCCCGGACAAAGTTGTCATCCAGAAAATCAAAGAATGGCATAATCCAGTCAGCATCCATGGCCTGGGCCATATTGGCGTAATCCAATGGTTTGGCGGCGATTAAGGGGCCGAAAGGAATGCCCGGAAGGTTTTCGTGACAGCGTTTGAGTTCATGGTGATCGAACGAGGTTATTATAAAGTGATCATTTTTCCAATGGTGTTCCTGAATATATTCCTGGACGATTTGAGCCACTGAACTACCGATCCCTTCAGCCTTCAATTCAATGTCAATGATGGCACGCCGGTTCACAAACCCCAGGACTTCGGATAACGTTGGTATGCGCTGTCCCAAACCGGCATCCAGTTCCTTGAGCTCTTTGAGGGTCATTTCCCTGACATTGCCCTTGCCGTTGGTAGTTCGTTCGACCTGCCCATCATGGATAACAACCACTTCTCCGCTTTTACACACGTGGACATCCAATTCAATCCCATCAACCTCAAGTTCCAGGGCCTTGGCAAATGAAGCCAGCGTATTTTCAGGGGCATAGCCCATGGCCCCCCGGTGTCCGATCTTCAACATAATTTGTTTCTCCTGTCTTCCGACCAAATATTATCCTAATTGAATATAAAGGAGGGCCCAAAAAGGAGTCAAGGGAATAAAGGGTAAAGCAGATCTCAACCGGTTTCCCTTCGGAGAGAAAAGAGATGGAAAGGAAGGTAGATAGTTACTTCTTCGATCAAGAAAAACAACCACTTGAATCTTATTAAATCTCGAACGAACTCATAAAAAAGAATTGAAAAGAGAAATTATTTATTTATTGACTTTTTTTCTTATTTCAAATAAAATTATTAGTTTAAATAGGCCCGTGGGCCCGGTTATCCCAAAAAACAGGACGAAGGTTATGGATTTATATCAAAAAGCCGGCGTGGATATCAATATGGGAAACACCTTTATCGACCGGATAAAGCCCTTGATCCGTCAGACCTTTTCCCCTCAAGTCATTACCGACATCGGCGGGTTCAGCGGTTTATTCCGTCTGGACCCTTCGGCTTATTCGGAACCGGTCCTGGTCTCTTCCACCGACGGGGTTGGGACCAAGTTAAAGGTTGCCCAGCAGGTGGGGCAACACCGAACGATCGGGATCGATCTGGTAGCCATGTGTGTCAATGATATTATCGTACAGGGAGCCCGCCCCCTTTTCTTTTTGGATTATCTGGCCACCGGCCGATTGGATTTGGAAACCCAGACCGCTATCATCGAAGGGATTGTCAACGGATGTCAGCAGGCCGGGTGTGCCTTGATCGGCGGAGAGACGGCTGAAATGCCCGGGATGTATCCCGCCGGTGAATATGATCTGGCCGGTTTTGTGGTGGGAATTGTTGAAAAGGAAAAAATCATTGACGGCTCAAAGATTCAGCCGGGCGACCGAATCATCGGATTGGGCTCCAGCGGCCTGCACAGCAACGGTTATTCTCTGGTTCGGAAAATATTCTTTAATGATCTAAGGATGGACCCCGGAGAATCCATTCCGGAATTAGGTAAGACCCTGGGAGAAGAACTGCTTAAACCGACCCGAATATATGTTCAGACCATCCTTTCGTTACTTAAAGAATTTTCAGTGAAGGGAATGGCTCATATCACCGGAGGAGGCCTTACCGACAACCTCCCTCGAATCCTGCCGGTTAATTGCCAGGCTAATATCCTAAGAGATTCTTGGAAAATTCCTCCTATATTTTCCATCATTAAACGGATGGGGAACGTTTCGGAAAAAGAAATGCATAAAGTGTTTAATAATGGATTGGGAATGATTCTCGTCGTTCCTGCCGACGAGATCCAGGCCATTATTTCTAAATTGCAAGAATCCGGGGAACCCTGTTTTTCAATAGGAGAAATCAGTTCCCGAAAACGACCGGATATACCGATCGAATGGGTTTCATAAGAACGAAGAAGCAAAATAATACCGGCAATAGGCTTACGGTGCCAGACAAGAGGGAACAATAATACCTGGACCCATGGCCCCTCAAACATTGTCTATTGCCTCACCTTGAAAGGAGTAAACATGGCTAAGGTATGTAGTATCTGCGGTAAAGGTCACCAAATCGGGCACAATGTCAGTCATGCCAACAATAAAACCTATAAGCGCTGGAGTCCCAATCTTCAGAACGTCAAAGCCGTTCATGAGGGAACGGTCAGGAGGGTCAGTGTCTGTACCCGATGTCTTCGTTCAGGAAAGGTCACTCGGGCGGTATAAGTAGGGTCAAGCCATTCAGATCCCTTCCTCCAGAATTCTTAGACGTTCAATCTCAAGCATGACAAGTTCGTAAAAAGTCGTCACCCCGGCGAAAGCCGGGGTCCAGGATAAGTATAACTGCTTTAAAAACTGGATTCCGGCTTTCACCGGAATGAAGAAAACAGGCTTCAGGCGGCTTTTTACGAGTTCATCAAACATTCCTTAAACATTCTTTTCAAAAGAACGAATGACGTTGATGACCCCTTTGATTTTTTTAAGATTGCTGATAACCGTTTGCAGATGATGTATATCGATGACTTCAATCAAAAACTGATAAAAGGCTTTCTTGTCGGTCGTAGTAACGGCATCAACTTTTAATATATTCGACTCGGCCGAGGTGATGGCCGTACTGACTTCCGCCAGCATCCCTTTTTTATCGGTTGACCAGATTTCGATCTTGACCGGATAAAGGGTCTTGGTTTTTTCCGTGGCATCCCATTGAACCTCGATCATCCTCTCCTGATCTTCCAGGGCCACCTGGGGACAGAACCGGGCATGGACCGTAATCCCCCTCCCGCGGGTGATGAATCCGACGACTTCATCGCCGGGAAGGGGGTTACAGCATTTAGCAAAGCGGGTCATCACATCTTGAACGCCCCGAATTAAAACCCCCCCTTTTTCCCTGGGATGTCGCCGCACGGAAACAGACAGAGTTTCCTCCTCTTTCTTTTCTTCGACCTCATCTTTCGGCACCATTCGATTCACGACCTGACGAACCGAAATTTCCCCGAATCCGATACCGGCTAATAAGTCTTCGGCCTTTTGAAAAGACAATTCCTGGGCTATGCGGAGTAAGGCATCACTCTTCATTTGCTGACTGACGCTTAATTGATGTTTCCGAAGCTCCTTCTCCAAAAGGTCTTTTCCGATATCGATGCTCCGCTTCCGTTCTTCGATTTTAAGCCACTGCCTGATCCGATTCTTGGCCTTGGAGGTTTTAACGATCTTGAGCCAGTCCTTACTTGGGAAATGGCTCGATGAGGTGATGATTTCCACCACATCCCCATGCTGGAGTGTTGTCCGTAAAGGAACCATTTTTTTGTTAACCCGCGCACCCGAACAGTGATGTCCCACCTCGGTGTGAACGGCATAGGCAAAATCAATGGGGGTAGCCTCTTTGGGGAGCATCTTAACCTCCCCTTGCGGAGTAAAAACATAGACCTCGTCAGGGAACAGATCGATGCGGACCGATTCCAGAAACTCCCTTGGGTCTTGAACCTTCTGAGACTCTAAAAGCTGCCTGACCCATCTGAACTTTTTGGCATCGGTTTCGTTAAGGGGTTGCCCTTCTTTGTATTGCCAGTGTGAAGCAATGCCTTCTTCAGCCACCCGGTGCATATCTTCGGTCCGGATCTGAATTTCAATCCGCTCCCCAAAAGGACCAATGACCTTGGTGTGAAGGGACTGATAGTGGTTGGTCTTGGGCAGACTGATATAATCATTGAACTTGCCGGAAATCGGTTTCCAGAGGGCATGGATAAGTCCCAAGGCTTCGTAACACTCGGCCACCTCCTTGACAATGACCCGAAAAGCGATCAGATCATATAACTGGCTGATATCCAGATTCTGGTTGATCATCTTTTTATAAATACTGTAAAAGTGCTTGGGACGCCCTTCCAGACGACAAGGCAGATGGGCAGAGTCCATTTTATCCTGAAGCAGGGCCTTGACCTCCCGGATGTATCGTTCCCTTTCCTCCCGTTTCCTGGCTACCCCGTCTTTGATGTCCTGATAAGCCACCGGCTCGAGGTAATAGAGACAAAGGTCTTCCAATTCGGTCTGGATCCGATGCATACCCAACCGGGCCGAAATAGGGGCATAAATATCCAAGGTTTCCTGGGCTATGGAAACTTGCTTTTCCGGGGTCTGAAACCCCAAGGTCCGCATATTATGGATACGATCGGCCAATTTGACCAAAATGACCCGAATATCATCCGACATGGCTAATATCATTTTACGAAAATTCTCGGCTTGCCGTTCTTCCTGGTTTTGGAAATGAATGGCACTGATTTTGGTTACCCCATTGACAATATGGAGGATCTCCGGTCCGAATTTTTCTTCAATGATTTTTGCCGTGGCCAAGGTATCTTCGAGTGTGTCATGAAGGAGCCCGGCGGCAATGGTAACCTGGTCCAGCTTCATCTGAGTCAGTAACCAGGCTACTTCCAGAGGATGAGACAGATAAACCTCTCCGGATAACCGCACCTGGCCCTCATGGACTTTGGCTGAAAAGATATAGGCTTTCTGAATTAAATCGATATCGGCTTGGGGCCAATAAGATAAGAGTTCATCAATGATGGCATTTATACGTATCATGAATTTTAATTAGCTCATAGCTTACAGGTTAGTGCTATGAGCAGAGGCTCTTTTTTTCAGCTTATAGCAATAAAATGCTTCCGGTTTTTCAATCCCCATTATTTAAGGTGTCTAAGACGAGTTTCTGAACTATCGGAATCACCTGGTCCTTAGATATTTTTTGCACCTGGCCGCTCCGTCTTTCTCGGATTTCGACTATACCCTCAGCCAATCCTTTGGGTCCGATCGTCATCCGGACAGGGATTCCGATCAAATCGGCATCTTTGAATTTTATCCCCGGTCTTTCCTCCCGATCGTCCAACAGGACCTCAACCCCCTGCTGCTTAAGCCCTTCATAAATAGCCAGAGCCAATTGGTGGGTTTCGGAGTCCGGATTCCATTCCACCGGAGTAATGAGGACTTGAAAAGGGGCCAGGGCCATGGGCCAGATGATTCCGTCCTTGTCGTGGTTTTGTTCAATGGCCGCAGCCACTGTCCGGCCCACCCCGATCCCAAAACAGCCCATAATCATAAATTGTTCCAGGCCCTGTTCATCGAGGTAGGTGGCTTTCATGGACCGGGAATATTTATCCCCTAATTTAAAAACATGCCCCACTTCGATTCCTCGATATGCCTTGAGGTCGGCCTGACATCGGGGGCAGGGTTCCCCGGGCAATGCCAGACGCAAGTCAGCCCATTGGGGAGGTTTAATATCAATTTCCCAATTAAGATTGATCCAGTGGAAATCCGGCTCGTTAGCCCCCATGACAAAATTCTTCAAACCTTTGATGGATTGATCGGCCACCATAGGAAGAGACAGGCCTACAGCCCCGGCAAACCCTACCGGGGCCCCGGTTATTTCCTGAACCTTCTGGGCATCGGCCAGGTTAAGATCTTGACAGTCCAAAACCTTTGATAATTTGGTTTCGTTGACTTCCTGATCTCCACGGATCAGAACAACCACCGGCCCCCCATCGGCTTGATAGATCAGGGTCTTGACTAATCTCTGAGCCGGGACGGACAGAAAGTGGGTCACTTCTTCCACCGTCTTTTGTCCCGGGGTGGATTTCTTTTCCCGGTCTTTCAATTCTTCTTTCAGGTCGGATTGAAACCGGTCAATGGTTTCAGCCCGTTCCACATTGGCTGCATAGCTGCAATCCGTACAGGCCAGGATGGCATCCTCGCCGCTTTCGGCCAAAACCATAAATTCATGGGAGTAACTCCCGCCGATAGCCCCGCTGTCAGCCTCAACTGCCTTAAATTGTAATCCGCACCGGGCAAATATCCGTTGATAGGCCTCAAACATTTTTTTATAGGTTTTGCCGGCCCCTTCTTCATTCCGATCGAAACTGTATCCGTCTTTCATCCCGAACTCACGACCGCGCATCAGGCCAAAACGGGGACGTATCTCATCACGGAACTTGGTTTGGATCTGATAAAGATTAACCGGCAGTTGCCGGTAGGAACGTATCTCGTGACGAATCAGATCTGTAATGACTTCCTCATGCGTCGGCCCCAGACAGTAATCATGGTTATGCCGATCCTTGACCCGAATCAATTCTTTCCCGTATTTTTCCCAGCGGCCGCTTTCCTGCCATAGTTCAGCCGGTTGAAGAGCCGGGAGTAAAACTTCTTGGGCTCCGGCCCGATTCATTTCTTCACGGATAATCGCTTCCATCTTTCTAAGGGATCGCACCCCCAAAGGGAGAAAACTGTAAATACCGGAGGTTAACTTTCGAATAAATCCGGCTCTAAGCATCAATTGGTGACTGATCACCTCGGCTTCGGCCGGTTTTTCTTTTAATGTGGGAAGGTATAACTGGGAATAAAGCATAAGTAATTTCTTCTCCTTGATCGTGTATTTGTTCCGGCATATTAAATAGTTCAACCGAAAATAGCAAAAAGATTTGTGACGGGTTATGAATTGGGGGTCGCACATTATTGGCTGCCGGTTGTTGGTCCATAGGTTCCGAATTTCCAACCCGCAACCCGGAACTCGCAATTACACCTTACACCCTCTTTTCAATTTCCTCCAATAAACATCCAACCAGTTCTTTCTCCGGTACCTTGCGGATCATCTTTCCCCCGGCAAAAAGGAGACCCAGCCCTTTTCCTCCGGCTATACCGATATCGGCCTCCCTGGCTTCTCCTGGACCGTTAACCACACAACCCATAATTGCTACCGTTAAGGGCCGGGAATATTTTTTAACCGCTTTTTCCACCCGTTGGACCAGCGGCAACAGATCGATTTGGCAGCGACCGCAAGTTGGACAGGAAATAATTTCAATTCCCCGCTTCCTCAAGCCCAGGGCCCTTAAAATATCAAAGGCCACTTTGATTTCTTCCCGGGGGTGGGCTGTCAGGGAAACCCGAAAGGTATCACCGATGCCCTGATAGAGGAGGAGACCGATACCCAGGGCCGACTTGACCGTTCCCGAAAGAAGAGTACCGGCCTCGGTTACCCCTAAATGCAATGGATAGTCCACTGCTTTGGCCAATAATTGATAAGCCTGGACTGTCTGAAGCACATCGGAAGATTTTAAAGAAATTTTAATGTTTTTAAAATGCATCTTTTCAAAAAGGGCGATGTGCTTTAGGGCCGATTCGACCATGGCTTCGGCTTGTTTTCCGTCCCGTCCTCTGAACCGCAATGTCTTCTCCAGGGAACCGGAATTGACCCCGATACGGATGCAGACTCCTTTTTCTTCAGCCATCTCGATAATCCGGGCAATCTTGGCCTTCCCCCCGATATTTCCAGGGTTGATCCGGATACCGGCAACCCCAACCTTCATGGCTTCAATGGCCAGACGAAAATCAAAATGGATATCGGCAATCACCGGTAAAGGAGACTTTAAGATGATTTCTCTCAGAGCCGGGACGGCCGCCTGATCGGGAACCGCTACCCGGATCAGCTCACAGCCTGCCCGGCTCAGTTCTCTGATCTGCTTTAAGGTCTGATGGACATCATGCGTATCCGTGCTAGTCATGGATTGGACTATGATCGGATGGCGGCTCCCGATCTGAACCGCTCCGACTGAAACGGTAACCGTTTTCCGCCTTTTATTCTTCAAGGTTGATTTCATATCACAACTCGTTTTCATGCAGACTTTCTAAAAAAAATTGACAACCTTAGTCAAATGCGCTAAATGTTTTTTATGCCGAATTAAACGGCTTGGATCAAATCTTTTTTTAACATACCATAATTATGCGATGGATGATAATCCATTTTTTAAAATGCCCTCTCCCGTTCAGATGGAAACCCTTACCGATTATGGATTGAAGGAACTAATACAACTTATTAGTAATGTAACCGACTCCTTTACAACGGCCCTTTTCCTTTTCGATCCGGCAAGAAACAAACTGAATCTTAGAAATTATCACAGCCTGAGTCTCCATATTGATCCGGACACACAGCTTCAGGTAGGAGACAGCTTGATCGGTTGGGTAGCCAAAAACCACCTCCCGGTCAATATTGCTCAATTTGATCGCGATACCAGAAATTTAAAGATGTATCTCCGGGATGAAAAGATAAAATCCTTTTTGGCGGTTCCCGTAGGGGAGGTCGGAGTCCTTTGCATCGACAGCAAACGAAACTATGTTTTCACTGATAAAGATCAAAAAATACTACAAGCTTTTTCTTTTCTTGTCCAGCATGTCCTCCAGGCCCAAAATCTTGAAAAAAAAGAAAGACAACAGCACCTTATTCTAGATTTTATTAATAACATCAACCATCTTTCCAAAGAAAAACAGGATGTCAACCAATATTACCTGAAAGCCCTGAACTGTTGCCGTGTATTTTCGAGGACAGATGCGGCCTTTTTGGCCCTGGTTCCCAGGAAAAGAGATCGATACAAAGTGGTCGCAACTGATGGAACCCTTCAAAGCCCCTTAAAAAAAACCTTCCATTCCATTGATATGGGCTTAACCGGCTGGGTCATCCGGGAAGAAAAACCTTTGGTGCGGCGCTTGATGAAACCAAGGAATCACAAATCCTATGTCTTTTACCCTGAAGACCCCTGTATGCACTTCCAATCATACATCGGTCTGCCCTTATGTTTTTTCGGCAATTTATATGGAGTTATGAATTTGATCGGCTATCGGGAAAATGATTGGAAGGAAGATGAAATTCAAGCGCTGACCTCGGCCGGCCAGACTATAATCACGTCAATACTTTACTTAATGAACCTGTGAGTCAACAATTATGCTGATCAGAAAATTTTTCGGACTCTTCTGCGAAGATATGGCCATGGATCTGGGAACGGCCAATACTTTGATTTTCAAAAAAAACCAGGGGGTGGTGCTTAACGAACCCTCCGTAGTGGCTATTAATAATGAAACCGGGCAAGTTCTGGCCGTCGGAAAAGAAGCCAAGGATTATTTAGGGCGGACCCCGGCTCGTATTTCTGCGATTCGTCCCATGAAAGACGGGGTTATTGCCGACTTTGAGATTACCCGTGAAATGATCAAATATTTTCTCTTTAAAGTTCGCGAAAAATCACGTTTTTTCAAGCCGAATTTGGTTATCGGCGTCCCTTCAGGAATCACCATGGTTGAAAAAAGGGCTGTAGTTGAATCCGCCCTGGAGGCAGGGGCTCGGGATGTTTATCTCATTGAGGAACCGATGGCCGCGGCCATTGGAGCAGGGCTGTCGGTTCAGTCGACCCGCGCCAATATGATTGTGGATATCGGAGGAGGAACCACGGAAGTGGCTATCATTATTTTGTTTTCCACAGCCTATGGCGAATCCATCCGGGTGGCGGGAGACGAAATTAATGAATCCATCATTTACTTCCTGCAAAAGAAATTTCACTTACAGATAGGAGAAAACACCGCCGAACAGATCAAGATCGAATACGGGTCGGCCTTTCCTCAGGAAAAACCGATCCCTTTCCGGGTATCGGGAAAAGAGGTTTTTTCCGGGATCCCGCGAACGATTCAACTGACCGACAAAGACCTTCGGGAAGGAATGGCCGAACCCATCTGGGCCATTGTCGATGCCGTCAAAAGGGCCTTGGAAAAAACCCCTCCAGAATTGTCCGGAGATATCAGTCAGGAAGGAATGACTCTGGCCGGTGGTGGAGCTTTGCTCAAAGGATTGGATAAGCTTCTGGAAAGGGAAACCGGTCTGAAGGTTCACATAGCGGAAGATCCATTAACCTCCGTGGTTATGGGTGCAGGCAAAGCCTTGATGCAAACGGACTTCTATACCAAGGTGTTTATCAACTGAACCTTATCCAAATGTTTTTGAAGTTTTTCTGTTGCGAGTTACGGGGTACGGGTTACAAGTTTTAAGAGAAAAGGTCTTAATTTCAAAACCGCAACCCGTAACAATAATAAAAGTGAGGGATATATTCTCAGATCATAAAATAGTGTAAGAACCAATATGGGTATTGACCTCATCGAGTTTTTGTGGAGTTAGTCTTTCTCCTTTTGAAACATTTTAAATAACTCACTGGTTATAATCATTTTTTGGACATTGGACGTCCCCTCCAAATATTCCATTCCCCGAGCATCAGCGGCAAGCTGATTGATCAAATCATTACGAAGATAGCCTCTTCCTCCCATAAGAATCTGCGCCTTTGAAGCCACATCCATAACCATCTGGGAAGCAAAGAGTTTTGCCTGGGAAGAAAATAGGCGGTAATAAGGACTGCCGATTTGTTGCAGGGCTTGCAGGCAAAGCCCCCGTGCGGCATTTATTTTGGTTTGCATATCCGCAATCTGGAAGCTGATGTCCTGACTACTGGTCAGGGGATGGTCGAATTGCCTTCTCTGAAGAGCATATTGATATATTTCCCGAAATATCCGATAAGCCAGACCGCAACAGATGCCCGCGATATGAATTCTTCCCTGGTCGATGACACCGAGGGTCAGTAAAAGCCCTCCCCCCTCTTCACCAATCATGTTTTTCATTGGTACGGGCGTATCCTTAAAAATAAGCCGGCCGGTGGGTAGAACCTTCAGTCCGTCCTTTTCAGGCAATCCCTCAACCGAGAATCCCGGAGAAGGGTCCTCGACCAGAAAAAGGCTTAAGGAACGAGGTCCCTTGGTCCCTTTGGTGTTGACCAAAACAGAATATATCTCGGCCAATCCGCTGTTGGAGATAAAGATTTTCTGGCCGTTCAGTAAAAAGTGATGATCCACGAGGTTGGCCATCAGGCCGATGGCACTGGCATCGGAACCGGCTTTTTCCTCGGTCATGGCAATGGCCCCCAAATGCCCACCAGCCATCCTGGGGAGGTATTCCTCTTTTTGTGATTGATTTCCCCGGCAGACAATATCGATAGCCCGGCTGTGTGAAACTAAAACGATGCCTATACCGGGAGAGGCGTAACCCAATAATTCCATCAAGCAATAGATATCCATTTCGGAAGATTCTTGTCCACCGTACTCGGTAGGAACGAACTGTTCAAAAATGTGTGCCCCTTTAAAGGCGGAAATTAGCTGATCCCATGCTTTCGGAAAGACAGCCTTATGGTTTTCGATCTTTGATTCAAGGGAAGGATAACCGGGGATGATGATTTCTTTGAGGATAACAAAAAAGTCTTTGACGTATTTTTTTTCTTTCCAACCAGACTGATATGAATCCAGAATGTTTACGAGACCGTCCATGTTTTAAACCTCCATGAGTGCTTAAACGATGGGGAGCTTAGTCGGTATCAAAATACCATCTCTAATTGATCATTTGAATACGGAATCACAAAGAACTGATTCATTTGCAGAAAAATAAGGTATATGACACCCGGACTCAAAAGGTCAAGGAGAAAATGGGACAAATGGTTTATTCCCTTTCAGGGAAAACAATGTGGTTTTCTCCGGAGATATAAAAACCCCCAGGATAACTCTCCAACCCCCCCTTTGCCGGTCTGCGATTACCACCAACCGGAAAAGAGCTGCAACCTGGTTTTTAAACTAATTATTTTTTGGTTAATTCTCGATAATTTTATATTGTCTATTTTTATTTTTTAGTGTAAGAAATTAAAGTTGCATATTTTTTTAACCTTCGGAGGAAATTTCTTTTGGGAAAAAGGGCGACCCGATTCGTGCTAATAGGGCTTCTCCAGGTATTCGCTACTTTGCACTCCCTGGGTTCTCTGGTATTAGCCCAACCCCCCTTGCCTGGCAAACTGGCCCAAGTCCAAGCCCAAGCCGTTCAACCAGGCAATCCTGGCGCTGTCCTCCGAGGCATTTCCTTTGCCTGCTCCATCCCCGATACAACCGGGGGGTTCCCCTCCTGTTATCATACATGAACCAGACCAACGGCCCTTCCCGGCTAATTTGACCCAAAATCAGGCCCAGCCAGCCCAACCATTCCTTCCCTCCCCTGTACCCCGGTCAACACCGCAATCCCCTTCGGTTTCCGGACAACCGACAGGGTCTTCGACCATAAAAACACCTGAAAACGGGAAACCTGAGCCCCCCAATCACCAAAAACCCTCCGTCGGACGGGGGGAAATCAGTTTTAATTTTGATGATGCCGATGTTTATTCGGTGATCCAAACTATTTTTGGTGGGGTGCTTAAATTCAATTATATAATCGATCCCAAAGTCAAAGGCCGGGTGAATTTCAGATCCGTCTCTCCGGTGGGGAAAGAAGATGTCCTGCCTTTGATGGAGGTTATTCTGCGTTTGAATGGGATCGGTGTTGTGGAAGAAGGGGGACTCTATCGGATCATCCCTATCGGGGATATGCCCCGAGAACCGGCTCCGGTCAAGATCGGACGGGAACCGGACAAAGTCAGCCTTCAGGGTCTGGGATTACTTCAAGTCGTCCCCATTAAATATTTCACCTCCACGGAAATGGTCCGGGTTTTAACCCCTTTTCTTTCTGCCAATGCCGTCATTGTGGATGTTCCCAAGATCAACTATTTAATTCTTGTGGATACCGATGCCAATGTAAAACGGCTTCTCCAACTCGTTGAAATATTTGATAGTGAACGGCTCAAACAGATAAAACCCCAGGTCTTTGTCTACCCGGTTCAAAATGCCAAAGCCAAGGATCTTTCCAACCTGCTTCAACAGATATATCTTAATGCGAAACCGACTACCAAAGCGGCAACGCCGTCAACAACGACAACTACCCCAACGCCAGGAAGACCGACTGCTCCCACCGCTCCGCCACACCCCCAATCTACTATCACCATAGGACCTACCGATTCAGGAGAGGCCCTCGTATCCGAGATTACCAAGATCTTTCCCGATGAGGTTACCAATTCACTGGTCATCCTGGCCACGCCTGAGGACTATGCCCTTATCCTGGAAACATTAAAAAAGCTTGATCAGGTCCAGAGACAGGTGATGATCGAAGTGCTCATTGCCGAAATTTCTTTAACCGATGACTTAAAATTTGGGCTGGAGTGGTCTTTAAGAGGAAAAAATAATCAAGGTTTTGGTAATATTACGGGAAATTTTATGCCGACCACGACTACCACTTCCACATCCGGCTCTACAACCACCTCACCGGCATGGAACGCTGGATTCTCTTTTTTGGGACTTGACCCAACCGGACTAATCAGAGGATTCTTGCAAACTTTGGCTACCCAAGGAAAAACGAATGTCCTGGCTTCCCCCCATATCCTGGCCGCCGATAACAAGAAGGCCAAGATCCAGATCGGCAGTCAGGTCCCCGTCGTCACCGACGTACAAAGCACCACAGTAACCACCCAAAACGTGCAATATAAAGATACCGGGGTGATCCTGGAAATAACGCCGACCATCAATGACAGCGGTCTGGTGTCCCTGGAGATCAACCAGGAGGTTTCAAGTTATGTTTTCCAAAAAATCGGTACAAACACCTTTCCGGTATTCACTAAACGACAAGCCTCCACCTTTGCGGTGGCCCAGGATGGACAGACGCTTGTCCTTGGCGGACTGATACAAGAAAATAAAGGCCGGACTAGATCCGGAATACCATTTCTGAGCAAAATCCCCATCCTCGGATATCTTTTTGGTGCTACGGAAGACACTTTCGACCGATCTGAAATTGTGTTATTACTTACACCAAGAGTCGTCAGAAACCAAAGCGAGGCGGAGAACCTAACCAATTATTACATCCATCGGCTGGACAAAAGTTTTAAAAATAAAATAAAAAGGGAAGATTTTATCCCTCAGAAAGAAAACCAAGATGCGAAGTGATACATGTGATGGTTCTCGTGTGACAAGTCCTGAATTTCAGTAAAGGCCCCGGGAAAAAAGCTATCCTTTAATTTTTCCCTAACTTTCAGATATAATTTCAACCTTTTTCCTACTTATGAAAAATTTAACCGCCAGGGGGCCGGGGAGGTTCCATGGTCACCGGCCTGCCGGTGGAGGGAATCCCAGGTAACCGGCCGGGAGGAATGGGTCTTTGAAGCCTTTGTCCGGGAGCCAACGGTGCGGTCCTTCCCGGTTGGGAAAAGGCAGGACTGGGCCTTACAATACCAGGGGTCGGGATCTGAGTCCTGACCCCTGGACCTGGAATAGCTTCTCTTGTCTTGGATGAACCGGGTTCCTGTAACTGCACTTGTATGGTTTCTTCCCCCCGGGTCATTACCACCTTATCGGGCATAATCTCCTTCACCCTGAACCCACTCAAGGACTCTCCAACCTTAAGAGTGCTTTGTCTTTGTCCTCTTCCGGGGGTAGTCACCGGGGCTTTTTTATCTTCAATATAGGCCATTTTTAATTCAGGGGTGATCAAGGTTCCGAAGAGGACGAATTCGGGTTTGGGAAGGAAGGATTCCGGGGTTTTCTCAGGCGGAATAATTCGATCCGGATGAAAAAGATTCTGATCAGCAGTGACCTGGTATTCCTGGGGCGACAGGGTTTGAGTTTTTAGAGAATCGAGGGGGTTCTTCTCCGCCGGCTTCTTGATCATAGGAGGGGCTATAAAGGTCACCTGTGTATCCAGTCGGGGAAGAAGGAAATCATAAATAAAAAAGAGGGAAATGGCGATCAGAATACAGTTGAGTAGATTTATCTGTTTTAATATCCGCATCAACCCTACCTTACTTGCCTCCGTAAAGGGCGGTGACATCCAATTTCACCATAAGTTCTCTTGGTTCTTTAAAGTTTTTGACCCGGCAATCCAGCTCTTTGATCACCAGGTAGGGGATCCGGGTCTCCACAAAAAAAACAATATCTCTTAAAGCCCCTGTGTCGGAGGCAGTAAAATCAAAACTTACGCTAACAAATTTAAAACGGCTTTTTTCTTCGGGTTTTCCTTTCTTAGCTTTTGACCCCTTTTCGGTTTTTTGACCCCGTAGTGCCTCTTTGGGGAACCCGACGGAACCGGGAGTCATCTCTTCCTCTTTCCCCATCCGTTCACTGGAGATCACCCCGCCCCGGCTGGTGATAATGTTCTTGACCATTTCTTGAAGGCTGGCTGCGGCCAGGGAAAAGGTTTCTCCTTCAATCAGTTTAGTTGTTTCAATTTTTCTTTTATCCTTAAGGGCAAGGAGCTCTTTTTCGAGATTCGGCTTTTCGGCGATGATGGTCAAGTATTTTTGGAGCGTTTTAGACTTACTCTCCTGTTCCTCCCTAACTGAAGCCAATTCTGCTTGAATTCGGAGGAAGCCGTATTGATAGATGACCAATCCTGTCAATATGACCAGGATTGGGATTGAGAGGAGCAATAGTCTGTTCTTTTTCAATTCACACTCTCGAATCTATAGAGACCGGGCACCGCTGAAAAGTATAACCATTCCCGGATTCCAAAAGATTAATGTCGAACCTCATTTTCTTTTTGAGGACTTTCCAGTTCCATTTTAATCTGAAACCGATCCATGTTCTGTCTCGGGTCTCGAAAAGTCGGAGCGGAAAACTCCACTTTCTGAAACAAGCTCGATGCTTCCAACTTAGAGATTAATGAGGTTGCCGAAGGGGAATACCCTTCAATATTAATCTGATATTCGGAAAGCCGGACTCGGGTCAGCCAGGAATTTTTAGGAAGCACCAGGGTTAATTCTTTCAGGATATTCGAACTCAAGGGTTTGGATTGCTTAAAATCGTTAATCAGAAGAACTTCCTTGAAAACTGCGTCAATCTCTTTTTTAAGGCTGTCCACCTTTTTAATTTCTACCTTTTTTGAGGCGATCTGTTTTTCAATATTTTGAAGCCGTTCTTTCTCTACCTTGATGGGGGTTATCCAATATATTCCAAGCAGCACCGCCAGGGTTAGGACCAGAAGGATGGTTATAATCAGGGAAGGCTTTGACTTTTTTTGAAGCCCTCTTTGAAGTAAATTGATACCCAACGATCGGGTCCATAAAGATTCCAGGACTCCCCCGACCGCAGGAAAAGGGATCGGATCTTGGTTTTTTCCACCTGTTCCAAACCCCATCTCCGCCTCATCCAGAAATTGAACAAGCTCTCCCAACCGCAATTTAATACTTTCTCTTAGAACAGGATTATTTTCTTTCAGGTGAAAAAAGACATCCTCCAATGGACGCAACTCTCTTGAAAAAGGGGTTAAGGATTCTATTTCCTTTTCTATACGGGTTACAAGGGTCTTCTCATCCCCTGTTGGAAAAATCCCGGAAAAAACTTTCAGGGTGCTATTTGAGTGAAATAAAACTCCCTCATATTGACTTTGATCGATTCCGACAAAAAGCACTCGATCCGTCTTATGGATATAACGACAAAGGGTGCCTAATCCCAACAGGTTGATCGTGATTTGATCGACTTTGAATCCTTTTTCCTGGATAGCTTTCAAGTAAGGGTTTACCAGGTCCATTCGAATAGCCGCTACCAGGATGTTGACCTTTCCGGCCTCTTCATTAAAAATTTTAAAATCATAGTAGGCGTTTTCAGGAGTGAACGGGGTTATCCGGTCCAGTTCAAAGGAAATGACATTAGAAAGGTTCTCAAGTATAGTGATTGGATAATCGATTGTTTTAATGACAGCCCAGGCCTTGGGAAAGCTCAACGTCAAGCGGCAATTTTCCGCCCTTAGCTCGGCCCGGGCCAAACTGAGACAGGAAGTTAAAAATTCGGGCGAGGGATAATCGTTTTCAGCCAGAAGGTACTTTTTTAATCCTCTAATTTTAATACGGGAAAAAAAACGTGATCCGACAGCCGCAGAGACCTCCCCTTTTTCAACAGCCAGGCAAAGAGTTTTTTTAAATGAAATCCTGTCATCCGCCGGACTCAGAAAAAACATCCCTCCAAGGGCTTTTCCCATTCTCTCTATAGCCGACCGGATGGCGCTGACTCTATCCCTGTTATTGTGAAGAAATTTCATCCTGCTTCAATGTGACTGGAGTCTTATAGTAAAGTATTTTATATTGGTTGTTGGTTAAGTTGACCGTTGCCCTGATCGCATAGCCTGATTGCGGTCTGTCTTTATATCCCAATGATTCAATGGAAAAAATGTTGTTTAAAGAAATATTAGCAAATTGTTGAATCAGGGTCTGGCTGGTCCCTAATAGAGTCGCCAGATCAATCAGCTTAATCTCTTGTGTTTGGCGAAAGGCAATAATCGCATCGGCCACTTCGGCCGTCATTCCCGGAATGCACATCAAAACTTCTTTGGGGGCGGCATTAATGTTGATCTTGTTCGTTTTTCCATAAACAGTCAATAAATCAATTAAACCCTTCTGTTTCCCATTTCCATAGAGGATTTCCCGGGTCACGCCTTTGACCAACAACAATTCCTCCAGGGTTTCAAAATCGCTGTTTTTGGCCTTGTAGGGATTGGGAAGCGATTGGTAGTAGTCGGATTCGGCCCCATTCAGGCGATGCAAATCATCCTTATCCTTCCAGTCCAGGATGGAATCGACAATGGTATCCAAATCCGTACCCTCAATGCCAAGAGACCCTATTAGATTTCTTAATAATAATTCGGGGGCCAGATTGATATCCAACTTTCCCGATTCATCGAAGATCTTAACGGTATAGTTGCCATCCCCAATCTGGCCGCTATAAGGACTGCCGTCGACTTTCCAGATCTCTTCACCTTCCAGCAGAATCTTGTTTAAATTAGTTCGCCGGTAAAAGAGTTCCAGTATGCCCCTTTCCACTCCGGCTTCAGCCAGAAATTTTTTCTCAATCCCCTCCTTGAAGGCAAGGGTGGAAAGGGTCTCGGTCCGGGCCATATAGGAAAAAGAAAAAACAATGACCATCAGGACCGTCAAAACCCATAAAACAGTCAGTAAGGCAATACCACTTTGGGATTTAATTATATTCATCTGGGCTTTATCACACCTTGATTCACACCCGCACCCGTCAGGGACCAATCCGTTTTCATGGAAATTATTACGGAAAGGTCCTTGCCACCCTTAATTAGGTGAAGGCGGATCTTTTTCGGAAGAAAAGTGGTCTCGGTCCATTCATCGATCCATTCCCCCTTTTCTCCCATCGGGTCCTGATAAAAGTACTCAAAATACATCTCATCAAAAAATTCCAGGAGTTTAATTTCGTGCTTGTTCTCCCGCCCTATTTTATTTTCGGAGGCCTGGAGAGTCCGTTTTCCCTGAAAATCTTCAACCACCTGATAGGAAACGATGACATAGCCGGCCTCCCCTTCCCAAATGGAATAATTGGTTGAAAACTCAAGCGAGTTTGGCTGACCCTTGAAATAATATTTTTTCTCTCCGTCGTCATCAAAGGTCAGAGGAATTTCGGATTGAATTTGGGCCTCAATCAAATTCATAGAGGCCTTGATCCGTTCCAGAGAATCAATCTTTCTTTCCCCGGCTTCGACTGACCGGAACCCTAGTCTCAGTACGGCCATCAGGATGAAAACCATAATCCCGACAATAGCGATAGAAATCATCAGTTCCAGGAGGGTAAAGCCTGATTCAACTTTAATAAAACTTTTCAACCTTGAAAACTCGGTAGGCTTTGACACCCGAAAAACGGCAATGGTTAGTCGGATGTCTTCATGGTCCTCGTCCCTTGTTCCTCCAGCCTTTATCCTTGTTTTCATACTGGCTTATCAATCATCTTCGTTGTTTTCAGGGTTATTGATTTCTCATGGGTTCTCTGGGTCCAATATAGCTTTACCTCGACAACCACCAGTTTCACCGGAAGATTTTCGACCCTTTCCGTCAGAGTATCCGAAACCGACGCCTCAAATCGATATCCGTTATCCGTAATCCCACTCCAGGACTTTTCGGTGAAATCCGTACCATCCAAGACCTCCCGCATCTTGGATTGGGCCTCCAAGGAACCGGCCACATATTCTTCCGATGCGGAAATGGATCTCAGATCCGCAGAGAAAAGCTGTAAAATGGCGGTAATGGCTATTCCCAGAAGGGCCAATGCCACCAGGACTTCCAGCAAGGTAAAACCGGATGTTCCCTTAACAAATTTCAATTTCGCCCTTGTTTGATTCCACTTGATTGATATTCGATTCAGGTTTTTGTTTCGAACCAAACTTACCTGGTAACCACCGTTCCCAGCAAAGGGTCCAGTTCGATCCCAAAAACCCTTTTTTTATCAGAAAGCTGGAATAAAACTCCTTCCCTACTCCAATTCGGTTCGAAAATCAGATGGTATTGTCCGCTTCGAATCTCGCCGTTTATTGAATCTACTATTTTGAGTCCCAAATTGGAAGGAATTTTCTTAACCTTTCGCCCTTCTATCCCATATTCACGGGAGTCCAGATCAATGGTCCATTCCTGTTTTTCTCCGTGTATTTTGGCCAAATCGCGAGCCTGTCTCAAGGAGGAAGAAAGGTCCCTGACTGTTGATTGAAGCTTGGCTTTTGACAAAAGACCGGCAAAAGAAACCATCACCAGTCCGAGGATCAAAAGACTCAGCAACAAAACAATAATCACTTCCAAGAGGGTAAAACCTGATTGGTTTTTATTAAAATTTACTGGACATTTGATCTTCAATATTCATGTATCCTATTTTCGAATAACCCCCTCATGCCCATGGGAAACCAGAAATTTTTTCTTAGGATTCAAGGGACCAAGGGGGAAAGGTATTTAGTGAAAGGCATGGAAATTAAACCACTTGATCTCTTGAAACCTTGACTCCTTGAACCCTGTAGTTGTATCAAAACGGCAGATCCGTAATGCTGAAAATGGCCGTCAGCATGGATAAAACAATAAAACCGATGATCAGTCCCATCCCCAAAATCATCGCCGGTTCCAAAAAGCTGATAAACCTTTTGATGGAGACCCGCAAACTCTTTTCATAAACAGCGGCCACCTTTAATAACATCGTATCCAACTGACCGGTCTCCTCCCCCACCTTGATCATGGATAAGGCCAGCGGTGGAAACACCCCGGCAGCTGCCAGTGGCAGGGCCATCCCCCGGCCTTCTTTTACCCCCTGAGAAACCGCTTCCAAAGCTGTAACAATTGCCTGGTTGCTGATCACGTCCATCGAATTTCTTAAGGCCTGGAGCAAAGGGACTCCGCTTTTAATCAACGTGCCCAGGGTCCTGCAAAACCGGGCGGTTTCCAACTTGCGGATGATATCACCAAGAAGTTTCAGCTTTATCTTATCCCAGCGATAGCGGCCCTGGTCCGACTTGGTGTAGGACCTGAACAGAATCCAACCCAAAATAAGCAGAATCAAGGCTATCCACCAGTAGGTTTTCAAACCTTGACTGAAGGAAAGTAAAATTTGAGTCGACAAGGGCAGGGAACTTCCCATCTCGGAAAATATGACGGAAAATTTTGGGAGGACATAAGTCAACAGGATAATAATCGAGAGGCCGCCGGTGGACAAGAGGATAATCGGGTATATCGTGGAAGACAGAACCTGTTCTTTGAGTTCCTGGGCCGATTCCAGAAACTCGGTCAGCTTTTCCAGTACAACCGGCAAAACGCCACCAGCCTCTCCCGCCTTGATCATATTGATATAAAGTCGGGAAAACATCCTGGGTTGTTTTTGGAGGGCATCGGAAAAAGAACTGCCCTCCCTAATCGAACGGAGGATGGCCTGGATCAGGATTTTTTTTTCATTATTCTCAGCAATACCGGCCAGGATATTCAAACTCCGGTCCAGGGGTAGACCGGCTTCTAAAAGGGAGGTCAACTCTGTTGTGAAATTAAGAAGGTCTCCGGAGTGGACGCGAAAGGCAAAACGCTTTTTAAGGCCTTTTCCGGGAACAATAATTTTTAGAGGGATGATATTGGAATTTTTCAGCCGTTCAATAGCGGCCTGTTCATCGGCGGCCTCAATGGCCCCTTCGATAATTGTCCCCTCAGTGTTAGTCCCCCGGTACGAGAAAACAGCCATTAGACCTCTTGCGTGACCCTGAGGACTTCCGCTAACGTGGTCATCGCGTTTTTTACTTTTTCCAGTCCGTCTTCCAACAGACTCTTCATGCCGTTTTTCCTGGCCGCTTCCCTGATCTGAATGACGTCGGCATTTTTCAGAATCATTCTCCGGATTGAATCGTCGATCAGAAACAACTCAAAGATCCCGATCCGTCCCCAGAATCCGGTACCGGCGCACTGTTCACACCCGGTTCCTTTGTAAAGAGTTTCGATGTTACCCATCTTCAGATGAACCAGCTCTTCCTGAATAGCAGGAGCGGGATCCACCACCTTGCAAACCGGGCAGAGGACCCGCACCAACCGCTGAGCCAACACCCCGCGTATAGTTGATGATAGCAGAAAACTTTCCACTCCCATATCCAGCAGCCGGGTGATGGCGCTGGGGGCGTCATTGGTATGGAGGGTAGAAAAAACAAGATGTCCGGTTAAGGCCGCCTGGATGGCGATCTCGGCGGTCTCCAGGTCCCGAATTTCCCCGATCATGATAATATCGGGATCATGTCGGACGATATGCCGTAAAGTACCGGCGAAATTCAACCCTATCTGAGGTTTCACCTGGATTTGATTGATCCCTTTCAACTGATATTCGATGGGGTCCTCCACGGTGATGATCTTCTTATCCGGAGAATTGATCTTATCCAGAGCCCCATACAGGGTTGTGGTCTTTCCGCTTCCGGTCGGTCCGGTAACCAAAATAATGCCATTGGCTTTTTTGATCAGTTGATTAAAAATGGAAAGGATTTGAGCGGAAAATCCCAGGAGGTTAAGATCGATGGTGATGCCCTCTTTCTGGAGAATCCGCATGACCACCCCTTCACCGTGAAGAACCGGGATGGTCGATACCCGCAAATCGACTTCCTTTTCGGCAACTTTTAATTTGATCCGACCGTCCTGAGGCAGTCTTTTTTCGGCAATATTCAGTTTGGCCATAATCTTGATCCGGGAGAGAATGGCTGCCTGTAGATTCTTAGGCAGGGATTCGATTTCATGAAGTATTCCATCAATACGATACCGGACCTTCAACTCATCATCAAAGGGTTCGATATGGATATCGCTGGAACGACTTTCCACCGCCCGGGTAATGACCATATTGACCAATTTGATAATCGGGGCTTCAGAGGCCAGGTCCTTGAGATGCCCGATATCCTCTTCTTCCTCTTTTAAAAATTCCAGATTATCGGTATCGATATCCTCAATAATCCGGTTGATGTTTTGGGCCTCCTGACCATAAAACTTGGAAATATATTCAGTGATCAACTCCGGATCTCCGGCATAGACCATCACTTCCGCCGATGTGGCCACCTGCAGGGCATCGATCGTTTCCTTATCATCCGGACAGCTCATAGCCACTTTCAAAACATTATTTTTGAATTCAAGGGGCACAATCAGACTCTCCCGAATGAAACGGGAAGAAATCCCTTCCAGTGTAATGGGTATCTTGGGGAGTTGATCCGGATTTAAAGAAAATATTTCAGAGACCATCTTTTTTTTGCCTTTTTTTCCTTTATTCCATTTCCATTGTTTTTACCACTCTTTATATTGATTGTCAAGATTAACCGTTTAATATGTCTATATTTTACTGGCCATAGACTTCGACGGTAGTCTTTTTTTTGTTTTCGATATTTTCCTTTATATTTTTCGAGCTACAATTATTCGGCTTCCTTATTATAAAATGGCTTACCCTGTCTAACATTGTTAATTGATTCCCCAAAAAGCAACTGAAATTCTTCTTAAGGATGAAATAAGTTATCTTGACACAACCCTGGCCTTCACTTATATTTCCCAAAGATATTCGAGCCCCTTTTACCAACCTGGCGAATCGGTCCCCCGATGAGTTTGCACCAAATCCTGGGGAAATAACGACTTAGTAACCACTGTCATAGGGGGGAGTGGGCTTATTACCAATAAATATTTGGACGGGGTTTACTCTACCAAAGAATATTGAACGTCGGAGACCATATCCATGGAAGATGAAAGGTATATCGCCATCCCTCCGGGGGCCATTATCCCTGGGGTTTTGCCAAAATTTAAAATCTATTTCTATTCCCCGGAAGGGTATTACCTCCTCTGGGCGGTGGAAGGTAATAGGATCACCTCTAAACAACTTGATAAACTTACCGAAGGAGGCCTTAAAGAGGTCTATATCGACCTGGAAGAAAACTTTGAATACGAAAAATACATCGAAACCAATTTAGGGAAGATCCTCGAAAATCCAACCATGACAGGGGATCAGAAAGCGTCGATATTCACCAAAGTTTCTACCAACGTTGTTAAAACCGCTTTTGAGGACTCCTTCGGCCAGGGGGTCATGGGACCAGAAGCCCTGCAAAGAACGGAAATGATGATAAATAACGCTATGTTATTTATTTCGGAAACAAAGTCGCTTCAGCCCCTGGCTCAAATGATCGGGCATGACTATAAAACCTATGAGCATGCCACCAAGGTTCTCTGGTTTACTGTGGCCTTTCTCAAAGAATATCCATATATTCTGGAGATAATTCAACCGGGATATCAGGCTCTCGAAGAACCTCAAAAAATGGAAATACTAAAGCAATGCGGAGTAGGAGCACTTCTCCATGATATCGGCAAAGCCTATGTTCCCCTCGACATACTCAATAAAAACAGCGCGCTGACCAAAATCGAACAGGAAATCATGAAACGGCATCCACTTAATGGATTGGCGATGTTGTTAGTTACGGGCATACCCGAGTTCGTAAAAAAAGCCGTCCTGCAGCACCATGAGGATTTTGATGGCAGCGGCTATCCAATGAACTTGAAAGGGTTGCATATCAATATCCTGGCCCGGGTGCTGAGGATTACAGACACCTTTGACGCCATGACTTCCCGTCGTCCTTACAAGGCCCCCCATCCCCCCCGTAAGGCGATCGAGATCATGATCGGGACACCGCCTCCCAAAAAAAAGAAATTAAGTGGGGATGAGTCAGAGGAGGATGATTGCGATCAGGGTATGATCCAATGTTTTGATGAAGACCTGCTCCGGAAATTCATATTGTTTCTCGGAAAAACAACCTTGGGGGAATAACAGGGTGAGAGATTAGGCTTTTGGGTGGGTTTGAAAAGAAATTGTGCGGGTCTCGTTGCTTTTGGTGTTTAATGGAATATCCCTCATCTTTTACCTTTTCTTTAAACCAACCTGACAATTTTATTACTAAGTAAAAACTTCTATAATTTCTCCAATAATTCCCGGATCACCGGTTTTACATAAATATCACTTATAGAAAAAGACTTTAAGGCCTCCGAGATTATCCGGATCTTTTCCTCTACTCCGACCTGAGAGTGAATGATCAAAACATACTCTCCTTTCAAGCGGCAGAGCCCACCTGAACTGAAGGATTCTTCCGTGGATACATTTTCATAGCGGATCGCTATTCCAATCTTTCCGGCTAATTCTTCCAGTTGTGACAAAAGAAGTTCTTCTTTTAGCTGGATCATTTTGTTGGTCAAATCGACCGTCACCTTCCTCTTGAAACAGCTTATTTCCTACCGTTATCCATACTGTCATTCAATGGGACCTTCCCTTTACACTTGAAAGGGTTAATAAGGGAAATTATAAATGAGGACCCGGGGAAGATCAAGGGATTTAAAAAAAGGGGGGAGGTTCCATTTTAATATTCTGTTTGAAGCTGTATAATTTTTTACACCAGCCAATTCTTCCTTTTTCCCTTGACCTCTCAAAGAAGTTTTTATACTTTACATAATAATAATACTCAGGTTACCTGCCCACCCATTATGACCGATATATCGGAGTGATCGGACATTTTCAGTACATCACGGAAAAAAAATAAGATGAGAAATAGTCTTACCCATATACCAGTTTATTGTATCAAAGCCCCCAGAAATTCGTATTTTTCAACTACTTGTTTACCTGATGAAGACCTCTTCATCACCGCGTCACTATCTCAACCAGAGAGATCGAGCGAATGCTGAATTTCCCCCAAGAATTTTTCCAGGCACAGAGGGTTTTTCAATACGATTATATTTACATCGACGCCTTTTTCCTTCTGGTTTGGTTGGTCATTTTACTAAAGGGCAAACAATATAGCCCCTTCTTGTTCGGTCTGGTAATCGCCCCTATCATTTATCTTATCGACGCCCAAGTTTGGTGGAACACCGGAGCCGGCCCAAACTACCCCTCCGGCACCTTCATCCGAGAGTATTGGATTGGCGGGAAACAGGTACTGCACCCGCCAGGACCGTTACTTTTGTTGAAATTCGGCGCCGATTTTATGATGACCATCTCTTATGCCCTTTTTACCTTTCCCTGGCTATTGATTGTGTTCCGAAACTTGCGCCAGGGAACATTATTTTCTAAGGAAGCCTTAAAATACACTTTCCTTTGGGTGGGTCTCTGGTTCTTAACCCCTCTATTATCATTTCTTTTAATCTTTGACGAGACCACCGTCGAAGCCGTTCGACATATGGACTCACAATTTCCCTTTTGGATTTTGAACTTGTTTATCGGGTACGGACTTTTACTTATTATTTACCGAAAGAACCTCGCCCTGGTTCTCCGAATCCTTATCCTCGGTGTTGTTGGTGCCTTGATAATGGAATTACCCCTTTATTTATTTGGGATTCGGCCTACGGGTATACTTTTTGTGGTTTTTGAAGGTTTTTTTCTGCTCAACCAGGGTGTCCCCTATCTTTTTATAACGGTAGACAAGATTATCCCTGCTCTACAAGGCAAAGATAGGCCGACAAATGATCTTTTAAGTAATATTAACCGAATTTCCCACTGACATGATAACTGTTGTCAAATTATTATTTAACAGGTATGTAGATGGGGGCAAAAAAAAAGTGGATACATCGCGTTAATAATAAAAATAGATAAATTCAATAAAACAGTAGTCCGGATCATATGCTGTGATACCAGGAAATAATTTACCGAATGGATTTGGAGGAACATACGATGAAGGATTTTGAAGGAAAAATGGCAGTAATCACCGGAGCCGGAACCGGAATGGGCAGGGAATTGGCCCTTCAACTGGTTTCAGAGGGTTGTCATACGGCTATTTGCGATATTCTGATTGACAATCTGAACGAGACAAAAAAACTCTGTCAGGGGGCGGCCAGGCCGGGAACCCGTATTACCGCACATGAATGCGATGTTTCCAATGAAGAACAGGTGCTCGCCTTCTGCAGGGCCGTTAAAGATCAGCACAAAACCGACTACCTCAACCTTCTATTCAACAATGCCGGTATCGGGGGCGGGGGTAGTTTTCTACTGGATGACCGCCAGGATTGGGACCGGGTTTTCAGGATCAACTGGTTCGGCGTGTACTACTGTACCCGTGCTTTCATGCCCCTGCTGGTGGCCGGACCGGAAGGTCATCTGATCAACATCAGCAGCATCAATGGTTTCTGGGCCTGCATGGGGCCTTCATCTCCGCACACCGCTTACAGCAGTTCAAAGTTTGCCGTGAAAGGGTTCACCGAAGCCCTGCAAATCGACCTGCGCCTTTTTGCCCCCCATGTAAAGGCCTCCCTGGTGATGCCCGGTCACATCGGCACCTCCATTGCCCACAATGCCAATAAAATACTGGGTAAGCCCAGTATCGAAGAAATGAATTCGGACGATATGACCCGCCTGCGGGAAAGGTTGAAGCGGATGCAGTTACCCATCGATGAAGTGGATGATGAAACTTTGCGGAGTCTGGTGCGGCAGCAGCGGGATGAATTTCGCGACAAAGCGCCGCTGACCGCCGCCCAGGGGGCCAAAATTATCTTGGATGGCGTCCGGAACGAACAGTGGCGGATCCTGGTGGGAGATGATGCCGAATTCCTGGACGGTATGATACGTCAATATGCGGAAACGGCTTATGAGCTCTCGTTTGTAGAAAAGTTGATTGAAGAACGGGAAAAGAGGGGGGATCATGTTCTGGAGGCCTTGCTGCCAAAAGGATGAATAAAAATATAAGCAAGGATATTTGAAATTTCTTGGAAGCGCGATGCGGGGTGGAAGTTACCTGTTTTCAGAAAAAGAGTTTCGATTTCCAATCCCGTACCCCGTATCAAAAAGTAAGGTTAAAGATAATCTTTTAGATAATAAAGGGCTAAAATCTAACCCCTTTCTTCGGAGGTTTTCCGATATGAAAAAGGCTCTTTCGGGATTCCGGGTGCTCGATTTTGGACAGTACATTCCCGGTCCCTACGCGGCCATGCTACTGGCTGAACAGGGGGCTGAGGTGATCAAGATCGAACCTCCTTCAGGCGATCCCCTGCGATCGGATAAAGGATTTGTGGTCCTGAACCGAAGTAAAAAAGGCATGGTTCTTGACCTAAAAAAGGAGAAAGGTAAAAAAATAGCCCAGGCCCTGATCCGGGAAGCGGATGTGGTGATCGAGAATTTCAAGCCGGGCAAGGCCGATCAACTGGGTATTGGTTACCAAACGGTAAAGGGGTTGAATCCAGGTACAGTTTATTGCTCCATATCCGGTTATGGCCAGTCCGGTCCTTATCGGAACCGACCCGGTTGGGACCCCATCGTATCGTCCACGGCTACAGTCTATGTCGAGCAGGGCGGGGCCGGGGTCGCTCCCCCGGTCTTTCTGGTTCTGCCCCTGGCCAGCTATTATTCCGCTTTCATGGCCGCCTACAGCATCACCATCGCCCTGATCGCGCGGGAAAAAACCGGCAGGGGACAGCAGATCGATATTTCCCTGCTTAATACCATCATGGCCGCAGGCTGCGGCGGTTTAGTAAATTTTGAAGCACGGGAACGGGTACCCCGTTCCTACCAGCAAGGCGGATCTCCGGTATATCGGCTGTATCAGGGAAGGGATGGGAAATGGTTCTTCTTAGCCTTGGGGAACCTGGCCTTTCTGGCCAAGTTCGCCATTGCCATGGGGCATGAGGAATGGTTGACGGATGAGAGGTTCGAGGGGGCCCCTTTTATGATTCTACCTCCCATCAATGAAGAGCTGATCGAGATGTTTGAAAAAATATTTACAGAAAAAACCAGGGACGAATGGCTTGAATTCCTTTGGGCCGAAGACATCCCCTGCGGCCCGGCCATGCCGGTGGAAACATTTCTGGATGATCCCCAGGTGATCGCCAATTCCATGGTCACTGAAATTGAGGAACCCGGCCTGGGTCCGGTGCGCCAGATGGGAGTTCCGGTTTGGCTGAGCCGGACTCCGGGGGCCATCAAGGGCCGTTCACCGCAAAAGGGAGAGCACACCGAGGAGATCCTGGCCGACCTGCTTAATACGTCGGCCGAAGAAATCTTCAGGCTTAAACAAGAGAAAGTCATTTGATGAAAACAGGGTAAAAGGTATAAAGGGTTTTACCCCAAACCCTCAACCTTCTAATCCGTTTCAAGAATAGTCGTTCCCCGCTGTTACATCTTATACCCTAAACCTTAGACCTTGGCCCTTAAACCTTTTATTGATGTAAGGAGATCTGCAATGCACCCTTTAGAAGGCATTCGAGTGGTTGACCTGACCACCATGATCAACGGGCCGCTGGCCGCCATGCTCCTGTCTGATATGGGAGCTGAAGTCATCAAGATCGAGCCGCCGGACGGTGATCCCTGGCGGCCCATGTTAGGCGGTTTTCTGGCTTATAACCGGGGAAAGAGGGCCATTTCTCTCAACCTGAAAAAAGAGGCGGGCAAGGAAATCGCCCATAAACTGATTGCCAAGGCGGATGTTCTGGTGGAAAACGCCCGTTGGGGTGTATGGCACCGGTTGGGACTGGACTACGACTCAGTCATCAAGATAAACCCGGACATTATCTACCTCACCGTTACCGGACACGGTAAAAGCGGGCCTTTTATCCATATGCCCGGCTATGATCCCCTCCTTCAGTCCCGCAGCGGCCAGATGGTGGGACAGGGAGGAAAAAACCAGCCGCCGGTCTTTCACGTGATCGCCATCAATGATGTCGCTTCTCCCATGGTAGGGGCCTACGGTGTGGCCCTGGCCTTGCTTCAGCGTTTACGGACCGGTAAGGGACAGCACGTGGTGATGTCCTTAACCAATGCCTCGGTCTGTCTGCAAGCCATGGAATTCATGGATTACCCGGGAAGAAAGCCGGTTGACAAGGGGGGGAACCGAATCATAGGCATAAACGCTTTAACCCGCCACTATCAGACTTCGGATGAACGGTGGCTTATGCTCTACTGCCCCAAGGAACAACACTGGCTTGAATTATGCCGATCCATGGGCCTGGGGGATCTACCAACCGACCCACGATTTGCGACCCCTGTAAAGCGGGCCGAAAACGATAACTCATTGTCTGAAGTTCTGAATAAAGCCTTTGCGGAAAAACCGGCGGGGTACTGGCTGGAAGTCCTTTCAAAAGCGGAGGTGCCGGTGTCCCTGGGCCAATTCAACGAGGAGCTTTTGGAAGACCCCCACTGTCTGGAAAACGGTTTCTTTGAGGAGAGAGACCATCCCCTGCTCGGTTGGGTCAGACACCACGGCATCACCCCCCGATTTTCGGACATGACCGGAATTATCCGCCGAACCGGCCCACTCCTTGGCCAGCACACAACGGAAGTACTGGCCGAATTGGGTTATTCCCCGGAGGAAATCGATCAGCTTGTGGAGGACAAAGTCGCTTTTTTAACGGAGGAGATCGCAGAAGTATAAATGACTGAAATAGGGACCTCTATTTTTCAACAAAACCCGTTTGGGTATTGCCTAATATTTCTCTGAACCCTGTTGCTTATGCAACCTTTGGAAAAATTGACTTTTATATTTGAATTCCCAAATCATGACATAAAAAGGAAAGTAAATAATCCACGCCCATAGGGCGTGGCTTTAATTGGGCCCCCCATAGGGGGGCTTAAAATAACAGATTCAAACCTGAACCCTAAACTTTAAAATCTAATAGATGCCGTCACTCCGGCGAAAGCCGGGGTCCAGGAAAAGCTGAAATCCCTGGATTCCGCCTCCGGCCTGGATGCCTACGGGCAGGAAGCGGGTCAAGCCCGGAATGACGAAACGGGCCAAGAAATGGCCTTTCAGCCAAGCCCATTCGGGACCGGCATAGCCAGTCCACATGACCCCGCCCTTAGGGCGGGGGGGTTTCTAAATCAACTAAAGAGAATGAAATCTTTTCTAACGAGAGGTCAATATCTCCACAAAGCCAGGGTATACCGATAGCGCTCCTTCAGCCCAAAGGGGCAAAACTTGTATATCCCTACCAGTTCTCTCCCGGGAGGAAGGGAAAATTCTTTCCCCCACGAATTAAGATAATTTATATCGAACTCCGACGTACCTTTGGGAATCTTGTCGAATAAGTTTAAGGCGTAGGAGTCATGACTCGACAGATAATCATTAACATTCAGCTTAAAGACATTATTCCTGAATAGGGTGATAAGACGGGCTACGCGTTAATAAAAGAGGGGTGTAATAACTGACCACATAAACCTTCTCCAAACCTGACACCTTGGCCAGATTAGTGGCCGCTTGCCGGATGGTATAGGTTGGTTTAACAATAGGCATCATTCCCTGCCAAAAATGAAAGAGGAGGAAAATAGTCAGTATGATCCCGAGACGGAGACGGGAAGTCTTCCAGACTAACACCTCCTTGAACCCCTTAACCGAAAGAAGACAAACGATCAGAAGGATGGGGAGGGTAGTCAATCCAATCTGTTTTTGCCAAAGAACCAATTCGAGGACCTGGTTTCCTTTAATTCCAAAATAAACCTGCAGTTTGACCAGTAAGGGGCTTATTCCGAACAAGACCGAGGCTGTTATCGAACCAATCAGAGAGATCCTCCAAACCAACTTGTTTCGATTGGATAAGATCCAACCGGCCATCCAGAGCGGGGAAGATAGAAAAGAGATTTTCAATAAACCCAATCCCGGCTGGCCCCATAGATGGACAGGCAGCTTTTCCGTAATTCCGGAAAGGACATAGGCCAAAAAAAACCAGAGGGGAAAAACCGAAATCCCGATCAGCAAATAACTCTGCCGGGACGGCCTATCCTTGATGGCTTTAAAGACTAAATCAAAATTTAATTTAATAGGTCCTTCATAAGTCAGGAGCAGGCTTGCCAGAATACTCAAAGACCAGATCGAGGATAGGATTCTTTGCTCAGGCTGGTAACTGGACCAGAAAGAAGCCATAAAACCACCCAGAAGGAGAGCCAAAGACAAAACCTCCATCGGATTGAGGTCCTTCAGCCCCTGTCTTTGTACCAAAATACGATGAATCAACCAAAGCAGATATCCTAACAATAGGATCCACAAGATAGGATGACTGCCAAACATCCAATTGGTCAGGTATAAATGAATATTTAATAAATAGGAAATAATCGGGATCTTGGAACCGAGAAAATTATATTTTGAAAAACCGGAAATATATTGCCACCATTGGCCCTGAGTAAGGAGCTGTAATATTCCCCAGGCGGGTAGCGTGAGGGAGAATCCGGCGAGAAAAAAGAAAGCTTCTTTTAGCCTAACTTCTCCTCTTCTCCATTGAAAAAACCAGAGAATACAAAATATGGGAAAATGATTGACTGCGGCGAACTTCGCCCAGAGAGCAACCCCAAAGAAAAATCCCGAAGCTAATGAGAACAAAACTCTTTTCGGGTGAGTCGGACGGGCAGCTTTCATCCAGAAAAAAAGGGAAATCAGCATAAAAAAAAGATAAAACACTTCCCCAAGGGCCACCCGGCTGAAATGGAGGTAAAGAGAAGAGAAGGAAACAAAGAGGGTGGCCATTAAAACTTGGGCAGGCCTTAGGTATTCTTTGATTAATTGATAAAAAAGGACCAGGGATAAACTGCCCAAAAGGGCCGGGAAGAAGTGAAGGCTCCAAAAGGACAATCCGAAAAGTTTTAAGGAAAGAAATTCCAACCCGGTCAACAAAGGAGAGACATACAAACCTTGGTTGTATTGGTCAATGATCCAGTGACCGTAGAGAAAATTATTCCTGGCATTCAGAACATAACTGGCTTCATCCGCAAAGGAATGTTTCATCCAGAAAGGGAAATCAGCTTCCAGGTTAAGAAATCGTAATAGGATACCGGCAGCGATAACGATCCAGGTGAGCCGGATATAGATCTTGGTCGATTTCTCCATAATAGGTATTCTACTTTAGATCAGTTATCGGATTATTTGGAGTCCCCTTTTAGCGGGTTTTTTCTTTTCAAGGAAAGGGGAAGGAAAAGAAGGTGATCACTCCTTTAACCCGGAAAAAGATTCCACACACAGAGATAGAGATAATCCCAATGAAGATTTCCGTCAAGGAACTTTTTTAATTAGGAAGCCATCACCCCTTGTGATTTTTTCCTGCTCACTTCTCCAAGACCTATTCTCTTTGCTTTTTTCCCTTGACTTCCCCCCATTTGCTCTTTATTTTCCTTGTTATCTTTATGCCTTTAATGTTGAAACTTTTCCCCATTGATTGGTGAGCTTTCAGTTTACCTCGAAGTTGATTATAAAATGATCAAAGGTGAAGGTATAATTCATGAAAAGATATCTGACAGAGGAAGAAATTAAGAAGGCGAAGGCCGATAAAAATATAAGGGAAGAAATTGTTGCCGAAATCGAAGCCAAACTGGAAATAGGAAAGCCGCGGCCGGTGACAGTCGACGGGCCGGACCCGGAAACCGGTTATAAGATGGGCGCTTATAGAATGACCCGCCGGGTGGCAACCGTCGATGCCATCCAACAGTTCTGCGATGCCATCGGTGATTTCAATCCCCTGTATCGAAACCGTGATTATGTTAAAAACAGCCGCTATGGCGGTATTATAGCGCCTCCTCAATTCCTGGGGCCATCGCCCCTTATTCCGGGATCGCCAAAGCGGCGGAGGGCTTGGATTTTCATGTCGCCCGGGTGGACGCCGGGGTTTTGGTGGAATGGTTCAAGATCATCCGGGAGGATGACCGGTTTTCGGTATTTGAATATCCCACTTCAGTGAAGGACATCACCCGTGACAATACCGCTTTACAGTTTTTGGTTAATGGAAACCGCGTTTTTAAAAATCAACGGGAAGAAGTAGTGGCCTTAGTGGATATCGCCGGAATTGCCGTTGTGCTTAGAGAGCCTTCGGTCGACAGAGTGCAGGTTGGGAAACCGCCACAATTTCGCCGTTTTTCCCTGGATGAAGTGGAAAACTGGTATGAACAGGCGGAAAGAGAGGAAATCCGGGGTGGAAATCCCCTCTTCTGGGAAGATGTTAAAGAAGGAGAAGAGCTTCCGCCGACGCACCACGTTTTTACCCAGGCTGAAGCGATTGCCTATTCCGCCGCCATGGGTAAAAGCGTCAGTTGGCAGACCCATATGGCGTCTAACCGGAATACCTGGAAAAATATGATCGATCCGGAGAGCGGTCTGCCTGATTTCACCCACTGGCACCTGGCCGACCCGGCAGCCCAACGACTGGGTATGCCGCGTGCCAATTGTTTGGGTATGCAAATCCGAGCCTGGCTGGGGCGCATGATCTCAAACTGGATGGGTGATGGGGGGTTCATCAAGAAGATGGGAGACCAGCTACGCGGGGTGTTGTATCGGGATTCCCTGGCCTTGTGCAAAGGCAAGGTGGACAAAAAATATGTGCAGGACGGGGAACACCTGGTCGATCTGATAATAACCGCGGAGGATCACGATGGAAAATTTATGATACCGAACGGAACGGCCACAGTCATTCTGCCGTCAAGGAAAATGGGGATCGTGTAAGTCATCCGTTAGATGAGGAATTATATCGAGAAGCAAAATCAATTACTTATTCAATACAGGCAACTTTTCATGATCTTCAAACGAGCATAAATCAGAAGGAAAACCATCATGGAGAAAAAAGAATTCCTCATCCGGCTTGGAGAACTGCATGGTCTAAAAATAGACCCAAACAGGGCCGAAAGGCTGATTGAACCCGGTGGGCCTTGGGATATCGTACAGATCCTCAAAACGATCCTCTTTCGAACGGATGTGTCCGGATACCGACCCCTGGACGATCTCAACTTTGACCGAAAGGAGATGGCGTCATGACCGAGCCCAGAGATTTCCTGCTGACCGAAATGGTCGAACTCTTGAAAAAGGGGGAGCTGAAATCCATTGAAATAGTTGAAAGCTGTCTTAAGAGTATTGATGCCCTGAATGATCGGTTAAAAGCCTTTATCTCCATTGATAAAGAACGGATTCTGAATCAGGCCCGATCCATGGATTCCCGGAAACCGGATCTCCCGGGGAAGTTGTGGGGAATCCCCATTGCGATAAAAGATCTGATCGATGTGGCTGGAGAGGTCACCACCCAAGGTTCTTCTTTCTTTCGTAACGCCCCTGTTGCCAAAAGAGACGCCCCTATTATTGAACGCCTTAAAAAGGCCGGGGCCATTCCCTTTGGAAAGACGAACCTCCATGAATTCGCCTGGGGAGGCACTTCATCCAACCCCCACTTTGGCATTTGCCGTAATCCTTGGAACCCCGATTATATCCCTGGCGGCTCCTCGGGAGGAAGCGGCGTGGCGGTGGCCGCGGCATATGGTACCCGGGGCCTTGGGAACGGATACCTTGGGATCTATTCGTCTGCCAAGTGCCCTTTGCGGCATAGTGGGACTCAAACCCACTTATGGATTGCTCCCCACAGAAGGAATCTTTCCTCTGGGATATACATTTGATCATGTAGGCCCCATGGTCAGAAGTGTTTCCGATGCTGCACTCCTTCTTATGGCCATGCTGACTCCCGCTGAAGACCAACATTTAGAGGACATTAGAAAAGGAAAGGCCTATCATCCTTCAATTCCGAGGCAATTCAAGGGACTAAAAATCGCCTTGCTGACCTCCATTGTTCAGGAAAATTCTTGTCACAAAACAAGTTGGGCCCAATATCTGAAAGCCATTACTCTCGCTAAAGACGAAGGTGCGGAAGTTGTGGAGAAAAATATCCCTTCCTTCGAGGCCGCTATCAGTACCGCCTTTACCATGACTCTGGCTCAGGCCAGTGAAATTCATTATGAGCGTTTGGCTGAGAATCCGGATGGATTCGGTGATGATGTCCGGCTTTTCCTTGAGCAGGGTCACCTGATCAGTGCGGTAGATTATATCCGGGCTCAAAGGATCCGGGCTAAACTCGTGGACGAGGCCCTCAAAACCTTCCAGGAGGTGGATGCCTGGATTTTACCAACTACCCCCAACCCGGCCACCCGTGTCGGAGAGCCGCCGGATCCCCTGAACGCCCGTTTTACCGGTCCGATTAACCTATTGGGTTTCCCCAGTCTCGTTATTCCCAGTGGTCTGACTGATGAGGGGTTGCCGGTATCCCTCCAGATTATCGCGGCACCCTTTCATGAGTATTTGCTTTTGGAAATCGCAAAAGTGTTCGAAGATGGGCTGGCCTTTCCAAAGGAATTGCCGATCTGGCTGCGCTCTCAAAATTACTGAGTCCTAATATACCTGCAATCAAAGAGGGTGCCCCAAAAAACACAAAACTCAATTCCTGCTCCAAAATATTTCTTCTTGAATTGAAAAACTTAAACCTTGTTTTTTTATCCGTAAAGAAGATACTCTAATAGGAAGCTATCAAAAATAAAAAAGGTCCAAAGACCAACGGGGAGGAAATCCATGGCTCATAAAGACAAAGGCGGCTACGCCAAAAAACGCTCGCCGGAACTTAAGTTAAATCCGGCAATCGCCGAAGCGGTAAAACAAGCGACCTCTGATAATAAAATATCCTGCGCCGCTGCCTTCAAAACAGCCGGCCATTTAAAATTATCACCAAGTGAGGTGGGGATTACAATAGACTTACTTGAAATACCTATTGTTAAATGCCAGCTCGGGCTTTTTGGATATGGCCCGTCGGGTAAAAGGGTTGTTGCGGCGGAATCCGTATCCCCTGCCCTTGAAGCAGCCATACGGGGCTCCATGGTCAAGGAGAAACTTCCCTGTGCCTCGGCTTGGGAGATAGCCTTACAATTCAAGATGGGAAAAAGAGAAGTCACCTCTGCCTGTGAGACCTTGAAAATTAAGATTGCTTCCTGTCAATTGGGAACATTTTAGTTTTCAAAAAATGAAAATGTAAAAAACCATTCTGATTCCTGTCGACACAGGTAAACCAGAGAAATTCGGATCAAGTTGGACTGGTTTTGGTTACTTTTATCATACCTGAAGTATTCCTCTGATCTGAGGCAAGGAGAAGAATCATGGACTTTAACAATCTTATTTTCAAGGAAATCGAAGCCGGTATCGGGCTAATCACGCTCAACCGCCCCGAGCGTCTCAACGCCTTGAGCCTCAATCTGCTTAACGAGTTACACCACCTGTATGACGAACTTGAGGAATCCTCCGCAATCAGGGTAGTCATCCTAACCGGTGCGGGCCGGGGATTTTGCGCAGGGGCCGATCTAAAAGATGAACGGTCAAAGGCGGAATCCGACCAGTTGTATCAAAACGCGGCTGCCCACCTCTTTAAGGTACAAAAGAAGTTTTCATCCATCATCACCCGACTCAGGGCCATCCCTCAGCCCGTCATTAGTGCAGTCAACGGCCCGGCAGCGGGTGGCGGAATGTGTTTGGCCCTGGCCTCGGATATAGTCTTCGCCACCTCCAAAGCAGCCTTCACCCCGTCCTTTATAAATATCGGCCTTTCCGGCGGAGAACTGGGTAGCACCTTTTTCTTGCAGAAGGCTGTGGGTTCCATCCGGGCAGCTGAAATACTGCTCACCGGCCGCACGGTTGACGCTTTCGAAGCTCAACGCCTTGGTATAGTCAATACGGTGGTGGAAGAGGAAAAACTGTTGGAAACCGCTTTAGCCCACGCCAGGCTCATGAAAGAAAAAGGTCCCACTGCTCTTAGACTCACCAAGGAGGCTTTAAATCAGAACCTCACAGCCCCGTCTTTAGAGGCGGCCATAAACCTCGAGGACCGCAATCAGAGCATCGCGGCCTTTACCTCGGAATTTACCCAGGCAGTGGAAAATTTTGCCCGGAAAAAAAATAAGGGATAAAGGATTTAATCTCTTTTGCCAAAATGCTTTATTAATTAAACAATAAAAGAGACGAGAGTAGACCCGTCCCCCTTTCAAAATGTTTTTTCTGTTACTTAGCAGGGAAGCTGAAATATAAGGCGCATAAATCAAATGGAAAAAACGGCGGATATCATCATTATCGGCGGCGGGATCATTGGGACGAGTATCGCCTGCCATCTGGCCCGGAAAAAGACCAAAGACGTCATACTCCTGGAAAAAGGGTTTCTGGGCGAAGGGTCCACAGCCAAATGTGCCGGGGGGATACGGGCTCAATTCTCCACCGAGATTAACATCCGCTTCTCCCTGGAGAGTTTCAACACCTGGAACCATTTTCATGAAATCATGGGAACGGAGCTTGATTTTAAAAAAGTCGGCTATCTTTTCCTGGCCGCCAGCAAAGACGAGTGGGCCGTATTTCAAAATAATTTGAATCTTCAACATCAATTCGGAATTCCCGTTGAACGTCTCTCCCCCCAGGAAATTCAATACCGCTGGCCCTATCTCCGAGTGGATGACCTTGAGGGGGGGACCTTTTGCACCTGGGACGGATATGCGGGTCCCTACGAAGCCTTAAGCGGCTTTACCCGGGGAGCGCGGCAGGGAGGGGTGAAAATTGTTGAGGAGACCGAGGTCCTGCAGATCCTTCGACATGGAAACCGGGTGACCGGTGTTCGGACTAATCGGGGGGATATTGCTTCACCCATCGTAGTCAATGCGGCCGGCCCCTTTGCGGGGGAGGTGGGCAAAAGGGCCGGCGTGGACATGCCGGTTCAACCTTTTCGCCGACAGTTATTCTTCACCAGGCCCTTCCCCCATATTCCCGACCCAATTCCCTTGGTCATCGATTTCCACCGGGGCTGGTATTTCCGAAGAGAAGGAACGGGTTTGTTGATTTCCGGACCCAAGGACATTTTCCCTTCTTTTAACCTGAACGTCGATTACGCGGCCATGGTGGAGGTGGCCCGGAACTCCATGTACCGGGTGCCCGTCATGGAAAAAGCGGAGATTGACCGCGGCTGGGCCGGGTCTTATGATATCTCTCCCGATAATCATGCCATACTGGGAGAATTTCCCGGATTGAAAGGATTCTTCCTGGCCAATGGCTTCAGCGGGCATGGCTTCCAGCATAGCCCGGCGGTGGGGAAAGTCATGGCCGAGATGATCCTGGGTGAGAAACCTTCCATCGACATCTCCTACCTCTCCCCTGAACGCTTCGCCAAAGGAGAATTGATCCGGGAACCCCTCACTGCATTCAAAGATTGAGCGGGATCAGTATAAAGAGGAATGTCCAAGGGGACAATAGTGAATAAGGTAATATTACTTTCACTGATATAATTTAGTTTTGACATGAAAATTAAGGAGTTGAATTAAATAGGACTGGGGGGTCTTATTTTTGGGGATTGTCCAAAAGGTAACTCATTGCCCTATCCCGGCCCGACCAGCAAAGTTGATTCGAGGCAGGGCCTTCACTGTAGCCTATTGTGTGAATAGATGAAGGCCTGCTTCTGACTTAGTTAAAATATTTGGCCCGGCAAAGAAGCCTATGGCTCTACGGTGGACAACCAAAAAAATAAGACCCCCCGGTCCTTTGGGTTAATATTATTTAAATACCTTTAATAAATCAGACTATTGGAGGAAAAAAGATGACACAGACTCTGGATCTATTTAAATTAGAAGGAAAGGTGGCCCTGGTTACCGGCGGAAGCCGGGGACTCGGATTATTTGCGGCGCAAGCCTTGGCCGAAGTCGGCGCGGATGTGGCTATATGCGGCCGTGGGGTCCGCGGGAATCTGGAGGAGGCGGCCCGGGGATTGAAAACCATTGGCCGGGATATCCTGCCCATTCAATGCGATGTCTCCAAAGAAGAGGATGTCCTTCGTATGGCTCAGGAAATAAAAGACCATTTCGGGCGATGCGATATCCTGGTCAATAGCGCCGGAATCGGCGCCATGGTCCCCTCGGTGCAGATGACCTCCAAAGATTGGGTCAACATGATGAATATCAATCTGCTGGGGACCTTTCAGTGCTGCCGGGAGATCGGTAAGATGATGATTGAGCGTCAATCCGGAAGTATCATCAATTTTTCAAGCGAAAATGGCCAGGTCGGTTTTTCCAGCGGCATGACCGCTTATGCGACGACTAAGATCGGTATTGTAGGAATGTCCCGTTCCCTGGCTGTGGAATGGGGAAAATATAATATCCGGGTCAACGCCCTTTTGCCGGGAAATATGGAAGAGGGAATGATGGAAACGCTTAAGGATAAAAATAGTCCCTTCTTTAAATTTGCCGGTCCACCTATGCTCAACCTGACCCCGCTTCACCGCTTCGGCAACGGAGACGACATCAAAGGGGCTATTGCCTTCCTGGCTTCCGATGCCTCAAGTTATATTTCCGGTGCGAAAATCGTGCTGGATGGCGGGTTCACCATTAATGCCGGGTTATAAATAAAGATAAACGGATATCTTGTCCCATATTCAAAATGAAGGCACAGCCTTTATCTTAATCACTCGGGCTGAAACTTCCGGAATTGAATTTTACAATGACCGACCTCCCGAAAGAAGAGGACAGGCATAAGGTATTAGATTTTTTCAAACCTCAAGCCTTGAACCTTGAAACCCCTTTCATGTTTTCTCCAAAATATGGATGGTCATGGCCGCCTCCCCGCCCCCGATGGTGCCGCCGCCGTTCTCTGCCATGGCCAAACGATGCTTCTCGATCTGCCTGGGTCCCGCTTCACCCCGGAGCTGGGTAACCAGTTCATAGATCTGCGCCAGTCCGGAAGCTCCGATGGGATGCCCGCGGGAGATCAACCCACCGCTGGGATTAATGGGGATTTTTCCGTTAAGGGCCGTTGCCCCGCTCTCGGCAAAGGGTCCGCCTTCCCCGAGGGCGCAGAATCCCAACTGCTCGCTTTGGACGAGTTCTCCAAAGGCGGTGGCATCATGGACTTCGGCCATCTGTATATCCTCGGGACCGACACCGGCCTTTTCATAGGCCGCCAGGGAGGCCCTTTTCCCGATGTCGTTCTCCCCACCCAGGGTTCCGGATTTCAAAACGGAGGCCCGGATCAACACGGCCCGGGAAGAGGGATGAGCCTTAAGAAAGCGCTCACTGCAGACAATAGTCGCCGCCGACCCGTCCCCGATAGGGGCACACATGGCCCTGGTCAAAGGATATGAGACCACGCGATCCTCCAGGACCTGCTCTACGGTTTGTGGAAAGGTATATTGGGCCAGAGGATTCAGAGTGGAATTGTTGTGGGCTTTGGCGGCAATAACAGCTAACTGACGTTGAGTAGTCCCGAATTTTTTCATATGATTTCTGGCCCCAGCGGCGTAAAAATCCATAAACACCGAGTGTCCTCCCGGTTTCTCCGTCCCGCCGGCTTTTTTTTCAGCCCCTTCGGCTTCCTGTTTTTTCTTTTGTTCCTCCTGAAGACGTTTAATTCCTTCCATCATCAGCTCCACATCCACGGCCGACGAAAAGCTCTGCATGACCATGCTCCGGTTTTCGTCGTAGAGTTTCTCCGTCCCAATAGCCAGGACGCAATCATACCCGGACTTAATGGCCATCCAGGCACTGTGCAAGGCCGTGGACGCACCGGCACAGGCATTTTCCACATTGATGATAGGAATCCCTTCCACCTGATTGGCAGTCAGGGCTACTTGTCCACGGATGCTGTGCTGAAATTTGTAAATACCCCAACAGGTGTTGGAAAACCAGGCTGCTTCAATATCACTGCGGGTCAGCCCACAGTCTTTGAATACCAGTTCCAAAGCTTCACCGGTCAGGACCTTGATGCTCTTGTCTAAATATTTTCCAAATTTGATCATACCTACACCCAGAATATAAACATTATCACTCATTTTTCACCTCGTATTAAAAGATTATTAGGCTATGGGCAAGGGGTTATAGGCTATAGGAAAAGAAAAATCGGTTGAACCTTTTTGCCTCTTGCCTCTCGCCTGCGCTTACCTTGGTCTCGGATAATGCTGAGCAATCAGCCTCCCAGCGCCCATAGCCAGGATCTCATTGTTCCCGTCTTCGATCAATGTGGCCCGGGCATCCCGGAACAACTTCTCCGGCAGATATTCCCGGCACATCCCATTGCCGCCAAAAATCTGAATAGCCTCACTGGCAATATCAAAGGCTGCCTGGGTGCAGGTTATTTTAGAGGCCACACTATACTCCAGGAGGCTCACACCATTGGGCGGGGCTGCATTATACAATCTGACTGCCCTGGACAAGGCCCGGCAGGACTCCACCTTGGCAAACATCTCAGCCAAACGCTGTCTCACCGAGTTGTGCTCAATGATCGGTCTACCCCCCTGGACCCTGATCTTTGCATAATTCAAGGCCTCCTCAAAAGCCGCCCTGGCCAGACCCGTAGCCATGTTGCCCATGCCGGCATTGGCCGCGGCCAAAATTGCTTCATGAAGAAATAGGTACATATCCGGTCCGAACAATAAATAATTTTGGGGAATCCTTACATTATCAAAGTAGATCTCCCCCTGATTTAAATCCCTTTGTCCCATTTTTTCCAGGGGGTTGCCCTTGGTTACCCCTTCTCTCTCCAAGGGGCAGAAAAAGATGCCCCCGCCGGACATCCCCTGCAGTGGATCAATACCGCCAAACAACAAAGCATAGTTGGCGATGGTTCCTCCGGATACCCAGGCCGCTTTCCGGCCATTGATCACCCATTCTTCTCCATCCAGCCTGGCCTGAATATTCCAGCGAATCTTGGGGTCACAAAACAACTCATTCTCACAACCGATCAGATCGGACCCATGTTCCACCTCGGTTATGGCCCAGCACCCCCGCATGCTGCCGTCCTTGCATTGACAGAAAGGTTTTACAAACAAATCGATCAGTTCGGTCTCGCCGGTTAACAGGGCCTTGGCCTGAATCAACCCGAAGGGCATGCCAATGACCCCCAGCAAGACGGTCAAACCGAAACTACCCCAACCCAACTCCTCATGTACAATATAGGATTGAAGGGTAGTCAGACCTGCACCACCGACTTCAACCGGCATACCGGAACAATGGTATCCCTGTTCGAAGGCCTCTTTTAGAAAATCCCATAAAGGGGAACCTTTGGCAATAACCTGTTCCGCCGTCATGGTATCCAGTTCCCTGGCTATGGGTCTTATTATTTTTTCGGCAAATTTTTGAGCCGCCCTTTTGACGGCCAGATCCTCCTCAGTGAGGTTTAATTCCAAATCCAGATAATCCATTGATTGCCTCTCCTTAATTCTTAGGTGGTGCAAACTTAGAAGCATACACTTGTTCAACCAAAACCGGGTCCAGACCCAGGGCTCTCAACAATTCATCCCTTTGTCCGCCCCGCTCCGATTTATCCAAATACCCTCGGCCAATACCCCCATCCACCTGCAAGGCTTCACCGTTAACAAAGTCAGCATCATCACTAGCCAAAAAAAGGACGGCTTTGGCTATATCTTCAGGCAGACCGGCCCTGGGAATGGCTTGACTATTTTTAAAAACACTCCGGATCGGCTCCAGGGTTTTTTCAACCTCTTCTTGGGAAAAACCAAGGGATCGTCCGAATAAAGGGGTAACGATCACACCGGGACAGACACAGTTAACTCTGATACCGAATTCACCTAACTGCATGGCCACCGACCGGGTCAATTGGATCACTGCAGCCTTACAGGCGCTGTAGGTATGCGGCGCGAAACCGGTTTTATGACCGGCCACACTGGCGGTACTGATAATGTTTCCAAATCCTTGAGGTAACATGACCCTGGCGGCGTGTTTTATTCCCAGCATGACGCCTTTAAAAAGGACGGCCACGGTCATATCAAAGCCTGCTGTATCGGTTTCTTCAATAGGGCCGCCTGTCCCGCCGATACCGGCGTTGTTGAACATGCAATCCAATTTCCCGAATTTCTCCATGGCCAGATTGACCGCAGCCTGGACCTCGTCCTCCAGGATGACATTACAATGATGGTAAATGGCACTGCCCCCCAATTCCTTAACCAGTTTTTTCCCCTCTTCGTCCAAAATATCGGCGATGACCACCCGGGCGCCCTCCTGGACGAATAACCGCGCCGTGGCCGCCCCGATTCCACTCGATCCACCGGTGATAACTGCAACCTTTCCTTCAAGTCTTCCCATTCAACCTCCCCTTTATACGAAATTAACCCTTGATAAAACTTCACGTTCGGATGTTATCCGTCATGCCGGACTTGATCCGGCATCCAGGCTCTTAGAGGTTTTCCAAATCTGGATTCCGGCTTTCGCCGGAATGACATCAAAGTCGATTCTTCTTCTTTTTTAACATTTATTGTAGTCCAAGGTTTGAGGTTTAAGGTTTACGGAAAACCAAAAACCTTATACTTTACATCTGATACCGATGTTTATTTATTCTATATCCGGTCCTTTCTCACCTTCCCGAAACCAGGTAACGGGTCTGTTTTCCCTGGGTACGATCCCTTCCTGCTTGAATTTGGGCCAACCCAGAACCATGGAGGATATGACCTGCCAAGGGGGTTTTAACCCCAATTTTTCCATCAAAGGTGGAACCATATTAAGTACAGCATAAAATCCGACCCAGCAGGCCTTAATACCAAGAGAATTGGCCACCAGGTTCATGTTCTGGCCACAGATGCCGATATTCAACTGCGGCCCGGTTATGGCCCGGGTATCGCCGGCCATGATGATAATTGCCGGGGCCGCTAAGGAAGGCGGCAGGGCCCCTCGGGTAATGGCCCCGGAGCCGCCAACGATCTGCCTTGGATCCCAAGTGCCCGTACTATTAGGATTAGACTCAATTATAGGCACCAATCCCTGAACCATCTGATCGTTCATATACATCCCATGGAGACCGCTGATGATCCCATGGATGGCCGTATCCATTTCTTTAATAAAGGTCTTATCAGTGACCACGATAAACTTCCAGGGCTGGCAATTCCCGGCGCTGGGGGCAAAGCGGCCTGCTTCAAGCACCCTGCGGAGATAGCTTTCGGGCACTGGGTCTTCCTTAAAATTCCTTACGCTCCGTCTTTCAAAAATTGCCCGTTCAATGCTATTCCACTCTGTAGGATTTCCGTCTTTATCCTTGGCCTCCAGAGGCATCCTTGCCGGAATGGGGTTGGGCTCTGAAGCCCAATATCCGCTGTCAACATGGTAGGATTCCTGGATGGACAGCGCATCCACCGGACATACCACCATGCAGTTATAGCAACTGAAACATTCATATTTTTCTTTCAACCTGGGGTGTTCATCTTCACCCATTTCCCAGGCGCTGAAAGGACAGTTTTGGATACACAATCCGCAACCGGTACATTTATCCTTGTCTACCTTCATGATGCCCATATGTACCCCTTCGGGTCTTAAAATCGGTTTTACATCTTCCCAAGCCATAATTATATCCTCCTTTTAAAAAATAGGGTTCGAGGATTCAAGGTTCCAAGGGTTCAAGGGTTTTCACTTCCACGCCTTTCACTCCGACACCGATCCTGACTCCTAGGCCCCTTGAACCTTTTTATATCTTTTCCAATATATGTATCGTCATGGCCGCTTCACCCGCCCCGACGGTACCGCCACCGTTTTCGGTCATGGCGATGCGATGGTTCTTTATCTGCCTTTTTCCGGCCTCACCCCGAAGCTGGGTTACCAATTCATAAATCTGGGCCAGTCCGGAGGCGCCGATGGGATGTCCCCTGGAAATCAGACCTCCGCTGGGATTTACCGGAATCTTTCCGTCCAGAGCCGTGGCCCCGCTCTCAGCAAAAAGCCCGCCTTCTCCCTTCGGGCAGAAACCCAGGGCTTCCATCTGGCCGATTTCCCCAAAGGCCGTGGCATCGTGAACCTCGACGACATCAATATCTTCCGGCCCCAGCCCGGACTTCTCGTAAGCCTTTTTTGAGGCCCTTTCAGAGATATCATTGGTGCCGGTCCTGGTGCCTCCCTCCAAAATGGAAGCACTGATTTTGATTGCACGGGGTGAGGGGTGTTTTTTCAGAAATGCCTCACTACAAATGATGGCCGCTGCGGCCCCATCCCCGATTGGTGCGCACATGGCCCGGGTCAAAGGATAAGAAACCGGCCGGTCTTCCAAAACCTGTTCTACGGTCATGGGAAAGGTATACTGGGCCAAGGGATTCAGAGCCGAGTTGTTGTGCGCTTTGGCCGCGATCACCGCTAACTGACGCTGGGTTGAACCATATTTTTTCATGTGATTGCGGGCACCGGCGGCATAAAAATCCATGAACACCGAATGACCTCCCGGTTTTTCCTGGGGTACCTCTGCTTTTTTCTCGGCTGTTTCCTGTTCCTTGCGCTTCCGCTCTTCCTCCTGCCATTTGGCCATTCGGGCCAGGGTTTCCTCCACGTCGGTTCCGGCCATAAACCCTTTCATGACCTTCACACGATCCTCATCATAGAGCTTTTCCGCCCCGATGGCCAAGACGCAATCGTACAGACCGGCCTTGACAGCCGTCCAGGCCCCGTGCAAGGCGGTACTGCCGCTGGCACAGGCATTCTCTACATTGGTGACTGGAATCTTTTCCAGGCCGTTGGCCGTCAGGGCCACCTGTCCCCGTATGGAATGTTGAAAGGTATACATCCCCCAGCCGGTATTGGAAAACCAGGCCGCCTCGATGTCATCGCGAGTCAGATCGCAATCCTTGAGCACCAGTTCCAGGGCCTCGCCGGTTAATACCTTGATGCCCTTCTCCAGATACTTGCCGAATTTGATCATCCCCACACCGATGATATAAACATTTTCACTCATGGTTATGCTCCTTAGTTAATTCACCACGCACTTAGATCAAATGAAACTAACAATAGCTCCTAAGGTTTCAAGGAGCCAAGGGGCCAATGAAAAAGCACGGAATTAAAACCCCTTGAAACCTTGAATTCTGTTTTTTTAAATTAGATCCTCTGCGGCGTTCAAAGAAAGGGCGTTATTTTCCCCATCCTCGATCATGGCCGCCCGGGCATCCCTGAACAATTTTTCAATCAAGTATTCTTTGGTGAGTCCCACCCCTCCGAAAATGGTAACCGCCTCATTAGCCACTTCAAATGCGGTGTTAGTGGAGAGCACTTTGGCGGCAATGGCATGAGGGGATGATCCATTGGGGGTCATGGCCTGATTATATGCTGCCATACGACGGGCATAAGCCCGGGCCGCCTCAACCTTGATAAACATATTGAAGAGTTGCAGTTTGATATTTTTGTGTTCGAAAATGGGCACCCCGCCCTGGACCCTTTCCTTGGCGTATTTCAAAGCCTCATCAAAGGCTGCCTGGGCCAGACCGACAAAGGCCTGCCCCATCCCGCCGTTGGCATTGGTCAGGATCATCTTGGCGATGGCCGTCATCATGGCCCCGTCGGTAATGACCATGTATTTTTTGGGTAATTTCACTTCCTCAAAAAAAATCTCTCCCTGGTTTAAGGCCCTTTGCCCGATCTTGTCCAAAGGTTTACCCCGAGTGATGCCGGGCAGATTGAGCGGAACCACGGCCAACCCCGTCCCTTGCATCCCTTTGGAAGGATCCAGGCAGACATGAAGGGCGGCATGGGTAGCGATCGTGCCGTTACTGACCCAGGCCGATTTCTGGCCGGTCAGGATATATTCATCCCCTTTTTGTACCGCCCTGACATTGGCCGCGCACTTTGGGTCATCAAACTTGGGATTGGTCCCTAATATCCAATCCGAACCATGGTCCGGTTCGGTGATGGCCCAGCAGCCGATAATCTCCCCTTTGGTATCTTCACAATAATCCCGGACCAACTGCTGCAATTCGGGTTCCGGGGACATCATGGCAAACGTAATGGGAAAACCGTTCACACCCAGACTGATGGCCAGCCCGGCATCGGCATAACCCATTTCCTGGGAAATCAGGGGACCGACCTTAGGGTCCATATCTTCGGCCATCCCGCCATATGCCTTGGGAATGCCCATCTTGTGCATACCAAGTTCCCGTTGGGTTCTAATAAAATCCCAAAGCGGCGAACCCTTGGCGATCACCTCGGCCGGATCGGCCAATTTGTCCAATTTTATTCCGATCGGCCGCATGACCTCCATACCGAATTTTCGCGTGGTTTCCAGCATAGCCTTGGCTTCATCACTTATCGTCAAATCCAATTCAAGATAGCCCATGTTTAATCTCCTCTTTATTTTAGTTTACGCTATGTAGTGGGTAAGAATAGGTTTTTATGATTTTCCTTGTACCTCCTGCTTACCCGCAGGCCTTGTACCTCAAACCTTACTTGAGCTTGAGATCCGGCATCTCCTTTTCCCGATCCCATGTCCCTTCAGTCACGCCCTGTTTTTTCATCTGGGTTTTGATGATCCTTAAGGTTTCGGTTCTGGGGATTTCTTCTACGATATCGATATACCTGGGTACCATGAAGTAGGCCATGCTCCGGGCACAATAGCGAATGAGGTCCTTCAGGTCGAGCTTGGCCCCTGCATTGGGCACCACCCAGATCATAACCTCGTCTTCCCCCAGTTCCGAAGGGACACCGAAGGCGGCACAGACTTCTACATCCGGGTGTTTTTCAATGATGCTTTCCACCTCAAAAGAAGAAATATTTTCCCCCCGGCGACGCATGGAGTCGGTCTTCCGGTCGGTAAAAAACAGGTTACCGTCTTTATCTGCATAAAAATAATCCCCGGAATAGACCCAACCATCCCGAACCTTTTTGTCTGAGGCCTCAGGATTTTTGTAATATTCGACTACCCTGCCCGGCCTGGCCGGTGCTCGGGTAACTAATTCTCCGATTTCTCCCTGGGGAACCGGGTTGCCCTTTTCGTCGATTAACTTCCATTCCGTGTCGCCCATCACTTTACCGACCGATCCCACGGGGGCATTGCCGAAATTAAAAATCAACAGCCCTCCCCCATCCACGGCACCGTAGGCCTCCCAGATTTTCAGATTAAATCGTTTCTCAAAGGCCTCCCATAAGTTGGCCGGACAGGCGGCTGAGATGACTAAACGGACGGGGTTATCGCCATCATCGGGTCGTTCCGATTGCTTCATCAAAATGGGGATCATGGCCCCCAACCCATTGAACTGAGTGGCCCCGTAAAACCTGGTCCGGTCCCAAAAACGGGAAGCGGAAAATTTTTTATCCAGCCCGAAAGGCAGCCCTGCCCCCATAGCAAATCCTGAGGTCAGGCTTAAAGCATTGGCATGAAAAAGAGGCAGGGCGGTGTAAAGAATATCAGTAGGAACGGTCAAAATCTTGGCCAAACCGATCATTCGGTCAATGCCGCCGGGACCAACCCGGTTCACTACCCCTTTGGGAAATCCGGTGGTCCCTGAAGTGTACATAAGGTGGGTAATAGATTCGGGGTCTATCACATGACCCGGTGGTTCTTCAGAAGCCTCTAAAAGCGCAGTCAGATCAATTGCTCCAGCCGGCAAGGGAGCCTCAGTGGTCCGGCGGACAAAGATTTTCTTGAGGGATGCAATAGGTCGTCCGATTTCGTCCAGCTTGGAGTACAAAACATCATCCACGGCCAGGTATTTCACATCCGAGTTTTCCAGGACATAGGCCAGCCCCTCTCCCTTAAGGGCCACGTTTACCGGAACGGAATAAAACCCGGCCCGGGGAAGGCCGTAAAATAAAAAAAGATACTCCGGACAGTTCCCCATGAGAATGGCCAGGCCATCGCCGGCCTGGGCCCCTTGAGCCTTTAACCCATTGGCGGCCCGGCAGGTCCCCCGGTTATATTCCCCAAAGGTGACCTTCCGGTCTTCGTGTAAAATATAAGGCTTGTCCTCCAGAATTTTGCCGTGATAGGCAATAAGATCATAAACGTATTTCAATTGAGATTCCTCTGCCATATTGGCCCTCCTATTTAACTAATTTTTTAACCATGATTTTGGGTTGGATAAAAAAAGTCGCCTCATGTCCCCGAACAGTTAGGAGTCGGACTCGTCTGAGGGTCCGGTTGGCAAAACTGCCTCTGTTGAATTTAATTCAAACGGACCTATAAACTACCAAAGCCTTTGCACCGCCCACAGGCTCAATGTCACAATGGAGCGGCCCAAAAAGCCGGAAAACTCTGTTTAGCCGGATCTGGCCGCTATGATTGATTGCCCTGCCCTCACTCGGTTATCTTCTATGCAGTTCACGGCGCGCATGACGGAGGCTGAGACGCCAAATTCCATCAGTAAACATAGCCACATCCCCTATTTGGGCTTTTCCCCGATCCGCGATTTCGATTTCGTCGTCTTCGCTCACCCTCACCCGGATACCATCCATACCCGGATGGATGCTCTTATCAGGTGCCAAGGTCCATTGTTTCCTGCCATATCTTTCGGTTGTGATAATTAATGATATTTGAGTTTCCGTATCGTTCACGATAAGGATCTCAGCACGCGGTGAGCGCCTGGCCTGGGTATAGGACCCAAGCGATAGGATCATGCATAGGGTGGCAAACAGTATAAGAAAAATTTGAATCTTTTTCATAACTCCATTCCTCCTCAGTTATAATTATTGTCATATGCAGTAGATCAGCTATTTAATATAAAACTCTACCCGAATCAACCAGATTCTTGTACACACCGGCATAGTGTAATCATACTCCGGCAGGCACCCGCATTCAAAGCGTAAGATTTCCCGTCAGGTAGACAGGTGATTAGGCTTTCTCCCAAATAATGACTATCACTTCACCAGGTCCGTGGACACCCAGGGTCAGGGAAAGTTCGATATCCCCTGTGCGGCTCGGGCCGGTGATGAACACTAAGTTGCTGCCGGCGGAGACTTGATTCTTAAGATCCCCGACGCTTTCCAGATACTCCTGTAAATTGGGATAGATGTCGTCAGCGCAAAGCAGGGTCAGGTGCACCTCCGGGAGCAGTGAAACAAAAGAGGGCTGACCGGGAATATTCTGCAATACCAGGGAGCCGGTGTCTGCCAGGGCGGCTTGAGCACCAGTGATTCCTACGGCGACTTTAGCCAATTCCCTGATTTGTCCTCCCGTGTGGACTTCGATCCCGGCTTTATCCAGTAATGGCCGAATCGATGGGTTATCTTTCAGGAGATTTTCCCAGATCAGCGTATGTTTCCGGCCGCGCTCGGCAAAAATTCTGATCGTTATTTCAAAGGCTTCTTGCCGGGTGCTTACCCTGAAGGCCTTTCCGGAAAGTCTTTCAAATTCCTCGACAAACCTCTCTATACCACCTGTGTTGCCCGGAAATTCGAGGGCCGGCGGTTCAACGGCTGCCTCAGGCAGTAAGGATTTTTTTAATCCACTCCGGATGTCATCTAATATTTTTTGACGGGAATTACTCATCTCTATCCTTCCCTAAATATTGTATAAAAAAAGAGCAAAGATAATTTTTCGGTATAAACCATGCAGGAATTATTACCAATCGGATGTAATTCGGAAATTCACCATAAGTATAATCCTGATTCGGTTAAAAAACCATTCGGTATTTACCCTTCGGGAAAGCCGTATGATGCCGCATCTCCTTTGTTAGCAAGGGTTCGCAGTACCATAGTACGACTTCACCCTTGCCGCCTCGGATCTGCGACATCCTCAGCTTTTGCAACATTTAGGTTTCGATGGCGGTGCTGGAAACTTTTTCTAAAAGGTGGGAACGCCCGGTAACGTGTCCATCCAGCGAGAGGGCCTGGCAACCAGGTCAGCCACCGTTTGCCAAAGAGCCCGCCGAAAATCCCCGCCAGCAAGGTGAGGAAGCGGTAGCGCTTGGCATCGGTAGCAACCCAACCGAACCCTTTCATGCCGGCCTTCATCCAGAAGGAAGGGGTTCCCTGCCGGACGGCTTTGTTTCTCAATCGCAATAACAGGGCGGGAAGGTCAATCCCCACCGGGCAGGCCTCTTTGCAGGCGCCGCATAAGGTGCTGGCCTGCGGCAGATCGGCAAACCCCGCGATACCACCCAGAACGGGAGAGATAACCGAACCGATGGGTCCCGTATAAACACAGCCATAGGCGTGTCCGCCAATGCTGCGGTATACCGGGCAGACGTTCAGGCAGGCGGCGCAGCGAATACAGTAAAGAACCTCAGCCAGTTCGCTCCCCAGAGCTTGGGAACGCCCATTATCCAAGATCACTACATGCATTTCTTCAGGCCCGTTTGCTTCTTGCTCACGCCTCGGTCCGGTAATCAGCGAGGTATAGGAGGACATCTTCTGCCCGGTTGCGCTGCGCGCCAGCAGTTGGAGCATTACCCCCAGGTCTTTGATTGTTGGAACAATCCGCTCCATTCCCATCAAGGCCACATGTATCCGCGGCAGACTGGTCACCATGCGTCCATTGCCTTCGTTGGTTACCAAACAGACCGTGCCGGTCTCGGCCACAGCAAAATTGCATCCGCTGATACCCATCTCGGCACCCAAAAACACTTCCCGCAGGGAACTCCGGGCAATGGCATTGAGATCAGAAATGTTTTCCGTGTAAGGCACTTTAAGCTTCTCGGCGAAAATGCGCCCGACATCTTTTCGGTTGAGATGCACGATGGGTGCTATAATGTGCGAAGGGTGGTCCCCGCTGAGCTGGGCAATATATTCCCCAAGGTCGGTCTCCACAATTGTCATCCCTGCGGCTTCCAACCGGGTATTGAGCCGGATTTCCTCACTAACCATGCTTTTAGATTTGGCGATACGCTTGACCCGTCCTGCCCGGGCAATCCGGAGGATGATTTCGCCGGCCTCATCGGCATCCTTGGCCCAGTGCACCGACCCGCCCAGGGCAGACAAGGAGGCTTCGAATTGAACCAAATAGTGATCTAAGTGGGCGATGGTGTGGGCGCGGATTTTGCGCCCGAGGTTACGCACGGCATCCGAATCAGGCAGGGTCCTTAAGGCCTCGACACGCCCGGTGTAAAATCGCTCCGCGGCGGTCTGGATATTCTTCAGCCGATCCGGGTTTTCCAGTGCTTTTTTTACACCCAGTTTGATGTTTACCGGCTGATCACTCATGGTTTCAATCCCAGGGCCAGTAATTGGGCAATATGCATGGTCCGCATCCGGCTGCCTATTTTGCGTAGACCGCCTTCAATATGCATCAGGCAGCTAACATCACAACCCACCACCAGGTCTGCCCCGGTCGCCTCAAAAGCCGTGATGCGGTTAGTGAGCATCTGGCCGCTGATCTCAGGCATTTTGACGGAAAATACCCCTCCGAACCCACAACAGGTTTGGGGGTTTTCCTGGGGAAGGATTTCCAACCCCCGTACTTCCGCCAGGATTGCACGCGGTTGGTGGTCGACCTGCATTCCACGCAGGATGTGACAGGAGGGGTGGTAGACAACCCTGGCAGAGAAAGCGGCTCCCAGTTTTAACACCTGTAATTGATCCACCAAATACTGGGTAAACTCAAATACGCGGCCGGCCATAGCCCGTGCTTTTGGGCCATACACCAGGTCATGGTCAAACAATTCCGGGTAATGGCGCCTGATCATCACCCCGCAGGAACCGGAGGGAATGAGGATGGGTCCTTCCGTTTTGGAGAACAAATCGATATTGTAGCGCGCCATATCCCTGGCTTCGTCCCAAAAGCCGGCATTGAAAGCCGGCTGTCCGCAGCAGGTTTGCCCCTTAGGGATATGGACGGTCACCCCCAGGTGTTTCAGAACATCAACCACTCCCTGGGCCGTATCCGGAAACAGGGTGTCCAACAAGCAGGTAATAAACAGGTTTACTTTTTCCATGCAGGCTTTTTATTAGGGTTTGAATTCGGCCAATATGGGTTTAATGATATCGAGGGCTTTGTCCGCCTCTTCCTTCGTGATGGTACAGGGTGGACAAATTTCCAATCTATTCAAACACGGTCCCTGGATACGGGTCCAGATACCCTTATCCACCAGTTTCTGCATCAGCATCCCATTCTGCTCATAAGTGATCGGCGTTTTACTTCCCTTGTCCAATACCAGTTCAATCGCCCGGAAAAGACCACGGCCGTCAATTTGACCAACACAGGGGAGGGGCAGAAATTCGGTTTCCAGACGCTCCCGGATGTGCCGGCCTACGGCAGCCGCATTTTCAGCCACCTTATGCTTTAAATAGTAGTCTATGGTGGCAATAGAGGCCGCGCAGCAAACCGGATGGGCTGTATAAGTGAAGCCGTGCGGAAAGGGTTTCCCTTCAAAAGCAGAATAGACTTCATCACTGAAGGCCACACCGCCGAAGGGCAGAACCGCCGCGGTGATCCCTTTAGCCATGGTCATGATATCCGGTTTGAGATTCCAGTGCTCCGAGGCAAACATTTTGCCCGTCCGGCAAAAACCGGTCATCACCTCATCAACGATTAAGAGTATATTATACTTCCGGCCTATTTCGGTTACCATGTCCCACCATTCATCCGGAGGCACAACATGGCCGCCGGAACCCAGTATCGGCTCAGCGATAATGGCTGCAATGCTTGCCGCTCCCTCCTGCTGAATCACCTTTTCCATGAACCGGGCACTTAACAAGGCGCTATCCGGACCATCACCGAACATCGAGCGATAGTCATAGTAGCTGGGAACCCGCAGATAGCCGGCCGGCGCGGGACCAAAAGGACTATGCATTCGGCCACCACCCAAACCGGTGACGTTCATAGAGTACCCACTCAAACCATGATAAGAATCATACAGGCTGATAATCTTGTATTTCCCGGCCTGTCCCTTAAAATACCAATAGGCCCGGGCCATTTTAATGGCTGTATCGGTTGACTCCGAACCTCCGCAGGTGTAGTAGAAATGTTTCAATCCTCCCGGGGTAATTTGGGCCAGCTTCTGACTCAGTTCAACGGCGTAGACATTGGTTTGCCCATAGAAGTTGGTCACATAGTCGATCTTATCCAGGGCCGCCGTTATAGCCTCGTTAATCTCCTTGACGTGATGCCCGAGATTAGAGCAGATTAACTGGGAGGCAAGGTCCATAAATTCCTTGCCCTCCGTGTCTACCAGATAGATCCCATGCCCCTTTTCGAAAACTCTCGTTATTTCCTGCCCGACCACCCACCAGGGGTGGACCTGGTGTTCCTTATCGGCCTGAATGAGTGCCTGTGTCCTCTCGCTTGTCATTTTGACTCCTTTCAAATCCCTGTGTCTTTTTAGAAGGGCTTTATTGCCCCTGTTGAATTAATTCCATATGGTGAGTAATCCAGGCCGAGTGACTTGCTATCAGGCCCGCCTGACTGTTTCTTTAAACATATTAAACCTGTTGGCCAATCCATCCTGCTTTTGAATTTTGCCCCCCTGAAAGAATTCTATTTTTATACTAACTCATTGTTGAAAACTTGTTAAGAGAACGGGAGGGAAATAGATTCCCTCAAAGCACTTCCAAGAGGTTGTATCTTAAGTAGACAAACTGCCAAGAACCCCGGGGCATCACCTCGTGGTTATGACCTTTTCTACATTTTCAATTAGGGTAAAAAAGGGCTGGATGGATTTTAGCAATTCGTCCTCGGCCTGTTTTCGTAAAGTGATATCAGTAAAAAAATTTATTGTCGCCGGGCTTCCGTCCCAATCAATCAAGTCCACCCTATCCTCAACCCATCGGATGGTTCCATCCTTTTGGATGATTTTGAAGAAAAAGACTTGAGGGAATTCCCCGTTGTTTGATTCTTTGAACAGAAGTTTATCCATCCCCCGATCATCGGTATGAATGAATTCCAACACCGGGTGTAAAGCAAGCTCCTCCTGTGAATATCCAAATATCTCAATAAGCCTGGGGTTAATGAATTTAAATACACCCTTTTGGATCACACCGATGGCTATCGGGGCCTTTTCGATCAACCATCGATGCCTTTCTTCCGACCTCTGGAGAGCCTTCTCCATGTGGTTGCGTTCGGTGACATCGAGAAAGGAGGCTGTAATCTTCCTGGTACCCGGAATCAAGGCCATGGTCACAAAGATGTCTTTTTCGGTTCCTTGATCATCAAGTAAGCGATATTCCCCATCCCCTGGTATGCCGTCCGAACCCGACCTGACAGCCAGAAAATGATTTTTTATTCTCTCCAAATCACTGTCAGCAACGAATTCCAACAATGATTTTTTGTTTTCGATTTCTTCCTGATGGATTCCCAGGATTTCCTCAAGTTTTTTGTTAGCCTGCACTATATTCATTTCCTCTTCATTTAGCACGGCGAGGGCTGCCCCGTCCCTTCAAAAATGGTCTGCCGGAAGTCCTCCGTCTGTCTGAGCATCTCTTCTATTTGTTGGCGTTCTGAACTTTCCAATTGAAGTCGCCGAGTTGTTTTTTCCAGTTCATCTGTTCGGTTGGATAAAAGACCTTCGAGATGAGTATGGGATCTCATAGCTTCTTCCTCTTTGTGTTTCTCTTCCGTGATATCCCAGAATATGCCCAGCAGGCCAACAACACTCCCGTTTTCATCCCGGAGAGGAGATTTGACCATGTGAACGATAGACTCATGACCGCTGATGAGATATTTGTCTTCGATAGTTTTAATCTCACCGGATTCAAGAACCCTTTTATCGTCTCCCATGAATTTTTCAGCCAGATCGGACGGAAAGAAGTCACGATCCGTGTTTCCGGCAATTTCTTCGGGTTGTTTTTTTAGCTCATCCGCATAAATCTGATTGCAGTATATATAGGATAAATCCATATTCTTGATAAAGAGTCTCAAGGGAATATTTTCGAGGAACGTCCTGTATTTGTTCACCTTCCTCTGAAGGTCCTCAATGGTCCTCTGTTGGCTGGATTCCAATTCCTTCAATTCCACCACCAGACTGTGCAACTCAATCATTCCGGTTATGGTTTTCTCAATAGTTAAAAGCTTCTCCATTCCTTCCTCGTGTTTTTCCATAACGTCCCCCTAAATAGATCAGTTCCTGTTATAAAAATATGATAGCCAAACTATGGTTCGGATTAGTGCTGGGAGATTTGACAACTGATAGGACATCAGACTCCCCCCAAAATCCCGCTTAGTTAAATTATATAGTTTTCTATAAAATTGTTATTGGTTAATTGGTAAAATTTTTTTAAAATAAAACCACTTGTGTTGACTACCATTTAAAGTCTTTTTTTTAAAGATTAGGCTTTAGGCGTTCAGAAAGTAGTCAGGTGGCTTTTCGGCCTTGCATATATAGAATCTTGCCGGATCCGGTATCTTCCAGGGCATCCTCTTCTTTCTCATTCTGGTTTCCATAATATATATTCTGAAGCTCATGGCATTGCCAGCCGATAGTCTCCAATATTCCGAGTTCATCCAAAATGGAAGGCCCTAAGTTCTCCAGAACATTCCGGATCTCTTTATAATTGTTTTGAATGCTGAAGATGATCTGCTCAAAAGAGATCCGGCCAGCAACATTCCCTTCCCTTAAAAGGAGGTGAAGATTATTAAGCCCATTGGTAATCGCCAATAGCAAAGCCTCGATACGGTCATCAAGCCCCTGCCCCTGGACGGTCATTCTTATTCTTTTTTCTCGATCCTCCGAAAATAGCGATGATAAATACCCAAGCCGCTCCCCCACCTCCTTGATAACCTGCTCCCCTTGCTTCCTTCTTTCTGTTTCAACTTTTAATAATTCATTGGCTTTCGCCAATGCAGCCTCCTTTTCTCTGATTCGAACCTCCATATCAAGGCTCTCTTTTTTTAATAAATTCTGTGAGTGCGAGAGAAATTCTCTCAAAACAAGAAAGCATTCTTTCGTAATCTCTTCAAACTTAATACAAGAGAAATTCACCAATTCGGGCTGGGTTTGTTTAAAAATGAATCGTCCCGTAACCCAAATGGTTTTTCGTTGCAGAACTAAATGAAATAAAAACTCTCTTCGGGAAGAAAAAATCTTGTCGGTATATATTTTCATTCCTCCCAGTCCCACATCCAGGGTGTGGGCCACAGCCCTCTTTTCTGTGAAGAAGATATAAACAGGGAGGTTAATCGGGTGTCTTGTATGCTCTCTTCTGTCGATTAAAATAGCCATTGGACTCACCAGTTAATAATATTCCCTTTAAAGAGAAAAATTTGCAACCAAAAATTATCATGAGGCGGAGGGGAGCGGACTTAGGGGTTATCTAAAGGATGCAGGAAAATGCTGGACAGGACTTCACAAATAGAAGGGATAAAAGGGAAAAGACCAGGAGACCCTTCCTGGTTAACGTCTTCACCCACTCGTTTAGAAAAGAGATCCTGAAACTTGACGATTACAAAAAAAATCTGCATAAGAAAATGCAGGGCCATTTCTGACCCTATCTGCTCTTGGTTTGTCTTTCTTGCTTATTCTCATCTATCATCTTGTCCGCCCTGGGTAGGCCAGGACATCCTGGGGAGATCTTTTCAAGCTTCAGGGGAAACGTACTTTCCTCACCTCCTTTGGTTTAAGGGGGCCAGAAAGAAAAGGATCTATAGTTAAGATAGAGAAATTCCTGTCCAACAGTTTCCAAAAAATCAAGTAATTTTATTTAGTTCGTTTAATTGGGGGGGGAGTTTTGCGGCCTTCAGGGAGGACTGTATAAAATTTCTGGTTTATTTTTGAAAGAACACTGGTTCTGCCTTATTTGCTTTTTTCGTAAAAAGTATTAGTTTATTAAAGAATTATCTTTAAATGTGGAGGTAACTAATAAAAAAAAATTATTTGGGGAATTATTGCTTTAATTCTAACCTTTGGAATCGTGGTTTTTTCCCAGGGCCCTGGTATGTGGGGTGGTGGTTATGGCCTGGGCTATGGAGTGCCCTTTTGGGGTAATAACAATACCTATGGGACCTATCCAGGTCAAGGAACCCTGACCAAGCAGGATGCAGAAGCTATCGTGGGCAAGTATATCGGGGGGAATCCCAATCTGAAATCCGGTAAGATCGAAGACAAAACGATCTATTTTGAAACCGAGATCCGGACCATGGATAATTTCCTGGTCTCTAAACTGGCCATCGACAAAAACACCGGATAGGTTCGTTTTGGGTCGTTTATAAAAAGAGTCCAAATTTCACAAAAAGGGAGACAATAACAATGAAGATAAGATTTTTGACAGGGCTGATTTTGTGTCTGGCAGCGGTTTCCGCTATCGCGGCACAACCTGATATGGCCGTTCCAAAAGGAGGTCTGCTCGTTGGCGGACCTCCCAATGCTCCCATCAGAATAGAAATTTTTTCTTGCTATCAATGCCCCCCCTGCAGGGACTTTTATCTGGACACGATCCGGCCGCTTTTAAAGGAGTATGCCCAAGCCAATAAAGTCAGTGTTATTTATTATGAATACCCCCTGAAGATCCACAATTATTCACGGGATACTGCCCGATATGCAGTTGCGGCGTACCGTCTCGGACAGGAACAATGGCAACGCGTAAGTGAGGCCTTGTATCTAAAACAATCCCAGTGGGCAGTGGATGGAAATGTCCAGGCTGTGGTGGAAGAAGCGCTTTCGGCTGAAGAGATGGCCAAGGTCAAACAGTTTCTCAAAGACCCGTCTATAAAGCAAACCATAGATCGGGATATAGCTGTCGGGAATGAACGCCACATTTCGGGGACGCCGACTTCTTTTCTTTACGCCAAGGGGCAGGAGGAGAAAATTGTCGGAAAGGTCTCCTACCCTCTCCTTAAAAATTATATTGATCGGATATTAAAGTGAAGATTAACTTTTTGGGGATCTTACACTGGGCCTGTCGCCTTTTTTTGGCCGGAATCTTTATCTATGCCGGTTACACGAAGTTGTCCAGTCCTTTACAATTTGCGGCCGCTGTCGAAGGATATCAACTGTTAACTCCGAATGCAGCGATCTGGGTGGCAATGATACTTCCTTGGGTGGAGATCCTATTGGGGATAGGCCTGGTACTCGGTATTCAGATACGATATATAGCCGCCATTACAGTGGCTTTTCTCATGTTTTTCGTGGGTGTTATGCTGGTAACGTATCTTCGGGGTATTGAAGCTGATTGTGGATGCTTTGGCGTTGGCGAGAAGATTTCACCTTTCACCCTGGCCCGGGACACACTCCTAATCCTACCCGCTCTGTTCTTGGCCACCCAACCCTGGATTGAATCGCGTCAATGGCTACGAGGCAAAACCGATAAAACAGAATTCGGGGCCAAGAAAAAGGATCTGTGATATTGAAAACCGGTCTGGCGGAGAAAATTTGGAAAGAGGCCCTGGTCGTGAAATAGATTAATCCGTAAGGAAAAGTTCGGATAAACATAGAATTCTAAGCTGCCACAACCAGAGGTCCGGCCATTCCCGAGAGAAAGACGGCCGGAATCGCCGGGGCCAAAGGTCTGGTATTGATCTTTGAAAATGAGGGAGGTCGGGCAAAAGGGTCGGACCCTGGCCCTTTGCACCATCCTGGGAAACGACTAAGATAATCGGCACCCAACAAATATCATTTTTTTCCGTTGATTACTGTTCCCCAAATTGCTCTCCTCCACAAGTCTTTCACCGAGACCATTCCCCAAAAAAAAGATTACCGTTAGAACTCTTCTAAGATGGTTTCGCAAAAAGTCGTCACCCCGGCGAAAGCCGGGGTCCAGGGATTTGCTAATTTATTGAAGTTTCTGGATTCCGGGTCAAGCCCGGAATGACTAAAAGGGGTTTTGGCGATATTGACTTGTTTCAACACGCAGGTTTGCTTAGCTACCCAAAGGAGCCTTTATCAGGAAACTTAGTGCTTCAGGTTACCCTTTACACCTTCCTCAGGCTATGTGGGTGAACTACCAAACTCCCACAGTCGGACTTAAACCGACAAGTCATACGTTTTACACAGCATACCCTACTACTCGTTTAACCTGACAGACATGAAAAGTTTTAATTACCGTTCATATCCTTCTATTGAACAACTTTGGATTGACGCTTATTCGAAATATGCAAAAAGGCAGAGCCAAATGGCCCTGCCTCTTTTTTTTGAACTGGAAACAAAAATAATTAAACTTGCCAAGAAAGTCCCAAGGCAATTTATCTTCAGATATCTTACCAGGGCTTGGAAAACTGAAAAATTCCTGCTGCCTTCTGGGAATTTGGCGGCAGCGAGCTGATCGCTTTGCCAAAAGCTGCAGTGACCCCTTCTATGGTCAATTCTTCGTTCATCATCATCACATTCGCCTTATTGAAAGAGGCGTTGAAGACCAGCGACTTGGGCGCTCCCTGATCGTTGGACCATTTCTTCCACTCCGTCATGGGTGACGTCCCGTTTAGATTGTTCGGGTTGCCCGTCCAGGCGAAATTCTGGAGATACTTCATCATGGCCTGCTGAAGGTCCTTCCGGCCGGCCTCATTGGCGGAGACGAAAGAAAAGCCGAAGAGGCCCTTTTCATTCCCGAAAAAGAAAGGGATCTCTGCAGAGTGACCGGCACCGTAAATAAAATCGAAGGGAAGACGGCCCGGAACCGATTCCCCCCCACTTAAAAAGGTAGGCATACACGTTGTCCTGGACCTTGGCCAGTTCGTGGGCCACCGTATCCACATACTTGGCCTTCCAGTTTCGGCTGCCGTAGTACCCCGTGATTTCGTAAAGATCCTTGTCAGCCTGGGTAGGCAACACCTCGTTAAGGGTAAAGGCCCCTCCGCCGGGCTTCTGCTTCCCTTTAAGCATATCAAGCAAGTTGAACCATGTATATGGACCGGAAGGCACCCCGAGAGGTTTGACGGCTCCAGAAAATAGAGGCATAAACGCCTTACTCTCGTATTCGTTGCTCCCCAGAATAATCGGTACTTTATTATGTTTTCCCGCCTTTATTGTGGGCATCCAGCCTCCCGTGGGGATAACTGTTCCGTCTTCGATGCCGGGGAAAGTCGGCACCGCCCCATATTTGATGAGGGCCAGAAAGAATGTTCCGCTGTCGATAGCCTTCAGATAGGCCTTCAGTGTCCCATTCTTTTCCATGGCTGTACGACGCTCCGCGGCCGCGGGCGCATCAATGTTTTCTTTGAGTCTGATAACCTTGTCAATATACCCATTAGCCGAGTTGAGCGCAGACGTTTTCGTTACAGTAGCCATTCCTCCACTTTGGGACATGGCCCGATGGAACAGACCCTTGCCGAGAGGTGAAACGACCAGGTTCATCACATTATGTCCACCTGCAGACTCCCCAGTAATGGTCACCTTACGGGGGTCGCCACCAAAGGACTGTATGTTTTCCTGAATCCATTTCAGCGCCTGAACATGATCAAGCGTTCCAAAGTTGCCCGAGTCGGCAAGCGGGTCCGCTCCACCCATTTGAAGCGTGGGGTGGAAAAACCATCCCAAGGGGCCAAGCCGATACTGGACATTAACCAGGACCACATCCGACCGTTTTGCCAGGACTTTGCCATCATAGTCGCTTTCTCTGGCAGATCCGAAATTGTTAGAGCCTCCGTGAATCCAAACATAAACCGGGAGTAGGTCTGAGTGTACAGGATTTTCGGGACGGTATATATCAACATAAAGGCAGTCTTCGCTGCTATCCGGGTCCACCGCACCAGTGCGAATCCATTCCTCCGTTGTTAATAGTTGGGTGCACTTCATGGCCGGCTTTGTTGCCTCGCGAAGGCCGGTCCAAGGCTCGGGGTCCTTAGGGGGGGCCCAACGCAGATGGTCTACAGGGGGGGTGGCGTAGGGAACGCCCTTCCAGATAATGGTTTCTTGGTCTAAGTAACCTTTGAGTTGACCATAGGCTGTATTTACCGTCGGGGTAATATCAACCTTGTTCGTAATTTGGGGAACTGCACAACCGGCAACAATTAAGATACAGGCCAATAGAAAAGCGGTTTTGCGTTGTAAAACATTGCTTATGAAATTTTTCATGAATCTGTCTCCTTCTCCCTATTAAGGTTTGCTGCTAATCTCTATAGAACAAAAACCCCGTCTCTCTCTTGAAAAACAGGGTTTCTTAAATCTCCCCATATGCTGCCTCCCTTTAGAGTAAAGTGGCGTTGCTGGAAGACGGGTTATATTACAGATAAGACCTTTGAGTGGATTCCATTATACACGGATTTGGGAAAAGTAAATAGGAGGTTTTTTATTACGAATTGATAAAGAATATAAAGATTTTAAGAGGAAAGAAAAAGAAGCCGGGTTGTTGCTTTCACCTACAACTCTTGCTTGGGAGGTAGGCTAAAAATTGAGGATTACCGATGGAAATATGGAGAAATGATTGGACTGCCCCGTCCTTGTACTTGAGGTATCATCGCTCCTTTTTTGCTTATAGCCGCCTCCTTCCTCTAAGCTATCATAGAGATTGTCCTATTTTCTAATTTTTTAGCATCACCTCGTCCGAGATCCTTTAATTGAAAAGCAATACCTTTTAAAAAGGAAAGGCCGCCGCCCAAAGATTGGGACGGCCTTTATTCTTCTTTGTTTTTCTAATAGCCTCGGCTTAGACATTGGTTTTAAGAGGTCAAAGTGTAGGGGGGCTGTTTTTTCTTGCCAAGTGGATCGAAAAAAGGAACTGGCGGTGAAGTTAGGAAAGGGGGGTGCAAAAGTGGTCGATCCTTTGAAAAATCAAAAGGAAATTTCTTGGCGCCCCCTGCGAACTTTGCTAAATGGTGTCTGGACAACCACTATACGACCAATGTTCTATTACCCCTGATTCATTCACGGTAAATGATTTTCTACAGACGTTCTGGTGGTGATTTCCCCACCGAGACTCCCAGGTTAAGATACGTTTACCATCCCTTGTATCCATTGCCCGGTGCGGTGCGCCCCAAGTGGAAACTAATTCTGACTCTTTATGACCCATCCAGGAATCCATCACAGATTTGGTTGCAGCGCAACTAACAAGGAATGTGAGACAGACAACCACGATGATCCAGTATCTCATAAAGTCCCCCTTCGTTTTCATAATCTAACAAGTTATTATAAGGTTTCAATTTAATTAATAAAATTATAAGACATTGCTTTTGAATGGTAGGAATATATAATAAGCTGAAAAGGCAGTCAAGGAGAATAAAGGAAGAAAAACCAGGGGCAGCTAAGGGATTTAAGGAGGTTTAGCCCAATAAGGTTGGGACAGAAGGACCCTATTGTACGAGCAAAAGCCAAAAAGTGAAAACATAGAGTCAGACTTCTAAAAATTAGACATCCTCCCCCTTTATGCATTCTGATCTTTCCTAATCTGAAACAATCCAGTGATTCAAGGAAACTCCGGAATCCTTATCAAGAATTTCATCATAGAATAGAAACTGGGAATCCGATGAGTTTATTTAAGTTAAAAAAGGGCGTCATAATCAAAATAGACAATACAAAGCATGTCATTAAAGCTGTCATTCCACCTCCGAATTAGACACACGGCAATCCCGGTGCTGACAGGGAATTATTACTTTACGGCCGCCTGAAATTCATTAGACTGAATGAAGGCCAACAAGTCCTTCTGTATCTCATTGAATACCACATCAAAAGCTTCACGCGTCTTGCCCGGAGTTGAAAGCGAAAATACTCTCTCGAAGTCAATTCCTCTCTGGGTAAGCACCTTTCCATCCAGCGGATCTACAAGTTTTGCTGCAAGTTCGGCTTCTATCGTATACTTATTGCCATATCCATCACACCAAAAGCGAATCACATCAATATCCAACCTGGGAGCTTTCTTGTCGGCTCTGCCTGAGGTATTGCCGGTATGCCCCAGAACGTTTTTAGCCATCTCCCTCAAAACTACGTTAATCTCTCTTCCTTCCTCCGTTTTCAGGTCAAAAGGATTTCCGTATCCTCCGCGAAGTTTTCCTAATAATCCAAAACTCCGACCTCCATATTCTTTAAGCCGTTTGTTGTTGATGTCTCCAACCGCAACCGTCCCGCGCTTCACATCCGTTTTAGAGAGGGAATCATATTTTATATCCATTGACGGAATACACGCGCTCAAGAATGAAAGCAATGAAAATGCTAAAAACAAAAACTTTTCTTTTTTCTTCATGATCATGTTCTCTCCCTTTATGCGATTTTGAGACCGTTTTACAACAGCCAGGTAACAATGTTTTCTCAAATATTCCAAGAAATTTCTCATTGGAAGCTTAGAGGGCCGAAGATCGTTTTCACGCTACTCGCGTTCAGCCCGCCACTGCCATTTCCCCTGATTCAATCGGTCTCTATAGATGCCTACCAGGACATGTCCATCTCGATGGCCACGAAACCTTTGCTCGTACTGGGGACGTGTAAAACTCACCGTCTCGTCAGTAACCTCTATGTCTTCAAGTGGTTCCCATTTGCCCAGGACGTCGAAATATATACGACCGTGGAAGTGGTTCCCCTCCCGGTGGATGCGCAGACGGCCTTTGAAGGTGACCTCATGATGTTCCTTTGAAAAGTACTGCACCAGTCTCCATTCGCCGACAACCCAGGCGCGGTCGGCCGAAACCTCGGGGGGATAGAACTGAAATAGAATGAGGACTAGCAAGACCGCAAGATATGCCGACGCTTTCTTTTTCGGGGTAGTCATAATCTCAGCTCCTTTTCGTATGGTTTAGTGATCTAGACAATGATAGTTGTTTTATCAAAGTCCTCCTCGGGCTAATAAGCTCATAGAACCGGGAAGAGCATAACAAAAGTAACCGACAGGATCAAGAAGGAAAAAAAGGGGAGAAAGACAGGGGGTTGGAGGGCTTTTTCTGGCGAAAATGGGACTATGTAGGGTTGTACTTTTCAAATTGAGTCGAGTAGCCCGGGGGAATTTCACCCCAGGCCCTCACAGAACCGGACGTGACAGTCTCCCGTCATCCAGCTCCTATCATCCAGTTGCCTTTTATAGCAACTTTACCTTGCTTCCTGGCTCCTCCCATCGCTGGTTGACCAAAAGGCAAGGTCAGATGATCCAACCCCTTCGCTCCATCTCCATTACAGAGACTTCACCATTACTACGAGTTGGTCCATCCCTGTGCCCCGCATCGGTACTTTCATTCTTGTGGTTTCCTCCACTTGAATTTCTCCCTTAACATCGGGACGACAGGTTCCCACGTTCCATACATGAGCCTGGATCAGGTTCGCTGAGTCAATCTCTTTCTTAGTTGAAATTCAGAAAGTGGCTTAATTTGTTTTATGCTGCTTCCTTCATGCAAATGATTTCTTTTTTCAGTGCATCACTCAGGCGATATAACTGTCTATGATTCTCAACCCTCCTTAAGCCTGATTCAATTTCCAAAAGGGCAGCAGCCACCCAGCGCTGCTTTTGAGATGAGTTCTTCCAGTAATCCACCTTGCCTGTATATTGCCCTACCTGGGCCATGAGCGATTCGATGCAATTGGTCGTTTTAAAGCTTTTTCCTATTCATGCCATCTATTCAGGCTGAGGCTGCCCGCGGGCCTGAAGGATCTCGTAGACTTAGTGGGCCTGGAGGAGATAGAGGGTAGAGAGGACATGATAGGTGGCATCGTGGGCCTGGATGGCATAGGGGGTATAGATATGATAGGTATGGACATCGTAGGTAGTGAGGGTATGGGGAGTTCTTTCACGGATTGATTATCAGTGGTGATTTAGGCTGGGGCTTGGAGCGGGGTTACTATTACCCTTTCGTCATATTACTATCCACCTCCAGCCCAAAGCAGTCAGGTGCCAAAAGAGCACGGATTATTTGCAGGCGATAAATGCCTGCTTTGATGCCCAAGGGTATACTGTAAAATTGCAATGATTGGCCATCCGTGATGCTCTGAATAAGAAAGCTTACTGGACTCGGTGGTTTGGTAATCACAATCACCGGGCTCTAATAATTAGCTAATCACTCCTCATTTCTTGCGGTATACGTTCAGTCCGACTTTCTCTTCCCTGTCTGGAATTGATACATTCCCCTCAGTGGAGGCAATGATGATGGTCTTTCCCGAGGACGACGGACCGAACTCTTTGGAAAGATCGACTTTGATAGTTAGGATGCCTTGTTCCACAGTCATTTCAACATTCTTCATAGATTCACCTTTTCCTTAATTAGATTTGTCAAAAACTCAAAAATAAAAAGCCTCCACAAGGGTTGGACCCCTTTGGAGACTTCATATAAGAAATCTTTAAATCTCACACTCCATTTTAATAGTTGGTCTATTAGGGGCGATGATCACCACTAATGAAAAGTTCGGTGCCTAAAACATTAAAGCCCCTATAATCAGTTTTAAAGCTTACGAACATTCTCAGCAGCAGGACCCTTAGCACCTTGGACAACATCGAAACTGACACGATCACCCTCGGCCAGCGATTTAAAACCTTCCCCCTGAATCGCGGAATGATGGACGAATGCATCCTTGCCACCGTCCTGCTCGATGAAACCAAATCCCTTTGCATCGTTAAACCATTTAACTTTTCCTTCTGGCATCTTTAACCCTCCCTTGTTTTGTTTCTCTGTCGAGACATTTGTAATAGCGAGGTAAGTATGAATAATTCTTTCTGGAAATGCAAGAAGGTTATCATCAATCTCTCCGAGTGCTTGATATTTCTTTATCCGATGCCTTATTCGTCATCGCCTATCTCTCTCAGGGCCTCTCGTTGTTTTTTTAGGGGAGACGAGAGAGTATCCTCTATAAGAGTGACATGGTGGGTTACGTTCAAATTGATCCTATATCCTTTGATGATATAACTGTCCTCAGAATCAACATTATACTGCTGTAGGGCTTCCAACAGATCATCCCTGGTTCCATAGATCCCTTCCACTTCACCATTCATAATGAAAAAATATTCTTCTTCCATCTTCTTTTCACCGCCTATCGTTTGAGGTTATCAATAAGAAACGTATAACCTTGACAATTAGATCTCATTGTCTGTCTAATTTTCTAAAATATCAAGCTATTCTTACAGATGATTACCGATTGAACCATTCCATTCTATTCAAGAGGGAGGTTTGAGGACTACAGGAAGCACTATCAGGCCGTCCTATGTTTTTTTGATGAAGTCCCGATTAACTCCCCAGAGCCGCCTAAAGAAAAAAGAAATTTATAAGTTGGAAGAGCCGTTTATTAAAAATCATGCTATTGGCGGTCTTCTATTTGTCCAAGGCCTTGCCTTTTCAAGTTGTGCGGCTAATCGAAAAAGCGTGGCTTCATCACCGAACCGACCGACAAAATGTAAACCGATGGGAAGGCCATCCTGGGTCCAAAAGAGGGGAATCGACATGGCCGGTTGACCCGTGATATTCTGCAAAGGTGTAATGGGTGCAAATGCACTGATACGATCCCATGCGTCTGAGGGAACTTCGCCCTCCCGAACATCAAAGGTTCCAATAGGCACTGGCGGTTGTGCCAGAACAGAAGTCAGCATCACGTCGTATTTCTGATGGAAGGCAGCGAGTTCCCGAGTCAGGCGTTGGGTCAGAATAATAGAACGCAAATATTCCGAAGCCGTATACTTTCGTCCCTGTTCGTATAAAAACCAGGTTAATGGCTCAAAAAAATCGGGTTGAGGGGAGATCCCGGCGACCTGCATGATCATGTCAATGGTCGAAGCGCAACCAGCGTGCCAGACCGTAATAAACGCCTGCGTTAGAGCTTCTGTTTCTATGGTTAATTCAGGTGCCGCCTCTTCAACCACATGACCCAGACTTTCGAGAAGTCTGGCTGTTTCTTCCACGGCCTGTTTACAGTCAGGATGGACAAATTCTTCCATAGTGGAATTCAAGGAATAGGCGATATGCAATTGCCCAGGATCGGTTCCAACCTCCCGAAGGAAAGGCCTCTGCTGAGGAGGTGCCCAGTAGGGATCGCCGCTGACCGGTCCTGCGGTTACATCGAGTATAGCCGCACTGTCTCTCACCGATCGGGTAAGAACATGTTCACAAACCAGACCGGAGAGCATGTCACCGAAATCCGGGCTCAATGAATTGCGTGCCCTCGTTGGTTTTAATCCGAATACACCACAACAAGAAGAGGGGATTCGTATGGAACCACCTCCGTCGTTCCCATGAGCTATAGATACCATCCCAGAGGCTACTGCAGCGGCTGCCCCACCACTGGAACCACCGGTAGATCTCTGTAGATTCCAGGGATTCCGTGTTGGGCCGAAAAGCTTGGGTTCAGTAGTGGGTATCAATCCTAACTCAGGGGTATTGGTTTTTCCCAATATGATTAAGCCGGCTTTTTTATATCGAATGGTCAGTTCACTGTCATGGTCCGGAATATAGTTTTTCAATAATGCCGTGCCCATGGACATCGGAATGCCCCCCAAGGTGGCGCCAATATCTTTCATGAGAAACGGTACTCCTCTAAAAGGTCCTGGCGGAATATCGCCGGATGCGGTTTTTCTGGCCTGTTCAAATATGGGGGTGATTACTGCATTTAATTTCGGATTTAACTGTTCTATAAGCCTAATAGAGTTGTCTACTAATTCCAAAGGTGTGATCTCCTTGTTTCTGATCAGGTCCGCCTGGGCCGTGGCGTCCAGCCAGCATAATTCATTTATTTTTGTCATTTTTTCCTCCTTTTTTTGACATTGGATAATAAATTAAAGATATTTGAACATTTGATAAGAATTCTATTTTTGATGGATTAGTATAAGGAAGGAAGAATATGCGGTCAAGGAGAATAAAATGGCAAACGGTAAAAGGTGAGAGGTCGAGTGATCCATGGATACTCCGAAATCCTGATCAGAGTCATTCTCATTGAATGGAAAGTGGGAATCCGAGTAGTCTATCTGAAGTTCGATGTCATTGGGTTTGGGTGGGGTTTCTGGTTGAGTTGCTCTATTGAGTTGAGTGGGACGAAGGAATCTCACCCCCACGCTCTCCGAGAACTGGACGTGACAGTCTCCCGTCATCCAGCTCCTATTGTCCAGCCTTAACATGAGAAAGCTGCCAATGGGCAAAAAGTCCCGGTTGCCTATGCATTATGCCCTGCAACCAAAGAAAAGCCCGCCGCTTGTGCCCCCTCAATCTTTTGTATTTCCGAGAGGCCCACTGAACCAGAATGTTGTTCAGGTATTGAAAGGTCCGGTAAAGGGCTGACTTGCGGTAGCGTCCGTAGTAGTTGATCCATCCCCTTAATGCCGGGTTGACCATCTGGGCCAGTTCATCCAGAGATTTATCCGTGCGTCGGTGCAGTTTCCATTGCCTCATGGCATCGCCTATCGATTTTGTGGCTTTGTTGCTGATTGCAGGATTAAATCCGATGAAAAATACACCCTGGGGATTTTTCGCTTCCCGAGGCCGAAACGTATAGCCCAGGAAATTAAACTCCTGCTCAGGATATTCCCCTCGCCGATTATCATCCATACAGTAGACAATCTTCGTCTTCTGCGAATTTAACTCCAACCCACATTCCGCCAATCGCCCTTCAATCTCCTTCCGAAGCCCTTCTGCTTTGTCTTTGCTCCGACAGTGGCAAATCACATCATCGGCATACCGCTCGAAAGGAATCCGAGGATACTTCCTCTTCATCCACCTATCGAACGTATAATGTAAAAAGAGATTCGCCAGCAAGGGGCTGATCACTCCTCCTTGCGGTGTCCCCTTGTCCCGATGAATCAGGCTGCCATCCCCTAATTGCACCGGAACCTTCAGCCATCTTTCGATGTTGAGAAGAACCCATTTGCAATCGGTATGTTTCCTTACCGCCCGCATCAAAAGACCGTGGTCGATATTGTCAAAGAAACCCTTGATGTCCAGATCAAGAACCCAGTCGTATCGCCAGCACCGCTGTCGTCCAACCCCTATGGCCTCAATCGCAGACTTCTTTGGCCGATACCCATAAGAGTCCGGATGGAAATGCTCTTCCAAAATCGGCTCCAGGTATCGTTTGACTACCGTCTGGGCAATGCGATCTGCCACCGTTGGTATACCCAGCGGCCGCGTCCCCCCATTATCCTTTGGTATATCGACCCGACGTACCGGTGGTGGGAAATAGCTCCCTGAGGACATCCGATTCCAGATCTTGAAAAGGTTGTCTTTCAAACCCTCTTCAAACTCTGCAATGGATTGCCCATCTACTCCAGCCGCTCCTTGGTTCGCCTTAACCCGTTTATAGGCCTCCCAGACTTCCCATTTTGAAATACAAAATGGCTTTGTTTTATCCACCAGGTTCCTCCCATTTCTGGTTGACCTGCAAATAAAGCCAGACAACACAGCCCCTTCGGTCCAGTTCCATTACAGAACCTTCCTCCCTACTACAGGCTGTTCCGCCCCCGTGCCCCGCATCGGTACTCTCATTCTTGTGGTTTCCTCCACTTGAATTTCTCCCTTAACATCGGGACAACAGGTTCCCACATTCCACACCTGAGCCTGGATCAGGTTCGCGCTACCTTTATGCCGGATGCCGCCCAGGCAGTAAACAGGTTTCTCCTGGACTGATCCCGGAGTTCCGTAAGCCCCCGGTTCTGACATCATCTATTCATTTCGACACCTCAGAAGTAGTTCGCTTCCGCTCGCCTCCCTGATCTTTACCTGACAGGGTCGTTGCCCTGCCTTTTCCTTAACGCTCACCACCATGGCTCTTGACCATAGCAGCTCATACCGACTTTCTTTCCCTTTACCCCCCTTCTTTACTCCTTCTACTTCTTCCATGGTAACACCCCTTTCTCCCTCTCAGGAGTGTCACCCTTTTTACCCTTCTTCTTTATCTCATGATCTGGTAGTTAGCTCACCTTTCAAAATATACCAGCTATGGGTAAATCATACTGTTGCCGTTTTTAAATCCAAAGAATATCAAGTATTTTCATTTATTACCATTTGAAGTCTCCCATTTTATCCAAAAGGGAAATTTGAGGATTTCAGGAAGGTTTACGTACTATAATAATCTGCATCTCTAAAAAAACCGTCTCCCCCAAGTTTTTCTCCAACACATTCTGCTTTTGGTCAAGGACATGACCGATATTGAGGGATATTGGATTGAAGGTTTGAAACGTAATGGTCTGGTAGAGACGGATGTATAGATAATTAGTTGCAGGAAGGCAGGATGGCGGGCAGTTGACTCTCAAAAGGTCATTTCCGTATTTCCAGATGGGAGTTTCACAACTCAGGCCCCCAAATTACCGTGAAGGCAACGGGGACCTGAGTGATAGTAATTCTGTCTATTGAGTCGCCAGAGCGACTCGTACCTGTTGCTCCGCGGATACGACCTGCTCCGCTCTGGCTGGTGCCAGGTCGATCTGAACCCAGTTTACCCGACCACTAAAGCGGTTGCCCGAGACCCGAAAATCAGAGCAGATAGGCCCACCGGTCTTGTCGCCGACCATCAACCGGGCATCACCGGCGAAGGCCATTGTAAGGGTACGTTCAACCCTTCCTTCCGCTACCTTCTTGGCATCGACAAACAGGGAAACCGTCCCCCCTTTGCCCACGCCACCACCGTCATAGGCGAACTCCATTCGGATCAGATGGCCGCCGGGGGATAACAGATCAGGGTCCTGCACCATATAAAGCTCCATACCGGCACAATTGTAAACGTAGGTGAGCTTACCCTCCTTGGCATAAAGGGCCCAACCGCCAAAATTAGCTCCTTCGGCAACGATGACTCCGCGGGCGCCCGCGACGGACACTTCCACTTCCGCCGTAACCAAATGGGTCCTGTTTTTGATGCTGACCACGGAGTGGACGTTTAAGGCGCTTCCCGGCAAGAGACGTTGAGAACGCGCCTCAATCAGTCTCGGTCGCCCGGATATTCTGGGGCTGAATCGTTCCCCGCGCCGGTCGTCTAAGGGTAAAACATCGTGACGAGCGGCCTCGATCAGCCACAACCTCTGCAGTTCGTGCAGTTTTTCCGGATATTGCTTGGCCAGGTCTTCGGCCTGGGTCCAATCTTTGGTCGTATCATAAAGTTCCCAGTTATCGTCGTCAAAGGCCGGGCGCTGAGATTGATCCCAGGGCAGACCGTGCCTGGTCACCGCAGTCCAGCCTTTGTAGTAGATCCCCCGGTTTCCGAACATCTCGAAATACTGAACTTCGTGCCGGTCCGGGGCTTCGGCTTCGTCAAAGGAATAGAGCATGCTAACCCCTTCCAGGGGTTTCTGCTGCACCCCGTCTACAGAGATCGGCTCAGGGATGCCTGCCGCCTCCAAGATAGTGGGCACGATATCGATGACATGATGGAATTGAGCCCGTATCTCCCCTTTGGCCGTTATCCCCTTGGGCCAATGCACCACTGTGCCGTTGCGTGTCCCGCCCCAATGGGAGGCGATCTGTTTAGTCCACTGGTAGGGCGTGTCCATAGCATGGGCCCAACCGGCGGCGTAGTGATTATAGGCGTCGTGGCCGCCCCAATCGTCCAGACGCTTGATCAAGTACTCCGGGGTCTCAATGTCTTCCATACCGTTGAAGTGTAGCATCTCACTAAAGGTCCCGTTGATACCACCCTCGGCCGAGGCGCCGTTATCGCCGATGATGTAGTAGACCAGGGTGTTGTCTAAAACACCCAGCCCGGCAATAGCGTCCACCAGCCTCCCGATATGGAAGTCGGTGTATTCAAAGAAGCCCGCATAGACCTCCATCTGCCGGCCTAACACCGGCTTGAGAGCCTCCGGCATTTCCTCCCAGGCAGGGATCTCAGCCGGACGTTTGGTGAGCTGGGCCTCCGGAGGGATCACCCCGAGTTCTTTCTGCCGGGCAAAGGTGCGTTCCCGCAGCTTGTCCCAGCCGTCGTCGAACTGATCCCGGTATCTGTCGGCCCATTCTTTCGGTACATGGTGAGGGGCATGGGTAGCCCCCGGCGAAAAGTAAATAAAAAAAGGTTTGTCCGGGGCCAGGGACTTCTGGGCATTCACCCACTGGATGGCCTGATCGGTCATGTCAGCCATAAAATGGTACTCGGGGTCGTCGGAGGTAGGGACAGGCGTAATCCCGTCATATATTTCAGGGTACCACTGGTTGTTTTCTCCGGCCAGAAAACCGTAGAACTTTTCGAAGCCGCTGCCGGTGGGCCAATGGTCGAAGGGACCGACAGGGCTGGTTTCCCAAACGGGTACCTCATGGCACTTTCCGAACTGGGCCGTCGAGTAACCGTTGTACTTGAGGACCTTGGCGATACTGGCTGCCGTGTTCGGAATCGAGGAAGTCGATCCGGGAGCTGCGGTAGCCAGTTCGGTGATCCCGGCCATCCCCACGCTATGGTGGTTACGCCCGGTTAGCAGTGCGGCGCGGGTGGGTGAGCAAAGGGCAGTAGTATGAAAACGGTTGTACTTCAACCCCCCGGCGGACAGCTTCTCGGCAGCCGGTGTCTTACAAGGTCCGCCGAAGGCGCTCGACGCACCGAAGCCGACATCGTCAAGGAGTATGATGAGCACGTTTGGGGCCTCGGCCGGTGGGCGAATTGGTTTGATGGGCGGGAACTTCGCTTCCGGGTCCTTGGCATCATAAAGGACCGTCCCCAGATACGGACGATGGGGTATGGGTAGGACCGTACGTTGAATCGTGTCGCGTTTGGTTGTCATTTTGCCTCCTATTTTTGATTTCAGAATACTTGATCAGACCGAACATGGCCCGGGCGCATTCGCTAGGACTATTATACATAGGGATCCTGGCGATTCTCAATATTTCAGTCACCGCCTCCGAAACAAACCATCTTTGCGTCAAAACCGGTTTATTGTACTTTTGGGGTATTTGACAGAAGAGATCAAAGGCCGTCATCATGGCCTTTTTCTGTTCAAAGAAGGAAGGGGAACTGTAATTTCGGTCTGTCGGTACATTGGTGATAACCCCGTCGATATAATCAAAGGAAGCCAGCATTTCAGCCATACGAACCTCCTCCATCGTTTCCGAACCTCCGGCGGCAAAATCCACCGGATTCTTGGGCGTCGGAGCGTGGGGAGGCAAGAGCTTCCCGATTTTTAATTTATCCTCCTCGGTGAATTCAGGGGCATCAATTCCTAAAGAGGCCAAGGCATCCATGAGGGCAACCCCTTGCCCGCCGCTGCCGATAATGGCTATTCTTTTACCTCGAGGTAAGGGCTGGGTGATCAAGGCCTCGGCCATGACAAAAAGGTGTTCGATTTCAGATACCCTGATCACTCCGGTTTGTTTGCATACGGCATCAAAAATTTCATCATCACCGGCAATGGAAGCAGTATGCGACAGGGTCGCTCTAGCCCCCAAACGAGTGGATCCGCCCTTAAAGATCAGTATAGGCTTTATTTTTGAAGCCTTCATCGCCGAATCAAAGAATCTTCGGCCGTCCTTCATCCCCTCCACATATATGGCAATAACCCTGGTATCGTCATCCTGCACCAGATAATCAAGATAGTCGGCAATCTTAAGATCGGCCTGGTTACCGATACTGACGAATTTACTCAGACCGAATCCCTTTAAAGTGGCGGCCATCGTGGCATAACCTCCAAAGGTGCCGCTTTGGCTGATAAAACCCAAGCCGCCCGGTAACGGCTGAGGCATGGACCAGGCGTTTAAGCCGACCGCTGAAGTCCAAATACCGTTCCCGTTGGGACCGACAAATCGAAGCCCCCCGGAACGAGCGATTCGGGTGGTCTCTTCTTCCAGGGCCCTTCCTTCCTCACCCGTTTCGGCAAAATCCGCCGAAATAATGACTCCGCCTTTTATCCCCTTCTTTATACATTTTTGCATGACCCCCGGCATCTGAGAGGCCTTTACAGTAAATATAGCCAGATCAACAGGATCCGGTATTTCAAGAACGTCGGCATAGGCGGTGAGCCCGGAAATTTTTGTTTCCTTCGGGTTTACCGGATAGATCCTGCCCCGATAATCAGAGGAAAGGATCTGACTGATAATCCGGCCTCCCCACTTACTCACCGTATTACTGGCTCCGATAATCGCTATCGATTTTGGTTTAAAAATGGGATCAAGTTGTTCAACTATATCTTTGGCCATCGATTCTCCTAAAAAAAATAAGTCACCATACCTCCGGCAGAGCCGGAGGCTTGAAAATATTAGCCCCTCAAAGGGGCTCAAAAATAAACCCCCAAACCTTTTTAGGTCGTCTCCCCGGCATAAGCCGGGGTCCAGGGTTTTCGTTAGTCCGGAAAAACTCCTGGATTCCGGCTTTCGCCGGAATGACGGTCCGGAGGTTGATTCATTTTCGAAGAATATCTCTGCCGGGGGATTCCCCAAAAGGAATTATCCACAGCATAATGGATTATTTTTTTGCCGTCAAAGCGATGCTGGCGTAGGACTCATCAATGGCGGGCATTTTCACGAAATTTGCCCTTAATGGAAGTTTTCCATAGATGGGATGGTCCTGCCAACCATCAATACGGGCCGCCCGTTTGGCCGCCGCTTGGAGTTTTTTCCAATCGGCGCTGGTATAGAGGAACATCTCCTGCGCGGCCATGGATCCTTCGCCGTGAATGGTATCAACCTCCCAATGATTCCCGGTGTAGTCCTTGATGAGCCGCAATATCCGAATCCGGTCCTCCGTAGACACTCCGTCTTTGGCCGCCAGATATTTATCGATATAGGGCTGAATGGCCGGATTTTTCCAATCCCGATAGGCCGGTACCGTGGTGGTCAATCCGCCCCCGATATCCTGCATGTGTTGGACCATCTGGTGAAAATTGCTGGCATAGGTAAACTTCGAGGCATTAATGGCCATGCGATTGGGCATCATGACATCCATTCCGAATTCGGTAACCGGATCCTGGCAGGCCTGTTTTCCCAACATTTGCACCGTCTCGGTGATCATAGCCATCCAGGCCAGCTTTTTCCGGACATGAGGGACATTCTGGACGCCGTTATATTCGGCGATCAGACTGGCCGCCCCGGTCATGGTTTCCAGGGTCCCCGTCATTTTGCAGGTGCCGAAAAGGCGGTGATAACTGGCGAAGGCATAGGCCAGGATTTGAGAGAACTCCCATTCGCCGCACATGAAAACCCGTTCCCAGGGCACGAAGACGTTATCAAAGATAATCAGAGATTCCGATGGCTGCATATGGTCCGACATGGGATAATCGAATTCACACTCCTCCCCGTAGAGCCGGACATTCGGCTCGACCCCCAAGAGTTTGACCCCGGGCGTATTGACGGGTACGGCAAAAGCCAGGGCATAGTCCTTGTCTGCTTCGCCGTGTGTCCGGCAAGGCAGGCAGAGCAGCTCATTCGCGCAGGGAGAGGCGCTGATGTGGACCTTGGCGCCCCGCACCACGATGCCGTCCTTCTGCCGATCCACGATTTTCAGGTAAAAGTCCTGGTGCTGTTTCTGCTTGGAGGGATGAAGGCTTCGGTCCCCTTTTACATCGGTAATGGCGCCGGTAATGGCCAGGTCGTTCTTCTGAAGATGCTTGCGATACTGCTCAACCCGTTCCATATAACCGGTTTGCAACTTGCTGTCCATGACTTGGGCGGCCACGGTAAAGGCGGCCAGGGCATCGGCGCCCATGCAATGCACAATCACGCCGCCACCGGACCTGATTCCGACCGTATAGCATTCCCGCCTTCGAAGAAGGTCTGCCGGGGTTTTCGGCGAGGTAAGCAAAAAATTAATATCTTCGCCATCCTCATCCTTGGTCACAAAGAGATCCCGATAATCCGGATGGTTCGGCAGGACATAGTCCATGCAAGCCGTTCTGATGATGGTGCTCACCGTCGGATGGGTCCGGACATCAGAGACCTTTTCGCCCAGGCACCAGACTTCCCGTCCGTCATTCAAACTTTCAAGGTACTGTTCTACTGTTTTTATCATCTTAATCCCTCCTTTTTATTTTATTAAAATGTCATGGTTGAAGAAATTGAAAGTGCCATTATCTCGATATTTTTTATACATCCTTTTTTTTTTTACCGCAATCTTATTGTGTACTCAACCCTGCCTGGAGTTCACCCTTGATCATAGCCAATCTGGTGACTGCATCCGGTTCCGATAAACGTTCGAGCTCCACCCAATCGATGATGGCCGTACAGGGAAACAGGTGAGGAGAAGGGCCTACCGGACTTCCCGTATCCATTCCCATGTCAAAGGTCTCCCCGCTTATCGAGAAGACAATCGGAACGGTACGCTCAATCCGGGAGGAGCTGACCTTAAGGCCGTCCACGATCAGGGTTGCCTGCCCACCGGCACCAAAGCCTCCATCGTGCAGATAGACCATACTCAAATGATGTCTGCCTGCCGTCAGGTATTGAGGACCCTTGAGCACGGTCAACTCATGTCCAAACCAGATATACAGGTAGGTACTTTGTCCGGTCTCGTCCAGGTAGAGGCTCCAGCCTGCCATGTTTCCCCCTTGACAGGCCACCACACCATGGGCGCCTCCTTTTTCGGTACCCTGATTTCGACACTGATCTCATGGGAGGCATTTTTAAGATTTATCACCGTGGTTTTGGGCAGGCGTATATGAGCGGTGGTATAACGCATTTTCGCCAGCGATTCCCCAAGGGGCTGGGAACAGCGGCCTCGAAAGGGAACCTGGTGACAAAATCGGAATAGTTTTCTTGTTCATTCTTTTCTCCTTTTCAAATGAAGAACTACAAATTTAGTAAGGCCTTATTGGGAGGTTGGAAGAACTTAAGCTAAGGAAAAGAAACCTTCAAGGTAATAATAAGTTGGCGGAAGAAAAGTAGAAAAACCGCGAATCTGATTAGTCGATAGAGAGCTCAAAAAATTTGAGTTTTGGTTTGGTATCTGGCTGGTTGATCAATCGAATCTTTTGGTTTGAAATTAAATAGACCGGCTATTTCTTGTGAATGATATCCAAGTTACGGTTGGCTTCCGATTCGCTAAACTTGTCTGTGCTGGTGCAATTATTGAGGAACCCCTCATTCAAGGGATTTTGATCTGGCCGGATTACCTAAAAATTATATTTGCGGTACGGGTTTAGACGATCCGAAAACCTGGTTTTCAAAAAAGTGAATCCACTGATGTTTCGCTTCTGATAAAGCTTCTTGGGCCTTTTGAATTAGTGTATCACTTTTATCGCCATCGGAAGGATAAGTGGACAACCCGATACTTACGTTTAAGGCATTTTGGTTTTTAGCAGCAAATCGACTCCTGATTCTTTCTATGACTACCATGGCTGATTTGGTATCCGTATTAGGTAGAAGCAAGGCAATTACATCTTCACCAAGATGAGCCGCCAGGTCTACCTCCTTTCGAATAGTGCTGACTATTATGGTAGTAAGGTCCTTTATGATCCGAGTTCCCGGTAAAAATCCATGGTTTTTATGATAAATGTCGGAGGAGTCTACACCGATCATGGCCAGGGTAACGGATCGACCATTTCTTCTGGATCGTAACAATTCTCTCTCCAGGGAAATCATAAAGAAATCACGGTTGTATATTCCAGTAAAGCTATCGATCTGGGCCATTCCGATTTCTTTGTTAGAATGGATTATTGAGTGAATTTTTTTCATTTAGAATGTCTCATTGAAAATTTTATTTTCGATCAACGCCAAGATGACAATTATCTCCAATTGCTATTTTTAAATGCAAAAGCCGGGCCACCAAATGACTAAGTTGGAAAATACTAATAATTATTTATAGTTAAGGTTAAAGAATGAATTTTTACAGAATAGGAATTGGTTAGGGAGGAGGCTTAAACATCAAAAAAAGGACAAATTTTGTCCTGTTGTGGACAAGAAAAGGATTATTTCTGGAATGGTGAAGATTGGATAGGGGAATCGAAAATTTAATTTAGTTTGCCGGCAAAGAGTTTATCTGGAGTATGAATAGTTTCGGGGAGGTCTCGGGTTGCCTGTTCTATTGATGATCTCTTGAAATGATTTCTTTTTTAAAAATAAAAAAACTTTTAGAGTTCGGGAGGAATTATAGGGATATCCACATTTTTTTCTTAACAAAATTGAATAGAGACCTTACTATAAATCTTAAAAACGGAGCCCGCCAATTAAATGGAAACAAAAATGATTCAATTATTTCAGCAGATGATTATGATCGGAAGTGATTTTACTCTTCGAAAAAAGTGAGGTAAGAACCCGGATCCAATGGATTGGCATGAGGATATATTGCTTTATAACTTTATAAGGAGAAGCTATGGATTGGACCCATGTGACTGATGTAATTGTTCTGGGATATGGAGGGGCCGGGGCCTGTACGGCCATTGCGGCAAAGGACAAGGGGGCCGAGGTTATTATCCTTGAAAAAGCCCCATTTGGCGGAGGAAATACGGCCTGCAGCGTTGGGAATATGAAGCTGCCCAGCAATGTGGAAGAAGCGGTTGCCTATTACACGGCGCTGTCCTTCGATACCGTTCCGGACAGAAAATTTATCCGCACTTTTGCTGAGGCTATGGTCGACCTTCCCGAACGATTGCGGAATTTAGGTATTGACCTAACTCGACGTGATCGTAATACGCCGACCTTTCCTACCCTTCCTGGCGCTCAATGTATCGATCATTGGTCTGCCGGTTTGGGTGTGAGTTTGTTTAAACGTTTATCCGAAAACATAGACCGGCAAAATATTCCTGTCCTCTATGAAACTCCGGCAAAAAAAATCATCCGCGACCCTGAAACGAATAGGTTACGAGGGGTCTTGGCTGAACAGCAGGGGAAAGCCCTATGGTTAAAGGCTCGGAAGGGAATCGTTCTGGCCACCGGAGGATATGAAAACAATTTTAAAATGCAGGGAGATTATCATTTTCCAGGGCTGAAGTTATATCCCTTCGGCACCCCTTATAATACGGGGGATGGCATAAAAATGGCTTTAGAGGTTGGTGCCGACCAGTGGCATTTTACCAGTACGGAATGGCTGGGGCCGGCTTTAAAGGGGCCAACGGAAAATTTCGGGGCGGCTTTTGCTTTCCGTCGCTCTCAGGGAAGTTTTGTCTTTGTAAATCACCACGGGAAAAATTTTATCAATGAATCATTAAACTTCAGTCACCGAAAAGATCCCCTGCCCTTCAGCTTTTTCGATCACGAAGAGGCCGAATATCCCAACAGCCCATTTTATTGCATTTTTGATGAGAGCTTTAGGCAAGGAGGTCCCCTTTATGGCCTGAAGAATTCAAAGGTCGGGTATGTTTCCTGGCAGAATTTGGATGAATGGAGCCAGGATAATCAGGTTGAGATTGAAAAAGGGTGGATTTCAAAGGGCGAATCGCTAAAGGTCCTGGCAAAGAAACTGGGCATTGATTCCCAAGGATTACAGGAAACCATAGAACAATACAATAAGGATGCGGATTCAGGGAAGGCCAATGGCTTCGGAAGGCTTCCACAGTATATGTCGCCCATAGTGGGGCCGCCGTTTTTCGGGACGGAACTGTGTCTGAGTATCATTAATACCCAGGGGGGGCCGAAGCATAACTGTCTTTCCCAGGCTTTGGATATGAACGGTAATCCTATCCCTCGCCTATATACCGCCGGGGAGCTGGGATCGTTTTTCGGTCACCTGTACCAAGGAGGGAGTAATCTGCCTGAAGCTCTGGCTTTCGGCCTGATCGCCGGCGAACAGGCAGCAGCGGAAATTTCCTGGTAAAATTTTTAAGATCATCTCAAAAGTGTTGAAAATGATCCCGGGATTCAAGGCTTCAAGGAAAAATTATCTGAAAGGCTAAAAAGCATCACCAAGCCTTTTGACCTATAGTTGGAGAAAACCAAGTTATTTAGTCACAGATTGACAAGGACGAATATAGACGGCCATCGTGTGGGCCCTCTACTCAGAGCATTAGTCCCGTCTCTTCCAAATTATCTTTAATGCTTTTCAGAAAACGCCCGGCCAGGGCCCCGTCAATGATACGGTGATCGAAAGTCAGGCTGAGTGCGAGACGTGGTTCGGCGACCACCATTCCTTCGCGGACCCATGGTTTGTCAATAATGCGCCCCACGCCAAGAATGGCACTTTCCGGAGGGTTAATGATGGGAGTAAAATGGTCGATATCGTTGCTTCCCAGATTAGTAATGGTGAACGTTCCAGCCTGGAGATCATCGGGAAGCAGCCGCTTACCGGCCGCTTTTTCCGACAATTCATCCAGTTCCATGGAAATGACCCGGATCGATTTCCGGTCGGCATTTCTAACCTTGGGTACGAACAGACCCTCACCGAAATCCATAGCCACACCGACATGAATCTCCTCCCAGATTTTAATCACTTGACCATCCACCGTTGCATTGAGCAGGGGATATCGACGTAAAGCAAGAGCAGCGGCCTTGACTATGACCGCATTGTATGAAACCGGTTTGGCCTCTCCGCTCGGGGAAGAATGATTGATCAATCGCAGATTGCGCAATTGGATTGCGGAGGCTTCGGTATGCAGGGTTAACTGGGCCTGGCTCGTCAGGCTCAGCATCATATTTTCGCTGATTATTTTTCTTATTCCACGAATAGGGATTTCTTCAGCGGGGGTGAGAAGCTGGGCGGGCTGTCCTTCATGTTCGAAAACGTCCCTCCCTTCCACCGGCCTTTGATCGAGATCTTTTACCGCCCGTTCCACATCCTCCAGCAGGATACGCCCTCCAGGCCCGCTTCCGATAACGGTATTCAGTTCAATACCATGTTCAAGGGCCATTTTTCGTGCCACGGGTGTGGCTAAAATGCGTCCACCACTTGCTTGCGGCTGTTCACCTATTGTTTGGGATCCTCGGTCCTGCCCTTGCCCCCGGTGGATAATGCCTTCAGGCGACTTAGATTGATTGATGGCCTGATGATCCTGTAATACCTTCCATTCAGTTTTGTCGGCGGCAATATACCCGATCACCGCTCCCACCGCCAGTCGTTGCCCGGGTTCAACTATGGGGAGAACCAAACCCGAAGCCGGAGCAGGCACATCAAAAGTCACTTTGTCGTTTTCAATCACACATATAATCTGTTTTTCGGAAACAAAATTTCCAGCCTCAATCACCCATTGAACAAATTTAGCTTCCTTCATAGTCAGGCCGAGCTTGGGAATTTTAATCTCTACAGACATTTGTAATCCTCAACGAACCCCAGGGGAGGTTAATCGTTTACTCACCTATGGTAAAAACAGGGACCGTTATTTCGATAATCATCCCTGCATCATCGACCGGAGGGCCTTGATAATGTCCGCCTCGCCGGGAAGATAGGCCGCCTCCAGGATTGATGAAAAAGGCACGGGGCAAAAAGGGGCCCCGATACGCTTAACAGGGGCGTCCAGATAATCAAAGGCCTGTTCGGCCACCATGGCGGCGATTTCGGCACCACATCCGGCAAACTTAACCGCTTCATGAACAACAATCAGACGATGGGTCTTCTTTACCGATTCCAGGATTGCAGTTTCATCCAAGGGCAGCAGACTGCGTGGATCCAGCACTTCGACACTGATCCCATCAGCTTCGGCTTTTTCGGCCGCCCTCAGAGCATGGTGAACCATAAACCCGGTGGCTACCACCGTCACATCTTTTCCCGGCCTCTTGATATCAGCCTTGCCGATGGGGATGACGTAGGATTCTTCGGGAACTTCACCTTTCATCCCATAGAGTATCTTATGCTCCAGGCAAATAACCGGATTCTCGTCCCGGATGGCGGTGATCAACAGACCCTTGGCATCGTAAGGTGTGCTCGGCATAACCACCTTGATTCCCGGTATATGCATAAAAAAAGCCTCCAGTGACTGGGAGTGCTGGGCCCCGGCCCCTACCCCGGCCCCAAAATTGGCGCGCACCACCATGGGGATTTTAGCCTTGCCTCCGAACATAAAGCGCATCTTGGCGGCCTGATTGAGGATCTGGTCCAGGCAAACGCCTATGAAATCAACGAACATCAGTGAAACCACCGGCCGCAACCCCATAGCCGCCGCCCCTGTGGCAGCACCCACGAAGCCGCTTTCCGAGATAGGGGTGTCTATCACCCGTTTGCCGCCGAATTTAGCGAATAACCCCGCAGTTGTACCAAATACTCCTCCGGCCAATCCGATATCCTCGCCGATCAGAAACACGGCGGGATCCTTTTCCATTTCCAATTCCATTGCATTTCTTATGGCTGAAGCCATATTCATCTCGGCCATAAAACCCTCCTGTCAGGCATATACGTCATTTAATAGGTCGGAAACATCCGGCACCGGGCTGTTCTCAGCATAGGACACCGCCTCTTCGATTTCCCTCCGGACAGCCGTTTCCAGGGCCTCCAGTCGACCATGGTCGGCGATTCCCTGTTCGATCAACTGTCGTTTGAAACGCGAGATCGGATCCCTGGAATCGGATTGCCATTCCGCAACTTCCTCTTTGGAGCGGTAAACTTCAGGATCTCCCACATAATGGCCCCGGTGGCGATAGGTGCGAAACTCCAGCATAGACGGTCCCTTTCCCTTCCGGGCCCTTTGAATGGCCTCACCGGAGGCTTCATAAACGGCCATAATATCGTTGCCGTCCACCGAGAGTGATGGCATATCGTACCCCGCGGCCCGATCGATGATGGATTCGATACGCTGATGATCAGCCTGGCGGGTGAATTCACCGAAGCCGTTGTTTTCAACCACGAAGATGACCGGCAGATTCTTTATCGAAGCCAGGTTCATGGCCTCATGGACAGTGCCCTGGTTGGAGGCGCCGTCCCCGAAAAACGATACACTGACAGTGTCATTCTCCCGGTACCAAGCCGCCAAACCGGCTCCCACGGCCAAAGGCGGGCCACCGCCGACAATACCGTTAGCGCCTAAAATGCCGAGGTCCAAATCGGCGATATGCATGGAGCCGCCCTTCCCCTTACAATAACCGCTGGATTTGGCGAACAACTCGGCCATCATTTTTTTGATATCACCCCCCTTGGCAATCAAATGGCCATGGCCGCGATGGGTGCTGGTGATGCTATCGCTGGGCCTCAAATTGGCGCATACTCCGGTGGCCACCGCTTCCTGACCGATATACAGATGGACGAAACCGGAAATTTTTGCGGCCATCACCAGTTCCTCCAGCTTTTCCTCAAAACGGCGGATTCTCAGCATAACGCCGAGCATGGTGATCATGGTTTCTTTGGAAACATCCATAGTTCTTCTCCCTTCATCCTGTTTTTTGGGACCATGCCTTATCAAATTTATTCAACATCCCCGGATTAATGGAATTCCATCCCACCATCTACATTGATAGCTTGGCCGGTAACGTGCCGGGCTTTTATCAGATAAAGAACCAGTTCGGCAATATCTTCCGGAGTCTGAGGTTCGCCTTGAGGAATCGTACTGACTTGTCGTTGCCAGGATTCCCTGGCACTCTCATCCGGTCTTTTAAAGGTTTCAGCCAGATACTCCCACATGGCTGTATAAATAATGCCGGGGCATATGGCGTTAACCGTAATGTTCGTTTTGGCCAGCTCTTTGGCCAGCGCGTTGGTGAATCCGATGACCGCAAACTTGGAGGCACAATAGGCCGACATAGTCGGAACACCGTTCTTACCGGCAATAGAAGCGATATTGATTATAGATCCCCAGGCTTGTTGGCGCAAATAGGGTATAGCGAATTTACAGCATAAAAAAACGCCTTTGACATTGATGTCCATGATTCGCTGCCAATCTTCGACCGCCATGTCTACCACAAAAGCGGACTGCACAATGCCTGCATTGTTGACGAGAATATCAATACCTCCAAATTCGTCTTCACCACGTTTTAATAATGCTTTCACCCCCGGTTGGTCGGTAACATCCACTTTTTGGGCTATGGCTCGGCGGCCCATTTCTTCAACCTCAGAAGCAGTACCTTCAGCCATAGCCAGGTCGATATCTGCAGATATGATGTTTGACCCAGCCGCTGCAAGCGCCAGGGCAATGGCCTTGCCGAGTCCCCGACCGGCCCCCGTTATTAGGGCTCTTTTTCCTTCTAATTCGGTCATCCGGTTTTGGACTCCTTTCAATTGACAATGAGACGGTAACGTGGATTCGAATTCACCTTGGCCTCCTACTCTTTCCCTACCTCTTCCAGGCCTTTCTTGTCAACTTAACAATTAAGCAGTTTCCCATTTTTTCCATAATCAACTTTCTGATCCGCCACACGAAATATTAAAAACATCTTCGATCTTGAATTCATTGAAATGCGCCGGAACAGGGGAAATGCCTTTTCCGGTGGAAGGGCGGAGGGAGCTTCTTTACCGACATGATCGGCCCTAGTGAAGATAATCCGCCCCGGAATCGAGTCCGGGAGGCCCTGGAAACAAGGGCCGAGACCATAACGGTAGCCTATTCTCAGTGTTTCAAGATGGTCGAGGATGCAGTCAAATCCGAAGGCCTGGAGAACCCGCTTGAAGTCCTGGATTTAGAATATCTCCCTATGAAAAAGGGCATCCCTTATTTTCTTTTTGACGAAGTCCCTGGGAAAAGTTACTATGAAACCCCAAATAACGGACCATTTTCCCCCCCAGGTTTTCTGGGAGGAAGAATGTCTGGAGGGTTCTGATGAGCGAAACATATGATGTTTTGATCAAGGGCGGCAGCGTCTATAACGGTATTTCTGAAATTCCGCACACGGCTGACGTGGGCATTATCCAGGATAAGATCGCCAGGATCGGTCTTCTGACCGAACCGGCGGCCAAGACCATAGATGCCCGGGGTTTGGTGGTGATGCCGGGATTCATAGACCTGCACACCCACTGCGATTCTCCTTTTATGTTGAGCCGGCGTTTCAGGGAGCAGGCGCCAAGCCTTCCCTCGGTCAAGGGTAATTGGAATTATCTGCTTCAAGGCGTCACTACAGTCGTTTCCGGTAACTGCGGCGAAGGATTCGCCGATCTAAATCAATGGTTTGATTATTTGGATAAATTGAAATTCGGGACCAACGTCCTGCACCTCGCCCCCCATGGTCAGATCAGGACCGCCTTATTCGGTGATAATCAACCCCTTGTTCCAACGACGGCTCAATTGGAAGCCTTGAAGGCCAAGACCGCCGAAATAATGGAAATGGGGGCTGTGGGGCTGTCAACCGGACTGGTTTACGCTCCCGGGTTTCTGGCCGAGAAGGAAGAAATCACCGAGATGACCAAAATAGCCGGCCGGTACGGGGGACTTTATACATCCCATATTCGCGATGAATCCGGCCGATTTTTAGAGGACCACGATCGGGGCCTGCTAAAAGCTCTCAGAGAAGCCATTGAAATCGGCTGTGGGGCTGAAGTCCCGGTCCATATTTCACATTTAAAAATATCCGCTCCATATGAAGGATTAAAAGCGGATCAGGTTCTTGATATTTTTGAAGGGGCTAGAGCCAAGGGGTGGGATGTCACCGCCGATCAATATCCATATCCTGCCGGATCGGCTGCCTTGACCCTTTTAGCGCCAACGCATTTTCTGAAATATGGCGGGGTAAAAGAGGAATACAAAACCAGGGATGGCCGGCAGGAGATCAGCCGGTCCGCCATTTCGCTGTTCACCTGGCTTTCTCCGGAAAAAATATTCATCAGCGAATGCCAGGCCAACCGGGAATTTGAAGGCTTGACTCTGGCGGAAATTTCCGAAAGAGTTTCCCGGAATCCGGAAGATGTTTTCGCCGATTTGATTTCAGCAAAAAGGCCTCCCTTGGCGGTCTTCTTTTCCCAGGACGAAAGCGCCATGCGGGAGATGATGCCCCAAAGATATGTCTTCACAGCCTCTGATGGATGGACCTGTCTGAAAGACGCCATGAAACCCCATCCCCGTTGTTACGGGACCTTTATCCGGAAAATAAAAAATTACAGTTTGGATGAAAAAGTGGTCAGCCTTGGAGCGGCCATTCGGTCCATGACTTCTCTGCCGGCCGAGAAATTTAAAATCAGGAAGAGGGGACGGATTTCCGAGGGATATTATGCCGACCTGACCCTCTTGAATCTTGATCAGCTTTCAGATGAGGCCAGTTACCTGAATCCTCACCAATACCCCAAAGGTGTCGAGTATGTTATGGTTAATGGAATTCTTGGAGTAGAGCAGGGTAAGCCGACCGGCCGGGAAGCCGGCAGACCGATTCGCAGAGGAGAATCTTGAAACCAATGCTTTTTTAGGGACTGGTCCGACCGATTGTCTCCCGGTTGGGAGCCTCTGTATAAGTTCGACGATACGGTCGGCTCGGTCGGCCCTTCGACGTTGTCGAACTAATAGAAAAAGGCTCCGATTCAGGAGCTAGACCGAGCGAACCGGACATACAGATCACACGGCTACTTCTTCTGCGCCTCAAAACATCAAGAATACGATATCCTGAGTACTTCTGTCCACCTGCGGCGGATGGAGGAGGTTGAAGGAGGAGCGTCACACCAAAAACATTTAGGTCTCAAAAAACGCCGAATCCCGCCGAGGGAGGGGGGAAACAAAGAACAGCTTTTAAACCGGGTATAACCAATTTTTAAATCGAGTATCCTTACCACTGGTGATATTCTCGAGCAGGGAGGCCATTTTTTTTGTCACCGGTCCCGGCACTTCAGAAAGCTCCCTGTCCTCGATCCGGCGAATGGGCAGAACCTTTAAAGGACTACAGGAAAAAAACATCTCTTCGGCCTGGTTGAGCAAATCCGGTTCCAGGCGTCCTTCGAAGGTCTTAAGCCCAATGGCTTCGGCTGCCTCCAGGACCGACATCCTGGAGATACCAGCCAGCACAGTTCCCAGGGACGGGGTCATCAGCCGACCGTCCTTAACCAGAAAGAGCGATTCGGTTGAGCCTTCGGCAATAAAGCCCTGGGTGTCCAGCATCAAGGCATGCTCAAATCCACGCTTTCTGGCATCAATCCTGGCCACCATGCCATTAAGGTAATTGGCAGCCGCTTTGGCCGGCACAGGAACGGTTTGAGGATCGATCTTACGCCATTTACTGATCGCGGCGGTTGTTGATGAGGCCTCCGCCTTTCCTTTTACAAACCCTTCTGGATCAAGTGCAAAGATGGAGACTTGCAAAGGTTCGTTTGGCGGTACGACTTCGACAGAAATTTGGGGATAATAACAGAGAATCTTTATCAGGCCCTGGTTAAGCTGATTGGCCTTCACTGTCCCAGCCACAGCCTGGCAAAATTCCACCGGCGACATTGGAAGCTCCATATCCAGAAGTCTCGCGGTGTTAAAAAGACGTCGAATGTGATCCTCAAGCCGAAAAATGGCCGGTCCGGCATCAGTGGCATGGAAGCTTATAACTTCAAAGATGGCCGATCCCCTACCAAAGCTGTGACTCATAATGTGGACCGTGGCCTGCTGCCAGCCAACAAATTCCCCCTTCATATAAACAATACTGTTTTCAAACATTTTCTCTCCCTTCCTTTTAAAAACACTAATGAAATTTGAATCCAAACGGGTTTATGGAACAACTATAGCTATTTAGATTCCCTTGCATTGCACCTAAGAGTCTTTTGAGTAAGTGTTTATGAAATTTATAAATTACGAAAGGAAATAAGCAATAACCAAGAGGTAGTTGGGATCCTCAGACGAACCAGTAAAATTCCGGTCTCCTGTCTTTCAGAATATCATTAAATTCGTTGATCTGTTTATTATCAGACAGGTGGGGATCTATTTCCGAAAGAGCCAGGCAATTCTTATCAGCCGGGGCCGAGGAGAGTACCGTCCCGTCAAAAGATGTAACCTGGCTGCCGCCGGTGAATGTATTTTCTTCATTACCTCTCTTCTCTGTTCCGATCCGGTTTGCCGTTACAGCAAAAACACGGTTTTCGAGGCACCTTGTCACCATGGCCTGTTGACAATAGGGCATTACCAGGTTCGACGGGTGGGCAACCACCTGGGCCCCCTTTAATGCCAGTGACCTGACGATCTCGGGGAAGATCCAGTCAAAGCAGATCATCATTCCAATTCTCATCCCATTGACGTTATGGACTTCCAATGGCCGGTTTCCCGGCATAAACCATTTTTTTTCTTTATTGAAAAGGTGGATCTTCCTGTAGATCCCGATTGTTTTATCCTGATAGACCATCATTGAGGAATTGAAATAATCACTGTTCTCTTTTTCCGGGAATCCCCCGACAATGACCGCTCCCGTCAGAGACGAAATATCTTTCAGGAAGTCAAAGGTTTCACCGGGGCTGTCCGTCTCTTCAGCCAACGATTCCACTTCCTTCCGCGAAGTAAAAGTATATCCGGTAGCAAATAATTCCGGGAGCACAATCAGATCGGCTTTGACGCCGCAGAGAAGACTGGTAATCTCCCGGAAGTTCTTGGCTTTGTTCCCGAACCGGGGGAAGAATTGAACAAACCCTATTTTCCTTTTCATTTTTCCTCTTCCTGATTGATATCACTTGTCCCTTTATTACTATAAAGTCAATCAATTTCAATCGATTTTCAAGTGACATGCATGGCAAAAACAGCGTCTAAGGGGCAGGCCTCAATACAGTCCCAGCATCCCATGCACATATCCTGAAATATCATGGGTTGTTCGAAAACACCGTCGATCTGCTTGATTACTTTGTGCGTGCAGGCCGTCACAGCAGCACAACGTCCTTCGCTGGGGTTGCATGTTTTGGGGTCGCATATATCGTATTTAATGGTAGCGAATGATTTCTTGGGCTGCATAAATAGGTTATCCCATTGAGCCGGTTTTATAACGTCTTAGTCGAGCATTAAAACTTTAGAGCGTATTTGGGGTCAGTTATTTTAATGACAATTTATTAAACCGGTCGTCTATCTTTATCCGATCTTGTTCTTTTTTATTCTTTGGCATTTTGTCCATCTGAAAAATCTGACCCCAAATACGATAGACCCCTAAGGCTTACCCTTTTGTCTCCAACCTGGTCCGTAGGCCGGGGGTATTATGACGCACTAAACAGATGGCCACTTGCCAATTGATAATACGGGAAAACCGGCATTCTCCAGATCTTGAACGATAGCATTATATTTTTCCGTTCTGATTCGGATGGCCGTGAGCCTTTTTCCATCGACGATAAACGATGGGGAAGTGATGCTGATCACACTAACCTCATGTTCTTTAAACACCTCAAAGATTGCACATAATTCACCAGGTTTATCTTCAAGAGCGATGGTCAGACGAGTCCCTTTCTGTTTGATGCCGAATAGGTCAACCAGCAATGCCAGGGCGTCCGATTCGGTAAAAATTCCATAAAGCTTTCCGTCTTCGACAACGGGAATACAGCCAATTTTTTTATCGTGCATCAATTCTACCGCTTCTTCGACCAGCGTGTCGGGGGAGATGGTGATTAATTTTTTCTGAGGGGTCATGAAGGATGAAACCTGAAGTTTCCCCAACAGATAACTAATTTCGCCGACGCTTAAAGATGTGGCATCCGAAGGAGCCGCTTCCCGAATGTCTCGGTCGGTAACAATGCCAACCAGTTTATTATGATTATCCACTACCGGCAAATGCCTGATCCCATTATCTCGGATAATTTTTCTCGCCTCAAAAAATGATGCCTCCGGATTAATCGTTACCGGATTCCTTTGGATCATTTCCCTCATAAAACCTTTGTAATTGATTTCCATGGCCTTCTCCTCCTTAGATATATTTTTATTTTTGATTTAGTTGATTCCGTTCGTGACTGTCAGTACACTGACAATATTTCTCTTAATTAGTGTTCATCCGGAAATCTTGAATTTCCGGATGGAAACTAATTAATATAAGCATTTTTAAATTAAATCAAGAAATTATTAAATCTGGTAGGGTGATACCCACTTTACCCGGTTTCCAAGATCGAGAATTTATTGTCAAATATTTTTGAAACGGATCAAACCTGCTTTTGACTCTTAAAAGAGGACATTTCATCTCCTTAGACTTTACCCAAGGACAAAATAACTTCCCGATAAAGAAATGTCCCCAATCTTGGAGGGAAATCAAGAAAAGAGTTCTTGCTTGACGCTCTATCGCTTTTTCTCTATATTATATTCTTACAATTATTTTTATAAAAACTTTTTTCATGAAAAAATTATTGAATTGTGATTGACAAAAGGAGGAATGTACCGTGAAAAACCTTTTTTGTGCTGATCGGGTCCTTATTAATGGCAAAATACTCACCGTGGACCCCGGAGACTCAATCATTGAGGCGGTAGCTATTAAGGACGGTAAATTCCTGGCCTGCGGTTCGACTTCCGAAATTATGGAATTAACCGGCGACAGGACAGAGGTCCTTGACCTTAAGCAAAAGACCGTCCTGCCCGGGATCATCGATTCGCACACGCACCCCAGCCTGGCCGCGTCACTGGTAACGGAAATCAACTGCCGCCAACCGGGAGTTCAGAGCATTGGGGATATCCTCCACATGGTGAAAGAGCGATCGAATGACCTTGGTCCCGGCAAGTGGGTTCGGGGTGGAAATTTCAACGATTCCAAGCTGGTTGAGAATAGGCATATCACCCGCTGGGAACTCGATGAGGCGGCGCCCAATAACCCGGTGTTCATTCTCTCGGATACCGGGCACCAGTGCCTGGTGAACAGCGCGGCCCTTGAGCTGGCCGGGATCAGCCGTCATACTCAGGATCCTCCGGGTGGCAAAATCGACAGAGATCCGAGCAATGAACCAACCGGTCTTCTGTACGAGACAGCCACCGTGCTGGCCACACGGGTTATTCCTCCTTATACCGTCGAAGAGTTGAAGGAAGGTTTTAAAGTGGTCCTGGGTCAGTTTTCCGAGTGGGGCATAACCTCCACCCACGATGCCAGTGGTTACAACCTGGCCATCAGGGCCTACCAGCAGCTTTTGCATGAAGGTATCAAAAAGGTCAGGATGAATCTTATGGTCAGTGTTTTTCCAAAAGAACCGGATGGCGTTAATCTGAATGAGGCCATGACCAATCTGGGTATCGAGAGCGGTTTCGGGAACGATTGGCTGAAAGTGATGACCCTTAAGATCATGGGGGACGGATCGGGAGCGGGCGGTACAGCCGGGGTATACGAACCACAGAACAGAGGTCCCAAAGGGCTTGGCATCATGATGACTGATCCGGAGATTATGGAGCAACTGGTCCTTAAGGCCCATAATTCAGGCCTCCGCTGCAGTATCCACAGCATTGGAGACCAGGGCATTGACATTGCCCTGGACTGTATCGAAAATGCCCAGAAGTTGCATCCGATCCCGGATATGCGTCACAGACTGGAGCATAACAGTTGCTGTACCCCGAAACAGCTTAAAAGAATCAAGGAGCTGGGGGTAACCCCTTCGAGCAGTATTGGATATATGTATGGTCTTGGAGACCAGTATTATGAGAATTTTGGACCGGAGAGGAGCCAATGGCTCCATCCTCACAAAACCATGCGGGAAATGGGCATCATTGCCGGTGGAAATAACGATTGTCCCATAACTTTCTATTCGCCCTTTGTTCAGATGTATGCCGCAGTAACCCGAAAGACCGGCAGTGGAAAGGTGATAGGCCCGGGGGAAGCCATAACCCTGATGGAGGCAATCCGGCTCTACACCTGGAACGGAGCCTACCTGAGTAAGGATGAGGATCGGCTGGGCAGCATTGAGCCGGGGAAATTGGCGGACCTGATCGTTATCGACCGGGATATTTTAAGTCTGCCCCTGGAGGACCTCCTGGAAACCAGGGTCCTGACGACCATCGTGGATGGAAAAACTGTTTATCTGCGTTGAGCCAAACGGGGCAATGGATGAAAACCCTATTTAGACAACGCCCCATCGATTCTCTTTTTCGTTTCCGGATCGAGCAGGTGCAGCTTCTCCTGCGAGAGGGATAGCCGGATCACGGCCTGTTTTTTGAACCGATGCCCGTCCGGCAGGCGGACCGTCAAATAGACTTTTTCCGGACCGATGTAACCATGTACAAGGGTATCGGCCCCAAGAAGCTCTACCTGGCCCACAGTAAACAAAATCGTGGGGGAATCCTTTGAATCGAGTTCTATGTGCTCGGGTCGAATTCCGAGGATTACCTTTTTCCCGGCCCAACCTGGAAGGGCTAATCCGCTCAAGGAGATCCGGATATTACCGGGGAGTTCCAGCATCTGGCCGCCTTCCAGAACCGTCACTTCCCAATTGTTTTTCCTTTTGACGAAATCCCTTGGAACCGGTACTATAACAGCCTTATTAACACCTATTTGAGTGCCCTGATCAGGGCAGCAGTCCAGGGGTATACCGCCAGCCAATTTAAGGATTTAAAATATTTTTCCCGTCTACCGGGTAAATTATAAAACGAACATTCAGAAATAGGCCGGCTGAAAAAACATCAATTCTCAATCCGGTAGTATGAAAGGAGATACCCATGTCAGTAGAAATTTACCAAAAAACAGCAAAAGCGCTTGCTGAACGTGGCGGAGCTATCCCGGTCATTAAGAGCAATGAATTTGACGCTCTGCTCCGGGAACTTTTTGAACCCGAAGAAGCGGAACTGGCCTCGAAAATGCCGCCGAAACCGATATCCTCAGATGAATTCGCACGCGACTTGGGAGAAAATCCGGAGCAGGTGAAATCCATACTCGAGGCCTTGGCGGATAAAGGCATTGTCTTTACCAGGGATAAGGATGGGGAAAAGGTTTACAGCCTGATGCCGTTGCTTCCAGGTATTTTTGAACTGCAATTTACATCAGGGGTTGTCAACGACCGGACTAAAAGGTTGGCCAAGCTTTTTGATGATTACTTTCGATTGTTCGATGAACGGGTGATGAAGCCGTTAAAAGAATCCAATGAAAAAATAGCTCTTTTCCCATTTTCCCGTGTCATTCCGGTGGAAAAAGAGCTGCCCGGTCCTGAAACAATAGTCCATCCCTATAGCAGGGTTTCCGAATTTATCGAAAAAGCGGACGGCATAGCGGTAAGCACCTGCTACTGCCGCCATCATGGGGAGCTTATCGGAAACCCATGTGACCGTCCCAAGGAAGTCTGCATGAGTTTCGGCCCTCAAGCTAAATATATCGTCGAACGGGGCTTTGGCCGGGCACTCGACAAAAAGGAAGCAAGAAAGGTGCTGGATATCGCTGAGGAAGCCGCTTTGGTGCATTGTTCCAGCAACACAGGCGAATATATAACCTTTATGTGCAATTGTTGCAATTGCCACTGCGGTATTATTAAGAGCATCAAAAGCGGGATCATCCCCATGAGCGCCAACTCCGATTATATTGCGAAACTGGATGTAGAAAAGTGTACAGGATGTGGGACGTGCCTGGATCGTTGCCAGGTGGATGCCATCACCTTTGGGGTTGATGACCTTGCGGTTTTGAATGAAAACCGCTGTATCGGCTGTGGTCTTTGTGTTTCCACCTGTCCCGGTGAAGCGTTGACAATGGTGCTCCGGGAAAAGACGGCGGCCCCGCCTGCGGGCACCCGGGAACTCAGCCAGGCCATGAAGGCCTCTGTTTCGAAATGAACGAGAACTCCGGAAAATTTCAGTTTCCGGATAGACACTAATTTACAAATATCAGGAGGAGACTGAACACGTGAGGATAATTTGATGACCGAAAGGAGAGGTTGTTATGGCCAAAAAGAGCACGCCGTTGTTTGAGGTCAATTTCCAGGATTATGAGCATCAGAGTCCCTGGGTAAGGCCGGGAAGACCCTGGGAAAAACTTTATGTTGAAGGAGTCCCCAAGACCGTCCGTTATCCTGAGATACCCCTGCATTATCTCGGCCGGGAGACCGCCCGCAAATACCCGCACAATCTGGCCATTTATTCTATCCAGGACCAGAGGAAATACACCTATCTGGAGCTGATGCACTATAGTGATCGGATCGCCGCCGGGCTCTCCGAATTGGGTGTAAAAAAGGGGGACGGGGTCGGTCTTTACATGATCAATTCCCCTGAATTCATTTTTTCTGTTTACGGGATCAGCCAGACCGGGGCGGTGATCGTTCCGCTTAACCCGATGCTCAAGGCCCCGGACATAGAACACATCGCCAAAGACAGCGGCATTCTCAAAACCGTCATCTGCAGTTCCATTTTTCAACCGATTGTGGAGCAGGTCGGGAAGCAAACCCAAATAGAACATATCATCGTCCACGGTCAAAAATCAGGAGGGGCGATCAGCCTGGAAGAACTTATCGAGAATCACCCGGCCCGTCCGCCTGTAGTTGAAATCAATCCCAAGGAAGACCTCTGCGTCCTCCTCTACACCGGCGGGACCACCGGCGCGCCTAAAGGGGTTATGATCACCCATTATAACCTGACTTCCAATGTCTTCCAGATGGCCGCCTACGAGGTAAATTTTCAAGGGGATGAAGACATCAAAGTCTCGAGCATTGATGTCCTGCCCATGTGTCATTCCTTTGGGTTTTCCCAGGTTCAGCTTAAGATATCCCTGGGGACTCTTATGATGCTCTATAACGGATTTAATCCGGAGCAAATTATGCAGTATATCGAAATGTATCATGCGGAGAGTTTTATCGGCATACCTCTTATGTTTCAAATGTTGATCAACGATCCGAGCTTCGGCAAACACGACCTCTCTTCCCTGGAAATGGTTGTTTCGGGCGCGGCCCCGCTGCCCGGAGAACTGGCCCGGAAATGGAAAGAAATGGTCGGCTCCAGCGTGGGACAGGGATACGGCCTCAGCGAGACCAGTCCGGCCACGCACATGAAGCCCACCTGGCTCGACCTTGACCCGGCCAGTATCGGAATCCCCCTGGTTGATACGGACGCCAAAATCGTCGATCCGGAAACCCGCTCCAGGGAGCTTTCTCCGGGCGAGATCGGGGAGCTGGTCATTAAGGGACCACAAGTCATGAAAGGATATTGGAAACAGGAATCAAAGACCTTGGAAACAATCATAGATGGATGGCTTTATACCAGGGACCTGGCCTATATGGACGAGCAAGGCTGTTTTTATATTTCCGGACGCCAGACCGACATGATCAAGTACAAGGGCTACAAAGTGTTGCCCGATGAGGTGGAAGACGGCCTGCACAATCATCCGGCTGTCCTGGAGTGCGCCGTGATCGGACTGCCCGATCCGCAAATAGGGGAAACCATCAAGGCCTATATCGTATTAAGAGAGGAACATAAGGGCAAAATCAGTGAGCAGGACATCATCGACTGGGCAAAAAAAGAAATGGCCGGTTATAAATGGCCCCGGCTGGTGGAATTCATCGATCAGGTCCCCAGGACCGCGGTCGGTAAAGTCTTTCGCCGGGCACTAAAGGAAATGGAATCAAAAAGGTCCTGATCGTTTAAAGAAAACACCGGTTCCTTCCTATCGGCCTGTTGTGTTTTGATTTCGGTTAAAAAAATAAGGGAGACTTAGTAACTTCTGAGGAAAGCGGGACTATACGGATCTGGACTTTGCAAATTTAAGGAATAAAGAAATAAAGATGAAACAACCCCTTCCTGCTTGGTGGCTTCACCTAAAAATGTGGAGGCCATCCATCGCAAAAATTGATGATTTCCGATTGAAAGAGTGATTAAGACTATGCTCAGCCAGAGGCCGCCTTGTGGCTGTCTAATCTATACAAAGATTCATGAGAAATCTTCCTCTATCAATAAATACTGATTTCCTCACGATTCCCACGTATCCGGCAGCGGGACCTGAACTACGTGTCGATCTCATATTCGCGCGGTAAACGTCTGGCATCAATTCATATATGTCATAAGTGCCGTTTTCAATCTCGAACGATCCTAATATGGCAGCGACCCTATCAAGCATCTGGTAAGTGACACCAACGCTATCCGTTTTTATCTTTGCGCACTTAATAACGACTTTTCGGTTGTTGATTTCGTATTCATTACTCCTGGTATTCCCGGTCTTCAGGCCACCGAGTTTCTCAGCAATTATACTGGCTGTCTGCAATCCGTACTCAACCGCTCTTGCGCCACTTTCTTGCCCCTGTGGCATCGTCAATCTTTCATTTTCATGTTTTTTTTCGCCAAACGAAACCGTTTTGTTAGCCCGTTTCTGTTTCCTCTGGTTACCGCCCAATTTTGTTTTAATGGATATGACTACCCTTCTTTAAAAGTATTAACTTCAAATATTGATTTTTACCTCATTTAAACAAAAAACCCCACCTCTCGGTTAAGAAACGTGATTTCCTCCTCCTCCATTGGCTTGCCCTCCCTTTAGGGTAAAGGGGCGATGCTGGAAGACGGATTACCTTACCGATTTGGTCTTTGAATATAGTGGATTATACACGATTTGGGGAAAAGAAAATAGGGGGTTTTTCTCTGGAGTGGGATCATTAAATTGGGGGGGTCCGTCAAAGAATACCGTTTGTACTCTTCCGGTTTTTTAAAAATTGAATTTAAAGGATAGCAGGAAGCAATGCTTCCGGTAGCCACCTATCTCCTTAAAATAAAACATCATTTTTTTCAATTAACCCTCCTAAAATTATAACATTTCAAATGGTTATAAATAGCTATCAAGAATTTCCCCCATTAATCTTGTCAATATTATTTGTTTTTTCGGTCAGTGTCACCTAAGAGGGAACTGATTCCGGCTATTGCAAAAAATTGTTTGATAAAAATGGGGAGATGGTAAAGAAACAACTGGGGGAAAAAAGGGGGCTATTAGTGTTTATGAGGAGTTTACTCAGACCGCAAACATCGTATCAAAAAAAATATTGAAATAATAAAGTTACCATAGGTTTATTTTAACTCCTTCAGTTTATTCAAAACTAACTGACCTGGATCAAAGTTGCCTTTTGCTTCCTTTAATAGACCCCCCAAAGGTATTTCCGCCCTGGCGGCATCTTTGTGCCCGCCAGCAGAGGCTCCCCATTGTTCAAAAAGTCGCTGGGCCGTTTTTCCAGCATTTCCACGAAAGCTCGCCTTTCTCAGAATAACGATCAACTTATCCTGGTTTATACCTGAGATGACGCTCCAGGTCGTTTCTGCAAGCCTAAGAAAAAAATCTGCCAGGATCACAAGAACATCGGGGTTTTCCACCTCTCCCATATAGACAAAGGATATTTTTTTAAAAAAGACCAATTTCTCTATGGCGATTTTATAATTCGTCAGCATCTTTTTCGTCATTCCGGAGTTTTCAATCTTTTTGATGATATTCATATTTGAGTATTGATAGAGGTATCTGAAAGCACTGACATCGTTGGAGACGGAATCTCTCATAAAACTATTAGTATCTGTTTTTATACCATAGAAGAGAGCTGTAGCAAGCATCTGTGAAGGTCTAATTTTAGCCGCCTTGAGGTATTCGGTCATTATCGTTGAATTTGCGCCGTAGCTTTCTCTAATATCAATGAAACGGGCCTTAGATGCCGAATCAACCGGATGATGATCGATGATAATATCAAAAGTCAGGTTCATAAACTGCTCATTATGGTGTGGTTGGGAATCAAGAAGACCCCATTTGGTGATTTGGGCAGGGTTCATATGCTGAATATGCTGCTGCTTGAAATTAAAGAGTTTGATGAAGGCTAAATTATCGGCTCGCTGAATGGTATTGACATGATAAATCAAAATCCTTTTTACTTTTCGCCACAATAATCTTTTTAAGGCAGCTGCACTGGCCATGGCATCAGGGTCGGCATTGATCAAAATAGCCAGTATATCATCCTGATCCAAAATTTCTGTAAGTCGATTGTACTTTTCAGTTGAAGTAAGGGATTTCGGGAAGGGCCGTACTTTAATATTGTTCATATGAGCCTGCTCCTCGGCTTCCAGTTTGATGAGAAAATCTCTTTTTGTTACAAAAAATATAAGCCAAGAAAAAGACAGGGTCAAGGAGAGAGATAGGGCTATGTAAGTTGAATTTTACTTAATGAATATCATTTGTACTCTGCCATCTTTGCTTTTTAAGAGGTTTGCGGATAGCAGGAAGAAGCCCTTATCCGATCTCCCTGTGCTCCTTTGAGATCTCCTTCCCGCCTCCATTATAAATTAATTTTCGGTTAGGGAAATGTCTCAATTACATTGGCCCTGAGGGCTACCAAGGTGTCTTTAGCCTTCAAACTGAATCTAACTTCAACGGTAGTTAGCTATGCAGCACAACGCGGAGAAAAGTTTGCCAAAGAGAAAAACTTTCAACTGGCACTTTGAGACATACAGTTAATCAGGATCCTCCCACATACTTCTAATATGATCTCAACGGAAAGCTTCTTGCAAAACCATCCCAACCTTACCGCCAGTGGACCATGGACAAGCCCGGAACCGGGGATTGGAAATATGGGATACGGGTGCCCTTGAGGCTGCCGATGTAGGCGGTGCACAGATCCCGCCCGCCAAAGGTGATGCTGGCAAACCAGGGAGCGATAGTTCCACCCGCGGCGAGCATCATCTCCGGGGTTAACCGATCTTCGATAAAGGCTTGTTCCATAGCGAGAGATGCGGCTTCGTTTCCGTCTTCCAAAAAGATGTGAAATTCCCCTTCCGGGGTAAGGAAGAAAAGCTGGTCTGACATGACCAGGGTTCCCCACAAATTTCCGAATGCGTCGAAGGCGATGCCGTCAGGGAACCCAAACGGGCCCAGTTTGGAAGGACCGAAGACCTCCCGCCTGGACAAGGAACCGTCTGCCGCCACCTTCATGCGGGAAATGCGTTGCCCGGTAGTCTCCACAATGTAGATATATTCTTCCTTCTCATCTAGCCGGATTTCATTTGTGAACCGGAACCCGTCGGCGACGATGCGGATCCCCTTTTCATCCACCAGAGCGATATACCCGTCAGCCACATTGGGGCTCATGGCTTTCATCCAGTTTTTTATTCGGGTGGAAACTGTCAGCCAGATCCGATTTTTCGAATCGCGGAGGACGAAATTCACCTTGCCGATGGGCTCGCCGTCAATCTGGTCGTAGAGGGTCCGGGTTTTTCCGTCCCGCTTCATGACCTCCAGTAGGTCCGTGCCGAAGTTGGAAATCAGAATGTCTCCGTTTTCCGCAAAAGCGAGTCCGTTCGGCAGGGTTCCCTGAGTGAAGCGGATAGCGTCATCAGTCGCTCCCCGGAAGGAGGAGGCAAAGTCCTGAGTGACGATCTCCTGCTTCCCATCCGGCATGATCTTCATCACGCCTCCCCGCGGTCGGCCACCCAGAGCGTGCCGTTTGGTTCCGCGAGAATGCATTCCGGGCGCTGTAGATCATGACCCGTATAACGAATCTGAGAACGATCGACCTGGAAGCTAATCATTGGATTTTTCACCAAGGCCACCCCCTAAAAAATAAAAACGCGTCTTAGCCCACCGGATAGAGAATAAAATGTATCCACGCGTAGTTAAACTTAATGATAAGAATTTTCTTTTTTTAGTAGGAAAGTTTAATTGGAGAAAATATCGGAGTCAAGGAGAAAATCGGTCAAGAAAAAGAGGAAACAGGATGTTCTCAAAAAAACACAAGATAATTTGCAAAAACTTTTCCTTTCAGTCCTGATGTGTACTTAACAGGTCGAGTAATCTGGGGAATACCCGGATCAGGAAAGGCTTCCTCATAGAAAGGAAACTTGAAGTCCGAGTAGTCTATCGTAATTTCGAGGACTTTGGGTTTAGGTGGGGGGTCAGGGAGGTTTACTTAATCGAGTCGAGTAGCCCGGGGGAATTTCACCCCCAGGCCCTCACAGATCCGGACGTGACAGTCTCCCGTCATCCGGCTCCTATCATCCAGTTGCCTTTTATAGCAACTTTACCTTGCTTCCTGGTTCCTCCCATCGCTGGTTGACCATAAGGCAAGGACGGATGATCCGACCCCTTCACTCCATTCCCGTTACAGGAACTTCCACACTACTACGAGTTGGTCCGCCCCTGTGCCCCGCATCGGTACTCTCATCTGTGAGTTCATCGATTAGTCGAAAATGGTAGGTCACCTGTTATCGCCTCTCAGCGCATTTCTTGAGGCCCTATCCACAATTGTAAAAATTCTATCAATATCATCTTTTTGAGTTGATAGCCGATGTCCAGACACCTTAACAAATTCAAAGTCTTTTTTATCGGTCAAAGTATAAAATTGCTGATACAGCTTATAATTGTTGAGGAGCTTTTTTTTCTTTGAACGATAATTATTTAGCTCAAACCCATCACGTCGTCCCTGTAAACCCATTATGTTTTGAGAATCTGTATAAACAATCACCCTACCCTCCCAAGCTTGAATATCGCTTAGCGCCCATAATAAAGTCTCCAATTCCAATTTCGTTGAAGACGTATGCTCAAATCGCCTCACTTTCACTCTTGTCCTCAATGTTTCCAACGGAAGTCCACGTTCAGACACAGCGAGGTAAACTCCATATCCAATATTTGTCTGAATATTCACACTTCCATCTGTGAATAGCATTAGTTCAACCATAAAAATATTCTCATATTTTATAAATATTTTTTATCCAAACAGGTGCAATATTCTTTTTTTATCTTTTTTGAGTTAATATCATCGAAATCTTATTCTTTACTTGTGAGTAATCCCGATGATGCAATTCTACCTTCTTCCTTGATCCACATTTTTAATAGAGGATCACTGCCTTCATCCATGACTTGCCGGATTCGTTTGATCGTATTTCCACGTAATTGATGCTTTATTTGTGCATAGGAATAAAATTTTTAAATTTATGCTTTTCTTAAATATTAAATTCCAAAGATTTATCGGAATAATTAGGATTTTCTTGATGATCTCTTCTCCCCTGAAAAAATTTATTTTGACGTATTGATTATAAAGTTAGGATAATACGGAATCAAGAAGGAAAAGAGGTCTGAATAAAAAGTTTGGTCTGATTATCTTTTTTAATTACAATTTGAACCCTTTTATTTTTCCATTAAATAGGTTGGTAAATTTCAGGAAACAATTCTCCAAACTAACCCCGCTTCCCCAAGTAAATACTCTCAGGTTGCTCAAATAATCCCATCAAAATCTCCAGATTACCGGCAGCCTTAATCAGGACTTGAATCTTTCAAATCGAAGTCCAGTGTTTACAAAATCCTGGAAAGTAGATCCCCCAGTCTCTGAAAGAGACTATAAAAAGAGTTCTTGCTTGACGGTCTATCGTTGTTTCTCTATATTATATTTCATTGATATTATGGAACGAAACAAATAGGCAGAGAGGATCTCATGAGAAAAAACACAGCACTTGCCAAATGGCGCGCCGGGGAGCAGACGATTGGCGCCTGGTTGTCTTTGGCCAACACGCACACCGCCGAGATGATGGCCAACGCCGGTTTCGACTGGTTGTGCGTTGACCTGCAGCACGGGCTGCTGGATTACCAGGACCTGCTGCACATGCTTCCGGCCATCTCCACCACTGCGGTGGCGCCGATTGTGCGCGTGTCCGGTAACGACCCCAAGGAAATCATGAAGGTACTGGACGCCGGGGCCCTCGGGGTAATCGTGCCGCTGGTCAACAATCGCCAGGATGCCCTGGCCGCCATCTCGGCCTGCCGCTATCCGCCGAGTGGTATCCGCTCTTTCGGCCCCATTCGTGCTGCCCTCTACGGCGGCCGTGGTTACGCAACCGAGGCTAATGACGAGATTGCCTGCATCGCCATGATTGAAACCAAGGAAGGGGTTGAAAATCTCGAATCCATCGTAACCACGCCCGGACTGGACGCCATCTATGTCGGCCCGTCGGATCTCGCCCTGGCCCTGGGGCTGCCGGCCCGCGGGGATACGGACGATCCGCTGCACCTGGCAACGGTCGACAGGATTCTATCGAGTTGTAAACAGCATGGTCTGCCCGTAGGTATCCACACCAACGGTCTGGCCTACACGCAGCGCCGGCTTAAAGCCGGATTCAATTTCGTGACCCTTAATTCGGATGCCGGTTTTATGATGCGGGCGGTTTACTCCGACCTGGCCGCGGCGCGGGCCGCTCAGAATAAGGAGCAGGGAACCACCGGCTGATTGTGAGATAGGCTCATCCGGAAATGATTTTTTCGAAAAAGCACTATCAGCGGTTAGCGGTCAGCTCTTAGAAAACCCTTTAAAAAGAGCTTGTGCGGACTGCTTATATACTAATAGCTATCCGCTCCATTCGGAACTCTTGAATATCCGGGTGGATACGAGCTAAAAGTTTAAGTGGGTTGAAAATGGGGGGAATCCCGAAAGGCCTCCGGGTTGACGCAATTCGGAGGCAGCTCTCCACGGATACCGGCCAGCAGGTTTTTTGCGGCCATCACAGCCATCCTTTCCCGGGTCTTGATACTGGCACTGCCGATATGCGGGGTAATGATAACATTGCCCAAGGAAAGCAGAGGGTCATCCGGAAGGATCGGTTCGACCGCAGTTACGTCCAGTCCGGCGGCGAAGATTCGTCCAGCCCGGAGGGCCTCATAAAGGGCCCGCTGGTCCACGAGGCCTCCCCGGGCCGTGTTGATGAACACGGCATTTTTTTTCATGAGCTGAAATTCAGCCTGGCCGATGAGTCTCTCGGTGGTGGGTGTCAGCGGGACGTGAACGCTGATAAAATCGGAGGAGGACAGCAAGTCCTTCAGTTCCGCCACATATTCCACCCCTAATTCCTTTTCCAAGGGTTCGCTTTTCCTATGCGGTCCGTGATACAGTATCCGCATGCCAAACCCCCGGGCCCTCCTGGCCATCTCAATTCCGATACGGCCCAACCCGATGATGCCCAGGGTGGCCCCGTGTACATCCTGCCCCAGGAAACCCATAGGACTCCAGGTCTTCCAATCCCCTCGCCTCGTGTACTCATGACCTTCGACTACTCTCCTTGCGGAAGCCAGGAGAAGGGCAAAGGCCAGGTCGGCCGTGGTTTCGGTTAAGACATTTGGGGTATTGCCCACCACGATCCCCCGTTTGCCGGCCTCAAACAGGTCCACATTATCATACCCAACGGCATAATTACTGATCACCTTCAGATTGGGGGCAGCATTTATCAGGTCCTTATCGATGCGATCGGTCAGAAGGGTCAGCAGGCCCTCGGTTTGAACGGCTTTTTGGACAAGCAAGTCATAAGGTGGGGGCAGTTCCTCCGGCCATAGCTCCATATTAGTCTCGGCAGCAATCCTGTCCAAGGCTTCCTGGGCTATCCGACGGGTGACAAAAACTTTCGGTTTGGCCATACTTTTTCCTGAATGCTTTGCACATCTTAAAGAGATTAAAATAAAATTGACATAGAGGATCGGGGGCTTTATTTTTGGGGTTGTCCACCCTGCCCCGCCATGGCGGAACCAGGACAGTCCTTTTTAATTCAAGTCCTTCAGTTTCATGTCAAGATTATTATGAGATAGATTCGCAAAAAGGTCGTCATTCCCGCGCAGTCGGGAATCCAGGCTTTTCGCAACCAGTTAATAATACTGGATTCCCGTTTTCACGGGAATGACAAAAACGGGCTTCCTACAACTTTTTGCGAGAACATCTTATGAGCCCCCTAATAACGGATCTGCCCCAATCGATACTGGTTTCGGAATAATAACCTTAAATGGTTATGGTGTCCAATTGATCCCAGATCTTCTCTAGTTCCTCCGCGGGTACATCGAAAACGCTCTGAGTCGGGGCCAGGGGCTCGCTTCGGACAAATTCCGGCGCCGGATCATTGGCTTCGATAAACCCGGCCTTTTTATTGAATGCCAGTTCGTTCCTCAATGTATCACGACCGATGTTTATCAGGTCGTCTTCTTTGACATTAAGACCGAATCTGGCGTTGATTAAATCTTTTAAAAAGGTGATCAGGATCTTTTTATCCGCGGGTGCAGCCAAAATACAGTATCCCAGAGAGTCCTGCATAGCGTTTAGAATTTGGACTTTAAGGGATCGCTCCACCTGACCTTCATTGGACATGGGATTTTCATAGGAAACCCCGGCCGTATGATCCGCGCCCATGGGACTGGTATGATAAGTGACCCCCGTGGCCTTGGTTACCCTGGGATCGTGGGCCGGAATGGCCTGGCCTTTAAAGGCCGGAATTCTGGTAATCCCAAGCGATTTGGCCGTGGCCACCACCCCATCGGCCAGGATTCTGCCGAAAGGCGTTCCTTTTTCCACTTCATCCATGAGGGCCAGGGCCGAAGCCACATTTCCCATTTCCATTTTGCCGGCCGATGCGGCCACCCCCAGGGCACTTCCCAGCTCAATGGTATCGATTCCCAGGTCATCACAGATCCGATCGAATCCGGCTACGGCATCCGGGTCGGCAATCCCTAAATTGGTGCCCATCAGGGCCAGGGTCTCATATTCGTAACTTGAAGTAAGGTGATTTCCGTTGGCATCATTGTAAACAACGGAACACCGGACCAGGCAACCTGGCATGCAGCCATCCATGCGGCCTTTTCTTTCCTGGTTAATCTTATCGAGGGAAGGGCCGGCCAGGGACTCAAACCCTTCGGTCGGTTCGCTGCTATAGTTTTTAGAGGGCATGCTGCCCAGACTTCTCAAGGGGACAATAATCCCAGGGGTTCCGTATTTGCTCATGCCGGCCAAAGAAGGGTCTTTTTTCAGGACCTCGGCCCAGCTCTTCAGTGCTTCCTGAAAGGCCTTGCGGTCAGCGTAAGCGATGGCCGGGGCTCCCTGGTCATCAATCACGGCGGCCTTTAGGCCCTTGGCGCTCATAACCGCCCCCAGCCCTCCTCGGGCGGCGTGTCTGGAGCAATGGCCGTCTTTGTCGGTTAGGGCTATCGTCGCAGACCTGGACTTCCGTTCTCCCACGGGCCCGATAGAGATCATTGAAATCTTGTCATGGTATTCCTTTCGCATCCTGTCCGCCAGGTCATAGGTCTTCATGCCCCGATAGGCTTCTCCATCCTTCAGTTGGGCGCCGTCTTTGTTAATGGAAAGAATGTAGTATTTATCTGCTTTGGGCGTGCCCTCGATGATAATGGCCCGGATTCCTAATTTATCCAAATCCTGGCCGACCGGGCCTCCCGCATTGGCCTCCTTGATACCTTGGGTCAAGGGGCTTTTCCCTCCTATGGAAAGGCGGCCACAGGAAGGGGCCAAGGTGCCGGCCAGAGGTCCTGTGGCGATGACCAGTTTGGCCTGCGGTCCCAAGGGATTTGTATCAGGGGGGATTTCAGTGGTAAGGATTTTAGCGGAAAGACCACGCCCCCCTAGTATCTTCCACTCTTCCGGCAGATCTTCAAAGCGCGTCTCAAGACTACTGGTATTCACCCGTAATATCTTCATAACAAACTCCTTTCTCTTTTTCTAATGTTTTAATCGGTATCATAAAATTCTTACATCAAAACTCTGAGAATTTATCTTAACATTTTTATCAAACGAGCTTTATTTGAATGCTTAGAATCCAGAAACTCCCAAATCTTTTTGAAGATTCAAACTCATTCTGAATTCTGACTCCTGGCTCCTGGATTCCAAAATTTAAAAAATTATGGGTAGATATTAAATCGATGTTAGTTATCCCCCACTAACCAACGGAAAAATTCTTAACATATCTCCTTCCTTTAAGAAAGTTTTTTCGGTTACCACCACATTATTGAGAACGAGCATGTTCGGAACCTGGGTCAGACTTAATAAATCCAAAATATCGCCCGTATGCGACCCCGCGGGTACATCCCATTGATCCCCTGAAAGGTTTCTATCCGAAACCGGAATCATGGCATGAAGGACGCTTGAGATTTCAATCGTAATCAACATATCTATTACTTCGGCAATTAAATTCTTAAAAAGGTATTCTAAAAAAAATAAAAAAAGTCGCTAAAAAGCTGTCTCTGTCATTCCGACGAAAGTCGGAATCCAGAAGTCTTAATAGGTTATAAAATCCCTGGACCCCGGTTTTCACCGGGGTGACAACTTTTTTTAGTCCATCAGTATTGATTTCCAATTGTATTAATAAGGAGCCCTTTTATATATTTTGCTGCCAGAGTAATATTTAGAAAAAAGGCGTTGATTTTCGGGTTGATGAATCCAACATACTAACGATCCCCAACCTTTGGTGGGTTGGCCTGTATCAATTCAATAATGAGGTTACTAAAACAGCTTCGGGTATCGATATAAACCGCACTGCGCTTGGTTTGACCTTCCCTTCTGATACTGAGAATGACCTGGAATCCTTTCTCAACCATCTTGGCCGTTTCTTCTTCCAGGTCATCTACGGTGTAGGCAATGTGTCCGATACCTTCCCCGGTTTTCTCTAAGAGCTCCTTGTGGACCGTTTCCCCCTGAAGAGGCTGGAGCAGCTCAACCCCAAGAGCCCCCACCCGGCCCATGACACCTCTGGTTCTGACCACCGGATGAGGGGTCTTGCCGTACACTAAATACTCGGCAAATTTACTGCTGTCTATCACAAATTCCGGTTGGAAGGAGGCTGTGCCTAAGGTCTGGTAATCTTTCATTGACTTATCCAAATCCCGGACCGGTATTCCGACATGAACTAATTTCCAGTTACTGTCCATAAACTCTCCTCTCAAAGGGACTTTATCTATTGGGAGTGCCGATTGGCATAGGTCCCGGCCGCCAATTCAACAGCGTCTGTCAACCCCGAAAGAACAAGGGCTTTATACCCTTCAAGCTTAGGCAGATAGATTTCTTCCCATACGCGATCAACCAGAAAGGAAATGTCACCCAACCGAGTTGAATTTTTGTAAAATATCTCCATCCATTTCTCATAGAAAGAAACGGTTTCATCAAGAAAAGATAGGGCCTCCGGACCGGTGAGGCATCCGAAATGGGCCAGACAAATTCTTCTTGGCTCCAGAGATTTAATGATCCCGATAGACTTAAGGAAGTCCTTCTCGTTCCAGAAAGGGGAGTTCGGATTGGGTACGACCATATATTCCCCCCACTTCATCCCGATGGCATCCCCCACAAAGAGATTTCCGGTGTTTTCTTCCCAAATAGAAATATGATCCACCATGTGCCCGGGAGTTTCCACAATTTGTATCTTTACATCACGGCCTACCTCTATGGTTTGGCCGTCTTGCAAAGGGAGAACCCCGTCGACATTATCGTAGGGTGCCTGATCCGTGCCGAAGCAAAGATTAAAGGATTGATCCGCAAGAAAAGGCCCGGCTTTTTCCGAAGCGAAGACCTCAGGCGTATTATTGGTTTCTGTAGTTTTTTTTCGAAGGAACCCTATGCCCTGGGTATGATCCCAGTGGGAGTGGGTAATGATAATCCTCTCCACCGGCCAGGCACCAAGGTCTTTCAGTTTTTCATAGATGATCTTGGCGGAATCCTTTGTGCCGGAGTCGATCAAACAGGTTCCCCCATCGCTGCTTTTAAGAATGAAGACGGCATGCCCCCTCTCCACCCCCTGGTGAACCGCGTCGATCAGATAAGTATGTCCGTCAATTTTACCTTCTTGTCGTATCATACCCATTCAAATAATCCCCCTCTATCGATATTAATCAAAAGTGCATAATCGTAATGACATAATAAAGAGTTAACCCTCAGTGCATAAACAAATAAGACCCTGAAATCGCTCAACCGTATTGTTTCATGAGCTCAATGCCTTTTTTAAAGGCCTTCATATTAATCTCCAGGGCCTTGGGAAAACGTTCCTGAAGTAACGGTTCCATAGACTTTCGGTCCAACGGAAGCAAGCCGGAGCCGACGAGGGCGCCGACCAGGATCACATTGGCCATGATGGGATTGCCCAATTTACGGGCCTCTTCCGTGGCCTGGACGACCCATGTTTTTGCCGACAGGGCCGTGATGTCTTCCATGAGATTTTCCACCGGGGGGTATTTGGTCCCACGACCGGTGACATCGAGTGCCTGTATCGGTCGGGGGTTGACTATGGTAACCACATCCGGATTACCGTATTGGTTCAGCATCCGCATGGCTTCCACCGGTTCCATGGCTACGATGACATCGGCCCGCCCTTCGGGAATAATCGGGCTGGCCTGGAAGTCTTTAGACACCCTGATATAATTGATCACCGGTCCGCCCCGCTGCTGGGCCGGATAGGTCTGTCCGAAGGTCACCCGAAAGCCTTCATTTACCAAGGCGTCACAGATAAGTTGGGAGGTAACCACGTTTCCCTGGCCGGCAACGCCGATAACAATCAGACTGAGCGGGTCTTTTATCAATGCCTTCATCTTGATTCACCTTCCTTTTTCGCTGCTCTTTTCTCAATCGCTCCCTGGGGGCAAATGTCGACACACAAACCACACCCACTGCAGATCACATCATCGATTTCCGATTTGCCGGTTTTTTCTTCCCATCGGAGTCCCGGGCACCGAAACACCCGGACGCATAATCGGTTGCAGCCACAACTCTCCCCAAGACACTTTTCAGGATTCACCGACACCTCAAAGGGCCTGCTTTCCCGTCTGCCTCTTTGCAGTTCACACTCATGGCGCATGATGATGACCCGGGGGCCGTGACCTTCGTCCTGCAAAACATCGAGCAGCACCTGGGTGGTCTTTTCCAGTTCGAAGGGATCGCAAATTTCCACCCTTATACCGAGGGCGCGGCAGACATCTTCGATGGGAACGGTCTTTCCCGGGTTCCCCATGGCGGTCATTCCGACACCCGGATGGGGCTGAAAGCCGGTCATGGCCGTCGTGCTGTTGTCATAGACGACCAGAGTGAAGTCCGACCGGTTCCAGACGGCGTTGAGCAAGGCTGGAATGCTGGCATGAAAAAAAGTGGAGTCCCCCTCACCACCGATCACCGGCTGGGTGAAACCGAATTGCTTCAGTTTGCCGTAACCATCAGCCAAACCGGCCCCGCCACCCATACAATTGCCTATTTTAGCCACAAAATAGCCGCCGGGACCGAAGCCGGCACTCATGCACCCGGCATCGCCGGTGGCGAACCCGTCCCGGCCGTCGAGTGTGAGCGCGCGATGGATGGCCCAATAACTGGCCCGGTGGGGACAGCCGGCACATAATGAACCGAGACGCATAATCACTTCTTCCCGGGAAGCGGCCTGAACTTTTTGGGCATACTCCGGATCCCGAGGCTGGTATTGGATTCCCAAAATCCGGGCAATGGCCTTTATGGCCTCATCCGGATTCAATTCTCCGTAAAAAGGGATATGGCCGGATCGCTTGCCAAAAAAATATGGCCGAGGACCCGCCGGTCCCAGACTGGCCGTGAATTCCATGACGCTCTGTTCGACAAAGGGGTGGACTTCCTCGACAAACAATACCTGCTGTGTTTTTTGAAGAAGATTCTCAATCAATTTTTCAGGCAGGGGCCAGAGGGTGCCGAGTTTTAAAACCCCGACCCGATTATGCAATCCGAGTATGCTGACCGCTTCCATCGTGTAGAGAAAAGAGGCCCCGCAACTGATGACCAGAAGATCCGGGGTATCGGGACCGATATAGCGGTTGAAGGGCGCTGTTTCGAATCGCTCCATGGCCCTTTTCAGTTTTTCATGCAGACGGGCATGGAGGTTGGCCTGTCCAAAAGTGGGAATCTTGGGGATCAGATCAAAGCGTGCCTTCTGTTCCCGGACAGGTAGCTCACCCAGGGTGACATTTCCCCTGGTGTGGCCGATTTTGGCCACTTCCCGCAGCATGACCAGGCTATCCAATTCTTCGGAAAGTTCATAAAGCCAGGGGATCATGTCTTTGGCCTCCTGGAAGTCTCCTGGTTCCACCAGAGGGATATCGAGCATCTTGGCAATACCCCGTGTATCCTGCTCATTGGGACTGTTTCTCCGGCCGGGGTCGTCGGCATTGACCAGGACCATTCCGCCGCCTCCGTGCAAACCTCTTTCCATCAGATTGGCAATAGCATCCATGGCGACGTTGGTCCCGTTTTGTTTCATTGAGGCCATGGAGCGGATCCCGGCTGTAGCCGCAGCATTGGCGTTCCACAAGGCGACGATTTCATTAATCGACCATTCAGCATAAAGGTTCCGGCGTTTGGCGACCTCCGCCAGCCTGGGTAGTATTTCCGATGCAGGTGTACCGGGATAAGAAGCGACAAATCCCACCCCGGCCTCCAGGGCACCGCGGGCAATGGCTTCATTGCCCATCAGCATCAGGGTTTTCCCCGGAGCATCCAAATCAATAACTGGCATTTCAATTTACCTCCATATCAGGATAATAGTTTTTCAGACAATCTCAATGTCAAATTCACATAAAGGAGTTTATTCTTTATTAACGTTCGCATGCGTCCCATGGGGTACATTCTATTGATCCTCCGAAGGGTTTTCTCCGAAACTGGAATCAGGGCATGAAGAATACCGGAGATTTCCATTTTAATCAACCTATCGATTTTGGAAAAGTGTTTTGATATTTGAAAAAGATAATTAAGGTATGAACAATACCTTTACCGCCTCTTTCCGTACGGCCAACTGGAATCCTTCATCGGCTGCATCCAAGGGCAGACGATGGGAAATGATCGCTTCCGGATGGATACTTCCGTTTGAGAAGAGCGTTATGGCTCGTTTCCAGGTCTCAACCGTATAGGTATAAGCGCCGATAATGGACTTGCTGTTTCTAACCAGGTGCGTTGGATCGAAGGTGGCCGGTCCGGAGTGAATTCCAATGAGAACCACCTTACCACCGTTTCGAATCATACCCAATGCCTGGGTAATTGAAGCCGGGTTGCCGGTCGCTTCAAAAATAATATCCAGTCCACCCAGAGATATTTCCTTGGCCCGTTTTACCGGATCTTCCCGGTTGACATTAAGGCACAGATCCGCACCAAGACGTTCCGCCATCTCCAGCCGCTTCGCATCCCCCCCGGCCCCAACCATCATGATGGTTGCTGCCCCGGCGGCTCTTAATACCTGCAAGGCAAAGAGCCCTATGGGACCGGGACCGAGAATGGCTGTTTTCTGACCGATTTTAAAGCCGGACAGGTCCACCGCATTTAAAGAGACGGCAAAAGGTTCCAGAAGGGCCGCCGTTTCGTAACTGATGCTTTCAGGCAGCTTGAATAGTTCAGCCGCCGTTGTTAACCGCCCATATTCGGCGAAAAATCCATCCGTCCCCATACCTGGTGACAGCCGTCCGGTACAGGCCGAACTTCGACCTGTCCGGCAGTTGGCACAGCATCCGCAGGCCATGACGGGCAGGGAGGAAACCCGGTCCCCCACCTGGACATGATGTACCTCCGAACCGACCTCAACCACCTGGCCGGAAAACTCATGTCCCAGGATAATAGGCAGGGACATAAAAGAATAACTTGGTGTCCATTCGTAGATGTGCACATCACTGCCGCACAGACTTCCCGCGGCAACCCGGACCAGGATATCCGTTGGACCGATTTTGGGTGGAGGCAGTTCCAGGACCTCGATTCCCGGTGCTCGCTTGGTTTTGACAATTGATTTCATTAAATTGAACTTTTTCTTTGTTTGACTTTTTTAATGCTAACGAAGTGGAGAGTACGGCAGCGCAACCATCCTGACCACCTTTTCTTTCGGTGCCACTTCCCGGACGACCCTCATAAACTGTTTTCTGAAATCATCAGCCGGCTGATAGGCTTTTTCCGGTTCCGGGGATTTCCAGACGTCAATGACCTCATTGGGACTTCCACCAATCGGCCGCCAGCAGGCGATTATAGGGAGGTTTTTATAGCTATTGGCTACGCCGGCAAGGAATTGATCCATTTTTCCGGCTCCTACTTCCAGAATAGCATAAAGATAACCCCAATTAGGTGATTGCTCACTTTCAGCCATGGACTGGTGCAGAACCTCCACTGGGACGGCTCCTGCAGGTTCCAGCAACCGGGAACGTCTTACCGGGGCATGTTCCTCCAGACCGGCGGTATAAACACCCCACGATTTATGCCGGCTGATTTTAATCCGGAAGGTCTTCAGCCCCTGCATATCATCGAATTCGAAAAGCTGTTTTACCTGGCAAAACCATTCTTCACTACTGGACCAGGCGGCCACCAGACGGGCGCCGACCTCCGGACAGAACGGGACCATAGTCTCTTTTGAGAAGGCAATAAAATCATCCAGAGCTTCCCAACTTGCCCCTTTCAAATTAAAGGTCTCTTCCAGATAGATCATTTTCTTCTCCTCTCCTTGAGTAGGATATTACGGAAATCGTGTTGGCTTCACCCATCTTACCGATAGAAAGGCCCCTGTGGACAATCTCTGTAATTGACCGGTTTCCTCGACCTGTCCGGCTGAAAGGGGATCATCCTCTTTTTGAAAATGAATGGCTGTTTTTAAAATCCCTTCAACTGTTGCCATTCCTCGCATCTCACTCGGGGATCTAAAGAAGGCCTGCCTGAATAATGGATGTCCCTTTTTTGCCGATTCTTTTCGCCTGAAAGCCCAGGGACTTAGACTGTTCAAGGTTGCGACTACGATAACTCCCCCGGGCCTGGTAACTCGAAAGGCTTCCATAACAGCCACCCGGGCATCTCCAATAAATTCGATGGCGGTAATAGAAACGAATTTATCGAATCGATTATCCGGAAAAGGAAGATGCAGTATATCCCCCTGAATGCTTCGGAAAGGATAGGCTGCTAATTTTTCTTCGGCCCTTCGAAGCATGGGTAGTGAGATCTCCAAGCCGACAACCTGAGCGCCGGTGGCCAGGAGATGGCGGGTGAAAACACCATTGCCGCATCCCGCATCAAGTATCTTCTCGCCGGGACCGGGTTGCAGCATCTCTAAAATAAGTCCTTTTTCATATTTCTCCACCAGACGCCCGATCGGGGTCTGGAACCATTGCTCGTATTTTTCCGGCCATTGGTCGAAAATTTCTGCCATATTATTAAGGGTCTCAAAATAATATTGACTAAAAAGGACCGGGGAGGTTTTATTTTTAGGGATTGTCCAAAGGGTAATTTATCGCCCTATCCCGGCCAGTCCAGCGAAGTTTGATTCGAGGTAGGCCTGGAGGCCCCCAGGTCCACCATAGCCTGTTTCAGGCACTGGTCCTGGCGGCCCCCAGGGACCTACTTCAGATTTACTTAAAAATTTGCCCGGCAAAGAAGCTTCCAGGTTCAGGGTGGACAACCCAGAAAATAAAACCTCTCCGGTCCTTAATCTATTGCGAAGTAAAACGTTTCATGTCAAGACTATTATGAGCCCCTTAATGTGCGGGTTATATCTGTTTTTGTTTCGGAAGCGGGGTTGCGAAATCATTAACGAATCGGGTGACGTATTCTCTTCATAAACTTCGTTTTCTTTCAGGGGAGTTTCCTTTTTAGGTTCCTTCCTCGGATTTGATTTTGGAAAAGGAACAGGCCTGGCATGTTCCTTATAAGGATAACCGTTATCTTAAGTGTCCCTTTATCACCATATCCACCCCTACACTGCCCACACCAATAACAACGCATTTATTTAATTGGGAGATGATATGCTTGGTAATGCGCATCCCCCAAGTGGTGATAAGGGCATCCGCTTCTTTTGCGCCTTCGATAAAAGACTCCTCACTTTCACTGACCACCTCATCTATCTCAGCAATAGGGGACAGGGCCTCGAGTTCCAGGGCATAGCGTTGGATCACATCCCCCTTTCTCCCTGTTGCGGGCAGTTGGGCGACAACCTTTTTCTTTTGAGTCATGATCATATCTCCCTTAATAATTCTTGCTGGAGATATTCTATGAAAAACCGGACCGATCTGTCAAGGAGTCTTGCTTTTTATTTATTAAGGCTTTATGGTACTGACCGATCAAAAGATCATAGAGGTGGTTATGCCGGCGGGAACGACAGGGCTCCTTTCAATAATTGCACATTCATGATCGTCATCGACGTCCAAAAATTCCGGGAACTGACGCTTTTTAAATCCGAATTGGAAAGCATGATAAAATTTCTGAAGGACACGCCGGTTGCGGAAGGTAAGGAAGTGCTCTATCCCGGAGAAAAAGAGTTTCGCCATGAACAGATGGTTTTAAAAACAGGGGCGCCTCTGACCGACCAGACCGTCAAGGCGATCCAAGAAGAACTGGACCGTTATAAGGTTTCTATTCAGTTGGCCGCTTTGGGCCGGCAAACCCCCTTCGACTCTTAAGGGCCACTTAAGTCTTGGGTTCAAGCAGGTCTTTGTCCTAAATATTCCCTTTTGAATTAGTGATTCCTTGAGGGCACTTCTTTCAGCATTCCTATTGTCGGTATAAAACGATGTTGTAACTTGATGCCTATTTATGATAATAGTTTTTAATCTATTATGGTGGAGGTATTACTCAAATGTCTGAATGGCTAAAACTTACCGATGCGCTGGGACCGGAGAAGATATTACACGTTTATGATGCCAAGACGGGGCTGAAAGGGGTTGTGGTGGTCGATACCAATTCCCTGGTAGGGGCGGCCGGGGGTACCCGTATGCTGCCGGATATTACAACCGAGGAGATCTTTGGCCTAGCCCGGGCTATGACTTATAAATTTGCCATGCTGGATTTTCCCATCGGTGGCGCCAAGGCCGGCATTTGGGCCATACCTGAAGTCTATGGCCCCAAACGCTGTGAACTTATGCGGGCATTTGGTGCAGCGGTTAAAATGTTGCTGTCTTCCGGGGTAACCCTGGCGGCGGACATGGGAACGGATAATGACGATGTGGCCACTTTTTTTGAGGGAGCAGAGGTACCATCCCGATTCACCGGCCTCTCTACGCAGAAAATCGAGGAAGAATCCATAGAGGACCACTGCACCGGCTATGGTGTGGTGGTGGCGGCTAAAAGCGCCTGCTCAATGGCCGGTATCGATCTGCAAGGTGCCAGAGTGGCCATTGAAGGCTTCGGTAAAGTCGGCGGAGGTGTGGCCCGTTATATACACGAGGCTGGCGCAAAGGTGGTGGCTATTTCCACCATCCACGGCACAGCTTACAATAAGGACGGACTGGATGTACCGGCCTTACTGGGACGCGCAAGACTTCCGGGGACCGGGCAGTGCAGGAATATCCGAAGGCCAAACACCTGAAGCCCAAGGCACTCTACGGGTTGCCGGTAGATATTCTGATACCCGGCGCCAGGCCTTATGTAATTACCAAAAAAAATGTTGACACGATTAAAGCCAAAATCATCTCCAGCATTGCCAATATACCCATCACCGATGAGGCTGAGGATATCCTCTTTAATAAAGGAATCCTCTCCATACCGGATTTCATCTCCAATGCCGGTGGAGTGGTGCTGGGTGTGGTAGATGCTCTGGGAGGCACAGCCGATGACGTATTTAGGATACTGCGCGATTTCCTGGGACCACTGACCGGCAGGGTACTGACCGAGGCCAAACAGCAGAACATGGCCCCCAGGAAGCTGGCGGTAAAACAGGCCACTGAGAAAGTGCTTAAAGCCCGGCAGCAACCCCCGGCCTCGATCGATCTCCTCCAGGTTATGGATGACATGAAAAAACGGTTACAGATGTAACCGGTCAAATCATCCTGGGCATTAATCCACTGAATTCAAACCCAGGAGTTTTCGGGCGTTTTCACCGAGCCATTTTTTCTTGACTTCTTCTTTAAGCGGCAGGGCCTTCAGTTCATCAATACAGCGCTGCCAGGGAATCATGTCGTCGGTGGCAAAAAGGACCTTGTCCTGCAACAGACTGTTACCGTAAATCATGAGAGGTTCCCAACCCGTTCCCGGCTTGCCGATATATTTTGGCGAAACCGCTCCGATCTCGATATAGACATTTTTGTGCTTCCAGGCCACGGCTACCATCTCGGTCACCCAAGGCCATCCGCCGTGATTGCCCACGATCTTAAGATCCGGAAAATCGCAGGCCACCTGGTCGATGTAAATGGGGCGGCTGAAATCAATGGTCCGGTCGATGGTGAAGTTGATGGATGAATGGATGGTTACCGGCAGGTCCAATTCCTGGCACTTGGCATAGACCGGATAGAGCCGCTTGTCGTTCGGATACATACGCTGAGCCCAGGTTTGGAAATTAACCCCGCTGAAACCGCGCTCTTTCACTTCCCTCTCCACCACTTTGACCATGTCGTCATCTTCCAAGGGATTAACCGTTAGGTAATATCGAGGAAATTTCTGCTGATACTTCTGAGCAATCCGGTAAACAGCATCGTTAAGTTTCCGGTAATCTCCCAGGGCCCACTCGGCCTGGAGCACCCCACAGGTCACACCGGCATCATCCATGGCTTTAACCATGCTCTCAGCCGTTACGCTATACATGGCCGACACTTCATAAGCCGACTCGGCGTAACCTCTCATATAACTGCCCAGGAACAACCGTTCGGCCTCTTCCATATCATCGGTCCATTCCTGGATCGGCACGGTAACACGAAAATCAATAATCATTTATCATTCCTCCCCACTATTTTTTCTTAGTCCTTTCCATGGCGGCCTTGGCCCGCATGGCCGCTTCCATGCGGCTCAGGCAAAGCACCACGTCGTGTGCTTCGAGTTCTAACTGCTGCTCATAATCCTGGTAGACGCCGTAATTCAGTTGGCGCTTGGTCAGCTTAATCGACAGCGACGAATTAGCGGCAATCTTCTTCAGCATGGCCATGGCCGTCTTCTCCAGTTGATCCAGGGGGACAACGAAATTTACCAGACCCCACTGCTCCGCCTTAATGGCGTCGATGCGCTCGTTGGTATAGGCCATCCACTTGGCCCGCCCCATGCCGATCAGTAAGGGCAGAAGCTTGGTGCCGCAGTTGGTGATCCCGGCCCCGACATTGGTTTCCGGAAAGCCGAACTGCGTTCCCTCGGCGGCGATGCGGATATCGGCGCTCATGGCCCACTCGCAGCCGGCGCCAAGGGCGTAACCATGCACGGCAGCGACGACCGGCTTCTCCATGTTGAGCATCAGGCGGGTGGTATCCTGCAGCACCTCCACATGCCGCAGCACATCTTCAATGTTCCAGCCGGATGGATTTTCTGAGAGATCATCGCCGGAACAGAAGGCCCGTCCTTCACCCTGGAGAAGAACGCCTTTGACCGCGGTATCCCCGGCAGCTTCGGTCAAGGCCTGGTGCACATCACGGGTCAATTGCACATTAATGGCATTAAGCACTTTGGGACGGTTCAATTTGATAATGGCGAAATCGTCAACTTTTTCATAAATTACAGTTTCTAATAGCATTGGTGTCCTCCAGTCCCATCGTGGGGCCTTGGCCGCTACTCAAGTTTCCACTCAGGAGGCCTCTTTTCAAAAAAGGCGGCCACCCCTTCCAGGGTATCCTTCATCTTAAGAACCGGCCCGGCCAGGGCCTTGAAGAGGCTCAGGCTGTCCTCCAGGGACAGGTATCTGGCCCTTTTGTTGATCTCTTTACAAGCCCAAAGGGCCGCCGGCCCATTGTTACAGATTCTTTTGGCCATCGCCTCCGCAGCCGGGATCAGTTCCTCAGGAGGAACCAGACGACTTACCAAACCTATCCGAAAGGCTTCCTGAGCACTTACCCGGTCACCCGTCATCAGCATTTCCATGGCGATTGCCGCCGGTATCATCCTGGAAAGCATGATCGAAGCGTAGGCATCAACCGTGTTCAGCTTCTGGTCGGGTGTTCCCAAAGAGGCTTTCTCCGAGGGCAATCCGGATGTCGCAGCATAGGGCCAGGGTGAATCCGGCTCCCAGGGAATAGCCATTGATGGCGGCAATAAGGGGTTTTTTAACATTGATTAGCTGCCAGTCATAGTCGGCCTCCCACCCTTCGGGATCGATCAGGTTTTCCGGATCGGTTAAATCGGCCCCGGCACAGAACGACCTCTCCCCCGATCCGGTTATGATCCCGACATACAGATTATTATCGCGGTCAAAGTCCTGCAGGGTCTTGATCAAGTCGCGCGACAATTCCCGGCTCATGGTATTGAGCGGAGGATGGTTAAGGGTGATGAAGGCGATATGATCCTTCTTTTCATACAATAGAATAGACATAAGTGTCTCCTTATCCAAGAATAGCTAGGCCGTTATTAGTGTGGGTCCTCCGGTCTTGTCGGATCCCAGAAGGAAAAAACTTTTTTACCTGACGCCTGACGCTTTTCGCCTGACGGTATTCTCGGATCAAAGGATTATTTTTTTCTCTTTAAATTTTTCAATATCTTCCCAAGTATATCCCTTTTCCAGCAGAATTTCCTCGGTATGTTGACCGAATTCCGGGGCTCCGTTGGGGGTGCGCTCCGGTGTACCTTTCAACTGAATCGGGCAGCGGATCCCCTTGAGCTTACCGTAACTGAAGTGTTCGTATTCGATGATATATTCATTTTCCAGAGCGACTCCGTCTTTAATGACTTCCGTCGGGGTCTGGGCCGGGGCCCAGATCAGCCCGTTTTCGTCAAAACGGGGACCCCGGTATTCCCGGGTCCGTTTGGCGAACAGGGCGTCCAGTTCCCTGATTATCGCGGGGCTGTCCTGACAGCGAGCCAAATGGGTCGGATATTTGGCCTCCCAATCCGGCTTGTCCACCGCCTTACAAACCCCGGCCCAGAAACGATCGGTCTCCAGCATCTGAAACATGAAATACTTGCCATCCCGGGCTTCATAGGTATTGTACAAGGGGTTTCCCTGGGTCAGGCGCGATACCCTTCCCATATCCATGTTATAGACCAGAGCGCCCTGGATATCGATACCGGCCACCCACATACCGTTGCCATAAAGGGAAAGCTCCACCAGTTGGCCCTTGCCGGTTCTCTCTCTGGCAAATAAAGCCAGGGCGATACCGCCCAGAGCAAAAACACCGGTGGTGTTATCGCCCATGGCCCCGCGCAGGGGAACGGGCGGCGTTCCCGGTTCACCCATGGTGGACATGATCCCTGAGCGCGTCCAGAAGGCGGTTTCATCGAAGGCCGGCCAGTCGGCGCCGGGGCCTTTGGAGCCGTATCCGGTGATATTGCAATAAACCAATCGGGGATTGATCTGATCCAGAGTTTCATAATCCATTTTGGCCCGCTTCAGGGTAGCCGGACGCAAATTGGCCAGAAAGACATCCGCCTCCTTGACCATCTTATGGATGATTCGGTGGCTTTCTTCCTGCTTCAGGTCCATAGCAATGCATCGCTTGCTCCGGTTGGCCATCTCCCACATCCAATTGTGGGTATTGGCCAGTTCGGCCGGTAGGACCCCGGAGCTCAAGATACCCCGAAGCGGGTCTCCCTCAATGGGCTCAACCCGGACCACATCGGCCCCATGCTCCCCCAGCCACATCCCGCAGGTCGGTCCGGCAAACCAGGTGGACACCTCCACCACCTTAATACCGCTCAATGCTGATTCCATTTAGGCACCTCCTTAAAAATCACAAACTCCAAGTACCAAATTACAAATAAATGTTAATGATTTTGGCCATTGGAACATGTTTGTTATTGGGTATTTGAGATTTGGAATTTCATTATTCCTTCTCGGTTTTGTCTAAATTGACAATTTCTCTTCCGCTTCAGCCAGAGTCGCATCGGCGATTTTTTGCAGATTCGCGGCCAGGTCGATCCCCTGGCCTTTCAAATAGGATTTGCGTATGTAATACCAGATCAGTCCGACCACCAGGAACCCGATGAAAACGATCACGACCCAGGGCGTCTTGGTGGGATTCCCTTTATCATCCATGGTATCCAAGAAAATTCCCATCAGCAGGATGAATCCCGAGGTTAGGCAAACACCAAGAAAAGTGAACCAGCGCCAGAAGCCATTAAATTTGAAGATCGATTTCTCGTATAGGGTAGACAGCTTCCTGGGAAAACGCAGCACACAGTAAGCCCCGATGATCTGGATCACCATCAATGACAACACCGTTGCCAGGGCATATTTATCGATCTCGGCGGCAGTCAGGACTCCAATGAACTCCAGTATGGTGACAATTAGGATGGCCAAGCCAGGTGTCTTATATTTAGGGTGTAGGGAGGCCACGGCCCTGGGGAACAGCCCGTCACGGGCCAGGCCATCAAATCCCTGCCCGCCGACCAGGTCAGGGCATTGATGGTGGTAAGGATGGCTCCCATGGCAGCGATAAAGATGATCCAGACCCCCCAGCCGGGCATCAATTTTCCCGCCTGGATCATAATGGCCAAGGGGCCCTCTTTTGCAGTCGCCTCTGCTCCCATGGAGCCCACCAGGGACAGAGGTTGCCAGACATAGAGTATCAGGATGATTATAAAGGCCAGGATGAGCGCCAAGGGCAGATTTCGGCGGGGATTTTTAACATCACCCCCGATATCGGCCAGGGCCACCAGCCCGGCCCAGGAGAAAGAGGCCAGTACGGTGGCCACGATAAACATCAAGGCTCCCCCGGAGAACAGGGGGGTCATATTGGCCGGCTGGTAGTTGGCCGAACCGGCAATACTGAAAATGATCATGCCGATGACAAAGGCCAGGAACAAAATGGTCTGGATCACGCTGGCAAATTCCACCCCCAGAAAATTAAGCAGGGAGAAAATCAGCAGAACCGCCAGAGGAAGGATCAGAGGGTGAAGGTTAAAACCGGGGTTGAATGACTGGATAAAGGTAACCACGTATTTCCCGAATCCTACGGCCACCAGCACATTGGAAGCGATCAGGGCCAAGACTGCCGAAAAAGAGAGAATAGCACCCCAGGCCGGGTTCAGCACCCGGGTCACCGCCACATAATTGGCCCCGGTAACCGGCAGCGTCCCGGTTAACTGTATCTGATAAAGAACCACGAAAATTGCGGGGATAGCTGCTGCCGCGAAACACAAATAAACGCTCGGGCCGGTCATTCCGATCAGGGTGGGAACCAGAATAAAAATGGAAGCCCCCACCACCAGCCCGGTGATCATAGCTACTGCTTCAAAAAGACTCACCCTTCGTTGCAAAACCTCAAGTTTTTGTTCCGGCATTTTGCACCTCCAAATATATTATTTTATTTGAAACTTGTGCGGCCTTTGTTTTTCCCAAATCTTTATCCTGATATTATTTCAATTTGATAGGGGTTAAATTTTGATCATTTTTTTACCTTTCCCAGCCACGGCCCGTAATATAAAATCTACCTGCCTCTCTATAAACACCTTTAGGGTATACTGCTTGCGCAGAAACCAGCGCCGGAAGGCCCAATTATCACAAAGCACAATGATATTATTCGCCGTTAGTTGAGGATCAGGGACGTCGAATTCTCCCAGCCGACATCCTTCGATTAAGATCTCTTCGAGTATTTTTATAGAATGGGCATCTGAAGACATGACCCGGCTAAGCGCTTCCTTGGGTAGATTTTTGGACTCCTGATAATAGAAAAGAACAACGTTTTGTACTTCATCAATCCACTGAAGGTACTTGATCAGGATGAGTTTAAGTTTTTCTTTCGGGCCTATCGATTCAGGGCGGTTAAAATTTTCCTTGGAAATCTCCTCTAAAATGGAAAAGGCACCTTCATTGAAAATGGAAAGGATGTCTTCCTTGCTGCCGATATAATGATATAAACCGCCGGTGCTCATACCGCAAACCTGAGCGATTTCACGGGTAGTGGTTTTTAAATACCCTTTTTTCATAAAAAGCGTTATAGCCTTTTCAGCGATTTCTTTTCGCCTTTTATTAACCAGGTCCTGGTCGGAACTAAAAGTCCGAATGGCTTTTTTTTTCACTTGGCACCTTAAAAAGGGGAAATATATTAAGTTTACTAAAAAGTAGTCACTCGTCTGTTAAAGACCGAGCGCTCAGTCGGTTACTTTTTAACAAAAAAAAATACCCATGTCAAGTTTATTTTAAAATTGGGTATTATAGACTTTTTTGACTTAGCCACTATGGGGTAGGCTCACCTCAATCGACGATTGAGAGCCTGCGGATTAACGCAATTAGGAAGCAACTCTCCCCGAAGACCGGTCAGCAGGTTTTCGGCCGCCATCAGGGCCATCTTCTCCCGGGTCTTGACGCCGGCACTGCCGATGTCGGTTTATGCCCCCATCATTTCTTTTATGCCCTTACCCTGCCGCCGGCACCAGTCCGAGACGACCAGCAGGTCCCAGCCGATGCAGAATTGGCGGAAACCCAACTCGACAAAAGGCTTGGCCTGTTCAAACCCGGCCACCTCTACCCTGGGGTGTTTACGTTTCTTTAGGGCCATCTCTATCATATCCCGGTGGGCCTTCTGAACTTCCGGACTGCCGTCCTGCCCTGGTTTGCCGATGCTGATTGAGTAATCAGCGGGCCCAAACTGGACCATGTCAATTCCCTCTACCGACAAAATCTCCTCCAGGTTCTCCATGGCCCCTTTCTTTTCAATCATGACCGCGATGACCACCTCATTCATGGCCTTGACCCATTCCTCTAAACTGCCGTAGACATAGCCTATGGACCACCGCATGCCGAAGCCGTGAATTCCGCCCGCCTCAGGGGTCTCCGACCGCACCAGGCGAACACAATCCCGCACATCATCGGCGGAACGGCAGTCAGTGAAGAGCACGTTCTGGATACCGGCATCGATGGCCCGGGTGGCAATGAACCCCCGGGTCTGCTCCTCAACCTTCATCATGGAGGACATATCCGGAAAGAGCTCGACCGCCCGTCCGAGATTATCCAATAGTTCCAGGTCGAAGGGTGAGTACTCTCCCACATATTCGATGTAATCGAAGACTTTCGATTGACCGATAATCTCGAACATCCCCGGCCAGGGCGTAATCACATGGGTTCCAAGGGTGGGTTTGCCTAGATTAAGCAATTCCCGCAGAACATTTTTTTTCATCACCTGTCTCCTTTTATAACATCACTCCGTTTCCCGTTTACGAGGATCGAAGCCACTTTTAAAAAGCACCCCCGCGGCAAATTCCTGGAATCCAAGAACGCCGGCTGGTGCGTTGGCCATCATTTTAACCACATTCTGAGGTGATAGGATACTATCTGCCGAATCTCCTTCCGCAGGGGTCTCGGATCAGGCAGGGGTATTTTTACGCTCATCGACCGCCTCCTTTTTTGCAAGGGGATCGTAGGATTCTGCTGAGGCAATGTCAATGCTAATCAATAATCCGCACCCTTGCCTTCCAATGATAGCAAGATTTGGTAAAGAAATAAATTTATATTAATTATAACCAGTTAAAACTTACACCCAAAGAAAATAATCACAAAAACATTGACATAGGTTTAGTAATAACATAAAAGTATTAAAATCTGAATGTCACTAAAGATAATTTATCCTTCCCATGAAAGCAGGGTCTTATCAAAATCAAAGAAATCGATGGTGCGGCAGTGAGGGTAGATCAGTTTAAACCCAACGATTAACCTTTAAACTCAAAGGGGTGCAGAGATGTCCTATTTACAGAAACCTTGGTTGAAATCGTACGACCCGGGTGTTCTTGAAGAGATCGTTCCCCCGGCGTTCACACTGATCGAGCATTTGGAAAACCATCGGCATAGGACAGGAGACTTGGCGGCACTCCACTTTTTAGGGCTCACCCTGACCCACGAGACCGTTCTGTCCCAGGCAGACCGTTTCGCTTGTGCTCTCCAGGCCGCGGGCTATGGCAAAGGGGATGTGGTTGCTGTCTGTTTGCCCAACATTCCCCAGTACTCGGTAACCCTCCTGGGCGCCTTTAAAGCAGGATGTGCCATCTCCAACGTCTCTCCGCTCCTTTCTCCCGACGAGATGATTTTCCAGTTGAACGACTGTGGGGCAAAAGTTCTCGTCATTGCGGACCTTTTGTTCCCAAAATTCGCAGCCATTGCCGACAAGGTGGAATTCGTCCAGTTGGTCCTCCAGACAGGGATGATGGATTCTCTGAAGTTCGATCCGGATGTACAGATGCCGACCCTGCCGGGTAAGGATTTAAAATCATTCATGACCTTCTGGAAGGAACAGGAGTCACGAAGGCTCCCCCAGGTCCTGACCTTGGACGATGTCTGCTTCATTCAGTATACAGGCGGCACAACGGGTATACCAAAGGGTGTTGTTCTGACCCACCGCAACCTCATGTCCAACATGACCCAATATGCCTCGGTGTTTGAACTTGAAAGGAGTGAGGATGCTTTCTGCTCGGGCTTGCCCATGTTCCACATCGCCGGTCTGGTCCTCTCTTTGCTGGGTTTTTATTTCGGTATCTCCCAGATCCTTATCCCCGATCCACGGAACGTTCAGCATATTCTCAAGGAAAGCGTGAAGTACAAGCCCAGTATCATGGTCAATGTCCCGACCCTTTATCTCATGCTGATTCGGGAACCGGAATTCCGCCAAGCGGACTGGAGTAGCCTCAAGGTCTGTTTCTCCGGGGCGGCCCCCTTCTCCCCAGAGGGTATCAAAGCCCTGGAAGAGGTGATCGGGCCAGGAAAGTTGTCGGAACTCTATGGTGCCACGGAAACCTCTCCTCTCATTGCCTTCGATCAGAAAACGGCTCGCAAGCGGGTTGACTCTGTAGGATTGCCTATCCCATCCACCATAGTTAAGATTGTTGATCTGTCTGACGGGAAGACAGAAGTGCCTTTTGGCGACACCGGGGAGATCATTGTCAGCGGACCCCAGGTTATGAAGGGCTACCACCATAACCCTGATGAAACCGCCTTGGCCCTGCAGGAACACGATGGGCTCCGCTGGTTCCACACAGGGGATGTGGGCCGGATGGACGAAGACGGGTTTCTTTACCTCGTGGACCGGACGAAGGACATGATTATCGTCGGGGGTTACAAAGTCTTTTCCACGGAGGTGGAGAAGGTTCTCTCAGAGCACCCCGCCATCGAATTGTGCGCCGTCATCGGAGAGAAGGATCCCTCTCGGCCTGAAACAGAGCGGGTAAAACTGGTGGTGCAGAGAAAGGTTTCCCATAGGGAACTTCCCGAGGATACCCTCCGCGAGCAAATACTGGCCTTCGCCCGGGAGAAACTGTCTCCTTATAAGATCCCGAAGGTCGTCCAGTTCATGGATCTGCCCCTAACGGCCGTAGGGAAGATCAACAAGAAGGCCCTGCGGTGACCAATGAAACGCGAGATTGTCCGCCTCTGGACAGATGATACTGGATACTGGATGCTGGATTAAGCCAAATAACCGATGCTGGGTGCTTGATTGACTTGATTCAGAATCGAGTATCGCTTTTCCCCTTTATCCAGTATCAAGCAACCAGTATCCAGTATCATTTCAAAGAAGGAGACCGTCTCATATTCTTTAAGAATCAGGTCTAAAACCCGAATTTCAAAAATCTTATGTTTTCTATGCATCCTTGAGAAAGGAGGATTCGATGGAAGAAAAATACGATACGGTCATCATTGGCTCAGGGTTGGCAGGTCTTACGGTGGGGGCACTCCTGACTTCGGAGGAGAAACAAAAGGTGCTGGTACTGGAGAAGGAGGCCTATGTCGGCGGACGTCTTCTGTCCTTTCAGGTGAAGGGGAACCGCTTTCTCCTCCAGGGGAGGGAGCTGAATGCAACCGAGTTCGGCAAGGACATGCGGTCTGTCTATGCCTGGGTGACTTTTGCCGAGCCGGATCTGGAAACCATGTTGGAGAAGGGACTTCTGGACGGCTTTAGCTTTGAAGCGGGGGGCCATGCCACCTTCTGGGGAAACCGGGGCCGGGTGGGATTCCTTTTGGAGTACCTGCAGAAACCTGTTCCCCTGCCTGGGAACAAGGGGTTCACTGTTATCGATCCCGAAACCAATAAACTATACCCCATGGAAAAGGGAGGTTCCTACGGCTGGATGAGCCAAGAGTCTAACCGCACCACCAAGAAGCTTCTGCGGGAGATGGCCACATCTACACCAGAGGTTCTACGGGAATGGGATCAAATCTCCTTCGGAAAATGGCTCAAGGACCGAACCGATGATCGGAAGGTTTATGAATTCCTGGCCGCTATTGCCTCTATCCATATGGTCATGGGCGAGCCCGAGATGATTCCGGCAGGGGACTTCATCCGCTTCATGCGTACCGCCGTGGACATCGGAATGAACCTCATCAGCGGTTCTACGGGAATCGTTCCTGCCCCCGGTTTCGTTGTCATCGGCGAGCGGATCGCTGAAAAGATTACTGAAAACGGCGGGGTCATCAAAACCAAGGCCGCGGTTACGGAAATTCTTTTTGACGGCCAAACAGCAAAAGGAGTCCGGATAAAGACCCCTGAAGGGGAGATCACGATCCATTCGGACCATATCGTCTGCACCGTACCAATCCGGAAAGTCTGGCCTTTTCTACCCAAGAACCGGTTCCCGGCCCCCTTGGTGGAGAAGATCGAAAAGGACTACTTCAGCGTAGGGATGCTGACGGGTTATGTGGGACTCAAGAGCGACGTTCTGGCCGAGGCGGGAATCAACACCAGGTCATGGCTCCTGGCGCCGTCCATCCTGAAGGCCGAAGAGGGTTTCATCGGCGATGTGGACATCGTCTCCATTATGCCCAGCAATTTCGAGCCGTCTCTTGCCCCCGAAGGAAAGTACACCATCGCCTACTCCATCGCGCTGACGGAGGGGGAACTCCGGGACAAGGCCAAGGTGCATCACATCATTGAGAAATCGCGGAAGATATTCCATACCACCTTCCCGAAGATGAAGGAGGACACGATATGGGAGTTCTGGACCTGTTCGGACAAGGGGTTCGGCGACTGGCCCCCCCCCGGAGAGCGGCGTCCCGACACGACGCAGCCCGGCCTGAAGGGGGTCTTCTTCGCCGGAGACGGCTACGGGGCAAAAACCTGGGGCAGCGGCATGGACGCCGCGGTCTATTCGGCCCTCCTTTGTACGGATGAATTGACCGGGAAAAACTACGTAGAGAAGGTGATGCCCCCCTACCACCGGTGAGGCATCCCATAAATTTCATGATTTACCAAACAGTTATCGGCTAAAAGGAGACATGACCATGATTCTCGCTTCTGCAGGACAGATTCACGAATACACAGAAAAGGGCTGGTGGGGCACCGAGACCATCCTCGACAAACTGTACGATAGAGCAGCGTCCATTCTAGATTCGGAAGCCCTGGTGGATCCGTATAACAAAAAAGACCTGGTGGGCTTGGAGCCCATACGGATGACCTATGGGCAGATGATGCAGGCCATAGACCGGTTGGCCCTGAAGTTCCTTGCACTGGGAATAAAAAAGGATGACGTCATTATCGCTCAGCTCCCCAACATCATTGAATTGACCCTGACCATCTTTGCTGCCGCCCGGGCGGGAGCTATCGTCAGCCCCATCCCTGTTCAGTGGCGGGCTCACGAGATCCGTCATACCGTAAAACTCACGGAAGGGAAGATTTTTGTATCCTCCCACAACCTGCTGGGCTTCGACCACATAGACCTGGCCAGGAAGACCATCGGCGAAAGTGGTTCCGTAAGGCATTACATCACCATCGGCTCCGGGGAAGCGCCGGGGGCCCTCCAGATGGACACCATCCTGACAACGGACGGAGGAAATAGTGCTGAACTGGAGGAACGTCGTCCAGGAGCCAATGATGTCTTCACCCTTTGCTGGACGTCGGGGACAGAGGCCATGCCCAAGGCGGTCCCTCGAAGCCACAATCACTGGATCACTATCAGCCGCGCCGTGGTTGAGTCTTTTCTCCCGGACCAGGAGTGCGTCTATCTCTCCCTCTTTCCGACCATCAATATGGCCGGCCTGGGTGCAGTCCTGGTCCCCTGGGTCCTTACGGGTGGGAAGATGGTCTTCCACCATCCCTTTGACCTGGGGGTGTTCCTGAAACAACTGATTATGGAAAAAGTCTATTACACTCTGGCACCGCCGGCCCTCCTGGATTCCTTAGCTAAGTCACCCCAGTGGGCCGCTATGGACAAGGGGGCCCTTAAGGTGATCGGGTCCGGCTCGGCCCCCCTGTCTCCCTGGATGGTGAAGACTTTCCAGGAAGATTTCGGCATCGGCATCGTGAATTTCTTCGCCTCCAATGAAGGCGTGGCCCTTTACAGCAGCCCCAGTGACTTTCCGAGCCCAGAGGATCGGGCGAATTATTTCCCCCGCTTCGGCGGGAAAGGTCTCACTTGGAAAGCGGAAGCCGTCAAGGGCTTCCGGACCAGGCTCGTGGAACCCAGTACAGAAAAGGAGATCGAGGAGACGGGCATCGTGGGCGAGCTCCGTTTCGCCGGCCCCACCATCTTTCCGGGATATTACAAGGCCCCGGACCTGACGGAGGCAGCCTTCGACGACGTGGGATACTTCCGCTCAGGAGACCTCTTTTCCATAGAAGGCGAGAAGAAGGATAAATACCTCTTCCAGGGGCGCTACAAAGACCTCATTATCCGTGGTGGTGTCAACATCAGTCCTGAAGAGATCGAGTCCCTCGTCGTGGCCCATCCCAAGGTGGTCGAAGTGGCCGCCGTGGGATACCCGGACCCGCGCCTGGGAGAGAGGATCTGTATTGCCGTGGTGCCCAAACCCGGAGAAACCTTAACCCTGGAGGAAATCAATACCTTCCTGGCCGGGAAAGATATTGCCAAGTACAAGTACCCGGAGGTTCTGGAGATCATGACCGTTCTGCCCAGGAACCCCCTGGGGAAGGTTCTCAAGCGGGAAATCCGCTCTGCCCTCAAGGCAAAGGGCTGAGGAGGTAATAACCACCATGGGTTTAATGACAGCACAGGAGTACAAGGACAGTTTAAACGATGGGAGGATCGTGTACTACAAAGGCCGGAAGATCGAAAACGTCTCGACGGATCCGGATCTCATGGCCTGCGTGGAAACCGCTGCTGTCGATTATGAGATGGCTCACGATCCGCTGTATAAAGATCTTGCACTTGTTTACGATGTCGATCTGGGTGAGTATATCAGCCGGTATTACTTTACGCCACAGACCGGTCAGGATCTACTCAAACAACTCGAACTGATCATTAAGGCCACAGAGCTCGGCGAAGGGTATATTCCCTTTTCCCACGATATCGGCGCGGACGCGATGAATGCCATTGCCATCACGGCGCGGACTATGAAAGAGGCCGGTAAAGTTTATCTGGAGCGAATCGACAACTTTCGCACCTATCTGAAGAAAACGGACAAGTGCATCGTTGCCGGCGTGACGGACGCAAAGGGGGACAGAAGTCTGCGTCCTTCGGATCCGAGGCAGAATCATCCTGATTTCAACGTCAGGGTCGTCGAGAAGAACGACCGGGGTATTATCGTGCGGGGAGCCAAAGTACATATCACCGGTGCGGCCTACGCCAATGAATTCTTCGTCATTCCCTGCCGAGCCATGACGGAAGCGGATGCGGATTATGCGGTCGCTTTTGCCATTGAAGCGAATACCAAGGGGATTCGCCAGATTGTTCGTCCGTTCCACTCGCGGATCAGCAATATGGAATTTCCGGTTAAGCGTTCACTGCGCCGCATGCATACCGATTCCCTGATTATTTTCGACGATGTCTTTGTCCCCTGGGAGCGGGTGTTCCTCTGCGGTGAAGTCAAGTTTGCGGCCGCTATCGTTTACAACTTCGCCCTCCTGCATCGGCGCACAGGCTGCGCCTACCGGATCCCTATGAGCGAGCAGCTCTTGGGACTGGCCGTGGCGATTGCCGATTACAACGGAGTTGCCGATGCCCCACACGTCAAGGAAAAAATTACGGAATGCGTCATCTATCTGGAAACACTTTCGGCGTTGACCCGTTCTGCCTGTCTGGACTATGTGGACCATGCCGGGATTCCTGTTCCGAATCCGATGACGACGAACATCGCCAAGTACCACTTTGCCCACAACTATCACAAGATTGTTGAAATCATTGAAGACCTGGCAGGTGGGCTGCTGGTTACGGCGCCGACTTACCAGGACTGGACCAATCCCGAAACACATGACGACATCGATAAGTATTTGGGTGGCAAGGCCGGTTTACCGACGGAGACGCGTCTGCGGATGTTCGATCTGATCCGCCGGATGACCTCGGCGGACCTGGAAACGATTTGTCTCCATGGCGAAGGATCGCCTTATGCCGAGCGGATGACGATTCTTATGGAGGCCCGTGCAATAATCAAGAAGTGTAAGCAGATCGTCGAGGATCTGGCCGGGATTAAGAAGTAAGAGAACCAGTCACATTACCTCCGGCAGAGCCGGAGGCTTGAAAATATTAGCCCCTCAAGGGGGCTCAAAAACAAAAGTCCAAACCCCTTAAAGCCGTCACCCCGGTAAAAACCGGGGTCCAGAGCTTTTCCAAGACGTGGGAATTTGCTGGATTCCGGCTTTCGCCGGAATGACAGGCCAGAGGGTTATTTCTTTTCGAAAAATATCTTGGTCTGGGTTTGGGAAAATATTTATTGATCTCCTTTTGAATATTGACCCACCCTACTCCCGGAAAAGTCAAACCTTGGGAGTCCCCCGGCAGAGCCGGGGGTTTACCTAAACGAAATTACTGAAAGGGTTATTTTGAGAACAGCCACGAGGCGACCCGGCGTCAGAATTTGTCTTGTCACTGAAAAATGAAGGAAAATAAAAGAATAGGAATGGCACCCTTGATTTATACAGAATTCTCCGCTGAGATGGGGATTCGTTACCCCATCATCGGCGCGCCCATGTTTATGGTTTCATACGAAGAACTGGTCGTGGCGGTCTGCCGGGCCGGGGGGTTGGGGATGTTGCCCCTGGTGAATTACCGGACAACGGGAGAGTTAAAGCAGGCCTTGACGATGATCCGCTCCCAAACCGATGCACCGATGGGCGTCAATATCCACCTCTCCGGAAAATTTCCCTGGCAGGATCAGCTATCACTCTGTCTGACCTATGGCGTAAAGTTTTTCATTACGTCGCTGGGGGATCCCCGTCTCATCCTGGAAGCTGTTCATGATAACGGCGGGCGAGTGTTTGCCGATGTTGTTTCCCTGGCGCAGGCCGTCAAAGCCCAGGAAGGAGGCGTGGATGGGCTGGTGGCTGTTGGGGCCGGAGCCGGCGGGCATGGCGGTCGGATTTCCACACTTATTCTTGTGCCCTATCTGAAAAAGGAAACCAATCTGCCCGTCATCGCCGCCGGCGGAATCAGCACCGGAGCCCAGATGGCTGCCGCCATCGCCGTTGGCGCTTGTGCAGTGATTGTGGGAACACGATTCATCGCCACCCCGGAATCTCGTGCTTCTTCCGCTTATAGACAAGCGGTGGTCGACGCTGATCCGGAAGGAATTGTCTGTACGGATCGGGTAACGGGTAATCCGGCTAACTGGATCGCTGCCAGCATCGCGGATATGGAAGAAAGACCGCCGGTGAGGTCAAAGAAATGGCTGGATTTCTGGAGTGCGGGACAAAGCGTTGCCCAGGTGGAAGAAATAAAACCGGTAGCCGAGATTATTGCCGAGATGGTCAGCGAGTATATTGAAACGTCCCGACGCCTTCAGGGCACAGTAGTGTCAAAGGAAGTGTGATCAGTGAAGAAGGTAACTCATAGGTCGACTCGAAGGAAAGGCAGCCCTTCGCTGAGCCGCTCAAGCCAATCGCCGGCATCAAAAAGTACAGGAAAGAGGACCTCGGTCCGTGAGCGAATCCTGAGCGCGGCTTGTGAGAGGATCAATGAGAAAGGTTTCTCCGGGGCCGGCCTAAAGGATATTGCCGCCCATGCCGGCCTGACCGAGCCGACCATCTATTTGCATTTTCAAGGAAAAGAGGACTTGCTGTTCTCTGTGGTGGAGTTACAGGTACTTGATTCCCTTTCCTATTTGGATGACCAGCTCCGGGGTATCTCCGGGGCGCACAATAAACTGCGCAAGCTGGTCATGGCCCATCTACGCTACAACGACTTACATAAGGACTATTTAAGGTTAGTGCTTCTTGAGTGTCGCTCAAACTTGACTTTCTATAAATCAAAGGCCTATCAGGTCATACGCCGTTACTCCGGCGAGGTGCTTGCTCTTATTCAGGCAGGTGTTGATGAAGGAATCTACCCGTCCGACCTCAATACCAGGTTGCTTCGGGACATTATCCTGGGGGCCCTGGATTTTGAGGCCTACACTGTCTTAGTCACGGAAGAAATTCCTGAAGCCGCGCCCGACCATGAGCACATCATGCTGTTGCTGGACCACTTGCTCCTCCAGTGCCCGGAAAAAACCGAGAACACCTATTCGTCCAAGAGGGCCAAGATTCTAAATGCCGCAGCCAAGGCCTTTGCCAGTAAGGGGTACAGCGGAGCCACCATATCCGGGATTGCCGGTGCGGCAGAGGTTTCCGACGGCACGGTTTATGAATACTTCAAGAACAAAGAGGATCTTTTGCTGTCCATACCGGAAGAGCATTTTCGAAGCCATCTATCCAGGCTGGAACAGAGCTTTCACATTACCGACCCCGTCAGAAAGCTGCGCCGTTTCATTCAATATCACTTCCGGCTCTATTTGGACGATTACGATTTCTTGGTACTGTTCCTGATGCAGATCCAGCTAAAGAGGACTTTTTATAAAACCCGGGCCTCTGAATCCCTTAAAAGCTATATGTCGGTTTTCGAAGATCTGGTTAGTCAGGGGATCAGAGAAAGAGCCTTCTTGCCGGAGTGCAATGTCCGGGTTTACCGGAATCTGTTTTTCGGAGCCTTCACCCATATGGCCCTGCGCTGGTTCGTGGTCGACAGCGGAAAACAGGTGGACAAGGTGAGCGAAATAAACCAAGCGACAAACTACTTTCTGAACATGATTATGGTAAGAGAAGGTTCGGGAGGCTAATCTCCCCCAGGAATCAAAGCAGAAACAAAAGAGAGGTGCCATTATGGAGTTTGGGTTTTCTGATGAACAAATGATGTTACGCGAGACCATTGCTCGTTTTATGGAAACCGAGGTGACCCGCCCGGTTATCGAGGAGATCGAAAAGACCAACGAATTTCCCCAGACCTTGGTCAATAAACTGTCGGAATTGGGTTTCATGGGTATTAACGTGCCGGAGGAGTACGGCGGCCAGGGGGGTAATGTCATCGACGAGATGATTTTCTTTGAAGAGATCGCTAAACGCCTGCCGGTGCTGGCCTGGGCGGCCGGCAGCATCATTCTCTATGGCAATAACATCATCAACACCAACGGCAACGATGAGCAGAAACAAAAGTTCCTTCCCCTATTAGTGCAGGGTAAATTAAAATTTTGCTTCGCCCTGACCGAGGCCAATATAGGATCGGATGCAGCCAACCTGCAAACCAGGGCCGAGTTGAAGGACGGCCAGTACCTCATCAATGGCAGCAAGATGTTTATCTCCGGGGCCGGCATCGCCGATTACGTGGTCACCAACGCGCGCACCGGGGGCCCTGGTAATAAGGGCATTACGGCCTTTCTGGTGCCCGGTGCCGCTCAGGGGTATAGCGCTTTTCCCATTAACAACCTTGGCCATAAGGGCTCCAATACCTGCGCGGTGTCCTACGAGGACGTCAAGGTTGATCCCGAAGATATTTTAGGCGGACTTGGGCAGCTTAACCGAGGCTGGGCTCAGATGATGCGCCTGCTTAACTCCGAACGGCTGGTTCTGTCTTCTTGCGCCATTGGTATCGCCCAGGCCGCCCTTGACTATGCCTTGGCTTATGCCAAGGAACGGAAGCAGTTCGGACAGCCCATCGGCCGTTTCCAGTCCATCCAGAACAAGCTGGTGGAGATGGCCACCGAGTTGGAAGCGGCACGCCACTTAGCCTATTTCGCCGCATGGAAGGAAGTCAACCATATGGAGTGCGTCAAGGAAACCTCCATGACTAAGCTCTTCACAGCCCAGGTGGCTCAAAAAGCCTCTCTGCACTGCATCCAGATACTTGGGGGCTATGGGTACGCTATGGAATATGATGCCCAACGCTTTCTACGGGATTCTCTGCTTTATTCCATCGGCGGTGGAACGAGTGAAATTCAGATGAATATAATCGCCAAGCAGATGGGACTGTGACCAGAAAGGGACTACAAGCATAAAGGAGGAGTAAGAGATGAATAATCTGAAGAATAAGGTGGCACTCGTGGGAATCGGCGAAGTCCCCACTGGACGGTTTCCGGAAAGGTCGGCCATATATAGCGCTCTTGAATCAGCCCGCCTGGCCATTGCGGATGCTGGGCTAAAAAAGGAAGACATCGACTTTGTCATTCCCACGGGTGCCCTTTTCAGTTCCCAGTTCAACACCGAACTGGTCACTTGCCGAATAGTGGAAGAGCTGGGGCTCAAAAAGGTGAACACCAACTGCCAGGTTTTCGCTGGTGGGGCCAGCGGGAGCTGCCTGCTGGCCATGGCGGGTAGTTTGATCAATAGTGGGATAGCCGGAAATGTGCTCTGTGTTCATGCAGATAAGCTGGGGAGCGGTCTATCCGGCCAAGGGGGTATCGATCTTTTTTCCCAGGCGGGAATCTCGGTGGAGTGGGAAGTGCCTTATGGCCAGCATTACTCTTCAATCGCCGCCCTGAGTACGGCCCGCTACCTGTATGAAACCGGTTGTACGGAGGAACATATGGCAGCCGTCTGCGTGTCCAACCGGAAGTGGGCCGAACTCAACCCCAACGCGGCCTTTCGCAAACCCCTCAGTCTGGAAGAAGTCTTGGAATCCAAGATGTTGTCCTCCCCGTTAAGGGCCAAACAATCCAACATGCTTTTTGACGGGGGATCGGCCTTTATCGTCACCTCGGCCGAACAGGCCCCCCATCTTACCGATAAGCCGGCCTATCTGTTAGGTCTTGGCAGTCGGGTGACCCACTTCGTATTCTCTCAGGAACCCGACATAACCCGTTTCGGCTGGGCTGAGGCCGGTCAGGAGGCTTTTCAACAGGCAGGGATAAACCCCAAGGATATAGATGTGGCCGAACTTTACGATTCCTATCCCATCTACCAAATAATTACTCTGGAGGAACTGGGCTTTTGCCCACGAGGCGAGGCAGGAGATCTCTTCTTGCAAGGAGCTACCTGGCCCGGAGGCCGACTGCCGTGCACCACCAATGGCGGTATGCTCTCCCAAGGTCACACCGGGGCCGGCGGTGGCGTCGCTCTGGTGGTGGAGGCTGCCCGCCAGCTTATGGGCAAAGCCGGTCGAAGGCAGGTTCAAGGCGCCCGCTTCGCCGTGGAAACAGGCACGGGAGGCACCTATATGGATGCTCACGTCACTATACTTGGAAACGAACTCGTTTGAGGAGCAATACTATGAATACCCCCAAAAGACCAGCACCGGTGGTCAACGAATGGGCTCGTCCCTTCTGGGACTACGCCAAAGAACACAAACTTTACCTGCAGAAATGTATGGTCTGCAACCAGCATATTTTTTATCCCCGCATGGCCTGTCCCCATTGCGCCGCACAAGAAATTGAGTGGGTACCGGCATCGGGCAAAGGCAGGATATACTCCTTTACCGTGGTGGAGAACAACGCCCCTTCTGCTTTCCAATCCGAATGCCCTTACGTGGTGGCTGTTGTAAAGCTGGAAGAAGGTGTACAGATGTTGACCAACATTGTGGACGGTGATCCCTACGCGCTGAAATTCGATATGCCGGTGGAGGTCGTCTTCGAAGAGCTCGACGATGAGGTCACTCTACCCAAATTTAAGCCGGCAATCGATTATTAGGCAATCGGTCCCTCGTCTAACACTAGGGGAAACATTGAAGCTGGTGCGTCAATTTAATTCATGCCCAGTTGCGTTGAAGGGAAGTAAAAAACTTTGGCCAGGCGATCCTGGATATTGAATGCTGGATAAGTGCAAGAAACAGATATGTTTAGATAGATTTTAAGCCAGGAGATGAATCAATGAAAAGAAAAGTTTATGGGAACGACTTTAATGTCGGCAACCAATATACCACTGCCCGCATCACGGTCACCGAGAGTCATGTGGTGCAATGGGCCGGACTGACAATGGATTTCTATCCGCTGCACATGGACCAGGTTTACGCCGAAAAAACGCAATTCGGACAACGTCTGGCTCACGGCCCTTTAATTTTCGCTCTGGCCGTAGGATTAGTGGGCTCGGCGGGATTTGGGGGCAATTCGGTAATTGCCTGGCTGGGTGCCAACAACATGCGCATGCTGCAACCGGTGATGATCGGCGACACCATTAATGTTGTGGTCGAGGTGATCGAAAAGCGCGAGACCAAGAGCCCGGACAAAGGCGTGCAAACTTGGAGATATACGGTCAAGAACCAACGTGACGAAGCAGTGATGGTTTTCGACTATATCATGATGTTTCATATGAGAATTTGATTAAGCCTGTAAATGCTGCTCCGAGTAAAACGGATAGGTTTGGCATGGGGGTCGGCCAGACCAACCCATCGCCCTCGTCGTCCAGGAAAGTTGCGAGATTTTCTGATCGATCGTCTTTTTTTTGCAAGGTGACCACGACTTCGAAGGATTCGATGCCAATGTCATTGAGGATTTTTGAAATATTTGCTTGATTTCTTTTGAATCATTCCTGATAATCTAATAAAAAACATTTTTTGTCTTTTATTTTTTCTACCGAAAGGCTTAACCTTTGGTTAAGCCATCGATGAGGAGGACTTAAATGAGTGCCGAGGCGCAAACGGTTGTAAGTGGAGAACAAATTTTCAGATGCACCTCTTCCCTGGACTGCGGGGGACGATGCCCCTTAAGACTTCATGTCAAGGACGGGGTGATCGTTCGGATCGAAGGGGATGATAACGGTGATTCTGAAAAACAGCTCAGGGCCTGTCTGCGGGGCCGGGCCTATCGAAAGTTTATTTATCATCCGGATCGCTTGAAATATCCCATGAAGAGGGTCGGAGAACGGGGAGAAAAGAAATACGAACGGATCTCCTGGGACGAAGCCATGGACACGATCGTTCGGGAACTGACCCGGGTAAAGGAAAACTATGGGCCAAACAGCATCTTCTTTACCGCTGCCGGCCATCTGGGGGCCTTGCACACCGCCGGGGCCTTGGCCAAGACCCTGGCCATGTTCGGCGGATACACAACCATCTATGGAAATATTTCCTCGGAAGGTGCGGTCTATGCGGTCATGTCCTCCTATGGCGATGTGATGGTCGGCCACAGCCGGGAAGACCTGCAAAATTCCAAACTGATCATTATGTTGGGATGGGATCCGGTCCGGATGATTTCAGGGACGGATTGCATCTATAACCTGACCAAGGCCAAAGAGAAAGGAATCCGGATTATCTCCATCGATCCCAGGTTTACCCACACGGGGGCCACCTTTGCCGATGAATGGATTCCTATTATTCCCGGGACCGATGTGGCGCTCATGGTAGGTTTGGCCAATGTGATTATCAAGGAAAATCTACAAGACCAGGCCTTTATTGACAAATACTCGGTCGGGTTCGAGGTGTTTAAAGACTATGTCCTGGGAAAGGAAGACGGGATCGATAAAACACCGGAATGGGCTTCCAAAATTTGCGGCATACCGGCAAAAAGAATAGAGAGCTTGGCCAGAGAATATGCCACCACCAAACCGGCCTGCCTGATGGACTGCCAGGGACCGGCTCGGGCGGCCATGGGAGAACAGTATAACCGGGCCGCCATTACCCTGACTACCATAACCGGGAATGTGGGCAAATCCGGTGGGAGTGCCTGCGGCGGTCTTATGGGTATACCTTACGGTCACATGTTTCGTTCCGCGGGGATCCCCGGTGTAAAAAATCCAGCGGAAGCCGGTGGACCCTCTATACGGGGCACCCTGGATCTGAATCTAAGGCTGGTGCGCAGAATTCATACGAATAAAATCTTCGATGCCTTTTTAGAAGGAACCGCCGGAGGATATCCGGCGGACATCAAAGCGGCCTGGTTTGCCGGAGGCAATATCATGACCCAGCGGGGTAATACCAATAAGGGGGACCGGGCGCTGAAATCTCTGGAATTTACCGTCGGCCAGGATCTGTTTCTGACCCCAACGATGCGCTATTGTGACATCGTTTTGCCGGTCTCGAGCTTTGCAGAAAAGAACGACTTGACCCGGCCCTGGCCTTCCGGCCCGTATTTGACCTATGCCAACCAGGCCATCGAGCCGTTGGAGGAGTGCAAAACGGATTGGGAAATCGGCAATCTCCTGGCAGAAAAACTTGGTTTTGAGAAATTTAACGAATTCGATGAGGATCAATGGCTGAGGATCTTCATCGAGAACAATCCGGAATATAAAAAATTTATCAAGGACTATGATACATTCAAGAAAGACGGGATTTACCGCATCGATATGGAGGAACCTTATGTGGCCTTCAGACAGCAGATCGAAGATCCCGAACATTTTAAGTTCAATACTCCTTCAGGGAAAATAGAAATTTTTTCCCAACGGCTGGCCGACCTGAATGATCCCAAGATCCCACCGGTTCCCAAATATGTTCCTTCTGTTGAAGATCGCAATGATCCTTTGCTTGAAAAATATCCCCTTCAACTGCTCTCCCCCCATCCAAGGGTCAGGGCTCATTCCACGTTACAAAACGTCGATTGGCTGATGGAGGCCGAACCTCATGTGGTCTGGATCAATCCGGTTGACGCGGAGGCTCGGGGCATACGGCATGGAGATGAGGTCTATGTATTCAACGACCGGGGAAAACTGGCCATTAAGACCTGGGTGACCAAGCGGATTATACCTGGTGTCGTTTCCATCTATGAAGGGGCTTATTATGAACCGGACGAAAACGGTATCTGCCGGGGCGGGTGCGTTAATGTCCTGACTAACGACACCTATTCTCCCGGCGGCGCGGCAGCATTAAAATCAGCCCTTGTTCAAGTAACCCGAAGCTGAAGGAGAAGATAACATGCAAAAAGGATTCTATTTCGATCAGGCCCGTTGTACCGGATGTTTTACCTGTGCCGTGGCTTGCAAAGACTGGCACCAACGCCGCCGGACCGGCCAACTGGATGAGAATACAGTATCGTGAAGAGGGTAACTTCCCCAAACTTTTCGTCAGCCATGTAGCCGCCCCCTGTTACCACTGCGCCGAACCGGTCTGCGCCTACGTCTGCCCTAATGAGGCCCTGACCAAGCGGGAGGAAGACGGCATCGTCATCGTAGACCGGGATAAATGCCGGGGAGACAAACCCTGCGGAATTATCATCCCTTCAAGTATGGGCGCCGATTATCTTTATGGGGAATCGAAGGCCCCCTGCCAGGAGGCCTGTCCCGCCCATTTATATATCCCGGGCTATCTTGCCTTGATTGCCAAGGGCAAAAACAAAGAAGCCCTGGAACTGATCCGGCGGAACATGCCCTTGCCCTCCGTCTGCGGACGGGTCTGTCTGCATCCCTGTGAGACGGCCTGTCATCGTAAAGAGGTGGACGAGCCCATCGCCATCATGGCCCTGAAGGGATTTGTCACTGATTCGGTTCCTTACGAAGCACCACAAAAAATAGAACAAACACAAGATCATAAAGTGGCGATCATCGGTTCCGGACCCGCCGGTCTGGCGACGGCTTATGATCTGATCCGCATGGGCTATGGGGTGACCGTTTTTGAGGCTTTGCCGGTTGCAGGCGGTATGCTGGCCGTGGGTGTCCCCAAACATAGACTGCCCAGAGAAGCATTAAAAAGAGATATCGATTATATTAAAGCCTTGGGTGTGGAGATAAAAACCGAAACCCCCATCGACTTAGCTAAAGGATTGAATGATTTGATGGTGGGTCAAGGCTATGGGGCCGTCCTTCTGGCTCTCGGCGCTCATCAGGGACAGAAACCGAATATTCCCGGTGCCCATTTGGAGGGCACCATGGTCGGGACTTCTTTCATGAAAGCGGTCAATATGGACGAGGGGAGCCGGGTCGGTAAAAAGGTTTTAGTCGTTGGAGGGGGAAATGTAGCTATGGATTGTGCCCGCTCCGCTCTTCGTCTGGTTGCCGAAGAAGTGCATATCGCTTGCCTGGAAGGGAGCAGGGAAGAGATGCTGGCCGAAACGAGTGACATTGAACAGGCCGAGGAAGAGGGGGTCCGGATTCATACCGGTCTCTCCCTTAAACAAATTGTCGATTCGGGGGGCAAGGTTGGCGGTGCGCAAGTCATCGAAGTGACCAACCTGAAATTTGATTCAGATGGTCGGCCCCATTTTGATGAACTCCCGGGTACCGAAAAAACCCTTGAGGCCGACACAATTATCTTTGCCATAGGGCAGTCCCCGGATCTAAGCGGACTTCCGGGTGAATGCGATATCGAATGCACCCGGCGCGGAACCCTTTCCACCGACCCTGAGGTGATGATGACCAGCCGCCGGGGTGTTTTTTCGGCAGGGGATTGCGTTAACGGAGCCACCAGTATCATCGAAGCCATCAAGAGCGGCCAGAAGGCGGCTTTTTATATGGACCGCTATCTACAGGGTGATGTCCTGCGGGTCAGGCCGGAAAAGGTGGTCGCTGAGGCTGATATAAAAGTTGAGATCCCGATTGAAACTGCAAAGCAATCCAGACAACGCCTGCCGATGCTTCCCGTATCGGACCGGATTTCCAATTTCAAGGAGGTGTCTTTGGGGTTCGATGCCGAAGCCGCCATGGTCGAAGCCGGCCGATGTCTGAATTGTGCCGGGCACCTTTGCAAGGATGTCTGCCCCTATTCCGCACCGCAGTTTGCCAATGAGGAAAAAGCCAAGATGCAAAAATGCGATATGTGCTTTGACCGCTGGGGAGAAGGCAAAAAACCGATCTGCGTCGAAGCCTGCCCGCCAAGGGCGCTGGATGCCGGTTTGCTGGAGGAGCTTGAAACGAAATACGGTACGATTAGGGATGCCGTGGGGTTTGTTTATTCCGAGGTGGTCCGACCATCCATTGTAAATAAACCGAAAAAAGATCCGTACCGATGAAATTTCTTCGAATTTAGAGATTCAAGGTAAAAGGTTAAAGGATAAAGGTTTACGACGTAAGTTTTTTCTTTAACCTTTATCCTCGAACCTCGAACCTTATACCTTGTACCTTAAACCTCAAACCTTCATTATTCATAAAGGCACTTCCCCGAATCATCACACAAGCCGCATTCGGCATTGTGGGCACATCGGAAAGAGTCCGGTTTCTCAAGAGCCTCCGGATCGACCCAAATAATTTTCTGCTCCGGGGGATCAAAATAGCTGATCTTGATCCGATCCCGTATTTCCAGGACCAGGCCAGGGAAAGACTCCCGGGTTTTATCCTCCGGTCCGTGATAAAGGATCGCCTCGCCAACCTTGAATATCGATTTTTCCATTTTTATTTTAGGTTCATATCCCAATTAGTTGATAGGAAATAGGGTTAAGCAGATGATAACAAAAGAAAATGGACATCCGGTATCTCTTGGGGATATAAGTTTGTTGCCAAACAAAACAAAACCCTTGGAGGCCTGCGATGTCCCAACTCAGTATAACACCCTATTTCCCCTTTTGTCGAATTCGAGTTATAGATCAATTTGTCTATCCCCAAGCTCACGAATCTTGGCTGAAGGTTGTTCCAGACAAGCGATTTCAACCCATCTGTCACCTGTGTGGTCAGAAGGCCCTCCGGGTTCACAGTTGGAGCCAACGCAGCATCCGGGATCTGAATCTGGCATCGACCCAAGTATATCTTCATTGCCATTTTCGAAAGATCTTCTGCCTCACTTGTGGACAGATTGTTATAGAAGATCTGGAGCTTCTCCATCCCTATTTCCGAGTTACCAAACGATTGGCCTTATATATTCATTGTCTGTGCCGAGTCATGACCGTCAAGGAGGTAGCCGATCATCTTGACCTAAATTGGAAAACGGTTAAAAACATCGACAAATATTTTCTGGAGGCCCAATATGGAACCCCCCATTTTGACGGACTTCGTCTTTTGGCTGTTGATGAAATCGCTATTCGAAAAGGACATCGTTACTTGACTGTTATCCTGGATTATGAATCCGGTCGCGTAGTCTGGATCGGCCAAAAGCGTAAAGCCCGGACCTTAAAAACATTCTTTAATCTACTGTCTAAGAGTCAAAAAAAACACTTGGAAGCCATTGCCATGGATATGTGGGACCCCTATATCAAAGCCGTCAAAGATAAAGTACCTCATGTCCAGATCGTCTTTGACCTGTTTCATGTTATAAACCAATTCAGCCGAGTTATCGATAAAGTCCGCAATAGTGAATACCGAAAAGCTTCCAAAGATCAAAAAGAGATCTTTAAAGGAGCCAAATACCTTTTGCTTAAAAATACCGTTCGGCGTTCTAAGGAGCGGATCCAGTTAGCCGAATTGTTAAAACTTAACGAGGTCATTAACACGGTGTACATCCTTAAAGATCAGCTAAAACATATCTGGTCCTATAAGTCCCGAACCTGGGCTACCAAAGCCCTGGATCATTGGTGCGCATTGGCGCGGTCTCTTCAAAATAGGACCGTGACCAAGTTCGTAAACACTTTAGAACGGTACAGCTATGGCCTTATCAATCACTGTGATTACCCACTCCATACCAGCGTCCTGGAAGGGGTGAATAACAAAATTAAAGTCATTAAACGAAAAGCCTATGGCTTTCATGACCTGCGTTACTTTTCTTTAAAAATTTATCAGGCTTTCGCCAACTAATCGGGAGATGATCCTTATTTTATTATTGGCATTGATTTTCTAAAGCAACCTCATTTCTCACTCCTCACGAAGTCTGTTTTTAGCCTCCTGAAGTTGCCAGACCTGTTTCGTAAACTTTTTTCCTCTTATATATTTAGATAATATCGGAAGAAATTTCGAATGTCAAAAATCTTTTTCATCTGAAAAACTGCGGAGAGGGTCGACAGGAAAAGATTATCGTGATCGCTGATATGCATATTTAATGATCGCACCTAACCGTCTGGCCTATAAAATGATAGGATTCAACTTTTAGCCAATAACACCTACAACTATGCTTCGACGAGATGTGCTTGAGTCGTTGATTACGGCTTGAAAGTTAGCAAAAACTCAGCTTCACCGGTAGGCGCTGTTTTGCGATCTGCGACATTGTCCGCTGCAGTTTCTCTATGTTCTCCTTTTTTAAAAGCCCAAACGAAATTGAATATGTCTTTGACCAGTTTTCCATTGAGAATCCTGACATCCTCCTTTTTATCATGCATACAGTTTTTCAACCCATTCGCCAACCTTGTTAATGGCCTCATCGGCTTCAGGAAACTTGCCTAAAAATAATTGCTGCCACACGTGGACCATTCCATCCCAAGTCTGCAACGTAGCATTAACACCTGCAATTTTTGCCTTATCAACGAATTGTTGGCATTGGTCAAAAAACAACTCTGGTTGTGTCGCTTGGACGAGCAAGGGCGGAAATCCCTGAAGACTACCAAGAAGAGGTGAAACCAAAGGGTTTTTGCGATCTGACGGATTCTCTATTCCTAAGTAGGCGGGCATCCACCAGAAAAGTCCAATATCTCCGAGTATAGGATCAGTTTCTAAATAAGAAAAGTCTAAAGGTTCTGCTAATGTGGTGCCTGGAGATAGACATATCGCACCTTTGGGTAAGGGGATGCCCTTATCAAGAAGATTGAGGATGGTAGTCAAGGTAAGGTATCCTCCAGCGGAGTCACCGGCGATTATAATATTGGAAAACTTGAAGCCCTTACGTAATAACCACTGGTACGTTTTCGTACAATCCTCTAGGCCGGCAGGGAAAGGGTTCTCAGGAGCTAGTCGATAGTCTACACTTAGTACCCGCATTCCCGTAGCTTTGCCCAGAGCGACCGTCAGGGAGCGGTGGGTATATGGCGACATTATAACATTGCCACCGCCGTGGAAGTATAATAGGATCTTTTCTTCAGATGAGCCAGGAACAATTTGCCATTCGGCCGGTACTTCATCGGCGTCTATGCTCTTAATCTTAACGTCTTGTGGAAGAGGAGTCTCTTCCATCCTCAGCGTCGCCATTTTCTCGGTAAGATGACGTAACATACCTGCCAGTGTCGCCATCTCTTCTTTGGTAATGACGGTCCATATATCACCGATTGTCACTTCACCCCTGAACAATTTCTCATTATTTTCAACTACCTTCGGCCAGATCGCCACTATCTCCGGAGCTTTATTCATTATGTATTCCATGATTATTTTTTTCTGAATCTCGTTGTTATTTTTCAAGAATTGTTGGATATCCTCACGAAACGTGTCTAATTTAACAATTGTCATCGTAATCCTCCTTATGAAATTATTTTGAATCTATATCCAATTAAATCCTGTCTGTTAGAAAATATGATAAATTTCGAATCACTATCCCTCTTGTTTTAAAAATAAAACCCCACCTCTCTGTTGAGAAATGGGGTTTCCTAAATTCCTCCATCTGCTTGCCTCCCTTTAGGGTGAAGTGGCATTGCTGGAAGACGGATTATCTTACTGATCTGGCAATTGAATGAATCACATTATACACGTTTTTGGGAATAGTAAATAGGGGATTTTTCTTCGAAGGGAATAAATAAAAAGGAGAATCTGTCTACGGTTTTCGTTAGCAATCGTTCAAAATAGGTCAAAAGTCAATAACAACATTACAGAGATAGACAAAGTGAATTTATTAGAAAGTTGGAATTGGGGTTATTTCCTCTTACAAATTGAAACGAAAAGAGCACGATTTATTTTCTTTTTGACGAGACCCCCCACAGATGATAAAAGATTTTATTTCAATGAGTGCAGGCCTTGATTCTATGGCAAAATAGGTGGGGTTACCAATCTGGACAACTTGGCTGCCAGGTTTCATAGGAATTTCTCTAAAAGAAGTTTTATACGATGACCATTTTAATGGATAGGAGGGGATAACTATGGGTAAGATTAAACTGGGCAAAAGAAATTTTCTGTTTCCGTATCTTCCAGTGCTGGTTGGTGCAACCGTGGGAGGCAAACCGAACTACATCACAATCGGCCTGGTGGGCTGGTTGTGCTACGATGCAATATCTGTTTCTGTTGGCCACAAGCAGTATTCAAATGCAGGCATACGGGAAAACGGGACGTTCAGCATTAACCAGCCTTCGGCCAAGATGGTGAAAGAACTCGACTACTGCGGCCTATATAGCGGTAGGAAAGTAGATAAATCAGCACTGTTTGAAAATTTTTACGGGATACTCGAAACCGCTCCCATGATCAAGGAGTGTCCGGTTAATATCGAATGCCGTGTAGTTCAGACAATGGAACGGCCGGTTCATACGGTCTTCATCGGGGAGGTGGCCGAAGTCTATTTTGATGAGGATTGCCTGACAGAAGGTGTGCCGGATGTATCCAAGATTGACCCGATATTTTTTGGACCCGTTAAAGGTCAGACACAGCTTTCTGGCTGCTATTGGAAAATAGGCGGCTATCTGGCACGAGCCTGGAAGGTAGGAAAAGAGCTAAAGGTCTCAAAAATTTGAAACAAAAGGAAGCCGCATTTTTACCACATTCCAATGCCTTGATATAGGCATTACGGCAATTGCAATCTGGATTGTCAGAATCAGTGCTTGCTTGAGAACAATTGCCATTTGAACTCTTAGCTTTTTTCAAAATTGAATTTAAAGGACTACAAGGAAGAAAGTCATCTAATCATAAATGGAATGAAATTTTTAAAAAAAGAAAGGAGTTCCCTTATTGCCTAAAACATACTTGTTTGAAGATAATCGATCACAGAGAAGAAAGCTTAACGGCCGAGGTTGTAAAAAGCAATAAGGGGGGATCAGGATCCGATTAGCGAACTTACCGCAGCAAGAACGCGCTTAAAAAAAGATTGCGAGATAGCTGTTTGAGAATGATTAATCTCAAGTGGAAAAAGATCAGGTTTTTCTCTGGAGGTCTCCAATAGACTTTCAAATAGTGTATCTGGATAAGTAGCTTTGGTGATTGTATAATTCAAATGTCCATTTCCTTGGATAATCAGTTCGACAGAGCGTTCCAATCCGGAGCGGTCTGTATCTATCAGGATCAACCCGATAGCTTTTGTATTTACCCAGCCTTTTATATCCGTTTCCCGTGTTTTATTCCGCAGCAAATCCATAAAAAGCTTAAGATTGTTTCCCTGTCTTGTTGATGATTCGTCTAAATTAAACAGGGCGATGGATAAAGGAGACTGCGAACGGTCTGCCCTGCGTTTTTCTTTTCTCAGTTGGTCCATAAATTCAGTGGACGATAAAAAAGGATTAAACTCTGCAAAAGATGACATGGCTTTTGCCCCCTTATAATACTTGTCGATTTGTTGGACAATTAAATTAAGTTTTCTGTTTGTCTTATTAAATTATAATACAAACAATATTCATGCCAGAATGACAATAAATAATTAAATCAGACAGATAACATAGTTGGGGATTGGGGTTAAAAGAGGATTTGCACAATTTTCTGTGCAAAATGAACATTTTTTTGCGCATTGATTTCAAAAAAATGTGAATAGAAAGTTTATTGATTTTCGTTGATTGCAGTTTAAACTCTTCCATTTTATTCAAAATGGTAAGTTGAGGAAGTTTTTTGCAGGAATCACACAATATAAGTGAAACCCCCTGAATCCCCCGTGTGGGGCAAGGGGTTATTTATTGCTGGATATTAACCTCTCTGAGAAAAGCAGCATCCTTCTCCGGTGACTGAATGTTAATATACATTCCCGACCCCAGCTCAAAACCAGCCACCTTGGTAATTCTTGGGACTATGACAAAATAATAATGAAAGAATTCATTATTACCCGGGGGATCGGGTATGGAACGGAGAACGAGATTATAGTCGGGGTTTTCCAGGCCGAAATATAATCTTTGAAGTACTTCCCTCAAAACCCGTGACAGATCCTCTAATTCCATATCAGAGATGAACTCAAATGATGCCATATGCCGTTTCGGAAAGATCCAGGTATGGAAGGGTGAAAGGGCCGCAAAGGGAATAAAGGAGATGAAGTGATCAGTTTCTAAAATGATTCGCTCCCGGTCCTTGAGTTCGTCTGAAGCGACTTTGCAATATAGGCACTCACCGGTTTCCTCAATATATCGTTTCGACTCTTCAATCCTGTACCCAATTTGTGGGGGAATTACCGGAGTTCCGACAATTTGAGAATGGGGATGCTCAAGAGTCGTTCCGGCCCAGGCCCCATGGTTTTTAAAAAGGATAACCATTTTAATTCGGAGGTCTTGGTAAAATAGTTGATACATATACTTATAGGTCTTGATTAGATCATGGAAGGCTCCTGGTGACAGTAAGGCCGGCGGAGTATTATGAGAAGGGGTCTCTATAATGACATCATGGAGGCCCACCCCGGCCATAATTCGTCTGATACTGGAAATCTGCCGTTCTAAAGGTCCTTCCCGAACTAAAGCTGAAAATTTATTCGGGATGGAACGAACCCTCCAGGCTTCGGTTGTGCCTACCCGAAAGGTTTCCGGAGGGGTCATGTGCTCGTTACCTGGACAGAAGGGGCATCCATCCTTATAAGGAGGCAAAAGTTTTCCGCTTCCTTCTTTTTTAATAAAATCCTCAAGGCGTTTGGCCCTCTCAGGGGCAATAATCACCCAATCCCTGGTTACCAGATTAAACCGGAGTTCGGACATAACTTGCCCTCCTTAAAAAAAGATAAAACAAAAAACCCCATTTTTCGATTAAGAAATGGGGTGAACTTGATTCCTCCATATTCTTGCCTCCCTTTTAGGGTAAAGTGGTGTTGCTGGAAGACGGGTTATCAGATTGTTCTGGATCTTAAATGGATCCCATTATACAAAGTTTTAGGAATATTAAATAGGATGTTTTTTATCTGGAATGGGACCAGTAAGTAGAAAGGTCCGTCAACGATTAGAGTTCGTACTCGTCTGATTTTCAAAAATGGCAACTGAAACCCAATTTGAACGATGTCACATACAAGTCCACTGTAGAGGTCGTTCTGAAAATTAACCTATTGAAATGTGTATAAATAAAAGGAGGGACCTTTTCCTGTATTAGTGAGTTAGATCCGTTGGGCCGGTCACTTCTTCTTGACGGGCTTGAAATCGATCCACCATTTCCCTTTGTCCTCGGGGAAACTACCCACATAGTCCAATTCTATTAAGAGCGGCTTTCCCTTTCTCAGTGTATCCCATTCTGCCTTGAACATCACCCCTACCACAGACAGGTATTCCCGCCCGCGTTCGTATTCCCACTTCATCATATCTATTTCCCAAGTGGAAAAAAAATGGAGGTATGTATAACCGCCGATGGGAACGACAGGATCCATCACGAGGGGATCAGTTTTGGTCGCTTGGAGCGCGGCACTAATAGATTTTTTGAAGCCGGAGATGACCTTGGGCTGGTGCGGTTTTCCGTCGTCGCCGACCACGGGATTCAACCTGTATGTTATAAATCCCTCGCCATTAAGTCTCCCCCTGACCGACTGAAAGGGTGTAGAGCCGCCGATGGCTGGGTAACGCAAAAAGCGGACATTCTCGAACACCACATGGAGGACGAATTCTTTAAAACTGCTTCTTCCATCAGGCACGTAGGGAGATTCATAAGAAAGCTGTACTACCACCTGATAAGGTGGAGAGGTCACTTCAGACAAATCCGCAAATGCGGAACTCGGGCATCCAAGGGCTAAAACCATCAGAACGATAAGCCATATCATTATATATCTCCTTTAATGAGCATCTACAACGACTGGGAATATTCAAAGGAAGAAAGGCTTATGATCATTCTATTAATTCCCTCTCCAAACCAATTTTAACGAGGGCACCCATAAAACCTATACTTAACCTGCGTTTGTTTTTTGATACCCTCCGATTCAATTAAGATCAATTTTTTTATAATCTCTCCCGGAGTTCCTGTTTCAAAATTTTCCCCGTGGGGGTCCTGCGAATCTTATCAATCAAAAAAAGAAAAGTGGACGTTTTTCATATTATTCAAAATTGGTATCTGCCTCCCTCTCCTTAATTGCCATGGCCACCCAACTGTCTCAACTCCACCTATGGCCTCTGGTATATTTAAAAGGGGGCCGGGATTTAGATTTACAATTGCTCTTTTTTGCTTTTATGAATAATAATCTTTGAATGAAATGAACAACATTCCATTCTAGATCAGCCAAAACCCGGTGTTTGGGCTATAGGTTGAATGCTTTTGTTATCCCTGCCTTTTCCCCAAAACCCCATCCGGGTCAAATCTAAATCTGTCGTATGCTTCGCGTCTCAGCCACCAAGCAAAGTCAGCAAACTCGTCGGCCATTGCGTCCGCCAAGGGATGGAGAGCCACCAGTCCAGCAGCCTCCGTGAAAAATCTACCGTCTTTAACAGCGTGAGTGGTAGCAGTGATATTGTCATAGGGAAATTTCCCATCGTAAAGATGGTGGATATTCCACCCTTTTCCGTTTTCTCGAACCGGTCGAATACCGCCAGCCAGAAGAAATGAACAAATAGCAGGTCCATTGTTTCTGCTGTCTGGTGTTATTCCGGCTTTGCGTAGCTGTTGTTTCACGTTTGCTGGGTATTGGTGATATCTTGCTTCCCTCGTTACTCCAGGCAAGAGAAGTAATGACCTTTGGGGCCTGGATATGAAAGCTGAAGGGTTCTTGCGGACAATTTTAATTATGTTTTCGTAATTTATGTCCATATAATCCCCTTGGGCTAATGTTTGGGCTAAAAAGACGGAACCCATTAGAACCGTCGCCCCTGCATGAACTGTTAGGCGATTTTTTTACCATCGAGATCATAGATTCTATCATCAAAAAACATGAAAAAGCGAAATTCACTTGTTCTCGCGAGCAACTCTCCGCCAGACCCAGGGTGACGCATGCCAATTGGCAATTTTACGCGTTTCTTATCATAGAAGTCGCTCAGGCCCTCAGGCATGGGCGGAAGCTTTTGGACCTCGAAAGAGCCGCAACTCAGACATATGGGTTTGCGTGAGCAAGCCAAGTATTTAGCCAACAGATTTGGTGCAAATAACTCAGAGGATAGCCACTTAGCCCTCCCCTTCAACTCGTTCATAGCACCACTTTTCGTTTGATTGGTCCCGAATAGGCACTTTAGAAATAGAGTATTCTTTATGGCTTCTTTCCTTTCGTGCCTGATTTCAACCATGACGGCATTTAGATCAGATATCAACAACTTCATCCTTTTTTCCTTGCTCACTTCTTCTATCGGGGCCACCGAACGACAGGTCTCACACCAACCCACGCACCGGGGCAACGAAATCATCCCTCGTGGCGTTATGTATTTAAATGGGCCAAAGGTAGTTACTGTAGACCAGAGGTAATCACATCGGTCGCAAGAAATGTGAATGCCTGGAACTGACATATGGAGCCTCCTTTGCGTCTATTGCAGTACAAATTCATTGCCTCTCCAGAATTGGTTAACGACAATGATCTGGCATATAGATCACAAAGGCTGAAGTCGAAAAGAAAAACGACTAATCCTGTGTCGCCCGGAAAAATTTTTTAACCCTTCTTTTTAATTTTCTTTTCAACGGCTGCGCGAAGCGCCTCATATGCCTTTACGACAATATCATTTTTCATTCCGGGATTTATCATCACGATGAGAAGTGGAATTTGAACATCCGGATCATAGATTACTTTTTCAAAAAAGTTGGCTGGATCGATATATGGCATGTAGTTTTGAAAGAAATCTATTACCTCATCAATGAATAATTCCATGCCATCAGATAATTCATTTTCTAATTTTTCTTTGTTTACCATTCCCTTCTGGACGGGAACCAACAACAGTTCACGAGGGTTTTTCTGAAATTGTCCCAAGCCATGACAAAATTTTGGATATTGTGTCAGTTGAGCAAAGCGGTCATAATCGGACCGGTAATGAGTATACATAGCTTGATCTATAAGAATAGTGAAATACAGACAAATAAGAAATTCTGGTTTTGATTCTCTTCGGATTTTATTCAAATTTCCACAATCATAAGCCCAGCTGTGGCCAAAGTAGGGCACACGCGTATCCTGCATAAATAAAGCCAGATCAGCTCGAAATTGCTTGTGGTAATAATCTCTTATCATTACCTTTTAGGGCTAACAAAAGGGTCATCGGAAGGCTCGCGCCCTTTATTGCTAATCCGGAACACCTAAGGTGTTCCAGTTAGTTGTTGAGGCCGTCTATTCTGCTTTCCACCAGCGAAACCAGCCAGAGTCAGATGTCGTCATTCCCTCAAGAGTTTTGTCATTTTGAATCCTGAAAACGATGTCTCCGGGATGGCCTTCGATTCGCTCCTTTCTGAAACCGATAATTCTACCTGCAAGGTGGGCCGGAGATGTCTGATGCCGATGGAGAAGTAAATTGCAACCAATGAACGTTTCGGCTTGTACCGTCGTGAATGCCCAGTGCCCCGTCTCGGTGTGCATTTCGTCAACTGGACGCCACAAATCCAATTGTTCAATTAGGTGAAGTGTGGAGTATCTTTTGGTCATTTTAATTGCCTTAACAAGTTATTGATATTAGTGACGTTGATACGTGACGAATATCGACATTAAATGTAACCTATGTGTTGACACTTGACACATAATCCTAAAATCAACGCTTACGGATGGAAAAGTGCATAAAAAAGCCGGTCCATTTCTGACTTGGTACTTTGTGAATGCAAAAAAATATCGACCTTATTTATTAATCTTTCTTCCTTAGTCCGAACAATCCGATTAATCCAGATCCAAGGAGAACTATTATTGTAGGTTCGGGAACCGGGGTAGGCGTAAAATTAAAATTGACCTGTCCCGAAAGTGAGCCATCGAGGGTCCATATGGCCCCAGAAACAACTGAATAAATTTCAGTCAAAAAAATATAATCTTGGTTTGCTTCTAAATTAAATACATTGGAACCAACAAATGGTCCTCCTGACCCGTAACCATTCCCGAGATATTCATAAATCCCCTGATGATTATCGATAATCAACACTCCGATTCCAAAAGGGTTATCATCATTGTAATTAAAATTCCAGTCATAGTTTAAAAGCGTATCAGTATCTGCATGGTATGTAATCTGAGCATAATTAATTGGTGTAGGCTCCCAGGTAATGTCGCCAAACAAGCCTTGGGTGTTAACTGGATACGCTGAACCGTCAAAAGACCTTAAAAAATTAATAACGGCATTCTCATTACTAAAAAGAGTAATATCGAAAGATGCGGTTCCAATACCATAGGAATCGGTTAGAAAAATCGATGCACTTAAATTCCCGTTTTCTCATCATAGATTTTATTTATATAATCCCACTGGTCGGGAGCGGCCCAATAACCGAATGAATTTAGCTGGAGTCCAACAGCGGCTTCCGTTTCAATGATGGATGCTTGGAGATTTGGATGAGGGTATAAAAAAAAGAGATATTAATACTACAGCGGCATTTAATTTTTAAACGAATTTAATTTAGCCAATTGTTTTTTTCTATGTGAGACATAAGCGATATAATTACGTTGAGTATGGTATTTTACAATCTCCAGGGCGTTGGTTAAACTGAGAGTTCGAAGTTCGAAAATCGTCGCTATCAACCGACGGGCTTGAGGTAAAGTCAGCATTGGGCTTTTTTTTAAAACGGATGCGTAATCGGGTCAAGAAATGCAAGGCCAGGAAGACATAAATCATATGACGATGCCAGGCTGGCCAAGAGCGGTGCTCATAATGATCCATTCCCACTTGGTCTTTGCCTTCTTCAAAACATTGTTCAATCGGCCAGCGCAGAATAGCGGCCTGACACAGATCGGACCAGGGGGTATCGGGCGAAGCATTAGAGAAGGCATATTTGATTTGGCCATCAAGATTGCGGCGCAAAAAGAGCCACAAGGGATAAGAAAGGGGAAGTCCATCTCGGGAGGGATAGACCCGAAGGCAAGTCACCTCGGCCAGGATAGGGCCTTTAGCCCCTTCGGTCAAGACCACTCTTTTCCAGCGAAGGTGAGGTCGGCGAGCGATATCGGCTACGGTTTGGGGACCCAATTGATCCGGCAACAACCGTCGTTTTTTAGGTCGGGGACCTCGACCGGAGTAAGCCGGGATCTCCGACGGAGGTTTTTTAAGAAACACGCGGGTGTTCGAACGGATTGCGGCGAAATAAGTATACTCCTTTGGCAAGGATTCCAGAAAGTGAAGATCGGATCCGAAAGTGCTGTCAAAGCCAATCCAGCGAGAGGGGAATAACTGAGTTTGGGTGACTTCCTGGATTAAGTCTTGAGCAATCTCTATCTTGGTTTGAAAAACCAGATCTCCAGGAACCCAATTATCTTTTCGCCGTTGTTCATAGTCTTTAGAAAACCAGACCTCCGGAAGATAGAGTCGGCCCGTGAGCAACCCATAGCCGTTTTGACTGGTATATCCGACAAAGACCCCGGATTGACAGTTTTCGACTTTGCCTAAGGCCCCACAGTACTGGCGGGCCACCCCGACAGACTCCTTGCCCTTTTTGACAAATTCAGAACTGTCGACGGTGATCATCCCCTCGGGATCGGTTAGTAATTTGGAAACCATGACCTGATGCAGGGACTTCATGGCTTCATGATCCCAATGGTCATTTTTCATAAATCGTTGCAAAGGACGAACGCCACCGGCTCCTAAAAATTCCAGGGCTATCGGTTCAGCCGACTTGGCTTCCAGTTTACTCATCAGCCCGGAAAGATAGGTAAGCCCTTTCCGTTGATGCTCTTTACGACCATAACAGCCCTGGAATTGTTCATGAAAACGGACCAGTTCTTCGGCCATCATGGCTATATCGGTTTCGGTCAATTTCATCCAGGGAACGATATCCGGATCAAAAGGGGTATCTCTGAGAATCATCTTCAGCTCCTCCAGTTGTTGGATCGATGGAAGAGGACGATGAGCGCCGTGGGTCGGCTGGGGCTGACAGCCAATAATGGTTCGAAACCGGGGTTCTAAGACATAAACATAGACCTCCTTGGGGGCTCCATGATAGATATAACGAACGCCTTGTTTGCCATAACCCTGGGTTTGACCTACTCGCTCCCAGTTGGCCGCTTTATAACTGGTCCCTTTGAAATGTTGGGGATCGACATAGGTCTCTAAAAGCCATAGGGGAGTATGAAACTGACTCGGCCAGTCCCTCCTCACCTGATCAATGGCCAAGGACAGGACATGAGAGGCTAAATGGGGAACCTGAACCCAGGGTAAAATAAGAAAGCGGCTGTTGTTGGCTAAGTGCGGCAGGTATCTTTTTCGCTGATCCGCCGACCAGCCGATAAATCGATCCCGGGCCTCGACTTTCAACGCCGGGGCACTAAAGGATAAGGCGGCTACCGGACAATTTTGCATCAAGGCCAGGTATTTTAAGCGATGCCCTAACAGTTTTTGATAACTTAGATAATGATATTGGTGGACCAACCGGTCCCAAAGGGATTCCATAAATGATTGATGGGCCAACTTCAGACTAATCGGTGGCAACGTGTTTAAGTTTCCGCTAATAATCTCAACGGCGTTTTCTTTTAAAAAATGGTCCACCCCGGATTGAATATTGAACATGGCATACCCGCTTTCATCAACAGGGCGAACGATATCGTTTCTGCCAAAAGGGATCTTGTTCCCTGGCAGACTCAGTTCTCCTATGCCACCCACGCTTTCATTCGCCCCAACGGATATCATAATACTTGGTTCAATCCTAAATGTCTACTAAAATAATACGCTGTAGTGTTAATAAACAACAAAATAATATTCTTTTCATTTGGCTCTCCTTGTATGTGTCATATATAAAAAACCCCACCTCTCAATCAAGAAATGGGGTCTATTATTTTTCCATCGACACTCCTTTTGGTAAAGATTGTCAAAAAGAAAACTTCTGTATACGCCGATAAATTATATATTTATTTTTTACCCCTTAACTGGCTGAAAGTCAAATAGTTTGAAACGCCTTTTCATTGTGGAAAAGGGGACGTCCTATGTTAAGCCTGCCGGAGCCAGACTAAGAGGACGGGCGAGAGATCTATAATTTCTTTTGTCTATTCCGCTTTTAAAAGAAAGTCCGATCGTGAAAATTCCGGGTTTGGGTAGGCGTAAAACCCTTTGCCGGTTTTCACCCCCAGCTCCCCTCTATTAATGTACCCTTTCAGATATTCAGAAAGGGACGGGAAATTAAGCGCAAACACAGGATCGAGGACCGCCCTTTCCTCAAGCTCCTCCAGGAAAACATCAAGCCCTTTTTCATCGATTTGTCCGAAAGGGCCGATATCTGGACGATGGGGTATCATCCAGGAGCGGTCCACATCCCTGATATCGGCCACACCTTCGATAACCAAGCTCAGAGCGGTAGCCAAGACCGCATTGACCAAGGCCTTGCTGGCCAGGGTATTTTCAACTTTTCCCTTGAGAAACTCGGGATTTAAAAAGGCCGGATCAGGATAGGAATAGAACCCCTTCCCCGTTTTCTGGCCCAACTCTCCCCTCTCAAGGTAAGGCCGGAAAAACTCCTTCACTGCCGCCTTGTAGATATTGGCAGGATCATTCGGATCATTATTTCCTTCAAAAACGTCAACAACCACATTAAATCCCACATGATCCAAGGCCCCGAAAGGACCACCCTCGGCCTTTTGGCTGAGCATCCAGGAACGGTCAATCTCCTCTATTTCCAGCCCCATGAAGATCTTTAGGATCAGCCCTGTGGCCAGAAGAGAGACAAACATAGCATTATGTAGATAGCCGGCCCTTTCTTTTTTCATCAGCACATAGGTCATGCCGATACTTTTTATATAGCCCTTAAGGAGATTCATGGTCTGCGGACTTGTCCGGGGTCCGGCTACCAGATCCGCCAGAATTCCCGGTTGATGAAAGTGCATGGCGGCACACCGGTCTCCCCGTCTGACTGCCGATTCTATATCAGAAAGAAGCAGTGTGGAGGTGTTGGTGGTCATAACGGTTTTGGGAGGACAAAGCTCATCAAACAGGCCGTGAATCTGACGCTTTAATTCCAGACGTTCAAAGACGGATTCACTGAGCAGATCGGCATCCGCTGCTGCTTCGGCCGGATCACTGGTTATTTTTATACGCTGAAGTCCGAGATCGATTTTCTCCCTGGGCATCTGCCACCTTTCAATCAGAACTTCCCCCCAGGCCCTCTGGCGGCCGGGTAGCGCCGCCAAAGATTCTTCAGAATTATCATAAACCATAACCTGGTATCCAGCCGCTGCTGCCACTATGGAGTTGAAAGAACCCAAGGTCCCGCCGCCGACAAATACAACTTTTTTAATTTCATCAATAGTCATGAATGATGTCCTTTTAAACAAATTAAATTCGGTTTTTCTCCCAATTAGTAAGGATTAATCCCATTTCCAAACCAAAAATCAGATCCTGATCCCAACAGCAAACCCCTCTTCCATGGCTTCTTTGATCATTCGAGGTTGAACGCAATCGCCGATAGAATATATTTCAGGAGCCACCCCTCGAAAAGAATCTATAATATCAGGACTTGTCTTCAATCCGACAGCCAGGACAACGCTGTCACCGTTGATGAATTCAGGAGTTCCTTTTCGGACCACATGAACACCTTTTTCACCTATTTTTTCCACCTGAGTCTGGGTCTCCATCCTGATGCTCATTTGTTTAAGGCGGGACAGCAGAAAGGGACGGTAGGAGGATGAAATAGTTACAGCCATCCGGTCCAGCATCTCCAAAATGGTGACAGAGTTAACCCCTGGTACTTTTTCCAGAATGAATTCTCCTGTTTCACAGCCGACCAATCCGCCTCCGATAATAATGACATCTCCCTTTACGGTTTTCACCCCGGTCAAAACATCGACAGCCGAGACAACGCGTGGGCTGTCGATACCCGGAATGGGCGGAATAAGAGGAGAAGCACCACAAGCCACAATCAATACATCCGGGTTAGCCTCTTTCAGGACTCCCGGTTGAGACTCGTTATTGAGACGGAACTCCACGCCGGCCTTTAAAGGCTCTTTCCACCAGGTGATCCAAAAGGGTGCGGAGCTCTTCCTTGTGGGGCGGCAGACAGGCGACCTTAAGCCATCCTCCGGGTTGATCCTGTTTTTCATACAGAGTCACTTTATGGCCCCTTGTGGCTGACGTCCAGGCCGCTTCCAAACCGGCCGGACCTGCTCCCACAATAAAAACTTTTTTGGGTTTTCCGGCTTTTTGAAGAAGGTCCTGCCCTTCTTGACCGATGGCCGGATTAACGGTGCAAATAACGTTGAGAGGCTGCCCTTCTTTTCTGCTGGAACTGCTCATTAAGGAACTAAGGCAGTTGGAACAGGCCAGGCAGGGCGTGATCTCCTTTATCCTTCCTTCCCTGGACTTATTGGGAAGGGCAGGATCAGACATAAGGGCCCGTTGCCCATACCGACCAGATCTGCCTGTCCGGAGGTGATAATTTTCTCCGCCGTAAAGGGATCGTTGATCCGATTAGAGGCAATGACCGGGATCTTGACTGAGGTCTTTATTGCGGCCGACAGCCAGGCAAAGGCCCCTTTGGGCAAAGAGGGGGCCACCGTAGGGATAGGAGATTCGTGCCAGCCCGTGTAGACATTGATAAAATTGACCCCGGCATCTTCCAGGATCCTGGCCACTTCTTTAGACTCTTTGATGGTGTGCCCACCCGGCATCTGCTCTTCCACATTCAAACGTACTCCGATCGGAAAATCTTCGCCGGCAGACTTTTTTGCCTCGGAAATAATCTCCATGATGATCCGCATACGGTTTTCCAGATCTCCCGGCGTATTCATCTTCTCTTTGATTGGAGATAGGAGACAAAAAGCGATTCAGGAGGTAGCCTGCCCCGACAAGAATCTCTATGGCATCAAAACCCCCTGCCCGGGCCCGCTGGGCCGATTCGGCATAGGCCTTAACGATAAGGGCGATTTCTTCCTTGGTGAGTTCCCGGGGAACAAGCCGGAGGAGTTGATTCATGACCGCCGAGGGTGCGACCACTTCCGGACTTTGACCTTTAAAAATCATAAAGTAGGTGATGATCAACTGGCAAGCGGATTTGGCTCCCGGGAACGGAGGGCGTCGGGTCAATTTCCGGATGCCGAGAATGAACCGGTCGTCATACAGACCCGGTTCAACTGCGGCTCCGATGGGTACAGGGGTAAAAGGAATGATGATCAATCCAGTCCCCCCCTTAGCCCGTTCAGCGTAAAACTGAATAAACCGATCTCCCACGGTTTCATCGGCCTCTGCATAATCCCTGCCTGTGGTCATGGGGGACATGACAATTCGATTCGGTATTTCGAAGTTTCTATCTTGACCGGAGTAAACAAAGAGTCAAACATAATTTTCTCCTTTCTGAATGTTCCATAACTAAATGGTATTC
>CAWAKF010000051.1:0-22988 GCA_963782435.1 uncultured delta proteobacterium
TTTCCGGCTCTCCGCGACCAGAGCCTCGGTACCTCTATCCAGCCGGTTTGGGAGCACAATCGGCAGCCCGATCCCTCGCAAATCACACAACCCATGTCCACTTCGGCGCTGGGTTCGGTAAAAGGGAAAAAACTGGGGCGAAAGCGAAGCGGGGTGTCTTCCCCAAACATCTGATGAATGAAGAAGGTCAGGATCCCTTTCAGGTCCCCGAAACTGATATCTTCCCCGACCATGAACCCCTCCACCTGATGAAACATAGGTAAATGGGAGATATCCGAATCACGGCGAAAGACCTTTCCCGGAGAGATGACCTGCAGGGGAGGGGCATTTTTTTCCATAACCCGGATTTGTAAAGGTGAGGTTTGGGTTCGGAGCAAAAGGGTATCTGAAATATAGAAGGTATCCTGCATGTCTCAGCCGGATGGTCCGCAGGCATATTCAGGGCTTCAAAGTTATAATAATCCAATTCGACTTCCGGGCCTTCAACCGTTTCAAAATTCATGCGGGAAAAGATATCACAGATCTTATCCATGGTCTGGGTAATGGGGTGTTGCCGTCCCTGAAATATTTTCCTTCCGGGAAGACTCCAGTCGAATCGGGATGGAACCGTTTTACCTTTTCCGGAAAAGGCCTCTTTCTTTTGTTTAAAAAGGCCTTCCAATATCCCTTTGAGACGATTGGCTTCCTGACCGACGAGGGGCCTCTCCTCAGGCGGAACGGTTGAAACTTCCCGTAAACACTGCGTCAATTCCCCTTTTCTTCCCAGAAACCGAATCTGCAACGCTTCCAGATCGGTTATGGAAGCAGCCCGGTCTACTTCTTCCCGGACTTGGGTTTCCAGTTTTTTTAATTTGGATAACATGGCAATTATCTTAATTAGGTGCGGTTAGGGTTGGACCCGAAGGGGGATCAAGCTTAAGATTGGGAAACCATCTTAACCAGAGCGGTAAACCTTTCCGATATCGAGCAGCCATTTCGGATAGCACCTTTCGATCCAGGCCGATATCGGCCTTTCTCAAGGCCCCCATGAACCGGCTGTACGAAATGCCGTTATTCTTAGCGGCGGCACTGATCCTGACAATCCATAACCCTCTAAATTCTCTTTTGCGGACCCGCCGGTCCCGATAAGCATATTTAAGCGACCGGTCAACGGCCTCGGTTGCTGTTTTAAATAAACGGCTTCGAGCCCCGCGAAATCCTTTGGCTAATTTTAGAACCTTATTTCTTCTCCGACGGGCCTTAAAGCCCCTTTTTACTCTGGGCATGATTACTCACCTCTTTTTTCAAACTTATACCCCCTGGGGGCACAACAAATTTATAAATAGTTCTCGACAGAACGCTCCTGCCGATCGCAGGTGCCGATCGCAGGCGCCGAACGTTTTTTTTCGTATTAAGCATAGGGGAGCATCCTTTTGATGCCCCGCATATTGGCTGATTCGACCACAGCCGATTTTCTGAGACTTCTTTTCCTCTTGGTCGTCTTACTGGTTAAAATATGGCTGCCAAAAGCCTTGAACGGATAACCTTGCCGCTTCCTGTGGTCTTGAACCGCTTGGCAGCCCCACGTTTGGTTTTCATTTTAGGCATAAGAGTACACTCCTTGTTGCTTCTATAAATTTGGACTTTTGAAAGAGTCCTTGCTATTATTGACTCATCAGAATAACGGAAGGGCAATTGGCCATAGGAAATCGGACAACAAAATCCAAGCTAATTTTGTTGCCTCTCGCCTATGGCCTCCGGCCGCTCGCCTGATTTTTCTATTTCGGTCCCAGGATCATGGTCATGTTCCGGCCTTCCAGCTTTGGGTCCTGTTCCACCGTGGCCATGTCTTTGGTTTCTTCCATGATCCTTTTTAAAATATTCCTGGCTGCTTCCTGATATTGGATCTCCCGGCCCCGGAACATGAGGGAAATTTTTGTCTTATTTTTTTTCTCCAAAAATTTCCGGATATTCTTCAATTTGAACTGAAAATCGTGTTCCTCGGTTTTGGGTCGAAGCTTAACTTCTTTGACCTGGATGATCGTTCGGCGTTTTTTGGCTTCATGTAATTTTTTAGTCTGCTGGTATTTGAATTTACCATAATCCATGATCCGGCAGACAGGTGGATCTAATTGCGGAGCTACTTCAACCAAATCCAATCCTTGTTCTTTGGCCAGAGTCAGTGCCTGATTTATGGGTAGGATGCCTAACTGGACACCGCCATCCCCGATAACCCGTACATTGGCTGACCTGATCTCTTCGTTCACACTAACCGACTTAGATATAACCATCACCTCCTATTTAAATTTTGGATTGCGGATTGTGGATTGCGGAATAGAGATCTTCTCCCTAAAAAATTATTCGGTCTTTCATTCCGAAATCCGAAATCCACAATTGGCAATTCTATTGTTTCCCCGGAACCGTTTCTTCTCGAATCCTATCAATAAGCAACGGTACGGACCAATTTCCCAGATTTTCTCCGCTGCGCGTCCTGGGACTTATACAATTCTGTTCTTCTTCTTTGTCCCCGATGACGATCATATATGGAATCTTTTGCAGTTGACCCTCACGAACCTTAAAACCCAGTTTTTCATTTCGGATATCCAATTCGGCCCGTATGTCGGCTTTAAGTAATTCTTGAAACACCTTTTGACAATAGGGGCCGTTGCGATCGGTAACCGACAAGACTATGGCCTGAACCGGGGCCAGCCAAGTGGGAAAGGCCCCGGCGAAATGTTCGATCAATAGGGCCAGGAATCGCTCATAGGATCCCAGAATGGCTCGGTGTACCATGACCGGCGGTACCGGTTTCCCCTCTTCATTGATATAGGTGAGATCAAAGCGCTTGGGAGTGGCAAAATCCAGTTGGACCGTGGGGATCTGGACCTCTCGGCCCATGGCGTCCTTGAACATAAAGTCCAGTTTGGGGCCATACAGGGCCGCCTCCCCTTCACGACGCTTAGCATTAAGCTCCATCTCATCGGAAATCTCGGCCAGCATTGATTCGCAAGTGTCCCAGTCTCCGGGATCACCGATATATTTATCCGGGTGGGCATAATCACGAACCGAAAGAGAGACCCAGTGGTTGCCCCACATGCCAAGATCCGTGTAAAAATCCTTGATGATTTGAACCATGTTCATGGCTTCCTGTTTCACCTGGTCAATCCGGCAGAAGGAGTGACCGTCCTCCACTGTGATAGCGTAAACCCGAGTCAATCCCCCGATTTCTCCGGTTTTTTCGGCCCGATACTGTTTTTCCGATTCCATATACCGAATGGGCAGATCCCGGTAGGACCGGAGCCGGGAGGCATAAATCTGGGTCTGGTGAGGACACTGGACAGGCTTCAGCACAAAGGCATGCTCTTTGGCAGAGGTGACGTGAAAAAGCTCATCTGCGAATTTGGTGGCATGTCCGGACAACTGATATAAATCGATTTTAGCCAGATGGGGGGTCATGACCTTCTGAAACCCATACTGCCTGCAAATCCATTCCACCCGTTTTTTCAATTCTTCAATGATAACGGTTCCCTTGGGGGTAAATAGGGGCAACCCCGGCCCAACCTTTTCGGAAAATACAAACAGATCCAGAATCTTCCCCAGTTTGCGGTGGTTTCGCTTTTCAGCCTCGGCCCGCTGAGCCAGAAAGGTTTCCAGTTCAGCTTTGCTTTCAAAGGCCGTCCCATAGATCCGTTGGAGCATGGGTTTGTGTTCATCCCCCCGCCAGTAAGCTCCGGCCACATGGGTCAACTTAAAAAACCGGCTCCCATTGGTGGTGGTTAGATGCGGTCCGCGGCACATATCCACAAAATTACCCTGCCGATAAAGGGAAACCATAGGTTCCTTCAGTTCTTCCAGCATCTCGACCTTGAAGGATTCCCCCAGTGATGAAAAAAGCCGGATGGCCTCTTCCCGGGGTAGTTCTTCCCGGAAAATCGGGATATTCCCCTTGCTTAAAGTACGCATTTTCTCTTCGATACGGGGAAGATCATCAGGGGTAAACGGTTCTTTTTTATCAAAATCGTAGTAAAATCCTTGTTCAATGGCCGGACCGATGGCTAATTTGACTTCCGGAAATAATTCCTTGACGGCCTGGGCCATCAAATGGGCTGTGGAATGGCGTAAAATCTCAAGCCCTTCCGGATCATTTTCTAAAACCGGCTCCAGGGTCCCCTCCTGGAATAAAGTCCTTGTCAGATCGATTAGTTCCCCATTTAGACGGGCGGCAACGACCTTTTTCAGAGATCCGTCCCCCCCCTTTTTTAAAGCGTCCTGGGCCATGATCCCTTTAGGAAGAGCCAGAGGGTTTCCATTCGAAAATTTTATATTAATTTCTTCTGGTTGCATTTTTTCAGTTATTTGATAGTCATAAAACACTTAAGGATAAACTTTTTATATACTAATATTCCTTTGTAATGTCAAATAAATATTAGAAAATTAAAAATAACTTAATATTGAATCTGGAAGGAGTCGAAGGTCCCGGAAAAGGGTCCAGGGATGACCTCTACCTGTTCTACCCTCGAAGAAGGGGACCCATGATGGCACCAGGTAACCATTTCATCCACCTTTTCTTTTTCCCCTTCAAACATAGCCTCTACGGTCCCATCCCGTCGGTTCCGGACCCATCCGGTCAATCCCAAAGACCTGGCCTGGTCCCGGGTAAAGGCTCGGAAATAAACCCCTTGAACCCAGCCATGAATAACGACCCGGGCTGATATTTTCTCCATAAACAACTCCCTGACTAACTAAATTCATTTATATATTTTTGAGCATACGGTCAAATTCCTCTTCCGTTAAAACCGGCACTTCCATTTCTTTGGCCTTATCCAGTTTTGATCCAGGCTCTTCCCCGGCGATGACGAAATCCACTTTCCTGCTGACCTGATTGGCTGCTTTACCTCCCAAAGCCTCAATTTTTTCTTTGGCTTGGTCACGGGTCATTTTCGCCAGCTTTCCGGTCAGGACAAAAGTTTTCCCGGTCAGAGGCCGGCGGTTTGAAAAGGGTTTTTCCATAAACCCGACCCCTGCACTCATAATTTTTTCAACAACTTTTATATTGGCCGGATTATCAAAGAAAGCCCGGATACTGCGGGCCACTTGCGGACCGACTTCCCGGATAGCTTTCAATTCTTCTTCGCCGACTTCCTTCAAAATCTTCAACGAGCCAAAATGTCCGGCCAAGAGGGAAGAAAGATGTTCTCCTACATGACGGATCCCAAGAGCATAAACAAATCGGCTTAAGGTGGTTTTCTTGCTCTGTTCCAGAGCCCGGATCAGGTTATCTGCTGATTTTTCTGCTAATCGTTCCAAAGAGATCAGGGTATCCCTGGAAAGGTAAAAAAGATCGCCGTAATCCCGAATAAGCCCTTTTTCGACTAATTGGTCCACCAACTTTTCCCCCAACCCGTCAATATCCATGGCCCCTTTGGAGGCAAAGTGCCGAATCGACTCCTTGATTTGAGCCGGGCAGTTTGGGTTCGAACAGCGGTGAGCCGACTCTCCGGGAAGTCGGACCACCGGGGATTCACAGACCGGGCATTTTTTCGGCATGGTAAAGGGTTTTTCCCGGCCCCGGCGAACAGAGGTGACGACCTTGACTACTTCCGGGATGACCTCGCCGGCCCGCTGGACGATCACCGTGTCCCCAATACGGATATCCTTACGTTCAAGCTCATCCTGGTTATGGAGGGTGGCCCGGCTGACTTCCACTCCGCCGACAAAAACAGGTTTCAGATGGGCCACCGGCGTCAAGGTTCCGGTCCGTCCTACTTGTACCTCGATATTGAGGATTTGAGTCGTTTCCTGTGAGGGCTGAAACTTGTAGGCCAAAGCCCAACGGGGACTCCTCGATTTGACACCTAATTGTTCCTGCAGGACAAAAGAATTGACTTTCAGGACAACCCCGTCGATTTCATAGGGAAGGGTATGTCGAAGGGGTTCCATCTCACTGCAAAAATCAAGACAATCAGAAATTCCCTGGCATCGCTTAATAAGCGGATTGACCGGTAGTCCCCATTCCGGCAGGGTTTGCAGTACCTCCCATTGGCTGATGAAGGCTCTACCGTTTACCAACCCCAGACCATAGGAAAAAAAATGTAAGGGCCGCTGGGCTGTGATTTTCGGGTCCAATTGGCGCAAAGACCCAGCGGCGGCGTTCCTCGGATTGGCAAAGGGGGCCTCTCCGGCCTTTTCTCTTTTTCTGTTAAATTCCTGGAAATCTTTTATTCGGATATACACTTCCCCCCGAACCTCCAAACGGTCCGGCGGGAGAAGCTTGGAGTCCAGAAGTTTCAAGGGGATGGCGTGGATAGTCCGCACATTTTGGGTTATCTCTTCCCCCATCAGTCCGTCCCCCCGTGTGGAGGATTGGGTCAGAACCCCCTTCTCATAAATCAATTCAATAGCCAGACCGTCCATCTTCGGTTCGGCGGTATATTCGATTTCCTGATCGTCTTTCAAAAACCGCTTGATACGCCGGTCGAATTCCCGAACTTCCTCAAAATCAAACCCATTTTCCAAACTGAGCATGGGAATGGAATGGGCTATTGATTGAAAATTTTCAGCCGGTTGAGCCCCCACCCTCTGGGTGGGAGAATCGGGAGTGATTGTTTCCGGATGCCGGGTTTCCAGGGCCTCCAGTTCACGGAGGAGACGATCATACCCGGCGTCAGAGATCTCCGGATCATCCAATACATAATAACGGTAGTTGTGATAGTGAAGTTGCCTGCGAACCTCTTCTATGTGTTTTTTTATTTGGCCATCCATCTTGTCTATAATAGCTTAGGGGTTCCCAAGTATCTCATCATGCTCTCCAATAACACGTAACAATATGGAATCCCCCTCATATTGCCAAGTCATCCGGACTGCCATATTTACGCTACATTCGAAAATGTTATCGGTGCCCTGAACTTTTTTTGTTCTTAATGAAGGATGATGAGGGTTCTTCATCATCAATATGAGTTTCTTTTGCAGGGTCTTCTTTTCTTCCTTGGAGAGCTGTTTGTAGGATTTTTTAAACCTATCGGTATAAATGAATTCCATAGACTATGAATCCAGTTTCTTTATCAGTTCTTCCACCCCTTTCACTTTGTGAACCCTGCCCTTTTTAATATCTTCATCCGCTTCCTTTTCCTGTTCCTGCCATTTCTTAGACCAAAACCAGGATTGTGATCTGTCAATCACAAGGACAGGTTTAATAATGATCCTATCTTCTTCCATGGCAATATCCAGATTATCGCCCTCCTGCAGCTTCATTTTCTTGACGACTTCACTGGGCAATGTCACCTGCGCCCGACGTCTAAGCTGGGTAATCATAGTAAAATCTCCTATTCAGAAATTCGTATATTCTGATTATATCACAATTTGGATTTTAATCCATCAAATTCTTCACCGAAGCGAAAGGCCCGCAACAACCCAAAACATCCGCTGAGCATCATATTACCAAGGGGCGGCCATAATCGCCGGGGTTTGAGTCAGCAATCCCCGGCGCGGTCCGGTGACGATCAACGGAGGGAACCGGCCATTCCAAGGAGCGGTATTAAGGCAGCCATGTCCTTGGTCTTGAAGGACCTGTTCATTGGTCAATTGGCCGGAAACAAAGCTTTCCAGATCCCTCATTAACTTTTCTTTATTCAGGAAAAAGGTATGATGCTCAAATATGCCCCTCAACCGGCCTTCCAGCATCCAGGCCACCAGGGTATGTTCGTTGCCGATATTGACAATAAGAATATGGGAAGAGTCCATTCCTTTTACCTGCTCATCTTCCAAGGCCCCCAGAATGGCAGCCGCCCCGGTATCCATAACCAGAGCTTGGTACCAGGTGTGCTGAACGGCCTTCATCCGGGTCAGATGGGCCGGGATGTCCTGATAAAGAAGGGTTTCCAAGGGTTTTTCTGAGACCAGAAAATCCTCCCATTGTTTAAAACGAAAACGCCGGTTGCTCTCTTGAGGCGCAAAGCCGTGATCCTGAACAGCCACCAGCCGGATTTCCGGAACTACAAGGCCAAACAATTGAAAAAGACCCTCCAGGGCCGCTGCTTGAATATCACCCAGTTCGATTTCCACGGCCCCGGTCGGGGCAGAAGGTGTTATTTGAATCCCCATTTGGGCCACCTGGTCAAGATCGTCCCGGATGGTCAAGGCCGCCCGGGGATGGGCATAAACCGGCATACCTGCCTTTAGATGATCGCTGACCGCCTGGGAGGAGGCACCGCCGCCCATTACACAGCCGGTCAAAAATATAGGTTTCTTATCCCGGGTGGCTTGGTTGATCTTCCCGGCAACTATGACCGTAGGAGAAGGCAGGATACACTGCAAGGCATTTTCCAAAGGCTCCCTCTTGCTCCAAACCAACAGGTCCTGGGTCCCCCCGCCTATATCCAAGGTCAGAATGTTTTGACCAGTATTTTTTTTTGTAGAATCGGGCATGATTTTTCCCTTAAGCGAAAAAGAACATTCTTTTTTTTCGTCAGGTTAACTGGATTTAGGAATTTGGTGAATTTTTAGACCTGGGATTTTTTTGAAATGCGGTTCGGTGGTAAAAATATCCACTCTTGGCCGGCGGGTATTGGCGTAAAAGATCAATCATTATATCGGTATCAAGAAATATCATTTTACAATCATTCGATTTTGGGTTTTTTCTCTCAGTTGACGGGCATAAGAAGGGCTATCTTTAATATTTTTCGATTTTTCCATAATCCAATCAAATTTGATTCCATCAAGGTTTGGGCTGTCAATCTTGGCTTTTTGGAAGATCGATTTACTAGTGTAGTGTTTCGGTAATATCTTCCCAATTTGTCATTTCGAGCAAAGCGAGAAATCTAAGTTTTATTGTTAAGTTACAAGATATCTCTCTTCGTTCGATATGACATCTTTTTATTGAAACACTACACTAGTAAGATAATTTCAATGTTCTCCCCTTTTTTAAATGGGAGGCCGGTAACCAAAATCTCCCCATCTTTTTTAAGTGCTTTTTGAAGGTGGATTGCTTCCATATTTCTTCTCCCTATTTTAAATTATGGGGATAATCCATAAAACAATAAAATTAAAATGAGTAACATTTTATCATTTCTAGGGTAAATTTACAATGAAACTATGAAGGACGAATTGAATCTCCCTCAATTTTCAAAATTCGGCCGATAAAAACCAATATTCTTCAGCCCTCTACTGTCCCCTTCCCTTTGGCCCTATATTTCTCCTTGATTCTGTCTTTCTCGTATTTTATACTCTTCCCATCATAAAGAAAATTCTCATCAAATCGTATAAAATATTATCGCCCAAGGGCAAATATCCCCATCATCCAGGTAATCAAGCGACGGCGGAGCGAGCGGTTCAAAAGGGTTAGTTTTTAAAGATTATAAGCAGTTAAGCCATATTATTAAGACATAGCATCCCGAGAGATGCCTGATTAGGGATGCTATTTTTGAGGCATAATATTATGTTAAGGTTAAAGAAAATGGGACTTAGAGCAGATAATAAAAAAAGAAAAAGCTTTGCTCTCATTTGAGGTGCGGAGTTCTGTTGAAAAATTAAAGTCTCTAATATCTGCGGACTTCGTAGAGATTGGTTCTTCTGGAAATAAATTTGGTCTGAATGAAGTCCTTGAATAGTTACCTCAAGAAACAAACTGGTCAGCAAAAGTTGGAGACTTTGAATTCAGGCTATTATCCGATGATATTGCTCAGCTCATTTTTAAGGCATTCATAAAGCACGATGAGAATAATGAAGGAACATATTCTTTAAGAACATCGATTTGGAAAAAGGAGAAAAGTACTTGGAAAATCATATTCCACCAAGGAACTAAAGTATCCCCTTTTGAATTAAGACCTTAACCCGTCATTTCACCAGAGCGCTACCGCGCCCGGTGAATTCGTCGTTAAGCGAAAATAAAATGAGATAGAAAAGATTAAAAAGATAAGAAACTTTCAATCGCAATTAAAATGAGGTAGAATCCTATTATGATGACGCTCTGGAATAATGACGTTGAAAAAAAGTTTTTTATTGAATCCTCTAAATTTGCCTCTCCCGAACAGTTGTTCTATGTAACAGACGAAGGCAGCTATCTCGCTTATTGGCCCAAAGGGTATAAAGGGAAGAAAAGCACACTTCAAAGCAGAAATTCTTTAATTGGAAAGTTTACCGAAAAATGGACAACGGACTTAATCCAAGAAGCGGTCAAAGATAAGGGGCTGTTTGCAGTTCAAGGGGCGATTTGCGAGGAAATAGCCTTGTCAAACATGTCTCCTGCCGATGTCGTCATTTCAAAAAACAAAAACATAATACAGCAACCAGAGGACATCTTGACCATAGTTGAGGTTAAGATGTCCATCGTCTGGAACTGGAAATTCCATTCAAATTCCCTATCCTGTATAGGTGATTATAAAACCCATCAGGGAAATCCCGGGTTATTACGTTCCGATTCGATGCTAAAAGCTATAGGCAAAAGCATAAACATAAGGGTCTCAAGCTTCAAGGCCTCAACTATTCCAGTAATTGTTGTGGGCAATACTCCCATTACGGAGAGCTACTGTTCAAAAGTTGATCATTTGAAAGTTGATGGAATTATTCAGGGATTTTGGTCTGTAAATCCTCAGCCATTGGACGATAAAAAAGAAAACATCAAAAAAACCGAAAAGGAGGGGTTTCTTCGGTTTGATGATTTTGAAGAATTAAAAAGAGCGCTCAACGTTTTGTTGGCAGAGGAAAGAAATTATTTTTCAAGCATGAAGAGTAAGAATGAATTGGGAAGGATTATTGAAACTGCAAATCTTGAAGGCACATACGAAAAGAAAGCCGAAGTTTTTTTGAGGCTTATTAAGGAATAATAAAACATGCCAGATATTAAATTCAAACGCAATGGAACAAAAACGAGTTCCTTCGGAACTCCAGGGCGGATCAATCACGATTCTTCAGAGTTTTATGCCAGCAAAATGTATGCAGGTAAACAACCTCTTGAACAGGTTAAGTTCATTGAAAACAACATACCCTCTGAAAACATAGACAAAATCTACTGCAAATCAAGTGAAGTTATGGATGAACTACCTGATTACAGTGTCCATTTAATGATCACTTCTCCACCATATAATGTAAAAAAGGAATACGATAAAGATCTTTCCCTTGACGATTACAGAGCGTTATTAAAGGCTGTATTTAAAGAGACTTACAAGAAACTTGTAACCGGGGGGAAGGCTTGTATTAATGTGGCCAATCTCGGCAGGAAACCATATATCCCACTCCATAGTTATATCATAGAAGACATGCTTGAAATCGGATATCTTATGAGGGGCGAAATTATCTGGAATAAGGCTTCAAGCGCCAGCCCCTCAACTGCTTGGGGAAGTTGGCAGTCTGCTGCTAATCCTGTATTGAGGGATATACACGAATATATTTTAGTTTTTTCAAAGGAATCATTTTCAAGAAAACGAGGACATAAAAAGGACACTATCGCTAAAGAAGAATTCCTCGAATGGACCAAAAGCGTCTGGACCTTTCCGGCCGTTTCTGCACGCAGCATAGGGCATCCGGCTCCTTTTCCAGAGGAACTACCCCACCGCTTAATCCAGCTCTATACTTTCAAAGACGATGTTGTTTTAGACCCTTTTTGTGGTAGCGGAACCGCTTGTCTTGCTGCCTTAAAAGACAAGAGGCACTATATTGGGTATGACATAGAACCTGAATATATAAAACTGACAAATCAAAGGATAAGGGCATATTCAAGCCAAGGGACCTTATTTGATAACGAGAGACCTTCCCGAACCATGAATCCAATTGGTGAGTTGGCACAGCAAATCATACAAAAACCCGCATAACAACCGGCTGGACTTGACTGCTAAAAACAGCAGCAAGTCAGCCGAAGCGTTCGGCAGCAAAATGCCCTCGACCGTATCGAGGACCATGATCATCCGATGGCAGACAACAACATACCTCACGAGTATTATGGTTGGTGGCGGATCACCGAGACGTCACAGTGGGATAACGACGATATCGACATCATCGGGACGGCACTGATTTCGCTAACGGGAGATGACGACCGATTGAGGATGTTCGTTCTTCTCGCTCGCGTGAATTGCAAGCCCACAAAAACAGGCGTGTCGTTTACCTGGCAGGGGGCTTGGGAGTACGACCCAGTCTCCGGAACCGGGAGTGTGAGGCTTAGCAAGGATGGGCGTCCGCGGGTAGTATCAGGATTAAAGACGGTGATGAAAGTACCTTTATCGCTGAGAGAGGGGATGAGCCGCAAGATCCTATCCCTGACCCGCCACGCTATCGCGATAAATGGCGGCGCAGGTGGTAAACGAAAGCATACCCGCAATCTCCGCAGATCCGGAGAGAAGCCGAACAATTTCATCGAGAGGGACGGGCTATTACCATGCAGATTTTGAAAGTCAGGACAAGGAAAGGCTTTCGAGATTTTTTTGAAGTGGGGTAATAATAACTTGGGGACGTCGATACATAGATTGCAAAATGATTAAAGAACCTTGAAAACACACACCAGGTATCCCCACAGACCCGCTTGCTGGTAGGGACACGCAAACTGCCACGCCCCACAGCACGGCGACGTTTTGCCAAAAAAGATTATGAGAATCAAAGGAAAACATTAACGATAAGATGGAAATCAAGTGGCCTTGGGAGATGGTATGGATGGAAGCCGTTGATGATTTCATAGAGGCCATCAAAACGGCGCTCCCTCCGGATCATGAACTGCATAGCCACGATCTGTGTCCCGGCATCAAGTGGGATGGAAGGCCCATCTTCATAATAGACGATGATACGACCGGAGAGTACCTGCTCATGAATTTCGAGAAAACAGAGAGATGGAAAAGATCAAGGCGCAAGGTCCCGACCATCACAGTACTAAAGACCCGGGAGGAAGTGGCCACAATGATCGAACGGGACCATCGCGCGGAAATAGAAAAGCATAAGATTGAATAGACCCCAATTGTTAACACCAGTCAGGAAGTCTATCATTTACGTCGGTTAAAAAGTAGTCCAGGGCGACCGGTTTAAAAACCTACCAAAGATTTTTTTCTTTCTTCTTCCCAACATATTCTTATCCTATTTTTTTTCTTAACTTTCCCATTCCCTTTTTTTATTTTCTTTCCAAACCGAAGATCAATAGCCGATTAATGATTTCCCTGGAGGGAAGTCATGAACCAGAATCGATGTCGGCATTTTAATCTGGGGACACCATACTTATTTCTTGACTTAGGGGAAGACATTGGTTTAAATAATTTATGGCACGGATATCACGAGCGGTTTCCCCTGGGATTCCACACCATGTAACCCAACGAGGTAATCGGAGACAACAAACCTTTTGCAATAAAGATGATTATCAATCCTATCTGGAACTTATGGGGGAGTGGTGCAGGGTCAAGCAGGTAGACATATGGGCCTATTGTCTAATGCCCAATCATATTCATTTAATCGCTGTTCCAAAAGAAAAGGAATCCTTAACCTTGGCCATTGGGGAAGCGCATCGTCGATATACCAGACGAATAAATTTTCGGGAAGGTTGGCGGGGACATTTATGGCAAGGAAGGTTCTCATCCTTTATCATGGATGAAAACCATCTTTTGACCTGCACGAAATATATTGAAATGAACCCGGTCCGAGCCGGTTTGGTAAAAAAACCTCGTGATTGGCCTTGGAGTAGTGCAACGGCCCATATAAGGGGTCAAGATGATTTACTGGTTAAGGTTAAGCCATTATTGCAGGTGATCGGGGAAAACTGGAGCAAGTTTTTAGTCGATTATCCCAAAGATGAAGAGATTGAACTGTTAAAGAAACACGAGAGGACATGACGTCCTTTAGGATCCACTGCTTTTGTCAAAAAAGTTGAAAAGTTGTTGGGTCTTCTCTTAGAACCCCAAAAGGCTGGTCGAAAAAAATATAAATAAGTATGGTGTCCCCGGATTAAATAGTAGCAGAATTCTCGAAAGGTCCTTCCGATGAAGAATTTAGCGCAAAAAAGAACGCCCAAGAAAAGATCGGCTCGGAAACCAAGGATTTTGGAATCATTAACTGGATCGGACGCCTTGTCGATTCTTACTAACTCGGGGACGTTGATACATAAATTTAGCAAAATTATTAAAGAGCCTTGAAAACACACGTCAGGTATCAACGTCCCCATCGATTTATCAGTATCATTGAATACCAGGAACCTGTCGAGAGCCTCAAGGTCGAACGAGTGATCGGCTCAGATTCTATGTCATATACGTTATTGAAGGAGGTCGGTAAACCGGAAGATTAGATAGAACCTTGATCGGTCTGATCCAGGATTTCCTTTTTATCCCGATGGTCAACAATATCCAGGTCATCTTCCTGTTTATTGGCCCGAAGTTTGACACAAAGGCCCTCACATCATAACCAAATTCTTCGGCAATATCGTCTTTGATTTTCCAAAGCTCTTTAATGATTTCATCCGCCATTTTCAAAAACCCCCATTAATTCTTGAGGTGTGCAAATTTCAGGACATCCATGACCCTTTTCCGAGCATACCTTCCGGAATAATGGTTTTGCTTACCACGTTGTCAATGTGCCGGTAATTCCAGGTAAGGAGATAGTCTATTCCATGCACGGCAGATAAAGCGATATGAAGAGAATCGCCTAATGCCTTGGGGGGAAGTGCCCCCGCCTGAATTAGCGCCTCGGACAATACGACAACCTCCTCCATTATTGCCAGAAGGGGTATTCCAGCTAGGACTTCAAGCCTTCGGGCAGCCAAAAGGTCATCTCCTCTTCCAGCCTCTTCGATTACGACATCCGATGTAAATAAGTCAAAACGGTTCTTTTGAGTTTCCCACCAATCAATGGTAATTTTTTGCCAAGCAGCCGATAGTAAGTTGCTGGATGGCCGGGCTGTCAGATAAGAGACAATTGATGTCTCAATATAAACTGTTTTTTTGTCCATCGCCATCCGTTTTCCATTATTCGAAGCTTGTCTTCAAGAATATATATATTACCAGAAGAGCTATCTTATAGCAAGAGACTGTCCCCGACCTCAGGTGATTTTGTTTTTAATAAAATAATTAACGAAGTCATATAATTAAAAATAATTCTGGACTTCTTAACTCGGGTGATGTAAGACGAACCAAAGATAATCTTTTATCAACATCATCCGAGGTTACCGCAGTGAACCTAAAAGAAGTCCAAGTCCGCCCCATTGAGCCTTTCGAAGAGAAACGATACCAGGCCTTGATGCAAGAGCAACATTACCTGGGTGCTATTCCCAAGATAGGTGAAACCCTTCGATATATAGCTACTTGGCTCGATCAATGGGTCGCCTTGCTCAGCTTTTCGGCTGCCGCCTGGAAGTGTTCTGCACGGGATCACTGGATCGGCTGGGACTTCCATCACCAGTATGATCGTCTAAAGCTTTTAACCAATAATAGCCGCTTTCTCATCCTCAAAGACTGGCACTTTCCCAACTTAGGGTCTCGTGTTCTATCCCTGTGCCAAAACAGACTTTCCCGGGATTGGCAGGAAACCTTTGGTCACCCGGTGTTACTGCTGGAGACCTTTGTCGACCCACAGCGTTTTAGGGGAACCGTGTATCAAGCGGCCAATTGGGTCTATGTAGGGGACACCAAGGGTTTTCGACGAACCAGCCGGGGTTATAGCCCTACGGCCCAGTCCCCCAAAATGGTCTTTCTTACGCCGTTAACGGCGAAAGCTCGTATCCTTTTAGCTCAAGCCACATTGCCATTATCTTATCGTATGGGAGGACCCAGAATCATGTTGAGCGCTGAACAGATGAAATCCTTACCCCATTTTTTTCGATCTATCCCCGATCCTCGCCGCTCCCAAGGACGACGGCACCCTTTGGCCACCGTTCTGGGTATTGCCGCTGGAGCTGTTTTGTGCGGCATGCGGGGCTATCAAGCCATCTCCGATTGGGCTCAAAGCCTTGGCCCCAAGGCCCGGGAGCGTTTCCGCTGCCGTCGCCAAAACGGCCGTTATGTCGTCCCCAGTGAATATGTCATCCGAGATCTTCTAATCCGCATCAATCCCCGGGATCTCGACCAAGCCTTGCAACGCTGGAACGATACCTATGCCCAACAGGACGAAAGTCTGGCCATTGACGGTAAAACGATGCGTAACGCTTTCGATCATCAGGGAGATCAAACCCACATCATGAGCGTCATCGGGCATCAAACCAAAACCTGCTACACCCAAAAAAAGTCGGGTCCTTACCCCTAACCGGTGACGACCGAGTCAAACGAACCAACGAGATCAAGACGGCCACCCCTATGCTCGAAAACATCGATATCCAAGGTAAGACCATTACCGCCGATGCTTTATTGACCCAACGAAAACTGGCTGAATATCTAGTCCAAGATCGTCAGGCCCATTACCACTTCACCGTCAAAGAAAACCAACCCACACTCCTGCAAGATCTGACTTTATTCTTCCAAGAACGCCAGGAACCGGAGTTCATTGACTATGCCCCTTCCGACCATGGCCGGATTGAAACTCGCAGAATCTGGACGACCACCGAACTTAACTCCTACCTTGATTTTCCCCACGTCCAACAAGCTTTCGTCATCGAACGGGAAGTCATCGATAAAAAAACCGGCCGACTTTCCCGGGAAGTCGCTTATGGGATCACCAGCCGCCCTCCGCTTCAGGCTGATCCCCAGCGCATCCTCAACACCAATCGCGGTCACTGGTGTATCGAAAACAGTTGCCATTATATCCTTGATTGGAACTATGACGAGGACCGTTGTCGCATTCGGACCGGCCACGGCCCGGAAAATATCTCCCGTCTCCGCCGTTTCGCCATCGGGATCATTAAAGCCAAAGGGGCTCGCACTGTCGCCCAGAAAATGCGTCAGCTTACTCGTAATCCCCGCTTGGTTTGCGATTATTTGCGCTTAACAAAAAACTCTTGCGCCCTTTCCTAATAATGATTATTAGCTTAGAACAAATTTACCGTGTCCCCGACCTAACTTTGAACATCTTCCTCATGCGGATCGGCCAAGATATTGGACAGGGATACAAATTGGGCAATGGTCAAGGTTTCGCCCCGGCTTTGGGGATCTGTCTGATTCAGCTCCAAGGCTTTAACGATCAAGGTGGTTGAAAATCGAGCATCGGCCGTTAATGCATTTTTAATCTGTTTTCGACGTTGGGCAAAGGCGGAGCGAACCAGCCATCGAAAAAGGTCCTCGTCTTCGATTTTTGGGGTTAATTCCCGACGAAAAACCATTTCGATAAATGTCGAAGAGACCTTGGGTTTCGGGAAAAAAGCCCCCGGTTTGAGCTGCATTATGGACCGGACCTGGGCATAATAACCAATTAAAATAGTAATCACTCCGTATTCTTTTTTCCCCGGTTGGGCCAGAAGACGATCAGCCACTTCCTTTTGGAGCATCACATAGGCCGATTTAATGATCAGGCGGTTTTCAATGATCTTAAACAAAATAGGGGTGGAAATATGATAGGGGAGATTCCCGATGATAATGAATGGCCCCTTCAAACTCCTGAACCATTCATGCCAATCTATTTTCAGCAGATCCTGGTGCAGCACCTCGATATTTTTTTGCCCCGTTTCCGAAACCCTTTCTTTTAATTCCACCGAAAGGCCGGCATCGATTTCCACGGCCAACATCCGGTAAACCTTTTTGGCCAGTAAGAAAGTTATGGCCCCTCTGCCGGCCCCTAATTCCACCAAGGTATCCAAAGGGTTCAGGGGAAGTCGATCCACCAGATCTTTGGCCTGGGCTTCATTTCTTAAAAAATTCTGACTGAGGGATTTTAATGGTGGGTAAGAGGATGAAGCCATGGAGGTCAACCCCAAAGTCGTTCGCCGTTGAGTGCCTGCGAGGGGCAGGGTTGTTTGTCGAAATTAGTTTTCATTCTTCTATGAATCCCAGTTAAGATTGGACATCAAGGGTTAACCTAATTTTTCCTTCCTGAGCTTCTTCAAGGCGAAAGCCAAAGGAAGTAATGAGATCGGCAATCGGCCTTCCAAACAAGAAAAGTTGATTTTCCCGTTTGATCCCTTGCTCTTCCTCTAAATGACCACGAAGATGTTCATCAAAAAACAGGATATCCAGGGCTTCCTCCTCGGCATCGGCAAATCCTCTTTTAGCCCGGGTCAAGACCTTTTGAAGATCGTCCACCGCACATCGCTTGGCATGGGATTCGATGATCGGGATTATTGGATCATCGGGATTGAGCAGGTCTTTTCTCGAAAGAAAGGTTTGGGCTTCCAGACTTTGAAAATTTTCCGGGTTCCAGCATTCCATGATCCGGCATTGGAGCGGCCGATCTTGATAAATTCGGCATTTGTTGGTTTCCGATGCGAGGAAATGACATTCACGACTGCCTGGCTTTTCTTTAATCTTAATCCGTTCCTCGGGGAGTAAAACAAGGTCCTGGGTGGCATTGGAAAATCCGATTTCACCGGCTCGTAAGGTTACTAATTCAAACCTCTTGATAATCCCTTTATGCAGGATCGGCCTATCATCTATATATAGGGTCGGACTGCCCTGGCGGCAGCAATCCCCACAGCCAAGGCAGTAGGGACGGGTGGCATAAGCGGTCTTTTCCAACTCCCGGCATACAGCCTCCCAACGGCGTTCCCGGTAGGTTTCAGCCCATAACGGCCAATTCTCGATCATGTCCTGATAAACCGAATTGTCCTGAAATATTGGCCAAATTTCATCCAATGAGGAGGGGGAATGAATCTCTCTCAATAAACGTTCCAAAGAATGCCGACACTTGGTCTCGATCGCCTCAGGACCATTGTTTTTCAATAAAGACTCATGAACCGTCATTGTTCCCTTTCCTGATTCCCTTCATAGCGAACACCCTCATTCAACGCTACAACTCTCGAACATGACTTCGTTAAATTATATAGACCTGAACGACTTTGTCAAGCAAGGGGGGTTTGTCGTTATAAGTATTCGTCCCAATTATTAGAAAAAATTGCTGCCGGTAATAAATTTCTCAATGAAGGGGATAACGTTTTTCAATGATGCGGCGAAAACGGGAAAGATAAATCAAATCAAAAGTATCTTCCTTCCCAGGGAAAAGAATGACCGCCCATTGCTTGACCTTCTCCACCAATTCCCAGCATTCTTCTCTCGTTAAATCTCCCCGGCTCAACCATAAGCCGGCCGAATCTACCAGAAGGCGAAGAGTCCTGATCTTTTTATTTTCAAGGATGATCTCTGGATTGTCGCTCATGTTTCCACTACTTAAAGTATTTCCCGGCCGACTGCCGGTACGGTTCCAGTATCCGGGCGTTTAAATCCTCTGTTTCGGTAAAGAGGGTCTTGGGAGTGGAAAATTCGATCAGGGCATTGTCATCGGTATTTAACTTTCCTCCTGAGTTATCCTGGATACTTCATCCGGTCCTAAGATAAATCGGGACATCAGATTTTCCACATCGAAAACCCCCACCCGTTTCAAGTCCTGTTCAACTGGTTTCCATTTCATCCTCTCTGCTATCCGAGCCAGGGATAAATCGGGCTTTTGCTTAAAACCCACCATTACCAGATCTTTTTCTTGTGGCCGAAAAACATAGACATGGGGGAAAACCTTATGGAAAGTGGTCAAAAGGGTTTTAAAACTTTCCGGAGAAATCTTATAGAGTTGGAGCCACTGGCAAAAGACCCCCTCCGGTTTTAATTTATCATATCCCAATGTAAAAAATTCCCGGGTGAACACATTGGCTACTCCGGCCATCCAGGGGTTGGATGGTTCGGAGATGATGACATCATACCGATCGGGACGTGACCAGAAGGTAATTACGGGCATCGGGCACCTGAAGGACCAGACGAGGGTCTTTTAGAGGTTGATTGTTGAACTGATCAAAATAGTGGGGTCCTTCAATGACCGCCTTCTCCAGTTCCACCAGAGTAATTTTTTTAGCCGGAAAGGGGATAACCGAACCACGGTCACTCCGCTGCCCATGCCCACCACCAGGACTTCTTCCAATCGAGGGGCCAGCAGCATGGGGATCTGAACTACCAGGACCTGTGTGGGCATGTCTCCCCGGGAAGAGGCCTCCACCTTGCCGTTGGATTTCATGTAAACGGCCCCGGTACGTCTGGATTTGTGAACACTGATGGTGCAGGTATGTCCTTCTTTATAAAATAACAGCGGATCGTTTTTAGGTTCATACATTTTCAGCAAATCCCGGCGGGAGGTTTTATCAAAATACTGCGCATAAATATAAACCCCGCTGACCATCAAGGGAGCTTTCCAGGCAGGAGGAAACCACAGGATAATCCCGGTTAATAACAGGACCGCCGGACTGGACCCATTTTAATCCGGGTCGGGGGCCGGGGTGATCAATAACAGGAACAAACCCAGAAGGAGATTCAGACCGATTCCTAAAAGCAGGGTATTTCGGATTCCCAAATGGATAAAAAAAAACTGCCGGCAAATGGACCTAGAATGCAACCGAGGGTATTGATGGTATAAATATTTCCCACCAGCCGGCTCACCCTATTTATGTTGGAAGCATAAATCTTAATGGTTAAAGGGAAAATAGCACCCATAAAAAGGGTTGGGGCCAGCATAATAAAAAAGGCCAATGTAATTTCCCGGCCAGCAGAAAATTGATAGATTGTCCGAGAGAACGATAGAGAAGAAGATACCAGTAGGGAAGCTCCTGAAAAAAAAGCAGGCTTAGAAAGGCAAAAACACCATCCCTATTTGCAGCCAGGCCCAGACAAATCCCTGAAACCGGAGGCTATCCACCTTGTAGGAAAAAACATAGGAACCCAGGGCGATCCCCACCAGGAAGGTGGTCAGCATAATGGTAAACCCATAAACCGAAGAATCTACTAAGAGGGAGAGGGTCCGGCTCCAGGCCACCTCATAGATCATGGAGATAAATCCAGACAAGGGAATACCCAGCACCACCGACCAGATGACCCCTCTCGGCATAGGGGAGAATGGGGTCGTTTAGATTGGCCGGGTTCTTTCTCTGCAAAAGATGGTAGCCTTTGAGGAGTTGGAGGGGCGGGTAGTGACGGATGAGCCAAAAGATGCTTAAAGCGACCAGAAGATTGACTGCTAAGGCAGTTCCCAAAGTTCTATTTACCCCAATAGGGGAATGAGGAAAAAACCGCTCAAAGCCGTCCCTATCACTGCACCGAAGGTATTCAGGGCGTAAAGGCGGCCGATGGTAACCCCAAAGTAGTATCCTGCTGAACGGCCCAATTGCTGAGATGGGTAGAGTGGCGCCCATGCAGGTCGTCGGGATAACCAGAACCAGGGAAACCAACAGAAATTGTACTAAAGTAAATCCTAAAAAATTAGGATGGGAATCTACCCGAGGACCCGATAAGCGGAATCAGGAAAGAAAAGAGCCAGGGGATCATCAAGGCATAGAGACCTATAAGGCCTTCAAGAATACCATAATACAATAAAGGGCGTTTTTTTCGATCCATCATCCGGCCGAAGAGATAACTCCCCAGGGCCAGCCCCCCCATGAAAGAAGTCAGACCGTACTGACGGCCAGGGTGGTCGAGCCAAATATCAAAATAAGCATCCTCAACCAAAGGACTTCATAAAGAAGGCTACTGAATCCTGACAAGAAAAAGCATAAAAGAATAGCGGGGCGGATCATAAATAGAATCCTTTTTAATAATTAGTGTCTGACCCAAAACCCCAATTTTTTGAGATACGCTGGCATAGAAAAAATACTTTTAGGAGTTAAAATGTGTTCGCGCATCCTCTGGAAGGCGGATAACTGATTTCAAGCTTGGTTTTAGTGAATTTTGGAAACACTTCTCCTCTATCCCATTTTTTATGTCGCTTTGGTTACCGTCTCAGGCAGCCAGTTTTCTTTTCCGCTTCAGCCTCCTAAGTTCCCTTTCTCGTTGCAGTGATCCCAGTTTCTGAAGGTTGCGCGCCAGCACTGCCAGCGCAACATAGCGCTTGAAGCCGTTCAATCCATGATCCAAACAACGATCCAGACCGTGATTCTCAAGCGCGTTGATCGCCGATTCCACGGCCGTGTGCTTGCGCCGGGATTCGACAAAGGGCTCCGAGTACTCGATCTGTTTATCGCTTCTGGACAATTTCCCCTTCTTGGGAAGCACGGCCTCCTCCAGCAACACCCCAAGATCGCTTCTGTTGGCAGGGCCATAAAACCCTTTGTCAAAACTGCACATCGCCAATGCCGGAAATCTCCGCTGGGCTTCGGCGACCATTGACACCGCCAGGTCGACATCCTTCTCGTGTTCCATCACCTGATGATGCATGATAAAACCATACTGATCTTCCAACACACAAACTCCCAATCCAAGCTCCTGAGACACTCCGGCTTTTCCTTAGATATCCATTCCGTATGCTCTTCAAAAATCGAAAACACCTTCTCCTGGTGGGCAATGGCGCTACCCTCCAAAACGCGTCGTCGAATCTGATCGATCTACGTTCCGCATGAGCGATATATCCTTCAATGACCATTATTTGGGCCATCGTGCCCATATCCAGCACATTCAAAACACCAAGGCTGGCCTGGGCTCGCTGCACATAATGATCAACCAAATCCACGTATTCCCGATGCGCCTCGATAATCAACTGCTCCCGTTGAGCCTTTTTCGCACCATCCTTTGATGACGAATGTTTGAGCCGGCGCACCACGTTAAATTGCTTCCGGATCTTTTTGAAAATATGCCGATACTGCCGCCAATCGGTGCCTCCCAACTGATCACAAAGCTCCCCGATCAGAAACACCACCTTACGGATGGCATCCAATAGCAAGTTGATGTCGGTAGGATACTGAACATCGGACTCCACCACAAACAAATCACAACGTCCCTTCAGCCGAAATTCCCCTTGACCACCAACCCGATCGTGTCCGGCTCTTACCACTATCTGATTGATTTCATCGAGCAGATCCAGAGTGAAAAGCGCCAGGTTGTCTTTCAGCGACTGCAAACTGTATTGTTGATCAAATTCATAAATCGTATGCCCCAAAAACTCTCGCACGGTCTTATGCTCATTGGAAATGTTGTGCAGCTTGTCGTAGTCCCAGTTGCAGTTCAATC